>CAWEDY010000015.1:0-86011 GCA_963807935.1 uncultured Planctomycetota bacterium
TCGTTATTTAGGTGTCAGATGTCAGGTGAGGTGTCAGGTTTCGGGTGCCAGTCATATATTCTAACTGACACCTGACACCCGAAACGTGACACCTAACGCAACGAGTATCGCGCGTGTTGGTTTGGTGTGCAAGGGAGCTAAACCGCAAGCGATTTGACTACTGTTTTAGCGAGCCAATTCTCCTTCTGGCAGACGACTGACAATTGCAAAAAAAGAAATGAAGGTACCTCTGGACCGGGGGACCGGCGCAGGCGGAGTGCGCGGTCGATCTCTATATCCAACCGACGGGGCGCAATTTGCTGGGGTTCCCATGGGAGGCCGGCGGCGGGCCTGGTTGGCCGTACGCGTCTTCCGCCTTTGGGCGGATCGCATCGTGGCTGTTCCTATGGCCTGCTGGAGCGGCGAGCGCTACGGCAGCTACGTCCTGGCGGTCATCTCACGTGTGAATCTAGCACAGGTCGTGGCACAAAAACAAGAAAAAAGTTCCGAGTTAAAAACCGGCCAAGAATGTCGGGTTGACGGACGCAACGCGTCACGCACGATCATTCGTCGCCGCTGGGGCCGTACAGGCCGGGGACGGGGATGTCGTTGAGACGCAGGTAGACGCAGAGGATTGCGCGGTGATGGATGATGTGATTCATGAGGAAGCTACGAAGGACGGCGCTGCGGGGCATGGTGAAAATCACTCGTTCGCCGCCGCGGAGGGTCCACGGATCGTTAATCGATTCGTCCTTTAATCCAGCGATTGCCTGGCGGGCTTGCGGCCACGTTGCGGTCGAAGAGCTCGAGAATTTCACGGCGCGACGTGAGCTTGGGGCTTTGGTACTTTTCTCCGTTCACCGGTGCGAAATCGAAGCCGGGCTGCGTGACGATCGAGATGCTCCAGCCGGGCAGTTCGGCCAGGTGATTGGCGTTCCAGCCGATCGTGTTCGACTTGGGGTGCGGCCGCCAATCGAGCTTGTCTTCGGGGATGCGCTCCAGCACTTTTCGTGTGCTGGCCATTTCGTGATCGAATTCGGGCAGGATCGTTTGTGCGTAGGACATCGTAGTTCACCTTATGGTTTATGGTTGCCAGAAACAGATTCTCTCGCAAAGGCGTGAGGGCGCAAAGGGGTTGGCATTCACTGTAAGATGGCGAGGTAGGCAGGTTTCGGAAGCACTGCTGGACAAGCCAGCAGTAGCATCCCCGGCGATGGAATCTGTCGAACGGCCGCTGCCTGTCGCTCTGGACGATTGGGGGGACGGTCGCTATTGTTCCGCCCGCTTATCTGACTGGCTTTTACCAAACTCATCGAAAGTTTGCCGGGGTACGATTGTGCCCGCGGAATGGGCTTGTGATTTCGCTGGGTGGCGAGTTGCGACGGCGCACTTTGGCAATTGTGGGGACGGTTGAGTTTAGCGGTAGTAGATTCGGCGTGGCCGCCGGCGCTGAAACGCTACCTCGACACCTGACATCGGGCACCTTTTCTGTTGCTATGCTCAATCGAGCTCGTGATCTGATATTGCCGATCGCCATTATCGCCAGCGTGCTGGTGATTATGGTGCCGTTGCCGGCTGCGCTGATGGATGTACTGCTGGCGGCCAATATCACGGTCGCGGTGCTGGTGCTGCTGACGACGATCTACGTTCGGCAGCCGCTGGAGTTCAGCGTTTTCCCCTCCATGCTGCTGGCGACGACACTGGCGCGGCTGGTGCTCAATGTGGCGACGACCCGGCTGATTCTGACGCGCGCGGGAACCGACGGGCTGAACGCGGCCGGGCATGTCGTGTCGTCGTTTGCCGCGTTTGTGGCGGGCGAGCGGATCGTCGTCGGACTGATTATTTTCGTGATAATCGTAGTGATACAGTTCGTGGTGATCACCAAGGGCGCCACCCGCATCAGCGAAGTGGCCGCCAGGTTTGCGCTCGATGGCATGCCGGGCAAGCAGATGGCGATCGATGCCGATCTCAACGCGGGCATCATCGATGAGCGCAAGGCGCAGAGCCGGCGGAGTGAGATCACGCGGCAGGCCGATTTTTACGGGGCGATGGATGGTGCCAGCAAGTTCGTGCGCGGCGACGCCATTGCCGGCATCATCATCACGGTGATCAACATCGTGGGCGGGCTGATTATTGGCATGGCCGAGTTGCACATGTCGCTGGCCGATGCGGCCAAAGTTTACACGCATTTGACGATCGGCGACGGGCTGGTGAGCCAGGTGCCGGCGTTTTTGATTTCGCTGGCGGCCGGTTTGCTCGTGACGCGAAGCACGCAGCGATCGAACCTGCCGCGCGATTTCATGCAGCAGATCTTCTCGCGCCCGCAAGCACTGGCAGTGACGGGCGGATTCCTGGGGATTTTGGTGTTCACCAGCTTGCCGCGGCTTCCGCTCTTGGTGCTCGGCGGATCGTGCCTGGGCTTGGCGCGGCTGGTGACTAGCCGAGAGTCGCAGGCGGTCGAGTCGGCGGCTCAACAAGCCGACCGCGATCAGAAGGCGAAGCAATCGGAAGAGCGAGTCGAGGATTATTTGGCGGTCGATCCGATGGAGATCGAGCTAGGCGTGGGGTTGATCCGGCTGGCTGATCCGAATCGGAACGGCGATTTGTTGGATCGCGTGCAGCGCGTGCGGCAGAACATTGCGGGCGAAATTGGCATCTTGATGCCGAAGGTTCGCATTCGCGACAACATGCGGCTGGAAGCAACGCATTACCGCATCAAAATCGCCGACATCCCCGTCGCGCAAAGCGAAATTCAACCGGCGCAACTGCTGGCGATTGACTCGGGCATGACAACGGGAAAAGTGGATGGCATCGACACCAAGGACCCGGCATTCGGCACCGACGCGAAGTGGATCAATCCGGGCCTCGCGGACCAGGCGGAGCTGTACGGCTATACGGTGGTTGAACCCGGTGCGGTGCTGGCGACGCATCTTACGGAAGTGTGCCGGCGGCATGCGGATGAAATTCTCACGCGCGATGCGGCAAAGCATCTGATCGACGAGCTGAAGACGTCGTCGCCGACGGTGGTGAGCGAGCTGATCCCGGGCGTGCTGAGCCTGGCCGAGGTGCAGGCCGTTTTGCACTTGCTGCTGCGCGAGCAAGTATCGATTCGGCAGCTCGGCGTAATCTTGGAAACGCTTGGCGATTATGCGCCGCGTTCGAAGGACCCGGTCTTGCTCACAGAATACGTGCGGCATCGGCTGGCCCGGCAGATATGTACGCGTTATCGGAATGCCGAGGGCGAGTTGCACGTGGTGGCGTTCGACCCGGCGCTGGAGGACCGAATTCGGGCGGGCTTCGAACACACGGAGCGCGGGCTCTTTATACGGATGTCGCCGCAAAGCGTGGAGGCGGTGTGCCGCTCGATTGCCGCGGAAATGAACAAGCTGACGACGCGCAGCCATTCGCCAATCGTGCTCGTCAGCCCGCAGATACGGGCCGCTGTGAAACGGCTGACGGAAAATCACCTGCCCCATTTAATCGTGCTGAGTTTCAATGAAGTAACGCGGGATACGAAGATCGTGACGATGGGGATGGTGGCGGATGGGAAGGCGTAGGGTGTTCGCAGTAAGGAACTCTAACAAAACCGACTTCGGGAGAGGGGGACAGGCACAATTTGCTCCGTGGTCTGCGCAAATTGAGCCAGTCCCCGGCGGTTTTGTTAGCGTTCCTAAGTCGTAAGTGTCGGACGACGACATTGCGACTTGTGTCTTATGCCTTTTACCTGCAACTTAAGCCTTGCGACTTAATACCTATGGATATCAAAACGTACCGTGCGAAAACGATGCGTGACGCGCTGGAGCTGGTTCGGCGCGAGCTGGGGCCAAGTGCGGCCGTGCTTCACACGCGGGAAGTGAATGGCGGGGCACTGAGCCGGCTCGTTTTCGGCAGACAGTTCGAAGTGGCGGCGAGTGCGGCGGTGAATGTGCCCAGCCGGTTGCCGGAGGAAATGCAGGAGGTGCCGGGTGCCGGAGGGAGGGCGCCAGAACAAACGTTTAGCGTGGGCCGCGCGGCCGAACCGAATACGAGGATATTCGGCGTTGCCGCCGACGCTGATACGTCGTCCGAGACGCGCTTCGACGACTACCGAGCGCGCTATCGGGAAGATTTTCGGCGGCAGGTAGCGGGCCAGCTCGATGAGCTGCACGCAATGGTGGAGAAATTATGCGACCATGCGGCATCGGCGCCTGCCCACGATCTGCCCGAGGCCCTATTTCATGTGTTCACCAGTTTGATTGAGGCGGAAGTTGATGAAGCGATCGCGCGAAGTTGGATCGACGAACTTCGCGAAGACAATGAGGCACAATATCTGGACGATGCGTCGCTGGTGATGGGCCGCGTGGCGGAGTTGCTGGAAGGCGATATTTCGGTGAGCGGCGCGCTCAAGACCGAGGCGAATAAGTGCCGCGTGGTGGCGCTCGTGGGGCCGACGGGCGTGGGGAAAACAACGACGATCGCCAAACTGGCGGCCAATTATCGGTTGCGCGAAAAGCGCCGCGTTGGGCTGATCACGGTCGATACGTATCGCGTGGCAGCGGTGGAGCAATTGCGCAGCGTATGCCGACATTATCGACCTGCCGATGGAAGTGGTGGCCACGCCGCGAGAGATGCGCGAGGCGGTTGCGCGAATGAATCACCTCGACTTGGTGTTGATGGATACGGCGGGCCGCAGCCCGCGCGACGAGGTAAAAATTCAAGAACTGAAGTCAATGCTTGGCGAAGCGGAACCGGACGAGGTTCACCTGGTGCTGAGCAGCACGGCCGGCGCGAAAAGTCTGATATCCACGGCGGAGCGGTTTGCCGACGTCGGCACGACGGCACTATTGCTGACGAAGCTCGATGAGGCGCACAGCCTCGGTCACCTGGTTTCGGTGGTGCGTTCCGTACAGCTACCGGTGAGTTACCTCACCGATGGCCAAAACGTGCCCGACGACATTCAGGTGGCGCAGGCGGGTGAGATGGCGGCGATGCTGTTGGGAATTGGGCAGTGAAGCTCGTTTTGCGGCGGTAGATTCGGCCCATTGGCCGACGGTAAAAAATGGATCGCATTCGAATGATTTCCGACCAGGCGGAAAAACTACGAGAGCTGAAGCACTTGCCGCCGCCACCGTCGTATGACACGGCTGCGCAGGTGCCGATGATTGTCGTTACGGGCGGCAAGGCAGGAGTCGGGGCGACGACGGTTGCTGTGAATCTGGGGGCAGTGCTGGCGGATCGCGGGGAGCGGGTATTGGCGATTGATGCGGCCGAGCACCGCAATGACCTCGCCGAGTTGGCTGGCCTGGGGCGCGAATCGAATTTTTTGTTGTCCGACGTGATTTCGGGCACTTGCTGCGTGGCGGATGCGATCGTGCAAGGGCCGGTGGGAATGCAAGTATTGGCTGCACGTGGCCATGTATCTCCGAGACGCGGGATCGAGTCTCGGCGCAACTCGTCGCCGAGTGTGGATTTTTCGCGCGGCGCGCCTCAGCGATTGCTGGCGGAATTGGAAACTCTTCGCGGTGCTGTGGATCTCATTGTTGTAGATGCCGGCAATGGTTTGACGGCTTGGACGCGACGGTTCTGGCAGCGGGCCCAACTCGTTGTGCTGGTGGCCACGACCAGCGATGCGGCGCTGCTGGCGACATACGCGGCAATCAAACTTAGCTCGGCGGATGGAATTCGGCCGCCGATGCGAATGCTGGTCAATCAATCGGCCAGTGAAGGCGAAGCGGGCGATGCTCATCGTCGCGTGGACCTGGCTTGCAGCCGTTTCTTGTCGCGATCGATCGAAGCTTTGCCTGCACTGCCACTGAACGTTGACGGCGGTCCGGCCGGCGCGCACCGAGCGCCGCGCGTGTGGGAGATCCCGAATTCGTCGTTCGGACGAGCAGCGCTGTGGGTGGGCCGGGCTGTGAGCGACGCCTTGGCGGCGACGATAGCGGATCGGGGATGCACAGGGCCGGGGCTCGATTGCAAACCCCGTCGGCTGCAGCCTGTATCGTGCATCCTTTGATCAAACGATCTCACGGTAAGACGGTTTATGAAAATCATTAAAGCCGCGATTCGAGTTCGGCCGATAATGTGCGACATCACACCGGCGCGCCTGTGTGTTTCAAACTGGCGGGACTGCGGCAAGTTTGACGGGCCGCCCCAGTTGGGCGGCGTGCCAAGGAAGGCTTATGGGTCGTGCGTACGCCGGAATTCTCGGACCGCTGGCTATGGCAGTTGTTATCTGCCGAGGGTGGTTCGAATCCGGCGGCGTGGAAGGCACGCTTGGTTTGGCCACGCTTTATCTGGCGATTTTCTCTGTCGTGGGCGCGCTCATCGGGCATCTCGCCCAAACCACGATCGACGAATCGGTTCGCGCGAAGCTCCAGCAACAGTTAGCCCAACAGCCCGGGAAAAATGAGTCGTAGCCGGGCTTTCTGAAGCCAGCTACCAAAAGCAATTCGACATAAATCATTCGACTATCGAGAAGGATCTCGACGACGCTCCGAGCGAGCGGGGATCACGGAGGATCACATGGCGACGGCGATGGCGACGGCAACGGCAACGCGTAAGGCAGCTTCACCGGAGGAAATTGCCGAGATTTGGAAGGAATTTAAAGCCGACACCTCGAACAAGGCGCTTCGCAATCGGCTCATCGAGCAATATCTGCCGCTCGTGAAATACAACGGCGAGCGAATCTGGTCGCGGCTGCCCGATGGCGTGGAGCTGGACGACCTGGTCTCGGCGGGCGTGTTCGGCTTGATGGACGCGATCAACGCGTTCGATCTGACGCGCGGCGTGAAGTTCGAAACGTACTGCGTGCCGCGTATTCGCGGGGCGATGCTCGACGAGCTGCGCACGATGGACTGGGTGCCGCGGCTGGTGCGCAGCAAGGCGAGCAAGCTGAACGAAGGGATCAAGACCTTGGAGGCCAAGCTGGGCCGATCGCCCAATGAAAACGAGTTGGCTGCTCACATGGGGCTGAACCTGGCCGACTTAGAGAAGATGATCACCGACGCGAACGCGGTGAACCTGATCAGCCTGAACAAGAAATGGTACGAGACGGACAGCTACAAGGACGTCCGTGAGATCGATATCCTGGAGGACAAAAAGGGCGAAGACCCCACCAAACGGATTCAGAAGTCGGACCTGATGCGGCTGGTGACCAAGGGCCTTAATCGCAACGAGCGGCTAATCATCATTTTGTATTATTACGAAGAGCTGACGATGAAGGAGATCGGCGCGACGCTCGATCTATCGGAAAGCCGCGTCAGCCAGATGCACAGCGCGATCGTGCAGCGGCTGCAGGGGCAGCTTGGCCGGCGCCGGCCGGAGTTCGGGGCGACGGCATAGGAATAAACGTCAACGATGAAGCACCGATGACCAATTTGCATTGATTGGCCATTGGTGATTTAGGCGAATCGTAGTTCATGATGAATGAAGTTAAATTTGCCGGCAGCAACGATGAGCAATCGTTGCGGATGCTCGCGCGGCGCGTCAAGCGGCATCCGGCGTTTCGGGTATGGAAGTGGCCGTTTGACTTGGCGAAGGAAGCGCCGCGTTCCGCCTGGCGGCTGGCAACGCAACGGGTTCGTCATTTGCCGACGGCGGTGATTGTCGGCGACCAGAAGGCGGGAACGACGCAACTTTACGCGTATATGGTAAAGCATCCGCGATGTTTAGGCGCCGCGGAGAAGGAAGTGAATTACTTTTCCAAGCACGCGCATCGGTCGGTTGCCTGGTACCGGTCGCGGTTTCCGTGGCGTCGCCGAGTATGGCGGCGGCGGGCGCAGGTCTTGGAGGCATCGCCTTCTTATCTGGCGACGCCGAGCGCGCTGCGAAAAATGGGGCAGGTGTTGCCGAATGCGCGGGTGGTCGTGCTGCTGCGCGACCCGGTGTCGCGGGCGTTTTCGCACTACCAGCATTGGAAGACGCGGCACATGGAGTCGCGCAGCTTCGAAGAAGTCGTAGAGGAAGAGATTTGCGCCAATACGTTCCCGGCGAAGTGGGGCGTCGCGCTGGACGAAAATTGTCCGCGGATGTGGGGCTACGTTGCCCGTGGATATTACGCCTTGCAGCTCGAGCTGCTGTACAAGGTGTACCGGCGCAACCGGGTGCTGGTGATCGACAGCTCGAGCCTGTTTGCCGACACGGCCGCGGTCTGCAACCGCGTGTTCAGCTACTTGGGGCTCGAGGACTTCGATGTCGAGCCGACCAAGGTGTACAACCGCGGCTTCTACCGAGAGACGATCCATCCGCGCGTGGCAGAAAGGCTGCGCGAGCATTACCGGCCGTACGACGCGATGCTGGCGGAAATTCTGGGACAGCCGCCGGGATGGATGGCGTCGCCGCGCGCTCAGGCCGCCTGATTAGGATGTCGCCCCGTGGTTGGAATTCCCTCGGGGTCGTCGATTCCAATAGCTTCTGCCTTGGCCGAACTGCGAAGAAGCTGGTTCCACGTGCGCTGTTGATGGGCGCGGCCGCTCGCGCATGGCGGTGGAAGTAGCTCCTATCTAGATCGATAAGCCAAAGTTGACCGCTGGGTGCAATGATGAAATTGCGGACGTTTGCGTCGCCCAGACTGGCGTGCAGCTCGCGCAATTTGTCCCAAAGCTGGTGAAGCTGCGACCACAATCGATCGCGGAGAGCCTTGGACTGTTTGGCTTCGCGCACAAAATAACTCCGCAGCGTGCGACCTTCGACGTACGGATACATCAGGAACGAATCGCGGCGCAAGGGTCCCCAGCGATTTTCTATGCAGGCAACGGGCCTGGGAGTGGCGACGCCGGCGTCGGCCAGCCGGTGCGTGAATTGCCAGGTGCTCCACGCTCGCGACGGTTGCACGAATTGCTTGAGGGCGTGCCGGCGGGATTGGTGCACGTAGTGCTTGAGGACGTATGGCTGCGATTTCCAAGTGAGGCGCACCGTTTGCCGCGCGCCGCCGAAACGCAGCAGATCGCCGTTTTCAATCAGCGATTCGGGACGCGTCCACAGCGCCGCTTCCAGGTCTTCCGGCATGGAGGTGCAGTAATGCGCGACGCGCGCAAACGACCGGCGGCATACGATTTCGGGGCGGGCTGTTTCAGCGGCGTCGGCAGGCACGGTAAATCCTTGTCGGTGAAAATCGGTAGACGAGATCCTGTAACGATAACATCGCAGAAAGTAGCTGGTGGCTTTAGTGCAATTCGGCAATGTAGCAGGCCGCTGAGCCGTGCCGTTCGCTGGTTTTGTTACGGCACACGGAGCGTGCCTGCTACGATCTGCGCCGGTTGCCTGAAAGAGCGGGCAGGGAATATGATGGCGCAACGAACTGCCACCGCCGCTGGCAATTGGCCGCTCATTTCGCACGGGGAGCTATTCCACAGTGCTACTGCTTGCTGAATCAGCCAATGGTGCTATCGCGGCGCCGGGCCAGCATTTGCCCGTGGGCATCGAGCATTGGATTGCCTTCTGCGTGGGGACGGTGATCCTGCTGGCGCTGGATATGTTCGTGTTCCATCGCGATGCGCACGAGCCGACGCTGCGCGAATCGGCCCTGTGGACGCTATTTTGGTGCGCGCTGGCGATCCTGTTCAATCTGTGGCTGTGGTGGTGGGCCGAGCAAGTGCGACCGCCCGGCTCGCAGGACGCGCTGGCGTTTTTGACGGGCTACCTCGTCGAATGGTCGTTGTCGATGGACAACGTGTTCGTGTTCGTGGTGATCTTCGCTTATTTCGGTGTGCCGCTGAAGTACCAGTACCGCGTATTGTTTTGGGGCATCGTTGGGGCGATTGTTTTGCGGCTGTTGTTCATCGTGGCGGCCGCGGGAATTCTGCGTTACTTCGACTGGGCGTTTTACATCTTTGGCGCGTTTTTGGTGTACACGGCGATCAAGCTGGCTACTTCGCACGGCATGGAAGGGCATCCGGAAAAAAATATTTTCGTGCGGCTGGGGCGCCAATATCTCCGCGTTGCGCCTGGCTCGCACGGCGAGCGATTTTTCGTGCGAGTTGACGGCAAGCTATTTGTCACGTCGCTGTTTCTGGTGCTGTTCGTAATCGAGTTCACCGATGTACTGTTCGCCATCGACAGCGTGCCGGCGATTTTCGGCATCACCCAGGATCCGTTCATTGTGTTCACGTCGAATATTTTTGCAGTTATGGGGCTGCGGGCGCTGTACTTCTTGTTGGCGGGCGTGATGACGCTGTTTCGCTACCTCAACTACGGGCTGGCGGCGGTGCTCGGCTTTATCGGCGTCAAGATGATTGTCAAGGAAATGACCCATTGGGAACCGAATCCGTTGCAGTCGCTGCTGGTGATCATCGCACTTTTGGGGACATCGATCGTGGCATCGCTCGTGGCGGCGAAGCGGGAAAGGTCGCTGGAGGCGGGGCAGGAGGGTGAAGGATTGTAGATTCGGGTGAGGTCGATTCGCCGAAACGAGTGTAATCCGCCCGCTCTGCCAGAGGATTTCTGCTCCCGGCGTGCCAGCCGTATTTGCGCGAAAAGCCTCGACCTTGGTGCCGTCCGGCGGCATAATGGATAGTGGAACAGGAGCGCGGAAGGGGCCGCGGCTCTGACGGAGAGGACTTTTCTGATGACACGTCGAATTTCGCGTGGATTCACGCTGGTTGAAATGCTGGTCGCGATGGCGATCACGCTGGTGATGATGGGGGCCGTAGTGACGCTGTTTGCGAATATCAGCAACAGCGTTCGGAACCGCCGGGCGACGATCGAGATGTCGGGCCAGCTTCGGCACGTGCGCAATGTGCTGCAACAGGACTTGCGAGGGGCGACTTGCCCCGGCGTCACCTGGCAGCGGCCGGAATCGAACCACGGGTACATTGAGATTATCGAGGGGCAATATCGGGAGGGGTATGCGAGTAATTTGATTGATGCCGATCCAAGCACGGGCACAAATTGGCCGCCCTCATCGGCTAACGGGGAAATAGATCACAAGACGTCGATCTTGCCGTCTAGCAATTTGGCGTTTAAAGATTCAACGTGGGCGACCGACGGCGGCGCATTGGGTGATTACGACGACATTCTCATGCTCACGGTGCGGAACGAGCATGAGCCGTTCGTGGGAAAAGGGCCGGACGGCCTAGACAGCGCAGCTGGCTTTTCGGGCTGGACGTACGAATCGATCCAATCGCCACTGGCGGAGGTGGTATGGTTTGCCATGGAGAATCCCGGGTATACCGACCCAGCGCTGACGGACGATCCTACGGCGAATCATTTCTTTGGTGAGCCGGGAATGCGAACGATTTACCGGAGAACGTTATTAATTGTGCCCTGGTTGAATCCATATTCGAGCCCCAAGTATCTCGATAACAACGGGTTCGTGAAAGGGCTCGGAGTCAAGCCTGTCCCTGGATTGTTGCGATTACTACCATCGACACAATTCAAGCAAAACAATATTGCTGAAGCGATCGCGGCCCTCATTGATTTTCAGGACCGCTATGATATTTCTTGCCGCGTCGAATGGGACTACAGTCTTCAACATTGGAAGATCGTGGCCAATACGTTGGGCGATTTGACGAAGCGCGAGAATCGGTTTTGCCATTACGGTTACTACGTGGGCAAAGGCGCGTCGGATCCGTCGCGGCGCGTCTTCCCGTTTCCGCTGGTGTCTATGGGAAGCAATTACTCCAGCACCTCGCAACAGGTGGCATTTGTCGTGGACCCGGAAATCGGCGGCACCAATGGGGCGAAGGCGACAGCGAATATTCAAAGCGCAGGTGCGCTTTCAGGCGTTGTTACGTCGTACTCGATCGACAGCCCGGCTAATTACACGGATACAAATCGACGGTATGTCGTACGCCCGTTTGCGTTCGTGAATGCGACGCCAAAGATGCCCGCCAGTACGCCGCCAATGCAGCCGACGCCAGCGACAGCCCAAGCGGTGCTTAATGACGACGGAGGGGTGGTGCGGGTGGTTCATGGTCCGGTGCCACTGTGGGGAACTCGCCGCGGCGAGGACGTGATGATGACCGACGTGCTGGCGTTTGATTTGCGTGTGTATGATCCGGGGGCGCCATTGTTTGCAACGTGGAAGAATTCGTCTGACCAGTCTCAAGGCCTCGATGTTGTACTTACGCCGAGTGATCCAGGCTGGCGCGGCAGCGCAGTTAAACGGAAGCGACGGGGCATATTTGAATTCAACCGATAACATGGGGTCGTCCGGCGGTATCGGCAATGATAAAGAAATGTTTCCATATGTTGGCCAGGGTGCATATGTGGATATGGGATACGGATATGATTCGCGATTTAGCACGCCGCTTTTGCCATATCCTAAATATGCGGCAAGCTTTGCTTCCTCCGCCGAGCCGTGGTTCTTCACTCCTCGTGGCTTGATGGACGTATACGGCAATTTGCTTGCGCCGGGCTATGCGGTTTACGATACGTGGTCGTTCCACTACGAAAACGATGGCGTCGACGAAGACAACAGCGGGATCGTCGATCAGGGCACGAATGGGCTGGATGACATGGGTGTATATTCAGACGGCCAGGCAATTCGCCTGGGTGTCGACGATGTCGGCGAGCGAGAGACAACGCCGCCGTATGATAAGCCGCTGCGGGGGATGCAGGTGCTGATTCGCACCTACGAGCGCGATAGCCGGGGAATTCGGCAAGTGCGCGTGAACCAGCACTTTATGCCGGAATGAGGCGTAAGGCGTAAGTCGTAAGTCGTAAGTCGTAAGTCAGGGCACTTGGCGGCGCTTGGTACGTCCTTTTGCTGACACCTTACGACTTACGCCTTACGCCTTACACCTTCTCATGCACACCATTCGTCTTCGTGGGCCGTGGCAGCTTGAAGCGCTGGCGCGATTTGTGCTGCAGCCGGATGGATGTTATCGTCCGGAAACAGGCGATCTTCCGGCGGCTTCTCGGCAGAGGATGCCGGCGGATTGGTCTGCGGTGCTGGGCGCCGATTTTTTCGGACGCGTGCGCTATCAGCGCAACTTTCAGAAGCCCACTGGGTTGGAATCGGGCGAGCGGGTTGTTCTAGTCGTTGAACCGGCGCGGTCACGGGCCATCGTTGTATGGAAGAAGGGTCTACTGGGATTTGTCTATCCGGACGAGCCGGCAGGTCGGTTTGATATCACGGAGCGTTAGAAGAACATAATCAGTTGGAAATCGTGGTCGATCATCCGGACCTCAGCGAAATGCGGAGCACCGAAGGACGACCGCAACGAACTTGCCACCCGGCGGGTTGGTGGGCGAGGTGCGGCTGGAGATCGAGGATTAACGTTTTTGCCACAGAGGTCACAGAGAGCACAGAGGAAGACACAGGATTGAACGCTAATCTCACACTAATCAGTAGTAATGGACCGAGCAATTATTAGCGTTGATTAGTGTTTCTACTCCGTGATCTCTGTGTTCTCTGTGGCAAATACCTAAGGACACAAAACGTGTTAAAGTTCGTTTGCGCGATGTGGGCCTGTCTGATTGCACTGCAATACGCGATTTCCGCCGAGCCGAAGCTTTTGCCGCGGGAGCAATTGGAGGAAGGTTGGATTTCGTTGTTTGATGGGAAGACGCTGTTCGGCTGGCAATCGGTGGGGGACGCGAAGTGGGAAGTGGCGGGCGGCGAGATTCGCACGAGCGGCGAGAAGCCGGGGTGGTTGATGACGACGACCGAGTGGGCGGATTACGAGCTGCACGCCGAGTTCAAAGCGGACCCCAAGTCGAATAGCGGCATCTTTTTGCGCACGCCGATGAAGCCGACCGATCCGGCTAAGGACTGCTACGAGCTGAATATCGCGCCGGAAGACAATCTATTCCCGACTGCGTCGCTGGTCGGACGCAAAAGGTCGGACGGGCTGATCGCCGTCAGTTCCCCGCCGTTGAGCCTGACGAAGCCGAAGCCATTGCATGTTTGGGACGGCAAGTGGCACGCGTTCGATGTTTCGGTAAGGGGCGGCTCGATTAACGTTGCCTGCGACGGTGAATTCAATTTGGCCTTGTCATACAAGGACCCGTCGCCTCTTCGGATCGGCCACATTGGCTTGCAATCGCGCGAAGGTCCGGTGGCTTTTCGCGACCTACGCCTAATGCCGTTGGGTTTGGGGTCGCTGTTCAACAACGGGAACTATTTGAGCGGCTGGAGCACCCGCGGGGCAGAAAAGTGCAAGTTCGAGGTGACGCCCAATGGCGAGTTGCATTTAACGAACGGCCCAGGCCAGATCGAAACCAAGGCGGATTTCACCAATTTCGTATTGCAGCTCGATTGCAAGGTGAATGGCGAGGGGCTGAATTCGGGAATTTTCTTTCGCACGCTGCGCAAAGGGCGATGGGCCGGGTATGAGAGTCAGATTCAGAACAGTGTTGTTGGCGGCGACCGCGCTAAGCCGAAAGATTACGGCACGGGGGCCATTTATCGTCGGCAAGCGGCGCGGTATGTCGTTCCGAAGGATCGTGAATGGTTCACGAAGACGATTGTGGCCGATGGGCCGCATTTGGCGGTGTGGGTGAACGGATACCAGGTGAGCGACTGGACCGACACGCGGCCAGAGAAGGAGAACGCGCGCGAGGGGAAGCGCCTGGGCAGCGGCGCGATTGCGATTCAAGGGCACGATACGACGACGGATTTCTCTTTCCGCGACATTCGCGTGGCGGAGTTGCCTAGATAAGAATGCAGGATGCGGGATGCGGGGGACAGGATGTTTGAGGCGGCGCTTAAGTGTTGGCTTGTCATGGTAGCGGTGGCGAACCACAATGGGCGGATTGTGTCTTTGGTCGATGTTCGCGCGGTGCGGGCGTGTGCCACGTTTTTTCGCAATCGATTCGGCCTGGCGGCCGACGCTAAATCATTATGGCTTCTTGCGTTCTCGCTTATTCTGGCGGACTTGATACCTCGGTCATTCTTGGGCTGGTTGCAGGATGAAGGGTACCAGGTGCATTGTGTGTACGTGGACTTGGGGCAGCCGTGCGAGGATCGCGAGGCGACGTTGAAGAAGGCCCGCGATTGCGGGGCGGCGTCGGCACGGGTGGTGGATGCTCGGGAGGAACTGTGCCGCGACTTTGCGTTTCCGGTGCTGGGCTGGCAGGCGAAATACGAGGGGATCTATCTGCTGGGCACGTCGATCGCCCGGCCGCTGATTGCGAAGTGCTGCTTGCAGGTGGCTCGCGAAGTGGACGCCGAGGCGTTTGCGCATGGGGCGACCGGCAAGGGGAACGATCAGTGCCGGTTTCAACTTGCGGCCGAGGCATTGGAGCCGGGGATAAAAGTTGTCGCGCCGTGGCGAATCAAGAAGTATCGCGATACGTTCCCTGGGCGGAAGGAGATGATCGATTTTTGTGCGGCCAAAAAGATTCCGGTGAAAGCGTCGATCGCCAAGCCGTACAGCTCGGACGAGAACTGTTTGCACATCAGCTATGAGGCGGGGAAGCTGGAGGATCCGGCAGTGGATGGGGTGTCGATCATCGAGTTTGGAATGACGGTATCGCCGCAGGAGGCGCCGGATAGAGTGGAGGAAGTGACGGTCGGTTTCGATCGAGGGCTGCCGGTGGAGCTAAACGGCAAGCGGTGCTCGGCACTGGAGATGGTGCAGGAGATGAATACGATCGCGGGGCGGAATGGGGTCGGGCGGATTGACATTGTGGAGAATCGTTTTGTGGGGATGAAGAGCCGCGGGGTGTACGAAGCGCCGGGGATGACGGCGCTGTACGCGGGCCATCTGGCGATCGAGCAGTTGACGCTTGACCGGGATACGGTGCACTTGCGCGATCGGTTGTCGCCGGAAGTGGCGGAGATGGTTTATTACGGTTTCTGGTACATGCCGAAGATGGATGCCCTCATGGCGTTTTCGCGCGAGGTGCAGCAGGCGGTGAACGGCGAGGTGACGCTGGGCTTATACAAAGGGAACGTGCTGGTGCGCGGGCGGACGAGTCCGAACAGTTTGTACGATGCGGCGACGGCGAGCATGGAAGCGGGCGGCAGTTACGACCAGACCGATGCCGAAGGGTTCTTGCGGATACAGGGGTTGCCGGTGCGGGTGTTGGGGCGGGTGAGGCCGCGGAAGTACTGAGTGCGCGAGTGGCGAGGGGCGAGGCGCGAGGGAGGGAGAGAACGATGGGTGGTTATCGTGAACTGAAGGTTTGGCAGCTTGGGGTCGATGTTGCCATGGAGGTTTACCGCGTAACTGAAAAATTTCCGCAGCGAGAGCTCTATGGCTTGGTTAGCCAATTGCGGCGAGCTTCCGTTTCGATCTCGTCAAATATTGCTGAAGGACATGCACGAACGCACACGAAGGATCTCATGCGGTTTTTGGAAATTGCGAGAGGATCCGTCGCTGAAGTGGAGACCCAGGTAATAATCGCAGAGCGGCTGAAATATGTTTCGATCGAGGATTATAAGAAGATTCTGAGCATGCTCGAGGAAGAAAGTCGGATGTTGGCCGGGCTACGGCGCTCACTGCGCACAAGCTTCAATGAGGCGTGCAGGGGCATTGGCTCTTGTCTCGCGCCTCATTTCAATGTATTTCAGTCAGGAGGCGCGAGTGATGAGCGCGAGACTTGTCTTCCTCGCGCCTCGCAACTCGCGCCTCGCCACTACATGTATTTCCGTTAGGAGGCGCGAGACTTGTCTTCCTCGCGCCTCGCAACTCGCGCCTCGCAACTCCCATGTACGTTCGCGAAAACCCGGTTCTCCAGCGCGAGCTATTGACCAACCTGCGGATGTCGCGGGCGTTTGTGCTGTTGTTCATTTATATTGCGCTATTGGGCGGCATGGTATTTCTGGCCTGGCCGAAGGAGCAGCGGTTGGATATGGCCGACCCGGTGGCGGCGAAACGGCTGGTGAATTTGTTTTTCTTTGGCCAGTACATGTTGGCGTCGATGATGGCGCCGAGCTTTGCCGCCGGGTCGTTCACCGGTGAAAAGGAGCGGATGAGCTACGAGATGCTGCTGGCGACGCCGCTTCGGCCGGGAGCGATAGTGCTGGGCAAACTGTTCGCGGCCTTGTGCCATCTGGGCATCCTGATGATCTGCTCGCTGCCGATCGTGATGCTGTGCCTGCCGCTGGGCGGGGTATCGTTGTACGAAGTGTTCGCCGCGTACTTGGGGATGATCGCGACGGTGGGGCTGTTCGGCATGATCAGTCTGTGGGCGAGCAGTTATTTCAAGCGCACCAGCGCGTCGCTGGTGGTTTCGTACCTGTTGATATTGCCGCTGGCGGCGGTTTGCGTGTTGATGTGGAACCAGATGGGCCAACACGGCCAGGCGCGGTTGTTGGTGACGATTACCGTGGTGCCGGTGGCGTGTGCGTCGCTATCGGCGCTAATGTGGCAAAGTGCTTGCCGGCGGCTGCTATATCCGCCGGACCTCGGCAGCGAGGGTAAGGAAGTAGTCGATCTGGAGACCGAGGCCCGCGAGGCGGTCGGTCTATACATCAAGCGCGATGAATTTCCAGATCGCCTCTTCGCGCCGCCCAAGCGCAGTTCGTTCATGGAAGAGGGGACCAATCCGATTTACGACAAGGAGATGCGGAGCGAGATTTTCAGCCAAGGCACGCTCATGCTGCGGCTGGTGATCCAGATCAGCATGCTGTTGGCGCTGTTCGTAATGGCGGGCTGTTTGTATATCGCGCCGCAGTACGCGGCGTGGTATATCGCGTACGTGCTGCTGTTCAACATGCTCGTGGGGCCGGTGTTTTCGGCCGGCAGCGTGACGAGCGAGCGGGAGCGGCAGACGCTCGATCTGCTCTTGGTGACGCTGGTGACGCCGTGGCAGATGCTGTGGGGGAAGCTGCTTTCGGGGCTGCGGGTTTCGAGCGTGCTCACGTCGTTTTTGTTGTGGCCGGTGTTTTTGGCGTGCCTGATGCCTGGTATTGGGTTCTGGCACAACCTGCCGACGATGCTGGGTTATGGGTTAATCGTCGGGCTGACGTGCGTGATCACGGCGGTCACGGCGTTATTTTGCTCGACGGTCTTTCAAAAGAGCGCGACGAGCCTGATTTCGACGTATCTCATCATCGTGGTGATGTTCATGACGCCGGTGGCGGTGAAGTTTTTTGCGGAGACGTTTTTCAAGGGCACGCCACAAGCGGCCACGGCGGAAAAAGTAGGCGTCATCAGCCCGTTTTCGGCGACGTTTGCCTTGCCGCTGAACATTGAAGCCAATGAAATGCGTGCTGCCGGCGGCGGCCCGGCGGCGACTTCGGATTTGCGCGTATTTTTCGGATTCATCGGCTGGTCGATTCTGTACAGCGCGGTGCTGATCCTGGCGATGATGCGATTGTTTCAGGTGCGGTGGCGCGTGGCGGATTGAGAGAAGCTGTTAGCTCTGGGTGAGAATTGACGTCGGCATTGCACGTCGCTAAATCGACGTCCATCGCCGAACCTCTCGGCTTGCCGCCCGTTTTGGCCTCTTGACCGTTGTGTGAGCGTCGTGCGATAACGAGGGAGAACCGAACGCGGCACGGCAGCCGGTGAGTTATGTCGAGCGCCCCCACGATGCAACGGCCGAAAACGCAGGACGAGCGCGATCTCGTGCTGTACGAGTCGCGTTTGCAGAGACCTGTGCGGATGAAATCGCCCGAGTTCGAGCGGAACGGGCGGATTCGCCACGTGATTTTCTCGGGGCAGTTTTCGGTCCCGTTTCTGGAAGAGTTGGGCGGCATCGCGGATATGATCCGCATCTTATCGAAGAGCCGCGCGGGGCAGAGTTTTCTTATCAGCTTGTTGCCGCACCGGCGGGCGATGCTGTACTTTACGCAGCCCTCGACGCGAACGTTTCTGTCGTTTATGGCGGCCTGCCAGATCCTGGGCATTACGTGCAACGAGGTGCGCGATCCGAGCACGTCGAGCGAGACCAAGGGCGAAACGCGGTTCGATTCGATCCGCATGTTCAGCAGCTACTTCGACGTGATCATCATGCGGAGTCCGATCGCGCGGCTGGCCGAGTCGTGCGCTTATCTGATGAACGATTTGGACTCGTCCGGCAGTCGCAGCGTTCCGATTGTGAACGCCGGTTCGGGAGCGGACGAGCATCCGACGCAGGCGCTGCTGGATATCTACACGCTGCAGCGGTCGTTCCAGTTCGCCAGCCCGAAGGATTCGCCCGCGGCGGACCGTTTCGACGAGCTGCGCGAGCGCAAAGGTTACGACGGGCTGACAAAGGGCCTGTCGCACAAGACGTACGGTTTCTGCGGCGACATAGGCCGGGGTCGAACGGTGCGGTCGCTGGCGATGCTGTTGGCGCTTTATGAGGACGTGCGGCTGGCGTTCATCGCGCCGGACCACCCCAAGCTGGCGATGCGCGAGGATTTGCGCGAGCGGCTCGTCGATCGAAATGTGCGGTTCTACGAGTTTGAATCGTTTGAAGAGGCACTGGACGGCCGCCCGGTTATCGAGCAGCTCGACGCACTGTACATGACGCGGATCCAGAAAGAGCACAACGATCCGCGGGATGCGGCTTCGCTGGCGGCGATCGACTTTTCGCGCTACTGTTTGACGCCGGGTCTGGTAAATCGGATGAAGGAGTATGCGCCGATTTTGCATCCGTTCCCGCGGGACCAGCACTTCGGCGAGATTCCGCCGGAAATCGACAGCGATCCGCGGGCCATGTATTTCCGCCAGGCCCGCAACGGCATGTGGATTCGCGCCGCGCTGCTGGCCCACGTCTTCGACGTGGACCGTCTGATTTCGCGACACTTCATGACGGAGTACCTGGAGCGGCACAATTACAACGATTGAGTCGCGGGAATCGCCGCCCCAATCCAATCTGTCGCACGCGGGTGGTAGCGTTTGGGTAAGCGGCGCGGTGTGCTGGCTGTTGACTGCTTGTTTGCTCGAGCGCCGTTCGATGCTTTACGAAGATGATTCTGTTTTCTCAATTGCGGTACGGGAAACACGCTATGCGCCGGCAAAATTTAATGGCGTGCTTGGCGGTGGCAACGATGCTTGTGCTTTCCGCCGGCACGGGGCCGGTGCGGGCTGGCGGCTACTGGAACATGCCGGGCACGCTGTCTCAGCGCACCGGCCATGGTTACAGCGGCGGGTATCATGCACCCTTTATTCTTGGCCCGATCAGGTTTGACGGCTGGGGCAGTTCGAACGAAGTTCGATGGCCATGCGCGCCATGTTCCTCGTGCGCCCGTGCGTGTTGCAGCGATTGCAACGCGACTCTCGATACGCCCAGCACGTTAGAGGGAACAGTGCCGACAGCCAAGTTGCCGGTTGTGGCGCAGCCCGCGGCAACGCCGCCGGCCGCGCCTTCAGCGGCCGACGCGGCACAGATTGCAGTGCCGGCGCCTGCGCGGCCACTCTTTGATCCGCCGGTACAACCCTAGCTCGATTCGTGCTAGAGTGGCAGCGGCGCTGCGCAAAACCGCAAGTGGTCGTTCGCACCGATTGGAAATGCAGCGCGAAGACGACCCGCTCCGGTTATAAAGTGCGCATGTGTTGATCTACCTATTTTGGTTGCTGGTACTTGCGATCGTACTTGCAGCATGGCTTGGTTGGGCCATGCTGCGGCCGAAGTTAGTTGCACGGCGGATACGCCAGGTGCAACGTGAATTCGCGCAGAATCGTGGCGCGCTGGAGTCGCAGTTTTTTCAAGCTGCGGCCGCGATCGGCAAACCGCGCGGATTAGCTTGGAAACAATGCTCGTTTCAAGACGGTGTGGTGTTGGCCCGGGACCGAGCGAACGGCGATTTTGTCGGGCTCGTAGGCGTCACGATCGGTTTCGAAGCAGTCGAAGGCGGCGGCATGGAAGACGTTGAGGCGGTCGGCAATCTGCGGGCGGCGACGGCCGTGTTCACGCACAATGGCCAATCGTGGGCAACGCAAGGCCGAGCGCTGTTCAATTTGGAGCCGCGCGAAGTGCTGGTACGATATCGGGAAAGTTTAGACCCGGTCGCGACGTAAAACGGGGCATGCTGCTGTGGGCATTCTGGCAATTAGATATCTGCGGCGGCGGAGGGTGCCCGCGAGGCGGCCAGCTCGTCGAGCTGCTTGTGAACCAGCTCCAACACCGAGGCTTCGCGCGGGTGGACCGAGCCGCGGGTAAGGATGATTGAGGCCAGCGAATTTTCCCAAACGAGTTGCCGTGGCTTGGGAATATCGCGCGTTACGGGGCCGTATTTTTTGATCGCGGCTTCCATGACCACGTGAAACTGGTCGGTTGGCAAGAAGGCCGCGATACGGAATAGTTTTCCATCGACGAATTGATACAGCAGCATCTCGGTTTTAACGCCCGCCACGGTGGGCGAATTGTCTTCCGACGGCAGATCGATGCGGGCGTGAATGATACCGGCCTGTTGGTGCCAAGGTTCCGTATGAAGTGAGGCCTTATTTGCGCCCCATGCGGTATCGGAGCAGAGCGGCAATCGCTGACCGCCTTCGCCGCTGCGATTGTATTTTCCCTTGAACTCGTCGAGCGCCATGCCAAGTCGATCGCCCTTGAGCTCGTAGAGCTGTTCCTCGGGCGTGGGACCAGCGGGGGGCGGGGCCTTCTTGCGGGACGCGAATCGCTTTGTAAAGCCCGCGACCACCTGCGCGAACCGCGCCTGGTTGATGTCCTCCGTGGCGATGCACTTTAGATCTGCATCCGGTACGGCCGCGATGTCGTAGGAGCCATCGGCCGGCGGCTGGAAGATCAATAAGAGGGCACTTTGCTGGCGCCGATGCAGCTCGCGAACCATGTTTTCGGGAGTAGCCTCGAATAGCGTCGGCGAGAGGCCGCCAAAGCTCGCTCTTCCCGGCACCGTCAGCCGGTGACCGCAGTGAATGCATTTGCCCTGCTTGCCGGCCAGCTCATCGGCTACTTGCAGCGTCGCCTTGCAACCTGGGCATTCGATCTGGATCGGCATAGGGACACCAGCACACGCGCGCGTGCTCGAGAGATAACAATTGGCCGAGAAGTGGCACTCTTCCAACGCTGTCTGCAATCCGGTGGCACAGCGAACCGTAAGTAAGTCTACACGCCGGTATGGTTTCGCGAAACCGGGCGCGATG
Source organism: uncultured Planctomycetota bacterium (assembly GCA_963807935.1). GTDB lineage: Bacteria > Planctomycetota > Planctomycetia > Pirellulales > Lacipirellulaceae > JABDGM01. The sequence continues at coordinate 21,891 of CAWEDY010000015.1, forward strand.
ATTCCGTCATTGCACAATTACGCAGCCTAGCGGAAGATGGTCGGAGTAGCCGTTCTTGTGAAACGCGTTACCCGAATAGGTCGATGACGGACGCTTGATCGCGTCGCGATACTTTGGCTGGTAAAACAGCTCGGGGTTTTCGAACCGTTTGCTGCTGCCCGTTTTCCAGCGGAAGCCGGCGCTATCCAACAGGCCGGGGCTGATGAAGATGTGGTCGAGCATGTCCCACTTGTTTTTGTAGACGAAAGTGCCTTTTCCGGCGGCGCGAATGGGGGCGGTGGTTTCAAACATAGCGTCGGGCGGCATTTTCTCTTTGCTGGTTACGGCCCGCAGATGGTCGCGGATCGAGGGGTCGGTCGATTCGTCGTTGAAGTCGCCGAGCATGATGATGTCGGCTTTGGGGTCGGCGGCAAGGATTTCATCGATGCGTTTTCGAGCGACATCGGCGGCTTTGTCGCGAAAGGATTCCTCGTGGTAGCGCGACGGCCAATGGTCCATAAAGACGTACAGATCGTTGCCGTTTCGCCGCAACTTCGCTTCGACGATGTCGCGCGTCGTTCCCGCATCGACATGATGGAACTGCGAATCTACGAGCGTAAACACGGCGCTGTCGAAAATGATGGCACAATCGATTCCCCGCTCGCTGGGCGAGTCCTTGTGGACGATGTCGTATTTGCGTCCCAAGGGCTTGAGGTTATCGACGAGCAGTTCGACAACCTTGCGGTTTTCGATCTCGCACACGCCGAGCACGTCGGGCCCACGGCCGCCGTGCATCGTGCGGATTATGCTGGCGAGGTTTTTGAGCTTGATATCGAGGCGCTCGGGAGTCCAATGCTTGGGCCCATCCGGTGTAAACTCTTCATCCCCTTCGACTTTGGGGTCGTCCGCAGTGTCGAACAGGTTTTCACAGTTCCAGCTTGCGATGGAAAAGTCATCGCCGCGTACGTGTGGGACACGAATGAAGGCAACTACGAGCAGAATCGGGAAGGCAAGCTGAGCGCGGTTCATTGTTTTGCTCTTGAGAGAAGTGTTGGTCGGCGTCTGCCGCAAAGCCGAATCTCGAATGGCGATGCTGTGGGGTACGAAAATCGGCCTGGCAGCCGACGCTAAACGGACGTGGTCGTTTTATCAATGATAATATGTGGGTTGTGGGTTCCGCTACCGACTGCATAACATACCGTGATGCCCGAAGGCCAGCTTGAGAGTTCCACCGAAATTGTGCGGCTGCGCGATATTTCCAGCACGCAGTGGAAATCCGGGATAGCGGCATGGCTTGGTTGGTTCTTTGACGGGCTGGACCTGCATCTGTTCACGATTGTGGCGACGCCGTTTGTCGCGCAATTGCTGGCAATGGACGAGCATGCAGATGCCGTTCGCGACAAAAGCTCTTGGATTCAAGCGGCGTTTCTGATCGGTTGGGCGCTGGGGGGCGGGATATTCGGCCGTGTGGGAGATCGGCTGGGCCGCAGCCGGGCCTTGATGCTTACGATCTTGATGTACGCGATGTTCACGGGGCTGTCGTACTTTGCTCACACATGGTGGCAGCTTTTGATTTATCGTTTTTTGGCGGCGCTGGGGATTGGCGGCGAATGGGCGGTGGGCGCATCGATCTTATCGGAGACGTGGCCGGCGCGGTGGCGGCATTGGGTGGCGGCGGTGCTGCAAACGGGTGTGAATCTTGGCATTCTGCTGGCGATGCTGGCCGGGTATGTGTTGCTACCGCTGCTGCACCTGCCGGACCGTACGGTGTTTCTGGTGGGTGTGTTGCCGGCGCTGTTGGTGCTGTGGATTCGCCGCGCGGTGCCGGAGCCGGAAGAGTGGCAAGCGGCGCGGGCGAGCGCGAGCGACAAACATCCGCCATTCATCGAGTTGTTTCGCGGTCGCGTGCTGTGGATCACCATTCCGGCGATTTTGGTGTGCGCGACATCGCTCACCGGGCATTGGGCGTTCATGTTCTGGTTCGCGCAGCACATGCGGAATCTGGCGGGCGTGGCCGGCTGGTCGGCGGCGGATCAGAGCCGGCTGCCGATTATTGGGCTGACGATCACCGTGGGAGTTTCGACGATCGGTAACTTCGTGGCCGGAGCACTCGCGGGGCGGATTGGTTATCGGCCGGCGGTCGTGGCGTTCTGCCTGGCGTATTTCGCGTCGATGTTTTTCGCGTACCGCGAGCCGCGCGGGATCGAAAGTATGTGGATTTGGCTGCCGCTGATCGGCTTGTGCCAGGGCGTGTTCGCGCTGTTCACGATGTACTTGCCGCCGCTGTTTCCGACGCTGCTGCGCACGACCGGCGCGGGGTTCTGCTACAACATCGGCCGGCTGGCGGCGGCGTTCGGCACCGTGTACTTGGGAATGTTCGGCGATGCGGGCGACTACCAACGGGCGCTGTACTACACAAGCTTCTTGTTTCTGCTCGCGGCGGCGTTTGCGCTGTTGCTGCCGGAGTTGCCGCGGGTGCGAGGGACGGTGGAGCCGCTGGAGTGAATCACAAAGCTCTGGGGTATGGTTTCGGAGAGGTCCGGGCGCCAAATTACAGCTGAACCGCCATACAGGCCCGCTCTGTCGCGCCGGCTACAGGCTTTCTGAAGTTGAAATATGCTTAGGGCAGAACATCAAAGTATTTCCCATTTTGCAGCCGAATGGCCCGCAATCCTTGATCAATAGTAAACAAACTGTTGTCGCCCAGTTTTTCGGCGGCACAAACGAGTGATGCGTCCGCCAGATCTAGAGGCAGGTCCGCATAATCGTTCATCAGCTTGTGGATCAACAGCCAGTCGGCTTCGTCGGGAAGGTAAAGCTGAATGATTCGTTCAGCAATTCTTGCCCAAAGAGCATTTTGCCCGTTGAGTCCACCGGCACGATAAAGAAAGTGCATCGCCTCCGTAAGACATGGCCATGTCGTGACCATCATCGGCGGCAAGTTCTTAGCGGCGTCCGTGCAAACCTGATGGAGCGGGTCATCGGCGTCAACCAATGCGACCAATGGGCCAGTGTCGCAAAGCATTACAGCCTTCCCTCGCGCTTTTTCTGGACCAAATAATCAGTGAACCGTTCGCCACAGTTCTGAGAAAGAGGTTCTTTGCTTCCGCTGTGCACAGTACCGATAAACCCTTCAAGAGCGTCAGCCAGTGACTTATATTTTCGTATCGGTTCTTGGGGCGATGATGGCAACTTCGCAGCAATCCAGTCAGCGGGTGTGGTGCCACACGCGTTCGCCACTTCCTGAAGCGCATCGAAGACTGGATCGGGAAGCTCAAGTGTCTTGGCCATGATAGAAACTCCATTGATATTGTATCACATGACGCCGAGATGACTACAACCGCAGCAGCTTCCGCAGCACCGTTTGCAGGATGCCGCCGTTGCGGTAGTAGTCGAGTTCGACGGGGGTGTCGATGCGGACGGTGGCGTCGAATTCTTTGCGATTTCCGTCGGGTGACGTGGCGACCACTCTTAGTTTCTGATGTGGCTTCAGTTTGTCGTCGAGCGTGGGAAAGTCGAACGCTTCCTCGCCGTTCAGGCCGAGCGATTGCCACGTCGTGCCGGGGTCAAACTCCAAGGGAAGGACGCCCATCATCACGAGGTTGCTGCGGTGGATTCGTTCGAAGCTTGCGGCGAGCACGGCCCGCACGCCCTGCAGGAACGGGCCTTTTGCCGCCCAGTCGCGGCTGGAGCCGCTGCCGTATTCGGCGCCGGCCAGGACGACGAGCGGAATGCCTTCGGCTTTGTATTTCATGGCGGCGTCATAGATCGACATTTGTTCGCCATCGGGCAAATGGCGTGTGACGCCGCCTTCGGTGCCGGGAGCGAGCAGGTTGCGGATGCGGATGTTGGCGAACGTGCCGCGGGTCATCACGCGGTCGTTGCCGCGGCGGGAGCCGTAACTGTTGAAATCGCGAGGCTCTACGTGGAGCGACATCAGGTATTTGCCCGCGGGGCTGTCCTTGGCGATCGAGCCGGCGGGCGAGATGTGGTCGGTCGTCACCGAATCGCCAAATGCGCCGAGGCAGCGGGCACCGCGGATCGGCTGGATGGGTCCCGGCTGTGGCGCGAGGTCGATCAAGAACGGCGGCTCTTGGATGTATGTGCTGTCCGGGTTCCAGTCGTACAATTCGCCTTCGCTGGTTTCAATCGCGTTCCACTTGGCGTTTTTGTGCCAAATGTCGCCATATTCTTCGTCGAACATTTCGGGCAGCACGCATTGGTCCACCACCGTTTGCACTTCCGATTGGGTTGGCCAGATGTCGCGCAGGTAAACGGGCGAGCCGTTCTTGGCCTTGCCGAGTGGCTCGTTTTGCAAATCGATGTCGGTGGTGCCGGCCAGGGCGTAGGCCACGACGAGTGGCGGGCTGGCCAGGTAGTTGGCTTTTACATCGGGATTGATCCGACCTTCGAAATTGCGATTGCCAGACAGCACGCCGGCCACGACCAGATCATTTTTCTTTACAGCCTGGGAAATCGGCTCGGGCAGCGGACCGCTGTTACCAATGCAAGTCGTGCAGCCGTAACCGACGGTGTAGAAGCCTACCTGCTCCAAGTAACCGTCGAGTCCGGCTTTTTTGTAGTAATCGGTGACAACGCGCGAACCGGGGGCAAGGCTCGTCTTCACGTGCGGCGGCACGGTGAGGCCTTTCTCGACTGCCTTCTTGGCCAACAGGCCGGCGGCTACCATCACGCTGGGATTGCTCGTGTTGGTGCAACTTGTGATGGCGGCGATGACGACGTCACCGTGCTTCAAGGCGAAATGCTTGTCGTTCCACGCGACGGGCACGCCGCTGAAGCCCGGATCGAGCGGCTTGGCCGCGGGTGTCGGATGGGCGGCGGCTTTGTATTCGATCTTGTGTCCGCCTTCACCTTCCCAGCGGCCTTCCGGTGAGCCATTGTTCGCTGGCGGTCGCTTGCCGAAAACATCGGTCAAGGCCTGCTGCCAAGCGGGCTTCATATGCGCCAGTGGCACGCGGTCTTGTGGCCGTTTGGGGCCGGCGAGACTTGGCTCGACGGTGGCGAGATCGAGCCGAACCACTTTGGTGAACGTGGGGACGGGTGCGCTATCAGTGCGGAACAAACCTTGCTCCTTCGTGTATCGCTCAACGAGATCGACCTCGGCCTTGGTGCGGCCGGTCTGGCAGGATAGCGCAGGGTTTGATCATCGACAGGGAAGAACCCCATCGTGGCGCCGTATTCGGGAGACATATTGCCGATCGTGGCGCGGTCGGCGACGGCCATCGTGGAGACGCCGGCTCCAAAGAACTCGACGAACTTGCCAACCACTTTTTCGCGGCGAAGGATTTCGGTGACCGTGAGCACGAGGTCGGTCGCCGTGGCGCCGGGCGAAAGTTTGCCGGTCAGCTCCATACCGACGACCTCGGGCAGCAGCATGTAGATCGGCTGGCCGAGCATCACGCCTTCCGCTTCGATTCCGCCGACGCCCCAGCCGACGACGCCCAAGCCATCGATCATGGTAGTGTGACTGTCGGTGCCGACGAGCGAATCGGGAAACGCGACCGGGCCCGCCTTGTCGTTGCCAAGGAAGACAACCTTCGCGAGATATTCGAGATTTACCTGGTGTACGATCCCAGTGCCGGGGGGTACGACGCGGAAGTTGTTGAACGCCTTCTGACCCCAGCGGAGGAACTCGTAGCGCTCGCGGTTGCGAGTGAATTCCATATCGATGTTTAGTTCCAGAGCGTCGGCCGAATTGAAGTAATCGACTTGGACCGAGTGGTCGATGACGAGGTCGACGGGAACGAGCGGATTGATTTTCTTGGGATCGCCGCCGAGGCGCTGCATGGCGGCGCGCATGGCGGCCAGATCGACCACGCACGGCACGCCGGTGAAGTCTTGCAAGACAACTCGGGCCGGCTTGAATGGAATTTCGATCCGAGCGGGCGCGGCAGCCTGCCAGGCGGCGAGTGCCTTCACATCATCTTCGGTGACGACATACCCGTCGCAATTTCGGAGCAGTGATTCGAGTAGCACGCGGATGGAATAGGGCAGGGCGGTGATGTTGCCCAACCCGGCGTCTTGCAACTTTGCGAGGCGGTAAATGCCGGCTTTGCCGGCGCCTGTGTCAAACGTGTCGCGGGCCTGAAAGGGATCGGTGACAAGCCGCGTGGACATGGTTCGCGTCCTTGAAATCGGGTTGTTGTCGGCGGGTAGAATTCAATTGTCGTTTCGAATTGAATTGTACAGGACGAGTATCGGCGTAGAAATGGTCGGTGAATTTGAAACGGCGTGGCGAGCCGCCTGGCTTGTACCGGCGGGGATATACCCACCGCTCGCGTGGGCTTGGTGTTCAGCGATGAACCGTGGGGGCTTGGTGTTGTCCTTACTGCGTGGCACCGTTGAAACACCCATCGTCACGCAGCGTGATGGGCGGTACAATGTGCGGGAATTCAAGTAAAACCTGGCCGCTCGCGGCCGGATGATGGAACTTCGATGACACAGAGAGTATTCAACTTTTCAGCCGGGCCCGCGGTGCTGCCAGAGCCGGTGCTGGCCGAGGCGCAGCGAGACCTGATGGCTTTGCCGGGCGTCGGGGCGTCGATCCTGGAGATTAGCCATCGCAGCGCGACGTTTGAGAACATTATCCAGCAGGCCGAAACGAACCTGCGGCAGTTGCTGTCGATTCCGGACGACTACGCGGTGCTGATGCTGCAAGGCGGCGGCCGGCTGATGTTTTCGATGGTCCCGATGAATTTGATGGGGGGCGGGCGGCGGCTGTGCGACTATCTCATTACCGGGTCGTGGAGTAAATATGCGGCGCAAGAGTCGGTGAAGTTCGGCGAGACGCACATCGTGTGGGACGGCAAAGCGACCAATTACGACCGGTTGCCGGCGACTGGTGATATGCATCTGGACGACAAGGCGGCGTATTTGTACTACGCCTCGAACGAAACGATTCAGGGCGTGCAGTTTGCTGAGGAGCCGCAAGTGGGCGGCATTCCCCTCGTATGCGACGCTTCGAGCGATTTTTTGAGCCGGCCCGTGGATCTGCGGAAGTATGGGATTTATTACGCGTGGCGCAGAAGAACGCCGGACCAGCCGGCCTGACAATTATCGTCATTCGCAAGGACCTGTTGGAGCGTAGCAGTGAGATGCTGCCGGGGTATCTCAATTTTCAGATTCACGCTGAGGCCCGGTCACTGTGGAATACGGCACCGACGTTTGCGATTTACATTTTGATGCTCGTGACGAAGTGGCTGATCACCGACATCGGCGGGCTGGCGAAGATGGAATCGCAAAATCGGGCGAAAGCGAAACTGCTTTATGATGTGATTGACGAGAGCAACAGTTTTTACACGGGCCACGCGCAACCCGCTTGCCGCTCGATGATGAATGTGCCGTTCCGGCTGCCGAGTGAGGAGCTGACGGCGAAGTTCGTGGCGGGCGCTGAAGAGCGCGGCATGACCGATTTGAAAGGCCATCGCTCGGTCGGCGGCATTCGGGCGTCGATATACAACGCGATGCCGGTAGCGGGGGTGGAGACGTTGCGAGATTTCATGGTGGAGTTTCGCGAAAGAAATGCCACATAGAGAGCGCGCTGTACGCAGCGAATTATTAGCGTCGGCGGCTACGCCGAATTCTTAGGCGAGACGACGGACTACGAGATTCGGCCTCGCGACCGACGCTAAAGGGCCTTTTTAATTAACCGGTTCTTCGCCCATGTCACGTGTCCTTGTTCTCGATACGCTCGCTCCGGAAGGCCTTGAGAGGCTGGCTGCTGCGCCAGGCATCGAGCACGAAGTTCGCACGGGGCTGAAAGGCGATGCGCTGCGCGAAGCTATGCAGCAATTCGATGGGGCGATTTGCCGGAGTGGCGTGAAGATCACGGCCGATGCGCTGGAAGGCAACCGCCGATTGAAAGCGATCGTTCGCGCCGGAGTTGGCACCGATAACATCGACAAAGACGCGGCGACGCGCCACGGCATTGTCGTCATGAACACGCCGGGCGGCAATACGCTCAGTACCGCCGAGCACACCATCGCGCTCATGCTGGCCCTGTCGCGGAATATAGCCCCCGCCTATCAGAGCTTGATGGCCGGCAAGTGGGAGCGCAATAAATACATGGGAACGCAGGTGGCGGGCAAGACGCTGGGGATTGTGGGGCTGGGGCGGATCGGCGTGGCCGTAGCCAAGCGGGCGCGGGCGCTCGAAATGAAAGTGCTCGGTTACGATCCGTTCCTGTCGCGCGAACGAGCCCAGGAACTGGGCATTGAATCGGTTGAGACGGTGGACGTGCTGCTGCCGCGAGTCGATTACTTGACGGTCCACACGCCGCTAACGGACGAAACCCGCGGTCTGATTGGTGCGGCTCAGGTTGCGAAATTGAAGCCGGGGGTACGGCTCATCAACGCGGCCCGCGGGGGTATTTATGATGAAGCAGCGTTAGCCGACGCGATTCAAGCCGGTCGGCTGGCGGGTGTGGCGCTCGATGTTTATGCGACAGAGCCGTGTACCGACAGCCCGCTATTCGGCCTGCCGGGCGTAGTATGCACGCCGCACCTCGGCGCGAGCACGGAGGAGGCGCAAACGCAAGTCGCGGTTGAAGCGGTTGAATTGCTCGTCGCATATCTCACGACTGGGGCGATTCGCCACGCCGTGAATGTTGCATCGCTCGATTCCAAGACGTTGGCATCGCTTCGCGGGTATCTCGACGTGGCGTACCGATTAGGTATGTTGCTTGCCGGTCTGGAACCGTCCGGCGTAAGAGGATGCCGATTGTTGTATCGAGGCGAGATCGCGGAGAAGGAAACGAAGGTGCTTACGGCGGTGTTTGCCGCGGGGTTGCTTCAAGGCGCGCTCGATCAGGAAGTTAACCTCGTCAATGCCGAGTTGCTGTTGCGGCAGCGGGGAATCAAGTTGACTGAAGAGTCGCGCACGGAGATGGGTTCATTCCGCTCTTCGATGACGGCGGAAATTACATCCGATAACGGGCTCCATCGGGCCGCGGGGACAATCTTTGGCCAACACATGCCACGGCTGGTGGCGCTGGATGATTTCCGGCTGGAAGCATATTTGGACGGCCTGCTCCTGGTGTTTCGCCATCACGACGTGCCGGGGATTATCGGCGCAGTGGGCACGATTTTCGGACGGCACGGTGTGAACATCGCCCAGATGGCGGTCGGTCGAGCAGCCGCCGGGGGCGACGCCGTCGGCGTGTTGAATCTGGACAGCGAGCCATCGGCCGACGCCTTGGCGGAGGTGAGGCAGCTGCCGGCGATCACGTCGGCGGTCGTCGTGCGTCTGCCGGCGGCGGGAAAGTTGCCGACTTGGCTGCAGGGGTAGACCATCATAGGAGCTGGCCGGGCCGCTGATCTGGGCCAGGGTCCAGGACGACCCGGCGCTCGCAGAATCTGCGATGTCGCAGCATTAAAAGCCGCAAAGGTGCTACAAGCACGTCAAAACCGCGGGCGGCAGGCGACTATTTCGCAGATCAGGGTTGGCAGACGGCTCGAAGTTTGTCAGTCTTGGGCCCCGGAAATTCCAGCGGTTGGTCGGAGTTGCCGACATCGAAAGGATGAACTCGCAATTGATCGAGAAGCCCGAAAAAAGTTGTGGGTTTTTGCCGCGCTGGCAAATAGTAGGTGCTACTTTTGAGAGTCAGGTCGCCCGTTCTGATTTCTCCCGCCAAAGCTCTAGCCACTAGCCCGCTGACATGAGCACCGCCACTCTCAACTGCCCGCTATTTGAACGCATCTCCGACGCCCTAACCACGAACCCGCACGTGCCCAGTCACCAGGTGCAGGTCGAGGCCCAGGACGGCCGGGTTGTGCTCAAAGGCAAAGTGAATTCATTCTTTCAGAAGCAGATGGCCCAGGAAGCGATCCGACGTTTGGATGGCGTGCAGCAAATTGAAAACTTGCTGCAAGTGAATTGGGCTTAGAAGGCGTAAGTCGTAAGGTGTCAGTCGTAAGTAAAAGCATGTCCTTTCTTACTTACGACTTACGACTTACTCCTCCCTTCCGAAGCAGACCAGGCACATGTCGTCGCTTTGGTCGTGGCCGTTGACGAAGTTGTGGACGTCGTCGAGGATGTGCTGGCCGAACTCGCGGACGTTCAGCACGGGCGAGCTGAGCTGATTTCTGAGTCGCTCGAGTCCGTACAGCTCGCGCTGGCCGTTCATGGCTTCGCTGAAGCCATCGGTAAAGATGGTGACGACGTCGCCAGGCTCCAGGCGGTGCGAATAGGACTGGTATTCGTAACTTGCGGAGACTCCGAGCGGCAGGCCGGCCGCGTCTTCGCCGATTTCCGCGACGTTGCCGTCGCGCCGGCGCAACAGCGGGGCCATGTGTCCGGCGTTGACCATCGTTAAATCGCCGGTGCGCGGATTGAGCACGGCGGCGATCATCGTGACGAACCGGTCCTGCCAATCGCGGTCGGCAAAGCCCGCGTTGATTTGCTGAACGGCTTTGGCTGGATCTTCTTCACTGGCCAGGGAAAAACGTACGTCGGCCGATAGCCGCGCCATCAGCAGGGCGGCTGGCACGCCTTTACCCGCCACGTCGCCGACGATTACGGCATATCGGCCACCGGGCAGTGGCACGTAATCGTAATAGTCGCCGCCAACTTGCCGGGCAGCCTGGTAGTAATCGAAGAAATAATATCCGGCCACTTGTGGCGGCTTGGAGGGCAAGAGGGTCCGCTGCATCCGGCGGGCGAGCTCCAGGTCGCGCTGTATTGCTCGCTGGGCGAGCACCTGCTCGTGCATCTTGGCGTTGTCGATTGAAACGGCCGCTTGGCTTGCTACGCTTGCGAGCACTTCTAAATCCTGGTCGGTGAAACGGGCCCGCTGGTTGAGAGTGTCGATTTGGATTAGGCCCATGGGCTGGCCGTCGACGCCCATCATCGGTGCACAAATCATTGAGCGAATGGAAAAATCTGCGATGCTTTGCGCCTTATCGAACCGTTCGTCGCTTGCCGCGTCGGCCGAGAGAATCGCCTTGCGCGACTTCATTGCTTCCTCGACGATGGTGCGGCTGATCCGTATTCGCTCCTCGTCGCCGGGGCGGCGCGTTTTTACGGCGACCGGCACGAGCGGCCCATCGGGCCTGGGCCGCATCACAACGAAGCCGCGGTCGGCCTGTACGAAAATCTTGAACAAGCAATCGAGCAATTTCGGCAGGATATCTTCGACGGACAGCGTCTGCGCGAGGCTATTAGTAATTTCGATCATCGCGCCGAGCTTCACTTCCGGGTTAGCGGAAAGGCCCCAACTCGCCGAGCCGCCGCTTACGTCGAGCGTGGCCATCACGCTGGCCCGGCCGGGTTCCTTCGTATCGTCAACCAGTTCGGCGATGCTCGATTCTTCCAGATTGCGCATGGGATCGAGCATTCCCGTCCCGTGTCCGGTGTGGAAGCGAAATTCCTGATCGCAGATGACTAGCTGATCGCCTTCGTCGAGCGGCGCGCGTTCCGTGACGCGCTTATCGTTAAGAAACGTGCCGTTGCGGCTTTGCAGGTCTTCCACAAAGTAGTTTCCGCGCTCGCGAAGAATGGCCGCGTGGCGGCGGCTCACCGCGGGCACGTCGATCGGCACCTCGCAGTCGGCGCTGCGGCCGATGATCGCGCGATCGCCATTGAGCTCGAATTTCGAGCCCGGCATCGACCCTTTGACAATCTCCAGAAATGCCATGCGAATTGACCGCCCGATCGAACGGGCAACGATGTCTGAGCTGGCGCAACTATACTTGACTCGCCAGAACAAAGAGATCGGCGCGATTCGACCGAATCCGTGCGGAACCAGGGGGAATAGCAAACCGCTATTTTAGGGCTAGCGTACGTCAAACGTCAACTATTCGCGCACTTCGCACACTATGGGGTGGCTGGCGGTGTCGCCGGTTCGCCCGGGGAGCGGGAACCATCTCGTGGGACGAGAAGCCTGTATTCTTTTGTCAAACGGCCGCACGACCTATCACGATGTCCGGTATTGACCTATGGAAATTGGCCGCGTACCGTAAGCGCATCGGGCGGTAGCGAATTTCGTTGTCGCCAATCTGGATTTTCCAGCCATAGGGGCCGCGTTCTGACGGATCGTTGCCCGGCGTTTTTTGGGGAATGGTGTAACGGTAGCACTACGGACTCTGACTCCGTCAGTCTAGGTTCAAATCCTAGTTCCCCAGCTTCTTACGCTCACTCGCGATCTTCTTAGGCAGCAATGACTTGCTGCAAACTCTAGCGAGTGACAACGGGCCAGGTTTTCTCAATCTGACCCTTTTCTGACCCACCACGGCGCTTGCATCGCGCTTGTATCGATCGTCTGTGCGACAACGCATCCGTACGATTTCCATGTCCGAATGCAGTCCGAAATTCTATGGCAAGCCGCTCGCCATCGACTATTCGCAGACAGGCGTCGCCGTGGCATACCTTGAACTTGATCCACTGTCGCAGCACTACCGCGTCCGATTTCGGTACGCCGGTAAGCAGTACAAGCGGTCGCTGAGGACCACCGATTCCCGGGAGGCCCGTGGCCTCAAGGGACGCGTGGAGGAGACCATCCTGCTGCTTGAACGCGGACGGTTGGAAATGCCAGAGGGCGCAGACCCGGCGACGTTCATTCTGTCGGACGGCAAGCTAGCCAAAAAGCAAACCACATCGGCAGTGAATACGATCGGAGAATTATTTCGACTCTACGACGAGCGGTTGCCCGAAGGCGTTAAGGAACCGACGACTCGGGCAACTGAAATAACTCACCAAGCGCACTTACTAAAGCATCTTAAGACGCGCACTGTCCTCAAGACTTTGACCCCGGCTGACATGCAGGACTTCGCTTCCAAGCGACTCCAGGATAAGTGGCGGAAAAAGCGAATCGGCCCCGAGACGGTGAAAAAAGAACTCGCAACGTTTCGGATGATTTGGAATTGGGCGGTCAATCAAGAAATAATCGAAGGCCGAGCACCGGTTCGCGGTATTCAGTTTCCTAAGCAGGACGAGAAGCCACCCTTTATGACTTTGGCTGACGCCGAACGGATTCTCAAACAGGGCAGTTTTTCTAAACAGCAGGAGAAAGAAATCTGTGACTCGATATTCCTCACACGTGATGACATCCAAGACCTGCTGACACATATTCGAGCAAAAGCCGGGCACCCTTTTCTATACCCGCTTTTCGCGTTTGTCGCCCACACGGGAGCACGGCGCAGCGAGATTCTAAACGCAAGGCTTGAAGACTTTGACTTTGCCGCCGGAACCGTAAGTATTCGCGAGAAAAAGAAGTCGCGTAAACTCGGCACCACTTATCGGCGGGTCGACCTGACGCCGCTTTTGTCGGAGGCAATACAAGACTGGCGGAAGAACCACCCAGGCGGCCCGTTTGTTATCACAAATCCGAATCGATTGGGTTCACATGCGACGGCTGTCTTTAAGCCAATGAATCCGAACGCCGCCCAGAAACACTTCCGCCGGGCCGTTGCCAAGACTCGCTGGGCGAAACTTCGCGGTTTTCACGTCTTTCGCCATTCGTTCGCATCAAACCTCGCCTCACTCGGCGTCGACCAACGCATCATTGACGATTTTCTCGGGCACACAACCGAAGAGATGCGGCGGCGTTATCGGCACCTCATTCCTGCTACAAAGAAGGCGGCCATTGCGCTCCTCATGCCCGAGCCCATGCTGAAAGTTATCACGGCCTAACGCCGATCTATTTCAGACGACGCGGAGGACTCACCTCGCCGAACTTCTTGAGTGGCAAGAGGCCCTCATTCTGAAAACGCATTATCTCTTCGTGGCTGATCCGCCACTCTTCGTCGAGCCCTCGGCCCGAGTGGCTTTTCTCGGCGGAGATCCGGCCAATGCGACACCATTCGCGAACCGTGTAAGGCTTCTTACCGAGTAGCGTCGCGGCTTCCTTGGTTGTGTAATATTCTTTCTCAACACCTGCAACGGCTGAGCGGTCACGAATAACCGCGATCATTGCTTCCATATCGTCCAGACGGGCGTTCATGCGTATGAGTTCGCTTGCGATTACGTCCATCAAAGCCTCATATTTGTTCTTCGTCGAGCTACGCGCCTTTCCGTTCGATGGCGCCGGTCGCGGTGGTATGGCCTCGGCGACATCGAGAAGATATGTTTGACGTGATGATGATTCAGGTTGCGAAGAATCTGGATTGGCACTGCGTATCATATTTCGGGCCTCCAATTATTGTGCAGCTCGATAATCAGCCACTCGCAATTGTGGCAATGATTCCCGTCCACTTACCGAAACTTCTGCCCGAAAAGTTCATACCCTGAACTCTGCGAAGCGACCCTCCAATTCGGTGCGCTTTTGTATGTCTCGCAAAGTTCTGCCGGAGCACTTCGTCGACCTGCGAACTAGACAGCTGGAATCGTGCCCTTTCGAGGCGGCGAATCGCAATTTGCTTAGCGATATAGCTTGCGCTACTCTGGGCTGTTGCTCTTCTTTATCACCGCCGGTTTGGCAAACGAGTTGTTGACGCTTGCCAAACCCCGAGCGGTGCATCCCCAAGGGTTTCCATATGTGGTTTTGGATGCGTTTTGAGTAAGGAGTTTGAGCATGGCTACGGCCACGAAGAGCAGCTCGAAAGAGCGTAAGCAGGCCCCGTTTTATGCGGAGCAGTATTTTCCGGTGCAAGTCGCCGCGTTCGAGCATGAAGTCGAAGGCGGACGACCGAATTACAGCGTGAAGATTTCACGCCGTTTTCGCCGCGATGAGGAAAGCGAGTGGGAGACGAGCGATTACCTTCGTCCCCAGGATTTACTCCCCGCTGCCCGGCTTTTCGAGAAGGCATTCGATGCGATTCAAGCTCGAATGGAAAAGTTGTTCCGGGAACACAGAAACGATTCCTAAGAGAACGACATTAAAAACGGACGCTTTTAATTAAGCGACCGTCAGGAAAACAAATTCCATTTCTTTCCCCAGGTTTGCGTTTGCACCGCTCCTGGGGTTTTTCTTTTTAAAAGTGGTCGGGCTCCGCCCGGCTCTAAAATCGCGAAAGCATACCGGGCTCGCTGACGGCTTGCCGCAAGCGTCGAGCCAGCCTTCTTAGTAAATATTCCACCAACTTCTTTGACGCGACGGCTGTCACGCCGCTCGCTCTTGGCAAGCCTGCTCACCCTAAGTGCTTTCGCACAAGGTGGTATCCGGCCCAAGGGCCGGATTTGTATTTAATTGTTCGCTTCGCTTGGGGCGGCCGCATGCTGTCTCAACGCTTTGCGAAAACAGCACGCGGCCTCCCCAAGGCGAACCGAAGCAGCCCTTCGGGTCTCGCGACGCGTGCAAACGTGGCCAGCAAAGCTGGGAGGCAAAAGCTGGCCCATTTTGGAGAAAAAAGTATGGCATGGAGACCAAGCGACTTAATCGTTGAAGGTGAACTAACAAATTGTGTGCGGGGGAAAGTTACCGGGCACTTCATATTTCGCGGACTGGAGACCCCGGTAATTGTTAGTCTCGATGGTAATTTTCATCGAGATATTCGAGGGGCGACCATAAGAATCAAAGGGCAGGCGAGCTTCACGGCCAATGACCAAGATGCCCGCGAAGCCCTGGAAGGCTTTGCCCGTATTCAGACAGGTGAAGTCGGCGACATAACCGCCGGACTGAACCCAGTCGATTATGTGGATTACCCCTATATCGAATGGTACTCCACGACAAATGGCAGAGTCGTTTTAGAGCTTTAGCCGGAGCAGGTGACGGTAATCGGAACGCCGTTACCCGCGACAACAGAAAAGCCAAATGACATACACGTATCGCGCGAGCGGTTTCACTCGTACATGCGCGGACTTGTCGAATCTTTTGGTGAGAAAACGAAATAAATCAATGCGACCAGCTGCATCGAGGCTGGTCGCTTTTTGGAGACAATTATGAGCAACACAATGAAAACAATTGGTGGAAAATTCGACTTGGGGAAATTCGTGCGAGCCGGGCGGTATCAGAGAATCTGCCCCTGGCTGAGACACTGTCCCTTTTAAAGCGCCACGCGACGGGCGACTGGGGACTTGTCGGGAAGGAGGACTGGGAGGCCAACGAACAAGCATTAATCCATGGCACCCGGCTGCTATCTGCCTACGAAACGAGCACAGGCAAAAGGGTGTGGATAATCAGCGAAGCTGATCGTTCCGTAACCACTATCCTCTTTCCCGAGGAGTATTAAGTTGTGCGGCCAGCCGTCTAAACGGCTGGCCATTTTTCACATGCGTGTTAAAAGCGGAACGGAGCAAACCGTCCGACAGCATTACTTTTCGCCCAACTTCAATATCTTCTAACGTGCAACCCACCAAAAGTCTTACCATAAGGCCGCTAAGGATGGTATAAGTCCATTTCTCAAAGCAGCTTAGAGGCGTAGCAACGGCGATTTGCCCGCTCCTCCAAGACGGCGGGGAACTAGTCCGGGCAACTGTCTCAGGCCTCTTTTCATGGTCTCAGCTAATAAACGTTCGGTGTGCACTGAGATCTCAATTACAGAGAGGGATTCTTCGCTACTTGAGGCACTAACTTTAAGAGTTCGCTGTCTATCGATCTCGCAAGTCGCCGAGTTTTGGTGGCGGGATAATGTTGACGCTCTTCGAAACGCCAGAGCACGGCTGCGCCAATTTGAGGCAATCGGGCTCGTGAGCATTGAGTCCGTTTTAGCCCGTCCAATTCCTGAACTGGCAACGCCGATTGTGTCCTGGAAAACCGGCGAGCCAATGCCCGATTTTGGACCGATTGCCTACCACTTAAGAACCGATTCTCGGGCCCTGTTAAGAACGTACCTATCGTGATGGCGCTTCCGGCCGCGGCGAACCGAATGGGTGGCCATCCCGGACGGGTGCCGAGACGATCGGAGGCCACTCACGACTTGGGGCTCGCTTCTGTATTCCTCCGTTTATTGGCTGAGCAGCCTGCCAAAGCTCGCTCCTGGGTGCCCGAATCAGAGCTGGTCAAAGCGCATAAGCGGAACTCGAGTAAGATTCCCGATGCACTGCTTCGAACTAAGAGCGGCAGAGAGACCGTCATCGAGTTTGGCGGCGAATACTCTAAAGCAAAATTGATCGAATTCCATGAGGATTGTGCCGCGCGACGGAGGGGCTATCAGTTATGGTAATAGCTCCTTCCCAGGAAAGGATTCTTCGTCATATCGCGAGATATGCGCTATCGTTACGGCCCGTCGTCGACTCTCTTTTCTACGGCAATCAGACAAACGCGTGCGAAGGCGATTTATCATAGCTCCGCGAGAAAAAACTAATCACGACAGTTGAGAACGCCGTCGCGGATACTGAAGAACCGCGTACCCGCTACAGCTATTATCAGCTGACAAAAGCAGGTGCCAAAGCTGTCGGCGCGTCTGAGTATCGTGGCAAATCCCAAGGCGGACAGGCAGTCGCGAGGTCGCTCGCCTTCTTGTGGTTTTGTTGCGTGAAGAAGCCACGCCGCCATCGCATCATTGGCACCGAATTGGCGGCCATCTTTGGCGAGCAAATCTTTGAATCGAATGGCGGTAAAAAACCGAGGCTTTTACTGCCGGGATTCCATTGCCTCGACAAGACCGCCGCATCCTATCGTGTCTTCATCTTTAGCACCGAAGACAAGCGTTGCGGACACGACGGTGCAACCGAACAAGCGGCTGCGGGACATTCGCCAACTTCCCGTCGTTAATCAAGCAATTGTCGACCGCCAATACGCGTTCGCAGTGCTTGCGGAGACGATTCAGCAACGAGACGCACTGCGAGCCAATCTAGAAAAGACTTTTGCTCGTGATCCAATTAATTTTGTGGTCACTTGCTCACCCGGCGGCGCCTGGAGGCGGATTCCGAAATGAGCGAGCGAGCGGAGGCCTGGGAATTCGAGCAGGGCGAGCTTCCCAAATGGAGCGGCTACGCGCCTTTGGCAGTCAGCGCCGAGTTTGACTTTGGCATTGGAGTTCCAGCTGTTACACCCGAGCCACTTTGGCCGCCATTAGCGCGAGGGCTACTGCTTCGATTGGCTATCGCACTTCTTTTTCCTTGGGCGATGCAGTGGGGACTCGCTTCGAATCAGACTCCTCTCGTCGAGCTCTTGAGCGAGTCGTTTCTGATCGGTTGTTTGATCGGGGTCGGACTGTATCTATACGTCGTCGCTAACCGCCGCGAACTCAACGGTTCGGAAGTGAAGCCGCAGGGACTAATCAAGCCGATAATCTATTTCATTTTGAACCAACCGCCGACCTATTTACTGATTGTACCGCCACTTGGGCTGCCCGGCCTACTACTCGTGATACGCGTCCTTTCCGATGCCTACGACTCGCGATTCAACGGTGTCGTCATCGCATCGGCGGCGTGCCTTGCCATATTTTACCGGTTCGGCAAACGCCCAATCGATTTTATGCAAGAGCTTTTGCTCGCCGATCCTTCTACCGCCAATGCGGAACGACGAACGAGGCCTCGTTTCGATGGCTCTCCTGACGTTAAAAAACTCGCTATTGTATTGCTAATTGTCCTGCTCGCTCCGACATTTTGGTCGACCGCCTGGGGTCTTTGCTTCGTGTTGGCCTATCGCGCTTTCGAGCTATTTCGTGCCGTCCAATCTCTGTCAAAATATGGCACTCCGCGCGTCGTGTTGACTGCCCTCGGCCTTCGACTCTATCGAATCGCTTTTGAATACCTGGACTATGCGCCAATCGATGTAAATCATTGGCGGCCGCCTGTCTCCCTTCGCGACCGGCCCTAATACTTACGGCTCTTTACGCATCTTTAGACTTCGCGCTTCTGACTGGCGTTACATACTACTGCCCTTGGGAGCCATTCGCCGCGCTCTTCGTACCTGGCTCTCGCGTCAATGGGCTGTGGATTTCTCACTATGAGATGAGCAACTTTGAGTGGCTGAAGTTGCCCTTCGAGTTAGCGAAGCAAGCGAACCCTGTCGGCGGTTACTTGATGTGCTATGTCATCGCCGTCATTCTTTGGGTCGTACTACCGCCAATGATCTTCCTTCTGATCTATCTTGAGCCACTGACCAAACTTGAAAACATGACCCAAGATTTGAAGCGGAATTCTTTCTAGCCAGCTGCGGCCGCGTGAATCCTATGAACCTCTCGTCGACTCCGCAAATTTGGCGGCAAATAGTGGAGCGTAAAGAGGATTCACCGTACGCGGAGGAGCAGTCCGCCTCTTTGTTGGCCTTGATTTCGATAATTGTGCGCCTGTTTCGCTTCCTCGCAATCTATTCGAAGAGGGGCATATTCATGTAAGCGGTAGCACAGGTAGCGGGAAAACGGTCACTGCTCTTCTTTCGACGGTCTGTCAGCTCCTCCGCTCCGACGCAAAAGTGTCCAATGATGCCCGGAGCTCGATTGTCATTATTGATTTGAAAGGAGACTTGCCTTTCTTTAATGCGGTCCGCCAAGAGGCCGAAGATCACGGACGAACGTTTCGCTATCTCAACGCGCGTCGGTGACGACTATCACTTCTTCGATCGTTCCAAATATTTCACCTCGGTCTGTTACGCTGCTAGGATTGCAAGCGAATTCATTCGCGCTTTAGTCTTGATTACGGCTTAATCTATGGCGGTTTGTATTTCACACATCAGAACCTCGCAATTCTTAATGACGCTATCAAAGAGATGCAGTCGCGGAACCTGACACCAACCATCAGAGGCGCTCGATACCATCCCGTTTCTTCTGTAAAAGTGCCTGAATGACTTTGGTCGGCCTCACTTGGTTTCGAAGGTCACGTAACGTTTTCCGGTCTCCCATTCTTCGCTGACTTCCATCAGTACGGCGGTCACCAATCGTAGCAGCGAGGCTTCGTTGGGAAAGAGGGTGGCGACGCGCGTGCGTCGTTTGAGCTCGCGATTGAGCCGTTCTTCCATGTTGGTGGTGCGTAAGCGTTGCCGATGGGAGGGCGGCAAGCGAAACACCGCGAAGCTCTCGGGCACGTTCGCGTCCATCCACTCGGCGAGCTTCGGCGCCGACTTCTCGTATTTATGCACGACCCGGCGTAGCTGCTCGGCGGCGATGTGTTCGTCGGCCGAGTCGAGCACGCTCTTGAGATCGTCGAGCACTTCGCGTTTCATCTCTTCACGGGGCACGTGCGCGAGCGCATTGCGCATCAGATGGAATCGGCAGCGTTGCCAGGGTACACCGGCGAAGCAGGCCTTCCGCGCTTCTTTGAGGCCGGCGTGCGCATCGCTCGTGATGAGTTCCACTCCGTGA
Organism: uncultured Planctomycetota bacterium; assembly: GCA_963807935.1. Taxonomy (GTDB): domain Bacteria; phylum Planctomycetota; class Planctomycetia; order Pirellulales; family Lacipirellulaceae; genus JABDGM01. Next base: position 42,011 of record CAWEDY010000015.1, read on the forward strand.
AGCCCCCGCGCCAAGAGCGACTTGAAAAACTCCCGCCAATGAACCTCCGCTTCCGAGAGTGAAACGCTCACGCCCAAGACGCTGCGGCGACCTTCGGGATCGATGCCAATCGCCGTCAATACGGCACAATCCACGAGGGAGCCGCCGTGGCGGATCTTCTCGTAGCGGGCGTCGAGGATTAGGTATTTGAAGTGTCCCAGCGGGCGGCTGCGCCACTTCTGGAGGTCTTCATCCAACAGCGCCGTAGCCCGGCTCACGTCACTGGAAGAAATCTCGCAGCCGCACAACTCTTCGGTGATCTTTGTCACCTTGCTGGTGGACACTCCTTGCACGTACATCTCGGCCAAGGCCAAGCGCAGCGCTTTTTCGCTTCGCGAACCACGCTCCAGCGCGGTGGGATAGAACGTTCCGTTACGAACCTGCGGCACGGCAAGCCGCAGCTCTCCCACGCGGGTCTTGAGCCGCTTGGGCTTAAAGCCGTTGGCCTGACCGCGGCGCGCTTGGGAGCGCTGGTACGGCCCCGCGCCGAGCGCTTGCTGGCGTTCGATCTTCATGCACTCATTGATGAGCAGTTCCATCGCCCGGGCCATGCCGTCAAAGCCATGTTCGGCCAGCACCTGGACGACTTCACGAACGACGTTAGGATGAGCTTGGTGGGTCATGTTCTGGTCTCCTTAATTGCTTGTTGAAACAAAAACAATTCTAGGAAACCAAGCCTGGCCCGCCTCTTTCACTCAGAACTCCGCAGCATCTCGCTGCTAGCATTTACAGAATTGGTGGGACGGTATCGGGGTAGGGAAAATTGCCGACCAGCAAAAATACATACTTGCCAGAAAGTTTGCTGCCGCGCTAATGTGTTCACATGATGATTGTTTGCGCGAACTCCAAAGGCGGCGTCGGAAAAAGTACACTCGCCACGCACCTCGCGGTGTGGCTCCACGACCAAGGGTTTTCAAACAGCGTTACTCGATACTGATAAACAGCGTTCGAGTTCTCAATGGATCGCCGAAGTTGAGCCAGCAATCGCCGTTAAGGTTGCTGACACGCCCGAAGAATGCCTCGCAAACGCCCAAGAATTAATTAAGAGCAGCGATTTTGTGGTGGGGGATGCTCCGGGCGGGCTCGAGGATTTAAGCCGCACCTTGCTCATTCTTGCCGATCTCGCAATTTTCCCGATTTCGCCTTCCATCTTGGATGTACGGTCGGTCGCAGGAGCCACGACGGTCCTTCGATACGCTCAAGGAATCAACGGCGGCAAACCCGAAGGGCGGCTTGTTCTGAACAAGATGAAGACGCGAGATACCATCAGCCAAGAGCTTCAAATCGATGTGCCAAAGCTTGGCTTGAAGGTCGCTGCGAATGTCATTCGAGACTTACAGGCCTTTCGTGACGCCGCCCAACAAGGAACAGTTGTCAGCCGGTTCGGCAAGAAAGGAACACAAGCAGCGCTCGATATGGAAGCGTTGTTTGTCGAATTGTTGGGGCAAGAAGTAGCAAACAAGAAAACAACGGAGGCAAAAAGTAGGGAATGGTTAATAGACGATCATTAGGCGATGCAATCAACATGACTCCTGAGAAGGTGGCCTTTATCCAGGGGCAGGTGTCTTGGCTGGCAGTTCAAGTGGAATCGGAGGGGCTGATTTTGTGAGAGACTTCGATCACGGTTTAATCCTCGCTTCAACGAACGGGAGAAGAGGCTAGCCGGGGTCCAGGGGCGGCAATGGGCGCCCTGGTCGCTGGCACGATGCCAGCGAAATCCCGACAGGATGTCCTCCTCACGCGGCGTCCTCCATCAACTTTTCCAACTTCGCCTGCGCCGCGCGGGCCCAGGCCTGCCAGCGCGGAATCTGGATCTTCCGCGCGTCGCGATAAACTTCGATCGGCACGAGCACGTCGCCGCCTTCCTCAGGAACCAAGGCCCAATGGGGCCGACGCTCGTTGTATCGGCGCGGAACTCGGCCAGGCACGCCCGAGCATGCTGCGGATGGTCGTACAACCGCCAGTACACTTCTTCGGTCTTCAAGGTCGCGTGGAACCGCTCCAACAGGCCCAACTGCTGCGGCGTCCGATACTGGATCCGCACGTGGCTGAACTGATCCTTGATGAATGCCGTGAACCGCCGCGCAATGAACGACGGCCCATTGTCGGTCACCAAAAACGGTCGCTTCACGAGTGGCCCGTGAATCCGCTCCGCTTCCTCCCGCGCCAGCTTCAAGGCGTAGGCCGTCTCGGCCGCGCTGTAGCTCGACGTGAGATGGCAGGCGAGCAGGTACCGCGAGTAGTAATCGATCACGGTCACCGCGTACCACCAACCGTAGCCCGGAATGTGAATGTACGTTACGTCCATCTGCCACAGGTCGTTGGGGCCTTGGGGCAAAAGCTCGAACAATTTGGCCGCCTGGTAGACCTCGGCCCGCCGCGTCTTGCGCTTCTGGAGTAAACCATGGTCTTTCATCACCACATAGGCCTCGCGGTCCTTCACCACCTGGCCCGCGCCGGCACATCACTGCGATCCGCTTGTAGCCATACCAAGGATTCGTCGTCGCCATGGTGACGACCGCCGTGATCACTTCGTCGGCGAGCGGCCGCCGCGGCGGACCGGGACGCTTACGCTCTCCCTCACGTGGCGCGCGATGCCAACTGCTCGGCGCCACCCCAACGAGCCGCAATACCCGCGTCTGCCGCGGATGCGGCGGAGTCGTCTCAACTTGAAGCTCGGCGGTAATCACGCCACGGTTCTCTATGCTCAAGGGGACTGGCCCGAAAGTTTTTTTAAAATGCGATTGGCGATCGTATACTCGCCGATCACCTGATCCCGCTTCTCGATCTGAGCTTCCAGCTCAGCGATCCGCCGGTCGCGCCCATCGGCGCCCTTCTTTCTACTGCCATTGGCCAGCGCCGCTTCCCCCGCGGCCAGAAACTCATCCCGCCAGCGGTAGAGCGTCGGCTCCGACACGCCGATCCGCCGCGCAATCACCGCCGCCGCTTCTTCTCTCCGCAGCAAACTCAGCACCGCCTCCCGGCGGTCCTTCACGTCCACATTACACTGTCGGGACATCGCTTCCACTCCTTCTGGTCTTGGGTCCTTCAGCCCCAATCTACCAAAGAAGTCTCTCACATCGCGATTCCCACAAACCTTGAGCTATACAGCAAAAACTGAAGCACGCAAAACCGGACACGATCCAAGAAATCGGCGAGGAAGCGATTAAAGACTGGCTGCGGGCTGGGTTTCTTTCTTAGAGGTGCGATACGCGGTCCAGCAGAGAGGCCCCTCGGAATCGGGCCAACAAAGGCTAGTTGGAATGGACGTTTCGAGTTTGATGGCGCTCACCTTCGTCCGCCCCATCATCGTCAGGGCCAGCTTGGGGTGAGCCCCGACGATGACAGGCCGACGAAGGCAATCGCATTGCAGCGGAATTCTTCCGCACCGTTCCGAGCTTCGCAGGCAGTAGCTTCGCTGGTCGCTCGGCCTTAATCATCGTGCTTCGCTAGAGTTTTTCGCGGGTATGTGGTATCAGTGAAGCCTCTGTAGTGGAGGTATCGCGGTGACCAGCCCCCAAGCAATGCGGCAGTCGACATGCAGCTGAATTGCATGGTGCGTAGGGGATTCAGAACAATAGACAATCATGCTGATCCGTTTTTCGATGCTGGATGGACGAGAGCAGCCGGAAGCAGCTGCGGCAGAACTTGTCATACTTCGCGAGAAAGCAAAAGTAGAAAAAGCAGTCGTCATCGCATTCGACAAACCGCCTCGACCTCGTCGGTTTGGAAATACTTGAGCGAATTGGAAGGAACAGTAAGACGCGGCTTTATTCGAAACAAGATTCCACGAATAAGACGGTGCTTCCGGTGATTTGGGTGAGATTCTCGCGAGTGAATACATCGACAATGTACAGAGTATGAAGTACGATTAAGCGGCTCAGATGGAAAGACGATCGCGATACTACGATGCCGGCAACGATGTGCTCGCATCGCATATTCCAGGTCCAAATGCCACGTCTTAAAAGCGGAATCAAAAAGCCGAGCTACGCTGCAAGCCTCCGTGGTTGAGGAAGCCATTGAAAGCTTGGCAAAACATTCAGGGCGTCCGAACCCGAGCTCCATGGCGTTCATTTCTTCCCGCCTCAGAGAACAAGGGGATGACGAGCTCGCTAAGGTCTTCGAAGCAATCCAAAGCGGAAAGCGCAAAGTCGACGTCGTTGAACATCTCGTTTCACATTTTCTGGTAACGATCCAACGTCGCACTTAAAAAAACATATCGCTGGGCGGCGGGCACGTCGCAGGCATCTTGTTGGTTGCATGGTGACCGACCATCAATCGTTCATAAAACAAACATTTGCTTCATTAAATGCCAAGAAACGCAGCTGAAATCATTGAAGCACTTGAACGAGCTTACGACGGCGGGATATCGCGAACGTCTCATCGCGAGAGGACTTGCTCGGGGTCTAATTTGGCAAGACGGAAAGCTTCCGCCGGAATCGCCACCTTTCAGCGAAGAATTGACGACCGATCTTCTTGACCACGGTTTTGCCGTGCTTGAGTTGTCTCTGGACCTTCGGCCTTTGGAGAAGGCGCACCTGCGGTTCAAGACGGACTTCGTACGGCTGCTGAACTATGAGTCGGCAATACGTCGCGGTGAAGGAGCCGATATAGAGCGTGGATTTCATCTCACAATGGCGGCAGCTGCATTCCATATCGGCGGCTACACTGCGCGAGCGTTCACGCTCTTTGAAGGCGACATTAGAGAACTTAATCTTGCTTCGTACGAACGTTCCTTAGTGTTTTTGATGCGTCGGAATTTCGATCAATTGCGAGAGAACACCGCTGCCTGGCTTCAGAACGTTGGGAATTCTGACGAGGGTGTTGCCGAAAGACTCACATCAGAGGAGGGCTTCAGCGTCGATGACGCTATCGCAATCGCCTTGACTCGTATGTTTCATCAAGCGATGGCATCATTTGAAGTCGGACTGCTAACAGGGCGCCAAGAACACATTGGTTTTGCGAAGAAAGAATTGAGATCGGGATCAGAGAGTCAGCAAATGCAAGCCACGTTCCACTGTGGTGGTGATTTACAATAGCACGCCACTTATTCAACAATCTTTCGAGCAGCTCGTTGCACAAGCGCTTACCAATCGATGGCGGGCCGCCGTTGTGGCCGTACTTTCGTGCGAATTTTTTGGAACTTCTTGCCGCGCGTCCTGTTGCTGAAATAGATTTTTGGCCATCGCAAATCGAAGCGGCCGGTCGCGTGGTAGATGTTGCAGATGACCTTGTCGTCGCTCTGCCGACCAGTGCAGGGAAAACCAGAATTGCCGAAATGTGCATACTTCGGACGTTGTCAGACTCGAAGCGAGTCGTCTACGTCACACCACTTTTCACTGTGTCTGCCCAAATTGAAAGCACTCTTGCCAGAACTTTTCGGCCGTTAGGGTTTTCAGTTACGTCTGTTTACGGCGCAAGCGGCGTTGCATCATCAGATATCGAAACCCTTGCATCGGCGTCGATTGTCGTCGCGACTCCAGAAAAATTGGACTTCGCGATTCGTCAACAGCCAGCAGTAATAGACGATGTCGGCCTTATTGTCCTTGATGAAGGCCACATGATTGGTCTGAATGAACGTGACATTCGCTATGAGATGCTTCTTCAAAGGCTTCTGCGAAGGGCAGACGCAGAAAGTCGGCGGCTTGTATGCCTGTCAGCAGTCTTTTCAAGAGGCGAACCGTTTGATGAATTCACCGCGTGGCTGCACTCTGACGCACCAGGAACTGCGGTCCAGTCTTATTGGCGACCAACTCGGCAACGGCCTGCCATAATTCAGTGGCTTACGAATGTCGCGCGGTTAGAACTTGAAGTGGAAGGCGAGAAGCCCTTCGTGCCTCGATTCGTTGAACATCAAGCACCGATACCTCCGCGAAAGACACGATTCTTTCCAGCTGAGAACCAGGAATTAATTGTCGCTAGCACTATGGCGTTTTTGAGTAGGGGACAATCGGTGCTCATCTATTGCCCGCAAAAGGTCTCCGTGGAGACAACCGCAAACGCCTTTCTTAAGGCAAAGAAGGCAGGATATTTCAACACGGCACTCCCCCGAGCTTCGGAACCACACTTGGAGACAGCCTTACGCGTAGGGCGCGAATGGCTCGGAGACTCTCATGTTGCCGTGCAATGTCTGAGAATTGGTGTCGCGGTACATCACGGATCGCTACCGCGTGCTTTTCTCGGGGAAGTAGAAAACCTGCTTAAGCGGCGCCTCCTCACGGTCTGTGTGTGTTCTCCCACACTAGCTCAGGGCGTTGACCTTTGCTTCAGTGTTCTCTTATTTCAATCACTCTACCGAGCCGGAACTCTCATCCCGCCAAAGGAGTTTGCAAATGTTGTGGGGAGAGTAGGGCGGGCGTACGTCGACCTAGACGGCATTTATGCTTTACCGATATTTGAATCCACCGCCACAAAAGCACTCAAAAAGAAAAACAATTTCAATCAACTTATTTTGCAGGCCAAAAGCAGGCAACTTGAGAGCGGCGTCAAGCTGCTCGTCGGCGTCATCATTCGAATTCTGAGCGAACGCCTAAATGTCAGCAGTGAGCAACTCATCGAATATGTCGCGAATATGCAAAGCCCATGGGCAGTACCTAGCATCAATGACGAGGACAAAGCCCCCGGCGTTCTACAAGCTTGCCTTAATGAACTCGACACTGCGATTTTGGGGATTGTCGACACGCTTGAAATGCCCACGAACGACCTTGCCGCATATCTTGATGCGTGTTTTCAAAGTTCTTATTGGCAACGGAGGCTTCAACACGACGATGAGACACACAAACAGCTTCAAGTAGCTGTTCTCAAGGGGCGTGCCACGTGGATTTGGTCGCACACGGACGAAGCGAGGCGCAAAGGTTATTTCGCGGCTGGTGTTGGCTACGCCGCCGGTAAGGCCTTCGATGACCAACTGGAACAATTGGGGGCGTTACTTCAAGCTGCGGAAGACGCATTAGAAAAGGGAAGTATTGAAGAAGCAATTCCCGCAACGATTGCGTTGGCAGAAATCGTATTCGAAATACACCCTTTCATTCCCGAAGATATTGAACCGGGGTGGGGGAACGTTCTTGCTGACTGGATGCGCGGTCGGCCGCTCAGTGAGTTTGCCGACAACAATCATGTTAGCTTCATCCAAGGCGATGTCGTATTTCGCTTAGTCTGGGGTGTCGAAGCGGCACGACTGCATATCAATCAAGTCATTCCGCCAGTTCCAGATATTGAGGAACATCCAATTCTCGCACTTTGCCTAACTTATGGCGTTCCCAATAAGAGAGCCGCGATGTTCATGCAAGCGGGCATGAATTCACGAACACTCGCTTGCAAGGCTGCGGAGCTGATACCGTCCCACCAATTCTGTAAATGCTAGCAGCGTAGGGCTGTTGAGGTCTGAGTGAAAGGAGGCGGGCCAGGCTTGTTTCCTAGAATTGTTTTTGTTTCAACAAGCAATTAAGGAGACCAGAACATGACCCACCAAGCTCATCCTAACGTCGTTCGTGAAGTCGTCCAGGCGCTGGCCGAACATGGCTTTGATGGCATGGCCCGGGCGATGGAACTGCTCATCAATGAGTGCATGAAGATCGAACGCCAGCAAGCACTCGGCGCGGGGCCGTACCGGCGCTCCCAAGCGCACCGCGGTCAGGCCAACGGCTTTAAGCCCAAGCGGCTCAAGACCCGCGTCGGAGAGCTCCGGCTCGCCGTGCCGCAGGTTCGTAATGGAACGTTCTATCCCACCGCGCTGGAGCGTGGTTCGCGGAGCGAAAAAGCGCTACCTTGGCCTTGGCCGAGATGTACGTGCAAGGAGTGTCTACCAGCAAGGTGACGAAGATCACCGAAGAATTGTGCGGCTGCGAGATTTCTTCCAGTGACGTGAGCCGGGCTACGGCGCTGTTGGATGAAGACCTCCAGAAGTGGCGCAGCCGCCCGCTGGGACACTTCAAATACCTAATCCTCGACGCCCGCTACGAGAAGATCCGCCACGGCGGCTCCCTCGTGGATTGTGCCGTATTGACGGCGATTGGCGTCGATCCCGAAGGTCGCCGCAGCGTCTTGGGCGTGAGCGTTTCACTCTCCGAAGCGGAGGTTCATTGGCGGGAGTTCTTCAAGTCGCTGTTGGGGCGGGGGCTCCACGGAGTGGTACTCATCACGAGCGATGCGCATGCCGGCCTGAAAGAAGCTCGCAAGGCCTGCTTCGCCGGTGTACCCTGGCAACGCTGCCGATTCCATCTGATGCGCAATGCGCTCGCGCACGTGCCCCGTGAAGAGATGAAACGCGAAGTGCTCGACGATCTCAAGAGCGTGCTCGACTCGGCCGACGAACACATCGCCGCCGAGCAGCTACGCCGTGTCGTGCATAAATACGAGAAGTCGGCGCCGAAGCTCGCCGAGTGGATGGACGCGAACGTGCCCGAGAGCTTCGCGGTGTTTCGCTTGCCGCCCTCGCATCGGCAACGCTTACGCACCACGAATATGGAAGAACGGCTCAATCGCGAGCTCAAACGACGCACTCGCGTCGCCACGCTCTTTCCCAACGAAGCCTCGCTGCTACGATTGGTGACCGCCGTGCTGATGGAAGTCAGCGAAGAATGGGAGACCGGAAAACGTTACGTGACCTTCGAAACCAAGTGAGGCCGCCCAAAGTCACTCAGACACTTTTACAGAAGAAACGGGATGGTATCGCGGAGCTGGAGGGACTTACCGCTGATTCATTCGAGCAACTCACAACGTGGGTAAACGCAGTTATTAGCGGGAATGTCGCCGTTCCGGAGTGGCAGTCCGAGGATGATAAGAGAAGCTGGAGACAGTTTTTATTTAGGTTCGAACATCGCGAGCATAGCAATTGGATGCGGCATGAATTTCAGCTTCAGTGAAGTGGACCCCAAAAACTGGACAGCCCAATAAGGTATAAAAATCCCTGCTTAGGGATGGCCTTTGAGGAGTCCGGTCGATGACACGGAAGCGACGAAGTTTCAGTGGCGCATTCAAGGCGAAGGTAGCACTGGCGGCATGCCGCGGCGACAAGACCACGGCTCAGTTGGCGGCTGAGTACGAAGTCCATGTGGGCAAGATCACGGCCTGGAAGAAGCAGCTATTGGAAGGTGCTGCCGCATTGTTTGAAGACGGCCGCAGCAAGCGCGCTGCCAAGGACGCGGCCAGTGACGAAGAGCTATATGAGCAGATAGGCCGGCTGAAGATGGAAGTCGAGTGGTTGAAAAAAAAAGCTGCCGAGCTCACCTGAAGGATTGAGGCGATGCATCGAACCGGAACACGAGTGGCTGTCGATCGTGCGGCAATGTACCTTGCTCGGGCTCGCGCACAGCACGTGGTATTACCGCGCGGCCGGCGAATCAGCGGAGAACCTGGCACTGATGCGGCGCATCGACGAGCAGTATTTGCGGACTCCGTTTTACGGCAGCCGGAAGCTCTCGAAGGTGCTGGGAGTCAATCGCAAGCGCGTTCAGCGACTGATGCGGGTGATGGGAATCGAAGCGATCTATCCCAAGCGGCGTACGACTTGGCCCGGCGCCGGGCACAAGATTTACCCCTATTTACTGCGGAATGTGGAGGTCACCCGTCCCGACCAGGTGTGGGCCAGCGACATCACCTACGTGCCGCTGCGGCATGGCTTTCTTTATCTCGTGGCCGTGATGGATTGGTACAGTCGCTACGTGCTCTCGTGGAGATTGTCGAACACGCTCACGGGAAGCTTTTGCATCGAAGCGCTGGAGGAGGCGCTGTCCAAGGCCCAGCCCGAGATCTTCAACAGCGACCAAGGGAGCCAGTTCACGGCTGCAGCGTTCACGTCGAGATTGGAATTGCGCGGCATCGCGGTCAGCATGGATGGCCGCGGCCGGGCGATCGACAACGTGTTCATCGAGCGGCTGTGGCGGAGTGTGAAGTACGAGGAGATTTACCTGCGCGACTACACCTGGAGATCGGCATTGAAATGGGACCCACCTGGGCGTTGAATTAGGGCCCACCTGGTTAGTTGGGGAGCGGCCCGCGAGACCCTTCACAGGTCTCGCGCGGCCGCCTCCGTTAGTTCACTCACTGAGTACCGTTGGATTCTCCATTTTGTTGCGCGATTTGCGAACGTTTTTGCCCACGGGTCGCCGCAGGAGCTACTTGCCCTTGGTGGTTCGCTTTTGTTTCATCGACTCACGGAAGCGGTAGCTTTCACCGTTCATCTCAAAGATTTCGCAGTGGTGCGTCAGCCGGTCCAAGAGAGCAGCTGTCATCCGCTCTCCCTGAAACACCTGCTGCCATTCGCTGAATGGCAAGTTGCTGGTGATCAGCAGGCTGGACCGCTCGTAGCGATCGGCGAATACCTGGAACAACAGTTCCGCTCCGCTACGATTGAACGAGAGATAACCGAGCTCGTCGCAGACGAGCAGATCGAGCTTGTCGAGCTGCTTTAAGAACCTCTCAAGCTGGTACTGCTTCTGCGCCTCTTCCAAGCGATTGACCAGCGTGGCCGCCGTGAAGAAGCGTACCCGCTTGCCCAGTCGGCAAGCGGCCAACCCCAAGGCGATGGCCAGATGCGTTTTTCCAGTTCCCGAACTACCCAACAGGCAGCAGTTCTGACGCTGATCAATCCAGCCGCAGCGGGCCAGCTCCAGGATCTTGGGCTTCGAGAGGCCGGGCACCGCGCTAAAGTCGAATGCATCGAGGTCCTTCAACACCGGAAAGCCAGCCTGCTTAATGCGCGCCTGCAGAGCATTGGCACTGCGTGTGGCCAATTCCAACTCCGTCAGTCGCAACAGATAGTCGAGGTAATCCTGATTGCTGTCGGTCGCTTCCCCGGCGAGCTTGCCATACTCGGCCAGCATCGTCGGCAGGCACAGCGCCTTGAGGTTCGAGCGCAGTAACAGGGGCGTTTCTTTCTGGGCCATGGTCTTCTCCTCCGTGAGAGAGTAACGAGTCAAAGCGGCGTAAGTCCGGCAGCGGGACCTGCACCGTAGGAATTAATCGCAGCTGCCCACTTGGGTTCATCAATTCGTCGCGCGTGGAACGCAGCGCCAGTCGCTCGCAGCGCCCGGCAATGCGTTCGGCCGTGATGACGCCGTCGCCACGGCAGGCCTGGATGGCCTCTTCCACCCGAGTCAGCGGATGCTCGGCCAACAGCTGTAGCACGCGGATGAAGTGCCGGGCGCCCGGCAACGAACCGTGCCGTGTTTCGAAACGCTCGCGCAACTGGGTAAACGCCGCCGGCAGACGCCAGTTGCGATAGACGTCGGTGTGATCGAGATAGGCTGGCTTCACTCCCAGCGTGGACAAGTAGTGCAGCGGATCGAGCACTTGCTCGCCCTGACCGTAGGAGCGCTCATGCTGGGCAATCCGCACTCCGTCGCGGATGACTTCGACGCGATCGATGTACGCTTTTACCGTGACGGTGGCGAAGGCGTGCCGCCGCGGTACGCTATAACGGTTCTTCTCCCAGGCGACCGTCTGATACTTGTCGACCTGGCGGACCTCGCTCACGGCGGCGTCGAACGGTCGCTGGGGCAGCGGCAAGGCACTGGCCCGTTCGAGCGCGAAGCGTGCGCCGATCGTTTCACTCTGGCCCGCAATCGTCCGCTGAGCATCCCGCTCACAGCATTGAAGCAGGTATGCATTCAGCTCCGTCAGATCCTTCACTTGCGGCACCGGTGTCGCCCACTGGCGCTCCAACAGCTTCACTCGGTTCTCGACGTGCGGCTTTTCGTTACCACGAGCTGGCAGGCAGAATAGCGGCTCGAAGTTGTAGTGACTGGCCAGCGACTGCCAGCGCTGGTTCAACTCCCGTTGTCGGCCACTGAGGATCGTTGTCGCGACTGTCTTCGGATTATCCCACCACAGTTCTTGGGGCACGCAACCAAAAAACTTAAATGCCGCCACCGTACCGTGCAAGATCGCTTCGGTCTTCTCGCTCGGCAGCGCGATCATAAAGGTGGCGTTCGAGTACGCCCACGTCACGAGCAGGATCGGAACTTGCTGGCGCCCTTCCGGGAAGTCGACCCAGATCTGGCCGAAGTCGCTCTCGGCCCGTTGGCCTGGCTCGTACGACAAAGGGAGAAACGTTTCGCGCTCGCGGCCTCGCGTCGCGGCCACGTACCGCCGCACTTGGTCATAGCTGCCGACATATTGCTCTTCATCTCGCAACCGCCGAAACAGTTGCGCCGCCGTATGTCGCTGCTTGCGCGGTGCTTGCTCATCCGCGGTAAGAGTCGCATCGATCCATTGCTGATGCGCTTCGGAGAGCACGCGCCGAGGTCGCGGTAGCGACAGCGTGTAAGGACGAGGCTCCGGCTGCGCGAGCGCCGCACGGATCTTCCGTCGCGAATGCCCAAACGTCCGGGCGATCTCCCGAATGCTCATGCCATCGCGATGAGCACGACGTATCCTGCCGTAATCCTCCACCTTCAGCATCCTTGACTCCGCTTTGCTGAATTCCCCAGTTTAAAAACCGGGAATTCAGCTTACGAAGTCCGCTGCGGTGGGTCCCTTTTCAATGCCGATTCCGGACCCCAGGTGGGTCCCGTTTCAATGCCGATCTCCACACCGACGGCTGGGAAGCCGAAGCGTCACTGGCCGCGTACTTCCGCCTCTACGACGACGAAAGAATTCACCAGGCTCTTGGCTACCGCACGCCGGCCGAAGTTTATCGTGATCGAGGCTCAAGCGGCGGGCAGCCGCCGGACGAAAAAACGAATTGAAATCGGCACAACAAGTTGATAGCTGGTTAGTACATCAGATAGTTAAACAGCTGCCGCGGCCGCGCAAGACCTATGAGGGTCTTGCGGGCCGCCAGCCCCACTACCTTATTCAACCCCAAAATCTGTCCAACTGATGGGGTCCACCTCACAGGTGCAATGGCATTATAAGCCGCCAAACCCAAACACTAGGGTTCGTGTAATGTTTCAGCCGGGTGACACGAAAGCTTTGGTCTTAAGCCTATGGTTCCAGGTTCTCGGTGAGACAGCAGTGCCAAACGTATCGACCCGGCATTTTTTTGGGGTCGTGCGCGATGATCCGAATTCACTTGAAGTGTCTTTTTTCGGTCAGTGACCAAGCCGACGTTACAGGAGATTAGCGCTATTCCATTTCGCTAAATGAACCAAGGCGTAGACTCCAATGATGGATGCAATAGGAATGGTTCGCGCTGTCGCAAAAACGCCGCAGTGAGATAAGCAATGTCTCCCGCAAATTTTACTGTTATGGGTTCGCCACAGAACGCATCGGTGGACGCCCAATTTAGCTTTGTCAGACTCAACACTTGCACTGCAAGACTTCTCTGATCGTAATCTGCTGGTACATCCGATCTCGGAGAAAAGTGTAGTGCGCTTAGCTCCAATGGCCGTGGCGTACCCATAGCCTTTCGAAACGGATTGTGTCCCGTCGTCGACAATAGAATTTTCCGTCGAGATAAGGGAACGAAACTTCCGCGACGGACGCTTCCATCGGATTCCGGTCGCGCGTCGAAAAGCCGACTGTTGTTATGGCTGTTTATCCATACAAATGTCGCCGATACGTCGGGAGCGACTGAGCGGAGACTTTTTAGAATCGCGGTGCGATCGTCGCGTGAAATGCGAACCGAGTGATGGAACACAAGATTTGCTGACGCGCTCACAGTGTGCGTGTCTCGAAGCCGTTCAAGTGTGCTCTTCGTCAATGCCGCAAGATGTTCTGCCCGCTTCGATGCGTCGAATGTAGTTGTATTACCGGCATAGAATTCCCATCGTCCATAACTGTTGAAGACGTTGGCAAACCCCATAATCCGCTGTCCGTCTTTTGATTGGGTGTAGGATAGTCCAATGAAGAAGTCGGCATCGGGAATAAATTCGGGTAAGACCCAAGGAGTTACACCGCACTTTGCGACAATGTTGAGTGCGAGATTCAAATCCTTCCAATCCGGATTGGTCAAGGTCGGGGAATCAATCATCTGGCATGGAATCCCAGACTCTAATAGCCTTCGTTTTACGGCATAGTACGGGGATGACTCATCATCAGTGGCAAAACCTTGTTCAGGACACTGCACGAGAAAAAGTCGATTCAGGTCAGGTGCTCCACACCACTCGGGGTGTTGCCCAAGTAAACGAGCGACCTCGCGATCAATATTTCCGACATCAGGAACAGCCACGATGGCGTTATAGCTAAAACGAGTTGCAAATGTGCGTTCAGATCCGCGGTACTTGTACTTCCCTTCAATTAGACGAGCGATCAGCTGATCCATCCGGTCTTTGTATTCAGACACACATACGGGAACAAGTTCGATTCGATGTGGTTCCGATTCAAACGAACCGAACTTTGTGATGCCTTCTCGAACGTCCGGCGACGAATGATGATCTCTGAATTCGACCTTCGGTTCGTCGAGACGAAACACCCGTAACGCCGCCGGGCTCCGTTCAGACTGATTTGTCAGCGCCACCGGCGTGGTTTTGAGCGATACTTCGAAGTCTCCGAAAGTAATCGGAAAAACGTCTGCAACCAGATTATTCACGCACTGCTGAATCTTGTCAGCCCGTTTCCTTGCGGCAGCGGTTTCTGAAGCGAGGCTGCCACTTTTAATTGCGCTATGAAGGTCAAACCTAATGTTTGATGTCAGCAATACCTGCTCGATCTCCCGAAGAGATAGGCGTGGAATCACGTTCGATGTCGCAACGGTTTGCTCTTGCTCGTTGTCGAAGAATCGGATCGTAGTCCAGTCACCGCTGATTTGCAGAATTCGGCCTTGCCGCCAGTCGCCCGTCAAACCCACGCACGTTCTGTTGCTTAAGGCTTCGGGGGAAATGCTACCGAGTACGTGGTTCAGTCGCTGCACGCTCAGAACCTCACACGTATAGTCGACGCTCAAAAACCAATGCCCAAAGCACTCCTGCACTTGAAGCGTATAAGCGGGATACATTCGCAGAAGCGAGCGCGCTGTTGGAGTTATCGGTAATTCATTTCCACGGCGATGAACGGTAATACGGCTGAAGGAAAAACGATCAACGTACCAGCCTCTTGCTTCCAGCGAATCTCGCAAGCCAGTCAACAAATCTTTGTAGCGTGGCCGCAGATCCTCTATTCGGGCTGGGTCCGTTCCATGTCGGACACTAAGGTGATAAAGATTCACAGCTTCCGTCGCCACCGCAGTTGTCGCTTTCGCGGCAGCGAGAATCGCGGCTTCTCGTTCCGGAGCTTTGCTCTGAAGGAGAAGAATAGATTCATTCTCCGCAAGCTTGAACATCGGAGCCGAAAGCTTTAATGCCAACATTTCGGCTGTCATTCGTTTCGTGCCTTCGCTGACCGCCTGAACGAATGCCCTACCTTCGGGATCGCGCATCAACTTCAGCCATTCGAGAAGCTTTGAATTTCGAGGGGTAGAGTCGAGCGGATTGATATTGAGGCGAAATGAATCGGGCGGATCGCAATTGCGCTGAATAACCCGGCCTGGGTTCTTTACGACAAATCCATCGAGATAGGCTTCGCATTCGATCGGAAGCTTCGTGCAGTAATCTCGATGAGCAACTGCATTCACAATGGCTTCGTCGATTGCGAGTGGAGGAAGTTCGGGTTCCTCAATAAATCCACCATCCGGCTTTCGCTTCTCGAACCGTTTAAAGAAGCCGGACTCACGGAAGAAGATCCGGGCCGCCCGAATCTGTGAAGTGATTGGTCCCTTAAACTCTTTGTTGAGGGTTGGCGTACCGCGATTGCGATATTCTTCACAGGTAACACCGAACCTCATGAGACGAACGTAGGCGTGGGCGAAGACGCTTTGGGAATTGGAAGCGAAGAAGAGAAGCCCTGGCATGGTAAACCAGAACCTGCCGTCTTTTTTGACCAGTGCGCCGGCTTCCTTTAGTAATCGCTCATCGTCGAAGCTTGCTGTGCTTTCCGGCTGAAAGACTTTCCTGAACTCGGCAATGACATCTTTGTCGACGTCATCTATTGAAAACTCGCAGATCGGATCACTTTCAACGCTAACTAATCCCTTGCGGATGCGAAGACTGTCGCGAACCGCTTGCGTCGCCAAGACGCACTGTGAGCCATTACGCGTCCAAGCCTTCGGGTTATTTCCCAGTGTTTCACAAATGCCTGTTATCGAAAATCCACTGAAAATTAAACAGATCGTCTTTGAATTTCCAAAAGCGTCGGAGCAGTCAAAGAACCGAATCTCAGCGGCGTGGTGAAGCAGGAGTTTGTTGAGGTTAGTAACATCGTTACGTTCGTCCTCAGTAAGATGATCGATCCCGTGCACTACGCCGGAAGTGGAGATTCCAAGAACTAGGATACCGCCTTCGATGTTGCGATTAGCAAAAGCGGAAACTGTTTTGGTGACAAGCTCCCGAAGATTCGAAAGAGCGGATCCCGCCAGTCGTTCTCCCGGCCGCGCTCTCCCGGCCTCCTTTCGATCAAAATGCTGCCCTTCAAACTCGTCATCGGTCGGTTGTGTTAGGTATGCCCAGGAGGAATGTGGATCGTCAAAGACCTCTCGTGGCGACGGTCGAGACATTAGTGAAACCTCTCCTCAGCACTGCGGTTTTGTTTCTTCACAGCTCCAGCCGATAGCAGCAGTTTGGAAGTACGAAAAACTAATATAGTTGCGCAGTGGGCGCACCTTACGCGATAGGTCCGCATTCTACCAAGCGCCGCGTAACTCGGTGAGGGGCTGTGGGCACGGCAGTGCGTTCCGTACTCATCATTCGGGCCAGCGCGGGGTGAGTCCCGACGATGACAGGCCGACGAAGGCAAAACCGACACAAAAAAATAGTTTTGCAGTGGCGCTAGTATGAGTGTTCCCGATGTGTCAGCTTACGAGGATAACGCACTCAAGAGGGAGTTATGGCACATTCGGAAAAGCAGCCGCAACCTAACGATCAATTTTCCACCGCCGAGGAAAACGACTCAAGCGACCAGGTATTTAAAACCTTTCGCGAAAGGGACTGCGCTCTGTGGCAATCGGTTGTTGAAGACGTTGCCACGAAAGAAAAGGCACGAGCAGTCAGCGCGGAACATACCTACGCAGAGGTGGCGCCTGCTTATCGCCGCAATCAGCTCCGATCGCTAAAGGCTGTGACTGCCGCCACCCGGACAGCGGAGGAGAATAGCCGAAGCTCACCCAGCTCGGGCACAGAGCGGACGTTCGGAGCTGGTGCGCGCAAAAGCCGCGAAGGGCATAGTTTCCGATTGCAGCAGCATGGCGTATCAAATCGCTCAAGCATGGATCGTTTCGGGGAAGAGCAAAGCGGACGAGCTTATCGCGAAATTGAAATTCAGCACTTGCGACCCGAAGTGGCGTGAATGCATTGAGGAATATGTTGCCTACTTCAAGCTTCAGCACCACAACATCCCATATCGCGAGGGTCTGGATAATATTCTTCCCTTGGATATACCGAGTAGCGCGAAGATTGGATTTATCGGCGACTGGGGAACGGGAACACCGGAAGCCAGAGCGCTTCTTGAGGAGCTCGCAGCAAAAAAACCGGACATTGTCATTCATCTTGGCGACATTTATTACACCGGTCTGAAATCAGAAGTCAGTCAGTGGTTTCTTGATATTTTCCGGGACGTGCTAACCGACGTGCCGGTGTTTTCCCTTTCGGGAAATCATGACATGTACTCAGGAGGAGAGGGATACTACTGGCTTGTCGACGAGCTGAGTCAGAAGGCGAGTTACTTCTGCATACGGAATTCAGACTGGCAGTTTGTGGCAATGGACACGGGCTACAATGACTTTTCGCCGTTTGGTGTGTCGATGCAGTCACGAAACTTGTCGACAAAGAAGCCGCCTGGGTGAATAAAACTGTCAAGGAGGGGGCTTCAATAGGACGTAGAACTTGCCTGCTTTCGCATCATCAGCCGTTTTCGGCTTTTGAAGATATCGGTGGTGGTTTCGTGAATGAATCATTACTTGGCCAGTTAACGGGGGTGCTATCTGAAGTCGATTTATGGCTTTGGGGACATGAGCATCGGTTGGATATTTATGGCAATTATCGCGGAGTGAGACGGGGGCGATGTCTTGGCTGCTCAGCAATCCCGGTATTTGTGCAGCCTGATTACTTCGCGCCGAAGCACGGCAGCATACCGCTTCTGAATAATCCGAATACCGGTCAGCAAGTGACGCTGGGCTATGAGGACAGCGTCTACAATCTTGCGTATGCCCTCATGAAGCTTGACGGAAAAAACGCGACGGTCGAGTATTTCGAAAAAGGGAACGCGACGTCGCTTTTTACAGACGAGATTTAACCGCAATAGACCCGCCCCGGAAGCCCTTACGACGAACCGTTTACCTCACATCAGTTGAGTTTTCGGGACTTTGATTATCGACACGAGTATTACGTTGGCCATATCCGCGAATAATTGGGCGATTATTAGCGTTACTTGATTCGCGGCAATCGAACCTTTGACGGCACATCCCCGACGTCCCGAGAACTTGTCTCTACTCGCGGTCTAACACTGGGAGGTCGTTTCCGCCAAAGAAAGTCCTAACAGACCAATGTAACCTGGCATCTCCGCGAAATGGCTGATCGCGGAGGACGAAGTACCGCTGTCGAACCTTTGGTAGAATGTCCTTGGGACTTGGGCGTCAGATGGCTAGATCATTGCTTTTTCTGTTGATTGCCTTCGGGGCGAGCTGGGCTCTTGCGTTCACGTACTTCGAGTTTTTTGGGACTGAGTACTCCTGGCGGTTCGCAGTCATGGGGACGCTTTACATGTTCGCCCCCGGTCTGGCCGCATGTGTCGTGCAGAAAGCGTACCGAGAGAGAGTAGCCGCGCCGCTCGGTGTAAGCTTCCGGATCAATCGTTGGTTCCTCATCGGATGGCTAACACCACCAGCCCTGGCGATAGCTGCAGTGGGTATGAGTTTGGTGATGCCCGGCGTCCACCTCACTCTCGACCCAGTTCACGCTAATATCTTTGATTTCATCGATCAGAATTTCCCCGTGGAACAACAAGTGGAACTGCGGCATCGAGTCGCCGAGACGCCGCTCCATCCGTTTCTACTTGTATTGGTGGGCGGTATGCTTGCCGGTGCGAGCGTCAATGCGGTCGCAGGCTTCGGTGAAGAACTCGGCTGGAGAGGGTTTCTGCAACGCGAGTGGGCTTCGCTTGGCTTTTGGAAGTCATCCTGGCTGGTGGGCCTAGTATGGGGCCTGTGGCATATTCCGTTTCTGCTCCACGGTCATAACTACCCGGGGCATACGTATTCGGGCGTCCTTTTGATGACGGTCTGGACGGTGCTTTTGCGCCGTTGATCGCGTACATTCGCCTTCGGCGCGATCGGTTATTGCCGCGGCGGTGATGCATGGCACGCTTAACGGTACCGCACTTGCGCCCGCGATGGTGCTGCAAGGAGGCGATACCCTAATCGTTGGCGTGATGGGCCTTGCCGGAATTATTGTGCTTGCGGGGCTCAACATTGGCCTGTATTGGTTGATGAAATGGGACCCGCAAGTGCAGTGGGCATGACGAGCATTGCCGCAGCTGCGATGGAGGAGTTTCAAATATCGACCGTTTTTGAAGCGGATCATCGCTTAAACAGCGTGCTTGTTTTGGCCGCTGCGCCCGAGGCAAAATATGGCCCAAATCTGACCCACTGTTGGCCCTGCACGACCATTTTGAGTGCCACGCTATCCCAACGCCTTGGCACAAGAGAAAAGCAAAAGATCGCTTAGAAATACGGGCTTGCCACCCAACTGTCCTGCAAGTCCAATGTGAGGGCAGGGGCATTTCCTCTACATTCGAATCCTAGTTCCCCAGTTTCCATCGCCTCTCGATTCATCCAGAAAAACAAGGGATTTGCAATGAGAATTGCAAGTCCCTTTTTCATTGAGGAACACGCCGTATAACATAACAGAATTGCAATGGCATTGAAACAGGTGCTATCAAGGGATTCGCTATCCGCTTTCTGCGCGGCATAACCGTGTGGGTTGCGGTGGGCGCTGCGATCATCGGGTTCATTACGCATCTTATGTCTCTGCCTTACTCGATCCATCGAATGTGAGACGACCACCGTGCTACGAAGCTTGGCAATGCAAGTCGTCCGCTCTTCTGGCGGGCTGTTTTGTGCGCGGTAGAATGGCGGGCATGGTCAGGGGCCGCACGCTCATCATCGTCTTCATCGTTACGCTTGTGCTTGGCCTGTTAGGCGGTTTATTGCTTCCCGGCACGGATGGTGGGAGCCGCACTCACACAACGCATTCGCAGGAGCGCGCCCAATGACTCCTGGCAATAAGCCACTCGCCCTGTCCGCGATCGCCACTACTCTGGTCGCCGTGCTCCTCGGAATCCGGGCTGTTTCAAATTAGGACACCACCGGAGACCAACAGATGTTGACTCCGCAACAAGCCTTTCGACTCTTCGTATTTGCCGATTGGGCAATGGGCCTTGTCGGTATTGCGCTGCTCGCCACTTCGGTGGGAGGGGTCCTGTACGCGGTTTTTCCTAAGAACAAAGGCCGACGCAGGCGAATCCTCTTGCGGGCACTCGATTTGTCTTGTGATGTTCGCCATACTTTGGGGAACGCAAGCGTCGGTTTTGATTGCATTCTTCAACAATCAACAATGGACGACACTGTCAGTCGTCCTGTTTGCTTTGCCGGTTGTCTTTATGCTCTTCGGCCTGATCGCGTCAATTGCCTATGGAGCAGCAGCGGCGCTACGCAGGAGCGGACAAGAGCGCCGCAATGCGATTCTAAAATCGCTGTTAGGCGTTGTCATTTTCGGCGTGGGTATCGCCCCACATGCGGTTACGATGCTTATGCCGATCATCTCCTACGAGAATCATGCAAATTACCAAGGAACGCTCGCGCATGTCGGCGAGATTGCACCAGATTTTCGGCTTACGACCATTGATGAAACGCCATTTCAATTAAACGAATCGCGAGGAAACGTGGTCGTCCTGAATTTCTTCGCAACCTGGTGCGGCCCTTGCCAAATGGAACTGCCGCATTTGCAGTCCCTTTGGAACGAGTTTCGAAACGACAACCACTTCCGAATGCTCGTCGTAGGACGCGAGGAAACGGATGACGGCGTGAGGGCGTTTCAAGAGAAAAACGGCTTCACCTTTCCCATGGCGGCTGATCCAAAAAGCTCTGCGTATAGCAAATTCGCCACTGAGTACATTCCGCGTACTTACCTCGTATCAGGCGACGGAAATATTGTCTTCGAGACAACCGGCTTTTATGAGCCAGAGCTTGTCAGGTTGCAGAAACTGATAAGAAGGGAACTCGCCAGGACGAAGTGAACGCCCGATCGCTTGGCTCCGCTGGGATTACCCGCATGAGATTCCACAACCTGCGAATCGCTAGGTCAATTTTCTGCGGCGTCATCTGCGTGCTGTTGATGGGGTTGTGGGTGAGGAGTTATTGGTTTTTGGACCGATGTGACGGCACCCTCGTAATTCACGGTGTGCGGATAACGTCAATTGACGGTCACCTAAGCTTTGAACTTTGGGATCGTCCACCGGCGTGGTCGCACTCGGGGGAGAGGGGGATAGGCACAATTTGCTCCGCGGACTGCGCAAATTGAGCCAGTCCCCGGCGGTTTTGTTAGAGTGCCTAAATACAAACAGGCCCGGCTGCGGATTATTGCGGCGCGGGTGCGGCTGGGGGAATTGCTAGGCGGCAAACCACTGATATCATCTTCGACTGGCCATTAATCGCGCCGCTTTCACCGAAATCTAGCCGAAGTCCGCAATGCGGCGGAGCATGGTCGGCGAACCGTGAACGCTATCGATATCTACGGCGCATAAGGCACCGTGCCGCTCGCATCCACCTTGTAGCCCCATTGTGCGATATACTTGTCCGCGGGCAGGAACTCGTCGTGGTGTTCGTGCAGTTTCCGGGTCAGCAGGGCGTCGATTTTCTTCTGCACGTCGGCGGCGTTGGGCTGGTTGATCAGGTTGTGTTGTTGATATGGGTCGGCCCGGTTGTCGAAGAGCAGCCAGGGGCCGGCCAGGTCGCGGACGTAGGTGTAGCGTTGGGTGCGGACGCCGCGGTATTCGCGGCCACCGTTGCGGCGCGCCCATTCGCCGAATGGGGCGGGGCAGGAGATCATCGCGTAGTCCTTCGGCGGATTCTTGCCGGTGCGAATGTAGTCGCTGTAGTCGAGGCCTTCGACGGTGTCGGGGCATTTGACGGCGGCCAGCGCGAGCAATGTGGGCATCAGATCGGGCGTGTTGATCGGCGCGTCGAGTTTGCGGCCGGTGTTGCCGAGGGCGCGCGGGTAGCGGATCAACAGCGGCACGCGGACGGATTCATCCCACGGCTTCTGCTTGCGGTGCTGGCCCTGTGAGCCGAGCATCGCGCCGTGGTCGGCGCTGAAGACGACGATGGTGTCGCCAGTAATGCCGGCGTCGTCCAGCGTTTGCAACAAGTCGCCGATGCAGTCGTCCAGGGCAGTACAATGTGCGTAGTAGCCAGCCAGGTCCTGTCGCGTCTGCTTCTGCATGTTCATGGGCACGTTCGGGCGCAGCTCAAGCTTGTCGGGGTCGTACATGGCGCGGTACTTCTGCGGCGCTGTCTGGTAGGGGTTGTGCGGCGGGCCCCAGGAGAGGAACAGCACGAACGGTTTGTCGCCGCGCGCATGGTTTTTGATATATTGCATCGCGTCCTGAGTCTGGGCGATCGCGTCATAACCGGGCCAGGTGCGTTGCGTCGGATCGTTGCCGGCGTAGTAGAACGAGTGGTTGTAGTTGTGCGTACATTCGAGCACTTTCCAGTAGTCGAACCCCTGTCGCGATTCGGGCGGGATGTAGTTGCTTCGTCCGCGGCCGTTGAGGTGCCACTTGCCGATGTAGCCGGTGTCGTAGCCGGCGGCTTGGAATACTTCCGCGAGGCAGGTGGCGTCGTCGCGCAGGTGCACGTCGTTCATGAAAACGCCGTTCGTGAGCGGGAACTGTCCGGTCATCAACGATGCGCGATGCGGGCTGCACACCGGGCAGCCGGAGACAGCGTGGGTGAAGTTGACCGACTGATCAGCGAGGCGATCGAGGTGGGGCGTTTTGACATTGGGATCGCCGGCATAACCGGTCGCCGCGGCGCGCCATTGGTCGGCCAGCAAATACAGCACATTGGGCTTGCGCGCGGGTTCGGCGGCTGCGCGGTGCAGGTGATGAACACGAGCAATACGACGGACACACACGCAGCGTTCCGGCTGACAGATTTCAATGTCTTGATCATGGCGAATCACTCCCACGAGGGTTGCAATGGTGTCGGGCACCTTTGTGAACGGTCCGCTGCCGTTGTGCGTTATAGCGATATCTTACTATGAAGCAGCCGTCGGGCAGCCGGCCGCAGAAGTGGCGATTCTGGCCAACTTACTTACGTGAGCCGGTGGCGAAATAGCCACGCGGAAATCGACAACGTGACGGCCGCGATCACCGCGAGAGGCCATATTAGCGGGAACAAATCCCCAAGTCCGACACCCTCCAAGTAAACGCGATGAGCGATATCGATTGCGTATCGCAGCGGGTTGATCGATGTAGCGTATTGCAGAATTCGGGGCATGCCGCTGATGGGAGTCGTGAGACCGGAAAGCAGCGCAAACGGCATCATCAGCATGAAGGAAAACAACATGGCCTGTTGCATCGTGCTCACTAATGCCGAAACCAATAGCCCGATGCCGACTGCTGCCAGCAGGTACACGGTCAATCCTGCGTACAGCACGACAAACGGCCCGGCAAACGGAATACGGAACCACAACTGCGCCACTAACAGGATGTTCGTTGCTTGAATCGTTCCAATCAGAAGGGAGGGTAAAGCTTTTCCGGCCATGATTTCAGCCGGGCGAAACGGAGTGACCAACAATTAGTCGAACGTCCCCTGTTCTCTTTCACGGGCGACCGACATGGCAGTGGGGCTGTTGATGTCGGCAGGCGATAGATTCCCGCCGTTCAAGCAGTGTGCCTGCGCAACCCAAGATCGGCGACTATTACGATATGGCCTCCGATAATCTGGGAGTGAACCTCGTGTTCTCCACCCGTGTGGACATCGCCCGTCAACCCTGCCCGATGAGCGCACCGCGAGCGGATCCGAACGTCAAAGCCCGTGATACGACAAGTTAAATTGCCGATCGCGGCTTCGCGGTCGATTTGCGAACGACGAGGTCGGCTGCGACTTTGATGGTTGTTGGTGCGTCATCGTCAGCGATTGTGCCAACGATGCGGTCCATGATGAGTTTGGCGGCCAGGCGACCGATTTCGTGCGGCTTCTGCCGCATCGTGGTGAGGGGCGGATTCATGGTGGCCGCAAAATCAAGATCGGCGAAGCCGACGATCGATAGGTCGCGCGGGACCTTCATTCCCAGTTCGCCGGCCGCGTGATGGACCATTGCTGCCTCGTGGTCGGAGACCGCAAATACCGCCGTGGGGCGCAGTTCGTCCTTGAGCAACTCACGGGCGACGTCGAGTCCGTTGGTGCCCTGAGCATTAAGATGCCAGCTCTTCACTTTGGCACCCGGCGAGCGCCCGATCGCTTCTTCGAATGAGCTGCGTCGTTTGACGGCCCACGTTTGCGACGGCGTTTCGCGGCTCGAAAGGCACGCGATGCGCCGATGCCCCAAATCGAGCAGGTGTTTCGCGACGACCGACGTGGCCTGCTCTTCATCTGTCTCAACCGAATCCGCCACGGTTGAATAATGGTCAATCACGGCCACCGGTACACGGCGTTCGACGAACTCCGGAAAATGATGATAGTACGCGACGCTGAACGGCGGCCACATGATCAGGCCATCCACTCGGCGATCGAGCAAGCGGTTGATTTGTTTGAGGCCTTCGCCTTCCTCTTTTTCATAGTGCGGCATGTCGCCAAGGTTGCCAATCCAGACGGTGATTGGCAGATAATCGCACTCGTTAAGCGCCTCGTGAATGCCCGAAAGAATCGTCACCCAAAACGAGTCGAACGGCGGAATCATCACGCCGACCGTCTGCGTGCGACCCGTTTGCATACCGTTGACGAGCAAATTGCGCCGCCAGCCGAGCTGGCGTGATGCCTCCAGCACGCGGCGACAGGTCTCCTCTCCGAAGCGGTCCCGATCACCACGCAAAATCCGAGAAGCGGCCGCCAACGAAACGTTCGCCGCTTTGGCCACGTCCTTCAGTCGCGGTACATGAGAGAGTGCCATGATAAAATCGCCGCCTTTGGCGGCGCACGAGCCGATCGAGCCGCGGCCGTTGGCCCCGCGGAAACTATCCCACGAGGCGAGGCCCGTTGGTCGTAGACATATCGAAACCGCCCGAGTAAACTAGTTTACAAAAGCCATTTTATGTGTCGCCACCGCCTGATGTCAAATCGTCGCCGATGGTCCCCATGCTTCGTATCCACCAGCAAGGCCAAGCCCCGCCATGAAAAGTGACCTGGAATCCAGAGCGCGCGCCGCGCACCGCGACGGTCAGGAAAACGGGTCGCCCTCAAACGTCCTAGGCTACGCGGCCCCAATCCCATGGCAAGATCGGCCGGCCGGTTGCCGCGATGTCGTCTGGCGATATAAGGCGAACCCGATCATTGGCCGACATTTCATGCCGGGCGTGCAAGGTGTTTACAACAGCGCCGTTGCACCTTACGGCGACGGCTTTGTCGGCATCTTCCGCGTGGAAAAACGCACGCGGTTCCCGCGCCTCCATATCGGCTGGAGCGATGATGGAATTAATTGGCAAATTGAACCGGAGCCGATCGAGTTTTCCCAAGGCGACTTCCAGACGCCGGCCGACTACGCCTATGATCCGCGGCTCTGCAAGATCGAGGGCACGTATTACATCACGTGGTGCGGCGGCCACAACGGCCCCACGATCAGCATTGCCGCCACGCGCGACTTTCGCAGCTTCGAGCGGTTGGAAAACGCGTTTCTGCCGTTCAATCGCAATGGTGTATTATTCCCGCGCAAGTTTGGCGGCAAGTACTACATGCTTAGCCGTCCAAGCGACGACGGCCATACACCTTTCGGCGACATTTACCTGAGTCAAAGCCCCGACATGTGCCATTGGGGCGTGCATCGCCTGGTGATGCGCCGCGGCGGCAGCGAGGCCGGCCAGTGGTGGCAACGAACGAAGATCGGCGCCGGCCCCATCCCGATCGAAACCGACGACGGCTGGCTCATGATCTATCACGGCGTGATGGATACATGCAACGGGTTCGTTTACAGCATGGGCGCCACACTCTTGGATCTCGACGAGCCGTGGGGCGTGCTGCATCGCACGAATCAGCACATCCTGACGCCCGAAGCCGACTACGAAGTATCGGGTCACGTGCCAAACGTTGTTTTCCCGTGTGCAGCGTTGCACGACAAAGCGACCGATCGGCTCGCCATCTACTATGGTGCCGCCGACACTTCGTGCTGCCTCGCCTACGCGCACTTGAATGAACTGATCGCGTTCGTCAAAGAGAACTCGTACGTATTTTAGCGGCCCGGGTTATTTACTCATCGTTCGCCGCGGGCGGAGTCCGTGTCCTTAACGCCCCTCGATCTCACGATTCTTGTCGTTTACTTCGGGGTGACGCTTTTCACCGGTTTTTGGATTTCGCGGCGAGCGTCGCGCAGCTTGCGAAATTATTTTCTCGGTGGCAATTCGGTCCCCTGGTACGCCCTTGGTTTGTCGAACGCGTCCGGCATGTTCGATGTTAGCGGCACCATGGTAATGGTCGCATGGCTCTTCGTGTACGGTCTCAAAAGTGTATGGATTCCCTGGTTATGGCCCGTTTTCAACCAGGTCTTCATGATGGTTTACCTCTCCACCTGGCTCCGCCGTTCTGGCGTTATGACGGGTGCTGAGTGGATCCGCTTCCGCTTCGGCGACGGTGCCGGTTCGCATCTCTCGCACCTGATCGTCGTACTCTATGCGATGCTAATTGTGATCGGCTTTCTCGCGTATGGCTTCGTGGGCGTTGGCAAATTCGCCGCCACGGTGTTGCCTTGGCAGCTTTCAGCCGATTCCCATGTCAACGACAACCTTTATGGGCTAATCATCACGGCGATCACGACCATTTACGTCGTAAAGGGAGGCATGCTCAGCGTCGTCTTGACCGAAGTCTTTCAGTTCTTCGTGATGACGGTCGCTTGTATCTGGGTCGGAACGATCGCGATGCGAGCCGTTTCGCCCGCACTGCTCGCAACGAAGGTGCCTGCCGGTTGGGACAGTATCTTCTTTGGTCGCACCCTTCATCTGAATTGGAGTGGTATCTTTGAAGCGGCCAACGCGCAAATCAAAGCCGACAAGTGGGAATACTTTTCCGCCTTCTGGATGATCTTGCTAACTAAAGGTTGGCTGCAAAGCATGGCAGGGCCTCGGCCCGACTACGACATGCAGCGCGTGCTGTCAGCACGCACGCCCCGTGAAGCGGCCAAAATGAGCTGGTTCGTCAACGTGGTGCTTCTCATTCCCCGCTATATGCTTATTACCGGCCTTACGGTACTCGCACTTGCTTTCTTCACCGACGAGCTCGCTCCGCGCGGTGGGGCTGTGGATTTTGAAAAGATTTTGCCCCTCGCCATGCGCGACTTCGTTCAGCCGGGCCTCCTGGGATTGCTGATTGCGGCCCTGTTAGCCGCATTCATGTCCACGTATGCGGCCACGGTCAACGCCGCGCCGGCCTACGTCGTGAACGACATCTACAAGCGCTATCTCAATCCACACGCGTCGCAGAAGACTTACGTTCGCATGAGCTACGCAACGTCGATACTGGTCGTGCTGATCGGCACCGCCGTTGGCTTGGCTTCCACGTCGCTCAATCGTATTGTGGAGTGGATTGTGACGGCACTGTACGGTGGTTACACCGCCTCGAATCTGCTCAAGTGGTACTGGTGGCGATTCAATAGCTATGGATATTTCGGTGGAATGGTAACCGGCCTCGTGGCGATGGCGATCGTACCCCTGTTTTTTCCAAACCTCGCCGTGATCTACAATTTTCCATTAATACTTGTCATATCCCTAGTGGGCTGCGTGGTGGTAAGCATACTCACTCCTCCCGATGAAGTTGCGGTGCTGAAACGGTTTTATTTGCAAGTTCGGCCGTGGGGTTTCTGGCGGCCGATTCACGACCTCGTCATCGCCGATATCCCTCACGCTGAGCCGAACCGAGAATTTGGCCGCGACATGATCAACGTCGTCGTCGGGATCATCTGGCAAACTGCACTCACAACGACAGGCATTTATCTTGTGTTGCAAGATTATTACCAGGTGATGTGGTCAGTCGCCGCAGTCGCCATGACATCGGTTTGGTTGAAGTTTAATTGGTATGACAAACTCGAAGATTATCCGAGCGGATTCACGCCCGAGGACGCACGGACCGAGACTTCTGAAGCCCTGACGATTAAGTCATGACCGTAAAACGAGTTCCAGTGCTGCTCCTGTTTGTCGTTTTCGCATGCTGTGCTGCGCAGGCGAAAGAAAGCACGCCGTTGAACTTTCTCACCCGCCGCGGCGACAAACTTTTCGACGGCGATCGCGAATTCCGATTTATTTCATTCAATATCCCGAACCTCATGGTCATCGAGGATGCCTACGAATTCACGCGGCCCAATCCGTGGCGTTGGCCGAATGACTACGAGATTGAAGACGCGCTGGAATCCGTGCGCCAAATGGGCGGCCAAGTCGTACGGACGTATGTCCTCAGTGTTTATCGCGAAGGCTCCGATATGGGCGAGTGCGTCCACGTCCGCCGACCAGCCGAATTCAACGAGGAGGGCTTCCGCGCGCTGGATAAAGTGATTGAGATTGCCCATTCCAAAGGCATTCGCGTCATTATTCCCTTTGTCGATCAAGCCAAATGGTGGGGCGGAATCGGCGAATACGCAGCCTTCCGAGACAAGCCTCCCGAGGCATTCTGGAGTGATCCGCAGATCAAGGCCGACTTCAAAGCGACCATTCGCTTTCTCGTCACGCGAAAGAACGCCTACACCGGCGTTGCCTATCGCGACGAGCCGGCCATCTTCGGTTGGGAAACCGGCAACGAGATTGACCCAACCCCCGAATGGACGCGCGAGATTGCCGCATACATCAAGCAGCTCGATAAGAACCACCTGGTGATCGACGGCAAATCGCTGCACGGCGTGCCCACCACATCGCTTGATGATCCGAACATCGATGTCATTACGACTCACCACTATCCTTGGGGCCCGGACCACGATTTCGCGAAGCCGATACGCGCTGCCCACGCCCTCGTGAGAGGTAAGAAGGTGTACCTTGTCGGCGAGTTCGGATTTGTCGAAACACCGCACATTGCCAGTGCAATTCAAACGGTCATCGACGACGGCATATCGGGGGCGCTCCTCTGGAGCCTGCGAATGCACCGGCGTGAAGGCGGCTTCTATTGGCATATGGAGGGTGGCACCGGCCGCAATATTTACAAAGCCTTCCATTGGCCCGGTTTCGCGTCTGGCGATCGCTACGACGAGCGCGGAGTTTTAAAGCTCGCGCGCGACAAGGCGTATGAGATTTGTGGACTTGAACCGCCGCCGCTCAAGCGGCCCGCGGCGCCCACGTTATTGCCGATCGAGAAGGTCAGCGCAATCTCCTGGCAGGGCTCGACAGGCGCCAGCGCTTACGACATCTGGCGCGCCTCGGCCGCCGCGGGGCCGTGGAGAAAGATCGCGAATCACGTATCGGATGCCGACGTGCAATATCGCCCGCTCTTCAACGACGACTCCGCCGCACCCGGAGCGCACTATTGGTACCGCATTGTTGCTCGTAACGCGGCCGGCGATTCGGAGCCTTCCAACATGGTCGGGCCAATCGCCGTCAACACGCGGACCCTCGTCGATGAATGCCGCAATCTATCCTTGGTCGCGGCCAACATCGGTGACATACCACCCGCGAGTGAAAATGTGCGCACTGTGCAGGAAGATTGCCACCGGCTCGTCCTTCATCGCGGTTCTGCAGTCGTGTACCACGTGCAGGAGCCAATGCACTGCTGGCGCGTTTACACCTTCGCACCGGCTAACGCGAGCCTTATGATTAGCGTCTCTTCCGACGGTAAAACGTACCGACCCGCGGAGGCGGATCGTCGCGCGTTCGCAGCCAGCCATACTGTGTACGATTACCTTACGCCGGTGCTATTCACCGGCGAACTGTCCGGCGGCGACGCTACGTTTTTGCAAATCGCAAATAACCAAAGCCGCTCCAACGACTCGGCCCGTTCCGAAACTATCGAACTTTCGCGCGTCGAAGTCGAATACGATCACGGCACGGCACAAGCTGTTTCGCGCGGGAACCCAACGGCGAAGGCCACTCAGCTTAACTCTTCGATCTTCGTCGATGGCATGCATCCGGCGGACGATACGCTCCAGGCGATCGATGCCGCCGCTTCGCGCGGCGAACGGCAGCTCAATGTCGTCGTGACGATTCTGGTTGATTTAACCGACGACGTTCGGATCAAAAGTTTTGGCCGGTTTGACCGATCGGACCACCGATACAAGCCCTTCGACGACACCGTGCGCAAGGCGCTGAAGGACAGGTTGCACCAAGTCTTCGCGCGCATGGTCAAGCACGACATGGCAATTCATGTCCTGCCCCACATCGACGCGGGTGGTAACGTTCGAGTATGGCGCAACTGGGTTAACTTCGATCCGCTCGAGCCGTACAGCGGTTATACGTACGCCGACCTGATGCTCGGCACCATCGCCGACGCGCTCGCCGAGGTTACCATTCCTAATACGCACGTTGAGATGGCGCTCTCCGGCGAGATGGGCACCAGCTTGTTTCACTATCCTGAATCCTATCGCGCGGTCGTTCGGCAACTACGCACGCGGGCGAAACCCACGTCGTTGAAACTTGGCATCAGTCTGAACCATAGCGGCATCGCAGGACAAAGAAATCCTACTGGCGCTAAAGACATTCAATTGTCCGATGAGAAGCGGCAACAAATGCAAGGTCTGATCGACGACTGCGATTTCGTCGGTATGTCGTTTTACGCCCCCATAACCGTTTCGCCGACGCCCGATGACTTCGTTCACGGAATCGAACGCTTCATGGCCGAATTCAAGCAGTACGGATTGTCCGTGCCGAGCACCAAGGCCGTGCAATTCTCGGAAGTCGGTATCGGTGGTGGCCGCTTGCGAAGCGGCGAAGAACCCGACCCAGCCAAAGCGGTCCAATCGCCATGGGACGGCACGGCCAATCCGCGCGACAATCCATGGCGTACCGCACCAATGCGGAATCTGCGCCAGCAGTTTCATACGGCTCTTCTGCAATTCCTGGAAAAACAGCCGGCCCAATGGCGCGTTTCCGCCGCGTTTTTCTGGAGCATGGGCTCTTGGGACCCCATCGGGCAACGGCAGCCGCAATTCGCCGATCCGGATATCATCGCCGCAATCGAACAGCACAACCGGGAGGTGCCCAAGCCATCCGTACCGCCCAAGAGTTGCGAGTGAAGCCTTTCCGGCCGCCCGGCAGCGGTATTTTTTCACTTTTTTCTATCAAACCGTTACAATCTGTAGACAAACGGTTTCGGCCTTGATACATTGTGTTCAAGTAGTTGAACACTCGCCAACTGCGACCAATGACTTGTCTAGTTCGCGCGAGTTTTGGTTGGAGGCGGAATTCTACGATTTGGGAGCCGGCGCGGGCCGCCCTTAACCCCCTTCTCCCAACACTACAAGGCCCATCGATCACTTGTTACATCGTTTAGCTCATTGAGTAAGTCACAAGCTGGAGGAGCTCTAATGAAGTCGCAACGTTGGTTCATTACGTTCTTTGCGTTGGCGTGTCTCCTGAGTTTGCCGCTTATGAACGCGAACGCCCAATCGCCAAGCGTGTTGTATACGTGGAATGGCACCGGAAATGTCGAGCAGTGGTTCAAAAACTTCGGCGCCAACACGGTAGCGCTCTCGAACACCACAGCCGGCGAATTGACGATCACGGAAACGGGCACTGCCGGAACGGGCGTTGCCGTTACGGATGACTTTAATCGTGTGCGAGAGAGTCCGATCGGGCCAAACGGCGGCCTGGATTTGACCGGCCTTAGCTCCCTGGAGTTCGATATTGGGCATAACGGGGCGAACCCGGTAAACGTTCAGTTCTTCGTGCAGGCTTCAACCGGCGGCAACTTCGTCGCTCTGGGTCCGGACGTTGCCGTAACGCCGGGCGTGAACACTTATAGTGTGCCGCTCGCCGCCTTGACGGCGACGCAAGCTGTATACATTCGCACGCTCGGCATGAACATCCGCGACCATGCGGGTGATGGTAATCTAACTTGGACGTTGCAGGAGGTGCGCAGTGCCGGGACACCGCTCACGAACCGAGTCTTAGAAACTTTTAATAACGGCGAGTCCGAAGGCGGTCTGCAAGGCGCGATTGTCAACTTCGATAACGCATCCGTCTTTGGAAACAACTCGGGCCAAAATCAAACCGGCCTGTCTCAGAACCCTGCCGGCAGCGGCTCGCTGCAATGGATCGACTTAGCCGGTGGCGCGGGTGGGGCGATCAGTGTCGGTAATGGTACGGCCTGGAATGGCAATGGCTTCAATAATCGAACAACCGACCTGTCCAATTATGTTCAAATGCATGTCCGCATGTCGGCGACCGAGACCACGACGAGCGCCGGTGGTTCGGTCGATGTGCAAGCATTCTTCCAAAAGAATAATTTTACTTCATTTCAATCGCCCGGCACGGACCCGCTGCCGATCGACGGTCAGTTTCACGATCTGTACTTCGCTCTGGCCGGACTCACCGACATGAATGTAGTGGATACGACCGGAATTAATCTGGGAACCCATACCAATGAACTGCGTATAAACGTCGATCAAATTGATTTTTCGATGGTTCCAGAGCCGGCGTCGATCAACCTGTTCGGAATCGCGTTGGCCTGCTGTATCGGCATTATTCGCCGAGCTCCTCGGGCAAGCTAATTGATAATTGACGTGGGAATTGAAGTCAGGCGCGAGAGCGCAGGCGACAGACGACATTGTTTGCATCGGCCCGATTTGATGGATTCGTTTCGGGCCGATTCAATTGGAGTTGGGGTTGATAGTCGTCAGCGGCGCATTGTTCGACGGCGGATTGACCTGCTTGCGCACGCATATATGAGGAATGGTGCGACGATGAAGGCGTATTTCCGATCGGTTCCAACTGCTGTTGTTTGCACGTTCACGTTTTGCTTGATGGCAGTTGCTGCAAATGTCGCAATTGCCCAAGGGCTGTTGTATTCGTTCGAAACGCCAGACGACTCAGGCACGACAGGTGTCGACGAGTCGCTTGAAGGCTTTGGGGACGGTGGTTTCGCCACGCCGGTCAGTCTCGTCACTTCGACCGAGGCAGCGACTGATGGCACCCACGGCTTGAGAATTGAAAAGCAGTCGGGTTACACATGGGATGCGGTCGCGTCGATCAATTCGGCAGATACTGTTCGTTATCCGCTTTGGAACCAGGTAGCCCACAACTTGGCTGGCTACGCGCTTGATTTCGATGTGATTACGACCGCGGACAGCTTTTCGCATGTTACATTGCCGAGTGGCGGTTATATGTTGCTCGACGTCGCGGTGAACAGCGCTAGCCCCAATTTTCCGACTGTCTTCAATGTGTCGCCGCCCGGGAATTTCATTAACACGACCAGCACATTTCACGTAAGCATTCCGATGACTAGTTTGCCGGTCGCCCAAGACTCCGGCTACTACCAATTGACTATCGGCTCGAATAGCTCGAGCTTTCCCGAAATAGGTGTGGGCATTCGCTACTTCGTTGACGATATTCGCTTCACCGCATTGGCCCCACCAAAGCCGACGGTTTCCGACACACTCTTTTCCTGGGAAACGCCGGACGATCCGAACACTCCGACGGTCGATGAGCGTTTTGAAGGTTGGACCGAAGGATATCAGCCCGGACATACGCATTCGATTGTTACGTCTCCGGCTCTCGGTCCTACCGACGGCACCCACGCGCTCAACATTCATCGAGTCGATCTGGATAATGCGCCGGACGACGCAAACAGCGCATTTTTTACCTGGGGCAGCCAGTACGTCCTGAATTCTGACCCCAACCAAAATGGTCAGATCGATGCTGCCGTTCAGCAGAAGATCGACACGCTGGCCTCGAAGCTCAATAGCGCCACGCGCGTCGCGTTCGACGTCAGCTTTGACCCCAACACGTTCGATGCGAGTCCCACCTATGCGAAATTTGGGCTGAGTTTCGAAGATGGCACCCATTCCTTTCAATCGGAGTTCCCATTTTTCAGTCCGCTCAGCGCTTCCGGTCCGACGACGCTAACCATGGACCTGCCGCTTACGGCCTTTACGCAAGGGAGCCTGAACCTTGACCAAACCGGCATCGTCAATGGGACCCACTACCTACGGATCGCGATGTCCACGAACGTTAACGGGCTGTTCGCCGGCGGCAGTTCAACGCCGATCGACTTTCAGGTCGATAATTTCCGGCTAATCACCGAGATTTCTGGTGTGCCAGGCGACTACGACAACAACGGTGTCGTCGATGCCGGCGACTACGTCGTCTGGCGCAAGAGTTTGGGGACGAATACTCAACTGTTGAACGAAGTAGACAGCACGACCCCTGGATCGGTCACGCAGGAAGACTACGTGGCTTGGAGATCGCGTTTTGGCAGCACTACGGCCAGTGGCAGCTTGGTAGGAGTAAGTGCTGTGCCAGAGCCGTCCGGGATCGTCTTGTTGTTTTCCGCTTCGGTCGCGCTTCTATGGACGGCCCAGCGTAAAGTTTGATGCCCAAAAGCGTTCGGCCGCAGTGGCACGCACGGTTGGCGGATTTCTGCATGTGGCGCCGGCGCTGTCGCGGCTTGTTTGTCGCTTTTGCCGGTTTCGATAGTACCTCCGGCGGGCGCGCCAGTGCGATTGTTTCGCCAACGAGCGACTAGCATTCGTTGCCGGACGGCGTTATGATTTATTCAAGTGCTTTAACGGCCGAAAAGCAGCGGCAGGGTAGGCGGAGGATCCGGAGATGTACGCCTCATTTCGTCGGCGCTTCGGCGGCGGCTTCACGCTCGTCGAGTTGCTTGTTGTCATTGCCATAATTGGTATTCTCGTTGCACTATTGTTGCCCGCGATCCAATCCGCGCGCGAGGCTGCTCGCCGCAGTCAATGTACGACCAATCTTAAGAACATCGCGCTGGCCTTGCAAAATTACCACGATGTGCACAAGGAGTTCCCACCCGCAATCACATTACGTGACATAAACGATTCAATTTTGAATGATACGCGCTTGTATCGGCCTTCCTGGGCAATTTTGATACTTCCGTTCATGGAGGAGCAGTCGCTGCAAGATTCCTTCGATTTTACGGTGAAGATGACCGACGCCACGGTAGGCAGCCGCAATTACGTCGCGCACGGCACCGAGCTGCCAGTCATGTTATGCCCCAGCGACGTGGGCCGCGCAAACCGCTTTGAGGGCAGCGGTGGAAATTGGGCGCACGGCAATTACGGCTACAATGCGTTCGAATTCTGGCCCAACCAGTTCTTGTGGCCGACTTTTTTTTCCGATCCAGTCCTGCATTCGTTGTATAAAGTCAACATGGGAATGGGGGGCTTCAACCTCGATGGTGGCAATCTCAAGCAGATATTAAGATTTTCAAAAATTATTGACGGAGCCTCGCACACGATTGCGCTGGCCGAAATGCGCGTGGGGCTGAGCCCACGTGATCGTCGCGGCGTGTGGGCAATGGGCATGTGTGGCTCGAACTTTCATTGCCGCCACGCCGCTACCGGTATCAACAGTTGCAGCGGCTATGATGATGATCTCTTCGGCGACGCCGACGTCCAAGCCGACATCGGTGACGGCAATTTGCTAGCCGAGTGTATGAGGCCGGATGTCGGTGTCAATGCAAGTGGCCAGTCCACCGTGCGTAGCCGCCACCCCGGCGGTGCAAACGTCGCGATGGCAGATGGCAGCGTGCGATTTCTTAGTGATTTTATCGATACAGGAAATATGCCGATCGGCGCGAATATCACGGATGCACAGTGGAATGACCCGAATATATTCCGCACCTGGCAGCGCCTTCTTGTCTCCGGCGATTCGTACGCCATCGAGACCGAGTTTTAGGCGAGAATTGGTGCAAGTTATTTACGTTTAGTTGCGCTTTAATTCCGCGCGGCGGAGAATGCGGACGTTCTCAATGCGAAGGCGGGCATTGTTCATCTTGGTTTGCACGTTCGTCGCAGGTTGTGGATCCGGCAGCCCGTTCAAGTATGTGAAGGCCTCCGGAAAGGTCACGTACGAAGATGGCTCTCCGATCGCCGCACACGGCATGGAGTTGCGATTCTCCGCCCTCGACGCGCCTAAGTTGGAAAAGGCCTATCCGCGGCCGGCCGTTGCCCGAGTCAACGAGAAAGGCGAGTTCGATTGCGTCACGAGTTATAAGTACGGGGACGGCTTGATACCCGGCCGGCACAAGGTATGCATCGATCTCGGCTCGGGACCGGATGCCAAATCGCTCGTGCCCAAGCAATACACAAGCATCGCAACGACGCCACTGGAGGTGGACACGGCGAACGCGCCTTTCGACATTAAGGTTCCCAAACCAAAGGGGAATCGGTGACTATGCTCTGCCCTCCTGCTGGAGTTCGCCTTTGCATCGCCTGTATGGCTGTCTTCGTCATCATGGCAGCACGGGCCGCCGCCAATCCGGCCGTTTATGAAGTCGGCAACGATCCGGCGATCGGCTTCAATCTCATCTCCTGGTGGAACTTCGGCAGTAACGGCCCCTCGACGTGGCAGAACGCCGTGCAGAGCGTTTACGACGCCGGATTCCGCGAAGTGTCGATCAGCCCCGTGCGCTATGTCAGTGTTGGTACAGGCGTCATCGCGACCTCGTCGCAGAAGGGGCCGGAACTCGCCGATATTGCGGCCGGAGTCGCCCGGGCCAAATCGCTCGGCATGCGCATAACGATCAACCCGTTCGTCGAGCCGTCAAACGGCACGTGGCGCGGGACGTACAATCCCACGCCCGGCAGCGCAGAAGCTAATCAATTCTGGAGCGACTACCAGAACTACATCGTTGCCGTCGCCCAGATCGCCAACACTTACAACGTGGATGCGATGACCATCGGCACGGAATTGAAAGCGCTCGACGACACCTCCGGACACAATAGCAATTGGCAATCCCTCATGAACGCGGTCCGCGGCGTCTACCACGGTCCCCTTGGCTACTCCGCCAATTGGGACGACTATCAGAACAGCAATTTAACGAGCACGATCTGGGATAATGCAAACATCGACTTCATCGGCATCGATTCGTACTTCACGAATATGGTAACCACCACACAAGCGGATTCCTCGGGCACGTATCCAAATTCAACATTCATCAATACGATGACGACCGCCTGGAACAACAAGCTCAACAACGAAATTCTGCCGTTCGCCGCCGCGCGAAAGAGCGATAAGGGCATGCCGGTGGCTTTTACCGAGGTCGGTTACTTGCCTTACAACCGCACCGCTCGCACACCACAAAACTCCATTAACCAACCCATCGATACGGACGAGCAGATCATGGCGTTTAACGGTTTGATAAACGCGCTGGATGGCCGGGCCAACGTGTTTCCCTCTACGGATGTCTGGCAATGGGGCATGCCCGGTTCCGACGGAAGCCTTTGGAACATGGACACGACGCTTCCTGCCAATCAACCCAACAATGTTCCGGTGTCGCAATGGCTGGCGCAGTTCGCTGGCACGGCGGTGCTTCCGCTTGCCGGCGATTACGACCGCAATGGAGTGCTGGACAACAGCGACTACGTCGTCTGGCGGAAGAACATCGGAAAATACGTCGTGCAATACAGCGGCGCCGATGGAAATGGAAACGGCATCATCGATCAGGCCGACTACAACGTTTGGCGGGCGCACTTCGGCACCCCGCCCGGCAGCGGCGCAGTCGCGGCCGCTTCCATTCCCGAGCCGACGGCCGCGTTGCTGATGCTAAGCGCGATCTGCGGCGGATTGCCGCGCCGCTCGCGCCACCGAGCACGCTGAGCCTTACACGTGATTCTGCGATTTGCGCAAATTGTGCATCGAGCGGCAGTGTCGCTGTATAATGCGATTTGCGATGTGAATGCTCGGGAGGCCGCCATGAAGTGCGCCGTTGTTATCCCCATGGTGATGCTGCTTGCCGCGCCGACGCGCGGGCAGATTTATCGATACGAGGCAGAGACAGGCCAGCTCTTCGGCACCGTCACGTCACACTCGGTCTCCGGCTACTCGGGCACCGGCTACGTCACTGGGTTCGATTCGTCGAACGGCAGCGACTACTTCCAGCTTCAAGTTGACGTACCGGATGGGCTCTACGAAATGTGGGTCGGCTACCGCTCGCAATACGGTGAAAAGGGTTATAACTACCGTGTCGATTCCGAGTACGGCAGCGGGACGTTCAATCAGTCGAACACCTTCACCACCGACCGCGCCGGCATCTTCAACATGACGGGCGGCATCAACACGCTCGCCATTTACCAAAGCTGGGGCTATTACGACGTCGATTATCTGGAGTTCCGTCCTTTCACACCGCCGGCAACCCTGCCCGTTCCCTCCCGACTTTCCGACCAGCTGGCCAATCAAAACACCCAGATGCTCATGAACTACATGACGGGCATCTACGGGCAGAAAACTTTGGCCGGGCATCAGCAGGATGAAAGCAAGAATCTGCCATTTCCCAGCTCGACGTATCTCAATCTATCGGGCGGTCTGAAGCCGGCGATTCGGAGCTCCGACTTCATCGAATACTCTCCGTCGCGTCTTGCGTTTGGTTCCAATCCCAACAACGAGACCGAGCAATCGATTGCTTGGGCCAAGCAAAACAACGGCATCATCGCCATGAACTGGCATTGGAACGCCCCGGCCAATCTGGTCAACACCCAGTGCGGTAGCAATTGCGGGCCCAATGACTATCCCTGGTGGCGCGGCTTTTATACACAAGGCACGACATTCGATCTGACAGGCGCGTTGGCAAACCCGTCGGGATCCGATTATCAGCTTCTGCTGCGCGATATCGATGCCATCGGCGTCGAGTTGAAGAAATTTCAAGATGCCGGCGTTCCAGTGATTTGGCGACCATTGCACGAAGCGCAGGGCGGCTGGTTCTGGTGGGGCGCTCACGGCCCGGACTCCTTCAAGCAGTTGTGGCGGCTCATGTATAACGAGCTTACCAACGTGAAAGGCGTGCACAATTTGATATGGGAGTACACGTCATCAGCGGCGGAAGGAAATTACATGGATTGGTATCCGGGAGATGACGTGGTGGACATGGTCGGTCTCGACATCTACACCGACGCCAGCAGCAGCATGAGCGGCCAATGGTACGACATGCTGAATCAATTCAATGGCCGAAAAATGCTCGCCCTCTCCGAATCCGGCACGTTGCCCAACGGCAGTTTGATGCACAGCTACGGTCCGCTCTGGAGTTACTTTTCACTTTGGAAGGACGGCTTTCTGGACGACTTCTCGGCCCAACAGGTCCAGACGCTTCTGAACGACGACAAAGTTATCACACTCAACGAGCTGCCAACATTGCCCTGGAGCAACTCCGCGCCGCTTCTGGGCGACTACAATCACAACGACGTGGTGGACATGGCCGACTACGTGGTGTGGCGCAAATCGGCGGGCCAGACTGGCTGGGGCCTGGCGGCCGACAGCGATCTCAACGGCAGGATCGACGCCGCCGACTTCGACTTCTGGCGAGCCCATTTTGGTCAAACCGCCGGCAGCGGCGCAGGCGCCGTAGCAAATGCCGCCATTCCCGAGCCGGCATCCATATTGATGCTTATTGTTGGAACGCTCGCAATGTGCTTTCGTCGACGAGGCCCAAAAGTGCGTAAACTCAATCGTGCATGGCACACGCCAACAAACCACCGTTTTATTATTTGGGTCGATCGGCTGACCATTGGCTGAACAGACCTTTGATAATGTCGTATTTCTCCGGTGCCTGGGTTTTGCCCTGATGACAATAGATCAGCACGCCGTCGGCCGCGCGATGTCCACTTTCCATGACTTCGCGAACATAGTGTGGCGTCGTTCGACCCAAGGAACTGTAACCCGTAGCGTAAACATCAACGAAGACAGGAATGGAATTGAACTCTGCTTTGACTTTGCGGACTTCAGCCTCGACCCGGCTGGAGTCCGTCATGCTGGGTTGGGCGGATTCCGACAGATAGGGGAAGAGAACACCGTCGAAGAGACCTTTGTATTTTTGGGCGAACGGCGCATTAATTTGCGGATAGTAACAACACGGGACGAAAGCGAGATTGGGATTAATGGTGTGCGCTTCATTGAGAATTGAGCGGAGTTTTTTCGGCGTGAAGAAGTCTGTGTTGGCGCTGCTGAAATCATCGAGGCTCCAGGCGACAAGGTTTTTTTCGCGAACGCTCAAACTCGCGATTTCTTTTGCCCAACGTTCGTAATTGAGGCGAAACGGTTCGGAGTAATTTGTTCCGTATTGTGGGGGCGACTCGGAAGGAGGAACGAGCGTTACCCAAACGTTGATTTTATTTTTTCGAGCTAGCGGGAGAAAGGTTTTCAGGTCATCCCAATCAGTTGCCGCGTGCCATATCAGCCAGTGATAGGTGTTGACACGAAGGTCGGCGAGTTCCGAGATCAGTTTTTGCACATCTACGTGGCCATTGGCCAGACGTGGCTCGCCAGCGAAGGTTCCGAAAGTGCCGCGCAGATTTTCTGATCGGACGTAAGGCTCTTCGGAGGAGGCGGCTTCAGCGACGGTAATCCCGATTAGGAGAAAGGCGGCGCAAACGGTGGTTTGTGTGTTCACAGAAGATACTGATAGGAATTGATTATTTGATGGGTGCGTAAAAAAGGGTTCCGAACGGGTCTTTAGAAAAGCGACTCCCGAACCAAAGATTCTCGCTCTTATCGTCGTAAGGCTATTAGCCTGTTTCGGCGACGTGCCACAGTACCATAAACTCATGTAAGCGCCCGGCCTGCCCATAGTCATTTGATGGCGGTTATGGCGATCGGTGAGTGAGTTGAGTGCGTCGTCGCCTGCGCTGTTGGCGTTTCCTGGCAGCTTTGTTGCGGGACTCTTCCAAGCGATGGGTGAGGACGGCTTCAGGATGTTGAGCGCCCAGCGGTCAGGCAACATTTCTTCGAGCCGGTTGTCGTCGGCGTGCATGCGCAGAAGGAGTTCGCGGACGTAAGTCCACGGCTCCAGTCGGTGCCGTTTGGCGCCGGCCAGAATCGTGTACAACACGGCCGCACGCGGACCTGCCGACTCACTGCCTAAGAATAACCAATTTTTCCGTCCGATCGCTTGATGGCGCAGTGTTCGCTCTGCGGTGTTGTTGTCCATGGTCAAGCGACCATCTGCCGTGTAACGCCGCAGTGCCTGCCATTGATTACGGGCGTAAGTGACCGCCTTCGCGAGCGCACTCTTGGGCAGGAGGGTCTCGGCGAGTTCTGCCAAGTACTCTTCCAGCTTGTCTAACACGAGCTCTGCTTCGGCGCATCGCAAGTCATAGCGTGTCTCAGCCGAGAGTTCCCGAGCCCGGTCCTCGATGTCGTACAACTGCCTGATCCACTCGAGTACCTGATGCGATTGGCGTGGGTAGTTCTTAGAGGCGTCGAAGAACTTGCGGCGGGCATGGGCCCAACAGGCGACCTCGACGATCTGGTGGTTCGATCCCAGGTAGATCGCATCGTAGCCCGCATAAGCGTCCGCATGGAGATAGCCGCGAAAGGTCTGCAAAAAAATTTGCGGGCCGTCTCGACGGCGACTTATGCTGAAGTCGTAGACTGAGTACGGATATTCGTCGCCGATGTAGGTCCAGAAGCGCCCTTGGCGACTTCCTTCCTCACCGCCCACCAGTACGGTGACCGGTGTGTCGTCGGTCCACAGCACGGGAGATTGAACGACCAGCTTGCGTTGTAAGTCGTAGAGCGGCTCGAGCAGATCGGCCGCAGCCGCTACCCAATCGCATAGAGTGCTGCGCGCGAAGTGAATGCCGCACCGTACAAAGATGTCTTCCAGGCGATACAGCGGCAGATGATCGCTGAACTTACTGACGATAATCTCGGCAACCAGTCCGGGACCGGCGATGCCGCGCAATCGGCCGGGGTGGCGGAGGTGGAGTGGACACGCCGTTCTTGCAATAGCGGCAAGCATACTTGCCCCGCACATACTCGTGAACTTCCAGCCGCGGCGGCACGTGTTCGACCACTGTTGTCATGTCTTCGCCGATGCGATCCTTCGGGCGTCCACAGCCGCCGCAGATCTTCTCGGCGGCCGATAGCTCCGATTCATGGCGGTGATGCGGCAGACGTGAGAGGTCCAGTTCGCGTCGCCGTCGCCTTGGGCGGCCAGCGGCGATGGGTGGCCGAGGTTCGGAGGGCT
Source organism: uncultured Planctomycetota bacterium (assembly GCA_963807935.1). GTDB lineage: Bacteria > Planctomycetota > Planctomycetia > Pirellulales > Lacipirellulaceae > JABDGM01. Next base: position 84,285 of record CAWEDY010000015.1, read on the forward strand.
CAAAATCCTCGGTTCCTTCCGCAACCGGTGAGGTCACGTCGAACAGACGCCCTTGACCTTCTCCATCCGCGAGCCGTTCGCTGCGACGCCCATGAACCCACCGCTTGTACCAGGCCAGCTCTTCCAGGGTCGCTGTGTGCTCCTCTCTGAGCTGTTCGAAGGAAGCGGCTGTTTCATCTAATACACGACCGAGGTCGGTCACTTGTTGCTGGGATCGAGAGGCGCGTCGTTCGGCTGCTTGGGCGTTCCGCTCAGCGCCGGCGGCCCTGCGCTCGGCGTCAACGAGTCGACGCTCACGCTGCGTGGCTTCTCGAAAAGCCGCCAACAAAAGACGTTGGCACTCGGCTAGATCATTCGGCAGAAAGTTGGCGTCGTCCATAACGCCCACTGTTTTACCGACTCCTACGAATCGCGCAAGAGCGCTCTAGAAATATTTTTCAGCCCACGCGACGAAACCGTTTTCGTCGCCGCCCGGTTCTCAAATCAAGGCCAGTCAATAATCGGTTCAACTGGCGTTCGTCCAATTCGATGCTGTGCTCGCCGGCGGCCGACCTGGGCAGCTGGAAGGTGCCCGCCTCCAATCTCTTATAAAAAATCGCCAGCCCGTCGTGATCCCAGAACAGGATCTTGAGTCGATCACGCTGGCGACTCACGAACAAGAACAAGTGACCAGAGAGCGGGTCTTGGTCGAAGATCTGTTGGGTCAGTCCCATCAGACTGTCGAAGCTGTAGTTCATCTTCGTCGGAATCGTGCACAGGAAGACGCGGATCTCGGACAGCTCGATCATGACTCAGGCATTTCCAGGGACGCAAGGAACCGACCACGCGGACGATGGCCGTCAACATGCCTCGCCTCACATCACCGGGCAAGCGCACCACGCCGCCGTTGGGCAACTCGATCTCCACGCAGGACTTTTTCAACGAGATCGGCAGAAACAGCGACTCGGTCGACTCGCTCCGTGATTCTGCTGCCGGCAATTCGGGGATGCCGTCAGAGAGCCGACGCTTCCAGCGGTAGAAGGTCGAGCGAGAAACACCTTCCTGAAGGCAGAATACGTCCAGATTCGACTCGCTCGCCTGGAATCTCTCCAGGCGATGCTGCCATTCACGATAATCCTCAACCATGCTCGGCGGTCGACCCATCGTCTCCACTCCCCAGTTCTGCGATTGCAAAACTCAGGATAAGAAGCCCGTCAAGTATGGATTCGCCGGACGCTCACTAAACTCATGCGTGCGTGATATGCCCCGTAAATCGACGGTTTTAGGAACGGTGCCCGCTCAAAATTGGCTGCATACAGTAAGCTTTAGGCCCTGTGGATCGTGCAAGTTAAACGGTTTAGTTCTAACTGGCGTCCCCGGGAGAGTCCAAATATGTTGATGGAATGACAGTTACTTACAGTAAAAGTATCTGGAGGCACGATGATTAACCGCTCGCCGCATTTCACGCTGCTAGCAAGAGGATTGGTGATGACGCTCGGCAAAAAAAATCAAAGGGCTCCGAAAGGCGAAGGGCCTGAGCCAGCGGGCAGTAGCCGCCGAAGTCGGCATCAAATTCACTTACCTGTCGAAAACTGAGGACGACAAAGTGGATTTCGCCGCCTTCCCCAGCGAGGAGAGAGGCCGACGTGGATGAGCTTCTTCCGATGGCGGATAAAATTCCCGACCACATTCGTCAACGAGTGCTTGAGCGACCTGAAGCCTTCCGAATGATCGCAAAACTCGACAAC
>CAWEDY010000016.1:0-241678 GCA_963807935.1 uncultured Planctomycetota bacterium
GCTACGCGGGTAACGCGGCTTGACGATCCGAGCTGGCTCGCGCCCAATATTCCCGCGGGCAACGGCATCTTCCAAGATTCGGGCGATGCCCGCATCATAACCGATCCCGGCACGCTCCAGCGCGGCGGCGAACCCCGCATCCGGCGAAATGCACGGATTCGTGTTAATTTCCAAAATCCACGGCCGCCCGTCCGCATCACAGCGGAAGTCTACCCGCGCATAACCCGATAGATCGAAAAGTCGCCAACATTCAGCCGTCAACTCGGTGAGCCGGCGCAATAATGGCTGGTCGCTTGCGGGAAAATCGAACCGCCGCGGCGTATGGTGGTAGCCAAAAGAATCCGCGTCCCACTTGGCGCCGTGGCCGACGATGCGTGGCTTGTCGAGCGGAAATGCCGAAAAATCAATCTCCGCAGGCGGCAAAACGTCCGGGCCATCGCCAAGAACCGATAAGTTGAACTCCCTCCCCTCGATAAACTCTTCCGCAAAATGCGGCCGCCCGGTTGCGGCTTCGCGCTCATGCAATTTATCCACAATCTGTTCAGTGCCGATCGTGCGGACGACCGACGCGTCATTCATTTCAAACGAAGCGTGTTCGTAGACTGACTTAATAATCCAATTCGAATCAAATCGAGTCGGGTCGTCGCTGATTCCGATCCTATTCCCCGTCACCCAATGTGGCGTGGGCAACGCCGCCCGCTTCAGCCGCTGCTTCACAAAGACCTTGCTCGCCGTGGTGGCCAGCGCTGCGGTCGAATTGCCGGTGTATGCAATCTGCATCCCATCCAATAGCAGCGTGACCGCGGCCATCATCGCGTCGCTCCCGCCGAGCGATTCCACACGGTTGAAAACCACATCCGGTTCGACGCGCAGCAGCCGCTTGCGAACCGCTGCCAAGTCGAGCGTACACGCGATCGGCGCTACTTTGTGCCCCAATCGCTCTAACGCGCGGACGACCGGCGACCGATCGGGCACTTCATCTTCGGCCGCATGCGCGGGATCTTCGGATGAACGATTGTAAAGAAATGCGACGCGCATAACGACCAGCGAAGTCCAACTACGTCGATGCAATGCGCGGCTCGACTGAGCTCGCCGAAGACAATCCGCAGCCCTCGATCCGCGACTTTGCCGCTTCCACAATCCGCCCAATTAGTTCCTCATACGTCCGCCCGCTCGCCGTCCAGAGCATCGGCAGATCTGAGTGTGTCGGATGAAGACCGGCAAGCGGGTTGATCTCCATAATTTGCGGATTCCCGGCCGCATCGCATCGCAGATCGATCCGTCCCGCATCCCGGCCACCCGCGGCCCGCCATGCTGCTTGCGCGATTCTTTCTGCTTCCGCAACTACGTTGTCGTCCAATGCCCGCACAAACAGGAACTCGCAAAGTTGCTCGCTCTGCTCCTTGTTGACGTAGGAATAGACACTGGGCTCGGCTTCGTCGCGCAAAACTATTTCCAGCGTACCGACAACTTCGGCTTTGTCATCCGTGCCCACAAGCCCCACGGTGAATTCGCGCCCCGGCAAAAACTGCTCGACCAGCACCGGCTGATGGTAACACTCGAGCAACCGCTGGCAAGCGCGACGCAGCGAGTTCCGCTCCGTGATCTTCGACGCGGCGTCGATTCCTTTACCCGTTCCTTCAGCCAGCGGCTTGGCAATAACCGGAAACGAAACCTTGCAGCGCGCGACATCGGCCAGATTGCGTACGACGTGCCAATCCGGCGTCGGCAAGCATTGCGAGCGAAACACCGTCTTCGTCAGCGCCTTATCTAGGCACAGACTCAACGTGGCCGCATCGGAAAAAGTGTACGGTATTTCGTAAACGTCCAAAATCGCGGGCACCTGTGCCTCGCGCCAACCCAGTAAGGCCCTCGCAGATATTAAAAACCAGGTCCCATCGGTCGCCGTCCGCCAGCCGCTCAACCAGGTTTCGTGCATGACCGACGCGATCCGTCCTATGACCGAGCCTGCAAAGCGCATCATCGATCGCCTCGATAGTGCCCAGTTGATCGAATTCGGCTGTCTCCTCTTCGCCATATCCGGCAGCGAGGTATTCAGACCGCAGATCGTAGGTCAAACCGATGTGCATGGACTGTAGCTGGCCGTTATGAGGCCGGCGTATCGAACGGCCGAGGATACAGACCCCCACTACGCTGGATCGTGGTACCGATACTCTCGCCCTTCATAGTTTCTCAGTAAGAGCCAGTCGCCATCGCGGCCGAGGACGCTGTTCGCTTGCAACGGAATCTTGCCGCCGCCGCCTGGTGCATCGATCACGTACGTCGGTACCGCATAACCGGTGGTGTGCCCGCGCAGGCCCTCGATAATTTCCATACCTTTCGAGACTGGCGTCCGAAAGTGCGACGAGCCGCTGATTGGGTCGCATTGGTACAAATAGTATGGACGCACGCGCATCAGCAGCAGCTTGTGCATAAGTTGCCGCATCGTTTCGACTTCATCGTTTACGCCTTTGAGGAGCACCGTTTGCGACCCGAGGGGTATCCCTGCGTCGGCGAGCCTGGCGCAAGCCTGCGCCGATTCTGGCGTGCACTCCTCCGGATGGATGAAATGCAGACTCATCCAAATCGGATGGTATCGCCGCAACATTCGGCATAAGTCACGCGTAATCCGCTGTGGCAACACAGCCGGCATCTTGGTGCCAATGCGGATGAACTCGATGTTCGGGATCGTCCGCAACTGGCGAAGAATCCACTCCAGCTTGTCATCGCCTAAGGCGAGCGCATCGCCACCGGAAATCAGCACGTCGCGAACTTGTGGCGTACGGCGCAAATAATCAAACGCCGCGTTCAGCCGGCTCTCTTGCGGCATCAGTTCGCCGTGGCCCACCACGCGCGATCGCGTGCAGTAACGGCAATACGTCGAGCAGAAATCGAGTGGCAGCAAAAGCACTCGATCCGGGTAGCGGTGGACCAACCCCGGGACAGGGCTGTGCGAATCTTCGCCCAGCGGATCGTCCGCCTCGCCCTCGGTCCGCACGAATTCATTGAGCGTCGGCACTACCGTTCGCCGCAGGGATTGCAGCGAATCATCGGCATCCAGCAAGCTCATGTAGTAGGGCGAGATGCCAACGGGAAGCATCGTGCCGCCCTGCTCGAGCGCCTCGCGCTCCTCGCCCGAAAGGCGCAACATCTTTTCAAACTGAACCAGCGTACGAATTCGATGTCGCGATTGCCACCGCCAGTCGTTCCAATCCCGGGTGGCCACGTCTGGAAAATACCGACGCCGAAATTCGCGAGTCTTTGCGCTCGTGCTTCCTCGCAGAAACGACAGGCTACTGGTCGGCGGGTGGTTCGGCACTGCGGCGATCGGCGCAGTGGCAGCGTAACCATTTCCGCGCAAATGGTGCGCGGGCAAGGCACTGGTCGCGACGGCCGAGTAATGCCCGAAGTTCGCGGTAAATCCTACAGCGTGTTCGACGGAGCGGCGTTGGTCGTCATACGCAAAATCGGTTGAAGGGATGGAAGAAGACAGGTCCAGAGGACCGGGAGGTTCCTCGTCGGCGGCCATTGGACTGCATTGCTCGCAGTCGGCACTACCATTCATCCATGGTGCTCCATATCGAATCGATTCTTACGCTGCGCGATGCTGCCCGACTCGAAGCTCGCAACGCGCCGCCGACATCGATGTCGGCCCCGCCCTGAATTCGTGCCCGGGTTTCCACCGGGCGGTCAATACGAGGCGGCGTCTGTTTCCTTTTGGGTGGGGGGAAATACGCACTGGCGGCTGAGCCGTAAAGACCAATCCGGCCAAAATACGTTTGCGTGCCAGCATTCCATGGCACGATTTAAGCTCCCTAGCCTAAATTGTCAATCTCCTATCGACCCCGAAACCGTAAATCCTAAACAATTCTCGCCAACCGATGCCGGCAGAGGCGATCGCTGTGTTATAGCAATGATTCGCAACTTGGTACCGGCGACAAGACGCATTCGCGAAATTTTCTCAACAATTTTTCGCGATGCCATAATCATTCGCAAGGAACCTTGCGAGCCGGGTCGTCCCCAACCCCCGAATCGGTGCGGTGAACCGCCTGTTACATTAATCGGAGTCTCAATGCCGGCCTGGCGATTCAACGCGTCGCTATTTCTTCGCTTTCCAACTGCCGTTTTGCCTCCGCTAAGGCGGCCGCCTCTCTCTCTCCTACCCTCGGATATTCCAAGTCCAGCTCCCTCAATTGGGACGAAATGATGTCTGCTACGCAGGCCCGCATGAACCACTTCTTATCGGCCGGAATAATGTACCAAGGTGCTGCTTCGGTGCTCGTCGCCCCCAGCATTGCTTGATAGGCCTGCTGGTAATCGTCCCAATGGGTTCGTTCGCGAATGTCTGCAACCGAGAACTTCCAATTCTTTTCCGGGTTATTTAAACGCGCTAAAAATCGCATCCGCTGTTCTTCGCGGGAAACGTGCAAAAAGAATTTCAGCACCCGCGTATTTTCTTTGGCCAGGGTCTTTTCGAAGCTGTTGATATCGGCATATCTCGACTGCCAAAGATGATCGAGACCCTTTTTTCGCGATTCCCGCGCAAGCAGTTGGCCATCGAGAAACTCTGGATGCACCCGTACCACAAGCACCTCCTCATAATACGATCGGTTAAAAATTGCGATCGTGCCGGCCGCGGGAAGCACTCTCATGGGCCGCCACAAAAAGTGGTGCAGTCGCTCTTCCTCGGTCGGCACCTTAAAGCTGTGCACCGTCACGCCTTGTGGATTGACGCCCGACATCACGTGTTCGATCGTGCTGTCTTTGCCAGCCGCGTCCAGCGCTTGAAACACAATGATCAGAGCGTATTGCTTGCTGGCCCAGAATACGTCTTGCATTTCGGCAAGCTCCGACACATCCTCCAACAGGGCCGCCTTGGCCGCCGCTTTATCCTTAAAGCCCGCCGTATAGGCCGGATCGTAGTCCGCCAAATTAACCTTTTTCCCCGCTGGAACGAGGAAGGGCTGATGGTCCAAGCGATGCGACTGTGACATGGCGCAGATTCTCCGCACTGTATTAGTGACTCGTTTTTTCCGGCTCGCCACCCTTCTGCCGCAATTCATCGCGAATTTTCGTCAAGATTTCGAAATAACGCCACGCCGCGACCGCATCCGCCGGCTGATGATGATCCGGTTTCAGCACCAAATCGCCTGTGGCCAGCAGCACGCGCTGCACCTCCGGATTCTGCCGCACCTTTTCCCGCGTCGCCTCGACGATGAGCCGATAATGCTCGCCTGGCTCGGTCGGCCTGTACGGCATCTGTTTCCCTTCGAACGTCACCCAGCCGATGCCCATTTTTTTCATATTCAGGTCCGCCAGGTCGCCCGCCCGCCTCGCATCAAACGAAGTCAGCCGCGCTACCTCATCGCGAGTGTATTTCCACTCAACGTCTGGGAACTTGGCTCGTGGATCCTCGGGACCTTCCGGATACTTCATCATCTGCCAAAATCCTTCAAGGCTCGCGTACCGCTTGCCGCGAAAGTCAAACGGCGTGGCCGCGAAGTTGGATAACAATCCCAGCTCGTTCCGCTTCGAGAGAATCACCTCGCCTGGCCCAGCTTCCTGCGGCAGGATTTCCCAACCCGGCGCGTTATCCTTCGACACTGGCGTCCACCAATTCGCCGGATAGCCCGATTGACGTTCGGCGGTTTTCGGTGTCTCCACAGCAGACGGGCGAGAATTGCAGCCACCGATCACACCAATGGCCAACAACGAGACGCCAACCATCGAACAAAATGGATGCTCCAGCTTCATCACAACACTCTACCGATTGGCACATTCTTTGCCCACCGGTAGCCCAGTTTCTCCGAAACTCGAATCCCGCGTCTCGGAGAGAGGCGGCGACAGTACCGCTGGTCCGGAGCACCGTAGCGAGCCGACCATGCCCCGCACAATTTCCGCCGCAGACTTCTTACCCCCGCGCCTCAACCTGAAGGCCCTTCGCGAGGCCGCCGAGCACTGTCGCGGCTGCGACCTTTATAAAAATGCCACACAAACCGTCTTCGGCGAAGGCCCCCGTCGCGCCCACCTGATCTTACTCGGCGAAGTCCCCGGCGATGAGGAGGACAAGCAGGGCAAGCCGTTCGTTGGTCCGGCCGGCCGGTTGCTCGACGATGCGCTCGACCAAGCAGGTATTCCCCGCGACGATGTCTATGTCACGAATACAGTCAAGCACTTCCGCTGGGAACCCCGCGGGAAGCGCCGTCTTCACAAAAAACCCACCTGGCGCCAGATCGAAGCCTGCCGGCCCTGGCTGCACGCCGAAATTCTCGTCATCAAACCGGAAGTTATTGTCTGTATGGGTGCTACAGCGTCACAAGCCATGCTCGGTCGCGCCTTCCGACTCACCCAGCACCGCGGCGAATTCTTCGCGGGGGAGTCCGGTTGGATCACGGCCACGTATCACCCCTCCGCTATTCTCCGCGCCAGAAAAACGAGACCGCAATCGCATGCGCGCCGAGTTCGTCGACAATCTCCGCCTTGCCGCGGAACGTCTTCAAGCAGCCGCTGGGGCCAGGTAACGGCAGCCCCCTTTGGCACCCGGGTTGCTAGCATTGCTGGCAGGCGTCTCGCCCGCGAAAACCGGCATTTTTGACGGCACGCCCGCGGCTGTCGTCCAGCAAGCGGCCAATGTGAGCGTTTTGGGAGCATGCAACATGTCGCGTCCAATTTGGAAAGGTCACATTTCGTTCGGCTTGGTGAATGTCCCGGTTGTGCTCAATTCGGCCGAGCGACGAGCCGACCTCAGCTTCCGGATGATTGACAGCCGCAACTCGGCGCGTATCCGCTACGAACGGGTCAATGAGGAAACCGGCGAAGAGGTTCCCTGGGACAAAATTGTCAAGGGCTACGAATACGACGACGGCAATTACGTGCTGTTGAGTGAAGAGGAGCTCGAGAATGCGTCGCCCGAGCTGACCAAAACGATCGAAATCGAGCAGTTTGTCGACCTGGACGATATCGATATCCGCTACTTCGATCGCCCGTACATGCTTGTTCCCGGCAACAAGGGCGAAAAAGGATACGTCCTCCTTCGGGAAGCGATCGCCGAATCCGGCAAGGCCGGCATCGCCAAAGTCGTCATCCGCGGCCGCCAATACCTGGCCGCTTTGATCGCGCAAGGAAACGCACTGGTACTGGAATTGCTCCGGTTCCACCAAGAGTTAATCGATCTGAGCGACTTCGACCTTCCGAAAGGCGACCTGCGCAGCTATGGCGTAGCCCGGAAAGAGATTGAGCTGGCCACGAAGCTCATCAGCGGCATGACAGCCAAGTGGCATGCCGCAAAATTCCACGACGAATATCGCGACGCCCTGATGAAGCTCGTCGAGCGGAAGATCAAGACAGGCCAGACGGAAGCAATCGAGGACATCGAACAGGAAGAGGTCCCGGTCCGCCAGACCATCAACTTCATGGACGTCCTCAAGCGGAGCGTCGAGCATGCGGGTAAAAATCGCACCAAGAGCAGCCGGACCACCAAAGCAAAACCAGCCGCCCGCGGCCGGCACCGCGCAAAAAACGCGCCGGTTAATGCCGATACCTTATTTCCCGCATCCGTGGCGACATCCGCTTGCGGTTTTGTTCCCCTGTGCCCGCATGAGCCTTAAAGAATACAGACGTAAGCGCGACTTCCACAAAACGCCTGAGCCCACGGGGGGCCGCGCACATTCCACTGCCGGCCTGCAGTTCGTCATCCAGAAACACGCCGCCAGCCGCCTGCATTACGACTTCCGTCTCGAACTCGACGGCACACTCAAAAGCTGGGCCATTCCCAAAGGGCCAAGTCTCGACCCGTCCGTAAAATCGCTTGCCGTGCAAGTCGAAGACCACCCAATCGATTACGCGACGTTCGAAGGCGTCATTCCCACAGGCGAGTACGGCGGCGGCACCGTGATGGTCTGGGACCACGGCACTTGGGAGCCCGAAGACGACCCCGGCAAAGGTTTGACGCAAGGAAAACTCAAATTCCGCCTTAACGGCGACAAACTGCACGGAAGCTGGGCTCTGGTACGCATGGGCGGCCGGGCCGGCGACGGCGGCAAGAATTGGCTCCTCATCAAGCATCGCGACGATGATGCCCGGCCACGCGCCAAGTTCGATATTCTTCAGCGCGAGCCTCGCAGCGTTCTTTCGGGCCGCGACATGGATCAAATTGCCGCCGATGCCGACGCCGTCTGGTCCAGCAACGGCAAAGCCGCCGCCAAAAAGTTGAAGACCAAAACCCCGCGCGCGAAGTCGAAGCGGTCGCACAGATCGAACCACAACGGCACTGCGCCAATCACGGCCAGAGCCATCGCCAAGGTATCCGCGGCTCGCCGGACACCGTTCCCCCACGATTTCAAACCGCAATTGGCAACTTTAACCAGTCGTGTTCCCGACGGCGATAACTGGCTGCACGAGCTGAAGTTCGATGGATATCGCATCCTTGCACAGGTTCGTAACGGAAAGATTCACCTCGTCACCCGCCAGGGCAACGACTGGACGGCGCGCTTTAGCCCCGTGGCAGATGCACTCCAAGAGCTAAGCCTCAAGAGCACGATCCTCGACGGCGAAGTCGTGTCGCTCGACGCCCACGGCGTCTCGAATTTTCAGCAGCTTCAAAATCTCATGAAGAGCGGCCACAAGGAAAAACTTGTGTATTACGTGTTCGACGTGCCCTATCTCGATGGCTACGACCTCACCGAAACTCCCCTCGTCGCTCGCAAGGAGTTACTCGCCCGGCTGCTGCTCGCCGCGAACCCCGAAAACGACGGCACTATCCGCTACAGCGACCACATCCGGGGCGCCGGCGAAAAGGTTTTGCAGCACGCCTGCCGCAGCGCGATGGAAGGCATCGTCGCCAAGCGCGCCGACAGCGCCTACCACTCGTATCGTTCGCCCGATTGGCTCAAAGTAAAATGCCTCAAGCAACAAGAGTTCGTCATCGGCGGTTACACTAAACCGGAAGGTGCCCGCGTAGGCTTCGGAGCCCTGCTCGTCGGTTACTACAACAAGCGCGACCTGATCTACGCCGGCAAGGTTGGCACGGGTTTTACATTGCGGTCGTTGCGCGAGCTCACTGCCGAGCTCAAAAAACGGCGGATCGACAAGTCGCCGTTCAAGAACCCGCCCACCGCCTACAAACGTCGCGGCGTCACCTGGGTGAAGCCCGAATTGGTCGGCGAGGTCGAGTTCAGCGAATGGACTTCAGAAGGCCGCCTGCGCCAGCCGTCGTTTCAAGGCTTGCGCGAAGACAAGCCCGCGAAGCAGGTCATTCGCGAAATTCCCAAGTCGATTGCCCGTTCAGATAAGTCGGAAAAACGGTCTCGGTCGGACGAAGCTCGCGCCGAGCCGAAATCGCGTCGCAAGTCCGGTTCGGAGGAAGCTTCGCACGCCCGCAAATCTTCATCGTCTCGCAAGAGCACTAACGGCAAAGCGACGATCGCCGGCGTGCAGATCAGCCATCCCGATCGTGTCCTTTATCCCGAAGCCGGGATCACCAAACGCGATCTGGCCGAGTATTACGAGCGGGTGGCTGATTGGATTCTGCCGTACGTCGTTAAGCGGCCCCTCACCCTCGTGCGATGTCCCGAAGGCTACACCGGCGAATGCTTCTTCCAAAAACACCTCACTGGCAGGATGCCCGATACTCTGCACGGCATCAAGATCAAGGAGAAAGGTAAAGCCGAAGAATACGTCGGTCTCAAAGACGCCGCAGGCCTCGTCTCGCTCGTGCAGATGGGCGTGCTCGAAATTCACCCTTGGCCCGCGCAGAAGACAAAATCGAACGCCCAGATCAACTTGTGTTCGACCTCGATCCGGGTAAAGGCGCGGACTGGAAAGCCGTGCTTCGGGGCGCACTTGATCTACGCGAGCGATTGGAAGCCGTCGGCCTAACGACATTCTTGCGCACATCCGGCGGCAAAGGTCTGCACGTCCTCGTGCCGATCGACCGCCGCACCACTTGGGATGACTTCAAGCAATTCGCCAAATCGGTTGCGCTGGCAATGACCCGCGAGTCGCCGGACCGTTACCTGGCCACGATGAGTAAAGCCAAGCGCCGCGGCAAAGTCTTCATCGATTACCTGCGCAATCAACGCGGCGCTACCGCTATCGCATCCTATTCCACTCGCCGCCGAAGCGGCGCGCCGGTGGCCACGCCAATCGCCTGGGACGAGCTCTCCGCCAAAACCCGGCCCGACACGTACAACATTAGCAACCTGCCCAAGCGACTCGACAAGTTGAAAAACGACCCATGGGCCGATTTCTTTGCCGTTCGCCAATCGATCACCGCCAAAATCCAAGCGGCATTCACCTGACGACCGATTACCGATAACAGACCGCCTTTACCTCACCACCCACATCAAAATTGCCGATGCCGTCCCGTCCATGGTTGGCTCGTTGGTCGAATAGTCGTGGATATCATCGTGATACACGGCCCGCTCATCCTGAAACGCCGCGAGCGGATCGGGCTCATGAATGCTGACTCCCTTTAAGGTGCCGAAGATCGACCTCCCCACCGGGCCATCAACCAATCCGCCGCGAACCGACTTTTTCAATACTGCATTGCCGAACAAGTGCACGTCGCGCGGAAAGCGGCCAGCGGCCGGAATCTCCGTGAACATCGAAAACCCCCACGGATTGCGGCCCACCAGCCAATCGCGCTGATTGGCCGCAAAGGCCCGGTAACGCCGATCACCCGTCATCCGCTCATAAAGGGCACACTGCGTCGCCAGCGCCACGGTGAGATTATTCGAACACCAAATGAACGGTGCGCCTACGCGATAAGGATTCCCGGCGCTCGCCTGAACACATAGCTCGATCTCGCGCCGATAATAGCCCGCCAGCGCTTGGCGTGCATCATTGTCCACGAGGTCATACAGCCGAAAGTGCCCCACGTTCATGAACGGATAGTATTGGTAGTGACCAGTTTTCTGTTTGCCAAACCAACCGTCCGTGCTGGCAAGTTTCGCATAGTGCAAGGCGTCGGTCCGGTATTGCGATTCGCCTGTCGCGCGCAGTAACTCCGCCGCGGCCCATTCCATGTCGTCGGCCCACGTCGTCTCCGCATATCGATAGGGCGACTTGTACGAATTGCCTTGTTGCACGCCCTCGCGCGCCTTACCCATGGCGTAAACTTCCTTACCCGCCGAAAGACACCGCTCGGCATACGGCCGCCGTCGCTGGTCGTTTTTCCAAACTTGATAACTCAGCGCCATCGCCGCCCCATACCGGCCCGCCAAATTCGCGATGCCGTTAGACTCGCTCTTGTACTGCTTGAGCCCTTGCGGCTTGCCATCGGCCGCGTACACGGGCCGATAACTGCCCGCTCCCCAGCCGTAATCGACCGTTTCATTTTCCGGCAATCGGAACCCCTTTGAATGATCGCGATCGTCGGCCACCTGGTGATAGAGTTGATCCGGCGCCGGGTGCAGCCGCAGCATCCAATCCAGCCCCCACCGCGCTTCATCGAGCAAATCGGCCGCGCCGTTCGGCCCCGGCTGCCCCCATTCATTCACCCGATCTCCAAACATCGCTTGCGATGGAGCTTGCATCCCTAACTGATACGCCAACAGCATCTGCGCCGTTGCGTTGCTCGCCGTTAACAGATACTTCAACTGATCGCCCGCGTCGTGCCATCCGCCGCGCGCATCGACGTAACTACCCGGCGGCAACGGCCCGTCCACGGTTCGCCCATCGAACGAGTGACAAACAGCATCGACCCACGGGTTGTAGCCGCACCGCTGCTGCCGCATGAACTCCAACAGTTCGTCCGGCAGATGGGCGTACACTGCGTCGCGAATTTGAAACGTAGGCGACTTTACCTTCCCAATACGGATGAAATACTCACCTTCTTTGTTGACCGCCGAAAAATCCAGCTCCGCATGGTGGCCAAATTTGCCCCACGCCTGTTCGATTGCTTGCGACTCGCCTTCGAACGCCGGCAGTCGCGTCGCCGCATCCATTACCTGAAACTTCGCCGGCAACGCTGTACGCCCCATTGCAATCGCCAGCTTGACGTCACCGGGGCGATACCCCACTTGGTTGATACGAACATACGTATCCTCCGCCTCAACACTGGCCGCTACAACGACGATCAATAGCGCCATCCAACGGTCCGCAAATCTCAGCATCTCATCTCCGCGAAACCCAGTTTTCGGGCTGGTCGCGTCAACCACCAGTCCCTCGCGCCGGCGCCAGCTTCGGGTCATCAAGATCCAACCGATACAAAATCTGATTGTAATCGTACCGCGGCGTCGGCTCCGGGTGATTCGCAAACGTTTTCGAGTGCGTCCCCTCGAACAGCAGAATGGGCGACCCAGCCGGCATAAACTCCGGGTGTAGCTGCGGATTATAAAACGAATAGTTCTTATGCGACAAAACTTTCACCGCCGGCCCCCACGGACCGTATGGAGAATCTGCTTCCGCGTACCAAATCTCGCCGAATGCCGACGGCTTCCCGAACACCTGCATAAAAACGGATACCCAACGTTTTCGATACGTGTTCCAGGCGATGGACCCTGAGGCCGGCTTGATTGGTTTCTCACCCGTCGCCGACGACATGCTTTCTTGCGGCGTGAGCTTCTCCCACGTCGCCGGATTCTGCCAGGCCTCAAACGTCGCCGGACAACGCAGTGCCGGCAGCGGATCGCCAAACAGCGCCCATTTATTGCCATCCTCGCTATCGATCACGACCGGATGACCTTGGGGCATCGGTGGATGTTTGGGCGACGCGTCCGATTTCGACCACAAGGTGCTGCGGTGCTCAAAATTCTTTTTCTCATTATTCCATACACACAAGCCGGCTTCGTATGCTTCCAGCGGCGGTTTAATCTTCACATACGACGCGACTAGCCGATGCCGGCCGTTCTTGTCTGGCAGGCTTACGTAACCGCTCAGCCAGGTCGGCCCAGCGCCGGGCATTTTTGCTACTCCCCGCGGCCGGCCCGCGTCGTCCGTGAAATAATCCAATTTCAACCGTAGCGGCGGCTCGAAGTTGCCAAGCGGTCGAATCGCCGTCGTTGCGCTCGTCATGTCGAAGATTCCCAGCGGATAGGGAGCGATACTGGTGTCGCCCCAGGCCCAAAACATTCGGCCATCGTAAACCGCGCTCTGCACGCTGTCGCAACCGAGCACGCCACTTTCCGGCCAATCGGTCTCCAGTCCCAACTTCTGGCTCTCAGCAAACAGCCCCGCGCCGGTAATCCGCCCCAGTCGCTTGGCGATGCTCGTACGGTGAACCTCGATTGTCAGCGTTTTGCCCCGCTCCGGAATCAGGCGCACGCCGTGGTTGCCGAATCCATCTGCCGGCACTTCGTAATCATCGCTCGTCACCGCGAACCACGTCTGCCGCCCCATTAGCTCCGGCAGATCGAACGCAATCCGGCCCGCATTATCGGTAACAAAGGAGACTTGGTGGTTAGTGCGCAATTCCACCATCGGCACCGGCCAGCTCGACCCCTTTTCGACAACCGTAATACAACAGGCAGCCGCTCGTTCGTCCGCTTTCGCCGACGTGAAACCCCCGCTGGTGTGAACTGTCCATAGGGCAATGAAGGCAGCACCCAAAAACTGGTGGCCGGCACACTTCAACATGGCTATGTTCCTGCCTAATTTCACCGCGTCATATATTTTTATTTTAGGAATTCGAACACGGAGGGATGGCACGCCCGCAGGCTTTGCGATGGGCGTGGATAGCTGGAGAGTTATTAGGCACTGCCGCCCTTTCGAAGGATTAGGCCATTCCACCCATCCGTGAATCACAATTGAATCATCGGAGTCCCTTGCGATCACTCTCCGCAACGACGTATCCTGTTACCAGTGGCCTATCGACGATGAAACGACTTTCTACCATGCTATTCATGTCCGCAGCCGCTTTCTCCGCCGGTGCATCTCAGAATACTGCTGTCAAATCCGCCGTCGCGCCGTACGGGTCGTGGCGCTCGCCGATCTCCGCGCAGATGCTGGTGCAAGGTGCCGTGCGGTTCGGCGACGTTGCCGTCGATGGTGACACGCTATATTGGGTCGAATCGCGTCCCGAGGAACAAGGCCGCTACGTAATCGTTCGCCGAACCCCGGATGGCACGATCAAAGACATCTTACCGCCGCCGTTCAGCGCTCGCACCTTGGTGCACGAATATGGCGGCGGTGCAATCACCGCCTCCAGTGGCACCGTGTTCTTCACCAATTACGCCGATCAACGCTTGTGGCGCTTGGAGCCCGGCCAAGCGCCGCAACCCATCACTGCCGAAGCGAGATGGCGATTTGCAGATTTTGTTTACGACACAGACCGCAACCGCCTCATCTCGATCTGCGAAGATCATACGGCCAGCGGGCATGAGCCAGTCAATCGCATCGTAAGTGTAAGTCTTGTCGATGGCAACGTCACGCCACTCGTGGAAGGCGCCGATTTTTACTCCAATCCGCGCGTCAGCCCCGATGGCCAACAGCTTGTCTGGCTTTCGTGGAATCATCCCAACATGCCGTGGGACGGCACGGAACTGTTCGTTGCGCCGATCGATGGCGCAGGAGATGGCGCGATCGGCACGCCCCGCAAAGTTGCCGGCGGCACCGATGAATCAATTTTCCAGCCGAGCTGGTCACCGGATGGCACGCTCTACTTTGTCTCCGACCGAACCAATTGGTGGAATCTATACGCAGAAGGAGTTGAGCGCGGGTCTCATGACCTTGCACAAAGCGGCAGTTGGCAAACAACGCCCATCCTGCCCATGGACGCCGAGTTTGGCACGCCGCAATGGGTTTTCGGCATGACGACCTACGGCTTCCGACCCGATGGCACGATCATCGCCCGCTACACGCAGGGTGGAAAGTGGCATGTTGTGCGCATCAATTCACATTCAGGAACGCACGAATCACTCAATGTGCCGTACTCGAACATTTCAAGCATCGATGTCGCCGGCAATCGCGCCTATGCCATTGCCGGCTCGCCGGCGGAGCCGGAATCGCTAGTTGAAATCGACCTCACTACGGGCAAAACGCAAGTGATTCGCCGTAGCTCACCGCTCGTTCCGAATTCCGGTTACACGTCCGAGCCCGAGGCGATCGAATTCCCCACGGATCGCGCGAAGACGGCGCATGCGTTTTATTATCCGCCAGCGAACCGCGACTTCCACGGTCCGCAGGGGGCCGCGCCGCCGCTCTTGGTACTCATCCATGGCGGTCCCACAGCCGCAACCGCCCCACTGTTTCGCCTCAGTACGCAATATTGGACTTCGCGCGGATTCGGTGTATGCGATGTGAACTATGGTGGCAGCACCGGTTACGGCCGCGAATATCGCAACCGCCTCCGCAATGCTTGGGGGATTGTCGATGTGAGCGACGCCGTTCATGCGGCGCTGTTTCTTGCCGGCAAAGGTAAGGCCGATCGCGACAAGCTCATCATTCGCGGCGGAAGCGCCGGCGGCTACACCACGTTAGCCTGCCTGACGTTCAGCGATGTATTTCGCTGCGGCGCGAGCTACTACGGAATCAGCGACCTTGCGCTCATGGTCCGCGACACACACAAATTCGAATCGCGCTACCTCGACCGTCTCGTCGGCCTCTATCCACAAGACGAAGCCCGCTACCAGGAGCGCTCGCCCATCTTCCATCTCGATCGCTTCAATCGCCCAGTCCTTCTGCTGCAAGGTCTGGAAGATAAGGTCGTGCCGCCCAACCAGGCCGAACGGATTTTGGATTCGCTCAAGAAGCGCGGCGTGCCGGTGGCGTATATCCCATTCTCCGGCGAACAGCACGGTTTCCGCAAAGCCGAAAATATCATCCGCGCCCACGAAGCCGAGCTGTACTTCTATTCCCGCATCCTCCGTTTCGAGCCGGCTGATAAAATCGAACCGATTGAAATCTTCAATTTGCGGCCCGAGTGAATGGAGCTTTCCGCCAACAGTACCTATTCGTTTGAAACGACACTAATAGTTTTTGGGGCTGCTTCGTATTTCGTCCGCAAAGCACCGGCATTCTGTTGCCGGCCCGCGGGGTGCAAATCACTGCGTGCAATTTGCGCGTAACCATTTTTGGCAGCGGGAGCATTTTTAACGTGCACAACAGATTACATCGATTGTGCGGGGTCAAGCTTGTGGCTGTGAAAATTTTTTTCTGCTGCCGCTAGCAATTTTGCCGGCCACTAGCTAAAAATGGAGTTCTACGCACCACGGGCAAATTGGCGCCATCGGCTAGCTGGGAGGCTCTTTAATTTACGGCGTACGCCATGCGCTCGCGTGAGCTGCGCTCGCTAAGTTTGGATCGGCGTCGGTTATTCGCGCGTGGTGTGAGAGATCCAGAACGGTACCGGCTTGGATGAACCTTGGAGGCAGCTCCAATTGGTTCGCCATCGCCGATCGTTTTCTTCTTGTAATTGACAGTTTTTTGAAAGCGGAGGTCTCCGATGTTACGGTGGATCGTCGGCGCGAGTATGCAACTGCGATTTCTCGTGGTAATTGTTGCAGTCTTGACTGTGGTGATCGGCGTTGCGCAGCTTCGCAAAATGCCGGTCGACGTGCTCCCCGAGTTCTCGCAGCCATACGTCGAAGTCCAGACAGAGGCCCTCGGCCTATCGGCTGAAGAAGTCGAGCAAATGATCACGGTTGGCCTCGAGCAAGATTTGCTCAACGGTGTGCCGTGGCTGCAATCCATCCGCTCGGAATCGGTCCCCGGACTGTCGTCGATCGTCCTGTTTTTTGAACCGGGCACCGACTTGTGGCGGGCGCGGCAGATGGTGTCGGAGCGCATGACTCAAGCCTATGCGATGCCGCACGTCTCCAAGCCGCCCGTTATGCTCCAACCCATGTCGGCCACTAGCCGCGTCATGATGATTGGGCTGTCGTCCAAAGATGTTTCCCTGATCCAAATGGGCGTCCTCGCGCGGTGGACCATCATGCCGCGATTGATGGGCGTGCCCGGTGTCGCCAACGTGGCCATCTGGGGTCAGCGCGACTGGCAGCTTCAAGTGCAAGTCGATCCCAAGCGCCTCGAAGATAACAAGGTCGCGCTGCTCAAAGTTCTTGAAACGACCGGCAACGCCCTGTGGGTTTCGTCGCTTTCGTTCATCGAAGCCTCGACTCCCGGTACCGGCGGCTTCATCGATACCGCGAATCAACGGCTCGGCATTCGCCATATCTTACCAATTGTTACGCCGGATCAACTCGCACAAGTGCCTATCGAGGGCACGTCGCTGCATCTCGGCGACGTGGCGAATGTCATCGAAGATCATCAGCCCCTGATTGGCGACGCACTCACGAATAAAGGCCCCGGTCTGCTGCTGGTCATCGAGAAATTCCCAGGTACCAACACGCTTGACGTAACGCGCGGCGTCGAAGACGCCATGGCCGAATTGGAACCAGGCCTGCCCGGCATTGATGTCAATACCAAAGTCTTCCGCCCCGCTAATTTCATCGACGCGGCTATCGGCAATCTCACTTGGGTAATTGCCACCGGATTCGTCCTTGTTGCACTTACCTTGATTGCCTTTTTCTTTCGGTGGCGCACCGCTTTGATCAGTCTCGTGGCCATTCCCCTTTCGCTGTTGGCCGCGGCACTAGTGTTGTATGCAACGGGAGCCACTTTTAACATGATCGTGCTGACGGGCTTTGCCGCCGCGATCGCGGTGGTCGTTTACGACGCTGTGATCGACGTCGAGCACATTGTCCAACGGCTCCGCCAGCACCGCACGGATCGCAGCATCAAATCCACCGCGCGAATTATTCTCGAGGCGTCGCACGAAGCGCGCAGCGCTATCATTTACGCCGCTCTCATCGTTCTCTTGGCGGTTGTGCCGATTCTGTTGATGAGCGGCTCATCCGGCGCGTTCTTCAAACCGCTGGCAATTTCATACGCCCTGGCAATCGTCGCCTCCATGGTTGTGGCGTTGACGGTGACGCCAGCGCTGTGTCTGTTTTTCCTCACCACCGCGCCCACCGCGCGTCGCGAGTCTCGGCTGGTGAATTGGCTGCAGGGCCTTTACGAGCCCATGTTGGCCCGGTTCATTCAGCACGGCCGCTTGGCCTTCCTTGCCATCGGCGCCCTGACTATCGCGGGCGTGGCGCTACTGCCGTTCATCTCTCAACAACCGCTGCCTTCGTTCCACGAATTGAGTCTCTTGATCCATCTCAATGGCATGCCCGGCACATCGCATCCGGAAATGAGCCGCATTGCCAGCCGCATGGGTAATGAGTTGCGAACGGTTCCCGGCGTCAATAATGTCGGTGCCCACATTGGTCGAGCGATACGCGGCGATCAGATTGTGAATGTTAACTCGGCCGAAATATGGGTGAATATTGATCCCAAGGCGAACTACAAACAGACGGCCAACACCATTAAAGAAATTGTCGAGGGTTATCCCGGCCTGACGTACAACGTACAAACCTACCTCCGCGAAAAGAGCGGCGACATTATTCCGGAACCGGAAGATAAGATCGTCACCCGCATCTACGGCGATAAAGAGAATGTCCTCCGCAGTACGGCCCAGAATGTAAACAAAGCCATCCAGGGCATCGATGGCATTGTCGAGACGCGCATCAAGTACCCAACTCGCGAAGCAACTCTCGAAACCGAAGTCAACCTGCAAGCGGCGCAGGCGCACGGGCTCAAGCCGGGCGACGTGCGTCGCGCCGCCGTTACCATGCTTTCCGGCATCGTAGTGGGCAGTCTGTTCGAGGACCAGAAAGTCTTCGACGTAGTCGTGTGGAGCACGCCCGAAACGCGCCACAGTCTGAGCAGTATTCGGGACTTGAACATCGATACCCCTGACGGCGGCCACGTGCGCTTGGGCGATGTCGCGGAGGTTCGCATCGTGCCGACCGACAGTGCCGTGCGCCACGACTCCTGCCGGCGCTATATCGATATCGTGGCCGATGTTCAGAAACGCGGTCTTGGCGAAGTCGCGGCCGATATCAACAACCGCGTTCACGACGTCAAATTCCCGCTGGAGTATTACGCCAACGTCATGGGGGATTACGCCGTCCCATACGCGGCCCACCTCCACATGCTGGCCGTATCGATCGCTGCCGCCGTAGGTATTTTCTTTCTGTTGCAGGCCGCAGTGGGAAGTTGGCGATTGGCGGCCCTATCGTTTCTGACATTTCCCGCCGCCCTGGCCGGTGGATTACTGGCCGCTTACTGCACAGGCGGAGTTCTTACGCTCGGCTCATTTGCCGGATTGCTAGCCGTTTTGGGCTTCGCCGTGTGCAGCAGCATTACGTTCTTCAAACATTATCAGCGTCTTACGCCGGCTGGCGGAAACGGCCAGGTCGATCCCGAAGTCGCTCGCTTCCGCGCAATTTGACCCGCGTCACCGGCTCGATGCGATCGCGGACGGCGTCCCGCCCTTTGGCCCTGGATTCGTTCAACATGGCGCACGCGAGCGGCTGGCGCCCATTCTGGCGACCGCTGTCGCCACCGGACTTGCAGTCGCCCCCGCCCTGTTCCTGGGCGACCTCCCCGGCCTAGAGACCCTGCGGCCGATGGCCATTGTCACCATCGGCGGCTTGATCACTTCCACGTTATTTATCTTGTTTGGTGTACCGGCTATCTACTTGCTCTGCGGGCCAGACCGCGGCGCCGAGCTTGCCGATCTCTCCATCAGCATGAGTGATGAAGAAATTCGCGAGGCGATCTCACGAGTCCGCTCACTCGAGCAAGAAGTTCCTTCAAGTATCAGTAATTAAGGGGAAACCATGAGCACTAATCATCGCTGGATTGTCGCGTTACTTTTCGCCGCTTGCCTGCCCCTGGCTTCGTGCAAGCAGGCAGCCGACTCCACCGCAGACGAAGAACAAGAAATCAAGCCCGCCACCGTCGAGCATCTCGACGGTCCCGAACCCGCGCGCGTAACACTAACCGACGATGCCGCCAAACGGCTCGACATCCAAACCGCGCCGGTTGCAGACTCCCAAATCGCCGGACAGCAGCGAAAGGTCATTCCCTATGCCGCCGTCCTGTACGATGTCAATGGAGGAGCCTGGACCTGGACCAACCCCACGCCGCTCACCTTCGTTCGCTCTCCCATCGCAATCGATAGTATTGAGGGCGATAAGGTCGTCCTGTCCAAAGGACCTGTGCCCGGGACCAATGTCGTCACCGTTGGCGGCGCCGAATTGTTTGGAACGGAAATGGAATTCGAGGAGGAATGAGCGCGCGATGACGTGCTTTAAGCAAGCTTTTCGAGACGGCTGGTAGGCCCTGAGTCTTCGAAAGACGTGGCCGCTTGAATCGACGGATCCGATGGAACCATGCCCACCGCACAGCGTCTGGGCTTGCCACACTCCAAAAATGAATTTGACAAAAAAGTGACCGCGCGGAAAGGTCTTCACACATGATACGAGCCATTGTCGGAACGAGCCTGAAGTTTCGCTACATTGTTTTGGCGATCGCCGCAGGGATGTTGGTGTTCGGGATGACGCAACTCAGCACCATGCCGGTCGATGTCTTTCCCGAATTCGCGCCGCCGCGCGTGGAGATCCAAACGATTTGCCTCGGTCTATCGGCCGAGGAAGTCGAATCGTTCGTCAGTGTTCCCATGGAACAAGCGCTGATGGGCGTGGATGGTCTGGACATCATGCGCTCCAAGAGCCTTGGCGACTTGTCGTCGATTGCCATGTACTTCAAGCCGGGCACCGACGAGCTTCATGCCCGGCAATTGGCGCAAGAGCGGATGGCGACGGTTATCCCAACCCTGCCAACCTGGGCATCGCCCCCCGTCATGATGCCGCCCGTTTCCGTGACTGGCCGGTTCATGAAGATCGGCCTGTCGTCGGACACTATTCCGCTGACCGATATGTCGATGATCGCCTACTGGACAATTCGCGCCCGCTTGTTGCGCGTGCCGGGTGTGGCCAATGTGTGCATCTGGGGCGAGCAGATCAAGATGCCCCAGGTACGTGTCGATCCCGAGCGGATGGGGGCCCACAAGGTTACCCTCGAAGACGTGATGGAGACCACCGCCGACGCCTTGGATGTGGGCATCTTGTACTTCTCCGAAGGCGCCATGATCGGCACGGGTGGTTTCATCGATACGCCAAATCAACGGGTCAACATCCGGCCCGTCTCGTCTCTCAAATCGCAGGCAGAACTCGCCAAAGTGCCAATTGGCAACAAGAAAAAGGCCGATGGCACGCCGCTCATCTTGAGTGACGTGGCCGACGTAGTGACCGACACCTGGCCGCTCTTCGGCGACGCCGTAATCAACGGTGGTCCCGGATTGATGCTCGTCATGCAAAAATATCCCTGGGCAAACACGCTGGAGACGACGCGCGGCGTGGAGGCGGCGCTCGAAGAAATGCGGCCCGGTCTGCCCGGCCTGAACATCGATCCTACCATTTTTCGTCCTGCCGATTACATAAGCTTGGCGTTCGAAAATCTCACCCGCGCCCTGCTCTGTGGCTGCTTACTCGTGATGGTGATTATCGCCGCTTTTCTTTTCGAGTGGCGCACCGCACTGATTAGCCTGCTGGCAATTCCACTCTCACTCATGGCGGGCGTACTGGTGCTGTACTTTACCGGCGGCACGCTTAATACGATGATTCTAGCCGGTTTCGTCATCGCCATCGGCGTCGTGGTCGACGATGCGATCATCGACGTGGAAAACATCGTCCGTCGCCTGCGCCAATACCGCAAGGAAGGCGTGCAGAAGTCCACCGCCCGAATCATCCTCGAAGCCTCGCTCGAAGTTCGCCAGGCCATCATTCACGCAACTTTGATCGACGTCGTTGTTTTGATTCCAATCTTCTTCATCGGTGGTCTATCGGGCGCGTTTTTCCAGCCGCTCGCCATCTCGTATGGATTGGCCGTTCTGGCTTCGATGGTCGTCGCGCTCACCGTTACGCCCGCGCTGTGCTACATTCTGCTGGCCAAGTCCCACATCGAGCGCCGCGAGCCGCCGCTCGTGCATTGGCTGCACCGCATTTATGAACCCGTGCTCGCGCGAATTATCGCGCGGCCCCGACCGGTGTTTATTGCTACTGGCCTCGTCATTTTGGTCGGTATCGGTGTGTTACCGCTGCTCGGAGAATCTTTATTTCCGGAGTTCAAAGAGCGCGACTTCCTAATGCACTGGATCACCAAACCCGGTACATCCGTTGGCGAAGAGCACCGAATGTCCGTTCTTGCCAGTAAGGAGCTGCGCCAGATTCCGGGCGTACGCAACTTTGGTTCGCATATTGGCCAGGCATTGCTCGGAGACGAAACAAATGGAGTCAACTTCGCCGAAAATTGGATCAGCATCGATCCAAATGTGGACTACGACGAAACGGTCGATGCGATTGAGAAGACCGTATCCAAGTATCCTGGTATGTTCCACAATGTTGAAACATATCTCAACGAAACCATCGATGAAGTACTCTCCGGTTCCAAGGAGACTTTTACCATCCGAATCTTTGGCCCCGATCTGAAGGGAATTCACGATAAGGCCGACGAAGTCGAAAAAGCTCTCAAAGGCATCCCCGGCATCGTCGACCTGTACGTCCAGCTCCAGTCCGAAGTGCCGGAGATTCAAGTCAAAGTAAACCTGCCAGCCGCACTGCGCTACGGCGTCAAGCCGGGCGACATCCGCCGCGCATCGGCCGTCATGATGGCCGGCGAAGAGGTGGGTGATTTGTTCATCGACGGCAAGGCTTATGATGTCAATGTCTGGAGCATTCCCTCGGCACGGCACAGTCTCAATAGCGTTCGCAATTTACTCATCGATACGCCCCACGATGGCCAGGTTCGTTTGGCTGATATCGCCGATGTGCAGATCCGGCCGGTCCCCGGCGTCGTCTATCGCGAAAACGCCTCGCGACAGATCGATGTTAGCGCCAACATAGATGCCGCCGACCTCGGTTCTGTGATGAAGGAAGTCCAAAAACGCGTGAACAAGGTCGAATTCCCGCTGGGTTACCGAGCGGTCGTCCTCGGCCAATACACCGAACGTCAGGCCGCCCAGCGACGAATGATGATCTTCGCCGTTGGCGGCGTCATCGGCGTGTTCCTCATCCTGCTCGAGTCGTTCGGCAACCTGCGCCTGGCGATCCTCGGCTTCCTGACGCTGCCTTCCGCTCTGGTCGGCGGTTTGCTCGCGGCTTACTTCACCGGCGACGTCCTTTCGCTGGGCTCGCTCGTCGGTTTCCTCACTGTCTTCGGCATTGCGGCCCGCAACAAAATCATGCTGATCAACCACTATCAGCACCTCGAAAAATACGAGGGCGAAGTCTTCGGGCCGAAACTCGCCCTTCGCGGTGCGATTGAACGGCTGTCGCCCATCTTGATGACCGCCCTGGCCACCGGCCTCGCACTCGTGCCATTGATCGCGACCGGTAATATTCCCGGCCACGAAATTGAGTATCCGATGGCCATCGTCATCTTGGGCGGCATGGTCACATCGTGCTTGCTCAACTTGTTCGTCGTGCCTTCGCTGTACCTGCGGTTTGGCCAAGGCACATCGGACCTGATCGCCGAAGACGCCACGATCGTCGAGAAGCACCAGCCCGTTTTGGTCTCCTAAACAAGAAGTGAGTTCTAAAATGACAACACAATCGACGTTCGTTGGCTCGTTGCTATGTTTGCTGGTGGTACCCGTTCTTGCAGCCGATGCGCCTTCGGTAAAGGCCGAATCCTTCGAAGTTGCCAGCGCCCGTTTCGAGCAAAACGCCACCGACGGCGACGTGGAAGCTGTGTTCGAAGCCATCGGCGGCGACGACGGACTGACAAAGCTTACCGTGGTAGCCCCCGACGGCCACACCATCGTCGATTTCGCCGCCCCGGGTCGCTCCGCGATGGGGATGCGTCAGTTCAGGTTCGAATCGCCCGAACCGACGGATGTTGCCGCGCTGAAGAAGGCATTTCCCGAGGGCGAGTATACCTTTACCGGATCGACGTCATCCGGCGCCCAGCTAAAGGACACAGCCAAACTTAGTCACAAGCTCCCCCCGACGACATCGTTCGTTTCCCCCAAAGCCGGCGCGCGCAACCTTTCCACGAAGAATTTGAAGATTACCTGGGCGCCCGTAAAAGGCGTCGCCGGCTATACCATTGAACTCGAGCCGTCGAAATCATCGGCCCACCTGGAATTGAATCTTCCCCCCTCAGCGACCTCGTTTGTCGTGCCCGACGGAATCCTGGCCCCCGGCGGCAAATGTCAGCTCGGAATCGGCACAGTTTCTTCTGCCGGCAATTCCTCGGTTATCGAAACCACGTTCACAACCGCCGGCAAGTGAAATCGCTACTGAGCGCGATTTCGTTTCAACTTCGTTTTGAGGGTTTTCGTATGGAACGGCTGTTTGCCTTTGCGGTTGTCATCGCGACATTTGTCACAGCACTATCGGCCAGCGCGCAGCCGCCCACTCCGAAACTGAGCGTGATCGACACCTTTCGCATCAGGAATGCGACCAACTGGGATTACCCCATCGTCGATCCCGAATCGCATCGCCTGTATATTGCCTGCGATAAGCACGTTCAGGTTGTCGATACCAAAACCGGCAAGCGGATTGGCGACATCGGCGACCTGCAACGGGCCCACGGCATCGCTATCGTCTCGGACAAAAAGCTCGGCTTTATCACCAGTGGCCACGAGAACGCTGTCGCCGTATTTGATCTCCACTCGCTCAAGGTGACGCGCAAAATCAAGATGCCAAACGGCGGCGGCAAGAACCCCGATCCCATTATTTACGACCCCGCCAGCCGCAAAGTGTTCGCCCTTTGCGAGGGCGGTGATGCCGTGGTGATCGACCCGGCAAACATCGATGCCCCGCCCATTCCGATCCACATCGGCGGCGCATTGGAATATGGCCGGGCCGACGGCGCTGGGAAGCTCTTCGTCAACAACGAAGATAAGAGCGAGATTGAAGTGATCGATACAAAAACAATGAAGTTGACTGACCATTGGTCCCTCGCGCCGCTCGAATCTCCGAGCGGACTGGCTATTGATCTCCGCCACCATCGTCTATTTGCTGTTGGTGAGAACCAGAAGATGGCCATCCTCGATTTCCAAAATGGAAACCTGCTTGCCACAGTTCCAATCGGCGAGGGGGCCGACGGCTGTGCGTTTGATCCAAAACTCGGCGTGGCCATTAGCTCCAACGGCGACGATGGCACGGTCACGGTTGTCTCCGAAACGTCTGCCGGCGAATTTGCCGTGGTGCAAACTTTGAAGACGGCCAAATCCGGCAAAACGATTGTTGACGATCCGACAACCAGCCACATCTACATCCCGGCCAAGCTCCCCGCCCAAGGCCGAAAGCCAGCCCAATTCGGCGTTTTCGTTCTTGGCACGGCCAAGTAACACGAATCGCGCCATGCCCACTTATGGCCATTCGCCCGCGCTCTGGGCACCGCCTGGGCTGTCGTGACACGGGTCTGGACAGGGTAGGCGTCCAATCAGCAGGTCGCTCTCAGTATTGGTTTTGACCACGCCTATCACGGTGGAACTCCTACCAAAAGCACGTTTTATCAAGTGCGTTTGTAGTAATTCTGTATTCGCAGGTTGAAGGATCGATAGCACTACCAGCGACAGCCGAAACTACTGAAGACAGACAGGATGTCGTAATACGCGCCGTTTCGACCAAATACGGAGAATTTGCCATGTGGGCAAGATTGTGCACGCTCTTACAGCTTGTCCTCACCCTCGCTTCCGTCGCTTACTGCGGGCAAGCGTTTGCCGGCTCCCCGCCTCTCATTACCGACGACCCGGAAACCCCCGGCTATCACGGTTGGGAAATCAATATCACCTCGAGCCTCGAACACACCCGTGATGGCGTCGAGATGGAGAATCCGCTCTTCGACATCAATTACGGTCTGTTCAGCGACCGCGATCAGCTCAAAGTCGAGTTCGCCGTTTCGGACAATGATCCGGACGACGCAGAAAGCGAATGGGGCATCAGCGACCTGCTGGTCGGTTACAAATATCGCTTTCTCGACGCAGACGAAAATCACGGCTGGGCCGTTTCATTCTACCCGCAGGTATCCAGTCCCATCGGCGATGAGACCCGCGACCTGGGAAGCGGGGAGACGGAATTGTTCTTCCCCTTCGAGTTTCAGAAAAGCTTCTGCGATGACAAAGTCTGGCTCAACCCCGAAATCGGCTACAACGTGGTGCTTGGCAACACCGGCCAAAATAGTTGGAAGTTCGGTCTCGCGACTGGTCGCGAATACGAAAATGGTTGGGAACTGGAGGCCGAAGTTGGCGCCTTTGTCTTCGAAGGCCATTCGGGCGAGCCAGATGTTCCGTTCTACAACTTCGGCGTCGATTATACCATCAACAAGAACGTCCACTTCCTAGCGTCAGCCGGCCAAAGCTTCCGCAGCCGTGAAGACGGTGCGCCCGACTTCTTCTGTCTGCTCGGCTTCCAATTCCTCCTGGGAGCAGCTGCCGATGAAGAAAACCCAGCCCACGAAGAAGGCGGCGGCGACGAAGATAAAATGACGAGCCCTGGCGACGAGGCGGGAATGCCCCAATACTTGCGGCAACCCACGGCGCGGGCCGCGAATCAACAGCTACGACGGACGCTGGTGAATCCAGCCGCCTCATGAGAAATCGTCCGGTCCGGGCGGTGCAACTTTCCGGGCAAATTTAGCCCCTGGTCAAGCGACTTGGGCCTATTTTTTGTAATGCAACCTCGTAGGAGCGCTCAAACCGTCCAACCCAGCTCGCCGTCGACAAGTGATTCGAAAGCCGCGTCCAGGCTTGGCGATTCATTGACGGCACCTTGATCGACGAAATCGTCGGACGGACGCTCAAACTGGTCCCCCGAATTGCCCGAGCGCGCCGCCGCTGCGAACCCGGCGTCGAGGAGGTTCTGATCGAGCACGTTACCCTCATCCAGATTCTGCGTTCCCGACACGTTGGCAGTGAGCGGACTGGAAATCTTATGAGCGGTCGCGAGTGATTCGGATTCGTCCGCGAGCAGACCCGCCGGAGCCGAAGTCTGAGAGCTGCTTGCACTTTCGACGTGAAGAGCCGCCGAGCTGTTCAATTCGGACGACACCGCAAAAGTGCCCGTAAGTATCGGTGTCTGACCCGTGACCCCCACGCTGATCGACGTGGTAGCATCCACCGTCGGAAAATCTGTCGGCAGCACCTGCTCATCATCATCGGGATCGCTCGAAAGTTTCAATTTGCCGGCGCCTTGCGCGTCCGTTGTGACCGTACCGACGACCGTGGTCCCGACCGTAACGTCAAACGTCTGGCTGGCCGGCGCACCTGTGATTTCGAGCTTGAAATCGGTTTTCGCGGACCCATCATCTGTGTCGGTCTTGACACTTGCCGTCCCCTCCCCGGTTCCCGTTAACGCGGCGGTAAATTTCATCTCGCCATTATCGCTATCGTCCGACTCATTGTCGGTGTCGTTCGACTCATTGTCGTTGTCGTCGCCGTTCTGTTCGTCTGTGTCGTCGTTGTCTGTGTCATTCGATTCGGTTTCGTCGCTGTCGTCGCTGTCGTCCGTTTGATCTGTGTCGCCTGTCTCGTCGGTATCGTCGGTTTCCTGGTTCTCCGTCTCCGAGTCATCACCTGCTTCCTCCGCGGTAATGCTAGCCTTTGGTGTGCTCGCTTCTTGGAGACTGCTCGCGCGAAGTTGACTGCTGGACGTACTGCCGCTCGGCGTCAAGTTCGCCGCTTCGATCGACGCGGGTCCCTGCACTGTCGGGCACGTCGTGAGATCGGCCGCCTTCAGCCGTTTTTCTTCCAATTGTTCGATTGATGGCAATCGATTGAATCGCTTCATCGCAGTTGTCTCCCCAAAGCGCGAAAATCGAGACCACGCTGATGCCAGCGGTAACGCCGGCTTCTGCCCGTCACTTGCGTTCGGCTCAGTTCCGCAAATCGGGCGGCCAAAATCTAGTGTAACGCGGTAAAATGTCGAAGTTAAGTAATTTCTTGCGGTTTCCCCCATTATGAGCGGTTGGCATTCCATTGAGGGACATTTCTCATCACCCGGTTTCCGCCGAATACTCGCAATTTACGTGCCTTTCCCTTCACTCTTTAAGACCTGTTTCTACCGCATACTGTCACTCCTTTGGCGCGATAACCTTCACGGCCTGGCCTTGTTGCAGCGATTCGGCCTGGGCCACGACGACCGTGCTGGTCGCATCGATTCCGCTCAGGACTTCGACCTCCTGGCCGCTACGCAGCCCAAGCGCAATACTGCGGCGCACAGCTTTGCCCGATTCGACGCACCAGCAATAGGCCTGTCCACCTTCCCGAACGATCGCGGTCGCTGGCAGCACAACCGCATTATCGCGCCGATCGAGCAGAATGGTTGCCGTGGCATACATGCCTGGCCGCAGCGTGGAGTGGTCGTTTGGCATGTCCACTTCCGTCCGTAGTGACCGGTTGGAATTATCGAGCGACCAACTGGTGCGTGTCACGGAAGCGTGCAACTCTTTACCGGAAAACGCCTGCACGCGCAGCGTCACTAGATCTCCCACGTCCACGAGAGCCGACTCAAGCTCGGGAACATCCATGAACACGCGGACCTTGTCCCGGCGGGCAACGACAAGCAGTGGTTTGCCGGCGCCGGTCGCCGGCTGGACAAAGTGCCCCGTATCTACCGCGCGCCCCGTTACGACGCCATCGAACGGCGCTTTAATCTCGGCATAGCCGAGCATCGTCTTAGCCCGCGCCAGATCGGCCTTAGCCACCCGCAGCCGCGCACTAGCAGCGACGCCATCCGCCTTCGCCTTGCGAACTTTCGCTTCTGCTTCTTTGGCGGCAGCGTCGGCAGACTGCACCGCTGCATCTGCCGAGTCGCGACCCGCTTCGGCGGCACGCCGCTGATTCCGCATCTCATCGACGAGCTTGTCGGTCACCGAACCGCTGTCGGCCAGTTTCTTGATCCGCTCGTATTCAGCCGTCGAGCGGTCGTACTCGCTGGTGGTTCGGCCTGTATTGGCCTGCGCTTCCGCGATCTTCGCTTGCGCACTTTGCGCCGCCGCCTGCCACGCTGCGACGTTGCACTCGGCCTGCTGTACCTCGGCTTCCGCTTGGGCAACGAGCGCGTCTCTTTCTGCGACGTCGTCGCCTAGCTCCGGTGTGCTAAGCGTCACGAGCGGTTGGTCTTTCTTGATCAGATCGCCAATATCCACATGCACCTTGTGGACATAACCAGGCACCTTTGCGTAGAGCGGCGTTTGCTCGAACGCCTCGATCCACGCCGGTTGCGTCGTTTCCACTCGCAGCGTCTTACGTTTTGGTTGCGCCGCGGTCACTCGTTCAATCGAACTGGTGGCTTGTGCGTCAACGGGGTCTTCGGCGCGTGCACCTGCTTGACCGCATCCGCTGGCAGCAATCAACAAAAGGCAACCCGCGCCACCTAGGGACACGCCCAAAGTTCTTAGCTTCATGGATATTTCCTTCAGTTCGAATAGCAATTAACTTGCCGACGATTGATAGTGCGAACTCGCCACATCGCGCGGATCGAGCGATGGCGACGCCGAGCTGGCTCGGTGTTGAACCATTGCAAACACGCTCGGGAGCACCAACAGCGTAGCGCAGGTGGCGGCGAGCAAACCCCCGATCACTGCCCGGCCCAGTGGCCCATTCTGCTGCCCCGCCTCACCCAGCCCGAGGGCCATCGGCAACATGCCGGCAACCATCGCGCACGTCGTCATAACGATCGCCCGGAATCGGCCCGTCGCGCCGCTTTGCGCCGCTTCGGCCGCCGGAAGTCCGCCGCGCCGCCGCTGCTCAGCGAACGTCACGAGCAAAATCGCATTGGCCATCGCGATGCCAATCGCCATGATCGCGCCGATGAACGATTGGAGATTCAGTGTCGTACCCGTCAGCAACAACATCAGTCCCACACCTGCGACAACCGCCGGCGCGGTAGAAATGGTGACGAGCGCCAGCCGCAAGCTCTGAAAGTTCGCCGTCAGCAGCAAGAACACGGCTACGACCGCTAGCCCAAGTCCGATCGCAAGCCCCGACTGCATCTGCTGCATTGGCGGAATCTGCCCCCGTATTTCCACTTGCACTC
The DNA here is from genome assembly GCA_963807935.1 of uncultured Planctomycetota bacterium. Taxonomy (GTDB): domain Bacteria; phylum Planctomycetota; class Planctomycetia; order Pirellulales; family Lacipirellulaceae; genus JABDGM01. The sequence continues at coordinate 29,937 of CAWEDY010000016.1, forward strand.
CCGACGGCGGCTTCCCGGCCCGCGCTAGCGCTTTCGAGACCTCGCGCGAAACGGTTGCCAAGTCCGCCCCGGCGATGTTCGCTGCAAGCGTGATCTGCCGCCGCATGTTGTAGCGATCGAACTGCCCGGGCATCGTGCCGGGGCGCAGCTCCGCGACGTCGCCGATATGTATCTGCCCGTGCTCCGTCTGCTTGATTGGAATCTGAGCCAAGTCCCGGGCCGAACCAATTGCCTTGATATTGTCGGGGTCGCGAAGCACCCGCCGCGGAATCTCGACCTGCACTTGGTATGCAATTCCACTCTTCGGATCGGCCCAAAAATTCGGTACCACAAACCGGCTCGAAGAAGTCGCCGTTACCAACGCATGCGATACATCCTGCGGCACCAGTCCCGCCAGACCGGCTTTCTCGCGATCCACATTCACTTCAATCGTCGGATACTCGAGCGACTGCCCGTACTGCAGATCGCGCAGGTACGGTATCCGCTCCAGTTCCTGCCGCACCTTATCGGCGTGCGCCCGATCGTCCGCAAAGTTCGGCCCGCTCACTGCGATGTCGATCGGCGTCGGCGAGCCGAAGCTCATTACGTCATTGACGATGTCCGACGGCTCAAACGAGAAGCGCACCTCCGGCATCTCTTTGTTAAGCCGTTTGCGCAGCCGTTCCTTGAGTTCCACATCGCGCAGTCCCAAATTGCCTTTCAGCGCGACATACAAAATCGCTTCCTCCGGTCCTCGCGACCACTGATACACCGCGTTGACCGGAAAGTTCGAGTGGATCATTCCCACGTATCCTAACGAGCGCTCAACGCTGCCGGAACCCAATTCGTCTTCGATGAGCCCGAGCGCTTGTTTCGCAAACTGTTCGGTCCGGGCGATATTTGTCCCATCGGCCGCGCGCATCCGCAGGCGAAACTGGCCCGCGTCCACCGTGGAAAAGATGTCGCGCCCCAGTTGCGATCCCAAAATCGCGATCAGCAGAAAGGTCACTGCCAGGTACGCGCCGACCAACCGCCATCGCAATTTGATGAGTCGTCCAACGATGACTTCATATCGCGCCCTCAATCGCTCCAAACGAAGCTCCGTCGTTAGCCGATTTATCCAGGTCGCTTTGCCGATCGGTTGAAAGACGCTTCGAACACGATTGTCTTCGGTGGCCTCCTGATTGGCTCGTTCGGCCGGCTTGTGTCGCAGCAGCCAGACGCACAGCACCGGCACAAATGTGCTCGACAGAATGTACGACGCGAACATCGTAAACCCCACCGCCAACGACAACGGAACGAATAGCGCTCGTGCCGCGCCCTGCATGAAAAACGACGACACAAAGACGGCCAGTATCGATAGCATCGCCAAAAAGCGGGGCACCGACGTTTCCGCCGACCCGTCGAGCACCGCTTGCGCGAGTGGCTCTTTGTGCTCCATATGCGCGTGAATATTCTCAATCGCCACGGTCGCTTCGTCCACCAAAATACCGATGGACAGCGCCAGCCCACCCAGCGTCATCAGGTTAATCGTCTCACCCGTGATCCACAGCGCAAACACCGCCGACATCAACGCCAGCGGGATATTGAGCACGACAACCAGCGCACTTCGCCAGTCGCGCAAAAAGAGCAGAATCATTAACCCGACCAAACAGGCGCCGAGAACGCCTTCAGTCACCACGCCGGCCACGGCGCGCGTCACGTACGGCGACTGGTCGAATTCAAATCGCACGTCAATTCCCGCACCCTCTTTGCCCATGGCGTCTTTCATCTTGGGGAGCGCCTTCTTGATGCGATTGATCACGCTCAATGTCGAAGCATCGGCCCGCTTCGTGGCCAGGATATATACGGCCCGGCGGCCGTTGGCCAGCGCATAACCGGCCGGCGCATCGGCCGAATCCCGCACGTACCCGATGTCGCGCAAATACACAGGCGAAGTGCCGGTGCGGATCGGGATACTTCCCAATTCACTCACTTGGCGGACCACCGAGTTGACCGGCACGATCGGATACTTGTCGCCGATCGGCAAGTTGCCGGATGGGCTGATCGAATTGCCGCGCACCAGGGCCGTAACCACCTCGTCCGGCGACATCGCGTACGACTGCAGTCGTCGCGGATCGACCGTCACCACTACCGTCCGCGCGCTCCCGCCAAACGGCGGCGGTGCGGATACGCCAGGCAGACTCGAAAACATCGGCCGGATGCGAAACAGCGCCAGATCCTGTATCTCCGCAATCGACCGCGTTTCGCTGGAAAGCACGAGGTATCCCACCGGCACGCTGCCCGTATCGAACCGCATCACGAATGGAGACACCGTTCCCGGCGGCATGAAAGCGTGCGAGCGGTTCACATAGTTGATCGTTTCCGCCATTGCCTGGGCCATATTGGTGCCGGGATGAAAGTACAGCTTCATCAGCGCCGTGCCTTGCACGTTGCGAGACTCCACGTGGTGAATCCCGCTGATGTAGAGGAAGTGATATTCGTAAAAGTTGGTGATATACCCTTCCATCTGTGCTGGGTCCATGCCGCCGTACGGTTGACACACGTAGATCACCGGCAGGTTGAGGCTGGGGAAGATATCGACTTCCATCCCCTTTGGCAGGCCATCCGGATAAGGAATACCGAGCTGCTCGCACACCGACGGCGCCACCGCCAGAAAGCTGCCCAGCGCAATGGCCAGGATGATGACCATCACGGTCAGCGGGCGTCGCAAGGCCAATCGGACCAGATTCATCTTCGACAAGCCTTACCGGCGCAGGCTTCGTCCGTGCCGCCAATCGCCCTGGAAATTCGCTGCGCGCGTGAATCCTTTGAACAGCCCGCAAATCTTACCAACCGCAAAAGAGCCGCAACGCAAATTCGTCACAACCGGGATATACTTCCGCTTTGCTGCCGTAGCACCCGGGTACTCAGCACTGGCTGCAAAAACCGTCCCGCCGCGGGGTCGATGTTAACTGTGACGAACCATCTATCCCGCATTGGTTGCGGACTGGGACCAACCAAATCCAGTATAGACAGGGCGAGTCCCACATGTCACCAAGGTTGAACGGGTTCCGCCGCCGCTATGCATTTCTGGACTTGGTGACACTCGCCACGCTGATTGTGGCCGTAACTGCGACAACCCGCGCCGTTGCCCAGGCGCCGAACCCTGCACTTCTGCCGCCGCCGTTTGCTCCACCGGCGTACCAAGCCGTGACAGCGGATAATTTGCCTGCGGCCGAACCGATCGCCGCATCGTGCCGAATCGATATGTCCACGGCCCTGGCGCTCGTGGCAGGGCAGAATCCGCAAGTCGGCTTCGCGCGGTGGCGCATTCGCGAAGCCTACGCGAACCTGCAGGCGGCTCGCGTCCTCTGGCTGCCTTCGATTCAAGGTGGAACGAGCTACCACCACAATGAAGGCAACTTGCAAGATTCCAGCGGTGCAATCCTCGACGTCGATCGTTCATCCTTACAGGCTGGTCTCGGCGCCGGCGCCGTCGGAGCCGGAACCACGCCGCAACCTGGCCTCGTCGCCCAGTTTCATTTAGTCGATGCAATCTTCCAACCGAAGATTGCGGAGCGAGCGGTCGGTGCCCAGGAACACGCTCGCGACGCCGTGCTTAATGACCAGTTGCTCGAAGCGGCCGTCGCATACCAGGAGTTGCTACGGGCGTACCAGCAACGAGCTATCGCGCTCGAAACGGTCGGGCGCAGCGAGCAGCTCGCACGTCTTACGGCCAATTTCGCCAACGCCGGCCAAGGTACGCAAGCCGATGCCGATCGCTCGGTGGCCGAACTCTCGCTGCGGCGAAACAACGTCGCCCGCAGCGAAGAGGCCGTCGCGCTTGCCTCGGCGCGCCTGGTGCAGGCCCTCAGTCTCGATGGAGCCGTTCCAATCGTGCCCATTGAAGAGAGCGTGACGCCCATCGAACTCGTGTCATGCGTTACCTCTCCGCAAGAGATGTTGGCGACGGCGCTTGCGCTGCGGCCCGAGCTTGCGGAAAGCCAGGACCTCGTTGCGGCCGCTTGCGAGCGGTTGCGCCGCGAGAAGTACGCTCCGCTCGTGCCCAGCGTGTTATTGGGCGCCTCCTACAGCGGTTTTGGCGGTGGGGTTGGCGACACCGCCGCGGATTTCAATCACCGTGCCGACTTCGATGCCGTTGCCGTTTGGCAGCTTCGCAACTTGGGTTGGGGTGAGCTCGCGGCCCGCGACGCCGCGTCCGCCCGCGTGCAACAGGAGCGGCTCCGCCAGGTTCAGCTCATCGATCAGGTCGCGCGACAAGTATCCGAGGCGAATGCCAAAGTCCGTACGCGGCGCGATCGCGTGGCCGTCGCCCAAGCAGGCACCGCGTCGGCCGGCGCTTCGTTGGAACGCAATTTCAATCGCATCCAGCAGGGCCAGGGTTTGCCGATCGAAGTGCTTCAAGCCATCCAAGCGCTCGATGCCACCGAGCGCGATTGGGTAGATGCGATCGTGGACTACAACGTCGCGCAGTTCCAATTGCAGTGGGCCATCGGCTGGCCGATTCAGTCCCCGTGACGATTCGGCGATACTCACGCCTTCGGCAGCGCCCACCCCGCCCTGTATGCCTTCGTCAACCGCGCAGTTGCGTCGGCGTGATGCGTGAACTCGACCGCCTTGCTATCCCACAGCAATTGCTCTTTCGGAAAGCGAATCGCAATCGCGCCCAGCAGAACTGTTTCGGTCAGCGGCCCCGCATAATCAAAATTCGAATGAGTCTTCCCGTCGCCGAGGCAGGCATGGGCCCAACTAGTGTAGTGGTTGATATCTTCCAGCATCGGCATCTTGTAATCCTGGAACTTCTCCCGCGGGAACAGTTGCGGATCCGCCCAGTGTGGCAGGATCATGGTTCCTTTCTCGCCGACAAATGCCGATCCGGCGCCCGGCAATTCGTGCTTTTCCGGAAGGCCCAATCCCTCGTGCTTTGGCTTGTGCCCCGGACCGTCGTACCAGGTCACTGTTATTTCGTCGCCCGCGGTGCGCTTCGTGCCCGGAAATGTATACTCCACTTTCGATCGCCGAGCCCACGTTTCCTTGTTCAACGGCGGCGCATCGGCCTCGATCGTCCTCGGCGCCGTCAGGTCCAGCGCCATGAACACGGGATCGAGAATGTGGCAGCCGAAATCGCCAAGCTGCCCGCTGCTAAAATCCTGCCATGCTCGCCAGTTCCATGGATGATAGAGTCCCTTTTTAAACGGCCGCACCGGCGCCGCGCCGAGCCAAACTTCCCAGTTGAGCGTTGGCGGAACCGGATCGGAACCCGCAGGCCGCTTGTCGGTAACGAGCCAATCCATGCCGCCCGCCTGCCACGAATGCACCTCCTTCACTTTGCCGATCGCCCCGTCGTGTACCAGTTTTACCGCATTTCGATAGACGTGATTCGATTGAATCTGGTTTCCCATTTGAGTAACAACGCCGTGCCGCTTGGCCGCCTCGCGCATCATGCGCGCTTCGCGGACCGTGTGCGCTAAGGGCTTCTGACAGAAGACGTGTTTGCCCAACGCGATTGCCGCCAGGGCGATCGGCGCGTGCATGTGGTCGGGCGTCGAGACGCTCACCGCATCGAACATCTGCGCCTGGTCCATCAGCCGCCGATAATCGTTAAACTTTTTTGCGTTGGGAAACTTCTCGGCCGCCCAGCCCAGATGGCCGTGCGAAGTATCTACATCACACAGCGCGACGACTTCCACGCGTGGGCTGGCACTGATGTTCTGCAGGTCGTCCTGGCCTTTTCCGCCGTTGCCGATGGCCGCCAGCCGCAATTTGCCATTGAGGTCTTTGGCCCCGCCGCTCTTCGCACCGGCATAATGCGGCATTGCCAAATAAGCCGCCCCCACCGCCGAGGCCCGTATAAAATCCCGCCTATCAAGTTTTCCCATGGTAATTCCTCCGCGCCTATCTAATCACATCAAACTCTGCTTGGCAACCGTCCGACCGCTTCCCGCGACCGATTTGCGTAACTAGAATCAGGACTTCCCAGCCCAACTCCTTGCAGGTGAAACCATGAACGCGCTCCCTAGCCGCTGGCGGTTTAGTCCCCCAAAACTATTGGCCATCCTCGCTTTAGCTCTCGTACACTCATCCGCCGCCGCCCAGGACAACAACACGCCCCCCACGGGCTTCACCGCCCTTTTCAATGGCCGCGATTTCGACAACTGGATCGGCGGACTCGGCGAAGACCTGCGCAAAGTCGCCGCGATGTTGCCCGACGAACAGGCCGCGCGTCAAAAGAAATTGAACGACGGGATCCGCCAGCACTGGCGCGTCGAGGACGGGGTCCTCGTCAGCGATGGCAACCCGAACTTCTTCCTCTCCACGCCTCGGGACTACACCGATTTTGAAATGTGGGTCGATTGGAAAATCAACAAGAACGGCGACAGCGGCATCTACCTCCGCGGCGTGCCTCAAGTGCAGATTTGGGACCCGGCCAATCCCGAAGTGCAAAAACTCGGCGCCGCCAAAGGCTCCGGCGCGCTCTGGAATAATAAAGTCCACGAACGCTGGCCAAAAGTGGTCGCCGACAAGCCCGTCGGCGAGTGGAATCGCATGTTCATCCGCATCGTTGGACCGTACGTCACCGTAAAGCTCAACGGCCAATTGGTCACCGATAATGTGGTTCTTGAGAACTATTTCGACGCAAAAACCCCCATCCCCTTGCGCGGGCCCATTTATTTGCAGACCCACACCACCAAGCTTTATTTCCGCAATGTCTTCGTCCGCGAGATTCCGCCCAAAGAAGCCAACCGTGCGCTTGCCAAGATCGGCGGCAATGATGCCGACTTCAAATCCATCTTCAACGGCAAGGATTTCACCGGCTGGACGAACGCCACCGATAGCTACAAGGTCGTGGACGGTACACTCCAGTGCAAAGCCGGCCAACACGGCAACCTCTTTACGAAGGATACGTACGATAACTTTGCCGTCCGATTGGAATTCAAGCTGCCGCTCGGCGGCAACAATGGGCTGGGCCTTCGGTCTCCGATTACAAACGAAGAGGTTGCTTACAAAGGAATGGAATCGCAGATTCTGGACAACACGGCGAAAAAGTACGACAAGCTCCACGCGTATCAGTCTCACGGCAGCCTCTATGGTCTGGCCCCCGCGCTAAAAGGTTATCTTCGCCCAGTCGGAACATGGAATTATGAGGAGCTCACACTTAACGGCGACCATCTGACCGTGGACCTCAACGGGTTCGAAATCCTCAATACAAATATCGCGAAAGTTCGCGAGCATCCCATGGACGGCAAACAACATCCCGGTGCCTACCGCACCGATGGCCATATCGGGTTACTCGGCCACCACGACCCGGTTGCCTTCCGTAACCTCCGCATCAAGCGCCTCGCGGCCCAATAGATTAATCGTGATTCACCCGCTTGCGGTTTTAACCATGACCTCGGACCCTGATCCATCCGCACCAAATAACCGAGCGGATTCCAGCGCTGACGCTGCCGCGCCAGCCGAAACCAATCTTTCGCCCGCGGTCCTCAAGAGTGCCTACAACGCCTTCAAGAAGCGCTGGAAGCTAACGCGGCTCGATTACGAGTCTCGAATCGGCCGCGGGCCGCTCAGCTCGGGCAGCAAATCGGCAATCGTCGGCATCGCCGCGCCGAAGGAATTTCCGCGAGCCGTGTGGGAAGAACTCGTCAAACAGGGCCGGCTAAAACACGCCGGCTCGGGCCTTTACGCGATGCCGTGAGCCGCTGGCCACTAATTCCCACATAGGCAATTTAATTATTTACGCCGCAGGCGGGTTTAGCTCACTTCTACCTTCGACGATCATTTAACGACTGGCCAAAACTGATTATTGGAACGCCCGTCCACTATCTGCTAGGTTTTCACTTGCAAGATCGCTGATGGTTCGGCGAAGGATTAGTTGAAGCCGCTCGTTTCCGGTGGGCCCGACGTTTGGACTGCAGCCCTTCACACGGTTGCCGCAGCGAAAGCCACTCTAGAGATCGGGGACGATTCAAGCGGCCGCCAACTTGCCTTTTCTCACGTAGCCGAGTCTCTCCGAGACTCGGAACCAGCAGTCTTAGACCCAGACTGCTCTACGTGCTCAGTGGTCGAGCCGCCCGGAGCTCCGGTAGTTCGTCCGGAGGGGATGCCCCTCTTTTTGATCTACACCATCATTTGCCCGTTTGCGACTTAACGGTTGACAACTTCGGAGGGTTATCGAGGTACCGCCAGTTCTTGATAAACGAAATCAAATCGGCCATGTCGTGCTGTGGAATTTCCTTCTCCAGCCCTTCCGGCATGAACGAGATGCCGTTGTTCTGGAGGCTATCGATCTCGTCGCGCCGCAGCGTTTCGCTTTTGCCTTCCTGCTGCTTGAGCGTGACCGCGCTCGAAGTCTCGGCCGCTAAAACGCCGGTGTGCACGTGCCCATCGGTCGTAATTGCCGTATAACTGTAGTAATTCGAGTCGATGGCCCGGTTCGGCTGAAGGATGTCCGTAAGAAGCTGCTCTGGCTTTTTCTCGCGCGAATCGGAAATATCGGGCGCGAACTGGACGCCGACATCGCCGATCTTGTGGCAGACCGAACAATTCTTTCGGAACACTTCCCGGCCGTGAGACGGTTCGGCCTTCATCTTCAGCACCGGTTGATATTGAGCGAGCACCTTCTCGCGATCAGCCGGCACGGCGGAAGCCAATAACTTCTTCGCTCGCTTGTTGATCGCCGCGTCCTTGTTGGCGAGCAGCAGGTTCGCATGAATCTGATCGATAACGGCCGCCTTAATCCGCCCTCCAGCGATTTCATCGAGCAACAAATTCGTGCGCGCCACGCTCGTAAACAGCCCATCCAGAACCGCCCGCTGCACGACCGGCGTTTCCGCCGAAAATTGCCCCAGCAGTTGCACCCACGGTTGCACGTCGGGGTTCTTTGCGAGGGCCGCAATCGCCCGCAGCCGGAGGTTTTGATTCTTTTCTGAAGTGGCGATCGGCGTCAGAATTTTCGCCGCATCGGACTCGAGCGCCACGAGGTCGATCGCCTCACAACGAAGCGATTCGCCCTCGGCGCCATTGCTCGCGTCGGCACGCGCGGCAGCAAACGCCCGGTCCAGTTTGCTGCGCGTTTTCCTGTCGAGCTTCGCGCGCAGTTGGTCAAGCGTTACTTCCTTATGCTTCGTCTCATCGAGAAAACCGATCAAGCCCGCCCGGCCATACACATCGCTTTCGACGAGTGCCTCGATGGCTTTCGATCGCTCCGCCGTGTCTACCGAAGCCGCCGCCAGCCGCGCCAGCTCCAAAACAAACTGCCCCGGTTGAACGATGTTCCTTTTCAATGCTTCGGGTTGCTGCAACATCCGCTCCAGGACGGTACCGCCGCGGCTACCCGTCGCGACCAGCATAGCGTCCAGCTCCCATTCGTCCACTGTGAACTTCGGCGCATGCGGCAATGGCAACGCGGTGAACAGCGAGTGAAAGCGCACCGGAGCATCGGGGCTTGCCTCGGCCAGCTCGGCTATTCGCTCGCACAACTTTTGCGACTTGGCCACGTGCGCCTCGGCCGCCATCACCGCCTGCTCGACCACTCGTGGATCTGGATCGTCGCACAATTTGAGCAGCAGCTCTTCATCGCCGCCGCCGAGCCCTTCCATCAGCCGTATGGCACGAATCCGGCCGATGCGCGACTTGTGTTGCAACGCCATTTGCCGCAATTGAGGCGCGATCGACCGATCCTGGCGTTCCAGCAGCAGGCGAGCCGCCGTGTCGCGGCACCACCCGTTGGAATTTGCCAGCTCGTCTACCAACGATTTGCTCGACTTGCCCGTCAACTTCTGCAATTCGCGCGGCCGAACGTTCTTGGCCACGACGCGGAAAATCCGCCCTCGGTCGTTGCCTGCCCGCAAATTCCGCCGCTGCTGCAACTCTTCGGGCATCCAGTGCGGATGCTCGATGATTTGCCGGTACATATCGACGACGTACATCGCGCCGTCCGGACCGACCTCCAAATTTACCGGGCAGCACCATTCGTCGCCCGATGCGAAGAATTCTCTGTGTTCGGGCACGCGATGCGAGACAAACGTCACGCCGTCGGGCTTCATGATCTCACGATGCACGACGCGGGCCGTCGGATCGCAAGTAAACACATTTCCATAGTAGGGCTCCGGCAGCGCATCGCCCCGATACACGTTGACGCCGCACGCCGCGGTAAACGTGCCCTGGTGCAAATTCGACGTGACCCATACGCGGCCGACCGAATAGAGTCGCGAATCGCCCGCCGCCTTGGCAACATCGTGTGCGACCGCACTCACCGTCACCATGGGGTTCTTCTTCAAATCCCGGTCTTCCAGCACGATATTGATCACCGGGTTGCGATTCGTACACACAAAGCGGTTTCCGTAATCATCAAACGTAAGGCCGAACTGCCCAACGCCGGAAACACCCTCGAACGCCCGCGTCCGCGGATCGAATCGAAAATCCATGCCGCTGATCGAGAGAGGTTTGGTATATGGCCACCTGGCATCTATGATGTTGCCGCCCCGCAGTCCGTTGGCGACGTAAACATGATTGTCGAGCCCAAGTGTCGGATGGTTCGCGCGGAGTTGCTGATTTCCTTGGGTAAAGCCGGTGTACCAGGTGTCAACGACATCGGCCTTGCCGTCGCCGTTGGTGTCCTTTAGGTACGCGACTTTGCCGGCCATTGTCGCAAACGCACCGCCCTTCCACGGCTGCAAACCCGTGGCAAAGGGTAGGTTATCGGCGAACACGCTGGCCGTTTCAAAAAACCCGTCACCGTCTTTGTCGGTCAAAATGGATACTCGCGAACGTGCTGGAAACTCTTTCGTTGGTCCGGTCGGGTAATCGCGCATCTCGACAACCCACATTCGGCCGTCTTCATCGAATCGAACGGCGACGGGATCGATTACATTTGGCTCGCACGCGACCAGCTCGACCTTGAGCCCCGGATCGACGGAAATCTGCTTGAGCGAATCGTGCGGTGAGAGCGCTACGCTCGATCGCTGCGGATTCGCTTCAATCGCGCCGCACTGCAGCGCAATGCCATTCGCCAACAACGCCGAAGCAGTTGCAATTCGGGCAAGACATCCGAACTTCATTTCAACTCCTTCAATAAGCCGATTGCAGCTTGGACTAGCTTTTCGCCTGTGCCTCGCTCGACGCGAGAATTCGTAACTTCGTAGCTGCCTTCATCGAACGCTTGCCTCGTCGGAATATACGCGACGGAATCGTTGGCCAATTCGACGACGAGCGTCGTTTTGAACGGCGAAGCCGCTTTAATGGCCAGGCCAAAATTGACAAATATTTCCGATGGCAAGGTCACGATCGCCGTATCGTCATTCAAACGAAACGCCTGCACTTCCAGCGGCACCGTATCACCCCAGATTTTCTTCAGCCGCTCGACATCCATGACCTTGCAGGCTTGAACGGCTTGCATAAACGGAAAGCCAGGGTTGCCGAGGTTTTCCATGCTGGCCTGCGCATTGGCGATGTTGTTCGCCGACATTCTTTGCAATGGCGCTTGCACTTTGATGCTGCGCACCGCCAACGCGGGTCGTTGTCCGGACGAAAGCTGGCCTTTTTGAATCGCATCCGCGACCGTATCGCCCAGCATTTCGCCGAGTGTCTCGGGGCTGCGCTGCTGTTGGCGGTGAACGTCGCGATGGTTAATGTCGCCGCAGGTGCCGGTGCCGAACAGCAGCGTGAAATCCTTTCCGAACGATTGCTGCAACCGCGTTTCGATAAAATGGATGTAGTCGGCCGAATAGAGCGTGCCGCCCGTTGTATCGGGATGCATTGCGAACGACACGATCGCGCTCGAAGGCTCTTTGGCACCCGGCTTCGAAATCGTGACGATGCCGACTTGCGGATCGATCGGTCCGGCCGGCTCGACGATGTCGGGATTATTGATCGCGGGATTGAACCGCGTCGTTCCATCCTTCATGTGGTAGCGCCGATTGAACGAGATCTGGTCCTCGTGCGCAAAACCGCTCTTCAGCTCGACCGGCGCCAACGCCGCCTTCGCCTGGGCTACCGCGCTGGCAATCTTATCGATCAGCTCGACCTTATACGGCCCTGGGTCGTACGGATCCTTGCCAGTTTTCGCAACCGCCATCTCGTGCCAATGATCGCTCACGGACATGAAGAATTGTGGCCCGGTGTGCGTATGTGTCGCGCTCACGACGATATGCTCGACCGGAATGCCGGTCGCCTCACTTGCCTTGTTGCGCGCTGGTGTCGTGACATCAGCGGGAATGGCAACCAGGTCGCAAAAGACAAATGCTGCCGTTTCCTTTCCCTGCTGAAAGACAATCGCCTTCGCGTGCAGCGGATCTTTGATGCCCGTAGCCAGCCGCACGTAAAAGTAGCCGTGCAACCGGAACGGGACCGGCCCCGTGATATCGGTCACCGCCACGCCGGCTTTCAACGTATCGGCCGCCTGCGAAGTGGGAATGGCGCTGACAACGGCGACTAAGCAAATTGCAATACAACGAAGTGTATTCATGGGATCCTCTTGGTTTAAGTTACATCCGCCGTAATGATTCAACGACCAAGTACGCCAAGGCATACCAGAAATCGCCCAATCGGCTTGGCGCCCCTGTGCTGTCTTAGCGGTTCAATTCTTTCGTTTCGTGTCTTGCTTCGCCGGCGCCGGTTTGGGGCCTTTATCGAGCGGCCACAACTCCCAGCGGCGATAAAATACTTCCGCTAACTCCGATTGCAACTGAATCCGACCCCCTCGCGGCGACACGTCGAAGGCTTCGTTCACCTTCGTGCCGTTCACGAACGTCTCGACGTGACCGCCGTCGCAAAATACATCCAGCCGCGTCCATTGGCCGTGCGGGCTGTCCTGATCCTCTTTGCCGCGGAAGCCTTTCTCGTCTTTCCAGTCGGGGTCGCGTCCGTACCAGTTGATGCGTTTCATATTACCACGTTTGAAAGTCTCTTGGTGTCCATTTTGCTGCCAAATGACTTCGCCATCGCGATCGCGGCCGACGTTGCAAGTGAGAGAAATCGGAACGAGGCGCCCCGATTCGTCGGGTCCGCCTACGGGAATAAAATCACCGACGCCTCCTTCGATGATCTGCACTTCGATCGACGGCATCCAGCAGCCCTCGTAACCGCCGTCTTTGCCGTTGCTGTGAATGAGCAACCCAGAATCTCGCGCGGCATTCTCCCGATGCTGCCAGGTTCTTTCACCAAATTTGAATTCCAGCACGAGATGGTAATCGCGATACCGTTTGTCGGTTACGAGCCCGCCCAGCCCGTCGCCGCTAATGTGAATCATGCCGTCCGCGACACTGAAGACTTTCCGAGGGTCTTCGCGCTTGGTGTCTTTCAGCCAGGTGTAACAGTCGCCGAGCGAAGTGCCATTGAACAAGCGGATCACGTCACTCGTGGGGGCGATGGCCTTGCTATTTTCCGTTTCAATTGATGCCTCTGCGGCCCGCGCAGAAACTTTGGGCGTCGGGCCGATCACAGCGAAGGTGAGGATTATCAAATACGTGGTCAATCGCATCGTTGCCTCAGTGCATTTCGGCTTCCACTGAGCCGATTCCGCCGCGGTAATAATTGAATTTCACGCGGGGATGATCCGCGAGCAAAGACATGGGCACGCTCGTATCCGGCACGCGCTTGCTGATCATGAGGGCGGTTAGCCGGATGCCGAACGGATTATCGTGATGACCCGGATGCCAAATTGAAACGCAATCGGCCTTCCACGTTTCAAACGGGCCGACAGTCGCCGCGCGCGTAGGTACTTGCGGCACATAGCCGCCGCCGGAAGTCCGGGCATTTTGAATTACCGTCATCGGGTGCAGATCGGTGATGCGAGTTTTGAGCTGCAAGTAAGTTCCGGGCGGCGGCGGCTCGTTCTTCCATTGGCCTTCGCGTTTGGGCGGATCGTTGAATGCCCAGTGCTTCACCTCGCCCTGCCCTCCCTGCATGATGAGGCAATGAACGCCGTCGTAACTGCGCGAGTACGAATCGAGCTCCACCGGAAAGTGGATGTTCTCGTCCGGCATGCGAAGCTCATGACGAATGCGGTTGAAGCACAACTCCATGTCGGCTTTGGCAAATGAAAGCGGATGATTCATCGACACGGGCCGATCGTTCTCGATCCACTCATCCATGCCCCAGAAATGCGCGTGATGCAGGTTGATATCCAGCGCATTGACCATTCGGGCAACCAGCGGCAACTGCTCGGTCGGTCCGATCGGCCCGCAAATTCCCACCGGATTGTCGGCCGTGGCCTGTTGCCACACGTTGATATACTCCAGCGCTTCGGCACAATAGAACTCTTCGATGGTGTCGTAGATCGCAACTTCGAAGCCGGGTCGCGAAAGTTGCAGAAGATCGTGCGGAGCCAGCCGCGCCGCGTCGGCCAATAGCGCGGTATCAAGCGTCGTGTAATCCCACCAATCGGGGGCAACTTTGCTTATGGGTCTTGCCATGGGTGGAAAATGTAAAATTGGTCTCGCTAATAATGCGCTGATACCTTCGAAAGGCAGAATTTAGCGTACCATGAGCGAACACTAGCGGTTAAATAAACAATTTGCGATCTTTACTTACCGAAAAGGTGCGCGAGCAAATCGGATTGCGGAAATGCGTGGCCGCGGTGCTGCACGAATGCCTCCGCGTAGGCAACGCCGATCTGCCGGCCGCGCTCGGCGCCGAAACGTTTCAACGCCTCGACGTACTCATCCATGCCGTGATGCGCCCGCAGCCATTCGCGCTGCGATTCATGGCAAACGAGCATCTCAATCTTGCGATTGATTTGGTCGCTCACATCGACGTACGTCGTCGGCTCGACGACTTCCGCCGTGTATGGGTCGCGCCCTTCGATCGGATCACAATAGTATAGCCAGGGAACTGCCGAACCGTCGAGTAATGGAAGTGAGGACGCATTTGGGATGGCGTAGCTGAACGCGGCCGCCCTGGCCAGCATATGCACCGCCTCATGATCGAGCATATAGTCGTGGCGCGGGTGCGTGAAAACCAGCGTGGGAGCAATGCGTCGAAATAAATCGGTGACCTTTTGAATGGTCGGCCTGTCAACAACCACCTTCACATCCGGCTCATCGAGACAGTGATAGGTCGCCTTGATTTTGCTGGCCGCCGCCATGCCTTCCCGCAGCCGCACTGCCGCAATTTCAGCCATCGGCAGCGTCGCCGAACCGCAATCCCCGTTCGCGACCGTGGCGATGTGAATTTCCCAACCTCCATCGGAAAGCCGGATAAGCGTTCCGGCACACTGCATCTCGGCATCGTCCGGATGCGCAAGTAGCGACAGGGCCACACGGCGCTGGGGTTCGTCAGTCATTGCAGTTTTTGTGGATGGCCTCTACGAGGCCGGCGGCGATGATTCGACCGGGGTCAGGGACCTCCGCTACACGAACTACTCGGCCGCTTCAATCGATTTGGCCGCGCGCCGCAACGAAGCCTGCGACCGTTTGCCTGTCGCTTTCTTCTTTTTTTTACCGATGGCGTTGGACCAAAGTGCCGGTACGTTCGACTCGTTCCATTGGTCCCAAGCGGCCTGCAATGCTTTTGCCTTGGCGGGCTCGGCGCTGATCAAATCGTTGCTTTCGCCGATGTCATTGGCCAGATTGTACAGTCTGGCATCCGTGGCTTTACCCTTCATGCCGTCCATCACGGGATCGTAACGTACGAGCTTCCAATCACCCTGACGGATGGCCATCTGCTCGCCGAAGCGCCAATACAGCGTCGGGTGCGGCTGGCTATCGAGTTTGCCGCTGAAATGCGGCAGCAAATTCACGCCATCGGCTCTCGCGTCGGATGGAATTTTGACATTAGCCGCCGCCAGCGCGGTCGGCAAAATGTCTAGCTGGATCACCGGCTGGCTGTAGACGCGCCCCGCGGGCACATGGTTGGGCCACTTCACAAAGAACGGCACGCGGATGCCACCTTCCAGCGTCGTGCGTTTCGAGCCCCGCAACGGGTCGTTGCGCGAGGCGTTCAATGCCGTGCCCGGCATAGTCGGCCCGCCGTTGTCGCTGAAGAAAAAGACAAGTGTTTTGTCTTCGATCCCCTTCTCGCGAACTTTGCCAAGCACGTTGCCCACCGCATCGTCCAACGCCGACATCATACCCGCGTACGTGCGGCGATTCTTGTTTTGGATATTCTTGAATTTCTCCAAGCGGGCATCTGTTGCATTCATCGGTGTGTGTACGGCATTGAACGCCAGGTACAAGAAGAACGGCTTGTCTGCGTTGCGATCGATAAATGCGCACGCCTCGCGGCCAAACGCATCGGTGAGATATTCCTTTTCGTCGACTGGTTTATTGTCGCGAAGCATGCGCGGTTTGGCGTCGGGAAAATAGCCGTGCGCACCGCCCAAGAACCCGAACGTTTCGTCGAACCCGCGCGCGTGTGGAATGAATTCCGGCGCGCTGCCCAGGTGCCACTTGCCGACCCAGCCCGTTTCGTAACCGGCCGCTTTCAGTCTCGCAGCAATCGTGGTTTCAGACAGTGGAAGCCCGATCGGCTTGCTGCTATCGGTGACCGGGTTGAATTCATGTCCGAATCGAGTCTGGTAACGTCCCGTCAACAGGCCGGCCCGCGACGGCGAGCAATAGGGCGCGGAAACATAGCCGTTCGTGCAGCGGACGCCGCTAGCCGCTAGAGCATCGATGTGCGGCGTGGGAATGTCGCGGCAGCCATGCACGCCAATATCGGCATATCCCATGTCGTCGCCGACGATCACGAGGATGTTCGGTTTTGGCTCCGCGGCCAATGCTACGGTTGCTCGCGCGAAAAACGCTGTAAGCAGAAGAAACGCAATTCGAAGAGCTAGGTTGTTCATCTTCGTCCTCAAGGGATTAGTTATGCCGGCGCCGGTCAATTCAATCGGTGATGCGGCACTTGCGGTGCGCGGGTGCGAACTTGCTTCTAACCTAATGAACTGCATCGGCGTGTCAAGCGTACGGCGGCGGAGTGGGTGGTCAGACAATCTTGTCTGCCGGGGGAAGCAGGAACGCCTGACCCACGCCGCGGCGGCTATTCTTCATGATACCGCAACGTGACCAGAATGCACGGCCCGCCGGCGATCACGTTCGCGCCCGATTGTTCAGCGGCTTTCACAGCGGCTTCGTTTTCTGCGCCGGGCTGCATCCAGATGTTCATGATGCCGCGGTGGATAGCCTGTTTCACGACTCGCTCGGTGACAGCCGGTGGCGTGATGATCGAAACGCCATCGATCCTGCCCGGGATAGATGGCAGATCAGAATACGACTGAAGGCCTTCAACTTCGTCCGCTTTGGGATTCACGGGAACTACATCGCGATGGTTCTGTTGGTATGCTCGCAACACTTTGTTGCCGTACTTGGACCGATCCTGCGATGCTCCCACGACCGCAAACCGCTTGCCGGCGAGGAATGTTTGAATTCTGTCTTGGGTTGTCATCGTATTCTCCACCCTGCGTATTCTCTTTAACAGCAGATTCCGTTTTATGCTTCCTTGCGCCGCCGTGTCTTTGTGGAGGCTTTATGTTTGCGGCAACTGTAACTGTTTGAGCAATTCGCGTTGCGCTTCGTTAATCTTTTGCATCGCCGTTGCCATATCGAACCACTCGCCTCGATCGACCTCGGGGATCTCGGTGAGCTTTCCGGAACCGCGCGGCCATTCGATTGCGAACGTATTGCTCTTCACTTGCGACACGTCGAAGTCAGCTTCAACCGACCAAGCATGAACGATTTTGCCGCCGCGCTGTTTGATGGGCTGGAGCGGTGTGAATGTGCCGTCGATCGACATGCCGGTTTCCTCATGGAATTCCCGTATGGCAACTTCAAGCGGCTCTTCGCCGGTGGCGAATTCGCCCTTGGGAATCGACCACGCGCCTGCGTCCCTGTTGCGCCAAAACGGCCCTCCGGGATGGACGAGAAACACTTCGACTCGCCCATCGCATTCCCGGTAGACGACCAATCCTGCGCTTTGCTTTGCCATGGGACTAACCGTAGCTGAAGCTGCAAGCATTTAAAGCAACTGAACTCCTGGAGATTCAGCTACGATGGGATTTCGGATTTGAGAAATACGGCGCCGAGTGGCGGGAGCGTGAGCGTGAGCGAGTGCATTCGGCCGTGGCACGGAACGGGCGAGGCTTCGACGCCGCCCAAGTTCCCGTGGCCGCTGCCGCCGTGCTCCAGCGCATCGCTGTTCAGCAGCTCGCGCCAAAATCCGCCTCGCGGTGCGCCGACTCGATAATTATAGCGGGGCACCGGCGTGCAGTTGCAAACTACCGCGATCTGCTCGCGGCCATTCGGCGACTTACGCAGGAAGCTGATCACGCTACGGTCGGCGTCGTTGGTATCGATCCATTCAAATCCGCTCGGATCGCAATCGAGCGCGTGCAGAGCCGGCTCGTGTCGATACGCGTCATTCAACGCGACGAGCCATCGTTCGAAAGCGCGCCGCCGCGGTTCATCGAGCGCGCCCACGGCAGCTCGGCGTCGTGGGACCATTCCTCCCACGGCGCAAGCTCGGTGCCCATGAACAAGAGTTTCTTTCCCGGCGACGCGTACATGTAGGCGAGCAGTAACCGGAGATTGGCGAACTTCTGCCACTCGTCGTTCGGCATTTTCGCCAGCAGCGAGCCTTTGCCGTGCACCACTTCATCGTGCGACAACGGCAGCACGAAGTTTTCATTGAACGCGTAGATCATGCGAAACGTGAGCTGGCCGTGATGAAACTTGCGGTGTACCGGGTCTTGTGCCATGTAGGCGAGCGTGTCGTGCATCCAGCCCATGTCCCATTTCAGCCCGAAACCGAGCCCCCCCAGGTGCACGGGACGCGAGACCATCGGCCAGGCCGTCGATTCCTCGGCATACGTTTGCACATCGGGCTGGCGCGAATACACGGCCGTGTTGAACTGCCGCAGAAAATCGATCGCGTCGATGTTTTCGCGGCCGCCGTATTTGTTGGGAATCCACTCGCCGGCCTTGCGCGAATAGTCGAGGTACAACATGCTGGCCACGGCATCGACCCGTAGTCCGTCTGCGTGGTATTCCTCCAGCCAGTACATCGCGCTGCTAATGAGAAAGCTGCGGACTTCGCTGCGACCGTAGTTGAAGACGTAACTGTTCCAATCCGGTTGCACGCGCTGCCGCGGATCGGAGTGCTCGTAAAGGTGCGTGCCATCGAAATACGCCAGTCCGTGTTCATCGCTGGGAAAATGCGATGGTACCCAATCTAGAATCACACCGATGCCTTGCTGATGAAGCTGGTCGACCAAGAACTTGAAATCCTGCGGCGAGCCATAACGGCATGTGGGCGCGAAGTAGCCGGTCGTTTGATAGCCCCAAGATCCGAAGAACGGATGCTCCATCAGCGGCATGAACTCAATGTGCGTGAATCCCAGGCGACGAACATGATCGGCCAGATCGAAGGCGATTTCGCGATACCCAAGCGAGCGGTTGCCTTCTTGCTGATTGCGGCGCCAGGAGCCAAGGTGCATTTCGTAGATTGAAATGGGCGCACCAAGCCGATTTCGTGTGCCGCGCGAGGCCATCCACTCGCTGTCGTTCCAACCGTAATCGAGCTCCCACACGAGCGAAGCTCGACCGGGTGAACATTCGTGGAGGAAGGCGAATGGATCGGCCTTATCGACTTCATAGCCGCCGTCTCGAAACGCAATATGGTATTTGTAACGCGTGCCTTGACCGACGTTTGGAACGAGACCTTCCCAAATTCCCGATGTGCCGCGCGGCCGGAGCGGGTGACGATTCTTGTCCCATTCGTTGAAGTCGCCGATCACCGATACCCGTCCCGCGTTCGGCGCCCAGACGGCGAAATGGGTGCCGGACAACTCGCCATCGTGCACCACGTGCGCCCCAAGCTTCTTCCACAAATCGTAGTGCGTGCCTTCGTTGAAAAAATACAAATCGTCGGCCGTTAACAGGCTGCGATCGTACCGAAGTTGGTTCGTATTGGGAGCTGTTGCAGTGCTCATAACAGGTCATTTCCTGGCGCTCATGGTGCAATCGGGTGCCGCTCGTCTGCAGCGTCGGTACACGGACTGCAGAGGTGCAAGATGCCTGCGAGGGGAATGTTGACCCAATCGGGGCGGTTATTCAGTTCGTAACGCAGTTCGTAGAGTGCCTTTTCCAACACGTACGCCGACAGCAGCGTTTCCAGGCGCGCTCGATCGGCCGGCAGAAAATTTCCTGGTTGTGCCGCCGCCAAATAGCTTCGCAAGAACGCGGCCGATACCCACTTGGACCAGAATTCGGCAGAATCTTCGATCGACTGCGCGGCATTCTGCATGATGAGTGCGGAAGTTTGCCCACGAATCGCGGCATGCGCGGCATAGTGGAACGAGCGCAAAACTCCCGCGACGTCACGAAGTGGCGATGCTTTGATCCGGCGCTCGCTCACAGGCCGCTCCGGCTCGCCTTCGAAATCGATGATGACAAAATCTTTGCCTGTGAATAGAACCTGCCCAAGGTGCAGATCGCCATGGCATCGGATACGCCGCGCATCGATGAGACCGTGCAAGAGCTCGCTAAACCTCGAGACCAACTCGCGCTCATGTTGCAACAATTGCTCGGCGCGAGTTTGAGTTGCCTCGCTCAGGCAATGGCGCTGCGAGCGAAGCATTTCCAGCGTACCTCGGGCCTGGCTCCGCATCGATTGATACAACCCACGCTGGAACAAGCGCGTGAATGGTTCTGGAGTGAAGGCGAGCCCACCGTCGACGTTCGCCAATGCAACATGCAGCTCCCCGGTGCGGCGGCCTAATAATTCGGCCCAGTATAAGTACCCGCCAATGGTCTCTTGAGCTAGCGGGGGCGGCTCGACGCCAGCGAGTTCCACGAGACGCGAGGGCTCCGCGTTGAGGGTATGTGTTTCCGCTTCGGTTTCTGTCAATTGGTCGGATAATGATGATGCTTGGAGCGATTGGACACGCTCGAAATAGCGCCCCAGCTCATCGAGCGTATACGTCCAGGCGTCGACGCAATTCGCAATGAACTCGTGCAGCACGGCAATCGTTATTTGCTGGCCCGAGTCAGCACGGTAATCCAGCGCCCCAGCCACTTGAGGAACGAACGGCAGCGGCTCGCGTTCGGTAAGCAACCGGCCAATTTCAAAGTCGGGGTTGATGCCCGGAGTCACCCGACGAAAGAGTTTTGCTATCAGGCGCTCGTCGTACGTGGCCGACGTATTGCTCTGCTCACCGCCGCGCACAGAGTGCGGCAGCTCGTCGAGTGAACCATCGGCCAATCGCGCAAATGCTTCGGTGCGAACGCCGGAAAGCGCTCCGTGTTGCCCCCTCAGCTTCCGGCGATGCGTAATGGCGGCGAGTAGTTCGGGCCACAGGCGATCGGACCAGGTCGCCTCGCAGAGCGTTTGTCGCCGTGCTTCGTGAGCCACTTCGATCCGCATGATGCCCGAAAGTGGATGCGCAACCAAAAGATCTTCGCCCGCATCCTCATCGAGCAACGTTACGGGCACGACGTAAGCATCCGGTTCCCCTTCAGAGTAAGTTGCGCTCAACAATAGCAGCCGTACCGGCGCTTCGGAGACGGAACCATCGAGATCAAACACGTCGATGACATCGATCTGTTGTAGTGTGCGGGCCTTTCCGGCAAACCAACGCTGATTGTGCAGATATGCTTCCAGCGCTTCGCCGAGCGCTTTACGCCCGCGGCCGGCGAGCAGATCCTGCCAGCCACTTCGCACGTGGTAGAGCGGAAGCTCGGCCGGCGCGTTCTCGGACGCTTGTTGATCGCGGCAGCCGATGCAAAACCAAAAGAATCCGTGCGGTCCGAGCGACAGCAGATATGGCTGTTCGCCGATTGGCGGAAATGCCGTTTGCCCGAAAAGCTCGACAGGTGTGCGACCGCGATAACGCGAGAGGTCCAGCTCGACATACTGCGACAGCCGCGACAGATTCGCCACCACGAGAATTGTTTCCTCGGCTGTCTCGCGCAAGAAGGCGAAGACCTTCGGATTGCTCGACGCCAGCGCTTCAAAACTGCCATGGCCAAACGCGTTGTATTGCTTCCGCAGGTCCAGGATGCGCCGCGTCCACCACAAAAACGAGTGCGGGTTGGCGTGCTGGACCTCAACGTTCCGCAGTTCGTAGTGGTACTCGGGGTCGATGATCACCGGCAGAAACAGGCTCTGGGGATTAGCGCGCGAAAATCCGGCGTTGCGGTCAGCGCTCCACTGCATGGGTGTGCGCACGCCGTTGCGATCTCCCAAATAGTAATTATCACCCATGCCAATTTCGTCGCCGTAATACAAGATAGGCGTGCCGGGCAGCGACAACAGCAGCGCGTTCATCAGCTCGATCTTGCGGCGATTGTTTCCCATCAACGGCGCGAGGCGCCGGCGAATGCCCAGGTTGATCCGAGCCTTGGAATCAACCGCGTAGGTGCGATACATATAGTCGCGCTCTTCGTCCGTGACCATCTCCAGCGTCAGCTCGTCGTGATTGCGCAGGAACGTGGCCCATTGGCAGGGCGCAGGCAACAGGGGAGTTTGCTCCAAAATATCGACGATGGGCGAGCGGTCTTCGCGCTCCACCGCCATAAACAACCGCGGCATGAGCGGAAAGTGAAAATTCATGTGGCATTCGTCGCCGTCGCCGAAGTACGCGGCCGCGTCTTCCGGCCACTGGTTGGCTTCCGCGAGCAGCATGCGGTCGGCGAAGTTTTCGTCGATATGCACACGCACTTCGCGCAGGAAGGCATGCGTTTCCGGCAAGTTTTCGCAATTCGTGCCTTCCCGCTCGAACAGGTACGGCACGGCGTCGAGCCGCAGGCCATCGACGCCCATTCCCAGCCAGAAGTCCAGCACGTCGAACATCGCTTCGCGAACTTCCGCATTGTCAAAATTGAGATCCGGCTGATGGTTGTAAAAGCGATGCCAGAAATACGCGCCGGCCACCGCGTCCCAGCTCCAATTGGACGATTCGAAATCTTGGAAGATGATCCGTGCCTCGCGGTATTTGTCCGGAGTGTCGCTCCACACGTACCAATCGCGCCAGCGCGTACCAGCCGCGGCGCGTCGCGAACGTTGGAACCACTCGTGTTGGTCTGAGGTGTGGTTCATCACGAGCTCGGTGATGATCTTCAACTCGCGGCGGTGAGCTTCCTCGAGCAGCTCGCGAAAATCGTCCAGCGTGCCGTATTGCGGATTCACGTTCACGTAATCCGCGATGTCGTAGCCATCATCTTTCAGCGGCGAAAGAAAAAACGGCTGCAGCCAAATCGCGGTTACGCCCAGATCCTGGATATAATCGAGCCGCTCGGTGAGTCCGCGGAAGTCGCCAATTCCATCGCCATTGCTGTCGCGGAATGCGCGCACGTGTACCTGATAGATGATCGCATCCTTGTACCACAAGTTCGGTTCAGTGGTGCGCAGCGACGGGGGCACGCTGCGAGACACCAATTCAACCGTCGCCATTTACAACTCCTAAGTTCGATTGCATAATCATCGCCTGAACCAATGTTCGTCCGTGTTTACAGATAGTATTCAAAGTCGCGTTCGCTTCGCGAGCGCCGTCGTATGCGAAAAATGTGCGCCGGGCCGCTGGCCGGATCGAGCTCGACGTAGTTGCGATTTCCGTGCCACAAATAGCGCGCGTCGGTCAGCAGGTCGTGCATCTGATACGGCCGGTTTTCCGGCAGCTCCAATTCCTCCAGCGGCAGTTCGATCCAGCTCGATTGCCGATAATTCGAGTCGAGATTGACGATCACCAACACCGTGTCCGATTGATCCGGCGCGGCCCGGCTGTAGCAAATTATCTTCTCATTGTCGGCTTGGTGAAATGCCAGTCTACCGGCATGCCCAAGCGCCGGGCTCTCGCGCCGGATGTGATTCACCCGGGCGATAAAATCCTTGAGGCTGTCGCTGCGCGTCAAATCGTGGTGATGCAGTTGATACTTTTCCGAGTTGAGATATTCTTCGCTGCCCGGCTCGCGCGGCGCCGACCAGCCGTGCTCAAACGGCGGGCCGTATACGCCATAGTTGCCCGATAGCGTAGCGGCCAACACGAAGCGCGTCATGAACGCTGCCCGGCCGCCGACCTGCAGCGATTCCGGCAGAATATCGGGCGTATTTGGCCAAAGGTTGGGCCGGAAAAACTCCCGCACCGGGCTGCGATTCAGTTCGCTAAAATACTTCGTCAGCTCCCATTTCGTGTCGCGCCAAGCGAAGTACGTGTACGACTGTGAGAACCCAATTTTCGCCAGCCGGTACATCACCTTCGGACGTGTAAACGCCTCGGCGAGATAAATGACGTCTGGATGCTCGCGGCGCACGTCGCCGATGACCCACTCCCAAAATGCGAACGGCTTCGTGTGCGGATTATCGACGCGAAAGATGCGCACACCCTTATCGATCCAAAACAGAAAGATACTTTTTAGCTCCTCCCAAAGGGAGCGCCACGCTTCCGTCTCGAAATCGAACGGGTAGATATCCTGGTATTTCTTCGGCGGATTTTCGGCGTACTGGATTGTGCCATCGGGTCGTTTGCGGAACCACTCAGGGTGCTCGCGGACGTACGGGTGATCGGGCGAGCACTGAAATGCAATGTCGAGCGCAACTTCGATCCCGTGGCTTTCCGCGGCGCGCACCAAAGACTGAAAGTCGTCCATCGTGCCGAGTTGTGGGTGAATCGATTTGTGGCCTCCTTCCTGGCTGCCAATTGCCCATGGGCTGCCAACATGCTTCGGCTCGGCGGCGGTTACATTATTGGGCCCCTTGCGATGCGACCGGCCGATCGGATGAATCGGCGGCAGATACAATACATCGAAGCCCATCGATGCCACGTAGGGCAAGCGAGCTTCAACGTCTTTGAGCGTGCCGTGCCGTTCTTCGCTTACTGCTGAGCGCGGAAACATCTCGTACCAGGCGCTGCAACTTGCCCTCGGGCGGTCCACCGTGACAAATAACTCGTGTGATTCCGCAATTTCGGTCGGCGAGTACCAGCGCGACATCATGAGGGTAAGTTCCTCGTCGTCGATCACCCACGTTGGCCGCTGCTGCGCGGTGATCGATCGCAGGCGCGATTCAATTTGCCGCAGCCGATCGCGATCGGTTTCTTGAGCACTGGCTGCCGCATCTCGTACTAAATCGGCGCCGATCAATAGCTCGACTGCGACGTCCTGATCGGCCTCGATCCGTTTTGCCAAGCCACGCTTCCAGGTGAGGAAGTGATCGACCCATCCGCGCACGCAGTAAAAATATTGTCCGAGTCTCTCGACTCGAAACGCGGCCGCCCAGCGGTCGTTCACGAGCGGACGCATTGGCGTGCGCGACCACTGCTTTTCGTGTTCAAAACGGTAGACCAGCTCGGCGACAACGGCGTCGTGGCCGTCGGCAAATACGCTTGCTTCCACAGCGACGCTGTCGTCGAGGACGCGCTTGATGGGAAACTTGCCCGCATCGATCTGTGGCTCGACGTTCTCGATAACCACGCGGCACCGCCCCTCTTGCATGGCGGTCGTATGCCGCGGCAAACTCAATCTCTCCCTGCGAGATGGCGACGCTACTACCGGGGCGTGATGCATAATGAGGGCTTGCGGCTCGGCAGACGTTGCACGCTGCCGATTTACGAATCGCGACATCTTAGGTAGAACGGGCAAACGCTGTGCCTGCGCGAGGGGCAGACAAGAATGTCTGCCTTACGACGCGCGGCCGACCCCAATGATGCGGTAGCGGCCAATGTGGAGTCGTAGCGATCAGGCGTTACATTCAGCTTTACGCGGCCAATCGCTCCAGAAGCCGCATCACTTCGCTTTCCAGGTGCGGAATTGCATCCTCCGGCCCGGCGCAATCGAGATCGTGAACGTGCCAGTATTCAACGTGGTCACGCCACGCCGGGAAACGGGCTTCAAGCAGCGGTCGGTGCTCGGCTTCCTTTACGGCGATTATGCAGTCGGCAGCGGCCAGATCGGCTTCGGAAACCGGCAATGGCGAACGGCGATACTGGTCCGATTCAATGCCCTGTTCCTTCAATCGCGAAACTGTGTAACTGGAGATCGGCCCATGGTTGCATCCGTCTAAAGCCAGCCCGCGCGATTCGGCTGTCCAAAACAGCCCGCGAAGTTGGGCTTGCCAGTTGAAAAAAATTTCGGCGAACCGGCTGCGGTAATAATTGCCCGTGCAGAGGAACAGAATCCGCTTCGTTTTCTTTTTGGCGTCGCTGTGCATCTTACAGCCAGAGGCTTGTGTTTGGCCCGTGCTTCGATTAATTGTGACGGAGATTACACGTCGATTGCAGACCGGAAAAGACCAAATTGTGGGTGCTGTCGCCGCTAAAATTGATCGATCGGGCTTACTGTCTAAATGAAACTATTTGAGATGCCGTCATGAAATCCGCTTCTTCCATCCTCAAATGTCTGTACGCAATCGGCTTGTTGGCGTCATTCTTTATTGTCACCACAGCCAGCGGAGCGGATCAATGGGTCGATTACAAAGGTCATGCCGGTCCGGGGCATGGCAAGCATATTGTCCTGATTTCCGGCGACGAGGAATATCGGTCCGAGGAAGCGTTGCCGCAGCTTGGAAAAATCCTGGCAAAACATCATGGATTCGATTGCCGGGTGCTGTTTGCGATTGATCCGAAAACGGGCATCGTTGATCCGAACAATCTGCAGAACATTCCGGGGCTATCGGCACTCCAGCAGGCAGATCTCATTATCGTCTTTCTGCGTCGGCGCGATTTACCGGACGACGATATGCAAACCATCGACGATTATTTGAAGGCAGGCAAGCCGGTGATTGGAATTCGCACGGCCACGCATGCCTTTCTGCCAAAACCCGATTCGAAGTGGGCCTACTACAGCGACTTGTATCAGGGCGACAAAAAAGAGTGGAACGGCGGATTTGGCCGCCTCGTGCTAGGCGAGCACTGGATCAATCATCACGGCAACCATAGGAACGAAAGCACCCGCGGCGTCATCGCGCCGGGCGCGGCGGATCATCCAATCTTGCGCGGAATTAAGAATGGCGAAATCTGGGGATCGACCGATGTTTATGCCGTTCGATTGCCGCTGCCGGGCGACTCGCAGCCGCTGGTGCTGGGCCAAGTGACGACGCGCAAAGGCAAGTATGATGAATCCGACCGGTATTATGGCATGCGACCGGACGACGGACCGCCGGTGAGCGGGGTGAAGAACAATCCGATGATGCCCATCGCCTGGGCTAAAACGTATGAAATTCCCGACGGCAAGCGGGGCCGAGCTTTTTGCTCCACCATCGGCGCCTCGGTCGATTTGACGAACGAAGCGGTGCGCCGTTTGCTCATCAATGCTGTTTTTTGGGGCCTCGGCATGGAAGACCAAATTCCAGAACAGGGCACGAATGTGGAGATCGTGGGTGGCTACGAGCCGACCAAATTCGAGTTTCGAAACGATGAATACTGGTCGAAACGGCGGATGTCGCTCGACGAGCACCGCATGAATTAGCGTGGAT
This sequence comes from uncultured Planctomycetota bacterium, assembly GCA_963807935.1. Taxonomy (GTDB): domain Bacteria; phylum Planctomycetota; class Planctomycetia; order Pirellulales; family Lacipirellulaceae; genus JABDGM01. Next base: position 57,321 of record CAWEDY010000016.1, read on the forward strand.
TGCTCGCTCCGCGAGTAGCAAGAGCGAGAGGATCCCACGAGAAGGAGCGAATGATTTTGGAAGTTACGGCGACCAGCGCTAGCTCTCATGTTGAGCATCTCAAGGATGAGCTTTTCGAGGCCACGAGCTTTTACTCGACCGATTATTTTTCGGCCAGGCAGCGGTTCTTAGCGGCCAGCACGCGGCTTGGTTTCGAGCATCACGCATTGCAAATTCACGCCCCGAGTCCAAAAGACGAATCGCTTACGATCGACATTGCAGTGGCCGGCGCGGCGAAACCGACATCGGCGCTGATACTTTCGAGCGGCGTACACGGCGTGGAAGGGCTGTTTGGATCGGCCGTTCAATTGGCCTATTTGGAGCAAATCGCGCCTCGTTGGCAACCGCCGGAGGGTGCGGCCGTTATCTTGATTCATGCCATCAATCCATTCGGTTTCGCGTGGCAGCGGCGCTTCAACGAAGACAACGTTGATTTGAATCGCAACTTTTTACTGGCCGAGGAGCAATATACGGGATCGCCGCCGCTGGCCGCTGCATTTCGAAACGCGATGAAGCCGGCACGCCCGCGCACGCGGTTTGGATTCTGGACCGCGCGGATGGCGCTATTAGCGCTTCGTCATGGCTTCCAATCGTTCTGGGAAACGCTGCCAGTCGGACAGTATGACTATCCCGATTGGCTCTACTACGGCGGAGGCAAGCCAACGCAGTCGTCGCGGGCGCTGGAACTCTTCTTGCCGACGCTGCTCAATGAAGCCAACGAAGTCGTGCATCTAGATTTTCACACTGGGCTTGGCCGCTGGGCCCGTTGCCAATTGCTGGCATCCGAATCTGAAGGGCTCGACAATTGCGCGTGGTGGATCGAGCATTTTCCCGCGGACATGGTGATAAAGATGAAGAGTTTTACGCGATCGTACGAAGTTCGCGGCGGATTCGGACCTTGGCTGCGAGCGCTGTTTCCCGATTGCTTGTACCGCTACACCACTGCGGAATTCGGCACGTACTCTCCGATGCGCGTGATCGGCGCACTGGCCGACGAGCTTCGTTGGCACAGTGAGTTAGGGACTGATTCGCCCGCGCATTCGGCGCGCCGCCGATTGACCGATACGTTTGTGCCGCGCAGCCGCAGTTGGCGTGCCAAGACTCTTCACACAGGCATCTCAGTGGTGCAGCGCGCGGCCCACGCGCTGTGGCCCTCGACAAAATCGCCGATGAATGGAATCGCGCCGGCTGAAGAAAGGTGATCTGAACTTCCGGCTCCCGATTAACCTCGCAATGGATGTCAATTTCGCGGCTTGTGTGCCGAGAACAATTATTTCAAGCGATGGCACTTGAATAATCCTGGCTGCCAGAGGCAGAAGCTTTCAGCGATGTGCCGGGATCCTTGGTATTAAATACCACGCGTTGGAATTTTTGGTCGCCGTCCGGCTTAAGCCGCTCAACAACTTCTAATTCAACGCTCACGTCCCGATCGAGCCCATAGAGCCGAAGCTGATTGTCCATGATCGTCGTGGCCCGCTCGCGATTGAAGCTCTGACCTGGAAGCGGCTCGAGCAAAATGCGAAACCGGCGGTTCTCTTGCTGAATAATTTGGTACTCGCGCAATTCCAACATGCGCACGAGCGCGATTTGGAAAATCATGGGCTGAAGCAACCGAGTGCCGCGCTGCGTTTCAACTTCGAACATTTCCGAGTCACGTCCTTCGACGCATTTAACCAATGGCAAGTTGCTGCCGCAATTACAGCGTTCGGTGGCCATCGTGACGATGTCGCCAATTTCATAGCGAATCATCGGCTGCGCGTAATTGGCCAGATTCGTGACCAGCACCTTGGCCCCTCTTTCGCCAGCGGGGACTGGTCGATTGTTGTCATCGACGACTTCCATAAGGGCCCAGTCGGCGTTGACATGCATCCCGCCGCTGGTTGGGCAACAATTTGTAAGAAACAAACACTCTCCCATGGCGTAGTTGTCGAGGACGGGCGCCCCGAACAATTTTGCATAATGGTTGCGGGCCTGCGGCATGATCCGTTCGGCGATGTTGACGACTTCCTGCAACTCGGGCTTGAAGGAGAGTCGCCCCGATTCGATTTGCCGCGCAATTTCGTGCAGCATGCTCGAGTAAGCAGTAAGGTGGGTCGGCCGGAATTCGGCGAGCTGGTCGATCAAATCGTCATCATTCCAGCACAACACCTTTACTTTCAAGTAACGCTTGGCTTCCTGAGGCAGGTAGCTGAACGCGCTCGAAGACGCGTAAAACCCCGGCTTGAATATAATCACGGCCAGTCGCGCCGGTCGCAAAATATGCTTCAGCGCCGCGCCGAGGCCGATCGGCTGGTTGTTGCCGCGAGATATGTGTAGCGCGAACAGCAGCTCGATGTGATCTTTTGTCTGCACGAGGAGCAGAGGCTGACCTTGGCTTCCAGAAGTACGACTAACCGCATATTTGCCGCGGAAGAATCTGCCAACGTTTGAGAGATCTTCCATAAAGCTGGCGAGTTCGTCGCGCCGCACGTCGTCGACGGCGACGGCCTGGTCGAAGTGTTCCATCAATTCGGACTTATTGCATGTCGGCAGATCGCTCAATGCGAACGAATTTTCCGAAATCCCGGAGAGCTTTTCGCGCCAGAATTCAGAATGGGATCTGGCGTGCGCAATCAGTTGTTGCAACCGCTGACGGCCGAGATGTTGGATGTGCTCGATCGGCTTACTTGCACCGAGTTTTAGCCGATACGCTTGCCTGCTGAACTTGATCGTTTCCCGGATGCCCATAGCGATGTCGCTCCCTTGTATCTTGCATGCCTAACCCAAGCGGATCACAGGGAAATATCGCACCAACGGAGCATTTAGCGTACCAGAACGCCGGCGGACGTCAAGAAATTTCCAGGTAGCGCCGCGGTGGACTGCTATTTGGTTCGGCCGTTCCATTGGCTTTGGAACAAATCGCGCCCCGTTGGCAACCGCCGGAGCGTGCGGCCGTTCTCGTGATTCACGCGATTAATCCTTTAGCTTCGCGCGGTGGCGGCGATTCCACTTTGCTCACCACGCGTTTGAACTTCTGATTTCCCTCGGGTTCCAGCCGATCGACCGTCTCAATCTCGACATCCAATTGGTCTTCCAGGCCGTAGGTTTGAAGCTGTTCTTGTATGACCCGGGCGGCCCGTTCTCGGTCGAAGGTTTTGCCGGGCAAGGGCTCGATTAAGATCCGAAATCGCGTGTTGTCTTCTTGAATAAATTGGTGTTCGCGAGCATCCAATATGCGATCCACCGCGAGGTCGAAAATGGTGGGTTGGATCGAACGGACGCCGTTTTCGGTTTGGATGTAAAACACGTCGGAGTCGCGCCCCTCGACGTGGTCGATCAACGGCAGGTTGCTGCCACACTCGCAGGATTTGGTGGCCATGGTGATGACATCGCCAACTTCGTAGCGGATGATCGGCTGCACGTAGTTGGCCAGGTTAGTGACGAGCACTTTGGCGCCCTGCTCTCCATTCGGAACAGGTTGGTTGTGGTCATCCACGACTTCGAGAAAGGCCCAATCGGCATTGACGTGCATGCCGCCGCTGGTGGAGCAACCGTTGGTAAGAAACAGACATTCACCCATGCTGTAGTTGTCGAGGATGGGCGCACCGAAAATCTCGGCGTAGTGTTCACGAGCCTGGGGCGTCAGACGTTCGCTAATGTTGACGGCTTCTTGCAGCTCCGGCTTGAGCGAAAGTCTCCCCGCTTCGATTGCCCTGGCAATTTTATGCAGGATACTGGCATAGGCCGTGAGATGCGTGGGGCGGAATTCGGCGAGGCGGTCGATCATGTCGTCGTCGTCCGCGCAGAGCAGCTTGACTGCGAGATAGTGCTTCGCGCATGCCGGCATGTGCTGGAATGCGCTAGCAGACGGGTAAAAGCCTGGCTTGAAGATCACCGCAGCCAAGCGCGCGGGCGAGACGAAATGTTTCACGGCTTCGCCCAGGCTGAGCGTTTGATTGCCGCGCGATACTTGAAGAGCAAATAGCAATTCCAGATTATCTTCCGTCTGGACGATCAATAGCGGCTGGCCTTGACTGCCCGAGGTGTGGCTCAGTACGTACTTATCGAGAAAGTATTTGCCCAAGTTCGACTCGTCGGCAAGAAAATCTTCGACTTCGTCGCGGCGGATGTCGTCCACTGTGACTGCCCGATCGAAATTATCCATCAACTCCGGTTTGGAGGAGGTGGGCAGGTCCGCCAACTCAAACGACGAGTTCGCGACGTTGGAGAGTTTCTTCCGCCAGTACTCCGAGTTGTCCCGAGCGTAATGAACTAATTTTTCCAAACGGGAGCGGCCAATTTGATTGATCTCTTCGAGCGGCTTTCCCGCCGCCGATCTCAACTTGAATGCGTGAGCCCCAAACTCGATTGATTCCCAGAATTCCATCGCTGCGTTGCCTCCCGACCGGTCGGTTTCTGCCACAAAACTTAGGGACACTTTCTGTGAAACGCGAGCATTTTTTGTGCCAAGCACGAGCAGACTATGTTCGCTACCAGCTTGGTGCGAAGTAGCCGGCGAGGAGGTAGGTCGTTCGGTGATTCGGGCAGTTGTTACGGCCAAACGCGATTTCTGACGGTGTGGAAACCGGCCGCGTTATTGGTCGTGTCGATCGAACTCGCCAAGCCGTTCATTGCGAAAAATGCGTCGGTCGCGGCCAACTGTGTCGATTGGCCGCTCGTGTTGGCGACGCTTCTGATTCGGCCGGCCGGGTGCAGGCCGAAATTAATGCCGCTGATCGTCAGTCCGCCGCGTGAGATCAGCACATCGCGTGTGGTTACGTTGGTGGTAAGCCGAGACGGCAGCACGATGCGCACCTGATAATCGCCCGTTTCGCTAAATGACGTGAAGTGATAACGGCCGTCGCGGCCTGTGACGGTCGTGGCCACGATAGCACCTTCGTCGTTCAGCAATTGGACTTTAACCCCGGGTAGGGCGATTTCGAAGCGATCGGCCCGGCCGTTAGCATTTGAGTCCACGAACACCAGGCCGTTCACTTCGGCCTGCAAATAGAAGACGTTGGTTTGCAAGTTGCTGATCGTCGTGTTGCGCTCGATGACGCTGGCCAAAGTTGTTTGTTCGAGGTTGGTGAGTGTTTTGCCGGAAAACTCGCGTTGGTACCAAAAACGGTCACCGTCGCGCAGTCGCTCAAATTGATCGGCGATGATCGTCTTTCCCAACTGGCCGACGGATGCGTCCAGGGCATGGTCCTCGGCGAGGATGCCTACCCAAAGATCGATATTATCGACCGAACCGTAAAGCGATTGGAGCGTTTGTTGCACTTGGGGATCGGACGAGATCTGGGAGAACTCGGTGACCGGCGACAAGCCATATGCCTGGCGGACCGTGTTGTAGTCGGCCAGTCCATGATCGCGTCCGCGCTGAATGTTGAGCGACGCCAGATCGAGGCCGCCTTGGCCCGGATCGCCGAAGAGGAAGTTTCGCAGCCCATCAACAATCTGGTTATCGTCCTCTTGCGCGAGCGTGGAGGCGGCATATTTGAGGATGGTGTCGATGCCGGTTTCTGCGAGCAGGGTGGGATTGAAGAAGGCATCGCTCAACCGAAGCTCATCGCGAACGGCGCGACCATCGTTACCGAAGAATTCCACATCGTTGTTAACGAGCGTGTGCAATCGGAAGGCGGCCGTCGAAAACTCATTGGCAATGCTCGGATTGACATTCGGGTCGTAACCACGATAGGGCGCGATTGCGCTCTGGCCCAGCAGCGCGGGTAGGAATTCTTTGTACGTGATGACTTGGATTTCGGCGCCGACCATGGCGCGAGCCTGTTGATAAATTTGCTCATCGGTCCACGTCGGATTGTCGTGGGCAAGCTGCGTCGCGATGCGATTGTGCTCGCGGGCAAATAGCGTTTGCAGCGACGTGAGCTCGATGTTCTCGTTCGCACGCACATCCCCGGCGAGATAGCCGCTCGCATCGGACGGAAGCATATTGCCGGCGCCGGTGCGCAATTTGCCTCCGACGAACGTGCGCAAGCTGTCGGCCGTCGCCTTGTCTGAGCCGTAAACCATCGAAGCGTCGATCCAGGACGTAATCTGCGTGGTCTGTTGGCGGGGATTCGAGGTGCTCGTTCCGGTGGTCGCATCGTAAATCGAACGAGTGAAAGGAATGACCTCCGCGCCCGTGCTATTCGGATCGAACTGCGCGTCGCCCGTGGGTACGGAAATATCCGCCGACTCAGTCATACCATCGGTTGTGAGGTCAATGTCGTGATCGAGGAATTGCCCCCAAACGTAAATGAATGCAGAAAGACTCCGGTCGTTCAGCGCGGTATCTGCGTCCTGGGCCGCGATGGCGTTGCTGATCGCTCGGGCATCGGGCCGATCGGCGCCGGCGAGCGTGGCGATGCCGTCGCCATAATCGGCCGCGGCAACACGCAGCAATCCTTCATCGGTGCTTCCCCACTGCGGATGCGCAAGATTGTTGCCGGTGCCGTCGTAGGTGCGGACGGCTACGGTCGGCGTGGGAAGGGTTGGCTTAGGGAAGGGATGCCTGGGAAATGCGGTTGCGAATAAATCGGCCGCCATGAGCTGGCGGTCTTCAAGCAGTTCCAATGAAAGGCGTTTGCGCGCATCGCGAGATTGCCCCGTACGGGAATAGGCCCACATGATATTCTCCTCTGTTCGTTAGCCGTTCGTGGCTTGCAAATGGGCCCTGCCCCGCGCTCATTGCGAAGCCAGTGTTCCGCCGTTCTTCCGCCGCCTACTGAAGTCGCGTGAAGAGAGCTACATTATTGCCGCTATGGGCAGCCGGTTGCTGGCGACGCCACCGGTGCCTGCTTGTAACCCGCCCCGGACAATTGAACCCAGCCTATTAGTTTAAGACCGGCGTGTATGCACGGATGTTACGGCGCAAAAGCAAAAGCTGTGCGATCATGCCAGCTTGTCTTTGTAGAGGAGGCCGCCCAAAAAACAGTGGCGTGGCGGGACGCGCCTTGCAGAACAAGACGCAGAGCGGCGACCGTGTCCAAGTTGCCCCGATGGGCACTGGCAGACAACCGGACACCGGCCGCCACTCACGTCTCAGGAGAGATTTCCTTCCGCGATCTGCGCGTACGCGATTAACGACGCAGGCGCGACACCACCGAGGCAAGTCGGGACAGAGCCGTATTCCGCGATGCAGCCATCGAAGTCGTAGTCGTGGTGGTCGGCGTCGTATTCGGCGGCGTGCAACCATTCGTGATCAGTCCATGTTCGCGGAAACCGTAACCCTCATAGCGTTCGGTGGACTGCTGGCCAAGTTTGTCGTTCAACTGCCCGCCGATGACGGCCGTCGTTCCCTGATTCAACTGATCGTTGGCGTTAGCACTCAAGACGGTGAAGTTACCGCCGACGTTGCCATTATGGTTGACGACGTTATCGCCGGCGCCCAAGCGAGCGAATAGATTGTCGGCAATGGTGGCGGTATCGGCGATAGTTAGCGTATCGTTTCCATCGCGGCCGTTGTACCGTAGCGAGCCACCGATGCTTCCCGCGGCAGTGGCCGTGTTGTCGCCGCTGCCAAGCGAGAGCCCAACGCTGTGGCCCACAGACGAGGCATCGGCCAGAGTAACGGTATCAGCGCCGCTGCCGGCCAAAACAAGCAGGTGACCGCTAATCGATCCGTCCAACGAGAAGTTATTGTCACCGCTTCCAAGATGGGAAAACACGTTGTGCATCACCGAAGCGGTGGATGCAATCGTTACGGTGTCTGCGTCGCTGCCGCCTCTCACAAAAAGACTACCGACCGCGCCGTTCACCGTGAGGCTGTTGTCGCCATCGCCGAGCTTGACGTTCGCGTATCCACTGATCGGCGTTGTGAGATCGACGGTGTCGGGCCCGGAGCCGCCCTCGTAGACGAAGCGCTTTGCGCTGCCGCCGGTCACCAACAGCGAATTGGCGCCATCGCCGAGGTCGGCATAAATCTTATCGACGGCCTGAGTACCCAGATCTAGGGTGACGTTGTTGTCCGCGCCGGCGGATTCATCGATGTCGATTCTGATGTTGCGGTCTACACCCGTAAGCGTGCCGCCGACCGGTGCGCCATTGTCTGTAACTTCAAACGTGCCGGTGCCCGTGGAGGTGATTAGCACAGCGCCATCGGCATCGCCCTGCACCAGGAGGTCGCCGGCCGACGAAACGGTCGCGGTTACCGTGAGCGCGAGTCTTTTTTCCAGCGGTTCAAAACTTGATCGACGATGAGCCAACATAGTGGTCGCTCCAAAATGAAATGTGCCTCTACTCGTATTCCGGCCCGAGAAACCTCGACCGCCAACACAATCCTATGGCATCGTACGCGACGGGCTACGCGGCAGTTCGCCGCATTCGGGCAGCCTGTCGCGTTGCCCATTAAGTACTCTGACAGGATTGTCCCGCCCCGCGCCACACAAGCGCTGTCCAAGAATTCGGCATGCCTCCGCCGGTGGGAAAAACGCGGATTTTGATGCTATTTTGGCCTGTTCCTGCACGGCAAAAAGTCGTTAGGCGCGTGACATCAGGCGGGAAAATCGGTCCCCTTTACGAGGGTGTACCCTTAGTGCAGAAAATGCACGGGCGGACAATAATCAGGTCATGGCGATCGATGTCGCGAAATCGATGAAGACGAGCGGCTCCAACAGCGGCCCGCGCCTGTCCGACAATTCGTCGGCCGCTTCCAACCGAGCGAACGCCAACTCATTGATCGGCCGGGCGCGAAGTGGAAGCAAAAGCAGCCTCGGCTTGTTGCTGGAGCAATATCGCAATTATTTAATCGTGTTGGCGGCAACGCAAATCGAAAAACGGCTACGGCCACGTGTCAGCCCATCGGACGTCGTTCAGGAGACAATGCTCCGGGCCCACAAGAACTTTGGTCAATTTCGTGGCACCACCGAACAAGAGCTGTTGGCATGGCTTAGACAGATACTAGTGAATAATTTAGCGCGTTTCGTCGAACAGCATATGTTGGCCGCGCGGCGGGACGTGAGGCGCGAGGTTTCGATCGAGCGGCTCGGCTTCGCCTTGGAGCAATCGACCATTCAATTGGCCGCACTTGTTCCATCGCAGGGCAAGAGCCCAAGCATGGCCGTGCAGCAACGCGAGGAGGCGGTCGTGCTGGCCGACCGACTGGCGCAATTGCCGGACGACTATCGCGAGGTGCTCGTCTTGCGTAATTTACAAGGACTGCCGTTTGACGAGGTCGCTCGCCGTATCGGCCGCTCTGTGGGTGCGACGCGGATGCTTTGGCTGCGGGCCATCGAAAAACTACGGACCGTTTATCGCAAAGACCCATCGAGCGAGAGCTGACTTGAATTCGCCAAGTACGACAACCTGCGCCGTGCCCGGGCCCGATCAAGAGCGGCTGGCTCGGATCCTCGACGACTATTTGGTCGCGATCGAGCGTGGTCTGCCCGTCAATCCCGAAGAATTGCTCGAGAAGTATCCGGACGATGCGGCGCAACTACGCGGCTATTTGAGCGGGCTTCAATTGTTTCACGCGGCGGCCGGCGTTTCGCCGGACCACGTGAAGCGCTTGCTGGCGGAAGGTGGCCTTCCGCAGTCGATGCAGACAATTGCCGACTACCGGCTGGTGCGGGAGATCGGCCGCGGTGGCATGGGTGTTGTATTTGAAGCGTGGCAATTGTCATTGCGGCGGCGGGTCGCCCTGAAAATTTTGCCCTTCACGGTGGCGAACGACGCCAAGCAAATCAGTCGATTCAAAAACGAAGCGCAGGCCGCAGCCCAGGTGCAGCACCCAAACATCGTGCCCGTGTACGCGATCGGCGAAGATAACGGAGTGCATTATTACGTCATGCAGCTCGTGGACGGCCAGTCGCTCACCAGCTTGCTGGACGGGCTGCGCTCCATCGGCCCTGTGTCGCACGGCACGACGTCGCCGAATGGTCCGGATCTTACGCTGGCATGGTCAGGTGGCCGAATCACTCCGCGAAGCGAATCCGAGTTTCGGAGCTCGGTCACGCGCATCGAAGATGCGACGAGCTTTGTACCGATGCGGGCCGGCGACACGGCCGATCACGTCCGAGTTGTGGCGCGGCTGGCGCTGCAGGCAGCCGAAGCGTTGCACGCCGCGCACGAGTATGGCGTTATCCATCGCGATGTGAAACCTTCGAACTTGCTGCTGGACGATCAGGGCAAATTGTGGGTTACCGATTTCGGTCTGGCCCGCTGTCGCGAACATCAGGGTCTGACCCAAACGGGCGACGTGTTGGGCACGATGCGCTACATGAGCCCGGAACAAGCACTTGGCCGGACCGCTCTGATCGATCAGCGGACCGACATTTACTCGCTCGGCATCACGATGTACGAACTGGCGACGCTTCATCATCCGGCCGATGAAATGAGCGACATTCAGCTTTATTTTGACCGTAACCGGCAGGCCCCCAAACCGCTGCGCCATTGGAACCGAAATATTGCGCCGATTTCCAAACGATCGTGTTGAAATGCGTGGCGGAATTTCCGCACGAGCGATATAGCTCGGCGAAAGAATTGGCAGAAGACTTGCAGCGGTTTCTGGATGACCGAACCATTTCGGCCAGCCCGCCCAGTTTGCTTTCTCGAGCCGGCAAGTGGGCCAAGCGGCGGCGCGGGGTGGTGTTTGCCGCGGCTGCCATGCTTCTCGTGGCGTTCGTGGGAACGGTCGCCAGCATGATGATGATTGCGCACGAGAAAACGGCGGAGCGGGAACGGGCTCTGCTCCAGGCGCGCGATCACCTGCGGCAAACACATGCACTGCTCGATCGATTTGCCACTCAACTCGTCGATCAACTTGCCGCGATTCCGGGAGCGGAAGGCGTGCGTCATGAGTTGTTACAAGATTGCTTAGAGCTCTACAACAAATTTCAAAGAGAGGCGGTCAACGACCCGTCGCTCGCGACGGACTTGGCACGCGCTTACAGCAAGCTGGGCAGCTTAAGCGAGAAAATGAGTCAAACGGATCAGGCACTCGATGCACATGCCAAGGCGATAAACGTTTGGCAGAAGCTACTGGCGCGCGACCCGTCGAATGCGGAGTATTCCCGCAATTTGGCCCTTTGCCAGAACAACATCGGTTTATTGATGGCGGAAAACGGCCGCGCATCGGAAGGCTTGGCGTTGCTAAAACAGGCGTGCCAGTCGCAGGCGGCGCTGCTTGCGGCCGGTCCAGATTCGATTGATCTGGCGACCGATCTGGCAACCACGCACGGCAACCTCGGACTTGTGTATAGCCAAATGGAAGCCAAGGCGGCTGCCGCTAAAGAGTTCGCTGCCGCAATTGGGATTCAAGAGAATCTGGCGGCAACACCGGGAACAAACGAAGCGGCGATGCGAAGCCTTGCGGCAAGTTACAATAATTTCGGCTCGTTGCAAGACCTTGCAAATGCGAATCTCGCCGCGGACGCCTATCAGAAAGCGATTGCGATTCAGCTCAAGTTAGTTCAGGCCGATCCAATCAACCGTATTCATCAGAGCGATTTAGCGCGCACGTACAACAACCTCGGTTTCTTGTCGTCGCGGACCAAAGATTGGAAGACAGCAGAGTTGTGCTACGCGGATGCGATTCGGCTTCAAGAGGAGTTGGTAAAAGCATCGCCTTTGGCGGGCGCGTATCGTCGCGATTTGGCGATTAGCGTCAACAATCTCGGCATGGTGCAAAGTCGCGCCGGCCAGTTGGCGGAGGCCGAGTCGTCGTTTCACAAATCTGCTCGCTTGCAGGATGTGTTGCTCGCGGCGCAGCCGAAGGACGTCGAGATACTCAGCAACGCGGGCAGCGTGTGGAACAACCTGGGCATGCTCTTCGACCGACAGCGGCGTTTCCCCGAGGCCGAGAAAGCCTATCAACAGGCGATTGCTTATCAGCGCCGCGCATTTGAAAGCGTGCCAACCGACGCACGATACCGCGGCCTGTTGAGTCGACACTATGTGAATTTCGTGCGAAACTTGAATAGCCAGGCGAAGTTTGATGCGGCCGTTCAAGTTGTGCTGAAGTGCAAACAATTGTGGCCCGGGCAGCCAGAACGACTTTACTCGATCGCACAACAGCTTGGGTCAACGTATGGACTGATGCGCACGGCAAACGCACCGCGACAATCCCAGACGGGGTGCCTTCATGCTGCGGTGGTAACATTGCGAGAGGCCATTGCCGCCGGGTTGCCGAGCGGGCGGCTGAAGGATCCATCGCTAGCCCATCTGGCCGACAGCGAGGACTTTCGACTGTTGCTTCGGGAGACGAGAGCGGCTGGGAACAGGCCCTCAGCCGCACATCAGACGGCACTTAGTCGCGCGAATTGATTGATGCGCTAAATCGTGAAACAGTAATGGTCCGAACTTGCTTGGCCACAGAAGTATGCGAGTCACAACGAGAAACAGAATCGATCGCCAATCGTTGGATGCCAATTTTTTTGAAGTCCTGGTGTTTTTTCGCGTGTTTTGTGGCGATTGAGCTGCACTTATCGATGTCATGTTGAGCCGATTGCGTCAAAAGTTGATCACGCATCTCTTCCCTCGCAGAGGACGCTGCGAGTTCTTGCGCGCCGATGGCCGTTGGAGCGATTGGAAGATCGGATGATGCTCTCGGCGTCGCACGGACAATTGCCGTACGGATACGGCGCCCAAGTGGTTAGATCGGACGATGCACTCGCGCCGCGACTTGGCGACTTGGCCGCATTCGCCCCGCAGCAGCAACATTTGGCTGGCTACGACGCACAAGCGGTGGGCGCCGCGCGGGAATTCGATCTCGCGTACGGCGGCTTTCAAGATCCGCCCGCATTGCGGGAAGGGTTCGGTTTGACAATTGAAGTGCGTTCGTACAATCCGGAGCGAGCATATGATTCGACACTGAATCAGTCCATCGCTGGTTCGCCGCCGCAAACAAGCGCCATGACGGCCCTTTCGGAGCCAGCGTTCGGCGAGGCCTATATGGTTGTAACGTCTACGTCGTTTGGCCAGCCAGCCGTTTGGTCTTCCTACACCATTGTTGCGGTGCCCGTCGTGACGTATGCCCCCAGTAAGCCGCCGACGGCGCCGCCGTTGCAGAATTTCAGCTCGCTTAAATCACCGCTCAAAGAGATTCCTCCGGCATCGGGCGTATTGGCATACACTTCGGCGCTCACCGATTCAGCGGCCTTGCCGGCGTTCGTATCAAGAGATAGTAATTCGGTCGCGACGCTTACCACGGAGGCGCGCGATCTGGCATTTCAGGACTACACACCAACTCTTTTATTGTTGACGGCGAATAGTTCGTACGACCGGCCGGCTTCGGGATCAACGGTGCAGGAAACCGCGCAGCCAGAAGTGCTCGACGGTTTTATTCGGCCCTCCGACGAAACGATTGTCGATAGCTTTATCGACTCGACTGATGCCCTGACGCAAGAGCGCGATGCTGTGAGTGCAGTCTTACGGGAACTTCGCGACGTCAATACGCCTCTGCCGGCCAAAGCAGCAAACGCGGAATCCCCTGCCGGCGAATCGCCGGAGGGCCAACCGTCGAACTCCGAAATCGAATTGTGGCAGGCACAGATTTCGGACGATGAATTGCCGGCGGGTGAGGTGGTGGATGGAATGGTTATGCTTCCCTCGAGCAATGACGTGAATGAAAGCGGCTTCGACCTCGCGCCAGTTTTTGCAGATCATCTAGGACGCTTCGACGCGCAGACCGAGCTGGAAACATCGGTCGGCCTGTACCAGGCTGTGGACGTCGCGGCGGATGAGTCGTCTGCCGCGGAAAGCGCCCCGCCGATGGGGTCGAACATTGAATTGCAAAGCGAAATAAAGCCGGATGATCATCTTCAAACGCATCGCGAACAGCCGGGGTCCTCGCGGAAGGCGGCCGCTCTCATCGGCGCAACCACGTTAACCGGGGCTTTGCTGTGGATTGGCCGTACTGGCAGCTACGAAAGCAAGCCGCAAACGACCGCGAAAAGACGAAGCGCTCGTCGTGGTTAATGGGGCGGATTTTCGTATCTGCCTCGCCGCGTGCGGTTCTCCGCTTTACAGCAGACAACCATATCTGCTTCACGGTACACTTACGACATGGAGCAGGAAATCGGTTTGGGCGTGATCGGCTGCGGCGGCTTTGGCCTGTTTGCGCTGCAGCAGTTCGTGCAAGTGCCGGGAGTTCGCCTGGTCGGAATGGCGGGAACCGCCCGGCCGGCCGCGCTGGCCGCGGCAAGGCGCTACGGCGTAGAGGACGTCGTTGAGATCGAGCGGCTCGTCGCGCTGCCGGCCGTGGAAGTCATCTACATCTCAACGCCGCCGTTCTTACACTATCCTCAGGCGAAGCAAGCGCTCACGGCTGGCAAGCACGTTGTCTGCGAGAAGCCCCTCTCTCTCACGGTCGAGCAAGCCGACGATCTGATCTCAATTGCTCGCCGCCACGATCGGCTGCTAGTAGCGAACTTGATGCAGCGTTACAATCCGCTGTTCGAAACGGTGCGCCAGTTGATCGATCGGCGGCTGCTTGGCGAGTTGCTGCATGGTTACTTCGAGAATTACGCTGCGGATGAGAACCTGCCTGCGGAGCATTGGTTTTGGGATCGCGAAAAGAGTGGCGGGATCTTCATAGAGCACGGCGTACACTTCTTCGATTTGCTGGCCGGGTGGCTTGGTGAAGGTGTCGTCGTCGCGGCTCAGGCAAGTCGCCGGAACTCAACGAACATCGAGGACCAGGTGCAATGCACTGTGCGATACGGCGGCGCGGTACACTTCAATTTCTATCATGGGTTCCACCAACCGGGGCGGATGGATCGGCAAGAGCTACGGCTGGTATTCGAACGCGGCGATTTACTGCTGCAAGGCTGGGTGCCGACATATGCGCGCATTCATGCAATAGCCGACGAATCGAACATGCGCGAACTATGTGAATTATTTGCCGGTGCGCGCGTGGATGTGCTTGTGTCGTATGGACCGAAGGACCGCGACTGCATGGGGCACGGGCGCGAATACGATGTTTATCAGCAATTCGAGTTGCATTGGGGCGAGGGACGCCAGAAATCGCGAGTGTATTGCGAATTGTTGCGCGGTTTTATGGCGGACCAGGCGGCGTGGATTCGCGATCGCAGTCACGTGCGCAAAACCACGGAGCAGAACGGACGGGACTCCGTTGCGGTGGCATCTGCGGCCGACCGACTGGCGCATGCTATACTCCGTAATTAGCGACGTCGGCGATGGGGTATTGTGAGCGATGATTGAACGACTTGCCACACATTTGCTGCTTCGGCCGGAAGACGTGGCGCCAAGTCACCCCGATTGGGAAGTCATTGGCGTGTTCAATCCGGGCGTCGTGCGGCACGGCGATGATACCGTGATTCTCGCGCGTGTTGCCGAAAGGCCATGCGAACGGCGGGCGGGTTGGACGGCGCATCCGCGTTGGTCGCCAGACGGTGGTTACGTGGTTGACTGGGTACAGAACGAACATTTGGAGTCGCACGACCCGCGCGTCGTACGTCATCGACACACCGGCTTGGTTCGGCTAACGTTTATCTCGCACCTGCGAGTTTTCCGCACCAGCGACGGAAAGACAATCGACAGTTACGACGGGCCGCTGTTTCTGCCGGCAATTGACGCGGAGGAGTACGGTCTTGAGGACCCACGAATTACGCCGCTGGATGGCCGCTACTATATTACGTATGTGGCCGTATCGCGACATGGACCAGCGACTGCGCTGGCTTCGACGTCCGATTTTACGACGCTCGATCGGCATGGAATCATATTTTGCCCTGAAAACAAGGACGTGGCATTATTTCCCGGACAGGTAGGCAGTGAGTACATCGCCCTGCACCGCCCGCTGGGCGAAATGCCGTTCTGCAGACCGGAAATGTGGATTGCTCGCTCGCCCGATCTCGTGCATTGGGGAGCGCACCGGTATCTTTTTGCCGGGACTGGCGAGTGGGAAGGCGGCCGAGTCGGCGCCGGACCTCCGCCGCTGGCGGTACCCGAAGGCTGGCTGGAAATCTATCATGGCAATCGCAGTTCGGAAGTCGTCGGCGAAGTTGGCGCTATTGCGCCGGCGCCATGTTGCTGGCTAAAGACGATCCGGGGCGTGTTCTGAAAGTTAGCCGCGAACCAATCCTCGAACCTCAGCTTGAATTTGAGAAAGAAGGGTTTGTCGATAAAGTGGTGTTTCCGACCGGCATTGTTGACAAGGACGACCGGCTGCTAATTTATTACGGCGCGTCGGACAAATACTGCGCGATGGTCGAAGTTTCGCGACTCGATGTGATGCGCGGATTACACTAGCCCTTCAGACTGGCGATGCCTAGAAGCGTAAAAATTGACAAGGTTGCGTTTGTGGGCGATTATCTGCCGCGCAAGTGTGGTATCGCCACGTTCACGTTCGACTTGCGCAACGCGGTGGCGAGCCAATATCCGCAGGTCGAGTGCATTGTCGTGCCGGTAAACGACTTGGAAGGCGGTTACGATTATCCGCCCGAGGTCCGCTTCGAAATCCAGGAACAGGAGCTGGCTTCGTATCGGCGGGCGGCGGATTTTTTGAACTTCGCAAATGTCGATGTGGCTTGCCTGCAACATGAATACGGCATTTACGGGGGCGCGGCGGGTGGCCACGTTCTGGCGCTGTTGCGCGATCTGCGCGTACCCGTCGTCAGCACGTTGCATACCGTTCTCGAATCGCCGAACGACGATCAGCGCCGCGTGATGCAAAAGCTGTGCGAACTGTCGAGCCGGGTCGTCGTCATGTCGGAGCGCAGCCGTGGGTTCCTCGTCGAGATATACGGCGTGCCGCAAGAAAAGGTTGACCTTGTTCTGCACGGTATTCCCGACATGCCGTTTGTGGACCCAAACTTCTTCAAAGACCAGTTTGACGTAGAGGGCAAGCTCGTTGCGCTGACGTTCGGTCTGCTTTCGCCGAACAAGGGAATCGAGCACGTGCTGCGTGCCATGCCGCAAATAATTGCCCAACTGCCAGAGTTTGTATACATCATTCTGGGCGCCACGCATCCGAACCTGGTGCGCGATGAGGGCGAAACGTATCGCCATAGTCTGGAGCGGCTGGCCCAACAGTTGAATATTAAGAAGCACGTCATCTTTTACAATCGATTCGTCGAGATTCGCGAGCTGACGGAATTCATCGGCGCGGCCGATATATATATCACGCCTTACTTAAACCGGGCCCAATCGGTCTCAGGTACGTTGGCATACGCCTTCGGTTGTGGGAAGGCCGTGATCTCGACGCCGTATTGGCACGCCGAGGAGTTGTTGGCGGACGACCGCGGCATACTGGTGCCATTTGCCGATTCCGACGCAATCGCCCGCAGCGTTATTGACCTTGCGCAAGACGAACAGCGGCAACACGCCATGCGAAAACGCGCTTACGTGATGGGCGCGAAATGATTTGGAGCCACGTAGCGCACCTGTACATGGAATCGTTTCAGCGAGCGCGGCACAGCCGTCCGCCGGCGCTTGTGAAGTCGCGAGCAGTTCGCACATTGGACGAGGAGCCGCCGCAGCTTCCCGAGCTGCGGTTGCAGCATCTCTGGCAAATGACGGATCCGACAGGCGTAATCCAGCACGCAACGTATTCGATTCCAAATTTTCGCGAAGGTTACTGCCTGGATGACAATGCGCGTGCGTTGGTGCTGACGGTACTGCTCGAAGAGCTGGGAGACGATTCGCTTGAAATCAATCGAGCGGCGACGACCTACGCGGCATTTTTGAATTACGCATTTGACATGGAAACGGGCTGCTTTCGAAATTTTTTGAGCTTCGACCGAAAGTGGCTCGACGTAGCGGGTTCGGATGATTCGGTGGGACGAGCAGCGTGGGCAGTGGGAGCATGCATCGGGCGCACCCGGCGGCGGGCGTTTCATTCCTGGGCGGCCCAATTGTTGGAGCCAGCAGTGAACGCCGTGGCGCAAACCGCCTCGCCACGGGCCTGGGCCTTCGCGCTGATCGGCATCCACGAATATCTTCGACGGATGAGCGGCGACAGGCTGATGAATCAGCATCGCGATGCATTCACCACTCGGCTGATCGAGTTATACGAACAAAATGCGCGCGGCGATTGGCCGTGGTTCGAGTCGAAAGTCACGTACGATAACGGCAAGTTGCCGCACGCATTGATTCTGAGTGGGCGCTGGACCAGCAATGCGCACGCGATGGAAATAGGTTTGCGCACCCTCCGCTGGCTGGCGGAGGTGCAGCGGGCGCCGGCCGGTCACTTCCGCCCCATCGGCTCCGAGGGATTCTACGCTCGGGGCCAGCAAGCGGCCCGGTTCGATCAGCAGCCGCTGGAAGCCCAGTCGATGGTCTCAGCGGCCATCGAGGCCTATCGAGCGACAAACGATTCATCTTGGCTCGACCAGGCCCGGCTGGCATTCGAGTGGTTCACTGGCCGCAACGACTTGGGGCTTCCCGTTTGCGACGCCAGTTCCGGTGCATGCTGCGACGGATTGCACGCCGATCGAGTAAATCAAAACCAAGGAGCCGAATCGACCTTGGCTTATTTGCTGGCACTTGCTGAAATGCAGCTTCTGGAGAACTCGCTGTCGGCCCTGCGCGAGGCCGCGCCGGCGACGACTGCGGTTGGATGAGGACGGTCGCTGAACGCAAGTGTCGTCTTCTCGCTCCGCGAGAGGATTTCTGCTCGCGGAGCGAGCAGATTACACTTGCAGGCATGGAGGTTGCAATGGACCTGAAGCGAACGGACGTCCTTATCAAGCCCAACAACGCGCGGGTGTTGGTGCGGCCGTTTGAATTTGCCGACAAGCAGCGCGCCTTTCGAATTGTGGCGCGGGTGATGTCGCTGGCGGAGGCAGATGTCGATCGGCTCATCTCCGATCTCTTTACCGAGTTCCACGGCCGGCACCAAAAGGCACGACAGTTTATCCTTCACCGCTTCGAGTACGCACGTCAGTTCCTGTTGACCGATGCGCCCGTAAGCGAGAAACGGCAACTTCTTATCGGGGCGTATTTCACGCAGGAATATGCGCTGGAATCCGCGGCGCTGTTCAACCCCTCGATTGTTTGGCACCCCGATCAATCGAACGTGCCGGCCGGCTCGAAACGGTTTATTCTTAGCTTGCGGGCGACGGGCGAAGGACACGTTTCCTCGATCACGTTCCGTTCGGGCATTATCGACCGCGATTGTCGGATCGTGCTCGATCCTACGCCGCGGTTCGTGACCACGCCGGAGATGGAGCCGAACACGGAGTACGACAAAGGGCTCTTCCAGCGCAAACTCGTCGAGCTTGGGTTCGCTAACGGCTTCGTCGAGCAGGTGATGGCGTTTGTCGACGATAGCTTTACGTTTAGCCAGTTGCAAACCGCGGTGGGTGTCGTGCGCCGGCAACATCGCATGCGGGCAAACGAGTTCGATACGGTGGCGAATGCCATCACGGCACTGGCGAAGTCGAACTACGAGTTCACGTTTTCGCCGGAACAAAGCCTCGCGGAGCGGGCGATCTTTCCCTACTCGCCGTCGCAACTCAATGGCATCGAGGACGCGCGCTTCGTTCAATTTCACGACGAGGATGGCTCGGTACGCTATTACGCAACGCACACCGCGTTCGACGGACGCGTTACACTGCCAGAATTGCTCGAAACCGAGGACTTTCTCCGTTTTAGGATCAATACGCTCAACGGTCCGGAGATCCGCAACAAAGGCCTGGCCATATTCCCGCGGAAGATCAACGGTTATTACGCGATGCTTTCGCGACAGGACGGCGAAAACATTTACATCATGTATTCAGAGATGCTGCATTTCTGGTATACGAAGCAGCTAATCGCCAAGCCAACCTATCCGTGGGAGTACGTTCAACTTGGCAACTGCGGCTCGCCAATCGAGACGGAGGTCGGCTGGCTTGTATTGACGCACGGCGTGGGGCCCATGCGCAAGTACTCGATGGGCGCATTCTTGCTCGACATCGATGATCCAACCCGGGTGATCGGACGGCTGTCCGAACCGCTGCTTGCGCCCAATGAAAACGAGCGTGAAGGCTACGTGCCGAACGTGGTGTATAGTTGCGGGGGCGTCGTGCACAGAGGCCAGCTAATCATTCCCTACGCGATGTCGGACTATGCCAGCACGTTTGCTACGGTGCCGGTGAATCAGCTTCTGGAGCGGATGAAAGCGGGATAAAACGCGGAATTGTCGCTGTTCGGCGTCGATTTTAGGGACTCCGGTGGATCGACTGCGACCACCGGCCCTATCGCAAAAGTTTTCGTCGTCGGGAACCGCCCGTCAAAATCGCACGGATTCCTATCGATTTGACAGCCGCGCCACTGCGTCGATTATACTTTTTCGTTAATGGGCGCTTACTCGCGACGAATCTGAACCAGGCGGATCGCATATGAAACCACAGATCCCGGACCATCGACGCTCGGTTTACTGGCCAATATTTGTTTTGCTTTCCAGTTTGGTAATCGGTTCGCCGTGCGCGATTGCTGAAGACGACGCCAAGGTGCACTACACGGGACATATCAAGTTGACGAATTTGACTGAGATCTCTGGAGTGGCAGTGAGCCGACAGAACCCAGACATCTTGTGGATGCACAACGACGGCAAATCCCGACAAGTGTTTGCCTTCAATCCTTCCGGCAAGCTGGCCGCACTGGTGAATTTTCCAGGCGAGATCGAGGATTTTGAAGATATCGCGCTCGGCCCCGGACCGAAAGCCGGCGTCGATTACCTTTACATCGGCGACATCGGTGATAACTATGCCGAGCGCCATGAGGTGCGCGTGGTGCGCTTTGCGGAGCCAAAAATCTCCGAAGCGCGTGGCGGTCAGATTGTGGTGGAAGCGGTCGAGGTATTTCGCCTGGTCTATCCCGATGGCGCCCACAATGCCGAGGCTCTAATCGTCGATCCGGTAAGCGGCGATCTCTTTATCGTGACGAAAGAAAAGCAAAGCGCGTATTTGTTTACTTGTCCGGCCGGCCGATTGAAAGACAATGCCTTGATACACCTAGAGTCGCTAGCCGCGTTGGATGTATTTCACATTACCGGCGGAGACATCGCGCGCGACGGAAGTCGGATTATTCTCCGTGGCGACGATCGGGGATGGCTTTGGAATCGAGTCCCCGGCCAAAGCATTGGCGTCGCTCTTAAAACGCGTCCCAGAGAAATTCCTGTGCTCGGCAGCCGGCAGGGACCAAAGGGCGAGGCCGTCTCATTTACCCCGGATGGGAAGAGCTACTTCACGGTTAGTGAAGGGAAGCGGCCGATGATCTGCGAATTCCAATTGCCGGCCCCGGATGCCGTCCCCCCTCGCTGAAGCTTTCGCCCGGCATCTAATTCGCAACCCATTTAGAGACAATGGGTTGCAGCCGCGAGCGCTTTCTCCTGGGCGAGTCTGCGATTGTCGGGCTTACGGAGAAAAAAACCGCGAAAATACGCGACCCAGCGCCGCAGAATGACGGGTTTAAAGTTGCATTTATGAAGAATTTGTGTGTAGACTATTAACTTTGGCGGGATAAGTTATTTGCTCTGGGGAGTGTAGGCAAGATTTTGGCGAAAAGCCCGCGCCATTGCGCGCCCGCCCAAAGCCAAACGATGGGGGTCCAACAAATGACGCGGCAGCGGCAGCTTTGCGGATTCACCCTGGTGGAGCTACTGGTGGTGATCGCGGTCATCGGAGTCCTGATCGCACTATTGCTTCCCGCAGTGCAGGCCGCGCGTGAATCATCGCGCCGTACCGCTTGTCAAAACAACTTGCATCAAATTGGCATCGGGCTAACGTCCTACGAAGCCGCTAAGGGCAAATGGCCGGCGGGGAAGAAGTGGTCGGGGTCGCCAACGAATCCAAATTCATTTGAGATGGCCTGGTCATCTTTTTTGTTGGGGTACATTGAGGAACAGTCGATTGACGACGCGATCAATTTCAAAGTGAAGTTTACGGACCCGATTAATTTGCCCGCGACATCGCAGACCATTTCCACGTATCTCTGTCCGAGCACTTCCCAGCTCGAAGATCATCGGACCCCGGATGGTCATATTTTCGACCTCGGGGGGATTCCGGGCGAGGGCTTGGGCTGTATCGACTACATGGGGATCTCGGGTCCTTTCAAGGATGCAAAACACCCCGTTACGAAAATAGTCTACGGCCGGCAACGCGGCGTATTGATCGGCACGAAGGGATTGCCCCTGGCGCCGGAACTGATCGAGCCGCCTCCGATCACAACCGCAAAGATTGTGGATGGCACGTCTCATACGATTTGTGTGGTCGAATGCACTGGCCGCGGCGTGGGCCTCAAACACGGCGTCCTCGACAACCTGAGCGGCGCGTGGGCATCGGGCAACAACGTGACGCACATCGACAACGGCGTGAATGATACTAAGCCACCCAAATGCTGGTACATGGAGCGAATTCACTCCGAACATCCGGGCGGTGCGTATGTGATCATGTGCGACACATCCGTTCAGTTCCTGAGTGATCGTACGGACAAAAAGGTAATCTATTGGCTGGCCTCCCGTGACGGAAACGAGGACATTCCAGCAGACGTATTTTGAACTTTTAGGGAGTTGGAGGTGGTGGCGCCCGATAGCGGCGCCACCACTTTGATTTCAGCGATTTGGATGAATAGGCATATGGGGGCGTTCGAAGTCCACAGGTACGAGCAGAAGCACATCGTTACAGAATCGGCGGCTGCCAGGATTCGTAATTTTCTGGCTGTCTATCTAAAGCCAGATGAATACATGGCGGGCAACGGTCCGTTAGGCTACCGAATTTACAGTTTGTATCTCGATACTCCGAAGTACGCCCTCTACCAACAAACGATGGACGGACTAAAGAATCGCTTCAAGCTGCGCATTCGTTTCTACGACGAGAATCCGTTCAGCCCGGCGTTTCTTGAAGTTAAACGGCGCATTACGGAAACGATTCACAAACTGCGAGCGACGGTAACCAAACGGGCTGCAGAAAGGCTTTTGCGCGGCGCTCGGCTCAGCTCCGCAGACTTGATAGTTTCGGACGAAGCGTCGCTTCGCGCTCTGACCGAGTTTTGCGATCGACGCGGCGGGCTATCTGCCGACGGCAGGGCGTTTGTCGGTTACCGGCGCGAAGCCTATGTATCGAGTGTCGCCGAAGGAGTGCGCGTGACGTTCGACCGCCAAATCGTCGGCTACCATTACGGGTCCGATTGCAAGCTGGCCGTTCCCCAGCGAAAGGTCGCCATTGCGGAGAAGGGCGTCGTATTGGAATTAAAGTTCACCGGTCGCCCTCCCGCCTGGATGCAAGACCTGATTGAAACGTTCCACCTGCAGAAGTCTATTTTTCCAAAATACGTTTATTGCGTAAACGCACTTCAAATTGCCCATAAGTCCGGCTTCCTTACGCGGAGCGTACGATGTTGAATTTTCTTGACTTGCTGAAATACGGCGATCCAGGCACGTCGCCGCCGATGCAAACCATTGTGCTGTCGCTTTTATTGGGATTCGTAATCGGCCAAACGATTGGTTGGGTGTACATGGCCACGCACAGCTCGCCCTCGTATTCGGGGTCGTTTGTCGCGTCGCTGGTTGTTTTGCCGGTTCTGGTTTCGTTGATGATGATTTTGGTGTCTGGCAGCATCATGATCGCATTTGGTTTGTTGGCCGTATTCGCCGTGGTGCGATTTCGAAATGTGTTGAAAGACACGCGCGATACGTCGTACATCATGTGGGCGATCATCGAAGGAATGTCGGTTGGCATCTTTCGTTACTCGACGGCATTGGTCGGCGCGGGATGCGTGACCATGGTGATGTTTTATCTGTGGTACACGGAATTCGGCGTGCGCCATCGTTTCGACGCCGCCCTTTCCGTTTCGGTGCCGGCAGATTCCGGCGCCACGCGGGAGCGCATCGAGCAAATTCTGCAACGTTTTTCTGATCGAACAGTTTTGACGGGCGAGCAATTGAATGCGGATGACCGCCAGGTGTTGAACTATCGTTTGTTGCTGCGCGATCCTGCTCGACGCGGAGAGCTTCGCGACTACCTGGCTGCCGCTGGCGACGTGCAGGAGTTTTCCTTCTACCTGCACGACGACGAATCGGAAGTGTAAAGGACGAGTATTTTCTGCGATGAGATCTCAGCTATGATTCAAGAAAAACGCATACCGTTAGCGCGAACCGTTCGCTGGCAGCGGCTTCGCTTGCAAGCGATGCCCGTGCTCTCATTTTTGCTTTCGGTCGTTGCCGTTAGTTGGCTCTGGCGACAATACGGCTCCATTGCTCAGGGAGTTGGCGAAGTGGACTCGCCGCGGGTGGAAGTTACCAGTCCGACCGCAGGACTAGTCCTGTCGCTTCCCCATCTGGCCCGTAAGCAATGGAAGATTTACGATCACGTTCAGGCGGGCGACGTTATCGCACGCATCGAGGATCAGCAACTTGAGAGCCGCAACATGTTGTTGAGGCAGGAAATCGTGCGGGTGCTGGCCCAACTTTCGCAGCACCAAATCGATGCGGCCAACGACAAGGGCAACACGCCGGCCAATGACGCGGCCCGTCGAGCCTGGCAGTACGAGCAGACGAAAATGCTGTCGTTGGATGCACGGCTGACCTCCGGGTCGTCATTCGCAGCCGAGGAGAAATCGGAACAGGTTGCCGAGATTCCTGAGTTGCCTGAGGATGCGTCTGTAAACGCGCGCGAGGCCCTTGCGCGGCTGCGTCAAACTCGGCATGCTTTGGAGGTCCGCGCGAAAGACATTAACAATCCGACGCAATCACTGGAAATACAATCGCCAATAGACGGTACATTGGTGGCCGTTTACTGTTCGCCGGGTCAAACGGTGCCTCCGGGCGGCCGTATCGCGACGATCGCCGCCGACTATGGCCGGCATATTGTCGGGTACATTCCCGAGGGAGTTTCGCTCGATGTTAGACCGGGAATGCGGGTCACGTTGCGTGCGCGTGTGGCGGGGGCGCCGCGGATAACGAGCGAAGTTGAACAGTTAGGACGTCGGATCGAACGGATTCCTAGTCATGAGATTGCCTCTTCCAAGACTCCGCAATGGGGCACGCCGGTGCGGATCAAGATGCCCTCGGAGGTTTTGTTGCAACCCGGCGCTTTGGTAGACGTGCTCTTTGAGGGTTCCGCCCGACAGTAACGCCGCCAGGTAGAAGTCGCATTCGATGGGCCGATATTGACCCGTCTTAAAGCGCCATTTGAATGTTTCGTCGCTCGTACCATGTAGCAACACGTCGAGTGCCAGAATCACACAACTTTGACGAGACGCAAGATGAATCGAAAACTCAACGTGTGCATATCGTATTTGATCGCGGCAGGGATGGCGGCGTCGTTGGCAAATGCTGCGCGGGCCGACGCGTATATCAACGAGATTTATTTTGACCCGCCCAGCGGGCTTGAATCGACGGGAGAATTTATCGAGCTGCGGGGAACGCCCAGCATGTCGCTCGCGAAGTATTATCTGATCTTCGTCGATGCCGAGGATAATTCATTCCACACCGGTAATGCCGGCAAGATCGAACAAATCTTCAATCTTACCAGCCGCTCATTTGGAACGAACGGGTTTCTCACCCTGCGTCAAAAGAGCAATGGATACAGTGTTGCAAGCGGCACTACGAATCTCGTGAATTCAGGCTCCGGAACCGGCTTTGGCTCCGGTTCCGGCAGTTCGATCGGCGCCTCGGATCGAAATAGCTCCATCGGCGGCGTTACCGGCACAATTAAAATCGGCTTTACCGCCATGCTGATTCGCAACGACAGCGGCACAGCGCCTGCGCTGAATTTTGACCTCGACAGCGGCAATAACGGCCTCGATGTTGCCACCGGCCGGGCAGGCTGGACGATTCTCGATAGCATTGGCTTCACGCGGCAGGCCCAAGCGTTCACCGGCCGCTATTATGGGAAGATCAACTTTGGATTTGAGTTGCCCGATCTCAACCCGCAGAGCATTACTTACTTCGATCCGTCCCAGCACATGGCGCCGAACGCCACTTATGTTGGTCTGGGCTATGACGGTCAGCTACTTGACCGTTGGGGTAATTCGACCGGCCAGACGGCAGCCGACTGGCATGTCCCCAACACGACCAACGACCCCGGGTCTGGCTACCAAAGCGGCACCACGAATTATCGTCAATCCGGCGATCCCCATCCCATAAATGACGGAAATATCAATACGCCGCCGCCGCAGCCGTCCACGATTGAATCGAATAGGGGAGTGCCTTACGGCACGATCCTCACGAACACGCTTGGCGCACCGAATTTCCTGCTCGGCGATTACAACAAGGACGGCCGCGTCGATATGGCCGATTACATTGTGTGGCGAAAGCGAGTGGGACAAACGGGCACCGACCTTGTCGATAACCCCGCCGACGGTGATCACGACTACGTCGTTGGCCCGGGCGATTACTCCGTCTGGAGATCCCACTTCGGCGAACCATTTAGCAGCAGTGCGCCGGGATCGGGCGCCGCTCTTAACTCCTCGATGGTACCTGAACCGTCGGGCCTGCTTTTGGCCTTGCTGGCATCGCTCGGCGCCAT
Organism: uncultured Planctomycetota bacterium; assembly: GCA_963807935.1. Classification (GTDB taxonomy): domain Bacteria; phylum Planctomycetota; class Planctomycetia; order Pirellulales; family Lacipirellulaceae; genus JABDGM01. The sequence goes on from CAWEDY010000016.1 coordinate 83,744, forward strand.
GCAGTTGAGACGGCGACGCGCTACGCGCACCCATTGATCAGTCGGAAGCGTACTTACGACACGCCGCGGCAGAACAATGCCGTCACGTAACCGGTGTAATTGCCAATCGCGTAGCCGATGAGCGCCATAAGGATGGCTTCGGGCACCAGGCTGCGTTTGTGGTAAGAGGCCACAATGGTGGCGGAAGCGGCGCCGCCAATATTGGCGGCACTGGCGATTGCCGCCGTATGTATATCGGTGCGAAACATCTTGGCTCCCAGCAGACAAAAGCAGCCATGGATGAAAATCCAGATTAGCGCGCCGATGATGAATGGCACGGCTTGCGCCGCCACGCCTTGCAGTTGGGCGCCGGCGCCCATGCGGGCGACAAACAGATAGAGCATTGCCATCGCCAGTTCATGACTTCCAACGATGCGACTGACCGGCGTGAAGGATAGCCCGATGCCGACCGTCGTAATCAATAGAATCCGCCAAGTGTCTGTAGATAAATAAGCGCTGCCGCCGGCTGCCGGCTGGGCACTCCAAGCGACTGCAAAATGCTGAATCCAGTTGGCAGCCAAATCCGCCAGCCAGGTAGCTAGTAGCGCCAAGCAGATGAGGAAGAGATAATCGCGGGTCGTGGGTGCGGGCGAGTCCTGGCGATGCGCTACCGCCGTCTCGTCCAACGGTGCTATCCCGACAGATTCAGCGCCGGTGAACTTTTCAAAGGGCCTGGCGAACTTCTTCGACGCCAACAGGATCGGCAGCCAAACGGCGTACGTGATCAAGGTATCGGCAAGTATGGCTAATCCATATTCCGTGCCAGACGCGTGAACCATTTGGCTGACCGCAACCAAATTGGCTGAGCCACCGACCCAGCTTCCCGAGAGCGATCCGAACGCTTTCCAGGCATCCGGCCCCAGCCACTGCCGAACAATCAGCAAGCCAATCGGTGCGCCGACCATTACACCCAACGAGCCGAACAGCATGACGCCGAGGCCGCGACCCAAGACTTGAATCGCCCCACGGATGTTCACCTTGAGCAGCAAGAGCACCACCAACATCGGCAGCATGATGGTACCCATCGAGTCGTATACGGCCGAATCGCTGGGTAGCACGCCGCTGTTCGACAGAACCATCGGCACAAGATAGATGAAGATGAGCGGCGGAATGAATTGAAAGAACTTCCATTCGGTGACTTTCTCGAGCCAGAAAAAGAAAGCGCAAATGCCGCTCAGAATGGCGAGTACGCCGATGTGGCTGGTGATGGGAAGCCAGGGCATAGAAATGAGGATACAGGATACGGGATGCAGGGGGCAGGGATCAAACGACGCCGTATTGATGTCCTGGCTTGGGCATCCCGCATTCTGGGTCCCGCCGTACTATTTCCGCGTCAGCTCGATGCTCATCATCTTGAATTCCTTGCCACTCTTGGGTTCGGCGCCGAACATCTCGAGCGTCTTCGTGTTGGGGCCGGTGGTCGTTTCGACTTCACGCATAACAGTGGGCTTCTTAGTGATCGGGCAGTTGAACGTATACTGCCAGGTCATCGTCTTGCCGTCGGCGGACAGGTGGCCCGTGCCGTTCATTATGCCAGTGGCCTGATTATCGATCCAAGTTGAGACGAACTTCTGCGAAACGTTGTCGAAGCCGTAGATGCCGAAGCCCTTGAACGGCCCCATGCCGGGCATATCGCCTTCCATTTCGCACCTGATATATCGGCCGTCCAGCATCGGCGTGATGGTGGAAGTGCATTCGCTCTTCATTGGTTTGCCGCCGGGGCCCATCCACATGGTGGTCTTTCCGAGCCAAACGCCGGCTTCTTTGGCGAGATACTGGTGCATTTTGCCCGGCGTGCCGGCGAGCATGCAGGCCTTCATATCGTCCGCCGTCCATCCCGGCGGCAATTTCATTTCCGGCTGGTTTGCGGACTTGGAATCTTCTCTGGATGCATCGGCGATGGCGAACGATCCAACAAGCGCGGCGACGGCCGCAGCAGTGACAAATACCGGGACAAGTAGTTTCTTGTAATTCATCGTAATCTCCTAAAGATTGAATCGGTCGACCACCGTAGGGCGGGACGCACTCGTTGGGTAATCAACAAACAGCCAAGTATTGAAAATAGATTCTCGCCTGACTATTCCAGGATTACAACCGGCCGCCCCGTGCGCGAGGACTTGGGCAGGAAGAACTGGCCGATCGAGAACCGCCCTGGCCCGCAAATGAAAATCGGCAGCAGCAGACCGATAAGAGCCAGGTTGTATTCGAAGCCGTGCTTATCAAGAAAGAACCCGTTTTGCCAATGAACCTTTACAACGGCCCCGATCATGATGACGATCAATGATGCGGCCGCGAATCGGGAGAGAAAACCAAAAACCAGCCCGATGCCGCCAAAGAACTCGCCAACCATGACGAGATAAGGCAGCACGCCGCCTCCCAACATCTCCACTGTCTTGGCCATTCCCATCCCGTCGAAAGCGCCAAACATCTTCTGCGACCCATGAGCCATAAAGATGACGCCGACGACAATGCGTATGAAAAGTAGCGAGACGTTTACCCCAGGGCGATCGAGCGACAGCATTCGTTGATCGTTCATTGCAGCACCCTATTGAGACACACGAGAATCCGGAACGCCATTATGGCTGGCATGGGTTGCAAACGAAAGACGAGCTAGTGAGCTAGTTGACGTGCCCGCGGCACTATTTGCTGGTAGACTATTGGCCACGGCTATTGCGAGGCCGTGAGCCAGTGGCTTGTGAGTACCAGCACCGAGGCATTGGAGTGGAGCGTGTCTCTTAGCGATTTCCATTACATATCGCCATCCGCTGTGGATTCTTCCCGTCGCATTAGTTACGCGGTTAGCGTCGTCGCTGCTTTGTATGCGATCGCGGGCGGATCAATCACGTTGGCGGGCTGGGCGCTGGGCAAACAGCGGCTCACCGATTGGCGGCTCGACAATATCTCGATGTTCGCCAATACGGCGGCGTGCGTTGTAATGGGAGGCGCGGCCCTGCTGCTGTTGATTGGCAAGCAAGGCCGGCCGGCGCGATATGTCGCGGCGCGAATCTTAGCTGGGCTGGTGGCGCTTGTCGGCACATTGACGCTGTTGGAGCATCTTTCAGGCGCCAATTTCGGCATCGATACGCTGTTGTTCAGCCGGCCTTGGGGTCAGTTGGCGAGCACCTCGCCCATGCGGATGGGTCCGCCAGCTTCAACGTCGTTTTTGCTGTTGGGTGCCGGGTTGCTCCTGGCAACCGACGGTCTGCAAGCGCAGCGAGTTGGCAGCGGACTGGCGGCTCTCGTGGTGGCAATCGCGTCGCTTTCGTTGATCGGGTATTGGTTTGGCGCCAATCAATTGTTTGGCGTCGCCCATTATACGGGAATCGCGTGGCAGACTAGCACGATGCTGGCGGCGCTGGGAATTGGGGTGATGGCCGCGATGCCCGAACGCGGGATGGTCGCCTCACTGCGGCGGGATGATGCAGGTGGCGTAGTGCTACGCCGGCTGATTGTTCCGATACTCGGTATCCCGCTGCTGCTCGGTTGGCTGCGCCTCGAGGGCCAACAGGCCGGTCTCTACGACTTGGCATTTGGCACCGCGGTGCGAACATTGGTCGAAATCATGCTCTTCTTCGGCCTGTTATGGTGGACGGTCAAGGGGATCAGCCAACAGGCGTTGGCCGCCCGGCAAGCCCAGCAAGCCTTGCGTGAAAGCGAACAGCGTTACCGCATCATCGCGGAGGCAGCGAAGGATGCCGACCGTCGCAAGGACGAATTTTTGGCCACGCTGGCTCACGAATTGCGCAATCCGCTGGCGCCGATCGGCAACGCGCTGGCAATTATGGAACATGCCGGCGAGGACCGCGAGATGCTGCGACTGGCTCGCGACACAATGGAGCGCCAATTCGGTCAAATGGTGCGGCTGGTGGATGATTTACTGGATGTCGGCCGAATTACGCGCGACAAATTGGAGTTGCGGACTCAGCGAACCGAACTGGCGTCGATCATTCATCAGGCGGTGGAAACGTGCCGCTCGTTGGCCGAAGGGCTGGGCCACAATCTGCGCGTTATGTTGCCACAGAGCCCGATCTGGGTGCTTGCCGATCCGGTGCGTCTGGGGCAGGTGTTCAGCAATTTGCTGAACAATGCGTGCAAATTTACCGAAGCTGGGGGCACGATTTCGATCTCGGCCGAGCGGCAAGGCAGCCAAGCCGTGATTTCCGTGAAAGACACGGGAATCGGCGTCGCACCAGATAAATTGGAGAGCATCTTTGAAATGTTCGCGCAAGTCGACAATGCCCTAGAGCGAACGCACGGCGGATTGGGAATCGGCCTGACGTTGGTAAAGCGACTCGTCGAGTTGCACGGCGGGCAGATTTCAGTCGTCAGCGAAGGGCCGGGCGGCGGTAGTGAGTTTACGGTGCGCCTGCCGCTGGTAGCGGAAGCCGCCCGCCCGGCGCCGCCGGCGCCGAGTCATGCCGCCGCTGCAACGAAGCCGCAGCACATTCTCGTAACCGATGATAATCGAGACGTGGCAAGCAGCCTCGCCATGCTGTTGCGCCTGAGCGGGCATGAAGTTGAAACCGCACACGACGGTCCCGAAGCAATTGCGCGGGCCGAGGCCTTGCGGCCCGATGTGATCCTGCTCGATCTCGGCCTGCCGGGGATGAGTGGTTACGATGTTTGCCGTTCGATCCGACAAACTCCGTGGGGAAAGAACATTCGGATTGTGGCGCTAACCGGTTGGGGGCAGGAGCAGGACCGACAAAGCACGCGGGAAGCGGGTTTCGATGCTCACCTGGTCAAACCGGCCGATCCGACAGTTCTCGACAAAGTAATCGCCGCAGCTCCGTCCGATGCGTAAGGCAGCCCCGGCGCAGTTTACCCTCCGGCGATGGCGCCGACGATGAGCAAAGGTTCTGCGCCCGAGGCTACGGCGTCGGGAAGCGCGGCGTCTACTGGCTCGTGGGAGAGGTCCTGCTCGCAGGCGAAAAAACGGATGAAGGCTCGCCGTTCGCCGGTGACGTGGTCGCGGATCGTGCCGCGGAGCATGGGGTAGCGGGCTTCGAGCATGTCGAGAACTGCGCGCACCGTGGCGGGGCCTTCGACCTCGAGCTCCACTTCGCCGGTGATCTTTGCGAGCGCCTTCAAGTGATAGGGGATGATGACGCGGATCATGGCAAGGTCTGCGCTTCGACCGATAGGACGGCCGGAAGATCGTGAACGATCGGGGACCAGGTGTCGCCGGAATCGGGCGATACGTAGACCTGGCCGCCTGTGGTGCCGAAATACACGCCGCATGGATCGAGCGAATCGGCCGACATCGCGTCGCGCAGCACGTTTACGTAGCAGTTGGTCTGCGGCAGGCCTTTGGTGAGCGGCTCCCATTCGTTCCCGCCGGTGCGGCTGCGGTAAACGCGGAGTTTGCCCTCTGGGGGATAGTGCAACGAATCGCTCGTTATCGGCACCACGTAAATTGTCTCTGGCTCGTGGGCGTGGACCTCGACAGGAAAGCCGAAGTCGGATGGCAGATCGCCGCTAACTTCGTGCCAAGAATCACCGGCGTCGTCGCTGCGCATCACATCCCAGTGTTTCTGCATGTACAGCACGCTGGGCCGCGACGGGTGCATCGCGATGCGGTGAACGCAGTGGCCAACCTCGGCGTCCGGATCGGGAATGTATTGCGAGCGGAGGCCGCGATTGATGGGCTTCCAGGTGTTGCCGCCGTCGTCGGTGCGAAATGTGCCGGCCGCAGAAATGGCGATATAGATCCGGTTCGGATTCGTGCGGTCGAGCAGGATGGTGTGCAGCCCCATGCCGCCGGCGCCGGGCGACCACTGCGGGCCGGTACCATGGCCGCGGAGGCCGGCGAGCTCGTGCCACGATTTGCCGCCGTCGGTGGAGCGGAAGAGTGCGGCATCTTCGACGCCGGCATACACGGTGTCGGGATCGGTGAGCGACGGCTCAAGGTGCCAGACGCGTTTGAATTCCCAGGGGTGTTGCGTGCCGTCGTACCACTGGTGTGTCGTGAGCGGTTTGCCTTTGGGCGGTTCCGTGTCGTAAGCGAACTTGTTGCTCTCGGCTTTGGGCGTGCCTTCGGGCGTGGTCGTCTGTTCGCCGGCTGGTGTGCCCGGTTGGAGCCACGTTTTGCCGCCGTCGTCGGAGCGCTGGATGATCTGTCCGAACCAGCCGCTCGTCTGCGAAGCGTAAATACGATTCGGATCGACGGGAGAAGCTTTCAGATGGTACATCTCCCAACCGCCGAAGTGCGGGCCGCTGACGTCCCACTTCTGCCGTTTTCCATCTGAAGTCAGGATGAACGCACCTTTTCGCGTACCGACTAGAACTCGTATACCACTCATACGTGTCTCCAGTTTCGCCTTACTATGTGTCAGCTATTTAAACGTCGTATCGGCGTGAGCGCTCGCACGCGGGCGTCGCGCAGGTAAAGGCCGACCCAAACGAGCAGGCCGAGAACGAGTGGGATCGGCATATGAGACCAATCGGCAACGCGGACGTGCGTGGCCACGGCGCCGCCGAGGTAGCCGGTCAGCAGGATCGCACCCAGCACTGCGGTTTGCGGAATGACGTAGAGAAGTGTCGAGCTGAGTTCAACAATCCCAAGGGCGGGAGCCACACTTGCGTCCCAGCCAATTTCGGCCATACTCTTCGCTGCGTCGGGCGGCAAATGGAATTTCATCACGCCGCTCATGATGAGCATCAGCACCGGCAATGCACTGATGGCGCGGCCGATCCAAACCATTGTCTTCGATGTGGCACCAGTTGGCGGAGTAGACATGGCGATATTCCTCTTTGATCTGAATTTGGAAAAGTTCAGTGCGACGTAACTAAACTTTTGGGAATTCCCCGAGATCGCGTGCTAGTTACTTCGGTTTTGATTCGACGCTTGCTCTCATGTTGGCCAGACCCTGCTCGAACTGGCCGCCGACCATTTTATCGCAGTTCATGACGAGGCCGATGGCCTTGGCGATAAAATTGTTGCGGCCGGACATAGTCCAGGTGACATTGGTCTTGCCGTCCTCAGGCTTGAACGTAAAGAGTGTGTCGCTTTTGCCCGCGAAGGGGCGGATGAAGACGAGATCGATGCAGATGCGGTCGTTTGGGCGGCTTTCGACGATCGTCATGTTGCCGGCGCCGACGTTTTTGTTGCCATCCCAATGAAACTTGGCACCCCGGCCGCTGGACGGGCCCTCGAAGGTTGATTTGGCATCCGGGTCCATTTTCGCCCAGGGCGACCAGGCTTCCCACTTGTGGAAGTCGTTCACTTGAGAAAACACAGCGGCCGGCGGGGCGGCCATGGTAGCCGAACGCGTGACGCTGAAAGTGGACGGCCGCGTGGCGATGAAGATCGTCAGGAGGACGACTACTACGACGAGTCCGATCAATATTTTGAGAAGCATGGTATTCGCTCTGGAGCTGGAGTTGTAATGAGAAACGCGAATTCAGATATTCCGACTCCCTGCCTTCTTCCGACAGAAGTGCGTTCAATCGTTGCGGACGATAACCATCCAGGGGACTCCGAAACGGTCGGCGACCATGCCGAACCGCGGCGAGAAAAACGTTTTGGTGAGCGGCATGTGTACCTTCCCCCCCTCGCTCAAAGCGGCGAACGCGCGGTCAGCGGCCGCTTCGTCGGGCACGGTGAGCGAAAGCGTTATTCCCTGGAAGCTGGGTTCGCCTTTGCAGTAGCAGTCCGACGCCATGACGGTCGACTCACCGACGAGCAGGCTGGCGTGCATGATTTTGTCTTCGGAGCCGGGCGGGACCATGCCGGGCTGCGGCGGGTCGGGGTTTTCGCTGAAGCGCATGAGCATCGTAACTTTGGCGCCGAGCGCCTGGCGGTAGAAGTCGATTGCCTCTTCACAGCGACCATCAAAATTCAAATAGGGTTCGATTGACATGGTATTTCTCGTCATAAAAGTTATGGTGAACGTACGTTTCGGGGATCAGCGATTATTTGGCTTTCGGCAAGTTAGGGAGCTCGACGACGGGCCGGACTTCGACGGTGCCGAAACGCGCAGCGGGGATGCGGCCCGCGATGGCGATTGCTTCGTTGAGGTCCTTGGCATCGATCAGGAAATAGCCGCCGAGATGTTCGCGCGTTTCGGCAAACGGACCATCGGTAACGAGACGTTTTCCGTCGCGGACGCGGACGGTGGTGGCGGTCGCAACGGGTTGTAGTGGGTTGGCGCCAAGGAACTGCCCGCGCGAGTCGAGCTCGTGCGTAAGGTCGGTCGATTCGGCGTAGCAGTGCTGCCGCTCTTCGTCGGTGATGGCGTTTTCTGCCGAGTAAATCAGGAGCATGTATTTCATATCTGGGTCTCCGGTTCGAGAATACGGGATGTAGCGGAATAGGGGAATTCAATTGCTACCGTCCCGGCCCCCTGCAGCCGACTTTTTGCATCCTGTTATTTTTGTTCGGCGGCACGCCGTAAGGCGTCGACATCGAGCTTTTTCATCTGCAGCATGGCCTGCATGGCGCGCTGCGATTTTTGCGGATCGGGATTGTTTAGCAGCTTCGGCAGTTCGGTCGGCACGATTTGCCAGGAGACGCCGAATTTGTCTTTTAGCCAGCCGCATTGCTGTGCTCTTTCGTCGCCGCCGTGCGAAAGTTTTTCCCAGTAGAAGTCGACCTCGTCCTGCGACTCGCACGTGACCTGGAAGGAAATGGCCTCGTTGAATTTGAACATTGGGCCGCCGTTGAGGGCGGTGAATTCCTGGCCGTTGATTTCGAAGGCCACGGTCATTACTGAGCCGACCGGTTTCTTGTGGATCTCTTTGCCGGCTTCGCCGTATCGCGAAATGGTTTTCACCTTGGAGTTCTTGAAAATGGAGGCGTAAAACTTCGCGGCGTCTTCGGCCTGGTCGTCGAACCACAGGCAAGGGGTGATGTTTTGCACGGTGTTTACTTTCGTGTTGAGCTGGGGGCGGAGCGAAGCCGCAAGTGCGGACCGCGACGTGCTCTGTTGATGCGTTATTTCTGTGGATCGTTCGCGGCGGCTTGTGTTCGCACGGCTTCTTCTTGCTCGCGGAGTTCCGGGGTCAGTTCGGCGCCGAAATCTTCGAATTCAAACACCTGGCGAATTTCGATTTCGCTGTCGTTGTTCGGATGCGGATTTGGGCAACGCTTGACCCATTCGATGGCTTCCGCGAGCGATTTGCATTGCCATAGCCAATAACCGGCGATCAACTCCTTCGTTTCGGTAAAGGGGCCGTCGGTCACGGTGCGCTTGTTGCCGGAGAATTTTACGCGCGCGCCTTTTGAGCTTGCCTGCAGCCCTTCGCCAGCGAGCATTACGCCGGCCTTCACCAATTCCTCGTTGAACTTTCCCATCTCCGTAAGAAGCTCCTGGCTGGGAAGGACGCCCGCTTCGGAGTCTTTGCTAGCCTTGACTATGACCATGAAACGCATCGTTGAATTCCTTTATGGGTAAGAAGTTGTCGCGGCAGACAGCAATTGTCTGCCCCGCGGCTGACATTAATTAGTCGCGTGGTGCTTGCCAGATTCGACAGGGGCGAAATTTTTTTTTCAGCTAAATTCAGCAAGGCGGCGCTGGAGGAATCGCCGCTCGGGTTCCTGCCGCGAAAGGTCCAGGGCCTTTTGGTAAGAGGCGCGGGCCTCGGCGGTGCGCTGGAGTCGGCGAAACATGTCGGCTCGGGCGGCATGAGCGAGGTGGTAGTCAGCCAAATCGCCGCGGGCCAATATTGCGTCGATCTGCGCTAGTCCGGCTGCCGGTCCGTCGCGCATCGCAAGGGCCACGGCCCGATTCAATTCGACGATGGGCGATGGGGCCGCCCGCATGAGTACGTCGTATAGGGCAACGATCTGCCCCCAATTGGTCGCGGCGGCGCTTGCAGCGTCGGCATGTACCGCCGAGATGGCTGCCTCGAGCGTGTAGGGACCGATCCGCTGCGCTGCCAGTGCCCGTTCGACTAGCGCGCGACCTTCGGCAATCTGCTCGCGGTTCCAAAGTGTGCGGTCCTGTTCGTCGAGCAACACGATCTCGCCGGTGGGCGAGGTCCGCGCGGCCCGGCGCGATTCGTGCAACAACATGAGCGCCAATAGACCCATCACCTCCGACTCGGGCAACAGCTCGACAAGTAAACGGGCCAGTCGAATGGCTTCACTAGAAAGATCGGGGCGCGTGAGCGACGCGCCCGACGACGCGGCATATCCTTCGTTGAATACCAGATAAATCACTTGCAGCACGGAATCGATGCGGTCGGGCAGATCTTCGCGCGAGGGCACATCGTACGGAATATTGGCATCGCGAATCTTGGCCTTGGCGCGCACGATGCGCTGCGCCAGAGTGGGCGGAGTGGTGAGAAATGCGCTTGCGATCGATTCGGTTGTTAGCCCGCACACTTCGCGAAGCGTGAGCGCAACCTGGCCTTCCGGCGGGAGAGCCGGATGGCAGCATGTGAAGATCAATCGAAGCCGATCGTCTTTGACCTCCTCGTTGCCGGGTTGTGCCGCGGCGCGAGAATTGGCGTCGAGCCGTTCGGCAATTGTCGCTAGCGATGCATCGAAGCGGGTGCGGCGGCGCATCGCGTCGATCGCTTTGAAGCGGCCGGCCGAAACGAGCCACGCGCGGGGATTGGCCGGCACGCCTTGCTGCGGCCATTGCGTCATCGCCGCGGCAAAGGCGTCGTGGAGCGACTCCTCGGCCAGATCGAAGTCGCCCAGCAGGCGGACGAGCGTGGCGAATACGCGGCGCGAATCGGTGCGGTAGATGGCATCGACGATTTCTTTCAAATGGTCTGCGGAAGAAGGGTCCATCCGATTATTGTAGCGTCGCGATTCGTGGCGGCATCGCGTGCGAGTGTAATTGCAATCTATTTCCTGGCTGGCGCTGTGGGCTCCAATTTTTCGGGAACTTTTCCCTCTTTCACGGCGTCTAAGTTAGAATGACCCGGTGGCCGCTGCTCATGCGTTACACAGTCGTACTCGAATAAGAGGCAAAAAAATGACGAGCAGATCGATTTGCCGCTGTCTGTCGTCGAATTCAGGGTTATTCGTCACCGCGATTGCATTGGCAATCCTGGCACAGCATGTCGCTAGTGGGCAAAAACAGGATGACGGCCCGCAAGCTACCGGCGCTAAACTGCCCATCAAGCGGGTGGTGTTGTTCAACTCCGGCGTCGGCTATTTCCAACACCAGGGTCAGGTCGATGGGAACGCCAATGTCGATTTTAAGTTTCGCGTAGAGAATATCAACGATCTGCTTAAGAGCATGGTCCTGGAGGATCTGGGGGGCGGGCAGATTTCGACCGTGACGTATGGTTCCCGCGATCCGATCACGAAAACTTTGAAAACGTTTGCCATCGATCTGACGAAAAGCCCGACGCTGGGCCAGCTTCTGTCGCAAATCCGCGGCGAGCGAATCGAGATTGAAGGGCCGACGAATCTCCATGGGATCATCGTCGGCGTGGAGAAGCGAAAGCAACCGATTGCGGACAAGCAAGTCATTGAGGTCGAGTATCTGACGCTGCTCACTGACGACGATGGGCTGCGGCGCGTCGCCCTCGATTCGGTCGGCCTCATCAAGTTGGCGAACGCCGAATTGGATGCGGAATTTCGGCAAGCTCTGTCAGTGCTCGCCAAGGGGCATAACACCGATAAGAAGACTGTCACGCTGAAGTTTCTCGGCAAGGGAGCGCGTGAGGTGCGCGTCGGTTATATTCAGGAAGCCCCGGTGTGGAAAACGAGTTATCGGCTCGTGCTCGATGAAAAAGAGAAACCATTCCTACAAGGCTGGGCGATTGTCGAGAATACGACCGACACTGATTGGACGGATGTGCGGCTAAGCCTGGTGAGCGGCCGGCCCATTTCGTTTGTCATGGATCTGTACTCGCCGCTGTATGCCAAGCGGCCGGTTGTTGTGCCGGAGTTATTTGCCGCTCTCCGTCCGCAATTGTATGAGCAAAACCTCGCGGGACGACAATCGATGATTTCAGAAAGTCTAAGTAGCAGCACGACCGAGCGGATTTGGCAAAGCAAACACCGCCGCAGCCGGAAGCAGCGCGGCGCAAGCACGTTCAAAAGCTTTCGGGATGGGCGGTGGCGGCGGCGGATTCGGCTATAACGGGAGCGGTCAAGCGGGAATCCCGTATTTCACGTCTAACCTTGATTTGTCTAATGCCAGTGTTCTGAGACAGACCGTACATGCAGCGGCCCAGGGGGGCGACGTTGGCGAGCTGTTCCGGTACGACATTCAAGGCCCCGTAACGCTGGCCCGGCTACGCTCGGCGATGCTTCCCATCATCAACGAGGCTGTCGAGGGCAAGAAGGTTTCGATCTATAACCCGAAGGTGAATGCCAAGCACCCGCTGAATGGAATCGAGCTTAAGAACACGTCTAAATTGCACCTCATGCAGGGTCCCGTAACTGTGTTCGATGGCGGTGTGTATGCCGGCGATGCCAGGATACCCGACCTGTCACCGGGAAACGAACGGCTATTGAGTTACGCGCTGGACCTCGATGTCGAGGTTGCGCCGACCAGCGACGCCCGGCCGCAGCATCTGATCAGTGCTCGCATCGAAAAGGGCGTATTGATGGCCGAATATAAGCAGTCGCGAACGCAAAGCTACACGATCAAGAACAGCGGGCATAAAGCAAAGACGGTGCTGGTTGAGCATCCGATCGACCCGCAATGGAAGCTGCTCGCGCCGAAAGAGCCCACGGAAAAAACGCGCGACGAGTACCGCTTTGCCGTTACGGCCAAGCCGGACGAGCCGGCCAAACTCAAAATCGAGGAGGAGCGCGGCATTCGTCAAGAAGTCGCCATCAGCAATTTGAACGACGACGCAATGCGGATCTATCTGGCGGCGAAAGTCGTATCCGACTCGGTCAAGCAGGCGCTGCGCGAGGTAGTGCGCCGCAAGACGGAGCTGGCCGAGCTGAATCGCCGCAAGCAGCAAATCGAACAAGAGATCGCCACGATCGGCCAGGAGCAGGACCGTATTCGGCACAACATGCAAGCGATTGGCAAGAACAGCGATTTGTATAACCGCTACGTGAAGAAATTCACCGATCAGGAGGACCAGATTGAAAAGAATCGCGAGGAAATCCGGGGCCTAACTCAGCAAATTACCAAAGCGCAACAATCGCTCGACGAGTACTTGAGCACGCTGAAGCTTTCCTGACGATTGCGTACTGTAGCCGGGGTCTATGACCCCGGCGGAACCTGGCGGTGCCGGCCTCACAGATCGCCAGCTACAACAGAACCTACGGTGGCGGCTTCGTAGGCACTTATATTCGTAGGAAGATCTTTTGCCGGTACAGGTGATAGAGCAGCAGCCACACGAGCAGGACGGTCGTGAGCGCAATTGCAAATGGCCCGGCTGAGCCGAGATGCCGCGCTAAGCCGCCAACCAGGTTTGCCGAGATCTTGTCGAAAGGGATGATCAGGTGATACGCGACGTAAGCAACGATCGCGTTCATGCCGATGACGATGAATGGGAATGCCCAGAAGCGCAGCCCGATGACATCGATCACGAGGTAAAACAGGGCGAGCAGTAGAAAGCTCCAGCCGGCTGCCCAGAGCGTCATCGAACTCGTCCAAATGTGTTTGATGATGGGAAAATGAAGGTATTCGGCCCAGGCCCACCCTGCCCCGAGGCAAATTGCCGCCAGCAATGCGAGCCAAACGAATTTCATCAGCGATGAAAATCGCGAGCGTAGCAAATGGCCGGCAAGTACGCCGAGAAGTGTGGTCGCGGTGAAGGTCATTCCGGATAACACCCAGGTGTAGGGCGGGTTAGTGCCGTCGATGAATCGACCGAGCACCCATTGGTCGACTGTGAGCGCGATATTCGCGTGTTCTTCCAAAACACCGGCACCGTGATCGGGAACGGGCACGTACGTCAGCAGCAGCCAATAGGCGAGCATCAACACGATCGCCGCAAGCGCCTGGCCCCAAATCGGCACAGCAATGAGCAGAATGCCGGCGAACAAATATCCCACGGCAATCGCTTGCAACGTATTGGCAAAGATGTGGAGCGTGGACAGGTTGAAGTCGAGCAGGTGCCCCTGAACCATCATTCCGACGACGAACAGAATTACCGTGCGGCGGATGATTTTGAACAGCAGTTGCCGATTCGATTGACCCAATTCGGCGCGGCGCGAAAAACTAAACGGCATCGCTGCGCCAACGACGAACAGGAACAGCGGCATAATCAAGTCATATGCCGTGAAGCCTTGCCATCGTGAGTGTTCGAATTGATGATGGGCTCGCTCGGCCCATTCCGGAAACCGATTGGAAACGAGTGTGATCGTCTCGCGGGCGAGTTTATCGCCGCCGATGATCCAAAACATGTCGAATCCGCGGAGAGCATCGAGCGAGGCGACGCGGACCGCGAGAGGCCGGGCAACTGCTGTGGGCGTGGGTGCCGGCGCTGCGGCAGGCGGCCGAGACGGTTTTACGGGGTTTTCAGGCATGCGCGGGTAGTATAAGTGAAGTCAACGATGGAATCCTGCCGCGATTCTCCGGACCTTCGCGGCACTGCACTCAGTTAGGCCGTGCGCGCTTCTTCGGTTTGGGTCTTTCGTTGGCATTTTTTCTCGCGAGCTGTTGAAACTCGTTCGTTTTCGATTGCCACAGCATATCCAACTGTTCGGCTTTGTCTGGATGCGTTTCCGCGAGGTCAATGTTTTCGGCGCGATCGTTGGCGAGGTTGTAAAGCTGCCACTGTTCGTCGCGGGCAGCCACGAGTTTCCAGTCTCCTTGGCGAATGGCCCGGTTTCCGTCGTGAAGCCACCAGAGACAATCGCGCTCGACATCCCGATCCTGAGCGAAGGTTGGCGACAGGTCGCGGCCGGGTGGTGCAGGAAGCTTTGTTTTTTCAAATACTTTCGGCCATTTGCCGCCGGCGAGCTTTAGGAGTGTCGGTGCGATGTCGATCACGTGTCCGACGCCGTGGCGAAGTTCGCCTCCGGGAGGGATCTTCGCTGGCCAACGGGCGATCAGAGGCGTGGCGATGCCGCCTTCGTGCACCCAAGTTTTGTTGCGGCGAAACGGCGTGTTGGCGGCGTTCGACCAGCCCGGGCCGAGGCACAGGTAAGACGCGGCCGAGCCGGCCGGCGCTTTCGGATCGTGACCATCGCCCCGGATCATGAGTTCGGAGCTTGCTCCGTTATCGGAGAAGAAAAGCACGAGTGTGTTGTCGTCGGCGTGCATGTTGTGAAGTTGCGCGAGCACGCGGCCGATCTCGCGGTCCATGCGTTCGACCATCGCGGCGTGGATCGACATCTTGCGGGCCTGCCACGCGCGTTGCTCGGTCGATAACTGGTCCCACGGAGTTTCATGCCAAACTTCGGTGTCGCCGAATTCCTGGTGGGCGCGGGCCGAACGATACGGTGGTCCGATCTTTGGTTCGAGCGCCGAGAGCTCGCCGGGCAGGTGCAGTATTTGCTCGACGCGCTGCCAGCGATCGTGGCGGATGGTGTCCCAGCCAACTTGGTACTTGTCAGCGTAGTGGGCGATATTCTCCGGCGGCGCTTGCAGCGGAAAGTGGGGCACGGTGAACGCGACGTATGTGAAGAACGGTTGATCCGGATGCTTGTCGGAGTGTTCTTTCAAGAACTCGATCGCGCGATCGGCAATGTACGTGGCAGAATAATAGCCGTCGCTGAGTTTGGCGGGTGGCAGCGGTTGGTCGTCGAGCGTGTGGTGCTTGGGCGAGAAGTTGTGGTCATAATCCAGTAGCGCGTAGGAGCGGTCGAAACCGCATTTCAGCGGACTGCTATCGAGGTGCCATTTGCCGGAGTGGTAGTTGCGGTAGCCCAACGGCCGCAGGTATTCGGGCAGCAGCCGGGCCCAGGAAGGGCGCTTGCGCCGGTCGCTGGTTTTGACGTCGGGCAGCGCATCGAAGCCGACTTGCTGGGCGTAGTAGCCGGTGAGCAGCGCAGCGCGCGTGGGCCAGCAGCGGGCCGTGTTGTAAAACTGCGTGTAGCGGACGCCGCTTGCGGCGAGTGCATCGAGGTTCGGCGTGGCGATTTCGCCGCCGTAGCAGCCGGGGTCGGAATATCCCATGTCGTCGGCCAGGAAAATCAAGAAATTAGGCTGCGAGGCGGCGCAGGCCCGTTGACTAAGCGCGGCCATGATTGGGCATAGCAGCAAAATAGAAATCGACTTCAATTGACCAGCGCGAGCGAATGGGTTTGCGATCATGTCGGCCATTGTACTTTAAGCAGAGCATGGATGCACGGTGCAATTGGCATCGCGCCGGTCCACCGATTAGAATATGGCCTTGTTCCACGCGTGTGCATAAGGCAATAGACGAATC
Organism: uncultured Planctomycetota bacterium; assembly: GCA_963807935.1. Classification (GTDB taxonomy): domain Bacteria; phylum Planctomycetota; class Planctomycetia; order Pirellulales; family Lacipirellulaceae; genus JABDGM01. Next base: position 100,031 of record CAWEDY010000016.1, read on the forward strand.
GGTATTTGAAGGCTGGGAAGTTGGCAGCATTTCGGATCATCGGCGCTTGTGGTCTTTTCTCGACGGTGCTAACGGCGTCGCTGCTGGCAAAAGAACCGCAGATCTCCAATCGATCGCCCGCCAGAGCGGCGACAAACGACGACGAGTCCAATCGCATCTTATACGACCGCTCGCGGATTGGCCCTTTGAACGACGGCCGAGTGATCGTGCCGACCAACCAAATACTTTCGCCCGCGGGCCGGCAAGTAGTCGTGGACGGTCGGCCCACGGACGTCGCACTGTCACCCAACGGGCGATGGCTGGCGGTGCTCAATTTGAGCGAAGTTCAATTGGTGGATGTTGAGACGGGAGATATTATCAGTCGTGTTCCGCAAAAAGGCGGGAGTTTTAAGGGAATTGTATTCGCGCCGCACGGCGGGCGACTTTATGCCTCAAGCATGAAGCACGGCATTGGCGCGTACACGGTGTCGAGGCAAGGTCGGCTTGTCGCGGCCGAGGCCATTGCGCTGCCGGCCAAACCGACCGGGCGTGGCAACAACGCCGTGCCGGTGGGGCTCGCGATATCGGCCGATGGGAGAACACTGTTCGCCGCACTGAATCTGAAGAACGTCGTTGCTGAGATGGATCTGGCGACGGGCAGCGTTCGACGCGAAATCGCGGTTGGCAATGCTCCGTACGACGTGGTTTTGGTCCGAAACTGCGCCTACGTCAGTAATTGGGCGGGCCGAATCCCTGCCCGCGGCGGCGCTACGGGACCTTCCGGGGTGGCTCCGCCCGTCCGCGTTGATCCGATTCGAAATATCGCCAACGATGGTTCGGTGTCTGTCGTCAACTTGGAAAGTGGCCGGCAGATCGGGCAAATCGTCGTCGGCTTGCACCCGTCCGGAATGACAGTGTCGCCGGATGGAGACTTTGTGATGGTTGCCAATGCGTCGAGCGATACGATCTCGGTCATCGATACACACGCGAGAAAAGTCGTGGAAACGATTTCAACAAAGCCGGCGGAAAAGCTGCCGTTCGGCAGCGCGCCGAATGCGTTGGCGATCAGCGCGGACGGACGCCGGCTATTTGCTTCCAACGGCACGAACAACTCGATCGCCGTTATCAACTTTGCGCCGCCACGGAGCAAGCTGCTGGGGTGCGTGCCAACGGGGTGGTATCCGGCGGGGCTGGTATTCGACGCTGCCCGTGGCGCGCTGTACGCGGCCAATATCAAGGGGATCGGATCGCGCAATCGATCATGGGAAGGGCAGCGAAAGGTAAATGGGAATGTCGTCTTCGGCTACAACACGCACGATCACGAGGGGACACTGTCGCTTATCCGTCTGCCGACCGACAACGAGCTGGCCGAGCTTACGCAGGTGGTTCTCAGCAATAACCGGCTGAAAGAAATGGAGAATGCGCTGTCGCCGCCCCGCCCCAAGGTTGGGCCGCTTCCGGTGCCCGAGCGGCACGGCGAACCTTCGGTATTCAAGCACGTGGTTTATATCATCAAAGAGAATCGCACTTACGATCAGGTATTGGGGGACGTTAAAAGAGGCGAAGGCGATCCCCGGTTATGCATCTTTGGGAGTGAAGTAACGCCAAACGAGCACAAGATCGTTGATGAGTTTGTGCTGTTGGACAACTTCAATTGCAACGGCGTCTGTAGCGCCGACGGGCACCAGTGGACCGACGAGGCCTACGTTACCGATTATCTCGAAAAAGCTTTTGGCGGCTGGCCGCGAAGTTATCCGTATCCGGGCGGCGACGCGATGGCGTATGCGCCCAGCGGATTTCTGTGGGACAACGTGCTTGCGCACAAAAAGTCATTGCGGGTTTACGGCGAATTCATTTCGGCGCACGTTCGCTGGAAGGACCCGCGACGCAAAGAAACTCCTGGTTTTCTCGACTGTTATCGGGATACCGTCGAGCACAAAGGTCAGATCGAAGTGCGGGCCACCGCCGCCATTAAAACGCTGGAGAATTACATTTGCCCGACCGCGATCGGCTTTCCCCTGATCGTGCCCGACGTGTACCGTGCGGCGCAGTTCACGAACGAGTTGAAGAACTATGAAAAGAAGGGTGAGCTGCCGAATTTGTTGATGGTGATGCTGCCGAACGATCATACGTCAGGCACGCGGCCCGGAATGCCGCGGCCCGAAAGTGCGGTGGCAGACAACGATCTGTCCCTGGGGCGGATCGTGGACGCCGTTAGCCATAGTAAGTTCTGGCCGGAGACTTGTATCTTCATCGTCGAAGATGATCCGCAGATGGGGTTCGACCATATTGATGGGCACCGCACCGTGGCCATGGTCGTTAGTCCGTACACCCGGCGGAATGTTGTCGATAGCACCAACTACAATCAAACGAGCATGGTGCGGACCATCGAATTGATATTGGGTCTGCCGCCTATGAACCAGCTCGACGCATCGGCCACGCCGATGGCCAGTTGCTTTATGGACAAGCCGGACCTCACGCCTTACGTCGTCGCACCGAACCAAATTCCGCTCGATCGGCTCAATCCGGAGCTGGCTGAGATCAAGAACCCGCGCGAGCTGCACTGGGCGAAAGAATCAGTGAAGCTCGACTTGGACGAAGAAGACAAAGCCGACGAAGATACTTTCAATCGCATCCTGTGGCATGCACTTCGGGGCCGTGATGACACGTATCCGCAATGGGCGGTTGATGCAGAATGAAGGCCAGCGGATAATCCTGAGTCCGGCAGCTTGACTGTTTGCGTGACTGGCAGATCGTGCTGAGAGATGGAACGCTGGTGGGACGTCTTCGGGCCTCTCCGGGGTCCGCCATGGCGAATAGCCTGGCGACTCGGGAGAATGGTTGCTTGTTTGCTGTACGAAGTTCGTCGCGATCGCATCGGCTGGGCTAGCGGCGACAATGAATGTCGATCAGTCGATTGTGCTACAAACCTTTCGCTTGGAACCACAAATCACGGGAGCGATGCGCTAGCTATCGAAGCTGTATGCCAATGATTCGAATTCCTGGCGTGCCGGCGACGGTGGTGCTCGCGGCGGCCGCAGTGCTGTTTGCTGCACCACGGGTCAACGCGGTCGATGGAAACGACTTTATCATTAGCTACTGGTGTGGGCCGCCGTCCGGCGGCAATTATGATTCCCAATACGCGGAGATCGCCGAGTGCAATTTCACGCACGCGATGTACCCCAACAACGGGGCGTCGCCCGCGCAGAACAAGGCGATTTTGGACGCCTGCGAGAAATATGGCCTGAAGTACTTCCCTTATGATGGGCGCGTGCTCGCCCATGCACCGGGCGATCCGAAATTTTCCGAGAATCTTGACGCGATGATCGCCGACTATCGCAATCATCCTGCATTGGCCGGATTCTTTTTGGGTGACGAGCCGGGGCCAGGTTCCTTCGCTCAACTTGCGGCGGTCAACCAATATCTTCTCAAGAAGGAACCGAAGCGTTTGCCGTTTATCAATTTGCTGCCGAACTATGTGGACGAGAAATACATCGGGATGAAGTACAACGAGTATGTGGACCGCTTCTGCTCCACCGTAAAGCCGCGGCTCGTTTGTTACGACCACTATGCGCTGTTCAAGGGGATCGAACGTGACGGCTATTTCGCGAATATGGAAACGATTCGCCGGGCCGCATTGAAATACGATGCGGAAATGGGTTTCATTTTTCAATGCACGCCGCACGGCACGTACCGCGATCCGACCGAAACCGATTTACGTTGGCAGGTGAACACGGCACTGGCATACGGCTGCAAAGCACTGTTTTACTTCACGTATTTTACGCCGACGGATGCCGAATCGAATTTCCATAACGGGATCCTGGACGCAAAAGGCCGACGCACGCCGCATTTCGCAATGGCCAAGAAGATAAACGCCGAACTAAAAAACCTTAGCGGCACGCTCGTTCGCCTCACCTCGACTTCGGTCTACCATACCGCGCCAATCCCGGCCGGCTGCACCGCATTGGCGGACGACGCACCAATTCGCGTGAAAGCAGGCGGGCCGCTGGTGCTTGGATTCTTTCAGCATCATGACGGCTCCCAATGGGCAATTGTCGTGAACCGTGATTTACACAAAGCCACTTCAGCCGTACTCGCCTTTGATCAACAAATTGCGGGGCTCGAAGAGCTCAGTCCGCAAACGGGCAAACTTTCGTCTGTGGCGTTATTAGAGCGGACGTCCCGGTTTGAGATTCCCCCAGGTGGAATTAAAGTGCTCAAATTCGCGCCATGAGAATGCACAGCGGGCGACCGTTCGATATTCGGATACATGCACAATCTTAGCGGCCCAATGCGAATTCTCAGCGCACTTGCCGCGATAGAAATGGCGCTTCTAGGAGGTGGCAGCACTCGCGAGCGCGCACGCAACGACAATTTCGCCGATCATCGTTGAACCTCGCGAACAGCCCAATGCGGTGCTGCACAACCCTGATATGGGTTGGGTGCTGTACGAGAACTACCCGCTGGATCAGGATCCGCACGGCAGTTCGACGCTGCTGACGTTACCGAACGAGAGCTTTGCCGGCGTCGATGCGGTCGCGCTGATGTTTTCCTGGCAAGACATCGAGAAGCGGCCCGACGAATATGATTTTTCCAAGGTCGATTTCGCGTACGACTATTGGGCGAAATTGGGAAAGGAGATTCAATTGCGGCTCAGCACCTCGCCGCTGTTGTGGTGGGGAAACAGGATTCCGCCGGCCGGCAAGGGAGTGCCGGATTATGTGCTGGCGAAGCTAGCGCCCGCCGAGAAACAAACGCGCGAACTGCAGGGCGTGAGCTATGTCGTGGTCGACGCCCGCAATCCGTTTTACCGCGAGCGGCTGTCCAAGTTTTTGCGAGCGGTAAACACGCATTTCGCTGCCGCGCGACCAGTGACGCTGATCGACCTGCGCGGGTTTGGCGCGTGGGGCGAGTGGCATTCGGGGTTCAGGTATCCGACGCTCGAAGAACGACGGACTGCGCTGAAGGGAATCATCGACATATGGTCCGGTTCGCTGTCGAATCACCCACTCGCTCTAAGCTACTCGTACGATCCTGATGGACCAAAAGCCTTGCACGCGGGCTCCACGGAAAAGTTCGATGCACGGTCGACGGGGCACTACGCGGATTATCTGAAGTATTCCGCCTTTGATTATGCGCTGACGAAAGACAATATCACGTTTCGGCGCGATGGCTGCGGCGGCGCCGTCCATTCGAACGAGCGCAAGCTAAATGAAGAAGCGTTTCGCCTCGGACGTCGGCCGATGTTTTCGGAATTCTTAGGTGGTTTTTCGCAATCCAAGGTTGGCGGTGCGAAATGGATCGAACGGCAAATTGCCAACGCGCTTAGCCTTCATCCAAACTACATCAGCCTTCTTGGGTGGCAAGGCGCCGATGCGCTGGCGTTCCTGCAGGAGCGCACCGATTCGGTTAACTCGGCGCTTGCGCGGATGGGATATCGCCTGGTGCCAACGCGAATCGCCTATCCGACCGCCATCGCGGCTGGGAGACCCTTCGACATTGAGATGCGATGGGTGAATCGAGGCGTTGGTCGGGCGCTTCGTGATTATGAGTTGCGGTTGTACATTCTAGCGTCGGACGGGCACGCCGTCGCAACCACATCGGGCGGCACGCTCGAAACGAGCCGTTGGGTGGCGGGCAATGAGTATGTCGTACACCGGAATGTGACATTTTGGAAAGCGCCCACTGGAGGTTACGAAATTGCCCTTGCGCTTTATGATGGAAAGTCGCATCGCGAAATTGAATTGCCCATCGCTCATAGGGGACCGGCCGGTCCCTATCAAATTGGGGATATTAAGTGCCTATCCTCGAACCGTCCGCCCAGAGGGGGGACGGACACAATTTGCTCCGAAGACTTCGCAAAATGAGCAAGTCCCCGACGGTTCGACCTATACCGGGCTACACGCTTGCCGACGTGGACGCTCAATTTGGTGATGAGCTGGGCGCCGATGTGAAATGGAAATCAAAGCCCGATCTGTCGGCCGTGGCTGGAAGGCGAATCCGGATTCACTTTACACTGCACGATGCAGACTTGTTCGCGTTCTGCACGACAAGGGCGGTCGAACAGATTCAATCCCCGTGCAAAATAGTGCAAATCGAAACGAACTATGAAAACATCGTCAATTCGAAAACTGAAACAGAAGCTGGCGGCCGATGAGGCCGCATTTGGGATGTGGGTGACGCTTGAAAGCCCGAGCATAACGGAAATGGCGGTCGCGCTCGGGTTGGATTGGATTGTTATCGATGCGGAACACGGTCACCTCGACTGGAAGGAAATCACCGAGCACGTCCGGGCTACCATGCGCAGCGACACGGTTGCACTGGTGCGACTCGCGGAGCGCAATATCAGCCTTGTAAAACGGGCGCTCGATATCGGCGCCGACGGCGTAGTGATTCCGTGGATGGAAACCGGCGAGCAGCTTCGCGAGGCGGTCACCTTCGCACACTATCCACCGGCGGGAGCCCGTGGTATCGGCGCGGAGCGGGCCACCGGCTGGGGTCATTGCATTCCGCAGCATATCGGCGAAGCGACTGAGCACATTCTCGTTGTGCCGATGATTGAATCGGTACGCGGCGGGCAAAACATCGGCGAGATGCTGAAGGTAAAAGGCGTCGAGATGTTTCTGCTCGGTCCGGCAGATTACTCGAGCTCTGCCGGCTTTGCCGGGCAGTGGCAAGGGCCTGGAGTGGCCGAACAGCTTCTTCAAATCAAAAACGCGATCGCGGCCGCCGGTAAATTCTGTGGTGTGATCGCCACAGGCGTAGCCAACCTTATCGAACTGCGAGAGCAAGGGTTTCGATTGATCGGTTTGGGCTCGGATTGCGGTTTTCTGATCCGCGGTCTTCACACAATGTTGGCAACGGCCGGACGTGATCGAAAGATGGACGCATCACTGACGCCTGGTGTGGGAGTGACCGAGGCTGCCGCGCTCGATCGCCCGATTGAGTCGTTCCGGCCCGACCGCCCGGAAGTGATGAACGACTTCGGCAATGGCAATAAGATCGAGATCCAGCCCGGCGTGGTTTTCGAATGCCTTGTCGGGGCGCACAACAACGCCAAAGGCCTGTCCACCGGCGTGGTTGAATTCGCCGCCGGGGTGAAGCTCGCGTACCATCGCCATCCAACGACCGAATCGATCACGCTGCTCGAAGGGTCGGCGGTTGTGGACGTCGAGGGCCGTCGCTACCGGCTTTCGCAGTTCGACAACGTCGTCATTCCGCCCGGCGTTCCGCATGGCGTCGAGAACTCATCAGCCGATCGCGCGGCGCGGTTTCACGTTGCGTTTCCGACCGCAGCCCCGTCGCGCGAGCTAGTAGAGCCTTGCTTTCCGCCGCGGCAAATGCCGGATGACTCACTGGGGCCGCGCACGGCCGGACTGGAGCGGGTGAATCGGTTTTGCTCTGCCGAGCGATTTGATGCGGGCGGGGGTGCCACATTCATCGATTTTTTTAACGAGACGATTATGCCCGGAGTCGAAATGAGCGGCGGCTACGGGCTTTTTAGCCCGGGCGGCCGGTTGCCCGCGCACATCCACGACTTCGACGAGAGCATTTGCATTGTACATGGTACTGCCGTATGCATTGTCGAAGGCCGGCGATACGCGATGAGCGGCTATTCCACGGCGCTCCAGCCGCGCGGGCGGGTCCATTATTTTGCCAACGAGACGAACGAGCCGATGGCGATGATCTGGGTGTATGCCGGTCCGCGGCCAGAAAGAATCGTCGTGGACGAACGCAATGCGACGGTAGCGGGCGACCCATGGGGTTCAACGAATTCTGAAAACTGAATCATGTTCCACGTCGCACTAACGGCGGATTTTTACAACTCAGACGGCGAGCCAAAGTTCGCCGACTTCGGCCTTTCGGCCTTTGAGGGCCATTCGAATATCGAAGTGCGGCCGTTCGCGGAGCATCGACCGCAGATTGGCGCCGATCAACTTGTAGGCGCGAACGGGGTCATCGTGCTGACGCCGCAAGTCACGCTGCAAACGGTGGCAGCGGCCGATGATTTACTCGCGGTTGGCCGCTTTGGGGTCGGTTATGATTCGGTCGATGTGGCGGCTTGCACGGCTGCCGATGTGCTCGTGCTGATTACGGTCGGAGCGGTCGATCGGTCCGTCGCGGAAGCCACCATTGGATGGGTGATTGGCCTGACGCATCGGATGCGCGCGAAAGATCGTTTGGTCCGCGAAGGAAAATGGGACGAACGAAGCCGCTACATGGGACGCGAGCTGCGCGATCGCACGCTCGGCATTATCGGGCTGGGCGGGATCGCCCGGAAGCTTGTCGAGCTGCTCGCGAACTGGGGCATGAATCCGCATCTCGCGTTCGATCCGTACGTTGATCCGACTGCGGCGGCCAAACTCGGTGTGCAAATGGTTGAGCTGGACGAACTGATGCGCACGAGCGACTTTGTATCGATCCATTGTCCGCTCACGGAAAAAACGCGCGGGCTGATCGGCCGGCGAGAGATCGGATTGATGAAACCAGATGCGTATTTAATCAACACCGCTCGCGGCGGCATCGTGGATGAAGCTGCGCTGTACGATGCACTCCAACAGGGACGCATTGCGGGCGCCGCCTTGGATTGCTTTGCGAATGAGCCGATCATCGAGCCGCACCGGTTCGGCGAGTTTGATAACGTGCTGCTCGCGCCGCACAGCATTGCGTGGACGAACGAATTGTTTCGCGACATCGGCCGGGCCGCCTGCCAAGGGATGATCGACCTTTCACTCAAGCGCACGCCGCGCGGCATCGTGAATCCCGAGGTGCTCCAGCGTGCCAGCTTTCAGAGCAAATGGGCGCGGCTTTGCGGATGAGGTGCAGCATGGGTCGATGGTCGATTGTTGTCGCATCGCTACTGGCTGGTGCGATGTTTTGTGTACGAGCGGTGGCCGACCGTTCGATCGAGGCCGCCATGGGTCGCGATGGGCTAGCCACGGCTAATCGGCCGATCGTCCGCGCCGTGAAATTCAAATCGACCAAAGTTTATCAGTCGAAGCAGCGGCCGAGCCATACATCGTGGGTGTCCCTCTTTCCAGCGGAAGCGGGCAAGTGGTATTTGGGCTGTGAAGAAACTAGGTCGACCGATCCACCCCAGCCACGAGCATCGAAGCAATTCGTGTACGAAATGAGCCTGCCGCGTGGGTACGATAGTTCAAAATATCTGAAAGAACTCGTACTATTGAAATCGGACGACGACCTACAGAATTGGACGGTAGTTTCTCGCACCCCGACTCGCACGGGCGGCGGTTCCTTTGCGCAAGCGAGAACTAAGAACGGGAATTTGCTGCGATTTGTGTGGGCGTGCTATTCGCCGGACCCATCGGTGAAGACAAGCGATATCTACTATCAATCCGCCGACGAAGGGAAAACATGGAAGATACGGCCGGCGTTTGTCAGCGATCGTTTTGCGTGGTATCCGCACCGGCTCCGCACGCTGCGTGACGGAACGCTGGTGTTGGCAGCGCCGCGAGCGCCCAAGTGGGGCAAGAACAGCGATTATCCGATCCGCGCCGCGACGAAGCTGGATACGGTCAGCGACATGGAGATGATGCTGTTTTTCTCGCACGACCAGGGCGTTACGTGGTCGAACCCATTGCCGATTTTCAGCGGGCAGACCGTTTCCGAAACGGATTTCGTCGAGTTGCCGGATGGAAATTTGCTGTTCATCAATAACAGTCTCTTCGCGAATCCCGGCCGGCAGATGGTATATCGCGATGGCACACGCTTCACGCCGGGGCCGTTGGAGCGCGTTCACTCCGGCACCGTTCCGGAAACGGTTTGCGTCGCCGCCCCCGGCGTCCTCATTGGCTGCCAGCGACCGGGCACCTATTACTGTTCGAATGACCTGGGAAAAAATTGGAAGCCGCTGGTTGGAGCACCGAGCACAATGGAGGTGTACCAGCCGTGGATCGCGTCTTTGGGCGGCGGAAAAGTAGCCTGCGCGGGCCATTACGGGGCCGACGATCCGATCAAGGGTCGCGATCAATACATCAGCATTCACACATTCGACGTTGAAGTGTTGCAGAAACCGGCACAAGTTAAGCTCCGGATCGATCGTGACTTCGATGAACAAAAAAGGCGGTTTCTCAATGCCTACAGCATCTCGCTGACACGGGATGGCGCACCGTTGGCGAACAAAGAGATATCTGCGTGGTATGTCGCCCGCGGCCAATCCGGGTACGATTCGTTTAATAGCAAACGGCTTGAAGAACGAATGGCGGCGGGCGGAAAATCGGTCGCGCTGCGCACCGACGAAAAAGGAAAGGCGCATCTGGAGTTACCACAGTTCGATGACATCGAGGACATTCATGCCAGCTACCAGATCGTAATCCGCTTCAACTCTGATCATAAATATCCGGCATATGACTCAGCCGAGCTGCCTCAGGTCGAGTTCTATGCAAATAGCGGCCTCGACCCATAAGTATGCGACAATCGATGAAGTTTGCGACAGCTTATTCCCAAGGGCATTGCGCTCATGCGATTTACGGTGTCCGATGGGAGCAGCTTGTATTCTTATAACATCAACATCGACTGAATGCGTATCCCTACTGGAGCGATAGAACCACTGCGTTTTGTTGGCTACGTCCACTCCGTGCAAAGCGTTTTAGAACTTAGTTCAGCGATGGCCAATCGACTTCATAACCAGGTGGCTTGGATCAGCGGGGCCGCATCCGGGATTGGCGAGGCGGTTGCCCGGTTGTTTGCGCACGAGGGGGCTGCCGTCGCCCTGGTCGATGTGCAGTCTGAGAAAGGAAATAGCGTTGCCGAAACGATTCGCTCCGTAGGTGGCCGGGCCATATTCATCCAGTGCGACATTAGTCGCGAGGATCAAGTACGCTCCTCGTTCGAGTGTGCCGCCAGCGAGTTCGGCGGGCTGTCGATCATTGTCAACTGCGCGGGAATCGTACAGGTGAAACTGCTCCACGAGCTGGATGAGGCGGATTGGGACCGGCTGATGGCGATCAATCTCAAGTCTGTGTACTTGTCGATCAAGCACGGCCTCGCACATCTGAAACGAAACGCCCGCAGCTATGTGGTCAACGTTGGCTCGATTAGTAGTTTCGTCGGCCAGGCCGCGACACCGGCGTATACGGCGTCGAAGGGCGCGGTGCTGATGCTCAGCAAATCCATCGCGCTGGATTACGCCGCCGACGGGGTGCGCTGTAACTGCGTCTGCCCGGGGATCACCGACACACCGATGCTGCGCGAGCACCTGGACAAGACATCAAACCCGGAAGCAATGCTGAATGCACGACTGCGCCGGGTGCCGATGGGTGTTGTGCTCACGCCGGCCGACGTCGCCAAGGCAGTGTTGTATCTTAGTTGCGAGGATTCGGCGGGTGTGACAGGAACAGCGCTAGTCGTCGATGCCGGCTACCTGGCGTCGGCAGAGTGGGAACATCCGGGCCGAACCAGATTTATGGAACTGTAGGATATGACGCCAGCCAAGGTTGCAAAAATCGCTGATAACCGTCAGTGGCTGCTGGCCTGCGCCGATTTCACGTTTCCGCTGCTGCCGCACGACAGCGTGCTCGATCTCATTAAGGCGCTGGACCTCAATGGAGTTGATATCGGTTTGTTCGAGGGACGCTCGCATCTTTGGCCATCGCGCGAATTTGAACATCTGTCACAAATCTGCCAAGACGCTGCGCGATAAGTTATCCGACCGCGGGCTTAAACCGGCCGACGTTTTTCTGCAGCTCGATCCAGACTTTGTGCCATACGCAATTAATCATCCAGAGACGAATCGACGGCAGCACGCACGCGACACGTTCGTGCGCGCGCTCGACTACGCCAGTGCGCTCGGTTCGCCGCATCTTACGACACTACCGGGCGTGTACTTTGAGAGTGACGAGTCGGCGGCCAACTCGTGGCGGCGTTCGCAAGACGAGCTGGCGTGGCGGGTCGAGCAGGCGAAGCTGCACGGGATCGCTTTTTCGGTGGAAGCTCACGTCGGCTCGCTCGCCCCAAATCCAGGCGAGGCCGAGCGAATGGTCCGCGGTGTCCCCGGCTTGTCGCTCACACTAGACTACACGCATTTCACGCGCCTCGGTTTGCCCGACGCTGAGATCGAGCCGCTGGTGCGTTACGCGAGTCACTTCCATGTCCGCGGCGCTCGCAAAGACCGGCTGCAGGCGTCGTTCAAGGACAATGTGATTGACTATACGCGGGTGCTCGCAGCGATGCGGGCCAGCGGTTACGATGGTTACCTCGGCATCGAATACGTGTGGATCGATTGGGAACACTGCAACGAGTCGGACAATCTCTCGGAAACAATCTTGTTCCGCGATTTCCTTCGCGCACAAATGAGGGCCGCCTGATGTATGCGATCGGTCTTGCCTTGACGCTGCGGCCGGGGGCGTACGAAGGATACAAGCGGGCGCACGATGAGCTTTGGCCCGAGCTGGCCGAAGGGATGCGCGCCAACGACGTAAGCATGGCGATTTACCGCGACGGAAATCGGCTGTTTGTTTTTGCCGCGGCGCCCAGCAAAGCGCATTGGCAGCGGAGCCGGCAGGATCCCAATCTGTCCCGCTGGGACAAATATATGGCAGATTTTCTGGAAACTGATGCGGAAGGCCGGCTAGCATTCAAGGTTCTTCCCAAGGCATTCGGTTTTGGAGAATTCCAATAAATGATGAAGCGGCGCGAGTTTTTGAATCGCAGCCAGTGTACGCTGTTGGCGGCTGGAGCGACACTGGCAACCGCATCGTTCACTGCGGCGGCCAGGCCGAGGTTGGCGCTCGATATCGGTCTGGGCCCGCAGTCGTTTCTCGACGATTCCATCATCGAGACGAAGTTCAACCGGTTCGGCCTGATGAACATCCGGCGCGGAGGAAAGTACGTTACGGTATATCTGGACGACCTGAGCTACACGGCGCGTCATCCGGCAGACTTTCGGCCGGCGCAGCACAAGCAAACGATAGTTACCGTACTGTACCCAGAGAATGGGCGCAAATTCTAATTGAAAGAACGATGCGGAAACTCTTGACTCTGTTTGTAGCGTTCGCCCTGACGGGCGGCGTTCGTGCTGCTGAAGGTACGCTGCAGTGCGAAGCCAATGTCATGGTCGAGCTTTCGTTCGAAGCGAGAAAGACGCATGACGACCCATTTAACACGGTCACGCTCGATGTCGTTTTCAGTGATCCTAATGGCAACAACCTGCGCGTACCGGCCTTTTGGGCGGGTAGCAAGACGTGGAAGGCGCGTTACGCCTCGCCGATCGTCGGCATCCACCGTTTTCACAGCGAGTGTTCCGACACGCACGATCCCGGGCTGCAAGACATCGCCGGCGAGGTTCGGATCAAGCCGTATACGGGCAACAATCCACTCTACACGCATGGCCCCGTCCAAGTGGCCCGGAACCACCGATACCTCGAGTACGCCGATGGGACGCCGTTTTTCTGGTTGGGAGATACTTGGTGGATGGGGCTGTGCCATCGGCTGCATTTTCCGGATGAATTCAAAAAGCTGGCCGCCGATCGGAAAGCGAAGGGCTTTAATGTCATTCAGATCGTGGCCGGGCTTTATCCGGATATGTTTCCGTTCGATCCGCGCGGCGCGAACGAGGCAGGGTTTCCATGGGAAGCCGATTACGCACGGATTCGGCCGGAATACTTCGATGCGGCCGACCGGCGACTCGAATACCTGGCCGACCAAGGCTTCACGCCGTGCATCGTCGGCGCGTGGGGTTATTTCATGCCTTGGATGGGGGTTGATAAAGCGAAGCAGCACTGGCGATATCTGATCGCGCGTTATGGCGCCTTGCCGATAGTCTGGTGCGCGGCGGGTGAAGCGAACCTGCCCTGGTATCTGGCGAAGGGCTTTCCGTACGATGATCGCCAGCAAGTTGCGCAGTGGACCGAGGTGATGCGCTACATTCGTGCGACGGATCCTTATCATCGGCCGCTGACGATTCATCCGACGGGCCTCAATCGATTGTCGGCCCGCAATGCGACAGACGACGCCACGTTGCTCGATATCGACATGCTGCAAACTCCTCACGGTCAGAGAGAGGCAGTCGAGCCGACGGTCCGAAACGTGCAACAATCCTACGCCGAAAAGCCGACCATGCCGGTGATCGATGGAGAAGCCGCTTACGAGATGCTGCTCGACAGTCTGCCAACCAAGTGGACCCGACAAATGTTCTGGCTGTGCCTTACGAATGGTGCCGCGGGTCACACGTATGGCGCCAATGGCATTTGGCAATGTAACCGTCGCGGCCAGCCGCACGGCAAATCGCCCCACGGCGGCGATTATGGGCATATCCCGTGGGATGAAGCGATGAATCTGCCCGGCTCGCGGCAAGTGGGCCTCGGTAAGAAGCTATTCGAGAAATATGAGTGGCAGAAATTTGCGCCGCATTTGGAATGGGCCACCTACGCGAACCCCGATGGGGCAGCGCCACCGACCTGGGGTCATTGGATTTGGTTTCCGGAGGGTGATCCGGCGACCGACGCCCCAGTTGCCAAACGATACTTTCGCAAGACCTTTGAGCTGCCACAGGGAGAGGCGTCGCCAAACGGCATGCTATGGCTCTCGGCCGACGATCGTTTTGCCGCTTACATTAACGGCGAAAGAGTTGGGTCACATGCCGGCACGGGGACTTTCATTTCGCTCGATATATCGTCGAAATTGAAGCCGGGGCAAAATGTGTTGGCGGTCGAAGCGGAAAATTTGCCTGCGCCAGTATCCGCAAACCCGGCCGGACTGCTGGCGAGCTTCCGCCTTCAAACCGCAGATGGAACAGAACGCCTAATCGGTTCCGATGAATCGTGGCGGTGCGCCAAGGAAGTGTCGAATGATCGCGAGTGGACGACGACGAAATTCAAAGAAGCCAACTGGACCGCCGCGAAGGACCTCGGGCCGTATGGAGGCAAGCCGTGGGGGATATTCTCCTCGGCGCGAGTTACGGACCATTCTCCACTGGCATTCCCGGCAAGGTGCGAATCAGCTACGTGCCGGAGTCGCGGCCCGTGCGAGTGTTGCACTTGGAAGCGAATGTGAAATATCGGGCGCAGGCATTCAATCCGACGAGCGGCGAGATGAGCGACTTAGGCGCTGTCACTCGCGATAATCAATCGGGCTGGACTGTAGGCAAGCCAACGAGCATCAATTCCGATGATTGGGTCATCGTCATCGAACGAATGGAATGAGTTGCAATTGGTCGCTCGACAGTCGGTGGCGTTTCATCGCGTGCCAAGCGAAAATAAAGCGCAATGACCAGCACTTCGACCAGCCATCTTGCGGAGGAGGTTTTTGAGCAGTTCGACAAGCTGTATGAATTCGACCGCGAGCCGGTATCGCCCGATCGCTTCGAACCGGGCCGTCATTTCGCGGCCGTTTTCGCCGGCGAGCACGTGGCCGGGACCGAGTTTGTGATCGGCGCGCTGTTTGTCACTTGGGGCGTCAGCGCGAAGGAGCTGCTGCTCGGCTTGCTCTTGGGCAATCTGTTTGCGGTTCTCTCGTGGACGCTAATCTGCGCTCCCATCGCCGTGGAAACTCGGCTGACGCTTTATTGGTATCTGCGAAGAATAGCCGGACCGGCCGTAACATCGATCTACAACGTGCTCAATGCGCTGATGTTTTGCATCTTATCGGGCACGATGATCACGGTGTCGGCCTCGTCGGTGCGATTAGCCTTTGGCATTCCGGCTCAAATTAAGTGGTATCCGGAAGACGCACGGTTTGTGTTTCTTGTTGTGGGGGTTGGCGCCGTGGTCGTGGCCGTAGCGATTGCCGGCTTTCGCCGCCTGGCTCAGTTCAACGAAATCTGCGTGCCGTGGATTTTTACGATGTTTTTCGCGGGGGCGGTGGCCACGCTGCCCGCCTTGGCGGCAAGCCGTGGCGTCGGCACGCACCTGAACTTGACGAATCTTTGGCAGCTTGCCAATGACGCTATTTGGGTCAAGCGCAGCGATACGAACATGGGGTTCTGGCATGTGGCGGCGTTCGCATGGGTGTGCAATCTGGCTATGCACGTGGGACTATCGGATATGGCGCTATTGCGATTTGCGAGGCGTCCGTCGTACGGACTCTATTCGGCCTGCGGTATGTATCTGGGGCATTACCTGGCGTGGGTCTGCGCGGCGCGATGGGGGCTGCCGTCGCGGCGATGACGGGAGTCGCGCTCGCGAAATTGGATGCGGGCGAGGTCGCCTACCAGGCGCTGGGTGTTAGCGGCGCGATCGCCGTGGTACTCGCCGGCTGGTCCACATCGAATCCCACTCTCTATCGAGCCGGCCTCGCGCTGCAAGCCATTACTCCGGGTTGGCCTCGCTGGCTGGTGACGCTACTCGCTGGCCTGTTCACCACGGCTGTCGCGTGCTTTCCGTTCGTCTTCACACAGCTCTTGGTGTTCGTCGGGCTTTATGGCATTCTGCTCATGCCTATTGGGTCGATTGTGCTCGTTGAGCACTATGTGTTTCCGAGACTTGGGCTGACGCGCTATTGGTTCGCCGGCACGGGTCGCGTGATCAACTGGCCGGTCCTCGCGACATGGTTTGGCGCCGTCGGGTTGGCCTGCTATCTGTATTTTGCCGGCTTTCTGAATTTGTTTTTTGTGCCCCTTCCTATCTGGTTTCTAACCGCCATAACATACACCATTTTGGCTACCATGGCCGGGGCACGCTCGGCCGCGCCTGTTGCGGTGGCGGTGGCGCGAAAAGTGTGGAGGGGAACTATGAGGCTTCCGCGAACAGGTCGACGCCTGCTAAACGTTCCTCGTTCGTGACGGCGATCGGCGTGATCGCCCTGGTGGCTCTGCTCGTGTGTGCCGCACTTCCAATTTGGGCTCTGTTAGCGAACTCGATTCCTTATGCCGAAAGAATTTTGAGTTATCGGGCGTGGCTCACCTGGGCAACGGCAGTCCACCTCGTCGCGTGCGCCTCGTGGATCATTTTGAAAAACAAGTGACCCGGACCTTACTCGCGCCGAGTGAGCAACCAACATTTATGAATCCGCTGATTTCGAAAATCTTCTGGAATGGTTTGCCGCGTGATGTCACGAATCGCGTATTCGTCGAGCGCCACCTCATTTAACTTAAATCGCCGGGAATTCGTGCTGAAGAACACTGTTCCGCTGGGCACGACGTGGGCCGCCAGCTGTCGCAGCAATTCGGCGTGGTCGCGCTGCACATCCCAATCCGTTTCCATGCCTTTCGTATTCGAGAAGGTGGGCGGATCGACGACGGCTAAATCCCACTGATTTTGCGGCAGCAGGCGATCTAAAAACGATTGGATATCGCTGCGCACCACCTGGTGTGCGGGCCCATCGAAACCGTTGAGCGCCAAATTCGTTTGCGACCAATCGGTGTAAGTTGTTGACTTATCGACCGTGGTTGTGTTCGCCGCGCCCCCAGCGGCCGCATACACAGTGAACGAACCAGTATAGCCAAATAGGTTCAAAAATCTCTTTCCGGCCGAGCGTTCGCGAATCATCTGCCGCGTGATTCGGTGGTCGAGGAACAAACCGGTGTCGACGTAATCCGAAAGATTGACGACGAATTGCAGTCCGCTTTCGTGCACAACGAATCGCGCACCTCGGTGATCGATGCGCTGGTACTGCCCCGCCCCGCGCTGGCGGTCCCGGTGCTTGAGAAACACCCGATCTTGCGGCACTTCCAAGACACCAGCCGCTGTACGCGCCATAAGATCTAGCCAGTCGGCATGCTGTGCCGACGAACGATCGTGCGGCCGGGCGAACTCGCCAATGTGCAAGGCGTCCTCATACCGATCCACCACGAGCGGCACGTCTGGCACGTCGCGCTCATACAGGCGGTAACAAGTAATCCCGCGTTTGGTGGGCCAGCGTCGAAAGTGATGGGCCCGTTTTCGCAATCGATTGGTGAACTCTTCGGCCTGACGCGCGGCGTTTTGTTGCAATCCACCAAACGCGGGGGCGGCTGCCCGCTTCTTGGACGGCGGTTTCTCGAAATGACGCCCATGAGCCGGCGGTTCCACGGGTTGCGTTTCCGTGGAATTGTCGTCGAGCCGCGTTTCAGCACCAAAATCGGTTTGCGTTTGTCCGGCGCGCGGCGGCCGGGGCCCGTGGAATTGGTAATACGTGCATTCGATCGGACCGTTGTAGAGCTTGCGTCGCCGGGTCGCTCGCTGACCCACCAATTCTTCGAGATCCGGTCGGGCGGACAGAATATAGTGCGACCAGGTCGGCAATCGCCGCAGTACGAGTGGAAACGAGCGATAAAGCTGCGCGATTTCTTCGACATCTCCCATTCGCTCGCCGTAGGGTGGGTTGGTGATAATGCACCCGTATTCGGCTTTAGCACGTAGTTCGCTGAATGGACGCTGCTGCCAGTGGATGTCCTCGGCAACAGCGGCCTGTTCCGCATGATACCGGGCAAGGCTAAGCGCATTGGCGTCGATGTCGTACCCTATCAGTCGTTCGGTTCGTGGCGGCCGAATCAGATCGCGCGCTTCCTCTCGCACGAGTTGCCAGTTGCGGGCGTCGAGCGTGGGCCATGATTCCGATATAAATTCGCGGCGGAGACCGGGCGCCATGTTGCGGCCGATGAGCGCCGCCTCGATCGGGATCGTTCCCGTGCCGCAAAACGGATCGGCCAGCACACGTCCGGGTCGCCAGAAGCTGAGTTGCACCATGGCGGCAGCCAGCGTCTCTCGCAATTGGGCCTCTCCCACAAGCCGGCGATAGCCGCGTTTGTGCAGCCCGACCCCGGTTGTGTCGAGCGTAAGTGTCGCCTCGTCGTTGCGAAGACTAATCTCGATGACGCATCGCGGCCCGGTTTCAGGCAGTTGCTCGGTGTTGTGGGCCGCGCGCAGCCGCTCGACGATCGCGCGCTTTACGATTCGCTGGCACGCCGGCACGCTGGTCAGTTGCGAGCGATGCGATCGGCCACTCACCGGAAAGCTGGCGTCTCGCGGCAGCCACTGCTCCCACGCCACCGCCGCGGTGCCATCGAACAACGCGCCGAAATCGGACGCCGGAAATGTGCCGATGCGAATCAGGATTCGCTCGGCCACGCGCAGCCAAAGATTGGTACGGCAAATTGCCGCCTCGTCGCCACGGAACAGCAGCCGGCCCGGCGTAATGGCGCGTGCATCGTATCCGAGCGCGGCGAGTTCGCGCTTGACCACAGCTTCCGTGCCGGACGCGGCGGTTGCAATCAGCTCGTACGGCAGCGACTGGACGTTGTCGATTGCTTCGCCCGCGTTCACAACAAACCCTTTTTTATCGGGGCTTCTTCAAGTTTTCGGATGATCACGTCAGCGATACTCCAGAACCACCAAGTCATCGTCGCCCAATGGAAGCGAGAATCGACTCACGTACTTGAATCCTTCCTGCTGCCATGATGAGGGCGCGGGGATTGTTTCAAATGGAAGCTGGCCGTGTTCCAGCGATTTCACCGATTTCACTGCAACACTCGACGGCAGATCGACTTTCAACGCGGCGATCTTCTTGTATGTAAAATTGGCAAGCACAAGCGCTGCACCTGTGGGCGCTTCATAAATGCTGGCTTCGATAACCGGTTCAGAAACCTGCACTAATGGTGCGGCGCCGGCCTCCTTCGCATACCGCGTGATGGCTTCACGTTGCCTTGCGGGCCATTTTTCGGCAAGATCCGTTGCGATAAAACGAGCGTCCTTGATGTAGCCAATGCCCGGAGTCACGGCAAAGTACGCCGTTCGCCCTTTGCCAAAGTTATGCTCGACAAGCGCTGGCTTGGCATCGCTGACAAAAGTAGCTTTGACTCTCGCGCCGCGCGGCTTAATCACGGCTTTGACGCCAATAACGCCAAACTGACCGTTCGCCGTATTAATTGAGTCGCGGTAGGCGATGTTGTTTAATTTACCACGTTCGCGATATTCGCCCGGCTGACAATCGGCGGTCAGTTCCGGGGCGATACCAATAGCCTTTGCCAATTCGCCGGACGGTTCACCAAATTCGTTGCGGCTTCCAGCCGCACATGTGGCGACAAATGTGCCGCCGCTACGCACCCAATCAACAATCGACTTGGCAGCATTAGTGCCAATACATGGGTCGGCCGAGTAGAGGACGCGATAGTCAGCGAGTCGTCCGGCAGCCAGATCCTCTTCCGTAACCATATCGACCAGGTATTGATCGTGAACGAGTGCGAGATACAGTCCCCGACGATCGAGCATGTGCGCATAACCGAACGGCTGCCAGTAGTCCGACGAAATGCTGTAGAGCAATGCCACGCGGGTGGGCCGAAGCTTTCCAGGCCCGATGACAGGTTCACCGAACTCCAGCAATTTCGACAAATGCGCCATGCCCGGGTAACTTCCCGGCTGGTCGGACCAATAGTTTTCGGTACTTGTCGCAGTGGGCCCGTACGTCCAGTAATAGAAGTTCTTTGCACCCTGGCACAACGAGCTGGCCGCTTTCAAGCGAAGGTTGCGCTCATTGCTAACCGTGAGCCAAGCCATGATCGGAAGTTCGCCCCGGCTGGAGCTGCGAAGCATCGCCGCTTGGAAGCCCATCAGTTGAAAACCTTCCCAAGTGAAACTCGGGCCGTACATGAACTGTAGCCCGAGCCAGTCTTCGATGCCGATCATATCAACCGCGCGGCGACGGCCGATGTCGAACCAATCGGCGGCCAAATGGAAACCGCCCCAAGCCGTATCTGGCTGATTCATCCCCATTCCCAGTCCGGTGCCGCCGAAGTACGGATGATCGGCCAGCAGTGTGGCGCCAAATGGTCCCGGTCCGAGCTGACGGTGTAATTCTTCCGTGTTCCAGACCAAGCGCTCCGTTGTGGCATGCTGACGGAAACGACAAGTGTAATAGAAAATCCGACGAGCGGCCGCTTCATCGGTCTTCATCCACTCGCGAAGAACCTCCGGCGACTCGATTGGCGCAACTTGGTCCAAACTCGCGACGCCAAGTATAACCGGCGCGATCTTTTGTTCCTTTAACCACGTGTGGAAATGTCTCAGCGCGTCCCCATTCGTGCCGATCACCGGCCGCGCGCAGATTTCGTCCTGGTAATAAAAAGTCGACCCGGGCTGCAGCACATTCTTAAGCGGCGGCCCAAGCTTTTCCCAAACCGCTCGAACCGCCTTGCGGTCGCATTCCGGACCGAGCAAAACGTCGAACGAAGCGCTAGTAGGACGGAACTCTGGAAAATGAGAATGAACGTCAGCACCCATATTGCCGAGGACGTTAAATCCTAAGAGAGACAAAACCTTCCCCTCTTTGAGATTCAACTCGGAACGCTGCGCACCCAAAGGCTTGTCTGCAGTAAAAGAATTTTCGGCGAGTGGCGCGTGCCGCCCGTGGCTTCCATTGCCCAACGCAGACGCCGTTTGGTCATTTCCGTTCCTGTCTCAAGCTGCGAGGCATCGGCCGCCAAATTCGGAGACACGAGAAAGCTCGTCGTATCGCCCGCAAAGTTCTCCTGCCAACGCTTCACGATTCTTTCGCTACTTGGCGCGGTGGCCAATTCAATCTCGACATTGCGGCGCGGTGACTCTGGGTCGGTGACGAATCGGACAATCACGTTCGGAAATTCGGCGATTCCACCCGCCAGGTTCAAGCGCGGATGCAAGTTCTTGCCAGCATGCGCGCCCAGATCGAACCACTCAGTGAACTCGCCCGCGGAAACCCGCATGCGTGGTTCTCTTTCAGCAGAAGCCGGTATATCCGCGCCAGGCAGACTCCAATTTGCTTGATGAATGCAGCCGCTAAGCTTCACGTAATACTTTGATTTCTCCGGCTCGCGTACCCGGAATCGAACAAACACCCCGTCGCCCGCAACCGCAAACGTACCGACGAAGTAAAACAGTAACATTACGCAAACTAAGTTGGCTGTCTTTTTCATAATGGACCTGGAGATTCAAGACTGTGAAGGGACAAACAGCGCCTTGCCTCCCGTCATGTTGCCGACGTACTGCAGCAGGCCTTCAACCACTTCGTCCAGCGTGAGACGCCGTTGTATGGCGGTTTCAATCCGACCTTCGATAATCATTCGCTGCACTCGGTTAGCGGCGCGCAGGATACCGATCGCCCCGCGCCGATCGAGCCAATTGCCCAAGAAAAAGCCGGTCAACGTTTTAGCCTGAAAGACGAGCTCAATCGGATCGATTTTGCCGCACGGTTCTTCTGATAGCGAGCCGTACACAAAGACAGTCGACTTGGGCGGCATCGCATTGAGCACAATTCCCGTCATCTTGCCGGAAATCGCTTCGAATGCGACCGTTGCGTTTAATTGTTTGCAAAGAGTATGCAGCTCGCCGACAAATCCTTCGCTGCTCGAATTCAACACATGCGTTGCACCAAGCGATCGAATGATTTCCGCTTGAGCTTCGCGCCGGACAATATTGATCAACGGATAGTTCAAATCGGCCGCCATCGCAATCATCATTCGCCCAAGTTGCGAAGCGCCAACCGTCTGGACAGCGGCCCGATGTCCGGCCTGACGAGCAGTTTCCAACATCGCTAGAGCGGTCAGCGGATTAATGATGAGGCTTGCCGCCTGCTCGATCGGCATCCCCGATTTTAATGGGATACAATTATTCGCATTCGCGACAACGTACTCGGCCCACGTACCGTCGCGATCACTTCGTACCGCGCAAGCAACGCGCTTTCGCAGAAGCCAACGCCCCAAGAGCCCGCCGCCCGTAGCAAGCACGGTGCCAGCCCCTTCCCAACCGGGCACGGTCGGCAGCGTTTTGAGCGTCCCGTACTTGCCTTGAAGCAGCAACAAATCCGACGGGTTGCAGGCCGCCGCCGCAATCTTCACCAAAACCTGACCACGCCGCAGCCGCGGCACCGGCCGCTCCAACACGTTCAGCCCGCGAATAGCGTCGGCAACATCCTCTCGGTACTCGCTAAGCAACACGGCCCGCATCTTTTCAGGAATCGTGTCCGGCATGTTTCCAAGATACATTGTACTCCTGTCGCTCCGCGAGAGGCTTTCTGCTCGCCGACCGATCGGTCTACGCTTATCCTATTAGCAATTCATTTCCTGACGCCTGCCTCAATCACGGTCAACCATGCGATTTACCAATGTAGTTATTTCGACGATCTTGCTCGTCAACTGTGCTCAAGCTGAACAAACTGCGGTATGGATCGGCATGTCGGCGCCGATCCACGGAGATCGCGAAGGCATCTATCGGGCAACGCTCGACACAGTGACGGGCACGCTGACGCGGCCCGAGATCTCAGCCGAGATCGGTATGCCCGAATTCTTGGCGCTACATCCCAACGGCAAGCGGCTGTATGCCGTGTGTCGGCTACCAAATGGCGGTGGAGGAGTCGCCGCGTTCGCAATCTCCGAAGACAAGCAGTCGCTGCACTTGTTGAACACCGAACCGACGGGCGTAGGCGAAGCGTGTCATGTGGCGGTCGACCGAACGGGCCGGTGTCTGTTCACGGCCCAATATGGCGGCGGGACGGTGGCCGCTTTTCCGCTTGCGCCGATGGGCAGGTCCTTCCGCGCTCCGCACTGATCCACCACTCCGGCACCGGGCCAAACCATGAGCGACAAGAGGGACCGCATCCTCACTGGGTCGGCACCGATCCGGCAAACCACTATCTATTTGTCCCAGACTTAGGGTCCGATAAAATCGTAATCTACGAATTGGATCGGTCAACCTGCCGTTTCAAACCGCACGGCGCCGGTCGTTGCCCCGCCGGAAGTGGACCGCGCCACCTTGTGTTTCATCCGAATGGCCGGTTCGTCTACGTGGTTAACGAGCTAGGCGTCACGGTGACGGCTTTTCGATATGATGCAAAGATCGGCGCACTGGCGGAAATTCAAACTATCGATTTATTGCCGGAAAAATTTCGCAAAGTGGAGAGCACGGCGGCCGAGATTTGCATTCACCCCAGCGGTCGATTTGTGTACGCGTCCACTCGCGGCGACGACTCAATCACCACGTTCCAAACTGATCCAACCAGCGGTCGGCTAACGTTTGTTGAGAAAGAATCGATTCGCGGCAGCCATCCGCGAAGTTTCAATCTCGATCCGAGCGGCAAATGGCTGCTCGCGGCCGGTCGGGATTCGAACACGATTGCCGTCTTTCGCATCGATCCGCGTACTGGCGGCCTGGTGTATAACGACCGGATCGTCAATTCACCGGCACCGATATGCATCGAGATGCAGACGGTGCATTAGCAAAATACCTGGCAGCCGGGCAGCGGAATGTTTCCCCAAATGTGCCGCCAAGAGTGTACGGTGCCGAACGATTTAGCAATAATGGGCGAAGCTTAGAACGATCATCGACCACGGCGAAGCATCCACATTGGAGTATGTAATGAGTCTGACGAGCCGCAGAAGTTTTTTAACGACGGTCGGCGGTGTGTCGGCCGGGCTGGTGACGCCCAATTGGTTGCAGGCTACAGCGCCCGCCGCCCCCTTCGATAAAGCTCAAATTGCGATCACGCTCGACTTGGAGATGGCCCGCAATTTCCCGCATTGGGAAGACACGCATTGGGATTATGAAAAGGGCAACCTGAATCAGGCGGCAAAGGATTACGCGGTCAATGCCTGCCACCGCGTGAAGACTCGCGGCGGCGTTATTCACACGTTCTGCGTGGGCCAGGTGCTGGAGCAGGAAAATGTCGATTGGCTCAAAGCGATTGCCGCCGAAGGCCATCCGATCGGAAACCACACGTACGATCACGTGTACTTATTGGCCGCGAAGCCTAGCGAGATTCAATATCGCTTCCGCCGCGCACCGTGGCTGATCCGCGACCGTCCGGTTGCGGAGGTGTTGCGCGACAATATCCTGCTCACGAACCTTGCGTTGCAGGAGCGGCTCGGCGTCAAGGCGAATGGCTTTCGCACGCCGGGTGGATTCGCGACGGCACTTCACGGCCGCGAAGATCTGCAGAAGATGCTGCTCGGGCTGGGATTCGATTGGATCAGTTGCAAATACGCGGCCCATACCGGAATGGAAGATCTTCACGCCACCGGCAAACCGGCCCCTTCCGACGCGGCCTACGCCAGTATCGTGGCCACACAACGCGAATCGCTGCCGTTTCTCTACTCAACGGGCTTGCTCGATATACCGATGAGCCCCATCAGCGACATCGGCGCGTTCCGGAACGGACGCTGGCAATTAGAGCATTTGCTGAAGGCGATCCGCTTGGCGATGAAGCGGGTAATCGATCAGCGGGGCGTGTACGACTTTCTCTGTCACCCATCGGTCATCGGAGTGATGGACCCGAATTTCCGAGCAATCGATCTGATTTGCGATTTGGTGGATCAATCGAACGGCGCGGCAGAGATCGTATCACTCGACGTAATTGCGAAACGGGCTCGAATCAAACTTGCGGCAAAGTGACGATACGAATTAATCGCACGCAGTGGCGCGGAGAACGCAGAGAATCATAGATCGGGTCCTTAAATGAGCTTTCAGGACTGCTAAATCGCCCTGATCGCTCGAATATAGGATTAGTGGTTACGCCCGGAGATCAGTATTCATTCCTCTGCGAACTCTGCGCCTCGGCGTGAAACTTCCTTCACCTTTTAACGATCTATTGAACGATATTCGAAATGCGGCACCTGTTTCCAGTCATCGTGATACTGCTGGCTTTTCTCGAAGCTCGTACTGCGCTTTCTCAGGGATTCTCACCCGAGGAAGCAGCGCGGCGAATGACTGTTGCCAAGGGGCTCAAGGTGACACTGTTCGCCGGCGAGCCGACCGTCCGACAATCGATCTTCGTGAAGTGCGACGATCGCGGCCGGCTGTGGACCATCCAATATTTGCAATACCCGAATCCGGCCGGCCTGAAGCGGGTGAAGGTCGACCGTTGGTCGCGAACGGTGTACGACCGCGTGCCTGAACCGCCGCCGCGCGGACCACGGGGAGCCGACCGAATCACGATTCTGGAAGATACCGACGGCGACGGTCACGCGGACACGGCGAAAGATTTCGTCAACGGGCTGAATCTGGCCACCGGCGTCGAGTTCGGGTACGGCGGCGTGTACGTGCTCAACCCGCCGTATCTACTGTTCTACCCTGACACCAACCGCGACGATGTGCCAGACCGCGATCCGGAAGTGTTGCTCTCTGGATTCGGAATGGAAGACGCGCAAGCCATGTCCAACCATTTAACGTGGGGGCCGGATGGCTGGCTGTACGGCGTCAATGGAAGCACCACGACTTGCCACATTCGCGGCATCGAGTTTCAGCAAGGAGTGTGGAGATTTCATCCGGTTACGCACGCGTTCGAATTGTTTTGCGAAGGCGGCGCGAACTGCTACGGACTTACGTTCGATGCCAACGGCGAGTTGTATTATTCAACGAATGGTGGACCGTTTGTGAACGGCGTGCAGGGCGGCTACTTTTACAAGAGCTTTGGCAAACACGGTCCGCTGCACAATCTGCACGCGTATCACTACTTTCCGGAGTTGGAGCGCGATCAAGTTCCCGGCGGCCCGCCAACGGGCGGGACGATTTATCTGGCCGATGCCCTGCCCCACCAGTTTCGCGGCACATTCATGGCGGGCAATTTTCTAGGTCATACCGTAAGCTGGTGGACGCTTCAGCCATCTGGAAGCACGGTTCGCGCCAAGTACGGTGGTGTGCTGGCCGATTCGCACGACACCTGGTGCGGTCCGACCGATGTGTGCACCGGACCGGATGGCGCGGTGTATTTTAGCGACTTTTACGATCAGCGCACGGCTCACCCCGACCCGGATGCAAAGTGGGACCGATCCAATGGCCGCATCTACAAGATTACGGCTGCCAATGCGAAGCCGCCCGCGCCCGTGAATTTGGCAGCGTTGTCCAGCTCGCAACTCGTTGACATGCTGTCTAATTCAAATCAATGGTGCGCGACTCGTGCCCGGGTCGAACTTGCTCGCCGCCGCGATCCGGCGGTTGTTGACCGACTTCGCGAACTTGCCACGCAGACGGGCGACCATCAGCTTGCGCTCGAAGGATTGTGGGCACTAAACGTAACGAAAGGCATCGATGATCGGCTCGCATTGAAACTTCTGGACCATCCGTATCCATACGCCCGCTATTGGAGCGTCCGACTGATCGGTGACCGGAACGATGCATCGCCAGAGGTTGTCGATCGGCTTGTCACTCTGGCGGTGAACGAGCCAAGTGCCGCCGTTCGCGGACAATTAGCAGCGACCGCCAAACGTCTACCGGGAAAAAAGGGTTTGCGAATTGTGGAGGCGCTGTTGCGCAGCCACCCGAACGAGTCGGACTCGCGGGTTCCCTGGCTGATTTGGTGGGCGATTGAATCTAAAGCAATGTCTGACACGGGACGGATCGTCTCAACATTTTCCCGCGATTCGATGTGGGCAAATCCTGCGGCGCGCGAAGACATCCTCTTACTCATCCGTCGTTTTGCTGCGGAGGGCACTGCCGCTGGATATCGTGCGTGTCTCGACCTTCTGAACTCTGCCCCGGCTCAGTACGCAGACTCAACGCCCGAATATCTGCGAAAAGGACTGGCCGAGCGCTCCGTTGGATTGCAAGGCATCGGCCAAGGCGAGTTATTTGGCGACGAAGCAGCCGGAGCGGCGGGCAAACCGACGATCGAGGTCCGCCACTACGAACCGATCACTGCCCCCCTAAAGGGCTTCATCGCAGCCCGCTGGAAACAAAAACGCGAGGATGCCACGCGGCTCGAGTTGGCCCTAAGAGCCGGAGTGGAGGAAGCCTATCCGGCATTGAAAGCTGCCGCCTTTCGCCCCGATTTAAAACCCGATCAACGGCTTCCGCTGTTCGCACAGCTCCGCGAGTTCGGTCAGGCGGATATTGTTCCGGCGCTCGTCGAACTAACCAAGGGAAAGCAGGCCGAGACCGTGAAACTTGCCGCGCTCGACGTGTTGGCAGCCTACGACAATCCCCACGTCGCGGCTGCTCTGCTGGAAATCTATCCGGCAGCGTCGAAAGACGTGCGCCACCGGATTCGCGACGTGGTGTTCTCAAGACCGGCCACTGCAATTGCGTTTCTACAGTGCGTCGATGCAGGTAAATTCAAGGGCGACGACGTACCGCTCGACCAGCTTCGCCGTCTGTCATTGCACAACAACGATCGGATCGACAGCCTCGTTCGCAAGCGCTGGGGCAATATCGGCCCCGGTTCGACTGAAGAAAAGCTGGCCACGATGCGACGATTCAACAACGACCTGCGCGCCGGCATCGGGAACCCGGCCGCCGGCAAAAAACTCTTCGAAAAGACCTGTGGCGCGTGCCACCAGCTCTTCGGCAGCGGAAACAAAGTCGGACCCGATTTGACCACCGCCAATCGCACCGATCGGGACGCATTGCTGGGCAATATCGTTGACCCCAGCGCGGTAATTCGCCGCGAGTACATGAATTACATCGTTACGACCACTTCCGGTCGCGTGCTAATCGGCCTAATGGCCGAACAGGACGGAGCCTCGATCACGATACTCGACGCCAACAACCAGCGCACGAAGATTCAGCGCACTGAGGTGGATGAATTGAAGGAAGCCGACGTTTCGCTGATGCCGGAGCGGCAATTGGACAAGCTCTCGCCGCAGGAGCTCCGCGATTTATTTTCGTATCTGCAGTCCTCTCCGGCAAAGTAAGCGGAAGCAACCGTGATGCGACTCAACTCTCCTCACCTCAGTCGACAGTGGATGCTTTGCGAAGCGAAATGTCTGGTCGCCATCCTGGCGACTGTCCACACGACCGCGGCCGTGGAACCGGTGCAGCACGTCCAGCATCCGCGGCTATACTTCATGGCGGCCGATTTGCCGCAGCTACGCGCGGCGCACAGGTCTGGAATCCACGCGCTCATTTGGGCCAACATGACCAAGTCGGCCGACTGGTGCGCCACGCAAGCCCCACGCACTGAGTGGATTCCGACTGCCGCGAACGACCCGCAGTTCGAGAATCTCTACGATCGTTTTTATGCCGCAATGCACGATGCGGCAATTGTTGAGCATCTCGCATTTACGTCGGCACTCTCAAATCCGGACGACGACCGTTATTTTGATGCCGCGCAAGTGGCTGCTGGCCACGGCGAAAGTTTGGAAGAACGAGGCGCACAACAAGCCGGATGCGAGTAAGGCCTATGCCGTGCTCCGAGTAATGAAGGCGCTTGCGGTCGGGTACGACGTGCTTTTCGCTCGTCTTACGGATGGCGAACGTCACGAGGTGCGCGACACGCTGACGGCGGTGTGCGATCCGTATTACACATTTTTTCAGGAGCCGATGACCGCCGGCGCGGGTTACAACAAGCATCACGGCAGCGTCGATGCGGCGCCGTTCGGCGTGGCAGCTTTGGCGGTACTCGGCGAAGTTCACCAGGCCGCGGCGTGGCTCGACCTTGCGATCAAGAAACACGTTGATTACCTGCTTCCCCACGCGCTCACGCCAAGCGGGACGAACGATCAGTCTTCGAATTTCTGGGCCTCTACCGTGCAGTACCGCATTTTCTTTTGCGACGCGCTGCGGCGCACAACGGGCCGCGATTTGTTTAGCGAGTTTCCCCGCGCACTGCCCGGCCGAATCGCGTTGGCTGCTATCGCTGCCGGGCAGCCACGTTCGCTGCAGTTCAATGAAGACGACCGCTCAGTGTTGTTCGGTCCTTCCTACGGCCAGATCAATTATTGGTCGCCGGTGTTGTTGTACCTGGCACGTCGCGATCGCCGCCCCGTCTATCAGCACCTCGCACTGTGGGATGAATCACTCGGAGCGTTGCAGCACACGCGCTATATCACACCCAAACGTAAGGAAGAGTTGCTGTTTTGCCTCGGGCCGTATGCTTATCTGTGGTACGATCCGAGTGTCGCGCCGGGGATCGAAGAAAAGCTGCCTTATTCGTTCGATTTTCCCGAACCCGAAGTGAACGAAGCCTATCTTCGCTCTTCGTACGAGCCTGGGGGAATTGTCGTCGGCATGAGAAAGGGCGGGCTGATTGTCCATGCCGGCGGTCGCCCCGTTCTCGTCGACCGGCTCGGCGTCGATGACACCAATGCCCCTGCAAAACCGGTCGACGAAATGCTGGTTGCCGACGACGGACGCCATGCGACCATACGCTGCGTAGGGCCGAAAGCCGCGGGAGTAGGTGAACAATTAGTCGATCTCACGCGGCCCTCACAACTTGCCATCACGCGCACGACCGGCAAGGCTTTAACCTGGTGGTATGCCGGCAACCCCGAACACAAAGATAATTCGTTCACCTGGCCGGATGGCACGCTATTGAAGGTGTCTTGCGGCATTGTCGGCACGATCGCGCCGGAGGGACACATCGACGCAAAACGTCACTACGGCGGAATGGAATTCGCCGATCCGCATCCGTTCGTATATCCCACGGTCACTGTTGAACCTGTGAATGGAAAAGTCGTCGTGACCGTGATTTCGCCGGCTGCTAAGTCCGCAGCCCCTTAGGAATTTACAACTTTACGGAGACGAACCATGACTATTCACCGGCCGATCCATCGCCCGATCCGAAGCGTGCGGTTGCTCGCGAGTTTGGCGATTCTGGCTGCGGCAAATTTCGCCATCGGCCAGGACACCGCGACAAGAGTCTACGAGAACCGCTTAACTCGCATTAGAAACCCGAAGCCGCTTTTGGCCGACTATCCGGAGTTTGTGCAGCCAGTCGTCGAATCGCGGCGATTCCAGGCCCCGATGCTCGTCGAAGACGAAGACGGCGATTTGGATGTGCGCACATGGCGATATTCGTATAACGCCCGCGGCATCATTGAGATGCCCAACCGGCTTCGCGCAAAAAAACGGCGGTGATCGTCGTGCATCCCTGGGGGATCGATGATAGCCAGGGTTGGCGATCGCCCGAACCGGCGGGCGTCTCCGATATGTGCACGCCTGAGAAGAACCGGCTATCGGCTCGTCATACAAAACAAGTAATCGATCCGCTATTGAAACGCCTGCGCGACCGAGTCGGACTCGTGGTATATAGCCTTCCTCAGAACGAGCAGCCCGTTCACGCGAAGCTGTATCGATCGATCCGCAAAATGCCGACCGCCGCCGAGCGCGCCGAAGGCCGCGCCGAGCTGAAAGTGATACTTAATGCATTTCCTTACCGTGGCGAGCCGGTGCCGGCGAAGTTGGATCTTTCGCGCAGCTCGACCGTAAAAGATTATTTCCGCCAATTCCCCGGACTGGACGCGGGACCCAAATATGAAGGTGCGGGATTCTGGGACCTGCCCATTCCGATCATCGATGTGATTTCCGTCGCTCCGACCGACGTCGTCATTTACGACCGAGAAGGCTATCCGTCCTTGCGCGACTTCCTCAAGCGGCACGGCATCGACCACGTGCTTCTCACGGGTTACGCCACGGATATGTGCTTTTGCAAGACAACGGCGGGATACGAGAACCTATCGAAAGATTTCGATGTGTTTTTGGTCGGCGATGCCACGTTGGCCACATTCCCGGCCAACAACACGCCGAAATATGCCACCAATGCGCACATCGCCTTTGCCTCGCTCAACCACCTCATTACACAAACAAGCTGGATTCAATTTCGAAAGGATGTAACAACCGCGGCCGAATGACATTGGCGATATTGAGTGCTGCGACTGAACATGCGCGGAAAGGTCACGGGCCGAGCCGATCGTGTACACCACTTTGTGAAGTCTCGATGTTTGAATCATACGCTTTACCAGAACGTTCCCAAGCCGTCCGGCATTTTCAGCGGCAGCCGGTGGATGCCATTCCGCGGCTCGAATAAGTCTGGCGATCGGACCGCGAAGTTCTCGTTCGCGGTCGGCGTGAATTGTGGTGAGTTCAGTTCGGCTCCATTGATCGTTGGCAGATGCACCCAACCAGGGCGGCGTGGATTAGAGCGATGCCCGGATTCGTTAAGTCCTGGAGCGAAATCAGCATCCCATGCCGCATCGCCCAGGCAGCACTGGCGAGCAGCATACTGTGGCCTTTGCACGTCTTGAGCGCCAGGCCGCTGAAACCTTGGCGTCGAGCCTCGGGCAGCGTGTCCAGGTCGGTGAGGCCTTCATCGAGCATGACGGGCAAATGTGCGGCGACTGGGCGCCAATCGAAGGGGTGTTTTCGAATGTCGCGGTTCGTCGGTTGTTCCAAATACGCGACAGCAGCGAATGCATCACGATCGGCCGCCTTCAGCCGCTTGACATAATCCAACACGCTTTCGACCGACGGATTGGCTTCGTTGGTATCGATCGTAAGACGCACCTGCGACAATCCGCTCGCTTTGGCCGTGCGGTAGACGTCAACGGTTCGGGCCGCATCAAGCTGATTGTCGCGGCCGGTGAGCTTGAGCTTGAAACACCAATAGCCCCGCCGCTTGATCGCGGGGATCAGCGTTGTTTCGAGCGGCTCCTCGATGCCGACGACATACCAGGCCGGCAGCTCGTGGCGCGGCTGTCGAAAGACGTCAGCAATCGCGCGACAAGCACCCATTTCCGGAAAGTATTCATCGGCGCTCGGCAGGCCTGTTGGCTCGCTGTAGAGCGCGAATGCCGAGCGGCCGAGCGCCCGGCCGGTGGCGTCGTGAATTGCTGCGTCGAATGGACTCGCGCACATCGCGCGGGCAAGAATTGGTGGATTGGGGTTAATCGCCAGTTCGTAACAGGCAAAATGATGAAGGCGCAGGCCCAATTCCAGCGGATGGCAGTTTGTTGTTCGAAAGTAGGTTGGCACTTCGGCAGCCAGCCGTTCGCAAAGGCGGCGAAGCACTCGATCACGCTGCTGATGCGAGATCGTATCATCGGGCCAGGCCCAGAGATTGCTCAGAAATATCGTGCCGCGGCCGGTGGCACGCCTCCCACCGCTTTCCCCGACGATTGTGGCAGTCGCTTGTGTCAATTCTTCGACGCAGCCGGAGCTTAGTCGTAGCGGCGTAGCGAGCCGCTGTGAACGAAATTCAATTTCTGCATCAAGGATCTCGAGCATTTGTTATGATGGATTGCCCCTCGGGGCGCAGCACACGATGTCGCGGTAATTAGCTGCTGCTAGTATAATGCCTGTTCTTGGGCTCTGCCGTGGGGCTCCAAGCGCCGAATCGCCTATCGATCAATTTAAAACAGGGACCATATTGATGCCAAATTGGAAAGGCAAAGTGTGGCGGCATCGGCCGGCGAAGCAAATTCTCTTCTCGTGTTGTATCGTATGCGCTTTCGGGGCAACCAATTTGGAAGCGAAGGACACAGCGCCACTTTATATCCAAGCCCATCGCGGCGCCGGCAAAGCCTTACCAGAGAACACACTCGAATCGTTCCAATGGGCTTGGAAATTCGGAGTAATACCGGAGAGCGATCTGCGCACGACCAAAGATGGCACGATTGTATGCTTTCACGACCCCGATTTTAAGAGAGTGCCTCATAACATCGATGACTCCCAAAAGAACAGCAGTATCGAAAAACTGCCGCTGTCGGACGTTCAAAAGTTTGATGTCGGTTCCTTTCGTGGGCCGCAATATGCCGGGGAACACGTACCAACGCTGGCCAGCGTATTTGACGCTATGCGCAGCCAACCGGCACGCCTCCTCTACATCGACATAAAAACAGTGGACCTTGATCGGCTGGCCGCGCTTGTTCGTGAACATGGGGTGGAGCATCAAATAATCTTCACGTCGGAGCATCCAAAGTTGATCCGCGCGTGGAAAACGCGAATCCCCGAATCGCTAACACTGCTGTGGAACCGAGGGAGTGAACAGCAGCTTGAAAAAAAAATGTCCGACTTGCGGAAAACCGGCTTTGACGGCATCACGCAACTGCAAATACACGTCCAAGTCGGCGATCTGAACAGCGTAGAACCCTTCAAGCCAAGCAGCGCGTTTTTGCGGAAACTGGGAAAGGAATTGGAGTCGCGAGGTATTATCTTCCAGGTGTTCTCTGCGTCCTGTACCGACCAGCGCGCCTATGAAAAGCTGCTTGAGTTAGGCGTTGTGTCATTCGCCACCGACTATCCGGAACTAACACTTCACGCGATGGAAAACTTTCGCGAGAAGGCTAGTCGCTCTCAGACTTCAGCGGGTCATTAGTAGTGGCAACGTCAACAGACGAAAAATCGATTGATGACGGACTGTTGGAGCGCGCCCTGCGACGTGCCCGCGACACCCGGCGGTTGCAAATCCGCGCCGGGGCACGCTACGATGCGCCGGAGCTGTTCGGCCATCTCTTCGGCGGCTCATCCTGCCTCGTGATCGCCGATGAAAACACATTTCCTGCCGCTGGTCAGGCTGTCTTCGACGCCTTGAAAGCATCGGGGCGTAAGTGTCACGCTCCCATTGTCTTCGAGGCTGAAGGCCTCTACGCCGAGCACTCATTTGTCACGCGAATTCAACAATCGCTCTTGGCAAGCGATGCCATTCCCGTTGCCGTCGGCTCCGGATCGATCAATGATCTGACGAAGCTCGCCGCACATCGGTGCGGCCGACAATATCTTGCCGTGGCGACGGCTGCTTCGATGGACGGCTACACGGCATTCGGTGCATCGATCACATACGAAGGTTCGAAGCAAACGTTTGATTGTCCCGCACCCGTCGGTGTGTTGGCCGATTTGGAAGTTATTGCCGCTGCGCCGGAAGGGCTGAATGCATCAGGCTATGCCGATCTGGTAGCAAAATGCCCAGCCGGCGCCGACTGGATTGTCGCCGATGGTTTGGGCGTCGACGCGATCGACCGCGAGAATTGGGAAATGGTCCAGCCGAGACTGCGGTTTTGGATGGCAGACGCGAGCGGGGTTCGGCGGCGCGAGCTCGAAGCGCTTCGCCGGCTTACTACCGCGCTAATGATCACGGGTTTTGCGATGCAAGCGGCCTGTTCGAGCCGACCCGTCTCGGGCGCAGAGCACCAATTCAGCCACCTGTGGGACATGGAGCATCACACGTATCAGGGACAAACACCTTCGCACGGGTTTAAGGTGGGAATCGGCTCGTTGGCTTCGCTGTCGCTCTATGAAGCGCTATTGAGCATGGATATCGATAGGCTCGATGTAGAACGAGCGATTTGCGGGTGGCCGAGTCGGGAGGCGATGGAAGTGGAGATTGCCGAACTGTTTCCCATCGCCGCGCTGAGGCGCAAGGCTTTGCTTGAAAGCGGCGAGAAGTATATTGATGGCAACGCTTTGCGTTCGCAACTGGAATTGCTGAAACGCCAGTGGCCGACGATTCGCGACCGATTGTCTCAGCAACTGATTTCCAGTTCCGAATTGTCGGACATGTTATCTGCCGCCGGATGCCCGATTCGGCCGGAGCAGATAGGTATTTCGCGCGATCGACTCCGCGTGAGCTACCGCAAGGCCCTTCATATCCGCCGCCGGTTCACGATTTTCGATGTTGTTTGGCGCGGGAATCTTTGGGATCGTGCCCTTGGTCGTGTGTTCCAATCCACTGGGCGGTTCGCATGAGCACGGCCGAAGAACTTGCACCAATTGCAACGCCGGCGGCTATTGACGCAGTCGCGGTCGAACTGGCATCGCCGGGGGAGGCTGGCGAATACGCCTACTGGCAGCGTCGCATTTTGATATCGACGATCATCGGCTATGCTCTGTACTACTTCGTTCGGAAGAATTTGAGCGTGGCAATGCCGGCCATGGAACTGGAGGGTATCAGCAAGAGCCAATTAGGCGTATTTCTGACAGCGCATGGCCTGCTCTACGGCATTTCCAAATTCGCGAACGGGATTTTCGGTGATCGCGTCAACGCACGTTGGTTCATGCCAATTGGGCTCGTGTTTTGCGGCGTCATCAACATCTTGTTCGGTTTGAGTGTGTCGGTTTTTGCATTTGGCCTGTTGTGGGCACTCAATGGTTGGTTTCAAGGGATCGGTTATCCGCCTTGCGCTCGGCTCATTACGCACTGGTTTCCGCCGAGCCGGCTGGCGACAAAGATGGGAACGTGGAACTGCTCGCATTCGCTCGGCGCCGGACTCATAGTCGTCTTATGTGGCTACTTGGTGCGTTACAATTGGCGACTTTGCTTTTTTGTGCCTGCCGCGATCGTGCTTGTTGGCGCGGCGTGGCTGGCGCTCGTGCTGCGCGATACGCCCGAATCGCTGGGGCTAAGGCCGGTGGAAGGAACGAGCCATTCCCATCTGAACACGGAATCGATATCGAGCTGTTTGCGGCGGCTCGTTTTTGCCAATCCCTCGATTTGGCTGCTTTCCATTGCCAATTTCTTTGTTTATTCCGTGCGCTATGGCATTCTCGACTGGGGGCCTACATTCCTCAAACAAGCGCGCGGTATCGACCTGACGAGTGCCACGTGGTTAGTTGCCGCCTACGAAGGTTTCGGCTTGCTGGGAATGCTAGTGGGCGGCTGGATCACGGATCGTGTGTTTGGAGGTCGCCCGGCGCGGGCCTGCTTCTTCTATATGATCTTGTGTACGGGCTGCCTGTTGTTGTTCTGGTTACTGCCGCAACAATCGTGGGTAACGAGCTCCGTTTTACTTTGTCTGGCCGGGTTTTTCGTATATGGACCGCAAAGTCTTATTGGCACGGCTGCTGCGAACCTCGCTACCAAACGGGCGGCTGCCTCGGCCGTTGGTCTTACGGGTCTGTTCGGTTATGCAAGTACTGTTGTGTCCGGAGTCGGAATCGGCTTGCTCGTCGATCTACATGGCTGGGACGCCGGTTTCTTGGTCTTCCTCGTTTGCGGCGTCGCTGGCACGCTGCTGTTTGCGTGTTGCTGGAACGCCAAGGCACATGGCTATCACGAGGATATCGCAAGCACGGTTTAGTTGGGTAGAATGATACGATGCTTCGTACCGCCCTCTTCGTTATCCTGTCACTCGAAACCGTGGCGGCTATCGCCGATGACTGCGTCCTCGTCGAAGCGGAGTCGCTTAAGAATTGCGGCGGCTGGGTGGTCGATCAGCAGTTTATGGATCTCATGGGATCGCCCTATTTGCTCGCGCATGGCTTGGGAGAGCCTGTTCCCGATGCGGTGGGGCAGATCACTATTCCGACGGCTGGCGAATATCGAGTTTGGGTCCGCACGCGCGACTGGGTCGCTCCGTGGAAAGCTTCGGGGGCGCCTGGCCGTTTCAAAGTTCTTGTGGATGGCAAACCGCTGGCGACGACATTCGGCACGGAAGGTGCCAAGTGGCACTGGCAGGATGGCGGCACCGTTAAGGTCGCCAGGCAGACGACTGTCGCACTGCACGATCTGACTGGCTTTGAGGGCCGTTGCGATGCGCTGCTGTTTTGTCGCAACCCCAAATATGTTCCGCCCGACGATGGGCCGGCACTCGAGGCTCTGCGGGCAAAACTACTCAATTGGTCCCGCAAGCCGGCGGACGGCGGCCGGTACGACCTCGTTGTGGTGGGAGGCGGAATTGCGGGGACCGCCGCGGCCGTTTCGGCGGCTCGGCTTGGTTTGTCCGTTGCATTGGTGCAAGACCGGCCAGTGCTCGGCGGCAACGGCAGTTCGGAAGTACGCGTCTGGCCCGAAGGGAAGACAAATTTACCGCCCTACCCGCATATTGGCGACATCGTCTCCGAAATGGTTCGTGCCCGGACGGCGACCGACGGCAATGCCAAGTCGAGCGACATCTACAATGACGGGCAGAAGTTGAAGATCGTTCGAGCTGAGAAGAATATTCGGCTGTTTCTAGAACAGCGTGTGAACCGGGCCGAATCCGAAAGCAACGCCATAACCGCTGTTATCGCCCAGAACACGCGCACTGGCCGCAAGACAAAGCTAACCGGCCAATTGTTTCTCGATTCGACTGGCGACGGCGCGTTAGGCGCTCTTGCCGGAGCAGATTTCGAGATGACCGAAATCGGCCACATGGGCGTCAGTAATCTGTGGAATGTTGGCGACACCACGAAGAATGAATTTCAGATTCAATGCGAGTGCAAAGATACCGACGCACTTTCCATGGCGTTTGTGCAATCGACGAAGGCAGTGCCATTTCCGCGCTGTCCTTGGGCCGTCGACCTGACCAACCAGCCATTTCCGGGTCGAAAGGGTTTCGATAAGAATTGGGACAGCACCAAACCGATGTACCGACTCGGT
The DNA here is from genome assembly GCA_963807935.1 of uncultured Planctomycetota bacterium. Lineage (GTDB taxonomy): Bacteria > Planctomycetota > Planctomycetia > Pirellulales > Lacipirellulaceae > JABDGM01. Next base: position 137,915 of record CAWEDY010000016.1, read on the forward strand.
GGTTGGTTTTGGGAAACCGGATTTAGCAAGGACCCCATCCGCGACGTGGAATGGATGCGCGACCAGAATCTGCGTGCGATGTACGGTGCATGGGACGCGCTAAAGAACGTCGATAAGCTGTATGCCAACCATCGATTGAAGTGGGCCGCGTATATTGCTGGCAAGCGCGAGTCACGCCGCCTGCTTGGCGATATTGTGCTCACGGCCGCGGACATTCGCAGCGGCAAGAAATTTGACGATGGGTGTTTTCCTTGCACCTGGTCCATCGACCTCCACTTGGCCCATCCAGATTTCAGGGGCGATAATGCCGGGGAGGAATTCATCTCGGAAGCCACGCGAGGCAAGAAATATAGCTACAAGGGCCCGTATTGGGTGCCCTATCGCTGCCTTTACAGCCGCAATATTTCTAATCTGCTGTTAGCCGGGCGCGATATCAGCGTTTCTCACGAAGCGCTCGGAGCGGTGCGAGTGATGCGGACGACTGGCTGCATGGGCGAAATTGTTGGCATGGCTGCGTCGATCTGTTGCAAATACAATTGCCCGCCGAGGTATGTTTATGAGGATCACCTCGGAGAGCTCAAGGCGCTAATGTCACGCGGTACCGGCCCAAAGGAAGGCGGCGTTGCGGCTCGCTGAGAAGCTGCAGACCAGGCTGCCGCCAGACGCAGCGGAAACGTCAGTCTCAACAAGTCTGACTTATCTTCAGTGCGCTTGGCGTGCGAGCACGACGCTTGGCTCCGGCCCCCACGTATAGACGTGAACGCCATACGGCGCGAATCGCTCGCTCAAATCGCCCTTCGATGACGGCGTTATCGTGCGTCCTTCAAATGGCAGCGTCATCTCTTTCGCATCGCTGTCCAGGTGAATGGCCGTTTGCACGGTTTTTGGCGATGTATTGATGGCGATCATCAAGCCCGCCTGGTCGCGGGTTGCCGAGCGGGTTCTTGCTTGGATGCTCGAATCGTCCGCCTTCAGCATTGCATCGTGTCCCGGGGCCACCAGTCGAGGGATCAGTCTTTCGAGTTCGCGATTAAGCGTCGCGAGCGATTGCCAGGTGCGCGGCTGCTGCGGCCAATACGAGAAGTAGAGGATTCCTGTGGCGCGGTGCACTATCGCCTGGTACACCATGAATCGCACTTCATGCGGCAGCGGCACGGCCCACACGCCGCCATCGGTTTCGTTGCCGCCGAAGGTTTGGATGTCGGTCCATTGGGGCCAGGCCCGGCCGTGGATGCGGCGAGCTTCGTCCATCATGATGCTCACGCCCATGATGTTGGCGTCGCGGTTCTTTGTGATCGGGTAGATGTCGGTCATGGTGAAATCGCAAGCCGATTTGAACTTCGTTAGCGCTTCGAATGACGTGTGACACAGGCCGATCGGATGATTCGGATCTCTCTGTTTCAGCTCCAGGTATCGCTTGTGCTCGCCCTCCGGAGTGACGCCGCGATTTTCGGGCTCGTCCGTGAGGTACCAAGCCAAGAGGGCGGGATGGTTGATCGCGGCCTTGACCCACGGGTCCGACGTATCGCAAACGGCCATGAGACCGTGTTCGTGCAGCAGATTGAGCTGATCGGGATTGAAACCGTGGAGCACCGTATTGCACCGAACTTCGCGCAACTCGGCCAATACGGTTGGGTCGATTTGGTAGGTAAACACGCCAATCGGAAAGAATGGCTTGCCGTCGACGAGGGCAATGCCTTCGTCGTTGAACGTTACGTGCGAGCCGCCTGGGGCCGCAATTGCAGGCTGGACGGCGACCGCCGCGAACCAGAGTAGCGTGAGTAAAGTAAGTCGCTGCATGTTCTTAGCGATAGCCGGTGCCTGGGGGCCCGCCTTTTCCCATCGGTAGGGCCCAGGTATTGCCTCAACGGTCTTGGCGAATTGCGGCTTCCGTCTACTATTTCTATAGGATTTCGAAACTTTCTTGTACCTAAAAACCGTCGGCAATTATACTAGGGAGGTTTCCAGAAAAGCCAGCACGATCGATAAGCCTGACAAGGTTAGATAAAGTGCATAATATACGACCCATGAGATGGCTAGCGAATGTTCCAACCCAATTACGACCACAAGTTACTAGGCCGATCTCAAAGCGTTCCGCGTTCAGCGACAACTCTGCGAACGCTGAATTGCACTTCTCCGTATCGCCGACGATTGAGCGTTGAACGGCTCGAGGATCGGCGACTTCTAACCACGATCACCGTCGATACGCTGGTGGACGGAACCGGGGTACCGGGCACCTCGCTGCGCGAAGCGATCGCAGCGGCGGGAGCGAACGACACGATTAATTTTTCGGTCAACGGTACAATCAGCCTGACATCCGCAGGGCAGTTGACGATCAACAAGAATCTCACGATCAATGGTCCCGGCGCAAACTTGTTGACGATCCAGGCCTACAATCCCTCACCGACGGTTGGCAACGGCAGCCGCGTATTCAATATCGATGACGGCAGCACCTCTTCCACAAAGACCGTGTCCATATCCGGTCTGACATTGACCGGCGGTGATGTGTCGGGAGATGGCGGGGCGATTCGGTGTCTGGAAAATCTGACGCTGACCAACAGCACCATCAGCGGCAGCGCGGCCACCGGTAATGGCGGCGGAATCTTCAGCTCAGGCCACAATCTGGTGGTGACTGGCAGCACAGTCAGCGGCAATACAGCGAAGTACGGCGGAGGCATTTATTGCGTCAACGGCACGCTGATAATGACCGGCAGCACGATCAGCGGCAACGCGGCAACGGTCGCCGATGGCGGCGGAGTGTATAGCGAACAGTGTCCGGTGACCATGACATCGAGCACGATCAGCGGCAACTCGGCGGCCGGGGATGGCGGTGGAATCTTCAGTGATGCTACCACCGTGACCCTGACATCGACTACGATCAACGGCAATACGGCTGACACGGGCGGTGGAATCAGCAATGGCTACGGTACGCTGACGGTGAACAATAGCACGATCAGCGGCAACCAGGCGAAGAGTGACGGTGGCGGAATCTACGAAGATCACGGCGATATCACCGTAACTCACAGCACGATTACGGGAAATCGGGCCGATTCCGATAGTAATGGAACCGGCGCTGGCGGGGGTGTTTTCGACATTAGTACGGGCACCGAAGCATATCGCCACACGATACTGGCGGGAAATACCCGGGGCGCTTCGACCCGAAGCGACGCATCAGGCCCGATCCAGCTCCAGTACAGCTTGATCGGCGATAACACTGGGGCGACGATTAATAACCAGGGCGGCAACCTGATTGGGACAGCCGCCGCGCCGATCGATCCGCTGTTGGGACCGCTCGCCAACAACGGCGGGCCGACGTTGACGCATGCCCTGTTGGTCGGCAGCCCGGCTATCGACGCCGGAAACGCCTCGTCCGTCGCGGGCTCTGGGGGCGTGCCGCAATATGATCAGCGCGGTGCTTCCTATGGTAGGGTAAAGGACGGCGATGGTGCGGGCGGAGCGCGAATCGATATTGGTGCGTTTGAGGTGCAATCCTTCGCACCGTCGCTACCGGGCGACTACAACGGCAACCATATCGTAGATGCGGCCGATTACGTGTTGTGGTGCAAAACCTTGGGCACCACTAGCCTTCCCGCTTACTCCGGCGCCGATGGCAATGGCAATTCGGCGATCGATCAGGGCGATTACGGGGTGTGGCGGGCGCAGTTCGGCCAGACCAATGCGGCGAGCGGCGCGAATATTGCCGCGGAGGAGACCAGCGCGAAAGGAATCAGTGAGCTTGCCGTCGCCAGCGCTGGAGCGCTCACTGCTGACCGGAAATTGCAAGATGCGAATGCGTTCGGCACTGTCGAACAAACTAACGCTGGCGCCCCGGTGCGCACCGTCAGCCGTGAAGCCCCTCAAATCAATGCAGCAGCAACTAGTCGTGATGATGCGCTGTTGGCGTGGCATTCTGCGCGAGACAGTGGTGGCTTGGACACTACCCACGAGACCGATTTCGTTGGCGACGGACCGAATTGTCCGACCCACGAGGAAGCGGTCGATGGTGCGATCGACGCGCTAGATATCGGGCTACAGTCGCTTCTCGTGTAGCGCAGTCAGGCGAACAAAACAGCAAAGGGTTGATTTTCATCGTGGGAAAGCAACGGGCTCAGCACGAACAAGGAAACCAGTTCTGTTCCAAATGGCCTCCCGTTTGGCCTAAGAAAGAATCGGATGCACGACTTCGCCGCTCACGTCGGTTAGGCGGTAGTCGCGGCCTTGGAAGCGGTAGGTCAAACGCTCGTGGTTCAGTCCCAACAAATGCAGCATGGTGGCTTGCAAGTCGTGTACGTGGACTGGGTTCTGGACGATGTTGTAGCTGAAATCATCCGTTGTGCCGTACGTCATCCCGGGACGCACTCCGGCCCCGGCGAGCCAGATTGTGAAGCAGCGAGGATGATGGTCGCGGCCGTAATTGGTTGCGGTTAGCGCGCCCTGCGAGTAAACAGTACGGCCGAATTCGCCACCCCAGATGACAAGGGTGTCGTCCAGGAGGCCGCGCTGCTTGAGGTCCTGGACGAGCGCGGCCGAGGGCTGGTCGGTGTCTCGGCATTGCTTCGTGATGTTTTCCGGCAGGTTATTGTGCTGATCCCAACCCATGTGGTAGAGCTGCACGAAGCGGACGTCGCGCTCAATCAGCCGGCGGGCGAGCAGGCAATTGCGGGCGTACGTGCCCGGCTTGCGGACTTCGGGGCCATAGAGGTTGAGGATATGATCCGGCTCGTCGGTAATATCCGTCAGCTCGGGCACGGCCGACTGCATGCGAAACGCCAATTCGTATTGGGCGACGCGGGTTTGAATCTCAGGATCGCCGATGCTGGCGTAGCTGTTGGCGTTGAGCTTGGCGAGGTCATCCAGCATGTCGCGGCGCATTTGGCGATCGCAACCAGCCGGGTTGCCAAGGTACAGGACGGGGTTCTTACCGCTGCGAAGCTTCACACCCTGGTATTTCGTCGGCAAAAAGCCGCTACCCCACAATCGATCGTACAACGGCTGATCGGCCTGGCGGGTTGGATCGCGGGAAATCATCACGACGAACGCCGGCAAGTCCTTATTCAATTGACCGAGCCCGTAGGCCACCCAAGCGCCGGCACTCGGTCGGCCCGCCAACTGCGAACCTGTTTGAAAAAACGTGATTGCCGGATCGTGATTGATCGCCTCGGTGAACACCGAGCGGACGATGCATAAGTCGTCCGCCATTCGAGCCGTGTTCGGCAGCAGGGTCGAAACCCAGGCGCCACAATCGCCGCTCTGGCTGAAAGGAAAGAGCGACGGCACCATCGGAAACGACGACTGGCCGGAAGTCATCGTGGTGAGTCGTTGCCCCATGCGCACCGACCCCGGCAATTCCTGCCCCCACAGCTCGTGCAGCTTGGGCTTGTAGTCGAAGGTCTCGAACTGCGAGGGCGCACCCGATTGGAACAGATAAACAATCCGCTTCGCCTTGGGTTGGAAGTGAGGCAGCGCGGCGTACCCCGTCTTCGTCTTCTTCGGAACTGCTGCCGCTGCGGCAGTTCCCGGGAAGCCGACGAGCGATCCGAGCGCGAACGCACCCAAACCCACGCCCGAGTCGTGCAGGAAGTGCCGCCGATTGAGCGTCTGCGCAACTTCAATCGTATCCATATTGGTTTTCCAAGATTTGTACGGCAGGCTTTGGCCTGTCAAAACTTGCTATGACAGGCCAATGCCTGTCGTACAGTCGATCAATTCTTCGAAATGCACTCGTCCATGTTCAGCAGCACGCTGGCCACTGCCATGTGCGCCGCCAGATCTACCGCATTTAGCGATTTGCTTCGCGCCGCTTCTCCTTGATTGATGAACTTGTCGGCCTCGGCCGGTGATTGTTGAAAACGAGCGGTGTATTTTTCCAGGCTCGCACGCAGCACGCGCACCTCGTCGCTCATCGGTGCCCGACCGGTGGCAAGCCGGAATGCAAACGTCATTCGCGATTCTTCGGTGGTGCCGCCCTCGGTCAGCATTCGCTCGGCAAACTTTCGCGCCGCTTCGAGGTACGTCACGTCGTTGAGCAGCGCCAACGCTTGTAACGGCGTATCGGTTGAGGCCCGCCGGACCTGGCAAGTTTCCCAGCTTGGCGCGTCGAACGTGGACATCGACGGATGAGGCACCGTGCGTTTGCGATAGATGTATAGACTTCGCCGATACAGATCGTCGCCGTGGGCTTGAACGTAATCGTCATGCGCGCCGCCGGCTAACTCTTCCCACAACCCGGCTGGTTGGTACGGCATCACCGACGGCCCGCCGATCTTCTCTACCAATAGGCCGCTGATCGACAGTGCGTTATCGCGCACCGCTTCAGCCGGCAATCGTTGGCGTGGACCCCGCGCAATCAACCGATTCTCTGGGTCGCGCTGGTATGCCTTTGGCGAGGCTTCCGAGCGTTGCTGATAGACGTAACTGGAAACAATCAGTCGCTGGATGTGTTGCAGGTTCCACCCGGACTGAATGAGTTCGGTTGCCAGCCAATCCAGCAACTCTGGATGCGACGGCGGCTCGGATTGAACGCCGAAATTCTCCGATGTCTTCACCAACCCCACGCCAAAAAAACGTTGCCACAATCGATTGGCGATGACCCGCGCGGTGAGCGGATTTTGAGAGCTCACGAGCCACCGCGCCAGGCCCAAACGGTTGCGGGGCATGTCCGCCGACAAACGTGGAAATACGGCCGGAACATCGGGCTCCACTTTTTGGCTCTTGTCGGGCTGGTCGTATCTTCCTCGGCGTAGCACGTACGTGTCGCGACGATCCTTGCGCTCTTCCATGACCATGGTAGTAGGTATCGCGGCCTCGTATTTCGCTCGCGCATCTTGAGCCGTCTTCAGCGCTTGCTGCATGGGCCCCACCTTCATGGCGAACGGATCTTTGGACGTTGCCAAGAGCAATCTGTCGAATTGACCGCGCATTGCGTCGTCGAGAGCTGCGACTTTGACGTCCCGTAGTTCTCGCTGCAACGAGCTTTGGAGCACGGCTTGCACTTCGTCGGAACTCAACGTGTGCTGGAACAATCGCACATCGGCTAAGGCGGCATGCAATGGGCTGTCGGTGGACCGCATACCAATCCGAAATGGCTGCTCCGTGGCAAACGACCCGGTAAGCTGATCGGCCTCAACGACTACTTCTTGCTTCTCGCCATTCACGTACAACGCGATACCAGCCGCCTTGCTCGAACCATCGTAGGTTGCGATTACGTGGGACCAATCATCGCGCGGCAGCGGACGAGTCGTGCGGACCTTCAATGCACTGGTTGGCCAATTCGCAATTACGTGCATGCCGATTGTGCCTTCGGGAAACAAAAACAGATCGCAACCTCGATGCGCGGCTCGGTCGTCCATTTTTGAAAGAACGGCGCCGTCGCCCGCGGGCTTGACCCACACGGCCCAACTGAATGGCCGATCGCTTGGCGGAAAATTCAATCCGCGATATTCAATATACTGCCTCCCCTTGAACACGGGCATTCGGCCAAACAGATCGCGGCGCCGCTTCGGCAGCTTGGACGCGCTATCGGCCTGCACAATATGCTTGACGGCGGTGACGTGGGCCACCGTGTCCGATCGCAGATTGATGCTTGCGACCGCCTCCGGCTCCTTGGGTTGATTCATCTTTGACAGTGAGTTGAGCCAACTCTGCCGGTGCGAGCCAATGCCGGAGATGTGATCGGCAAGCTGCTGTTTTAGCGCCGCAATCTTGGCGTCGAACTCAGCGAGTTTTTTTGTGTCCTCCGGCGTGATTGCTTTCACCAGCGGCGGCACGTTGCCGCGAGTTTCCGTGTATACGCCCTTTTCGTTGACATTATCGAAAAACGCAAAGAACTGGTAAAACTCGCGCTGCGTGATTGGATCGAATTTGTGATCGTGGCAACGAGCGCAGCCGATCGTGAGACCCAGCATTGCGGTGCCCATCGTCTCGACCCGGTCCACGACATTTTCGACAAACCATTCGTCTTCGAGCGAGCCCGCTTCCGTAACCGTGCGGTGATTACGATTGAAGCCCGTGGCAATGCGCTGCTGCAGCGTGGCATTGGGCAGCAAGTCGCCTGCGATCTGCTCCGTCACAAACTGATCGTACGGCATGTGGTTGTTAAACGCGGCGATAACCCAATCGCGCCACGGTGACATGTTGCGAGAAAAATCGTTCTGGTAGCCGTTCGAATCGGCAAAGCGGGCGCAGTCCAGCCAGTCGGCGGCCATGCACTCGCCGTAGTGCGGCGACTGGATCAGCCGATCAAACATGTGGTCATATGCATTCGGATCGTTATCGGCGAGAAACGCGTCGATCTCGTGCAGCGTTGGCGGCAGGCCGACCAAATCGAAATTTAAGCGGCGAATGAGCCGCTCTTTGCTCGCTCGCGGCGAAGGATCGATGCCTTCCTTCTCAAGACGTGAGAAGACAAACGCATCGATCGGATTATGCACCAAGTTCGAATGGGTAACTGCTGGAACATTCGGACGAACGGTCGCAACAAACGCCCAATGCAGTTCGTATTTGGCCCCCGTGGCGATCCACTGCCGCAGCAATTCCTTCTCCGGCGCGGACAGCGTTTTGCCGCTGTCGGGCGGAGGCATCATGACGTCCGGATCGGTAGACGTGATGCGTTCAACAAGCTCGCTCTTCGCCACATCGCCCGGCACAATCGCCTTCGCACCCGAATCCAGCTCGGCGGTGGCCGCGTCCTGCCGATCGAGCCTCAAACCAGCTTGTCGGCTTGCGGAATCTGGTCCATGGCACTTAAAGCAGCGGTCGGAAAGAATGGGCAGAACATCGTGCCGATAACCAATTTTCTTTTCGCCTGCCGAAGCGGGGCGAGCCAACGCTATCACGCACGCGATGGCCAGTATGCCCACGATTGTTCTGCCAAGACCGCTCAATGTTGCCGCCCACTTGTAAGTCATAAATCTCGAACCAGACGACTCGCGCTGATTCGATGAGTCGTCCAATTGATTGTAACCGGAGCCCGACGATGACTCCAGTATTGCTCGTTGTGGCACCAATTTAGCGCAGCTCGCGTCTATCTAAGAAGCCACCGAGCAGCGGCCGATTCGAGCTGAGTTGATTCGCCATCGAAGACGGCCAGGTTCGCCGGCTGGCCGTATTGGTGATAGGTATCTGAGAGAACCGCCGGAACGCTCTCTTCACCTGCAAGCCACAGCCGCTGCGGAGCTCCAAGTGCCAGCAACCCGGGCACATCCAGATACTTCGCCCCGCCCGGCAGGAATTGCGGATCGCGGTAATCGAGCAGCTTCGCGAAGCGAAAGCCACCCGTGTCTATCGCCGCCAGGTCAATCGCATCACCTGCCACTGCGCGCGCCGCAGCGACGATCGGACCCATGTGGCCGAATCCGGCGACGCCGACCGATGATGGACTGGGATGAGCATCCCCCTTTGCGGTGCGAAGGAATCTTACAAGCGTGAGGACATCGTGCGTGCGCTGCGCGAACAGCGAATCGTTGTAGCCGAATGTATACGCCGCGGATTCGCGCGGGTTAGAAACGGTGCGGGTCTGCTTAATCGGTTTGCCATCTTTTAGAAATTCGCCTTGAAATAACAAGTCGGCGCCAAGCACCGTCGCTCCCGACTTCACCAGTCGTAAGATGTCGGGCTTCGGCAAGCCGTTTGCATCGTACAGGGCCGACTTTCCGGCGTCGTCCAGCCACACGATTACGCGGCGGTTCCAACTTTTCGGGTACAACCAGGCGATGGGCAATTCTTCGCCAAATGTATGATTGTGAATCACGCCGGTCATTTCGAGATAGTCGCCACGATCGAACTTGTCTGTAATCTTCCATTCGCTCTCTCCCGCCGTGGCAATAGTGCGGCCAACGATGGTTTCCACGGCGCGGCCGACAACTCTACGAAATCTTTCGGGCGACTTGGTGCTTGCGTGGATTTCTCTTTGTGCATCGTCGGCGAACCAGTGCAAAAGCCCGCGTTCGAAATCTGCGTCGCCCGTTTTCGGCCTAGGATGATCGTTATCCCAGACGGTTAATTGGTCGCGCGTGAGCGGCTCGTAGTCCTGCTCGATCACCGGTTCGCGGGCCCCCAGTTTGAAATGCCGATTGAGCCACGTGTAAAAGGCGGATCGTGTGACCGCGTTGTAATTATGCGGAAAGTGTTCGCCGCGCTGGAGCATGACGTTCTTCGGAGCGCCCAGCAGCGCGTAAAGTTTTTGCAGGGCCGGGAATCCCTTCGTCGCCATTTCCTTCGTCCAGTCGTTGGCGGTGGTCATGCCTTGCGGCTTGGGAGCGAACAAGCCCGCAAACTCGACGTTGCCCGTGTTCACACGCAAAAGCGATGCGTTCTCGCAAGTGCAGCCGCCTTGCATCGCGGTGCTGACCATCATGGCGGGAAACGAAAGAGTCACGCGCGGGTCGATCGCGGAAAGGATCATCGTCTGGGTGCCGCCGCCGCTGGCGCCGGTGATTGCGATTCGCTTCGGATCAACTTCGGGAAGGTTCAACAGAAAATCGAGCGAGCGCACCGCATTCCATGTCTGCAGGCCCATCACGCTTTGCAGGTGCGCCTCGGCCTGCGGACTGTACAGGCCCCAGTTCTCGGTTGTGTTCATTTCCGGCCGCTGCTTGGCGAATTCGTGAATCAAAGAACGCGAAAATTGGACGGAGTCGGAATCGCCCAGCATATCCCATTGCCACACAATGCAGCCCATCCGCGCAAGCTGCACGCACATCGACTGAAACATACTCTGGCCACCGCGCTCGAAGCGTTCCTGACCAGCGGCAATCTCGCGGCGTACCGTTTCTGGCTTCTCCTCCGATAATCTCGCGTCCTTCCAGTGACCATGTGCGAACAGCACACCGGGCACTTTTCCATGGACCGTTTTTGGCCGATAGAGATTGCCAGTAACGAAGAACTTAGGCGCGCTCTCGAAATAGACCTTTTCGACCGTGTAATCGGGCCGCTCGATCTTGCCGTGAATGACTGCGTGTAGCGGTGTCTTGGTTGGCATCGGCCACAGGCCTTCCGCTACAAGAATCTGCCGCCGCACGCACTCGGCCCGAACTTCCCAATCGGATTTCGATTTCGGCGGCGTGAATGGAAAATACCCGTTCAAGTCCTTCAGCGGCTGCAGCCGAACATCCTTCGGCAACGTTCCAGGCGCAAGCACACGCGGCCCCGCAGCATGTAGCGGCGTCACAATGAAGGAGAAAACGACAAAACCGAAAAAGCAGCGTTTCGTTTGCATGGAGCCAGTCTCTATTGAGAACTGCGCAGTAAATGACACCAGCGGCTCATGCTACTTGTCATTCCCGCGAAGGGCGGGAATCCAGGCGATAGGGCCGAATTTCTGGATTCCCACCGGCGCACGAATGACGCATTCCGATTCCAAGGACCAATGGCCGCGCACTCCTCAATCGTTGCCCTGTCTCTAGGGTTTAGAGCAGTCGCCAACAGAAAACAATCGCCAGGGGTCTAAATAGTGTAATCCGAAGGCTGGCTTCCTGCGAGCGAGGCGAACTCGGACATACTACGACCAGGGAAGGAGAACGGGCCTCCATATCCATGGTGGAAAGACGTTCGCCCAGGAACGAGCGTGAGCATACTTCGCAGTTAATCCACTGCCCCGCGGTCGCGGTCGAAGGCCTCGACATACCACGTTTGAATGGCTGCTTCTTGCTTGCGGATGCGGGTCAGAAACGCTGTTCCCTCGTCCACGAGAGTCTTCGTGTGCTTTTGTGCCTTTTCTTCGTCGGGTTCTAACTTCGGCGCTGCTGCGCCACGCGGTTGACCGCGTGCGAAATGTGTTCGCGTTGCTGCTCGATCGCTTCATCTTCTGCTCTAAGCAATTCAATCCGCGGCAACAATTCCGGATCCTGCTTAGAAATCTCATCGTATTGGCGAGGATGAAGGTGCTTGCCGTGGTAATGGACTTGTGCCGAGGCCTCGTTCCACGTTTTGCGAACCTCATCGAGCCAACCGGCAAGTTCGCCCGCGACAATCGGCGTTACCAGGCTGGTCTCGAACTTCTCGAGTGCTGTTCTCAAATCATTGTGAGAGTCGCTTTCATCCATCGTGTGCTCTCCGACAGCGATATCCTCGCCAGGATCAACGGATCTCATGATGTAACTCCCTTGCGATCCTTCCGGTTTTTTGAGTGAATTACAATGATTTACGATAGTGAAAAAAGGCAAACCATGTGCCGAACCCTGTGGCCACTCCGTCTCCAGGTGTGAACGAAGGTTGACCGACTTGGTTAAATTTAGACCAACTTCGTTCTGGCATTTGTCGCAGTCAGTTTCTAAATTGCACCTGCGCATCCGTCATTCCTTGAATCCATCCACGTGGCGCAGTAAGTGCAGCACTAGGCTCGATTGGCTACGGCGCGCCGCCGCAAGCCATTTCCCAGCGGCATCATTGCGTGGATTGTGCGACTTAAATCGAGCGATCGAGAATGCGCGTTGAGTCGGCAAACTACAACTGTGGATTTCGGTTTGGAAACACGTCCGGTAGTCCTTTACATTGAAGAACCGTGCTGTTCAATCATTGCGGCGACAAATCACCTGTCGCGCTCCATGTCGATTCGCCAAAGGCAATCTGCGGATTGCCTGTACTGGAAGAATCAACTCAACATTTTTGCTGTGACGAGCGCGCCATAACGCTATAATATGCTTGTTTTCTGCGGAAACGTGCAGGACGCGTATCGAACTTTTGTAGACAATTCGGATGTCGCTGTTATCCAAATGAATATCGTGCTGCCGGAATTCGATGGCGGAGATGATACCTCGCCATGCGAGATTCCGCTCCTCAAGGAGTTGCCGATCGCAGCGGTAACTGCACAATCCATGAAAAGCGAGCGGGAGAAACGCATCGAATCCGGGGCATGGGATTATCTTTCGAAACCAGCCAATCCGGAGCAAATGGCGGTCGTTCTTCGCATTTAGAGTCGGCGCTAGTTATGATGAGTTTGACGGATCGCATGTCGCACACCTTCGCGAGATTGTTCGAATGAAGAAGAGCGAGCCTGTCAACATACTCGTCGTCGACGACGTGCCGGAAAAGGCCATGGAGATCGAGGCCACTCTTGCCGAGCTGGGCCAGAACATCGTTAAGGCCTCCTCCGGGCGCGAGGCGTTGCGATATCTGCTGAAGGACGACTTCGCTGTCATCTTGCTCGATGTCAACATGCCCGACATGGACGGGTTCGAGACGGCCGCAGTCATTCGCGAGCGGAAACGCTCCGAACATACGCCGATTATCTTTGCCACCGCGTTCAACGACGAAGTGCAAATGGCCAAGGGCTACTCGCTCGGAGCAGTGGACTTTATTTCCACGCCCATTGAGCCAGAAGTTTTGCGCACCAAGGTTCAGGTATTCGTCGATCTTTATCAAAAAACAGAGACGATTCGCCAGCAGGCCGCACATCGGGTTCAATTGGCGAGGGAGCAAGCAGCTCGCCAAGTGGCTGAAAAGGCAATGCGTCGATACGCCCTGTTGGCGGAAGCCAGCCGCCTGCTTTCGCGCTCGCTCGATTTTGATACGACCCTCAAAGGCTTGTACCGCACGGTAGTTCCCGCCCTTGCCGATGGTTGTCAGCTCGTTCTGTACGATTCGAACGAAGAGATTTGGTTTGCGCATGTGCCGGCGAAAGAAACCCCCGCGGAAACCGCGGTCTCCAGCTCGCACTCCCGCGTCGAACAGGTCGATCCAAGATTGGCGGAAGCGGTGCGCGACGCCGTCGAAAGCGAACACGCCCAATCGATCGCACCCGAAACGATACGAAACGCCCCCGACCTTGGCCCTAATAAGAAATGGTCGAGCGTTGTTGTCGTGCCGTTAATTGCGCGCGATACGCCGCTAGGCGCGATTGTCTGCTGTGGGACCCGCCGGCAATTTGAGCCAGCCGACCTCGCGCTGATCGAAAACATTGCCAGCCGGGCCGCCACCGCGCTCGATAACGCGCAGCTTTTCCAAACCATTCGCGACGGCGAGCGGAGAAAAGATGAGTTTCTGGCGATGCTCGGACACGAATTGCGGAATCCGTTGGCTGCGATCACGAACGCAGGCGAACTTACGAAGCTCCTCGATCCGGATGACGCGACGTTCCATGAATCGCTCGAAATCATTCGCCAGCAGGCGGCGTTAATGAAACGGTTGGTGGACGATCTGCTGGATGTCTCTCGCATCACCAGTGGCCGCGTGCAGTTGCAAACTTCGCTGGTAGATGCCGCTGAAATCGTAACCCGGGTGGCGGAGGCGAACGATTTATTGTTTTCCTCTCGCGGACACACGCTGCATTTGGACCCGCCTCCGGAGCCTACGGTTCTCGAAGCTGACCCCTATCGGTTGGAGCAAATCCTATCGAACTTATTGGTCAATGCCGCCAAATACACCGATGCGGGCGGCGAGATCTGGTTCAGCGCCAAGCGCGAAGGCCCGAATGTTGTTTTTCGGGTCAAAGATACGGGCATCGGAATCGGCCCCGATTTATTGCCGAACGTTTTCGATTTGTTCTCCCAGGCAAATCGCTCGTTGCACCGAGCCGAAGGTGGATTGGGGATTGGCCTCACGATCGTGCGCGGACTGGCCGAACTACATGGCGGCGGGGTTTCGGTAAGCAGCGAAGGGTTTGGCCACGGGGCCGAATTCGTTGTCTCTCTACCCGCCGTGGCGCGAGTTATTAAACCAGTCGACAGCGTGCCGCCGACGGCTACCGCGACGTCGACCCAAACGCGGCGCGTACTTGTCGTCGAAGACCAGCCCGCCCTCTCGCGGGTTACCGTTGCACTGATCGAAAAGCTTGGGCACGAGGTTCGAGCGGCCGCCGATGGTCCGGAAGCATTGCTTGCCGTGCGAGAGTATAATCCCGAGGTCGTTTTGCTCGATATCGGTCTGCCTGGCATGGATGGCTACGAGGTGGCCCGTTGCGTGCGGAGCGAGATGGGCGAGTCGGCCCCTATGCTAGTGGCCATGACTGGCTATAGCCAACATGAAGTCAATCGTCATGCGCGCACGGGCCGAGTTCGATCATCATTTGGTTAAGCCGGCCGATATAGGCGTGCTTAAGGAATTGCTGACACAAACCAAGTAACCGTGTTTGCCGTAATTCTTGAAATGATGCAGGGGGGAAGAACTTCCATCGGCGGACGGGCCCGACTTAGCGCTCAATTCGCAATCGAACCGCGTCGGTTGCGTAAAATATAAGGCTCAATTGAAAGAAAAATCCGTCCCAGTTCAGCTTGCAATGAAGGGTACCGCTTGCTGACAATGAAATAGTCGCCCTCGGCGTCGGACAGGCTTTTCAACCTGCCCGGATTCAGAATTTGTCGACAGGCTGGAAAGCCTGACACTTATAGAACTTGCAGGAGTTGGGCTCAATGTCTCGAATCCTTGTCATCGACGATGATCGTTCCGTACGGCATTTGATTGCCAAAGCATTTGAAGACACGGATGTCGAAGTCGTTCCGGCCGCGACGGCGGACGAAGGTATGCGCCTGCTAGGCGAGGCACAATCAGATGTCGTACTTCTCGATATCTTATTGCCCGAATCGTCCGGGCTCGATCTATTCGAACGTATTCGCACCGCCGACCCCAAGCTTCCAGTGATCTTCATCACATCGCTTTCCAGCAGCGATACGGCGATCAAGGCAATGACATTGGGCGCGTTCGATTATTTGCTCAAGCCGCTCGATCTGGCTCGAATTCGCGACTTGGTCCGACAGGCAATGGAAATCCGGCGGCTGATGAGCATTCCAGTCGATATTCCCGGCGTGCGAGCGGCGAGCAAAAACGGGGCTGCATCGGCAAATCGCAGCGACACATTGGTCGGCAACAGTCCGCAGATGCAAGAAGTTTACAAGGGCATTGGCCGCGTCGCGCCGCAGGACGTAACGGTGCTAATACGCGGCGAAAGCGGCACCGGAAAAGAGTTGGTGGCCCGTGCACTTTACCAACATAGTCCGCGCGTGAAAGGACAATTCCTGGCGGTCAATTGCGCCGCTATTCCCGATGCACTTCTGGAAAGCGAGCTCTTCGGCCACGAGAAGGGGTCATTCACTGGGGCCGATCAGCGGCGGATCGGGAAGTTCGAACAGTGCTCCGGCGGCACTTTATTCTTGGACGAAATCGGAGATATGTCGCCGCTTGTCCAGAGCAAGGTACTGCGCGTCCTGCAGTCGCAGCAGTTCGAACGCGTGGGCGGAAATCATACGATCACCACCGACGTTCGCGTAATTGCGGCCACGAATCGAGACCTCGAAAAAATGGTCGAAGAGGATGAGTTCCGTTCCGATCTTTATTACCGCTTAAGCGGTTTTACGATTCAACTCGCGCCGCTCCGCGAGCGGCCCGAGGATTTGGCTCCGCTGCTGGAGAACTATTTATCCATTTTCAGCAAGGAATTGAGTAAGGACGTTCATGGCGTGGCGCCCGAGGCGATGGAAGTGTTGCTTAACTACTCGTGGCCAGGGAACGTCCGTGAATTGCAAAACGTCCTCAAGCAAACATTGCTTCGTTCAGCGGGGAACGTAATCATTCCCGATTTCATCCCAGAGCGAATCCGTTTTCCGGAAGCAGACGCGGCCGGCGTCAGCGGCGATGCTGTCGGTACCGATCTGCGGCACTTCGTCGATGAACGTCTTGAAGCCGGTTCCACGGACCTGTATGCCGAAGCACTTGAGTTTATGGAGCGATACGTCGTCACGCGCGTTCTGCGCGTTTGCGACGGTAACCAATCGAAGGCGGCCCGAATGTTGGGCATTACGCGCGGTTGCCTCCGCAGCAAGGTTCGAGCGCTCAAAGTCTCCATCGATACACTGGTGCAGGTGGAAGGTGACCCGTGTGAGGTGTGAGTGTGTTTCACTGCATCCCCAGAGACGCACAACGGAGAGCGCTCGTCAGTTGATCGAGCTCCTGGTTCAATGCTTCCATTAACGAGGCGGTCTGGCTAAGGTCGGACGTTTCGCCGGCGTCTTCCAGTGATTGTGCCGCGCGGGTGGCACGAACGCCGCCGCAACCGGCCAAAAGTCCTTTGAGCGCATGCGCGTGTATTCTGACAGCCGCTGCATCGCTTGCCGCAACCGCGCCGCGAAGTTTCTCAAACAAGCACGGTGCATCTTCAAGCAAAATCCCCGCCATTTCGATGAACAAGTCTTTGTCGCCGCCAAATCTGGCCAAGGTGCCTTCGATATCGAGAATGGGTTCGGGCGTGAGGCCTTCGACAGCCATAATCAGCTCACAAAATCGATGCGCGTCACCCTTTCAATGTTCCATCATATGCTGCCTTTGAGGAAGGTGCGATCAAATGGCGGCAAAAACAACAACACGAAGGCGCACCGCCGATTTCCGCAAACAAGATGGCGGCCAACTAACGTTTCGTGCACTGCGTAGCTACGTGGGGACCGACGGCGCACCACTGCGGTTGGCGGCAACCCAACATAAAATCGCGAAATCGTGCTGGTACATCGGGCGGTAGTCCCTTACGGCGCAGCCGCTCCGCCGTTGACCACTGGCTGCGAATTTGTTCGGCCCGTTTTTGAATATCCGCGACGTTTATGTGCTTTGCTGGGCTTACCATCGGAAATTCTCCTCAGTTAAATCTGGCCACCGAGCGGCCCGTTCCGTACTGGTGCTACGATCCTCGGCGTTTGCGTGTTCGCGCCGCCTTTTTCGCCGACGCAGAACGTGCCGCTTTCGGCCGTGCGGCCGCAGCTCGACCGCCTTTCTTTCCGCCCTTTCGCGCTGGTTCCTTGTTCATCGCCTTGCCACGCCCCGAGCCGCCTGGTTTCTTTCCGCCGCGATCCGTGGCATTCACTGTGGCCCAAGCTCGGCGCTCCGCTTCCTTCTCGGGCACTCCGCGTTCTTCGTAGCCTTCCTCAATGTGCTCGGCTTTGCGTTTCTGTTTCTTGGTGTATTTCGACTTTTCACCGCGAGGCATTTTTTTCGACTCCCGTGCTCATTCGCACGAATTTGCGATCGTGACTGAATTCTCCTCCGTCCGCATTGCAGTGATAAACTCTGCATTAGCGGCCAGACAATTCGGACGATTGACAGAGACAGCAACTTATATGCCGTTGAAAAGTTCGCCTAAGAATCCGCGGAGATTCATGCTCGCAGTTGAGCGCCGATCGGACGGTCGGCTCTGAGTGGCCAAGGAGCACCGGTTGAACACGACGAGGTCAGCCGGCATTCTGATCGGCCACAAACGTCTCGCCGCTCTTTCGACCATCCTGCAGTCCTAGAGTGCAAAGATTCCATGCAGTCCATTCGCCATGACGGTCGGCTGAGAGCCACCATGCCGAGCCATCGGACAATGTGACGACAGTGGACGCCGCGAGCAGGCTATCAAACGATTCGTAACCGAGTCGCCGCGCAAGCAGTAGCCTTTGCAACGGAGAAAGCTGCTCGAACGTTTCTTCAAACGTTTTTCTTGCTGGCTCTAGGCGAAGCCCATCAGTCGGAAGATTTTCGGCGCCGGCGTGCGCTCCGCCAAAGCGCTCGCAGCGACCCGAACGCTGCCGCCGCTCATCGAGATGGGCGTTGTCCACAGAAGATTTATTGTTCTGCCGGACTCCCATCGATTTGCTCCAATTTGTTGCATCAACCACAGCGATCCCGAGTCGATCGATCTGGCCTGTTTAAGTGCGCTGCATTGACCAAAAATGGATGGGGCAGGTTCTATACCGTATAGATAACTTGCGCGAAAATAGTCCGGCTTTCGAGCGCAATTTTGTCGCCGCGGCCATTTTGGCATGGGACGTGCGTTATTTCGACATTGTTTCTGTAGGCCCTAAATCGACCAGCGGGAAACTTATGGCAACCACTACCGCGAACGAACCGGTGCGGAATCCTTCCCTGGAAGTAGGCATTTTTGGCTCCATCGAGGATGCGCGAAATGCCGTGCATCGGTTGCTGGGTGCCGGCTTTTCCAAGGAGCAAATCACTGTGGTTTGCTCCGATGAGGCGAAGGAGCGTCACTTCAAAGAATTTGAGCATCAGGATCCGGCTGGCACTTACACGCCCACCGCGACCATCGCGGGCGGCACAATTGGTGCAGTTTTGGGCGGTTTGACCGTGGTCGCCTCAGCGATCGCCACGGGCAGCCTTGCTCTATGGGCGGCTGGGCCGATAACGGCTTGGGCCGGTGGGGTGGCAGGCGGCCTGGTAGGCGCCATGATGACGCGCGGCGTCGAGAAAGAGCTTGCGAACTTCTACCAGCAGGCGGTTGTCGCAGGCCAGATCCTCGTGGCTGCCGAAGATCATGATCCCAACCACGCGCAAAGACTCGCTAAGGCGGCGGAGATTCTGGCGGAATCGGGTGCGAAGCCGTTGACGCTCCCGGAGGGATAGTTCGATTGACCGTGAACGTTTTTTCATTGATCCAAGAGTATCAGATTGCGGCTTCATGACACACGATTAACCATTGTGGGCTCGATCGGGCCATCTTTACCGAAATTATTTTTGGCCGCGATTAAGTCTAAGGTCACCATTGCCATACGCTGCTCAGTGCCAGCGGGTAGCCGCTGGCACGCCAAATGCATCACCCTTCCCGACTGTCACGAAATGACCGGGCAGGTTTGAGCATCTCATGACGAAGACTTCGGCAGCAACCGCGCAACGGCCTCCGCAGCATCAATCGAGGCAACCGGGGATTGAATCGGAAATGCGCCCGCGGCCGCAGTCGGAGGGGGCCGACTATTGCCCAGCAAGCAAGCTAGACAACTTGGTTGCGGTGATTACCGGCGGCGATAGCGGCATCGGGCGTGCCGTAGCTATCGCCTTCGCCAAAGAAGGCGCGGACGTCGCAATCGTTTACTTGAATGAGCACGATGACGCTCGTGCGACTAAGGAGCGGATTGAGGCATTGGGCCGGCGTTGTATTACGCTGGCCGGCGATGTCGGTGATCCCGACTTCTGCAACGACGCAATCTCGCTCGCCATCGAAGAGTTCGGAAAGCTAGATATTTTGGTAAACAACGCGGCCGAGCAGCACCCCCAAGAATCGCTACTCGATATTACGCCGGAACAACTCGAGCGGACATTTCGGACCAACATTTTTGCGTATTTTTTCATGGCACGCGAAGCGCTGAAACATCTTGGGCCCGGCGGAGTGATTATCAATACGAGTTCCGTCACCGCGTATCGCGGTAGTCCGCACCTGGTGGATTATGCGGCGACGAAAGCAGCGATTGTCGGTTTCACACGGTCGCTCGCAATGGCGCTGGCGAGCAAAGACATTCGCGTCAATGGAGTGGCTCCCGGGCCGGTTTGGACGCCGCTCATTCCTTCCACATTTGAAGCCGCTGAGGTCGCTACATTCGGGGCGGATGTCCCAATGCAGCGGGCCGGGGAGCCCGAAGAAATAGCGCCGTCATACGTCTTTTTGGCATCCTCGGATTCGAAATACATGACGGGACAAATTCTCCACCCGAACGGTGGCGAAGTCGTCAACGCATGAACGGATTCGAGGACGGTTTGTTCGTGGGTTTTGTTTAAGGAGGACTTAGTCATGATGAGAAGAACAGGACTCTTGCTGCTTGCTTTTGCGGCGGTGGCCTTGTTACTGGCCACAGCTGACAACGCGGAAGCTTTCGGTCGCCGCCGCGGCGGAAGTTCGGGCGGCAGTTGGGGCGGAAGCTCAGGCTGCTACGGGAGCCATGGAAGTTACGGCAGCCACGGCGGACGGCATTGGCGAAATAACGGCTCCTGCGGCTCCTGCGGGAGTTGCGGCTCGTGTGGCGGTTATGGCGGCGCAGCCAATGCTTACGAGGAAGAAGAGCATGAATATGGGCACCATCACCGTGAGCATGCGGATCGAGACCATGACCAAGACGGTGAGCACGGTGAGCGCCATGAAGCCCACTACCGTGGGGAACAGACTTACGACTCGAATTCGCCAATGCCTGAGCCCGAATACCGGAACGACCGGAACGAATCTCGCGACGCAAACGAGCATTCGGCAAATGTGTCGAAGCAAGAAAGCGCCGAGCACGAGACAAGCGAGGCGTCGGTTAGCGGCCGGGACCGCGATAAGTCTTCTCGCGAATCGAACGAGAGCGAACGAAAAAGCGATAAGGACAAGGCCGACCGTTCCAACGACACGGGCGCGGAGAAACAGAAGCAGGAGTGAAAATTGCCGGGTGTGTTCCGGCAATTTGACGTGATTGAGGGAAGCAAGCGGCGCTCGTTCGCAAAACGGCGCCCTTCAAGTTCGCTGGCCGGGCGATTCCCCCCACCGCCTGGCCAGCGATTCTTTTTGCTCAGCGCCCGATTCGCAGTTCTGTGTTTAGATTGCTTTGCGAATTTCGATTCGACATCGGCAGGAACTAGAAGGTTCCTATTGACAACTGCGCAGTAAATGACACCAGCGGCTCATGCTACTTGTCATTCCCGCGAAGGCGGGAATCCAGGCGATAGGGCCGAATTTCTGGATTCCCGCCTTCGCTGGAATGACGCATTCCGATTCCAAGGACCAATGGCCGCGCAGTCCTCAATAAAAGCCCAGGACGCCTAACGATCGCAAGGGCGCATAATTCGGCGCGTTTCCCAAAAAGACAGCGGGAATTTTGCAGGTATTTGTTACGCCGACGCAGGGTTCACCGAGCCCTCTGCGATCTCGGTGAGTTGCTGGTCGGTTTGCTTCTCTTCGTCGAGCGTTTGGTCGAGCAGCTCGGCCGAGTATTCATCGCCGAGTTGGTGGGCGAACGCTCGGGCAGTGCCATAGGCGGCCATCTCGTAATGTTCGACCCGCTGAGCCGCCGCGATGAGGGCGGCGTCAAGCACGTCGTGATCGCCTTCGGCGCTAAGAACGGAACTCCCCTCTTTGATTAGGCCGGCCATGGCATCGCACTTTTCGCGTTCGGCTTCCAGGCCGCGGTGTTCGAAGATCGATTCCAGTCGCTCGACGTGCTTCTCGGTTTGCAAGAGGTGATTTTGAAACGCCCGCTTAAGGTTCGGATTGCGCGCCTTTTCGGCCAACTTCGGCAGGGCCTCGGTGATACGAATTTCGGCGTCGTAAATATCCTTCAACTCGTGAACGAACAAATCCTCTAGGGAGTTGAATACTTCGCTCGTAAATATTCCCATGATGGGCCTCCAATGCTGAGATGTTGTTGACTGAAACCGCCGTGCTGACGATGCCGCGGGACGACGTTCGGGAAAACCTCAGCATAGCGCGTGCCAATCTGCGCGTGGCGATGTGAAATGACGAACGAGAGTTATTGCAGGCTAAGATCTGTCCTGCATGAGAAAGATACACGGGGCGGCGGCACCGGCTGCAGAGCGTTGCGGCATCTGCGAGAAGCTATCTCTTGCCGGAATGCAGAATTTGGCGGGAACACCGCCCCGTGTATGGGCCTTCCTTTAATCTTCGGATGGTTAGCGGTACAAGCACCAAATCGGTAAGGCAATCTTGAATCGTTTGAGCTTGCCAATCGCGACTGGCCAACAGTCCCGCCTTTACCAATGAATCACCACGGCAATGGTGCTGCAAACATCGTGCCGTTACGTGGCTGTGTCTCAAATTCCAAAATTAACTCACATTACGAAGAGGTGCGATCAAGGACTCCCGCGGGCATGTATCTGGTCCTGTCAACGTGGCCGCATGCTAATCAAAATAAGACCGGTTAGCGTTCTCTTCGGCCGAGCTGACTAGCTGGAACTACGGGGAATGATTGAATGCCGCTGGCCCGCGTGCGTTCAACATTTTGCCTAGCGGCTTGCCTTCCGCCGTAGTTCTGAAGTTCTTCGCGGCTTACGATCAAAGACCGGACAGGCACGCTTCGCGGAAAACAGCGGAAAACTATCGAGCTGCAATCCCGTGGTCGCAGGGGTGTCAGCCTGTCTCTCTGGCGTTCAACAAGTACCCGCCGCGAGCACTCTAACTACTGATCTCGCAAGCTGTTGCTGCGGCTGTGGCTCCGTCATTTGGCGGTATGCGGTTTGCGGACATAAACAGCAGATTATCGCGGTTGCTCCGCGGCCGATGTTCCCTAACGTGAAAGCGGAAGAAGAGCCATGTTTGCGAATGATCTTGTACTCGTGGCGGGAAGCGATCCGACGGATCGCGAAACGATTCTTCAAGCGCTCGGCGACGAATTCCATGTTGTGGCAGCGCAAACGATCGAAGACGCCCTGGCGCACAGCGAAGATTCTATAAGGCTCGTGATTTGCGATCTGGAATCGACTCGAGTCGACGGCATGGAACTGGTGCGACGCTGGAAGGTCCGCCACCCCCAGGCGCCGTTTCTAGCACTCACCAATGGACGGAATGTGAGCATTGCTGTCGAGGCCATGAAAAACGGCGTTGCTGACTGCCTGGTGAAGCCGATCGATCAGGATGATTTGCGGTCAGCGGCGATGCACCTTATGGATGCATACAATCATAAAGACGCTTTCGGGCGTAGCGACGCGACCGCTGATTCGCGCAAGTCGCACATCGAGATTCCGCCCGGGACTTCGCTTGAGGATTTGGAGCGTGCAGCGGTTGAACAATCCCTGATCCAGCACCACGGTAATCGGACACATGCTGCGAAAACTTTGGGTATCTCGGTTCGCACGTTGCAGCGGAAACTCAAGGCTTGGGGAATGCCGATCGTTTCGTATCCCAACTCCTCCGCCCCCACCAATAACTTCATGATGCCACCCCACGCTGCAACCCACCATATGTTCACCACGCATGCCCACTAGCGCGGGCCGCCTTCTATTGAGGACTGCGCGGCCATTGGTCCTTGTATCCGGAATGCGTCGTTCCCGCGCCGGCGGGAATCCAGAAATTCGGCCCTATCGCCTGGATTCCCGCCTTCGCGGGAATGACAAGTAGCAACTGAATCACCAGCGCGGTTGCGCAAAGAGGAGCTCGGCAAAAGAAAACTCCTTCGCCGAGCCCTCCGCATGTGATCGACCTGATCGAAATGCTCTGTGAAACATTGCGACATCGATCGCTTACGCAACCGGTGGCCGCACCCGCGGTACTATCAG
The DNA here is from genome assembly GCA_963807935.1 of uncultured Planctomycetota bacterium. Taxonomy (GTDB): domain Bacteria; phylum Planctomycetota; class Planctomycetia; order Pirellulales; family Lacipirellulaceae; genus JABDGM01. Next base: position 161,858 of record CAWEDY010000016.1, read on the forward strand.
GCTGATGAGGAATAGAACCAGGAACACGAAAAACAATACCTGTGCGATATAGCTTGCCGTGCCTGCTAATCCACCAAAGCCAAGTGCCGCAGCGATCAAAGCGATCACCAAAAAAGTAAGTGCCCAACCTAGCATGTTACACCCTTCCCTTCTTTTTGGACCGTAAGTGTTTCCCCGCGACGGTAAAACGCGGGGCAAGCCGCCTCGGTGTTCGTTGAGGCGGCTCAATTTACTCGTCGACGATCGGTAAGTGTCGCAACCGTCGTGCCGAATTTTCATTTTGAACAATTAACTTAGAGTCCAGGCCGGGATTTCTATTCGTTTAACGATTTAATAGAGCGACAAATTGTCGCGAACTAGCGCCTCCCGGTTCAGCGTACGCCAGGCTGGTTGCGCCTCGGCTCCCCTCAAACACAGCCGTTTATTGCACGGTATAGCGATTGCATGGTAGTAGGTGAACGAAAGGCTGAATGCAAAGAATTTTACAGCCAAACCTTGCAGTGGAGGGAATTACGATGCGTGCGTTCCTCGTTTTTGTAGCGCTCGTACTGATTTTCGCGATCGTTGGTTGGATCAAATTCAGCAAGGGTCCCGACCGAGCGAGCGTCAATCTTGAAACGGGCCGGATCCGCCAAGACACGTCTCGCGCGATGGAATCCGGCGGACAACTATTGCACAAAGCCGGCGATAAGATGGAATCAGAAGCGAACCGCCAACCGGTTAGCGAGGCGGCGAGCCCCAAGACGGCGCCAGTAACGAAATGAAATCCAAGATAGCGATGCTGACCGCCACACGGTCTGACGTCGAAAGCATCGCCGGTTTATCTAGTCGGCCATAGTCGATTCGAACGCTTTGAGTTGTCGCTCAGCCTCGTCGCGAGCGAGGCCGTAGCGCTTTTGCACGGCTCCCAGCAGTTGGTCGCGTTTGCCTTCGATTCGGTCGAGATCGTCGTCAGTAAGCTTTCCCCACTTTTCCTTCACACGGCCACGCACCTGCTTCCATTGACCCCTAATAGTATCCCAGTTCATTGTAAAGTTCCTTTCTTAACGCTCGGGGCGCCGCAGCAGGTAGATGCGCCACCGAAAGGCGACCGATCACGACGCCTTCCTAGGTGGGTCCAGTCGCCGGATTAATCGTTTCGGATGGAAGTCCGCTTCGCAGAAGTATTGGTCGTAGCGCCGCAACGCATCCAGCCGCCGAGACATTTCTTGAATCAGCATGGCGTCGTGGCTTCCATTTCCACCGGTTGCACGCAAATATTCGATTTCGTTCCTGGCTGCGGACACCATGGCACTACTCGATTCTCCCCCTGCCGACTTACCGATTGTGTTCGTATCTCAAAAGTGGCGGCAGAGGGACGCAGCAATCGGTGTGCCGTGAGCGAAATTCGGCCGATGCCGGGCCTAGGTGTTGTTTCGCGTGCCGCGTCGGCGAGCTGCGAATAACGGTGCGTTTACGGCATGGATACGCGTCGAATCGGTGATGCCGCGGAGCAGCGCGGCGAACGCATGATATCGCCCAACGTTAAGTCGGTGGGTGGCATTCAGAAGTGTGTTGGTAGCGTCCGGCGAAAATGTGCCGTCCCCCTTGATGCGCACAGTAACGACGCCATCGCTAAATCGGTATCCGTCGCCGTTGGCGAGCGGGTCCAATCGATAGGTGCGGTTGTTGATGCGGCCAATCAACGATACGCCAAGGGAAGATTGCTCCAACAAAAATCCGTCGTGCGGCGCGCCGGCATCGAACGCTGCCGGCTGCCGTAGAAATTTGGTTTTTTCAGATAGGGCCCGTCGTATTCGGGGCAGAACGTGTCGCAGTTGCCGCAGTGGTTGCAGTAGTCGGCAAAGTTGGCGATCTGGTCGTCCTTTCGAACTCGAAAACCTTTTCGTCGCCGACGGGGACAATGCTGCCATCGGGACGCACTTCGACGTCGCGATATGTCAACCGCAGCTCGCCCGTGTGGTAAGCGAAGTTGGCATCGTTGGGGCAAACCGGAATGCACTTGTCGCAGGTGATGCAGTCGAACGTCACAAGATGCGAATCGATTTTCTTTGGAACGGCGCGATTTTGTGCGGCGCGGTAGCGCGGGTCGGCTTGCGTTTCGGCGACGATGAGCGGCGTGTTGAGGAAACCGGCCTGCACGGGATCGCCCGCGGCCGCTGCGCGTTGGCCGCGGCAGTCGAGAATAAAGTCGTCGATTGTCCGTGCCCCCGCCTGCTCCATTTGCTTTTGCAGGTCGTGCAGATAGGGCGGCAATCGGCCGTAACCGCCAGTTTTCAACAGGTCGGTGCAGGTGGTGACGGGCACGATGCCGCAGGCCACCACGTTTGCGAAGTTCTTGCGATCGACTCCCGCGGAAAAAGAGATCGGCAATTCGGCTCCAATTGCCTGACGGAATTCGTTGGCGAGCGTGAGCGTGATCACATGCAGCGGCGCGCCGGACAGGTACATGATCTTTTCGGTCGGCTGGAAGAAGTCGCGGTGGTTCTCGACTTCCAGCGTGTTGGAGAATTTCGCCCCCAAACGCAAGCCCCGCGCGGCTGCCAATCGCGACAGACGGCCGCAAATCTCGAGCGACTCGTCAAATTGCAGGCCGGATGTGTACGCCTTTTGGTTGACGCGGATGTCGGTGTAGCCCATCACGTCGTAGAGCAAATGCTCCAGCCGTTCGTGGCCGAGCATCGGCGGATTCATCTTGACGATGACGTGGACGTCCAACTCGGTGAGCAGAAACTCGCAGATCCGTTCAATCTCGCCGGCAGGGCAGCCGTGAAATGTGGAGAGCGTGATGCTGCGGCTTAGATGCGTCGGGTAGTCGAGATCGCGGAGCGGAGCGGGCCAGCGCGGAATTTGTTCGCGCAGTCGGTCCACGCTTTCGCGTCGCGTCGATCATGCCGCGGATAAAGTCGACGACCTTGGGCGTTTGGATGCCGGCCAGATCGTAGCCGATCGACATGTCGTAGATCGTCTCGCCGCTCGTGCCGGCCATGGAGACATCGCCGAACGGATGGCCAAACACGTCCGGCGCGTACCGCAGCATGTGGATCAGCATCGCCCCTGCACGTATTGGTCGAGCGAATCGGGCACGCGCAGTTCCTGCGACCATTCGACGTTGTAGCCGACGTTCGTCGCGTCGATGCACGGCCGGGAGATTTTCAGCTCGTCGTTGACCTGGACGGTTTTAAGCTCCATGATCCGCCCGCCGGCGAGCCAGGAGAGCACGAGATTCTGGGCCATCTGCGTCTGTGGGCCGGACGCGGGGCCCGACGGGTTTCCGGCGACGCGGTCGTGAAATCGCACCGATAGATCGGCGTCGTGTCGGCGGCCGGCACATACCACTTGCGCGCCGGCAGATCGAAGATGCCTGCTGATTGCGAAACTCCAGCCGCATCCGCTGGATCAGATCGACAAACGGCGTGCAGAAGAGATCGACCATGAAATGCAAGGGATGCGGATTCAGGGGCAGAGATCGGAAGCCCCCTGCATCCGCACTCCTGCAATCCTCCGACCAAGTTTCGATCGTAGCCTGAGCCGTTCATTATAACCTGCTCGGCTTGCTCTGGCTTGGCTCCGTCGGCACGATACATTCGGTAGAGAGACAAACCGATGGCCAACTTCATCACCGAACTAACTTGCGTGCACTGCGGAGCGACGTTTCCGGGCAGAATCTGATGACGGCCGAGGCAACCTGGATGACCTGCCCGAAGTGTGGCCCGGCGGATGGCATTCTCGATATCGGCTACGATTTGGATCGGGTGCGGGCCGCGTGGAAGGCCGGCCGCTCGACCAGCGGCCGCTCAACCATTGGCGTTATGAGGAGTTGCTGCCGCTCGAGCCGAACGCCGTCCGCCACGATTGGCCGGTGGGCTAGACGCCGATCATCGATTCGGAGCGGCTGGCTCGGCATTTGGGTCTCGAGCAATTGCTGTTCAAGGATGAAGGCGCAATCCGACGGCTTCGTTCAAGGATCGAGCGAGTTCGGTCGGCGTTGCCCACGCGTTGCAGGTCGGCGCGAAAACGATTGCTTGTGCTTCGACCGGCAATGCGGCGAGCAGCCTTGCCGGGCACGCGGCGCTCGCCGGAATGCCGGCGATGATTTTTGTGCCACAGACGGCGCCCGAGCCGAAGGTTGCCCAATTGCAGGTTTTTGGCGCGACGGTGTTCGCCGTGAAGGCATCGTATGATGCGGCGTACGAACTGTGTTCGAAGGCGTGCCAAGAATTCGGCTGGTACAATCGCAACTGTGCGATCAATCCCGTGCTGGTCGAAGGAAAGAAAACTGCGGGCCTGGAAGTTGCCGAACAATGCGGCGAATTCGGCGGCGTGCCCGATTGGGTGGCGGTGAGCGTCGGCGATGGCTGCACGATCGCCGGCATCTGGAAGGGCCTGAAGAGATGCACGAGTTGGGCGTGATCGATCGATTGCCGCGCCTGCTGGCAGCGCAGGCGGCCGAAGTCAATCCGCTGCGTACGCGATGGAACACGACCGATTGCCGCCGCCCGGCAGCGGCACGACGATTGCCGATAGCATCGACGTGCACGTGCCGCGAAATTGGCGAAAGGCGGTTCGCGCGATCCGCGAAGCGGACGGCGTACTGGTCACCGCCAGCGAGACGCGATTCTGGACGCGATGCGAATGGCCGGCCGGCACGGCGTGTTTGCCGAACCGGCCGCCGCGGCGGCGCTGGCGGGTGTTGTTGCGGCGATCGAATCGAAAATCATCGGCCCGGACGATCGCGTGCTGGTGATGATCACAGGCAGCGGGCTAAAAGATACGAAAAATGCGATCCGCGCGGCGGCAAACCAATGGCGATCGAACCGAACGTGACCGCGGTTGAAGATGCATTGAAAGTTCACGCAGAGGCGCAGAGAATGCAAAGCTGCTCATTTGAATTTCTCCGCGGTCTCTGCGCCTCTGCGTGAGAATTACGTTCATTCATTCTGGAAAAGACAATGCAAGTAGACGAAAAAGTTTTGTCCCGCACGATCGAGCGCTTCCGCGAGCGGAAGATTTTGCTGCCGACGTTCGCCCAGATGCGCGATCCCGCAGTGTGCCGGAAAAGATCAAGCAGCGGCTCAAGAAAAGTCGGCCTGTGGGACATCGATCCGGTCAACCTGTTTCGCATCACATGGAAGAACGAGCCGGTCGAGCGCGGCGGCCTATACAACAACGGCAATTGGATCGAGTTTCCGTCGGCGCTTACGGGCGTCGAGACGCGGATCATCGGCCTGGTCGGCAAGTTCTTTCCGACCGGTGCACATAAGGTCGGCGCAGCGTTTGGCTGCCTGGTGCCGAAGCTGGTCAGCGGCCAGTTCGATCCCACGCAGCATAAAGCCGTCTGGCCGAGCACGGGCAATTATTGCCGCGGCGGGGCGTTCGATTCGGCCCTGGTCGGCTGCACGGCCGTCGCGATTCTGCCCGAGGAAATGAGCCGCGAGCGGTTCGAGTGGCTCAAGGAAATCGGCGCCGAAGTGATCCCCACGCCCGGCTGCGAATCGAACGTGAAGGAGATTTACGACAAGTGCTGGGAGATTCGCCGCACGCGGCCCGATTGCGTGATCTTCAATCAGTTCGAAGAGTTCGGCAACCCGATGTGGCATTACCACGTAACCGGCAAGACGATCGACGAAATTTTCGAGGTCTTGGCGGCGATTTGCGATTTTGCCGGGTATGTTTCCGCCACCGGCAGCGCCGGCACGATCGCGGCCGGCGATTACTTGCGAACGGTGCATCCGCAGCTTCGCGTCGTCGCGACCGAAGCGCTGCAATGCCCGACGCTCTATCAACTCGGCTTTGGCGGCCACCGGATCGAAGGCATCGGCGACAAGCACGTGCCGTGGATTCACAACGTTCGCAATACCGACATGGTCGCCGCGATCGACGATGAGCAGTGCATGGCGCTGTTCCGGCTGTTCAACGAACCGGCCGGCCAAACGCATCTCAATCATGTGATCGGCGATGAGCTGATTCACCAGCTGCCGATGTCGGCATCTCCGGCATTTGCAATCTGGTGGCGGCGATCAAGACGGCCAAGTATTACGACATGGATGGCCGCGACGTGATCTTCACGTGCCTCACCGACTCGGCCGGTCTGTACGCCAGCCGGCTGAAGGAACTTGCCGACGAGCACGGCGCGTACTCGGCACGAACGCGCGGCCTACGATCAGGCCCGTTATCTCGACGGCATCGTGACCGACCACGTGCGCGAGCTGACTTACTTCGACCGCAAGGCGCTCCACAACTTCAAATACTTCACGTGGGTCGAACAGCAAGGCCGCACCGCGGACGAATTGCGCGAGCTGTGGCATCCCGAATTCTGGGAGCGAACGTTCGCCCAGGTCGACGAATGGGATCGGCAGATCGAGGCGTTCAACGAGCGAACCGGTGTATTGGATCTGCTTTGATCGCCATAGTGGATTTGCCACAGAGAACACAGAGATCACGAGAGAATGTGAACAGCAAGATTGCTTGATCAGCAGATTCGAACCGATCATTCCGTAGCAGTGAACGGCTATTACTAATTCGTGTTTTAAACTCCTCCGTGTTCTCTGTGTCCTCTGTGGCAATTTATTTGCATGGCCACATTCTTCCGCAATGCGTTGCTGGTTCAGCTCGATCCGCCACGGGTCGAGGCGGGCAATTTGCGCGTGGCGGATGGCAGGATCGTTGGCGTCGGACCAGACGTAGTCGCTGCAGCCGGGCGATGAGATGGTCGATTGCGGCGGCGCCGTGCTGATGCCCGGGCTGGTAAACGGCCACACGCATTTGTATTCGGCGCTGGCCGCCGGGATGCCGGCGCCGCCGCGGCCGCCGCGGAACTTTCACGAAATTTTGCAGTTCATCTGGTGGCGGCTGGATCGGCGCACACGCTGGAAAGCGTCGAGATGAGCGGACTGATCGGCGCGCTGGCCGCCGTGCGCTGCGGCACGACGACGCTCATCGACCATCATGCCTCGCCCAATGCGATCGACGGCAGTCTACGGCACTGGAAAACGGCATCGCCGCCGTCGGCTGCCGCGGCGTGTTGTGCTATGAAGTCACCGACCGCAATCGGCCGGATGAAGCCGCGCAGGGCCTGGCCGAAAACGAGCGCTACATTCGCACATTGCCAACAGCGACAGGCGAGCGGCAGCTTTGCCGGCATGGTGGGCGGGCACGCCAGTTTCACGATGGACGAAGAGTCGCTGGCCGGCTGTGTCGAACTCGCGCAAGCAGCTCGGCGTCGGCGTTCACATCCATGCGGCCGAGGACCCGGTCGACGAGCAAATCACTCGCGAGCGATTTGGTTGCGGACTGATCGAGCGATTCGAACGGGTTGGCTTGTTGGACGTCGCCGGGCACGATCTTCGCCCACGGCACGCATTTGTCGGACGCCGATATCGCGACCGTCAACGAAAGATGCGTCGATCGCACTGGCCCACAATCCCAGCTCGAACATGAACAACGGCGTCGGCTACACGCCGGTCGCCAAATTCGCCCGGCCGCCGCAACTGGGCACCGACGGCATCGGCGCCGATATGTGGCGCGAGGCTCGCGTTGCCGAGTTCAAAAGCCACGATGCCGCTGCGCTGCCGGTCTCGCCGTTCGGCCACGATCTAGCTCCGAACGCATGACCTTCGGTCCACATCGGCGTCGGAGTCTGCGTCGAACATGCGTCCTTGGGCAGTGAAATGCTTGGCCAGTCCGCTCGGTTTGCTCGAATCTCGGAAGCTCGGCGTACTCGACCGGCAGCCGCCGATCTCGTGCTGACGAACTACCGTCCCGCGACACCGCTCACTGCCGAGAATCTGGCCGGCCACTTTCTGTTCGCAATGGGCCCGGAATTCGTGCGCGACGTGATGATCGCGGGCTGGTGGGTGATGCGGAAGGGCCACATTGTGACGTGCGACGAGTCGCAATCCGCGCCGTTCGGTCGAAGTCGCACGCTCGCTTCACGAACGCATGGCGGCAATTCCTTGTTAACCAAGAATTAACGGCCGTAGGACACACACTTAGCCGGCGGTCAATGACCGGGGCTAAATTCGTTTCGACGATTCGTGTCCCGCTCTTGCCGTCGAGCGCGTCGGCGAAGCGGTTGACGTGGGCGATAATGGCCACCGCATCGGCGTGCGGCGAGTGGCGGACGAAATCGATCGCTGTCTCGATCTTGGGCCGCATCGAGCCGGCGCCGAATTGGCCGGCATTCAGATACTCTTCGGCTTCGTCGGCTGAGATTTGTTCCAGCTGCTGCTCGTTCGGCTTGCCAAAGTTGATACACGCATATTCAACCGCCGTGAGGATGACGAGCGTCGGCGATTGAAGATGGCGCGCCAGCAGACCGGTCGTGCGGTCCTTATCGATCACGGCCGCGACGCCGCGGACGCGGCCCATCGAATCGACAGCGACCGGAATGCCGCCGCCGCCGCAACAAACGACGATCTGCCCCGCCTCCACGAGCCGATCGATCGCCGGCATTTCGATGATCTTGCGCGGCAGCGGCGACGGCACGACGCGGCGGAAGCGGCCCTTGCCTTCGTCGCGGATTTGCCAGCCGTCCTTCGTGCGATGCGTCTCGGCCTGCGCTTCGGTAAGCACCGGTCCGATCGCTTTGGTCGGCTCGTTGAAACGCCGGATCGTCGGGATCGACCAGCACGGTCGTCACGATCGCCGTCACGTCGCACGTGAGGTTGCGCCGGTTCATCGCGTTCGACAGGCACTGGGCGATCATGTAGCCCATGCCGGCCTGCGTATCGGCCACGCAAACTTCGAGCGGAATCGGGTAGAGCTCGCTGCGAGCCAGCTCGACGCGCCGCAAAATATTGCCCACTTGCGGGCCGTTGCCGTGCGTGACGATGAGCTGGTAGCCGCGCTCGATCGCATCGCACAGCACTTCAGCCGTTTGGCTGACCTGGGCGAATTGCTCGTCGATGTCGCCGACTTTGCCGGGCGCACTGATGGCGTTTCCACCGAGGGCGACGACAGTCTTTTGCGAATGTCGGACATGATTAGACTACGGAGGATGCGGATGGCTGGATACAGCGGTCAGTGGAAAATGCATTAGATGTCTTGTCGCTGCCTCCGCGCATCCAGTATCCTGCATCAGCTATCCTCAGAACGGCCGCTCGCGCATGGTGCAGGCCATGATCGCCTTGGCGGTGTGCAGGCGGTTTTCGGCTTCCTGGAACACAATCGACTGCGGGCCGTCGATCACGGCGTCGGTCACTTCCGAGCCGCGGTCGGCCGGCAGGCAGTGCATGTAAACGGCCGACTTCTTGGCGAGTTTCATCCGCTGCTCGTCGCAGATCCAATTCTTGTACTTGGCATTGATCGCCAGGCACGCCTTTTGGTTCTCGGCGACTTCTTCTTTCGTCTTCGCCTGCTGGCGGGCGAGCATCAGGTCGTACACGCCCCAGCTCTTCGGATACACGATGTCGGCATCTTTGAACGCGGCATCCATGTCGTCGACGATTTCGAACTTGCCGCCGCTCTTGGCCGCGTTCGACTTGGCCGCTTCGACGGTGCGATCGATCAGCTTGTAACCCGGCGGGTGGGCCAGCGACACGTGCATGCCGAACCGCGTCATCAGCGTGATGAGTCCCTGCGGCACGCTGAGCGGCTTGGCATACGACGGCGCGAACGCCCAGCTCACGGCGATCTTGAGCCCCTTGAGGTTGGTGCCGAACTTTTCGCGGATCGTCATGATGTCGGCGAGCGTTTGCGTCGGGATGATCCACGTCGCACTGCATGTTGATGATCGGCACATTGGCGGCCGCGGCCATCGCCCGCATGTACTTGTTGCCTTCGTTGAGCACGAGGTCGTGCCGAATGCAGATGCCGTGGCCCATCGAGGCCAGAATCTTGCCCGTGTCTTCGGGCGTTTCGCCGTGGCTGATCTGCGTGGCATCGGAATCGAGGAAGTGGGCATGGCCGCCGAGCTGCGTCATGCCGGCTTCGAACGCATTGCGAGTGCGGGTCGATTTATCGAAGAACAGCAGAAATGCCGTCTGATGCGGCAGCAGCAGCGTCGGTTCGCCGCGATGAAACTTCTGCCTTCAGTTCCGTCGCTGTATCCAAGCAGCAGCCCGAGCTCGGCGTCGCTCAGATCTTGCGTTTCGATGTAGTCTTTGCCCTTCAAGATTCGCCATCTGCTATTCTCGATTCGAATTTCCAGGACTGTGAATCACGCAGAGGCGACAGAGGATCAGCAGAGTTTCAAATACAATTCATCTGTGCTCTCCGTGCGCTCTCTGCTGCTCTGCGGTGAGATAATCTTCATGCTTTTAACTCGTTTGAACTTCAGTCGGCTTGCCGTTGCCGCGGCCGGCGGCCAGGTCGCAGTAGGCGGGGCCGAAGCCCGCGTAGAATGCGGCGCAGTTCACCAGGTGCTCGATCGGCACCGAGTCGTTCACGGTGTGGGCGACATTTTCCGGCGCCGGGCCGAAGCCGACGCACGGGATGCCGAACATGCCGTCGATCGAAACGGCGTTCGTGCTGAACGTCCAGCGATGGACGATCGGGCGTTTTGCCCAGCACTTCGTGATGCGTCTTCACCGCCGCCTGCACCGGCAGCGAATCTTCCTCCTCGCACCACATGGGGAAATACTTTTCCGTTTCGTAGTGAGACCGGTGTAGCTCGGCCGGGCGTAGCGCAGCACTTCGACCTTGGCTTCAACGCCGGCCCGCTTCACGGCATCTTTCACTTCGGCGACGGCCGACTTTTTCGTGTCGCCCACCGTCAGCCGGCGATCGAGATGGATGTACGCCTGCCCCGGCACGGCGCACAGGCTTGGCGTTTTGCAATCGATGTAGCTGACCGTGATCGTGCCCTTGCCCAGGAACTCGTCGCCTTTGAGCCGCGTCGTTGAGCGCTTCGATCTCGCGCACGACCTTGGCAATTTTGTAAACCGCGTTGTCGCCCTTCTCTGGCATCGAGCCGTGGCACGACTTGCCCAGGCACGTGACGCCGATTTCCATCCGCCCGCGCTGGCCGCGCAGGATTTTGCAGTCGGTCGAATCGGTGACGACGACCACATCCGGCCGAATCTTGTCTTCTTGCACGATGTACTGCCAGCACAGTCCGTCGCAGTCTTCTTCCATCACGGTGAACGTGGTGAGCAGCGCAGAACTCGGACATGTCGACTTTGAGATCGCGGAGGATTTTCGCCGCGTAGACCATCGCCGGGATCGCCCCTTCCTGGTCCCCTGCCCCGCGGCCCCACACTTTGCCGTCGGCCACTTTGCCTTTGTACGGATCGTGCTTCCACTCGTCGCGATTGCCGACGCCGACCGTATCCACGTGGGCATCGATCGCGATCAGCTTCTTGCCTTTGCCCGGCTTGCCGACTTGGCCTAACAGATTGCCCAACCCGTCGGTCCAGACCTTGTCGAACGCCCCGGTCGCTTCCATTTCCTTGCTTGATCCGGGCGATAACCGGCCCTTCCTCGGCCGATTCGGACGGGATCGCCACCATGATCGCGGAGGAAGTTGACCATCGGCTTTTCGTACTTGTGGGCCGCTTCGAGATAGGCGTTTTTGTGCTCATGAATCGTAGATCGGCTTTTGCCTGACCGAATCTCGTACTAATCAGGCTGAAGCCTACCTACGAAACACTTGAAAGAGGCAAATTCTATGCGAAACTTGATACGGTGGAAGGAGAGTCTGGGTCGCCTGCGTAGCTTCGAGCGGCATCTTCCAGGCATGAGTTGGCCACCACTACCGAGGCGGCGATTCACTTCGCTGTCCCGGTTCCTCTAGCTCCTTACGAGGCCAACTGCCATGGCGGCAACAACCGAACCGGCTGCTGCGAATCCGTCAGCTTTCCTGCCAGGTCAACGGCGAACAAATCCAGCTCGACTTGCCGGACGAAGACGGCCTCACGCTGCTCGACGTGCTGCGCGATTTTCTCGGCATCACGTCGCCCAAGAACGGCTGCCAGCCGCAGGCCCAGTGCGGCTGCTGCACGGTGCTGATGGATGGCAAGCCGGTGCTCTCGTGCGCGCTGACGCCGGCGAAGGCCGAAGGCAAATCGATCACCACGCTCGAAGGTCTCGACGACGAGCACCGCCAGCAAATCGCCGAATCGTTCGTCCGCTGCGGCGGCGTGCAGTGCGGCTTCTGCATTCCCGGCATGGCGATGCGCGGCGTCGGCCTGTGCGAAAAGAATCCGAGCCCAGCCGCGACGAAATCGCCACGTCGCTCAAGCCGCATCTGTGCCGCTGCACCGGCTACACGCAGATCGTCGACAGCATCGACCAATACGCCAAGCTCCGCCGCGGCGAACACGATGCCCGAACCGTCAGCGGCCGATCGATCGGGCCGCGTCGGCACCGACCTGCCGCGCTACACGGGCCACGATGCCGTGCTGGGCGACCGCAAATTCATCGACGACATGATCGTGCCGAACATGCTGTACGGCGCCGTGCGGCTCACCGATCATCCGCGGGCGAAAGTGCTTGCGAATCGATGCCAGTCGCGCGCTCGCGCTCGAGGCGTGCACCGCGTCGTCACCGCCGCCGACGTGCCGGGCGACCGCTACGTCGGACTGATCGAAAAAGATTGGCCGGTGTTCGTCGCGATCGGCGAGGAAACACGCTGCAGCGGCGACGTCATCGCCGGCGTCGTCGCCGACACGCAGCGGCTGGCCCGCAAAGCGGCCGAGTTGATCGACATCGAATACGAAGTGCTCGAGCCGGTCACCGATCCCGCACGCGGCGCTCGAGCCTGATGCGCCGCTCGTTCATCCCAAGCGCGGCACCAACCTGCTGAGCAAATCGACGCTCAAGCGCGGCGACGTCGAAGAAGGCTTCCGCCAAGTCCGCCCACATCATCGAAGACACGTACCACACGCAGCGGATCGAGCATCTTGTTCCTCGAGCCCGAGTCGTGCATCGCGATTCCGGTCGACGATGCGTCGCTGACGTTCGACGAACTGCGCGAAGCGTGGAAACACAACGGCCACTCGACGGCCGGCTATCCGCTAATCCACGCCCAATGGCGAACGTCGATCTTCATCTACACGCAGGGCCAAGGCGTCTTCGACGACCAGCGGCAGATTGCGAGCGTGCTCGGCATCGACCGCGATCGCGTCCAAACCGAGCTGGTGAGCAACGGCGGCGCGTTCGGCGGCAAGGAAGACATGTCGATCCAGGCCCAAACCGCCCTGATGGCGTGGCTCGTCGGCCGGCCGGTGAAGCTCACGCTCACGCGGCCCGAAAGTTTCCGGATTCATCCCAAGCGTCACCCGATCGAACTCACGTACAAAATCGGCTGCGATGCCGAAGGGCCACATCACGGCGGTTCAGGCCCGCATCATCGGCGACAAGGGCGCGTACGCTTCGGTCGGTGCCAAAGTGCTGGAGCGGGCCGGCGGCCATTGCACGGGCCCTACCGCGTGCCGGCGATCGACATGGAATCGCTCGCCGTTTACACGAACAATCCGCCCTGCGGCGCGATGCGCGGCTTCGGCGCGAACCAGGCGGCGTTCGCCATCGAAGGGCTGCTCGATCGGCTGGCCGAAAAAGTCGGCATCGATGGCTACGACATCCGCGACCGCAACATCCTCGAGCCGGGCGAAGCGTTCGCCACCGGCCAGGTGCTCGACAAGCCGTTCGGCCTCCGCAAAACGCTCGAAGCCGTGCAAAGACGCATACAAGATCGGCCAAGTACGCCGGCATCGCCTGCGGCATCAAGAACGTCGGCATCGGCAACGGCATGCCCGATATCGGCAAGTCGGCGCTGACGGTCGAGGACGACGGACACGATCCACATCCGCACCGGCTTCACCGAAATGGGCCAGGGGCTGTTCACGCATCTGCATCCAGTTCGCCGTCGAAGCGACCGGCCTGCCGCCCGAAGTTTTCAAGCAAAGTTTCGACCGACACGAAGTTCATGCTCGATTGCGGCCAGACCACCGCCAGCCGCGGCGACGGTGCTCGCCGGCAACTCGATCGCCGAAGCCGGCAAAGCAGCTCAAGGCCGAACTCGACGCGCGGCAAAACGCTCGCCGATCTCGTCGGCCAAACGTTCATCGGCGAGTGGAATTGCAACTACACCTCCAAGCTCGGCTACGACCTCGACAAGCCCGGCGGCCCCAAAACGCACCTCACCTACGGCTTCGCCACGCAGGTCGCGATCCTCGACGACGACGGCAAGCTCGTGAAAATGATCGCCGCCCACGATGTCGGCCGCGTGCTCAACCCACGCAGCTCAAGGGCCAAATGTACGGCTCGCTCCACATGGGCATCGGCTACGCGCTCACCGAAGATTTCGAGGCCGAGGACGGCGTCATCCTGGCCAAGAAGATGAACGACTGCGGCGTGCTGCGCTCGCATCAAATGCCCGAGATGGAGCTGATCTTCGTCGAAGAAGACGACCCCGAGTGCCCGTTCGGTGCCCGCGGCGTCGGCGAAATCGGCCTGGTGCCGACCGCCCCGTGCATTGCCGGTGCGCTCTACAAATACGACGGCATCGTCCGTACACGACTGCCCATGAGCGATTCCCCCGCGGCCCTGGCGATCACGAAGCCGAATGTCCGCCGCAAGTAGGTCAGGCTTTTGCCTGACAAACAGTGAGTCAGGCTAAGTCTGACCTACACAGATGGCTGAACTTCGTCGCATCGGTGTGATTCTCGCCGCCGGCCGTGGCGGGCGGATGGGCGGCACAAAGCAACTGAAGCTGTGGCCATCGGCCGACGGCGAAAAGCCGCTCGTCGCCGCCGCCTACGACGCCATCCGGCCGATCTGCGACGAAATGGTTGTCGTCGTGGGCGATGCTGCCGACGAGGTTGCCGCCGCATTGGGCGAGCGTCCGTTTCACCGAACCATTAGCGATTCGGATGACCCGATGTTCGAATCGATCCGGGCGGGCATCCGCGGGCCCGTCGACTCGACCCGAAAGCGACCATCGTGCTCCAGCCCGGCGACCATCCGGAGGTTCATCCATCAACGCTCGAACTGCTGAAAGATGCGTCGATCAAGTCGCCGATCCGCGCCATCATTCCACAATACGGTGACCGCGGCGGGCATCCCGTTCTAATTCCGGCCGATCTTGCCGCCCAGTTGGTTCAAACCAATTGCCCTGCCGGCCTGGGTCAATTCTGGGCCGATCACCCTGATTGGTGTGTCCGCGTCCCTGTAAACGACCCGGCCGTTATCCGCGACATCGATACACCTGCCGACCTCGGCTGACGTAGCCCGCTGACTATCACCTACCGCCAAGTTTCCTGGTAGGATATCTATCGACTAACACCAACGACTTACGCCTGACGCCTTCCATGCCCGACGCCCCCGCCAATTCCGCCAAAGAGGTTGAACGCCCGCCGTTCATGGTCAAGCTGGGCCTGCTGCCGCCCTACATGCCGGAAGACGTGGAGAAGGCCTATTTGGCGCGCATCAAAGATATTCGGCCCGACCTCGGCGGCGACCCAAAGCCGTTTTACGAAGTGCAAACCGCCTACATGCAGGCCAAGGAATATCTGAAATTCCGCGGCGACGCCGCGGCTGGATCGCCAAGCGATGGAAGAGTACATCGCCGTGCAAGAAGTCATCGACCGCCTAAAAGCGTTCGGTGCTGAAGTCGAAACCGATGCGCTCGATTGGCTGCAAAAATCCTTCGGAGATTTCGCCGAGCTGACAGAAACAATCCTCGCCATTCAGCTGCACGATGCGGTGACTGGCGATGAGTTCGTCGAGTATCTCGTCAGCGAGCACGAAAAGCTGCTCGGATTTCGCTCGCTCGATCTGGCGGCTGCGGCATATCCGACGCTTCTGTCCGGCAGCTCAGCGTTTTTCGACGCTCAAGGAGTCAACCTCAACCGAACACCAATCACCTGGGAGGCGTTGCACATCGTGCAGTGGCTGCCCGAGCTCGAAACGGTCCACGTCGAAGGCACAGGGCTCTCGTGGCTTACGCGTCATAAACTTGCGGCCCAACTCCGCCACAATCAAAAATCGGCCGCCGCGTTGCGGGCCGTTCATCCGACTATGGTGCGGTAACTCTAGAGCGATGAAGGCAAAATGAAAGCAATAAGTGCGTCAATCATCGTATTCGCCGGGCTATCATTCTCGCCTCAGGTTCGACCATTCGGCAAACCGATTCGCAAACATTCATTACGTTATGCGGCGTGGTCGTTGAATTTATTGGCCTGGCAGGCTGGGTCGCTATTCTAAGCGCGTTTTTCAGGTTGATATAGCGTAGTTCGTGGATTGTGAGTATGGACAGTTGCAGATCAAGGAGGATCTGCGATGCGTGCTTATTCGCTGGATTTGCGAGTTCGAGTGCTGGCGGATTGCAACGCTGGCATGGCGACCAGGAAGGTCGCGGAGAAGTATTCGGTATCGACGGCTTGGGTACGGCGATTAAAACAACGCCATCGCGAATCGGGGGAGGATCAATGGGCGGCGAAGACGGGACCCGAGCCAAAGCTTTCCGGGAAGGAAGTGGGATTGAGTACTGGTGTACCGTAGCTCCGCCTGCACGCAGATTGGACGAAGGAAAGAGGTACCCTTGGCCTTTGGAGTGGCGTCCCACATCTGGCGGAGCCTCAAAGCATTGGGCCTGACCCCCCCCCCCCCCCCCCCCCCCCCCCCCCCCCCCCCCCCCCCCCCCCCCCCCCCCCCCCCCCCCCCCCCCCCCCCCCCCCCCCCCCCCCCCCCCCCCCCCCCCCCCCCCCCCCCCCCCCCCCCCCCCCCCCCCCCCCCCCCCCCCCCCCCCCCCCCCCCCCCCCCCCCCCCCCCCCCCCCCCCCCCAAAAAAAAAAAAAAAAAAAAAAAAAAAAAAAAAAAAAAAAAAAAAAAAAAAAAAAAAAAAAAAAAAAAAAAAAAAAAAAAAAAAAAAAAAAAAAAAAAAAAAAAAAAAAAAAAAAAAAAAAAAAAAAAAAAAAAAAAAAAAAAAAAAAAAAAAAAAAAAAAAAAAAAAAAAAAAAAAAAAAAAAAAAAAAAAAAAAAAAAAAAAAAAAAAAAAAAAAAAAAAAAAAAAAAAAAAAAAAAAAAAAAAAGATCCAATAGTGCATCAGACGTCATCAGAAAGCGCCCGGTTCGCCGACGTATTGCACACCCGCGGCCGTCAGAAATCGTAGTATCGCAAGTGGATCGGCATAGCGGTCCGGAAGGAGAAGCCCACGATCGACCAACGCATCGTTGGCCATCGTCTGAAGGGCCAAAACAGCCGGCGCAATCGCCACCAGATAGCTGTTCTTCTCTGCGAAGAGCGCAAAGCGGGCCGTACGACCGTCGTCGCCCTCGATCTCGTACGCGATGCCGCCGACATTGCGCCGAAGCGGCGAGCAAGCCGGGTGCCGAAACCAAGCCCACGCTGCATCATGTGTCGGACGATCCTCGAATGAGCCGCCATCGTGAGCATCGCGTTCGCCCCAAGAGTGTTCGCGTCGACGTACATGGCGACATCCTTGAGCGACGGGCAGATCCGCGGCAGCCAGAGTGCGTCGGCACTTTCGAACAGATGTCCGCGAATCGCTCGCAACGGCGACGGCAAGCGAATGGTCCGCGATTCGCGCCACCCAAGCACCGTTCGAAGTTCACCACTCCGCAGAATGCGAATAGGCTGCCCGACCGTACGCAGCAGCGCTGTGGCTGTGCCGGCATTCGCCGTATGACGAGTCGCGGGCATCAGGAACGACGTCAACCGACGTGGCGACGTGGGACCGATGATCCGCATCACGGCTGCCGCAAATGCGGAAACCGTACTGGCCGAGCATAGAACGCGGATTCCGGCTTCGGCGATCTGCGGCGCGCGGCTTAGAACCAATTCCGCATATTGCAGATCGTCATTCAGATCGACGACGTCGAAGCCCACGCGGATCGCCATTTCGACGAGTGCGAGCGAACGACCGTGAAATGGCCCGGCCGCGTCCAGGACGATGTTGCCCGGACGCACTGCGGCTCGAATCGATTCCGGATCGTTCGCGTCGATCCGCAAGTCAGCACCGCCGCCGCGCGAAGCCGTTCGTACATGAACACCCAGCCTTCGCAACTGTGCGGCAGCAGCTCGGCCGAAAAACCCCAGCCCTCCCAGCACGATGACACGTCTCACGATCGACTCCAGCGGGCACCCATCCACGCAACCCAAACCAGAAACGGCGGAAACAACAGCACGGTCGAAATGATCATGCCCGCAGTCGCATTCGCCACCGCGGCGACTGTCATGCCGATACCGGCTAGCCAAGTGACCCACATAGCGAACCGCACCCATCTTGGCAGACCGGGCGTCATCATCGTCAGAATTATTCCGCCGACGGTGTACAGGCCATTGGCCGCACCGGCGCTGAGCAACGTGAATGCTCGCTCGACTCCTGCAAACGGCGCGGGATTCCAAGCCGCACCCGACCCATCGAGCAATTTCGGAACTCGTTCAACGAGCACCAACATCAATGAACCTTCGCCACTGAAGTCGCAAACCATTCCTAGTGCAGTGATGATGACGGCAACCATCGCCACTTTCGCTCGCGATGTGATATTGGCAACCTCGACACCTTTCCCCACGGCGAGTCGGCTGCCCCACCATGCGTAGAAACCGACAAGGCTCGCCGCGGCCAACATCCACATCGACCAGCCAATCGTCCAGGTGGCAATATGTGCGGCAATGTAACTGCCGCGTGCCGCAGCGTCAGTTTCGATCAACGTAGCTGGCTTCAGCAAAGCCGCCAGCATGACGAGTGCGACCGCGTGAACCGCCACGCACAGCCATGGCGCACGTGCCGCGAGCCGCCGACCAAGCGCGGTGCCGCGCACCAAAAACAATCCAAATGGTAACCACCAGATAAGGTCGTTGAAGACACAGACCATCCCCAGCCGCCGCGGCCAATCGTCGCTGAACGACATCGCCATTCCGATCGGACCGAGCACCTTGCCCAATAAGCCAACGGCGATAATCGGGCATGCCGTTTCAAGTCTCCAAGCAGCGCGCCAATACAACAGACCGTACACGCCGACGACCATCCCCAAACAGGCCCAAATACCGGGATAACGCGGTGGCGCGATGTCGAAAAGCTGAAAGAAAGCCAGCGGCCAAACGCCGGCCCACAGGCCGAACGCCAGGTTGTAACACCCGGCCAATGCGAACGAGATGCGAAACAACCGATCGGCAAACGGGCCCGTCATGGCGACTACTATATCTGAAAGTTCGCCTGCGGTCCCACGGCCAAATCCATTTCACTGCGCATTTTGAGCTTCGGCTTCTCGAGCACGACGGTGGTGAACGGCGCCACGCTTTGTGTAAGCCACACACTAGAGCCAACGACCGCATCGTGTCCGACGGTCGTTTCACCGCCGAGGATCGTCGCGTTGGCGTAGATAACGACGCGGTCTTCCAGCGTCGGATGCCTTTTATGCCCGCGAACCAGGTTGCCTTCGCCATCGGTCGCGAAACTCAACGCACCGAGCGTCACGCCTTGATACAGCTTCACGTGCTCGCCGATATCGGTCGTTTCTCCGATCACCACACCCGTTCCGTGGTCGATAAAGAAGTGCTCGCCAATTTTCGCGCCCGGATGAATGTCGATGCCCGTGCGGTTGTGGGCCCATTCGGTCATCATTCGCGGTACGAACGGAATATCGAGATCATACAACACGTGTGCCAGCCGATACACCGTGATCGCTTCCAGGCCCGGGTAGCAGAAGATGACTTCATCGAGCGATTTGCAGGCCGGGTCGCCGTCGTACGCGGCCTGCACGTCGGTCGCCAGCGTCCGGCGAATATCGGGCAGCCGTTCGAGAAATAACATGGTCTTCGCCTGCCCCAGCGCTTCGAAATCCTGGTCACTGTCGCAGTCGTCCGTCGCGCCTGCTTCGTGGCGCAGTGCGCGGCCAATCTGCTGCGTGAACCGGTCGTGCAGCCGGTCCACGAGGTCGCCGACGTAGAACGCCACGTTGCCCCGGTGCAATCCCTCACGACGCCGATAGCCGGGAAACAGGATTTCCTTTAGATCGCTCGTGGCGGCGATGATCTCGTCATAATTGGGCAGCGGGCAATGACCCAAGTGGTTGATCTTCCCCACTTCGTCGTACGTTTGCACGATTCGTTGCGTGAGTTTGGGAAGTTGGTCTTTGAGCCGAAAGTCGGTAGCCATGATCACTCCCTCTCCCTATGGAAGAGGGCCGGGGTGAGGGTGCATTGAACACTAACTTGAATTGCTAACGTGTAGCTCGATGGAAGAATGTGAGGCGAAATTAAGACGGCCCGAGATAGGCGCAGCCGCGGCGAGATGTCCGGCCTTAGGCCGGACACGTACAGATGCACCGAAGCGGCAGATGATAAATGGTCCTGTGCCTCATGATGGTCTGGACGCAATTCTACGCCGGCAGGTTCAGCCCTTCAAACCGCTACAATTTATCTCGGCGAGTGGCAGGTCCCGTATTGAAGTAAATCGCCGCTGGCACAGGCAATCAGCCCCATTACAAACCTCGCATGCATGCGTGCCAGACACTGCCTAAGGCTTTACGCCACAACGGCTTCCAAGCAAGTTGGAGAATTGCGCTGCAATCGCTCGTATCAATTCGACGGCCTGAGCTTAGCCCACTTGCGTTCGAAGAAGCGCAGAGCCCGAGGGCGAAAACCGCGTAGTGCGTAAAATTCCGCAGCAGCTTCGTTGCCGTGTATGATCTCCACTGCGATCGAGTTTACTCCATGCTCATCGAACCATGCCAGCGTTCTCGACATCATCGCTCGACCGATGCCGTTCCAGCGATACGCCGCACTCACAAATATCGAATCGATTTCGCCGATCATGCGATCGATTGAGCTGATACAGTAACCGACATCTTCACCGCTGCATTCAGCCAAAAGGACGAGCAATCCTTGTGACGCTTTAGTGAGAAGCTTCGCGCGACGATCTTCGAAAGACGTCGCAATTAGAGTTTGGGCCCACTGTGGTGCTAACTCACAGTGATGTCGACGCAGTTGCGTCCAAATCGGCGCGACTCGATCGAGCAACTCCGTGCCACCCTCAATTAGCAAGATGTCCATCGGGTCTCCAGGGTAAGTTGCCGAGCCCGTGGATTCCAGCAGGAGATTCATGGGCATTTTACAACGGAATCGCCGAGAACTGGACATCGCCATCCCAAAGAAAGTTCGGCACGGGCTCCAAGAAGACGAACGTCTGTTATCGTGGCTTCACATACGTTCGACATGTGTTGCCTCTTCGGATCGGCCTACTCAATTAATAGGTGCCCAACTCCTTCGCCGGCTCGATGTGGACCACCGCATCCATGACATTGTGGCCCGATGCCAGCAGGGCATCCTTCACCTTGTGGGCGATGTGGTGACCGTCTCGGACCGACATTTCCCCGCGAACCTCGACATGAATATCAACCCACAGCCCCAGTCCGCTCTTGCGCACCCGGCACATATCGATGCCGGCGACTCCATTGACGCGGCGAGCGATTTCCCGAATATCGTCGATCACGCGTTCAGGTAGCGAGGCATCCATGATCTCGCGCCAGGCCTTCCGTAATAGGAGTGCGCCGTTGAACGCGATCACGCCGGCCGCAAAGAGCGCGGCCCAATCGTCGGCCGGCTGATAGCCTTCGCCGCCGGCCAGCGCGATCGAAATTCCGATGAAAGCCGCCGCCGAAGTGAGCGAATCGCTGCGATGGTGCCAGGCATCGGTCCGCATCGCGTTGCTGCCGATCGACTCACCCTTACGCAGCAGATAGCGAAACAGCAATTCTTTCGACACCACGACGACGACCAGCACGACCAGCGTAAACGGCGCGGGCGCATGATGCGGTATGCGAATCTCGCGCACACTCTGAATTGCGATGCCCATAGCGGTCGCCAAGAGGCCAGTGGCGATAACGAGAGCGGCTGCCGGCTCGATTTTCCCATATCCAAATGGGTATTTTTCGTCCGGCGGCTGGGCCGCGATCTTAAGGCTGCCGGCCACGACGACACCGCTGACGACGTCGAGTAGCGACTCCGCGCCATCCGCAATTAGGGCATAGGAATGGCCGAGGATCCCGGCAATAATTTTAATCGCACCCAAAACGGCGCTTACGACAACGCCGCTGAGACTCGCGCGTATTCCGGTCGATGCGGATTCGCCGAGCTTCGATCGGTCGGCATCGGCATGGGCAGGAAGCTGCGACATGGACTGGTGAGCGGGTGCAGGCCAGGAAGGGAGTAGCGGAATTTTCCGGGCGACATCATTACCAACTCACCCCGACTAAGCTACTCACCCGCCCTTTACTCTTCCTCAACTTTGAGCTTCGCCTTAGCAACAATTTGCTGTTGGATGTTGGGGGGCACGACGTCGTACCTCAAAAACTCCATCGTGTAGCTGCCCTGGCCACCGGTCATCGAAGATAGCGTGCGGGCGTAGGTCATTACTTCCGAGAGCGGGCAGGAGGCTTCGACGGTTGTCATGCCGCCGCCAGCCGAGTCCATGCCCACCATTTGGCCACGCCGCCCGGAAAGATCGCTCGAAACGTCGCCCACATTGCCCACCGGAACGGTGATTGCCATTTTCACGATCGGTTCCAACAGGCTTGGTCGGGCTTCGCGGAAGACATTGGCAAACGCCTGCCGGCCCGCAATCCGGAACGCGGTTTCGTTGGAATCCACCGGATGGTCCTTGCCGAAAAACACCTCGACACAAATGTTTTGCACCGGGTAGCCAGCCACGACGCCGGAGCTGACTTTCTCCAAAAAACCCTTCTCGATTGCCGGCATGAAGTTACCGGGAATCGTGCCGCCGACCACGGTATCGACCCAGAGGAAGTTGTTCTTTTCGTGGAAATGCGTGTTCTTGAGTTGCGGGAAACGTGCCTTGGTGGCGAATTCTTCCGGGTTGGTACCTTCGGGAAATGGGTACATCCGGATGTGGACTTCGCCGAATTGGCCGGAGCCGCCAGACTGCTTCTTGTGCCGATAGCTGCCCTCGGCGTTGGCTTGGATCGTTTCGCGATAAGGAATTTTCGGCTCGTGCGTTTCGACTTCCACTTTGTCGCGGCGCTTGAGTCGCTCGCGCAGCAGCAGCAGATGCAACTCACTCATGCCCGTGAGGACCATCTCCTTGGTTTCCTGATCGTGGTCCAACCGAACCGTTTGGTCCTCCTCCGTAATTTTGTGGAGCGCGCCGGAAAGCTTGGTCTCGTCGCCGCGGGCCTTGGGGGCAACTGCCAGACCGACCATAGGCGTGGGGAACTTGATCTGCGGTAGCTCGACTTCGCCGAGTGATGTCCCCGTGTGCAAGTCCTCGGTCTTGGCCACCGCCACGATATCGCCGGCAATTGCCTGGTCCTCGGCCGTGGTCTTATCGGCCTGCACCGAGAGCAGGGGCCCGATCTTGATGCCCTTGCGCGCTCCGGGCGACGGCAGGGTGCTATCTTTCTTCAGCGTGCCGGAAAATATGCGGATGTAACTGAGCCGTTGCACGAACGGGTCGATTCGCGTTTTGAAAACCTGGGCTGCCAGCGGCGCATTTGGATCGCACTTGAGCGTCACGTCGTCGCCATCCTTTTTTGCCGTTCGCACGATGGCCGTGGGCGGTAGCGCCGCCTGCACCAATACGGCAAGTAGCTCGTCCAGCCCGATTCCCATCTTTGTGGAAACGCAGACGATCGGCGTGAGCGTCCCTTGCCGCACCGCTTCGGCACACAATCGCTGCAATTCGTCTTTGGAGGGCATTTCACCCTCGAGATATTTTTCCATCACGGCCTCATCGGCCTCAATGATCGACTCCATCACCGATTCTGTAAGGGAGGACGGATCGATCAGTGCACCGGCCGCTTCTCTGGGCACATCGAGCGTGCTGACAACCCCCTTCAAGTCGTGCCCGTGGCCGACCGGCACATTGAATAGCGCACATTGCGTCCCAAACACTTCTTTGATCGCGTCAATGAGCTCGAGAAAGTTGATATTATCCGTATCTAGTTTCGTGATGCAGAGGATGCGGCCGAGCCCGGCGTCGCCCGCCTCCTGCCACACGCGGCGGGTGTTCACCTTGATACCCGCATGGGCATCGATTGCTATGAGGGCCGTTTCGACGGCCCGCAGCGCACCAACCGTCTGGCCGATCAGGTCCGGATACCCCGGCGTATCAATCACATTGAATCGCAAGCCGGAATGATCGAAATGAACGATCGAAGCCTCAATCGAGTGCTTGTGATGCTTTTCCTCCTCGTCGAAGTCGCAAATGCTTGTCCCGTTATCCACGCTGGGTTGCCCCGTTACTGCGACGGTTTTCACTAGCAACTGATCGATGAGCATTGTCTTGCCGGCCGACGAGTGCCCGCACACCGCAATGTTGCGAAATTCCGCGACGTTCCTAGCCATGATTTCTCCTACCGAGAATTCTGTTTTCTACGTCAGAAAGTTTTAATCACATTATCGCCAGCGGCTCGCAACGCATCGGCCAGCTGCAGTGTGCCTTCGTACAAGGCGCGGCCAATGATGCAGCCGGCCAGCCCCGCCGCGGCCAGCCTGGCGATATCGTCTGTTGTCGTTACACCGCCCGAGGCGATCAAGGGGACGTCCACCGCCGACTGCATCTGAGCCATCGCTTCGATATTGGGCCCGCGCATCATGCCGTCCGTGGCGATATCGGTGTAAATAATCGCGGCCAGTGGCTCGCTTGCAAATTGCCTGGCCAGATCGACCGCTGCGACCTCGCTCGTATTAAGCCAGCCATCGGTGGCCGCGCGGCCGTCGCGAGCGTCAATCCCCAACACCAGCCTGTACGGATACTGGCGACACGCCGCGCGAAACCATTCCGGATCGGTCAGAGCCGAAGTGCCGATCACTAGTCGCGATAGCCCGAAGTTCAAAATTTCGCGCACCGATTGCTCGTCGCGAATTCCGCCGCCAAGCTCGCACTCGATATTTACCGCTCCCAAAATATCCTGAACGCTTGGCAAATTGACTGGCAGCCCTTCGCGGGCGCCTTCCAAGTCGACGATGTGCAGGTGCTGCGCGCCTTGATCGGCAAATTGCCGGGCAACCGCCGCCGGGTCCTGCGCAAAAATCGTCTCCTGCTGATAGTCGCCCTGTCTGAGCCGGACGCATTTTCCGCCCCGCAGATCGATCGCAGGCCAAATTTGCATAGAAAATCGTTCCGAAGTGGCCGACCGAGTCGGACGAAAGGACAAGTGGAAACACAAAATATCGCACACGTGCGGTCGAATCGCAAGGGGCCGCAGGCGGGCAGGTTGCGCAAGTCTCTACCGCAACAGATACTTGCGCCGCAAGCCCTGCCTACGACGCTTTACGGAGCCCTCCCTGTGTCGGAGCGCCACGCGCCGGCGCCGTCGCGCCCCACTAGGAAGCAGGCATTGTTCTTTTGGCGGGTTGCACTGACCTTTCCCGCGAAGCGTGACGCATGCTTTAAGAACTAAGTTCGGCGAAGTTTTTGAGCAGGCGCAGGCCAGCCGACTGGCTCTTTTCCGGATGGAATTGCACGGCGAACAGATTGTCGCGCCAGATGCTCGAACAGAATGTCAGCGAGTAATCGGTCTCGGTCGCGATCATTGTTTGATCTCGCGGCGCAACATAGTACGAGTGGACGAAATAAAAGTATTCGCCTTCTTCAATGCCCTTCAAGATGGGCGGCCGCCGGCGAAACCGAATTTGGTTCCATCCCATGTGCGGCACTTTAAAGTTCGCCGGTGCTCGAAACCGCACAACTTCGCCAGGCACGACGCCCAATCCCTCGTATTCGCCGTCCTCGAAACTTTTGTCGAACAACAGTTGTAAGCCCAGGCAGACGCCAAGGAACGGCTTGCCACGCTCAATCGCGGTTCGAATCGGCTCAACGAGTTTTCGCTGCCGCAGCGCGAGAATCGCATCGCGAAATGCGCCGACGCCCGGCAGCACGATCTTTTCGGCGTCCGCCAACACGGCTGGTTCACTCGTGATCGTTGCCGTGTGCCCGACGCGCTCGAACGCCTTCTGCACGCTGCGAAGATTCCCCATTTCGTAATCGATGATGGCGATCATGCGTGCCGGCGGTGCTCAACGCTGGATAGAAATGTTCCATGTCAAACATCGAACATCCAACACCCATTGTGGGGCCGCGCAGGGCGAGCGTCCACCCCTAGCGCCGCAATGTCTCGGGGTAGACAACGACCTCGATCCGGCGGTTGCGAGCGCGCCCGGCGTCGGTGCCATTCGACACCAAGGGATGACTCCCGCCATGGCCGACGACGAAGAGCTGCCGGGCAGGCATGCCTCCGGCGCGCGTCAGAGCATCGTAGACAGCCATCGCTTGCGCGACCGCCAGATGCTGATCGTTAGGAAACTGCGGCGAAGTCATGGGGCTGTTATCGGTGTGACCTTCTATTCCGATCAGTTGCTGCGGATAGTTTTGAGTCAGGTCGGCCGCAATGGTTCTCAGTAGCCCGTCGGCCCCGAGCTTGGGCTGCGCGGTGCCAAAATTAAACAGCTGATCGCTCGGCAGCTCGATGCGTATGACATCGCCGTCCTGGCGGACATTGATGCCCGGCATGTTGGTGATGGTCATGCTTTTTAGCAGCGTGTTATTCGCGTGAATTTCAGCCTGGCTGCGGGTTTGCATGCTGGCGGCCAGTGCTGAAGTTCGGCCGCGAAGCTGATCGTTTTCGGTCTGCATGGTAACGAGGCGATCGGTCGTATCGCGCAGTTGGGTTTGCGTGGCCTTCATTTGTTCTTCAATCAACTGTGTTTGTTGCCGCGATTGGGCCAGCATGGATTCGAGTTCCTGGTTGTCTCGATCCAACGTGGCGGCCCGCTGTTGATACTGCTGCGTTTGCTGAGCCAGCGCGGTTTGTTGCTGGGGCGACAGCGTCACAGCCGCCTGCTGCCCATAAGGCCCAACGGCATATTGGCTACATCCGGCCGATAAAACGACGAAGAGTGCGAGCGCGATCGCGACGGCGTTCGGGCGTAGAACAATAAAGGGCACGGCCACGGAATCCTTCGCGGCTGGTGGGTTGGTGAAGAGTGGCGGAGACTAGCACCTCGCTGCTACCGCGACAAGGCCGCTGTCGTCATGCCGTCGATCGTGGACGGTGCTCGACTCGCTTGCGGTTTAGCTAGCAGCGCCGTCGCCCCGAAGTGCGTCGGATATACGCCATAAAACCGGCGGACAAAGTTTCGATGCCACCTCTGCGGCTTGTGCGGTTCCCAACCTAAGCGAGCCATGAGCCGGTCAGACAGTCGAATGTTGGCAGCATCGCAAACGATAGCGTCGATTCGCTTCAACTCCGCGATCGCGTCCAGCGCGGTCAGTGCGGCACGAAACGTTCGATAACTCGTGCCATGGGTGGATACAACGTATTTTAGCGCCAAGAAATTCGGCATACGTCGTGGCTGGTTGTAGTACAACAGACAACGATCGGCCGTTCCGGCCGGATGATAGTTCGCCCCTAAGGGTAAGAACTCTGGTAGTGCCATGAGCTTTGGCCAGAGGCGTAGGTGTACCGCCTGCACCTGGCCGGCGGCTGTCTCTATCACGCCATAGCGCCGCGCGCGGATGCGCTCGCATCCCGCGCCGAAATCGCAAATGGTTTCAACAGGCCACTCCATAGGTACTCGCAGTCTGCCGCCATAAAAAGATAGCATGCAATCGGATTGGGTAATCGTGGTCGGAAAGAAGCGTGATTATCCCCCCACCGCAAGTATGAATCCCGGCGAAACGTAGTAGGTATTCTCGCCAGCTGCCACCCGAGGGCCGGTCGTAAAACAGTCCTCAGGGCGTCTTGGTTTAAACCTGCCGACTCAATACAAGTGTCGTTTGCGACGATATTCAATAGGGCGCTCCGCTGGTACAGTTCTTGTTCGACATCGCGTTGGTGACACCGCTAGCAGCGTACTCATCCAGGTGCATCTCGGTCGGAGGGCATCCATCAGAATTGGAACCGGCGGATCGGACTTACTCGCGTATAACAATTCTGCGAAATGAGAAATTCCATGACGGCTAATCTGAGCGAACAAATACTGTCGCACGTAGTCGATGCGGTCCGGCACTCAAAGGCTGAAACCGATCCATTTCCGCATGCTATCATTTCTGATTTCTTTCCGCAGAAAGTTTACGACGATCTGCTCGATTTTCTGCCGGCGGACGATCAGTACGAACCATTTGCCTACGAAAAACATCGTACCCGGGACGGCGCAAGCAACCGGTTGCGGTTCCGCATGCAAAATGAATGGCTCGATCGTTTAACCGGCGCGCAACGAACGTTTTGGTATGCCGTGCGCGAGGCACTTGGGGCACAATCGCTCAAGCAAGCTGTGTATGAAAAGATGAGTGTCGGTTTGGCGTTCCGCTTCGAAATTTTGGAGTCGGATGCGAACCAGGTGGCCGGCTATGCCTTGCCGGAGTTGTTTCGGGAAAACTCTAGTTACCGAATCAAGCCGCATCCCGATACGCGTCGCAAAGTCGTGACGATGCAAATCAGCCTGCCGCGAGACGGTTCACAGCGCGACCTGGGCACCGAGTTTTACCGGCGCACCTTAAATCCGCTTTGCATGGTGCGCGAGCCGCGTGGATTCGAAATCGTCAAATGCACGCCCTACGTACCGAACTCAGCGTATTGCTTCGCCGTTTTGAATAACATCTCTTGGAAGAGCTGGCATGGTCGATCGACTCTGCCAGCAAACTGCGGAGTGCGCAACACGATATTAAATCTCTGGTATCTCCGGCGAGAAGATTCCAATCTAGACATGCATAAAGAAAAATCCCTCGCTGCAGCATAATCCGTGACGCCCGCGCTCAGTCGATCGTCAAGCTCCAGCCGTCCCTCTATTGAGAACTGCGCAGTAAATGACACCAGCGGCTCATGCTACTTGTCATTCCCGCGAAGGCGGGAATCCAGGCGATAGGGCCGAATTTCTGGATTCCCGCGCGGGAATGACCCATTCCGATTCCCAGGACCAATGGCCGCGCACTCCTCAATAAATGCGGCATTCGCATAAGAGCCTATCCCAGAACCGTCGGGGACTGGCCGGGCGCCATCGCCGCGATGGTCGTGCGGAATCTTCGGAGCAAAATGTGCCTGTCCCCTCTCGGCTGACGGATCTGGGATAGGCGCCAAAGCAAAACTGGGAGTTGCCGGTTTTCAAACTTCGCCAGGCTATTTTCCCACTTGTTTTTCGCCGAAAAGGATACTCTTCATCATCCGCCACAGCGCCAGGATTACGCCCAGCAGTAGGAGACAGACAACCACCACCAGCGGCACAAGCGGACCTTGCTGAAACATTGGTTGTGCCCAAATCCAGATCGGCGCCCAAAAAACAGCGACGGTCGCCGCCGCCAGACAAAGAAACGGTCCGTACGGAATTACATCGTCGCGCCGCAGTGCAAATTGAACGAGGCCAACCACGAGACCGGCAAATGGAGCGACGAAAAATGCAATTAAGCACGCCTGCCAGCCGAGAAATGTGCCGATCATCATCATCAACGTCACGTCGCCGAAGCCCATCGCTTCGCGACGCAGCGCCGCGGTGCCGATAAGCCGAACGGCCCACACAATGCCGCCGCTCCCTACGAGTCCGACAAGTGCCGTGAGTAACCCGGCCCATGAACGGCCGCCAAGCGCCCAAACGCAGACAATCGCAGCACTGCCTGAGACCAATATTAAGCGAAGGGGCGGACGAGCGAACTCGCGGCGCAACCTGCTCGCGATCAGGCGGAGCGCGAACCACATCCCGCGGCGCCCCCGCCAAATTCGCGGCGCGAGCGCAAAACACCACAACCAGAAGCACACCAACGCAATCGCCAGCGACCGCCAACCGCGCGGTAGGCCCCACGAAGGGGGCCATTCATTCGGCGAGACGGCCGTTACTGGCTCCAGCCAAAGCGGGTCGCCCATCGGGCCGATTGCCGGGCCGCCCGCCGGCAATGTGAGCGCTACCGATGGTGCTGCGCCCGATCATTTGCTGTGCAGGCCGCTCGGCAACGTGCGGCAATAGAGACATTGGTACGAGTGTCGCCAAGACCAGTCCAAGTAGCGTGCCTGATACGGTAATTTCATCGGGAATGATTTTCTCATCGATATCGATAAACGAAGCGGCAAGCATCCAGCACAACAGAAGCGCGTGGCAGGAAAACTGCAAATGAAGCGTTCCGCTGGGTGGGGCAACTGCCAGGCCGCCGAGTTGGCCACTAATAAGTCCAAGGTGCCCGACTTCCCACCAATAGAGGCCAGCCAGGGCAAGACCGAGCCCAATTTTTAGTGAAAGCGGGCGAACGCCAAACCGCGGCGTTGGCCGCGGATGCCATGCGAAGGTGTAAATTGCCCAATTCACGAGCGAGCCTAAGCACACTCCGACGACAAAGACGATGACCATTCGCACGGCCAGTGGAATCATCGATACATCCATGCGGTGTGCTGTGGGATTTCAAAGATTCGCCGCGATTTCCGCGGCTACTTCGGCGGCACTCTTGCCTTCGGTATCCACCACTAGCGTAGCACACTGGCGATAGAGCGGCGTCCGCTTTGCAAGTAGGGCTTCGATTTCCGCTCGACCGCCCTCACTCGTGAGATCGGGCCGGCGTTTGGCTGTTGCCGGATCGGCCGCCAGTCGATCGAGAATCGTGTCCACTGGCGCGGTCAACCAAACGACCGGCCCCGCCGCGCAAATTGCCTGCCGATTTTCGTCTCGCAACACGGCCCCACCGCCCAGTGCTACCACTACCCGCTGCTTACGGGTTAGCGCCGCCACTACCAGCGACTCCCAATCGCGGAACGCCGCTTCCCCATCATCCGCGAAGATCGCCGCAATCGTTTTGCCCGCGTCTCGCTCCACCACGTCGTCGGCATCGATCCAATCGTACTTTAGCCGATTGGCTAGCGCGCGCGCAACCGACGTTTTGCCCGCGCCGCGATAACCAATTAAGAAGACGGGAGCGTCGATCGATTGAGCCATCCGGTCCGATCTCCCGGCTGTCGAGGCGGCCTTGCCGTCATACCCCCCAGCGCGTCAATACTTCACCGGGCCAATTGCCCGCTTGAGCGTTTCCCGCATCAGTGGCTCGGGTGCTTCCTGGCCTGTGAACAGCAAGTACTGGAGCGCTGCTTGGCGGATAAACATTTCGACGCCGGTCACAATTTTGCAGCCGTGCGAGCGCGCCTCCTTCAAAAGCAACGTCGATTCGGGATTGTACACGGTATCGAACACAACCATCGTTGGCTTAAGTTGTGATTTGTTAAACGGTGTCTCATCGACGTTCGGGTGCATTCCGACGGGGGTGCAATTGACGACGATATCCGTCGGCGCATGGCGGGCTTGCCATTCGACGCAGCGGCCTCCGAACGCGTCCGCTAGGAACTGGGCACGCGACCGTGTACGGCTGGCAATCGTTGTCTTTGCGCCGCGCCGCTGCAGGCCGTACATCACCGCGCGGGCCACTCCGCCTGCGCCCAAAACCAACACTTTCTTGTCCTGAAGCGGGCTCTGCATCCCGGGAGGAACCGCACCACCCAGCGCGTTTTCCAAACAGTCCATTGCCGCCTTGTAGTCGGTATTGTACCCCAACACGTCTTCTCCTCGAAACAGCACCGTATTGACGGCCCCGATGCCTTTCACGGCCGGATCCACCTTTGTGAGAAACTTGGCGACGGCTTCCTTATGCGGAATCGTCACGCTCAGCCCGCGAATTCCCAGCCGTGGCACGTCTTCGATGAACTGGCCCAGCGCGTCGAAGGGCACGCGGAACGGTACGTAAACCGCGTCGATCCCTGCTGCACCGAATGCCGCGTTATGAATTTGCGGACTGAGGCTATGACCCACCGGATCCGCGATGACGCCATAGACGGCCGTTTGGGTGCCGATGCTGTTGTGGCGGAACACGTTGACCATCTGGTCGTAGCTGAGCTGCCCGGCGCCAGCGCACGCTCGTGGTGGAAAGTGGCATAAGTGAATGGCGCGCCGAACTTCGCTCCGAGAATCCGAGAGGGTATACCGATATCGCCCATGCACATGCCGATCGTCGGTGATTCGCTTTCCTGCATCATTTCCAGCACGCGGAGATTATCGTGCGGCTGGTTGGCCATTGTCGCGATTTTCACGATATCGGCATCGAGCGCTTTCAGCCGGGCGTGAAGGTCGCGAAGGTTGTCCGGCGTGTTGCGAAAGCTGTGATAACTGATGATTCGTTTCGTCTTGCCGAACCGCGGTATCTTGTCGGCGATGTCGTCTTCCAAATCGATGTACTCGACTCCGTTGGCGATTGCCTCGCGGAGCATGATCATCCGCGCTTCTTCGCTGCCGGTGTATTTGCCGCCGTCTACTTCCCGACGAACGGTGATCACCGTCGCACACGGCCGGTCTTTGAGCAGCCGTTGGATATTTACCCGAGAGCTGATGTAATCCAACCGCAGCTCGACCAGCTCGGCCCCCTGCTCTACCAGATGGGCGAACTCGGCCAGCATGTGTTTATGACGGCTGCGGCCTATGCTGACGCAAATCATTGGAGAGAGTTGAGAGTTTCGAGATCAGGGGTGATAAATGCTGGAGAAGTTTATTTTCGCCGAACGAGGGCGCGGAATCAAATCCGCTTAAACTGCCGGTCGAGGTCGTCGCGCGTGAAGACCAGAGAAGTCGGCCGGCCGTGTGGGCAATGATGCTCGTCCTGGGCCAAATGGCGCTGGGCGAGAAGCGAATCCACCTCTTCGGCCGAGAGCCGGTCGCCAAATTTGATCGCGGCCTTGCACGCAATCATGTGCAGAAGGTCGTCGAGCAAGTCGCGGGCATCTGGCTGGCGCCCGCCCACCAGCAGCTTTTCCACTAATTCGCGCAACACCTCCGCGGGGCTCAAATTGGCCAGCATCGCCGGGTAGCTGGAAACGAGCACCGTTTCGCCGCCGAATGGCTGCACCTCGACGCCGAGCTGAGCCAGCAATTCTGAATGCTCCAGCGCGATCGCCGACTCGGTTGCCGTTAAATCGACCGGCTCCGGCACCAATAGTTTTTGCGATTCCAGCACGCCCCCTATTACCTTTTCTCTCAGTTGTTCGTAAAGAATCCGTTCATGAAGCGCGTGCTGATCGATAACTTCTAGGCCCACGTCTGTTTCCACGACGAGATACCGATTGTGAACCTGCAGCGCGTTCTGTGCCAAGCCAGGCGGCGAACCAGTTCGTCCCCGGCTCCGATCTGCGTCGCTTTGGAATTCAGACGCGGAGCGTTCTCCGCCTACCCGCGTCACCGGCGATTCGCTTGTCCACGTCCGGTTATCACACGGCGGCGGTGCGTCCAATCGATGTAACCGCAAGGGCTCGCCTGTTGCCGGTTGAGACGTCATCATGTTCGGTCCTGCCGATTCACGGGCGGCCCACGGCGCTGCTCGCTCGCTCGCCTGCTTCCCAAGTTGTTCCTTCGCCCACTGAACTAATTCGCTAGGCCCCGTCGTCGTAGCATCAGCTTCACTACTTTCCGCGGCACCGACCGGCGCCGTACCGCGGGCCTTCAAATCGGTGGTCAAAAACTTGGTCCGCAACGTGCCCAACAGTTGGCTATACAATCGTCCAGAATCTTGAAAGCGGACTTCCTGTTTCGTGGGATGGACGTTTACATCCACCAATTCGGCCGGCATCTGTAAGTCGGAGGAAGCAGATCGGCTGGCGGCCCGTCAACAACAGACCGCGATAGGCCTCGCCGAGTGCGTGTTGTAAAGCACGATCGCGGATCGCCCGACCGTTGAGAAACAGGTACTGCATACGACCCGTTGCGCGGCTGTGCATGGGGTTTGCCACAAAACCGCTTAGCGTCACGCCATCGTTCGAGCTCTCGATCTCAATCAGGTCATCTGCCAGCTCATCGCCGAAAAAAGCGGCGATTCGGCCGCGAATATCCGCAACCGGCGGTAGTTCGTGCACCGCGCGGCCATTGTGCGCGAGCGTGAAATGGATCCGCGGGTGCGCCAGCGCTAGCCGCGTCACCGCTTCGATCGAATGCCCCATCTCAGTTTGTGCCGAGCGCAAAAACTTATGGCGGACCGGCGTGTTGAAAAACAGATTGCGCACTTCGATGGTCGTGCCGATCGGACAGCCGATGGGCGCCACCGTCCCG
This sequence comes from uncultured Planctomycetota bacterium, assembly GCA_963807935.1. GTDB lineage: Bacteria > Planctomycetota > Planctomycetia > Pirellulales > Lacipirellulaceae > JABDGM01. The sequence continues at coordinate 195,836 of CAWEDY010000016.1, forward strand.
GCCGCGCCGCCGACAATTTCCAGTTCGCCGCCGCTGTCGCTATTCGCGGTCCGGCTGCGGAGAAGCAACCGACTGACTTCGGCAATTGATGCCAGCGCTTCACCGCGGAAGCCAAGTGTTGCGATCGAAAACAAATCGTCCGCCGAGCGGATTTTGCTCGTCGCGTGGCTCGCCACCGCAAGCGGCAGCTCGTCGGCCGCGATCCCACAGCCATTATCGGCAATCCGGATCGCTTCACTGCCGCCTTTTTCGAGCCCGACATCGATTCGCGTTGCGCCGGCGTCTACCGAATTCTCCAACAGTTCCTTCACGACGCTGGCTGGCCGCTCGATCACCTCGCCCGCGGCAATCTTATTCACAACACTCGGCGATAGTTGGCAGATGCGCGACATCATAGCGGATTGTTCATGCTTCGCGGTGCGATGATTGAAAATTGAAAATTGAAAATCTTAAATTGCAAATTGCCGAGTTTCCTGCAGATCGACAATTTGCATTTTTCAATTTGCCATTTCCGACCATGCTCACTCACGACAGTCCATACTCCTTGATCTTCCGATACAGCGTCCGTTCACCGATGCCCAGCATACTGGCCGCTTCCTCCCGATTGCCGCCGGTGACTTTGAGCGTCTCACCGATGAACAAGGCTTCGATCTCCGACATCGGCGTGCCGACAAGTTGATGTAAGCCGTCGGCCCCGGCCGCTGCAGCAGCCGCGCCCTCAATTGGTGCAAGCTCGTCTGGCAGGTCGTCGAGGTCGAGAACTTCGTCAATGTCCACGACGACCATACTTTCGATCACGTTGCGCAATTGCCGTACGTTGCCAGGCCAATCGAACGACAGCAGTCGTCTGCGTGCGGCCGTCGATATGCCGCGAATCGTCTTCTGGTGCCGTTTTGAATGTTCCTTAACGAAATAATCGACGAGCAATGGAATATCTTCGCGCCGGTCGGCCAATCGCGGCAAATTGATCGTCACCACTTTCAGGCGATGATATAAATCTTCGCGAAACGTTCCGGCCGCAATCGCCTTTTCAAGGTCGCGATTGGTGGCCGATAGAATACGGACGTTGACTCGCACCGGCTCGTTCGATCCGACACGCGTGATTTCACCGCTCTCCAGCACGCGCAAGAGCTTGATCTGGGTCGGAATCGGCATGTCGCCCACTTCATCGAGAAAGAGCGTGCCGCCGTCGGCATACTCGAATTTGCCCTGGCGATCGCTGGAGGCGTCGGTGAACGCCCCGCGAATGTGGCCAAACAGTTCGCTCTCCAAAATGTGTTCGCTCAGCGCCGCGCAGTTCAGCGGCACGAACGGCCGCTTTTTACGCGGGCTGTTCTGGTGGATCGCCTTGGCCACTAGCTCCTTGCCCGTCCCCGTTTCTCCTTGGATCAGCACGGTGGCGTCCGTCGGGGCGATCCGCTGCAAACGCATCACCACATCGTGCATTTGCGGGCTGTTTCCGATAACACCTTCGAAGCCGAACCGCTCATCGAGCCGGCGATGAAGCTCGGCGTTGGCCCGGCGCAAATACTGACTGCGAGCTGCGTTCTCCACCACTGCTCGAAGCTGCTTCAAGTCCAAGGGCTTTAACAGATAGTTGAACGCCCCGCGCTGCATCGCCTCGACGGCCGATTCGATCGTTCCGTGTCCTGTGACGAGAATCACCTCCGCATCCGGCTGAAGCTCCTTGCATTTTGCCAGAACTTCCAGCCCGCCGACGTCCGGCATCTTGAGGTCTGTGACTACGATTTCAAACGTACTGGACTCCAGTAGGGAAATCGCTTCGCGGCCGCTACTGGCAACTGTGCAAGCGAAACCGACGCTTCGCAGACTATCGGCCATCGTATCGGCGTGCGCCGCGTCGTTATCGACGACGAGCACCTGAATCGGCGGTCCGGCGCTGGCGGCAGTCGATGGCTTCGGCGGCATAAATCGATGATACCGCTTGGCTACTGGTACGGAAAAGGGGCAAAGCTTTTGAGAGAATGAGAGTTAGGACGCTGAGTGACCGCGGCGTACTGTCTACTAAGTAACGAGCACTTGCTTAGTCCCCGGCGCCCGCCAGCCGCGCCGGCACCGGCAGCTCGATCGTAATCTGCGTGCCGCGGCCGACGTCGCTTTGCACGCGGATTCGTCCCCCGTGTGCCGCCACGATCTTTTCTGTCGTCGGCAATCCCAGCCCCGAGCCACCGGGCTTCGTGGAAAAGAACGCTTCAAACATCTTCGATAGCGTGCGGTCGTCCATGCCGCAGCCCGAATCGATCAAGTGAATCTCCACCATGCCACCCTGCGTCGATGTGCGAACGAGTAGCTGCCCGCCATCTGGCATCGCTTGCTTGGCATTGATGATCAGGTTCAGCAAGGCCTGCCGAAATGCCTCCCGATCGAGCATCACACGCGGCAACTCCGGGTCGAGATACCGCACGATCTCCACGCCGGCTTCCGTCGCTTCAGGCGCGAAAAAATCCAACACATCATCGATCTGGTGGTTCAAGTCCGTCGGCTCCAGGTGCAATCGACGCACCTTGGCGTAACTGAGAAAATCGTCGAGCAACGATTGCAGCCGTTTGCACTCTCGGCGGACGATTTCCACCCGCTTTAGCGATCGCCGGCCGGCGGGTGTCTCGGAATCGGCCAAATCCTCGGCCAGCAGCTCCATATTGAGCCGGATCGTCGACAGCGGGTTCTTGATCTCGTGCGCAAGCCCCCCGGCCAGCCGGGCAATTTCCGTGTACTGGTCCATGAGCCGCTGGACGGTAGCGGCCGAGTCATCCGACGATGGCACGCTCGATTGCGGAATCTCCATGGCAGACAGGAAACTAGAAGGGGCGACAAGAAGACAAAGAGACAAGGAGACTCAGTGGCTCAACTGCTCCTTCCTCCATGTCTTCCGGTCTGCTTGCCTCGCCAATCACGGCGCGCCGTTTCCTTCCCGGTCGGCGGTGGCCATCTCACGCATGGCCGCCTTGCGGCTCAGCTTTACTCGGTCCTGCTCATCGACGGCAATCACCTTGACCATCATCGCATCGCCCACGCGGCAGACATCCCCAACGCTGGAGACGTACTCGTCGGCGAGTTCGCTGATGTGGCACAACCCGTCTTTACCCGGCAAGATTTCCACAAACGCGCCGAAATCCTTCACGCTCGTCACCGTGCCTTCGTAAATCCTGCCAACCTGCACGGAAGCCGTCATCGCCTCCACGCGCCCCAGGGCCCGCTTGACGGACGCTTCGTCGGCACCCGCGATTGTGACCGTTCCATCTTCCTCGACGTCGATCGTAACAGCTTCGTCCTCTTGAATGCCGCGGATCGTTTTGCCGCCGGGGCCAATGAGAAGCCCGATCTTTTCGGGATCGATTTTGGTGCGTGCCATACGAGGCGCCGTCGGCGACGTGTTGGGCCGCGGCCGCGGGATCGTCGATAGCATCGACCGCAATATCTCCATCCGTGCCTCGCGCGATTGGGCCAACGTTGCTTTAACGATCTCCTCGCTAATGCCCGCTATTTTCAGGTCCAGTTGAATGCCGGTTATACCGTTCTGGGTGCCGGCGATCTTGAAATCCATGTCCCCGTAATGATCCTCGTCGCCGATGATGTCGGTGAGCAGAACCCACTGGTCGCCCTCTTTCACAAGGCCGGTGGAAATGCCGGCGACGGGATTCGTGATCGGCACACCTGCCGCCATCAGGCCCAGCGTTGCCCCGCACACGCTGGCCATCGAACTAGAGCCGTTCGACTCCAGGATGTCGGAGATGACCCGGATCGTGTAGGGAAACTCGTCGTGAGCCGGCAACACTGGATTCACGCTGCGCTCGGCCAGCATGCCGTGGCCGATTTCGCGCCGGCCGGGACCGCGGATCGGCCGGACCTCACCCACCGAGAATGGCGGGAAGTTGTAATCCAGCATGAACCGCTTCGAATACTCTTCGAACAGTCCGTCAACCCGCTGCTCGTCGCGGCCCGTTCCCAGGGTAACGGTAACCAGCGCCTGTGTCTCGCCGCGTTGGAACAGCGCCGAGCCGTGAACCCGCGGCAACAAATCGACTTCGCAATAGATTGGCCGCAACGCTTTGCCGTCGCGACCATCCGGCCGCGTGCCGCTCAGGATCGAATCGCGCACCACCCGTTGCTCTAGATCGTGCCAGGCCTTTTGAAATACTTCCAGGGCCGGCGCGCCTTCGGCCGTGGGGCTAGGAATTATTTCGAGCAATGCCTGAGTCTTCACCGCACCGACCGCGTCGGCGCGCGCTTGCTTCCCTTGAGTTCGCTTGGCTTCCTTGAGCCGATCGTAGAATGTCGAACGAAGACGCTCGTACACCGCGTCGTTCGGCGGCGCGGGCATTTCCATCTTCTTCACGCCGACCTTGTCGATTAGCTCCTGCTGCAGATCGCACAAATCTCGTACGTAGCGATGCGCTTCGCTCAATGCTTCGAGCATGCGGTCTTCAGGCAGCTCGCGCGAAAAGCCCTCGATCATCAGCAGCGCGTCGCGAGTGCCGGACACGATCAGGTCCAGCTCACTGACCTCCAGCTCGTCGTGCGTCGGGAACGGAATGAATCGGCCTTCGACCAGGCCCAAGCGGATCGCGGCGAGCGGCCCTTGAAACGGCAGCGGCGAAAGGCCCAGCGCGGCACAGCCACCGTTCATCGCCAGCACGTCGCCATCGATTTGCCGATCGCTGGCCAGCACAAAATTGAGGACTTGCACTTCGTCGTTGTAGCCGGCCGCAAACATCGGCCGGATCGGTCGATCGATCAGCCGGGCGGTGAGCGTTTCCTTGGTCGTTGGTCGGCCTTCGCGCTTGAGAAAACCACCGGGAAACTTGCCGGCCGCCGCCTGCCGCTCGCGGTAGTCGCAGGTTAGCGGGAAATAATCTATCCCCGGCCGGGCCGGCCCGCTGGCGACGGCGCTAAGGGTGACCGTTTCACCATATTGCACCGTGCAAGCGCCCGCCGCCTGCTTCGCCAGCGCGCCCGTTTCAATCCGTATTACACCTTTGCCAATTTGCCGTTCAACTCGAGTTCGTTCTAACATTCTCTTCCTTCGTTTGATTTCATGCCCTCGCACGGTTAGAGCCGGTGCGTGCCAAACAATGCGCTTAACAAAAGCGTGCGCCAAGAGCGCCAGATAGGCGGCGTAGAAGAACGGTAGCGGAGCAGTGGAGTAATGGAGTAGTCAATGCGATTGACCACTCCACTACTCCTCTACTCCACTGCTGCTCTACTTCCGAATTTCCAGACGCCGCAACAGATCGAGATACAACTCGGGATTGATCCGCTTCACGTAATCCAACAACCGACGTCGCCGACTGACCATCGACAATAATCCACGCCTGCTGGCGTAATCCTTGGAGTGCAATTGCAAATGGCTCGTCATTTGAGCGATGCGATTGGTGAGCAGCGCAATCTGGATTTCCGGGGAGCCCGAATCCGAAGCTCCACGTCCAAATTCACCCTTCAGTTGTTGTTTCCGCTCTTTTGTAAGTGGCATTGCGGTTCCCGCGTAACTCTCTCCGATGCACTGCGCACCCCGGTGACGACGCAATTATGCGCGGGTCTTCCGACCCCGCATCACCGGGTTGTTTTGCAAAACCTGACACCAACTCCTTCTAACACGTGCGACAGCACCATAAAACCACGGCAGTCTATTCGCCCGTTTTATGGTCTCACAACTTCTTTTACCTGTAACAATATTCGCTGCTTAAACTCCTAAGTTTACGGATACGGCCGCCGAACGCAACCGCAAATAAGTCCCGGGGCAATCTTCTAGGCGCGGCCTTCTCGTTGCCAGAAAATACCCTCGAAGGAGGCTGCCCTATGAATCGGACGTTACCCACCCCCTGGAAACCGACCAAAGCCCAGCTCCTCGCCGCACACAACAAACGCGTCCCCGATCTGGCCGCCAAAAACCTCATCGTCCTCTTCGCCGGCATCAACCCCGGACTCTACACCGCCGCCATCGGCCGCCACTTCGGCCGCCCCGGCAATCGCTTCTGGCCCGCCCTCTACGACGGCGGCTTCACCCCGCGCCTCTTTTCGCCCTTTGAAGGGTCCCTCCTTCTCGACCTCAAATTCGGGATCACCAACATCGTCGAACGCCCCACCGCCCGCGCCGATCAGCTCACCGACGACGAACTTCGCGCCGGCGGCCGGCGCCTCGAAGCCAAAGTCAAACGCTGGCGCCCCACCGTCGTCGCCTTCGTCGGCATCGGCCCCTACCGCATCATCTCCGGCATCAAAGACGCCCGCGTCGGCCTCCAAAAGGACCCCTTCGGTGGCAGCCACGCCTGGGTCCTGCCCAACCCCAGCGGCATCAACGCCCATTATCAGCCGGCCGCCCTCGCACAACTCTTCGGAGAACTCCGCCTCTGGGCCGTTGCACAGCATCGGCGCCGCGGAAATAAACGCCCCATTTCCCGGAAATAGATGTTGGATACGGTATCTGCAAATATCCGCTAAACTGTCCTCCAAACCCATCTCCTCAAACCTCGCAACGGCATGCAACCCGATCCAGTCCAATCCTTCATCGAACGTTGGTCACCTTCCGGCGGTGCCGAGCGATCCAATTATCAACTATTCCTGACCGAACTCTGCGAACTTCTTGGCGTCCCTGGCCCCAACCCATCCGTTCCAGACAACTCGGAGAACGCGTACGTATTCGAGCGAAGCGTCACCTTCATTAACCCGGAAGGCCCGCCGTCCACCAAGTTCATCGACCTCTACAAACGCGGCTGCTTCGTCCTCGAAACCAAACAGGGCGTCGAAGCCGACGACGAGAAGACCCTCCTCTCCGCCGCCGCCCAAGAGCGCAAAAAACGACGCAAGAAAGGCCACGGCACCCGCGGCTCCACCGCCTGGAACGACACCCTCCTCCGCGCCAGCGGCCAGGCCGAGCAATACGCTCGCGCACTAACCGCTCCTGAAACCCGCCCGCCGTTCCTCGTTGTCGTCGATGTCGGCCACACGATCGACCTCTATTCCGAATTCACTCAAACCGGCGGCACGTACGTTCCATTCCCTGATGCGGCCACCCACCGAATCAAACTGGCGCAGCTCGCCGACGAAAACATCCGAGCCCGCCTCCGCGCCCTATGGCTCGATCCGCTTTCGCTTGATCCCACCCGCCGCGCCGCCAAGGTCACCCGCGAAATTGCCGCGAAGCTCGCCGAGCTTGCCAAATTGTTTGAAGCGCAGAAACACGACCCGCACGACGTCGCACAGTTCCTCATGCGCTGTCTCTTCACGATGTTCGCCGAAGATGTCGGCCTGCTGCCTAAAGATGGCTTCCGAGACATGCTCAAAGCGCTTGACGACCCGGCGCAATTCAAGCCCATGGCCGAAGACCTTTGGCGGCAAATGAACGTTGGCGGCTTCTCCGCGCATTTCCGCAAAAAGCTGCTGCAATTCAACGGCGGCCTGTTCGCCGATCCGTCCGCAATCGCTATTGATCAAATCCAACTCGAACTCCTCATCGAAGCTGCCGAAAAAGACTGGAAAGACGTCGAGCCCGCCATCTTCGGCACGCTGCTCGAACGCGCTCTCGATCCCGTCGAACGCCACAAGCTCGGCGCGCACTACACGCCCCGCGCCTACGTCGAACGGCTCGTCATGCCCACGATCGTCGAGCCCATCCGCGCCGAATGGGACAACGTCCGCGCCGCCGCCATCCTGCATGCCCAGCAAGGAAAACGCGACGCCGCCGTGAAAGAGCTCGAGGCCTTCCACGACCGGCTCTGCGAAACCCGCGTCCTCGACCCGGCCTGCGGCACCGGCAACTTCCTCTACGTCACGCTCGAACACCTCAAGCGGATCGAAGGCGAAATCTTCAGCACCTACGAAAGCATCGCCCAGCGTCAAATGCTCCTCGAAGGCGGCCACACAGTCGACCCCCACCAACTCCTCGGCATCGAGATCAACCCCCGCGCCGCCGCGATCGCCGACCTGGTCCTCTGGATCGGCTACCTCCAATGGCACTTCCGCACCCGCGGCAACGTCAACCCGCCCGAACCCGTCATCAAAAACTTCAAAAACATCGAATGCCGCGATGCGCTGCTCACTTGGACGAGTCGCGAACCGCTGCTCGACGAAAAAGGTAAGCCCGTCACTCACTGGGACGGCCGCACTACCAAGAAGCATCCGGTCACCGGCGAAGAAGTGCCCGACGAAACGGCCCGCGAGATTTCGTACAAGTACAACAATCCGAACAAGGCAGAATGGCCCAAAGCCGACTATGCCGTTGGGAATCCGCCATTCATCGGCAACAAGCGCATGCGATTTGCGTTAGGCGACGGATATGTTCATGCGTTGCGGATGAGCTACGACGACGAGGTCTCTAGTAGCGTCGATTTCGTAATGTACTGGTGGCATAAGGCGTCGCGGCGAATTACCACGAATGCGATACGACAATTTGGATTCATAACGACGAACAGCATTACACAGCCCTTCAACCGACAAGTTGTAGACGTCATCAACGATAGCAAGGCACCGCAAAGTTTGGTTTTCGCAATTCCAGACCATCCATGGGTCGACAGCGCTGATGGCGCAGCAGTACGTATCGCGATGACAGTCGACACAAAAGGCACGTATTCTGGCGTGCTCGGTCTTGTAGAGAATGAAGAAGACGTCACGGATGATGCGCCGGCTTCACTTCACATGAAATTCGTTACTGGGCGAATCAATTCTGACTTGACCATTGGAGCCAATCTGGTCGAAACGGCCGAACTCTCTGCGAATCGCGAGATTGCAAGTCAAGGCGCAAATCCGTTGGGGCTGGGTTTTCGCCTTACCCCAACTGATATTTGCAGATATGGATACACCCCCGAACGATTGCCTCAGTGCATCCGACCTTACATGATCGGCAAGGATTTAGTTCAAAGATCGGAACTCAAATACGTCATTGACTTCTTCGGCATGACTGAAGAACAGGCGAAAGAAAGACCCAATTGCTTTTAATCACTTGCTTGTGCATGTGAAGCCGGAACGGGATCAGAATCGGCGTGACACGCGACGACTTAATTGGTGGCTATTCGGTGAAAATGCGCCGATGTTTCGCAACGCGTCTCGCACTCTTCAGCGCTATATCGCTACCTGCCGCACAGCGAAGCATCGTATCTTCTCATTCGTACCCGCCATTACAGTGCCAGATGCAAAGATCGTGGCAATAGCCTTGGACGACGCGTATTATCTAGGTTGTCTGTCGTCCCGACATCATGTTTGCTGGTCATTCGCCACCGGCGGTTGGCTAGGAGTTGGCAATGATTCAAACTACAATCACAGTGATTGCTTCGGAAAGTTTTCTTTCCCAAATGCCAGTGAAATCCAACAATCTCGCATTCGCGAACTCGGCGAACAACTCGACGCTCATCGCAAGCGTCAGCAGGAGTTGCATCCCACGCTCACGATGACCGGCATGTACAACGTCCTCGAAAAGCTCCGCGCCGGCGAGCCGCTCAACACCAAAGAACAAACGATTCACGAGCAGGGCCTCGTCTCCGTCCTCCGCCAGATTCACGACGACCTCGACGCCGCCGTCGCCGATGCCTACGGCTGGCCCGCCGACCTCGCCGACGAAGAAATCCTTACCCGCCTTGTCGCCCTTAATCACGAGCGCGCCGACGAAGAACGCCGCGGCATAATCCGCTGGCTCCGACCCGACTTCCAAAACCCCACCGGCCAAAAACAAACCCCCATCGACGTAGGTCAGGCTGCGCCTGACAAAACCGCCGCCAAACAGAAACCGCAGCCGCTCAAAAAACAGGCGTGGCCCAAAACCCTCTCCGAACAAGCCGGCGCCGTCCACGCAGCCCTTGCCAACCTCCTGGCCGGCGCCAACGCCAAGGAGATCGCTAAAACCTTCGGCCGCGCAACCGCCCACCGCACCGAACGAATCGAAGAAATCCTCGAAACCCTCGCCGCCCTCGGCAAGGCTCGCAAGCTCGAAAACGACCGCTACGTCGCCATGTGATTTCAAACGCTTGCGGATATTCCTCCTCCTCTCCTAGTCTCCTTCCGCGGCAGGGTGGCCAAAAATCGATAGCTGTAATCGACCCCGCTGTGTGCTACGGTAGCACGCGTCAAATGACGTTCGGTCCGCGAGGAATGCCGAGTTGGTTCCTCGACAGGTCGGCCGGGGTTAGCGCTAGATCGTCACGCCTGTGACGCTCGTTGAAAACGCCCCGCTCGGCTTATGGGCACCGCGGGTGACACCAGATCCATCGGACACTGGACCCGTTACCGCTGGAGATTGCCCAGGCATTCGCGCGAGTCTCGAACGGGATCGGCCGGCGCACCACCGCCAACAGGCGGCCCAGCCGCGGCGATCCACATTTGGCGAGGGCGCCCTCTTTTTTTACTTTAGGAATTCACGACAGCGCAAAGCGACAACAACCATATCGCACGATGACAATTCAGAAATAGGTGTCAGGCTTCGGGCTTCAGGTGTCAGTTGATCTGACACCCGGCACCTATTGAGAACTGCGCAGTAAATGACACCAGCGGCTCATGCTACTTGTCATTCCCGCGCAGGCGGGAATCCAGGCGATAGGGCCGAATTTCTGGATTCCCGCCTGCGCGGGAATGACCGCATTCGGATTCCAAGGACCAATGGCCGCTCAGTCCTCAATAATTCGCTACGCCGGCCGTGTTCCCTTGGGGATATCGCGCAGCCGCACCACGTCCCATGCCAGGCCGACCTTTTCCATCAGCCAGATCAGGTAGTACGTGAAGTCGATCTCCCACCAGCGGTGGCCCTGGCTGGCGACACGTTGATAGGCGTGGTGGTTGTTGTGCCAGCCTTCGCCAAACGCCAGTAGCCCGACCCACCACAGGTTGCGGCTGTCGTCGCTGGTGTCGTAGCGGCGGGTGCCCCACATGTGCGTTACCGAGTTAATCATCCAGGTAACGTGCAGCACATAGACCATCCGCACGCCCAACCCCCATAGCATCATCGATAGCCCGGCCCGCCAACCGCCCAAACCGATCCCCGTCGCAAAGTAGCCAATTAGAAACAGGATTGCTCCCGTCGCAATGTGCGAGGGCAGAAAGAGATAGTGAATGACCACCATCACTTTGTCCTTGAGAATATCGGCGCATATTTCTCCACTAGCTCGCGATGCCAACGGCGGCCGAAGTTCGGCATGAACCACAGCATGTGGCTCCACCATTTTCCGTCTCGCGGTGAATGCGGATCACCTTCTTTGTCGCTGCAGAAGTGGTGCTTGCGGTGGTTGGCGACCCAAGTCAGCGCCGAGCCCTCGCCCGACAACCCACCAAGAAACGCCAGCAGCCAGCGCACAGGCCGATATGTTTTGAAGCTGCCATGTGTCAGGCAGCGGTGATAACCCATGCACACTCCCATCGCACCGGTCACGATGATCAGCAGGGCGCATGCCAGTAAACCCTGCCAACTGAAATAGAATGGGGCGACCAACGCCAGTACGTGGACCAACCCAATCCAAACGACAACCGGCCAATCGATGCCGTGGTGCCAGATTTCCGAAACACCGGCCAAATAATCGGCCGGCATACTCGTGGCCCCGTTGTGTCCATTGGAACTCGCGATCGCCTCACCAAGCGTCGTTCCCGGCGACTCCGCGGGCAAGGTCGCGACACTCAGCGCGCTCGTCTCCGCAAACGGTACGCTGGCGTACGGTGTGACCGTTCGATTCGTGCGCGTTTTCAATCGCACCGTCTCCTGATTATTCATCTTCTCTGATTCCACAAAAAGGTTTACGAGTCGTCGAGTGACGGACATCGGTTAATGATAACTGGTATCAATTACTCTCAGCACACAATCATAGGCGCAAGCATTTCTGCTGGCTACCCCAAAGGACGTTTTCGTTAGACGAACCGGCAAAAATTCCGCCCCACCGTATTTCGCTGCCGGAGTTCGCAGATTCCTGTCAGGTAGGCTTCGTGGAAAATTTCACGCGCGATTGCAGCGCTATAACCATACCCAAGATCATTTGTCGCCGGCGGGGCGATGTGGGTGGGATAGTGGTTTATGGCCCGTTCGCGTAGACTGCTGCCGATTGGCCGGGCGAGCGCCACGTCGCCATCCTCAGACTTGAATCGGGTTGAACAATGAACTGCACCGCGCCGACTTCATTTGTCGCGAACACCCGAGCACCGGCGCGCTCGTAAGTGCGGATCACCGATCCGGCGAGCTCGCCGCCGCCGCTAAGGATCACCCATTCTGGAGTGCTCCAGGCAGCGAACCCGGGCGGATCGCTTCGCCGGCTGCCATGGTGCGGCGCCAGGAGTACATCGCAGTCGTAAGGCCTCTCCGCCATCACATCGTCGAGGCCGGGCGATTCCAAGTCGCCAGGCAGCAGTACGCGACGGCCCGCATACTCGACGCCCAGCGTGATGCTATTGGCGTTATCGCTGCCGATGACGCCATTTCGCGGCGGATGCAAGACCTGGATCGTCACCTCCGGCCCAACACGCAATGCGATCGCCCGACCAGATCTCGCGTATCGGCACGCCGGCACGTCGGATCGCTTCGCGCAACACATTGGGCCCGCCGCTGGAATCTGCCGCACGAAACATCACCGGAGACACGTAAACTGTGCCAATGCGAAATCGCTCCAAAAGTCCCGGAACAGCGTTGTAGTGATCGGCGTCTGCGTGCGAAATCACCAGTCCATCGATCCGCATGATGCCATGGTCCCAAAGCAGCGAGGCGATCGATTGGGTGGCGTACTCGGGCGAACCAATGCCGCCGGCGTCATAAAGCAACGTTTCTCCGGTGGGAGCTTCGAACACCACGCACTCCCCGTGACCGACCGCGACGACGGTGCACACGAGTCCGCGGCGCGTCCATCCGCGGGTCGCAAAGGGCACTAGTCCGATGAGAATCCATGCCGCCAGAGCCGCCAGTTGCCAACGCCGCGGCAATAAAGTGTTTCCTCGGATCATCACCAGAAGCAATCCGCAATAAAAAACAAGGACCCACCACCAGCTTGGGCCAGGCAGCCAAACATGGCCAGCCGGCACCGATTCAGCCCAATGGACGACCCACTCCAGACCGGCAAGCGACATGTTGCACATCCAGCCAAGCAGTGCGCCGAGAGGCGGTATCAGCCATCCGGCAGCAAGCATCAAGAAACCGCTCCACATCGCCGCGCAGACAAACAACCAAATCACCGGGGTGATGACAAACGCTACTGGCGCGGCGACGTGAAACTGATTTAACACAAGCGGCAGTGTTGTCAGCCAGATGGCTAGCGATACAACGAGCAAGCGCACCGCCCATCGCAAGACCCAAGATAATGCGCACGGTACAACGGCCGCACGGCGGCAAGCATTTGATCCAAACGGTCCGCTGAGTCAATTCTCGGCAAAACGGATGCACCGCCGATCCAAATAAGCGTCGCCACGGCCAGGAAACTTAGCTGTGGACCAGCCCGAAAAAGATCATTCGGATTGATCGCGAGCACAACGAGCGCGGCGGCAAACAACGAGTTGAACGCGACGCCTTGTCTTCCCGACCAGGCGGCGACGCACATCAACACACACAATGTCGCTGCACGTACGACAGACGGGTGTACCTCGGCCAGCAGCGCATATCCAACGGTTGCTGATATGACCAGACATAAACCAGCACGTCGCGACACCCAGCCCATACGAATCAGCGCCCACATGCCCATCGCCAATATGCCGACATGCAGACCGGAAACAACCAATACGTGGATGGTACCCGTCAAGAAATACGCTTCGGTTTCGTTGTGTGGGAGTCCCTCTCGCGCGCCAGCAGTATTGCCGCAGCCAGTCCGGCGTGGGTCGGTCCGACGAGCGAACGTACCAGGTTCTTCGCACGCACACGAACTACATCGAGAAAATGAGAAGCGTTCCAGGCGCCGCGATGACCAATTATCGTAACGCATTCCGGCACAGAGCTGCGCATGCGGACCAGTTGTCGGTCGGCCCGGGCGTGTGCGGCGAAATCGAACTCGCCTGGATTGAGCGGCGGGGAGATCCGCGCCACTTGGCCGAACACACGCAATCGGTCGCCTTGATGAACACCCAGTAAGTGTCCGTTCACCGCGAGCTGACAGGTGCCGCTGACAGGTCGCCAGTCGCGGCCGTCACGGATTTCTGTCAGCTCGACTTGCAGGCGACTTTGCTCTCCGATCGGAATCGCTCGTAGCGGTGTAGCCGCAGGCGCCGAGACGCGCTCCGGCGACTCGCTTGCAATCGCTTCACAGCAAATCGGCCCCGGCTCGAACGCGGCGTACCTGCCAATCTCGTTTCGATCGAAGAGGAACCAGCTCAACTCGTGGCCCGCAGATCCGGCAAACGCCGCCGCTGCCAACAACACGCACGCGGCAGCACCATCGCGCCTGCGATGCCGCGCCCACCACCACAACGCAAGGCAGCATGAACACAAACCGCACCAAACGAGAAACCAACTGGCGCCGTATGTTGAATCTGGGCTGCCGCCGGCGTGCCACGGTCCATAGCGGTCCCAAACGATGCCGCCCACGACGGCCAGCACCAATAGTACCAGCGGCTGATATCGACGCGAATCTGCGCGCTCGAGTCCGCGTTTGAATGTTCAATCCCGTTTGTGCCCGCGACCACGCAATTGGCGGAGCCCGCTTCGCAGCGCTGGGCAGGCATGGCGACTGCATCCATGCGGCCGATTATATCGCGGCGGCAGCTAACACCCTACCCTCGAGCATCTCAAAAACCACGTCCAGCGTGTCCGATCCGTTGCGTAACGGAGATACTGAGAAATCATTGTCGGCCGTCGATCCATCGGCTTGCGGCCGAGCGCCGTCGGCGAAGGTGGCCAGCCATGCCATGAGCGCCAAATCACTGTTAGAAGTCGATTCCAACGGACGATTAAGCAGCGGCACTTCGTGCTGATTGACCCCGCTTGGGCCGACCGATGCAAACTGTTGTATCAGACCCAAGGGCGACGTCAACGATTCCGTTGGCGCAGCGGTGCTGGCCTCCGGCAAAACCTCGGGCGACAACGTCGGCTGCTTGACCGCAATCGGCTTCGTCGCAGAAATTGTCTGTAGCGACTCGCTGGCCTGCGCGGCCAACCCCGAGGCGGCCGCCTCGACCAGCGCGCCGCTTCCCGAACCGCCACCCAGAATCGTTCGGTCAAAGTTTGCTCGCCACACACTGAGATCGCCTTGGTCCACGCCGCCATCTCCGTTGCCGTCGGCTCCAGAGAAATTCGGTACGTTCGCGCCTACCGATTTCCGCCACACAACGTAATCTGCTGCATTAACCACGCCGTCCGTGTTGTAGTCGCCTGGCAAGAACGCCGAGGAATGATTCCCGAAGTCGACGTTCTTCACATTCCGATGGCTGTCGGGCCCATCGGGGTCGTTGATATCATCGACACCAACGATCGTAACGGCCCATTGAGAATTGTCCCATGTTGCGCCCGGTATGTCGGTCGTTGCGGGAGGGACTTGCGTCCAATCTGTCTGCGGCTCCTCGCGAATGATGTAGTCGCCCGGTAGCAAGTTGTCGAATTCGTAATTGCC
Organism: uncultured Planctomycetota bacterium; assembly: GCA_963807935.1. Lineage (GTDB taxonomy): Bacteria > Planctomycetota > Planctomycetia > Pirellulales > Lacipirellulaceae > JABDGM01. Next base: position 211,342 of record CAWEDY010000016.1, read on the forward strand.
ATTGTCGTCCGTCGTCCGGAAAAGCTCGCCGGATGTGATTTTCAGCGACCAACTGTTGAGCGTGCCTTGATCGGCGAACGCAGTGTCGCTGACCACGAGCGTCCAAATGCCGGCCGCATCTTCGCCGTTAAAGTCGCTCAAAAGCCCCTGCGGTTGCCACGTGCCGGTGTAACCTGTAGGCGTCAAATCACTGAAGCCGATGGTCGAGATCGACCTCTGTGCGCTGTCGGACAGCGTCAGGTTATTGAAGTTGTTGTACTGTCCGCCGACTCCGGAAAACAGTTGGACCTGAGTGCCTGACGGGCTGACGAGATACGCATCGAGATCGGCGACAAAACTGTGCGTGATATCGAGCGTAACTTCGACATTGAAAATGGTGCTCAATGAACCAACCGTCACTTGCGACATGATTGGTCGTTGTGTAAGGTTCGGAAGAGGATCGAGAATATCCTGCGGCAAGTCGGTGGCGGATATGACGGTGGGTGTGCTGGAGAAGTCGCGAACGCCATTGCCATCCGAATCGACGTAAACGATCCAGCCCGGCAGTCCGACTTCCTGCGGGTCTTTCATGCCGTTTTGATTGGCATCGTAAAACTTCTGACCTTGGATTGATCCTCGCTGTACGGAGGGAATCCAATTGCCGAAATCGATGTTCTGCCGGTCCGCGCCGGACGTGACCGTGACGGGGATTGGCGCCCAGGTTTGTTGCCAACCATCGAGCACTTGTTGCGGCTGTACATATTCTCGAATGTGGTACAATCCCGGATCGAGGGGACCGAACGAATAGTTGCCGTTACCATCGGTAATCGTATACGGCTCCAGGTATTGGGTTACGCCCGGGGCTCCCTTTAGTTTTACGGTGATTGACCAGCTATTGAGCGTGCCAGTATCGCCGCCGGCATCGTCGGTGAGCTCGAGCTTCCAGAGGCCCAACGCATCTTCGCCGTTGAAACCACTCAATGGCTCCTGCGGCCGGAAGTGATTGGTGAATGGCGCGGTGCCCGCCGTAATTGGAATAATCGCCGAATCGTCGAAGACTGTGCCGGTGAAATTGTCGCCGTTTAAGCCGACGTTTGCAAACAGCTTCACCCGAGTGCCCAAGGGACTGATCAAGTACACGTCCAGGTCAGCGTCATACGTGTGTGAAATGTCAAGGGCGACATCAACGTCGAGTATTTGTCCCGATTCCTGAAAATCCAACTCGCTCTTCACGGTTGTGTAGTCCTGCAGCGACTGCGGCACATCGGGCGACGACTGCGTAACTGTCTGGTCGGGCTGGTCCGGCGTGGAGATCAAATTGAGCTGTCCGTTATCGTCCAAATCCTGGTAGATGATCCAGCCTGCGAGCCCCGGCTCGTTCGGGTCTTTGATTTTATTGCCGTTCAGGTCGTTCCACTTCTGGCCGGAAATCGAGCCCGGCTGCGGGGGACCGATCGGAATCGTCGGGGAAATGGCCAAACCAGCCAACGCGGCTCCAAAGCCGGATTCGTTGGTCACGGTAATCGTGATCTGGCCCGAACCATCGGAGAGCACCGTGTAGGCAAAGGCGGACAAATCCTCGTTGCCGGGCGGTCCGGCATTGACCTCCAAGCCGTCGGGCGAGACCGTCTGAGTAAACGGAATTGTTTGGACGGTTCCATTCAAATTGCCACCCGTGATCGTCACGACGTTATGCGCCTCGAAGTCCGCATGGCCGAAAACATAAACCTGGTGATAGGTCCATGGATCGAGGTTGCTCCAGGTGAAAGTCAACGTTTCGTCTTGCGCGGCAATGTAGCCGCCCAACTCATCGAGCGCCGGCGTGTGATTCGGAATGTCCGCTGGATCGATCGGATTCGTGCTGTGAAAGCTATCGACCGATGTCCCGGTCGTGCTGATCGTAAGCTGATACGGCACCAGATCTCCAGTTTCGCTGATGAGATTCTTCAGCGTACTCTCGGGGGCGCCGCCGGAATATAAATTCCAATTAAGGGGAGTGGTTCCGGCGTCCTCATCAAAGTCCACGCCTACGACCAATCCTTTTTTTCGCGTGCCGGTGATGCTGTAATACCCGAGACTGCCGTAATTGCTGTAACCCCAATCCGAATGATCGAAGGGAAGCATGGGGTTGTCCGGCGCACCCATCGGATCGACTATCACGGGGTGGTACATCGGATCAATGAATGTAATCGGTTTGCCCGTACCTTCGACCGATAGATAGTACGTTCCCGGCAGTAAGGTGAAATCAGTTACATATTGGCCATTTGCATCCAGCCAGCCGCCATCGGCCGAAAGACCAAAGGTCTGACCGCCGGCTGCGATATCATCGAGCGGATTGCTCGTCGCAATAACGTTACCGGATGAATCGTAGATCTTGGCAAGAATGTCGAGATTCGGCCCGGTTTGAAACGGACTAATATCGAAACTGAGGATCTCACCAATCCCGCCGACAGTAAAACTGAAGTAATCGATGTCCGAGACGCCGTCGGCGGGATGCTCTCCGATGATTCCCTCGCCCAGATACGTATTGACGTCCGTATCGATAGTGGCCGGATCCAGGTCGAGTGGAGTAGCCGTCTCCATCGTGTCGCCATGGTCATCCGGTCGGTATCCGAAGCCATTTTGCGTGGTGATCGTGAGTAGATCGTCCTCGATATTGTTGGCGCCCGGATATTCGCCCTTGCTCCATTGCGAGAGCAGTTGGCCGTAGCCTGCACCCATGATCGGAGTCCAATCGGTTGGCCCGGGGATATGAGGCATAGGATCCATGGGGTCAAATCTGGGATGGCCCGTATAGTATCCCTCCGTCTTGGAGTGGAATTTCGAGTCGGCCGAGGACTGCCAGAACCAGATCAGTCCATCGTGACTAAGGCCCAGCGTGTGGCCACTCTCGTGCGAAACCGCATCCGCGATGTCGAATGCGGCTGCACCGTAGTCAGCACCGAACACAAAGGCCGGTGTGTCGGTGTCCCAGCTGAATGATGTCAAAAATGCTATGCCGCCTGACGGCTTGCCGGTAACCGGATTTTGCCAGTCGTTGTCACTGCCGCCAATCACGATGCGGACTCCCCATTGGTCGTCGGCGCCGCCGGTGTTCCTCAATGCTTCCACACCGGGGTCTTCGGTCGTCACATCGACATCGAACGGCCGGAAGTCCTCGCTCACGTGTTCCCAGATTGCTTGAATGACAAGCCGTTCAGTGTCGGAGAAGGTCAAATAGTCGCCATCCAGGCTGTATGCCGGCGTTACGATATTTGGAAGGTTGTAGGTCGAATTCCATTGCGTGTTGCGCGTGGTGAAGCCCTCGAAATCCAGATAAATGGTTTTCGTCGCGGTGGCATCGCTGTGCAACTGAAACGTCTCTTCCAGAGGAAAAGGGGCGACTGGCAGACTAGTTGAATTCGCTGGCGGGCTTTGCGTAACACGCAGGGGATCAGGTGGCGCGGCAAAGCCGAATTCGAGCGGTGTGCCGGATAACATGCACCGATCTTCCAGCCGCTCCACCCAGAATTGTCGCCGATAGAAAGATCGGGCCTGATTACCTACCGCCCGCGATGAGGAACGTCTGCCGCGCAGGATCCAATCATGATGCAGTCTTCGATACATACCGTCTCTGTTCCCCCAAAAATCTGGCAGTTGGCGCAACACGAGAATAGCCGCCAGTTTAGCTAGAAAATGGGTAAGCTGCAAGCAAAATGCGGATGGCGATTGGCTCACCCGCTGCCGCCCGGTCCGCCACCTTGTCTGAACCCCATCTGGCTGGAATTCGTATCTCCAGGAAGAGCGGCCGATCGCGTTGTAATGCTTTCCGGACAACGGCAGTGGTACAGGTTTGCCTTGTAGGGGGGACAATCCTGTCCGTGAATTTAGTAAGACGGCCCCAATTGCCTGTTGTCCTGCGGATCGCTCGATCGCGGGCGCTAATAAGCCGACTGTAGCGCGACTCGGGCGGCGGCATTCTTGCGCGAGTCGAATCGCCCTGATATACTCGCGACTCCCGCCTCGAGGTGGTTTTCCAACGCCGGCGTGCCGTTAATGGCCGGCTGCTTTCTTCCCACGGAGCTTTTAATGTTCAAACGTGCTGCGATAACCTTCACCGAGTTGACTCTCTGGCTCATCGTGCTGGCCATGTTGCTCAATGGTTGCGCGAAATCGGGCGGCAACGCCAATCGCGACACCAACTCAGCTCAGGCTACTGTGCGCGATAAGTCAACTGCAATGGCTAACATTCCGCTGATTCCCCGCGAAGTACTGTTCGGCAACCCGCAACGCGCTCAGGCCCGGCTTAGCCCGAATGGAAAGTGGCTCAGCTTTCAAGCACCCGTTCATGGCGTGATGAATGTTTGGGTGGCGCCAGCCGATGATTTGTCGCAGGCCCAGGCCGTCACGCAAGAAAAGGTGCGACCGATTCCGAGCTACCAGTGGGCCTACGATAACCAGCACATCCTCTACGTTCAGGATAAAAACGGTGACGAGAATTTTCACCTCTATGCGACCAATGTCGAAACGCGCCAGACCAAGGACCTGACGCCGATCGAGGGCGTCCGCGCCGAGATTCAGGAAGTGAGCCGGAAGTTTCCCGATGAAATTCTCGTCGGCCTCAACGACCGCGATCCCCGCTTCCACGACATCTGGCGGATCAACCTCCAAACCGGCGACAAGAAACTCCTTCAGAAGAATCCCGGTATCGCCGCCTATCTCACCGACGACGACTTTCGCGTGCGACTATCGTTTAATTACACACCCGCCGGCGGCCAGATTTGGCAGGTGCCCGAGACCGAAGGTGACACGACCAAGTGGAAGAACTTGCTTGAGTTCGGTCCCGAGGACTCCATGACCAGCGGCCCCGCCGGCTTCGACAAAACCGGCCAAACGCTGTATTTCGAAGATAGCCGCAACCGCAACACCGCCGGACTGTTTGCGATGAACCTCAAGACGGGCGACACCAAGCTCATTGCCGATGATCCACGGGCAGATGTCGGCGGCGTGCTTGCGCATCCAACCGAGAAGAACATTCAAGCTGTGTCGTTCACGTACGCACGCACCGAGTGGAAGGTCCTCGACCCGGCGATCGCCCCCGATATCGAGTTCCTTAAAAAGCTCCAGCCCGGGGACTTCATCGTCACCAGCCGCACGCTCGACGACAAGCAATGGACGGTTGCTTATATCCTGGACGACGGCCCGGTGAAGTTCTATCGCTATGTCCGCTCGCCCGAGCGCAAAGCCATCTTTCTGTTCAACAATCGCGATGACTTGGCCGACTATCCGCTCGTGAAAATGCACGATCGCGTAATCAAGAGCCGCGACGGCCTCAACCTGGTGTGCTATTTATCGCTGCCACCAGGCACCGATCCGGATAACGACGGCGTTCCCAGCCACCCGTTGCCAATGGTCCTGGACGTACACGGCGGACCGTGGGCTCGCGATGATTGGGGCTTGAATAGCACGCACCAATGGTTAGCAAATCGCGGCTACGCAGTGCTCAATGTCAACTATCGTGGCTCGACCGGCTTCGGCAAGGAATTCATCAATGCCTCAAACGGCGAGTGGGCGGGCAAGATGCACGACGACTTACTCGACGCGGTGAAATGGGCCGTCGATCAAAAGATCGCCGACAAGGATAAGGTCGCGATCATGGGCGGCAGTTACGGCGGCTACGCCACACTCGTGGGCATGACTTTCACGCCCGACGAATTTGCCTGCGGTGTAGATATCGTTGGGCCCTCCAGCCTGGTGACGCTCCTGCAACACGTGCCTGATTATTGGCAGCCGTTCATGCCCGTGATGAAAATTCGCATCGGCGACGTCAGCACTCAAGAAGGTCGGGCCAAGCTTCTTAAGCGGTCGCCTCTGATGCTTGCCGACAAGATCAAACGGCCGCTGTTGATCGCACAAGGCAAAAACGACCCGCGCGTCAAGCAACTGGAAGCCGATCAAATTGTGAAAGCCATGACCGACAAGCACATCCCGGTCACCTACGTACTCTACCCCGACGAGGGTCACGGCTTCCACCGTCCGGAAAACAACAAGTCGTTCAATGCGGTAACCGAGGCGTTCCTGTCCAAGCAACTGGGCGGCCGTTTTGAACCGGTCGGCAACGATTTCAAAGGCTCGACGATCACCGTGCCCGTCGGCGCCAAGGCGGTGCCTGGGTTGGAGGCGGCCCTCGCTGCGCGGCCCAAATCCGCACCTCCCAAGCCAATTCAGCCAAAACCAGACCAGGGGGCGGACGGTTCCAACGCCGTAAAATAGCGGCTTTTTCTTGAGATATTGGCCGATTTCATACGAAGTCAGGCCACTTTCACTGTTCCATTGCAAAAAGATCCTTGACACGGGCTTTCGACCAGTTATAACAGCGCTGGAACTGGGTTTTCGAACAGCAGAAGCCCGCGGAAGAGGACACAACTCAAGTTTTTTTAATCGCTTTTTCGTCCCACGATGGTCGGACGAGCAAAACTTCTTGGGAGTGGAACTAATGAAACGACCTCTCTGCCGATTCAATCTTCTATGTGCGGCGCTGTCTCTATCTCTCGCTGGCACGTTCGGGTTACAAACTCTTTTTGCCACGCCTGTATTTCAATACAGTTTCCCGGCTTCCTGGAATGGGGCAGGCACGGCCATAGTCGACCAGAGCACGGCGGGCAATGACGGCCACACCAACGGCACGCTGGCGCTTTCAGCCTCCGTTCCGCCAGGAGCCGCTGCGGGAACGCAGTCGATCACAACTAGTGCCGGTGGTATCGTGACCAATGCAACGGATTTGCTGGACAATTCGATTGTTGCCGCCGCGGGTGGGTTCCGCTACGACGTCTCGTTCATGTGGGATGGAACCGATTCCAGCTCCTTCGGGCACCAGGAGAAAATCGTCGATTACGCTGGCACTGAGTCGCTGCAGATCACCACGAGCGCAGGTTCGGCGGAGCTTGAAATGCGGTTTGACGACAGCGTCAATGCCGTGACCACGACCATCCTGCCGAATACTTGGTACGACGTCACGATGGTATTCGATACGCAAGGGAACCCCGTGGTCGGCGGCGATCTCGCTGGAGTCGCAAGCTTGGTGGTCAATGGGGGTGCTCCCATCACGGCAGCGGCGACCAAGACCGCCCAGGGCGACGGTCTCAATCGTCCGATCGGCGTTGGCGAGCTCGGTTCCTCCTTCGGGTATCTCGTCGGCTTCCACGGCCAGATCTACAACCCATCTGTCAGCCTGGTGCCCGAACCCGCCACGTTGACTCTGCTATGTGTAGCTGGCATCGCGCTGCTCGCAGGGCAAAAGAAGAAAAGGCTGCAATCGGATTCGATTTAGCTCGGGTTGTAAGAATTGGAGCACCTGACCGCTAACGGCTTACAACGAAGTAAACAACTGGCACCCCGAGACCCACACGACTGGCTCTCGGGGTTTTTTTGTCGGAATGCGGTTCTACAGAATGCGGTTGTCGCTGAGGCGGAATCGGTCGCATGCAGCTTTTTCCGAAATCCTGGTTGACTGCGGAAAAAAGGTTTGCAACGCGCCCCCGCCCTATATGCTAAACTGGGTCCACCGGAGGTGAGACTCATGAACCGGTTCAACACTCATCTAATTGCGCTCGTTTTGGGTGTCAGTCTACTCGCCGCTCCCGCCTTGGCCGATACGTTTGGCACCGGCGCGAATTCCTTCGCGATCGATTTCGTGACGATCGACGATCCGGGGAATCCGCCGGATATGATGGGCGGAATTCCAATTCACGCGGGCTCCGTGCCGTATGAATACCGCATCGGCAAGTATGAGATTTCCGAGCAGATGGTCGACAAGGCCAACGCGCTGGGAGGTCTTGGGATCACGAAAGACACGCGCGGGCCGGATAAACCAGCGACCAGCGTTTCGTGGTACGAAGCGGCCAAGTTCGTCAATTGGCTGAACACCAGCACTGGTAATCATCCGGCCTATAAATTCGACAGCAACGGCAACTTCGAGTTGTGGCAGCCATCCGATCCCGGTTACATGCCGGGCATCCTCTTCCGCAACAGCCTGGCGAAATACTTCTTGCCGAGCGTGGACGAGTGGTACAAGGCGGCGTACTACGATCCCTCGGCCGGCGTTTACTACCGCTATCCAACCGGCAGCAACGATGAGCCCACCTTTGTTCCAAGCGGCACAGCACCGGGCACGGCCGTATATTTCTTCCAAAGTGGTCCGGCGGACATTATGCAGGCCGGTGGGCTAAGCCCCTACGGAACCATGGGCCAAGGCGGAAACGCCGCCGAGTGGAACGAGACCAGTTTCAGCCGCTTTCCTAATTCCCCCGACGTCAGCGGGCGCGTTTTCCGCGGCGGCGACTGGGACCAAGTTGCAGCGGAAATGTCACGGGGCGGCGGCAATGCGTTTCTCCCGGATATTGAGCGCGCCAACATCGGTTTTCGCGTCGCCGGCATTGTCCCCGAGCCGGGAACTTGCGCGCTTCTTTCAGTAGGATTCTTGGCCCTTTTTGGTTTGCGTCGTTTCTCTTCGATCGAACGGAGGCACTGCCATGCTCAGCACAATCGGTGGCTGGAACACATTCCTGGCGAAATTGGGATTGCGGCGGAGGAAGCGTTCGCAGCGCAGCCGTGCCAATCATCTTGGACGCCGGCTTCGCATTCGAGCCAATGGAAGATCGCCGGGTTCTCTCGGCCGTTACTGTGAACACCACCGCCGACGTTGTCGACGCCCCCAATCTGACGACGATCGCTGCATTGATCGCCGATCCCGGTATGGACGGCAAGATCTCGCTGCGCGAAGCAGTTGAAGCCGCAAATGCCGACACGGCGGATCTCAAAGGCACATTTTGCTTCACCCCCCCCCCCAAAAAAAACGTCTTGCATTCTCCGTCGGCGCCAGCCAAAATACTGATATGACGCTGACGTACTGGTATTACTTCTGGTTTACCTTTACCCGCCTGGGTAGCGGGACCGGAGGTCGTGCGTAAGCGACTACTAAACTGAAACCAACCGGCACCCCGAGACCCAGACCACTGGCTCTCGGGGTTTTTTTGTTTCAATGCGTAAGTCGTAAGTCGTAAGTCATAAGTAAAAAATCCAAGCGACGCACGGCTTCTCGACTTACGACTTACGACGTACGACGTACGACTTACACCGACCCACAGGAGCCTTTCCAATGATCGTCGTCATGCGGCGTGATGCCAAACCAGAGGATATCGATCACATGATCAAACAAGTCGAGTCGCTCGGCCTGAAACCGACGGTGCTGCGCGGCACCGAGCGGACCGTCATCGCCGCGATCGGGGATGAACGCAACGCGCCGGTCGGCATTCTCGAAAGCGGCCCGGGCGTCGATGAAGTTCTGCCGGTGCTTGCGCCGTATAAGATCGCCAGCATCGAAACGAAGTCGGAGCCCACGATCGTCCGTTCCGGCAGCCTCGTCGTCGGCGGCGGGCACTTGGGTATCATCGCCGGGCCTTGTTCTGTAGAAAGCGAAGAGCAGATTGTCGGCACTGCCCGCGCGATCAAGTCGGCCGGCGCGACGGCGCTGCGCGGCGGCGCGTTCAAGCCGCGTACCAGCCCGTACGCCTTCCAAGGCTTGAAGGAAGAAGGGCTGCGAATGCTGGCCGCCGCCCGGAGCGAAACCGGTCTGGCTGTGGTCACGGAGGTCGTAGCGCCGGAAGACGTCGAGGTCGTGTGCGAATATGCCGACGTGCTCCAAATCGGGGCTCGCAACATGCAAAACTACCGCTTGCTCGAAGCCGTCGGGCGGACGAGGCATCCGGTCCTGCTCAAGCGGGGTCCCAGCGCCACGGTCGAGGAGCTGCTGCTGGCGGCTGAATACATCCTCGACGGCGGTAACCAGCAGGTGATGCTCTGTGAGCGAGGCATCCGCACGTTCGAAGCGCATACCCGCTTTACGCTGCCGCTCGCCACCGTGCCCTACCTGCGGGCCAAAACGCACCTGCCGGTGGTCGTCGATCCCAGCCATGGTACTGGCCACACGCGGCTGGTACCCGCGATGGCCCGCGCCGCTATCGCCGCCGGGTCCGACGGCCTAATCATGGAAGTCCATCCCAACCCCGAAAAGGCCCTCAGTGACGGCTATCAATCGCTTACGTTTCAACAATTCGCCGACACAATGGCCGGCTGCCGCAAGATTGCCGATGCGATGGGATTTAGCATGTAGCGCCGGTCGGCGAATTGCGAGGACGCCGCGGCCTGCGGCACGCTACCGATACGACAATGCCGAGCACTGAGAGGAAGACCGAACAGGGTTCGGGCACAAGGTTGTAACCAATGACGTCCAGGGCGCGAAGCTCGACGCTTAGAGCCGGGTTTGCAAAGGGAGTCGCAAACGCATCTTGCACCTTTGGCTGGACGCCCGAAAGCAATGGATTGCTGCGCCAATCTCCCCAGTCGCCACCATTGTTTTGGTTGTCGAACTCCGCCAAGTCGGTCGTCCCGTCGATGGAAAAGAAAGCCCGCGCACTGCTGTTGTTGGTAAAGCTGCGGTTGCCGAGGGCGTCGTAGCGGTAAAGATCTTCTGGTAACGGATCGTTGCCGACCAGTCCGCTGTTGATGGCCGAGGCTAGTCCCAATATTTCATCGATTTCATGTTTTGTTATCGTGGACAAGCTGTAAACACCACTCGTGCCAGGACTGCCGACATCGGTGATGTGCGTATTCAACCCGACAATGCCATCCACGCCGCCGGCCAGCCCAGAATTCAAGCCCGTAATGCCAATCGCTCTTAAGTTGGCGGTCTTGACGTTAATCCGCGTACTGGAATTGACGGGGTTGTTGGCGCCGTGTGGGAGATGAGCGAGTGCGGTAACGTCGTCGGCTGTTGTTTGATCGGCGGTAAGCTGATTGATGAATTGCTGGTAGCTGATGTTATAGTACCACCAATTACTGGAGCCCAGCCCGGAACTCATTTCCTGAAATTTGATCGTTACATTTATCGGGTCGGTATATGTCGACTGGTAGACGGCAATGGCGCTGTTAATAATTCCCTGGATCGCGGCAGCATTCGAATCGTTTGTAATCGAGCTATCGAACGTTGGCGTAATCGTCAGCCCGGGCAGGGGCGACGTGCTAGCTGCGGCGCCGACAACGGCAATGACGAACACTACCACGGCGCGGCGAAGCCGCATGAGTTGCTGAAAACTGCGTTGGGTTGGCTTCATTAGCGGCTCTGCGTCAGATGTTGAGTGCTATTGAGGGACGATTTCCCAAAAATCCAGCGAGCGGCGCGCCGACTTTTTTTGGTAAATTCCTTTATACCAGAATGCAACGTTAATGCAACAATCTTTTTTCCAGATTATTGAAACAAAAATGTTTCAACGGATCCCGTCAGCGATTCGGGCGGGGAACTAACGTCCGAAGCACTGGCCGCGGGCCATGCATTACGTGTGAGGTGGCGACACACGCGGACAAATGCTCGCTTTGGAACCCAGCTTTCATCGCACCCAGCGTTAGATCCCGGCGCCCCCGGACGTAGCATGTGGCGTATCCATGGCTGGATGTTCGATTTGCGACGAGCCTCCTTGTGACCACCGGTAGCGAGAAGATGGGATTGAAGGAGACGGTCGGTCGCAGAACCTGGCTGATGCCCGGAGTCCAGCGTTTGCCGCGCTCCGTCGACGCGACCGCAGCAGCGAATGACGGTTCGTCATGTGACATCGACGAACGTACTAAAATTCGCGTTTACCCGTGGAAGAAAGACAGAAGATATGCTTACTGAAGAATTAAGTGTCTAATACCAAGTTATACGCCACGTGCGACAAGTACGGGCATCAGCAGTGAACCTAGGGAAGGACATGACACTTAAGCGGATGGACAACGTCCTCATCGTTGTCGATGATCTCGAAGCTGTTAAGGCGTTCTTTATCGAACTGGGTCTCAAGCTTGAGGGCGAGCAGACCGTCGAAGGGCCCTTGGTCGGGAAGCTGATCGGGCTCAAGGATATCCGGGCCACCCTCGCGATGATGCGCACTCCCGATGGGCAGGGCATTGAGCTGGACAAGTTCCACACGCCTGCCGCGATCAGATTTGGGCCCGTGGACGCGCCGGTAAACACGCTTGGCATCCGTCGCATCATGTTCGCCGTTGATGAAATCGACGTTGTCATAGCGCGCATGTGCGCCCACGGGGCCGAACTGATTGGCGAAATGCAGTATGAGGACACGTACCGGCTAGCCTATATCCGCGGCCCTGAGGGCATCATCGTCGCACTTGCCGAGCAGCTCGGCTAAGGCGTGCCTGGTAGCAAGCGAGATTCGCGCTTGGCAACCATTCGATTCTCCGGCGTATTGCAAGACTTTTTCGAGCCGACTGCTCGACTTCGCCCTCGCGGTGTCAACTCCACGACTAGGCCTCGCCGGCAATTCATCTGCATAATGAAGGCGTGACATGTGTTGGCAGCGGTGGGTATGCAGCATTCGCCGGTCGGGGAGAGGGGGACAGGCACAATTTGCTCCGCGAACTGCGCAAATTGAGCCAGTCCCCGGCGGTTTTGTTAGTAGCACAAGGGGTGTAATCGGCCATAATGTTAGAACTTAAGCGCCACCTGGGACCACACGTCTTGCGATGGATCTCACACGTCGCAAATGCGGAATCCCTGCGCGAGCGAGGCGATCGGTTCGCGGATGGGAATGAACTCCTGGGCCAAATAACCGGTGAAGCCGGTGTCGAGAATGGCTTTCACCACGGCCGGGTAGTAAAGCTCTTGCGTTTCGTCGATCTCGTGCCGGCCAGGAATACCGCCTGTGTGGAAGTGGGCAATGTACTCGTGGTTGTCGCGAATCGTCCGGATGACGTCGCCCTCCATGATCTGCATATGATAAATGTCGTACAGCAGTTTGAACCGCGGCGAGCCGACCGTCTTCACCAGTTCCACGCCCCATGGTGTGCGATCGCACATATAGTCGTGGTGATCGACTTTGCTGTTGAGTAGCTCCATGCAGACCGTAATCTTCTTTTGCTCCGCGAAGCCCACGATCCGCTTGAGCCCCTCGGCGCAATTCGCCAGTCCCTCTTCGTTCGACATCCCGCGGCGGTTTCCCGAAAAGACAATCACATTCGGCAAACCGTTATCGGCGGCAAACTCGATGTACTCGCGCACTTGTTTTTCCAAGTGCGCGTGGTTCTCCTGACGATTGAAGCCGTTGGGAATCGGGCAGCAACCGCTGAGCATCGCGCACGTGACGCCGTAGGGCTTTACGATTTTGAACTCATCGGGCGTAAGCAGTTCGACGGAACGATACCCGATCCGTTTCGCCTCCGCGGCCAGCTTTTCGAGGGGAATCTTGCTGTAGCACCAGCGGCAAACGGATTGTTTGATATGGCCGCTGACTTTTGGCGGCTGACTGGCCTCCAGCCGCCGCAACGCCCCGCCAAATGTTGCTAGTGCCCCTGCCCCGGCCGCTTTCATCAAACTTCGCCGATCCCACTGCGCTGCATCCGCCATGGTCAGCTCCTTTCGACGTGTAAGTATTCAGAGAGCCCACCCAATTCCCACTTCTAACACGTGGCGCACGATAGGAAAAGTCGGTGCCGAACAGAAACTGCAATAAGAGCCTATCCGAGAACCGTCCACAGTATGGGACAGGCACATTATGCTCCGAAGAATCCGCACGACTATCGCGGCGATGGTGACCGGCGAGGCCCCGACGGTTCGGGGATCTATTGAGGACTGCGCGGCCATTGGTCTTTGGAATCGGAATGCGTCATTCCCGCGCCGGCGGGAATCCAGAAATTCGGCACTATCGCCTGGATTCCCGCCTTCGCGGGAATGACAAGTAGCATCAGCCGCTGGTGTCATTTACTGCGCAGTTCTCAATAAGACAGACGCTTTTCGCACATATAGCGGCAATCTTGTCGCCACTTCTTCCTAACTCATTCTGTCACCTTACTCTCTGTTTTTGCTGAGCTAAGGCGTTGGGTAAGCCAGCGATGTGCGCCCGGAGATCCCAGTACGATCAGCCGACCGCTTGGCTCGTCGAGATCCAGCCCCACCTGCCCCGTCGTGTTGTGTGTTGCAGCGGCTTTACCAACTTCCTGTTGGAGCGAATCGATAAGGGCCTGACTCCTCGCGAATTGGGCCTGCAGCTTTGGCGGCACCTGGTAGAACTCGATACGCTGCAGTCTTTCCAGCGCACTGAGACTGGTAATCTGAATCGTGTCGCCATCTATCGCCCACCAGCTTAGCCCCAGCGGCTCCAGCACGCCATCGAGCGCCTGCTCCCACGTGCGCTCGATCGCCGAGCAGGCGACTGGCGACGAAGGACTAAGTTCTGCTTCCGCGAGCGCACCCAATCGACGAGGATTGTCAGACCGCTCATTTCCTGCCACTGGCGGACGACATCAGCCAGCCGCGTCCCGGAGAGGAAAGTGAATGTCGTGTGCGTAGCGAGCTTCCCTGAGAGCCTTTGGTAAGGCGATTCGACGGACAACAGCGCCGCCGGATATTTACTGCGAAGCGGCAAGCCGCGCGCAGCCGCAGCCGCTCGCAGAAAATCACCACCTCACGCAGAACCATATCCGATTGTTCAACGTGCAGTGTCGTGCCAGCTACTTGCGCGGTTCCGACACCTCCACCGGCTTTCCAAGTTGTGGGCGCGACGAAGTGCTCAATCAACTGCGCGATCTCAGTTGCGTCGGTACCCGTGACTAAATCCTTTACATCGTAATCAACGGCACGCCGCTCCTCCGGCTTGGTCAGAGCGACTCTCACCCGATCGCCTTGTTCGACAATATCGAGACGCTGCTTCGCGAGCGCATCGCGCAAAATCTTTTCCAAGGTTGCATCCCGCGCGTCCACGGTCACGGTCGTTCGCGGCGAAACTCCCGCCAGCTCCAGCGCGACTGGGTCGAGCGTTATGCCGGCGCCCGCGATATCGGATATAGTTTCCATCCAACGGACCAGCGGCATATCGGTTACATGAACTGCCTTTATTCGGGTCGCCAACGACGGGCCGGCGTTAACCGGTGCCGAGCCTGCACCCGCCGGCTGGCCGCGGCGCACCGTGACAAAATGATTGGCGGCCGGCGACGGCAACACGTTGCCAACCAATGGCTCCTTTCCGTTGGGCGCAACATTGCCCGCAGCAAGATTGTCCGCGGCCGGATCGCCTGCGGTTCCGCTCGGCGCTTGATCGGGAATGGAACTCGTGGAGATGTTTGAATCGGCGGATGCTTTTGCGCTCAAGCCCAACCGGTCGGGATCAAAATCGAGCGGGTCGAATTTCAGCACAGGCGAATGGTCTGGTGCGCTCGCGACTGGCGCTGCGGTCTTCGGGGCCTCTCCAGTCGGAACTACCGCTGTTGATTCGGCGGATGCCGTTACCTTAACCGGACCGCTTGAACGAATGTTTTCGGTTGTCTTTTTCGGCGGCGGTTGCGCAGCCGCAGCCTGCTGGCTCGTCTTCGGAGGATCGGGTGTGGTCGGCTGCGGGGTCGCTTCGCCCGCGAACGCGTCGGCGGACCACTTGCCGTTCGTGTGCGTTTCGTTTTTCAAACGCTCGACGGGGTGCGGTTTTACGGGCGCGAGTTCGGATGGGTGGCCGGCGGAACTGCCGGTGAGCGCGCCGGCGGCAGCGATTCGGCTTTCGCCATCAGCGCAGTTGACGAGCTGGGGGCGTTCGCATCACGGCTGGTGGGCCACAACGCCCAAGCTAAACCGCCCAGAAAAAGGGCTGCCGCTCCCGTTGCGACATACAGTACGAGATGCGAACTTACTCGAGCAGGAATGGTCGCCGGCGAAGCGGGTTCGACTGCTGGTAATTCCGAAGGATCCGTCGCTGGCAATCGATCGGGAGCCAACTCCGCCGGAATGATCAGGCTAGCTGTTGCCGAGAATGCCAACGAAGCGTCTTCGGCAGCACCCGGCGGAGTGATCGGCGCGGCTCCGGCGTCCGCTCGCCAGCCTGCGGGTGGCACGATGTGCACCATGCTGCCGCACTTCGGGCAGGCGTGGATTTCGCCGATCACATTGGGGCTGCGGATCTTCAGCCGCGAGCGGCACGTTTCGCAGATGATTCGGAAGGGTTCCACAAATATTTGGCGTCGGCGGCCACGCCGACCGGTTTGAAAGCGTTGTCGCGACCATCCGGACTGGCGGCCGGCGCTAACACGAAATGAATTCAGGACACGGGTCGGACTTTATTGCCTCCTCCATCATACCATGCGCCGACACGCCAGCCTTTTAAGGTTTTGCCCCTCGGAATGCCGCGGGCAACTCATTGTGCCGCTCGGCCGCCCGGGCGCGTGTGGTGATGACGATCTGCTCTGTTTTGTCCGGTTTTTGCTCGATGATATACACCAGCTTTTGCAGCTTGTCGCCCGGTCCTGTCGCCGATTTGTCCGGATTTGCCAGGCGCAGAATCTGAACCAGTATCTCCTCGGCCGGCTTGTTTGAAATGTTGATACCGAAGGATTGATTCTTCGTGATGCCATCGGCCTGCAGATCGGGCCCGCGGATGACAATCGGTACGCCAATATCTTGCGACAATTGCTCGAGTGCGGCCTCGAGCGTGTCCTTGGGGAAACTAAGCGAGGTTATCTTAGTTAGCCCAGCGTGTGCGGTCGTGGGGCCGGCTGGAGGCGGGGATTTTGAGCTTCCCGCTGCCAACTGCGCCGTACCGCTTGGCGATTCGGCAAGAGTTAGTTCGGCGGCCATCAGTAAGTTGTGCCCGGCTACGACCGGCAAATAGCAGCGCAGCACGGCATGATCGGGTTCAAACCCACTGCGGGTGTAAGTCGCCAGTTTCCGGACCATTGAAGGGAATCGCGCCACGATCAGGCGCCCGTAGGGTTGCGCGTTGAGATTAGCGACATATTCCTCGAGCTTGTCCGGCACCTTAGCGATTCGGCCAGCGAAGATCCGTGCGGCGCGTTCCGGCGAGGTTTCGAGTGTAGGCGTTGCGATCAGTTCCAGAAAAAAGTTGTCGCCCCAGTTCATGCTTAAGGCAGCCCCGCTCAGTTCGTCTCCCAGAAACCAAAAAAGTGGTCCGCGGAGTCCTGCCAATTCGCCGGTAAAAATGCTTCGTCCCTCGTTGAACAGGGAATTCGGCGCCACAATGATCGTCGCATGACGATCGGCATCTGTGTGAGCAAGCAGCCGCTCAATATCGCGGCGTAGCGGTGGCGAATTCCCAGCAAGGTCGATGACATCGGTAATCGCATCCGCCGGTGCGACGACTAACACTTTTCCATTCCCGGCGCTGGGCAGATAATACGCCCGCTCATTCGCCACCCAGTATGTTTTGCCGTCATGTTTTTTTTCGGCCGCGCCGGGTATTTTCGCCAGCAGCGCATCGCGGGAAACTGATTTCGGCGTATGGACGACGAATGTAATCGTCCATTTACCATCGCTCGAAGCCTGGCAGCCCACGACAAGCCGTTCTATATCGATCAATCGTATTCCGGCCACCTGCTCCACAAATTTGATTTCAGCCTGTCCTGCGGGCCCGAGGGCAGCACGCAATTTCTCGCCTTCCGGATGCTGCAACAGCGCGGCCGGCCGAAGCACCGCGATGATTTGGGCCCCCGGAGAAAGGTAAGCGAGATCGAGGGGCGGCCCGTTTGTGGGAGAAACCCACAGTGTTTTGCCGTCATCATCGACGAGTGGAGTTTTTTCGCTTGTCGAGTCCTTCTTTGCCGGCGGATGAGATGGCTGCGAACTCGCAACAGTGGTTTCCGATCGCGCTTGTTGCGATATGGGCTGATCGATGTTCGCAGGAACAAGCGGTTGCGACGGTCTAAAAAGTACATTGCGGCCGGCCACTACGAGCGCAACCGTTACGCAAGCCAAAACGCCGGCCAGAATCAGGTATTGATTGCGCGGTCGCAGCGTAATTAGCCGCGGTTGATCCGGTTTCGTGGCACGAAGATTGCTCATTCGCCGTGGTATCCGTAGAAGTGGCTCTCGTTTGTCAGTCTACGGCAAGCAAAACCCGCCGGCCAGTCTCACTCCGGCTTGTATCAATGTGGATCGCCGTCTATCATCCGCGAACATCCCAGTAAGGAGCAGGTAGCGAGGCGCACGGGAATCAGAATCGGTGCTGGCTTCTCCGTGCTCCCCGCTCCGTGCATCCCCGTTCCCTGCCAACCACGTTATGCGATCGTTCGAAGCCACCAAAAAATATTTTAATCGAGCCGCCGACCAGCTCGGGCTGGGTGACAGTCTGCGGACGTATCTTATTACTCCGCGGCGCGAATTGCAGGTTCAAATTCCCGTCGAAATGGATAACGGCGCAGTTGCGCTCGCTGATCGGTTACCGCGTGCAGCACAATCGGGCTCGTGGACCGATGAAGGGCGGCTTGCGTTACCACTCGGAAGTAGACTTGGACGAAGTTCGCAGCCTGGCGTCGTTGATGACGTGGAAAACGGCAGTCGTGAACATACCTTTCGGCGGCGCGAAGGGTGGCATCGCAATCGACGTGGCCAAGCTCAGCGTCCGCGAGCTGGAACGCATCACGCGCAAATTCATTGACGAAATTCACGATATGATCGGGCCGGACAACGACATCCCCGCGCCAGACATGGGCACCGATCACCGCGTCATGGCCTGGATCATGGACCAATACGACAAGTACCACGGTTTCAATCCGGGTGCCGTGACAGGCAAGCCGGTCGAGTATTACGGCATTCCCGGCCGCGAGGAAGCAACTGGCCGTGGCGTCGGCATCCAGACGCTCAAGCTGCTGGGCCGGCTTGGCCGCAAGACGAGCGGCGCTCGCATCGCCATCCAAGGTTTTGGCAATGTCGGCTCGCATACGGCAAAGTTCCTTGGAGAAGCCGAATGCAAGATCGTCGCGATCAGTGATTCGACGGGCGCCTATTTCGCGCCACCGGCCTGGATATCCCCAAGGCCTTGCGGTATGCCATCGAGCACGAACGGCTGCTGCGAGATTATCAAGAAGCGGATCGGATCACGAATGAAGAACTGCTGGAATTGGATGTCGATGTGCTGATTCCGGCGGCGATCGGCGGCGTGATTACGGTGGACAACGTTCGCCGCGTGAAGGCGCCGGTAATTGTGGAGGCCGCGAACGCTCCGATCCAGCCGGGTGCCGACGACGTTTTGGAAGAGAACGGTGTCGTTGTCCTGCCCGATATCCTGGCCAACGCTGGTGGCGTGACGGTAAGTTACTTTGAGTGGGCGCAAAACAGGCAGTTCTACCGCTGGAACCTTGACCGCGTGCGGCAGGAGCTCGATAAAACGCTCACCACGGCATTCGAGGAAACCTGGGACCTGGCCCGCAATCGCACGGTCTCACTCCGCACCGCCGCTTTTATGCTCGGCATCGACCGCGTGTCGCGAGCCGCGACTCTTGGCGGGATTAGTTGAGGCCTCCGCGATCATGCGCGCGGCCTTCTACTATTTCGGTCCGTAAAGATACCAGGGACCGAGCCAATAGATGAAGCAATAGGCGCTAAGCGTCGGCAGACCGACGGTCGCCAGCGTTGCCAGACCAACCCAGCTAACTCGCGGCAGGACACGCTTAACTAGCGATGCAACGGCCATGTATTGCGCACGAGCATCTTAGGCTCGCGCCTTCGTTCAACAACTAAGCTCCGTATTTGCTCAATCGCCGCGCGTTGGCCAGCGCGAGCGTCATGAGGTATTTGGCTTCGAACTGTCCGAGGCCGCCGCGGAGGCAGTCGCGTTCGCCGAATTCTTCGCACGCATCGGGACGGCAGAATTGGGACCAGAGCAGCGTCGGCACGGGATGCCAACTGTGGCTGGCGAGCATGCTCGGCGTGCTATGGTCGCCGGTCGCGATCAGCACGTCCGGCCCGAGCGCGGTGATCCGCGGCACGGCCGCATCGAACTCTTCGATGCGTTTCACCTTGGCCGCGAAGTTGCCATCTTCACCCGTGCTGTCGGTGTATTTGAAATGGATGAAAAAGAAATCATAGCTCGACCAATTCTGTTCCAGAACGGTCATCTGCTCGGCGAGCGTTTGCGCCTTGCCGACGATATCCATCCCCACGATCCGCGCCAGTCCCTTGTACATCGGGTACACGGCGATGGCAGCCGCACGGAGTCCGTAAACGTCTTTGTACCCGGGTAATTTCGGTTTGCCGGCAAAACCACGAAGCGTCAAACAGTTTGCCTTAGGCTCGCTGGCCAACAGCTCGCGGGCCTGTCGCACAAACTTCTTCGCGACCTCGGCGGTCTTCCGACTATCGTCATCGACGGCTACTGGATCCAACGGCGGCACACCCGTAATTTGAGGATCGGTGTCGTGTACGTTGCCGTGCAGTCCCTGGCCGCGCAAGACAATAACGAAACGATGCTCTTTCACCGGTTCCACGAACACTTCAACACCGGCGATCTTCACTTTGCGAAGCCGGATTGCAAGGGGTGAGCTTTCATCAGTTGGAATGCGTCCGGCGCGCCGATCGACGATATTTCCGTTTTCGTCTACCGTGCAGAAGTTGGCTCGAATTGCGACGTCACCGTCCTGTAAAGCGAATCCGATGCCGGTGGCCTCCAGTGCGCCGCGGCCGATCACGTATTGCAGCGGATCGTAACCGAAAAGCCCGAGGTGGCCCGGGCCGCTGCCGGGGCTGATGCCGGGGCAAACGGGTATGCTACTGCCGAGAATGCCGGCTTTGGCGAGGGCGTCGAGGTTCGGCGTGTTGGCCGACTCCAGCTCCGTCAGCCCGCCTGGCTGTCGCGGCAAGCCGCCAAGGCCGTCGGCAACGTACATCACAATCTTCGTATCGCTTTTAATATGCAGGTCGCGGGTCAAATGGTGGAGGTCCATGGCGGCGGGTTCAGGGTTCAGGGTTTGGGGTTCAGGGTTTAATCGTCGCGAATTTTGGACTGGCGGCAAGGGCCAGTGGGCCCTGGTAGAGCAGTCAGACGCGGATAGAATCAGGGCGCAAAGCAGGCTGGGTTCCCGCCCACCGTCTTGACGCGTGAACCATTGCGACGGGAAGCACCCATCAGACGAAATGCTACACCTACTATGACAACCATCACTTACGATCGTAACGGCGTTTTTCTACCACGTGGAGGAATTAGCCCGGACCAACTGTCGGAGTTCGCGCCAAGACTCTCGGACGCTCGCAACGAAGTGCTGGCAGACGCCCGCCTCTGGGCCGATGGCGCGGAAATTCCGAAGCAAAAGCAACCGCTCGATGCCGGTTTCTTCGAGCTACCAGAGCGGCTGCTGGCCGAATTGCAGCAACGTGGCGCCGAAAGCGACGTTGGCCGCCTAATGACGACTGCCGAGCGGCTGGCCCAAACCGTCGATAGTGTCATTGTGCTAGGGATTGGCGGCTCTTACATGGGTGCCCGAGCACTGCTCGAGGCCTTGTGCCATGAATACTACAACGAGGTCGCGCCGCCTATGCGGCGTGGTCGGCCGCGTATGTATTTCGCGGGCAATAACGTCGACAATGACGCGCTGTTGGACCTCGTCCGATTGTTGGAAAGCCGCGGCGACCGCTGGTCGATCGCGGTCATCAGCAAAAGTGGCGGCACACTGGAAACTGCTGTCGCGTTTCGTGTGTTGTTGCGCGAGCTACGCGCGACGCTTGGAGATAAGGCCCACCAAATCGGCGAGCTTGTCGTACCGGTCACTGGCACGAGTGGCAAATTATTCGATCTGGCTAAGTCACTCGAATGTCGCGAGATGTTTCCAGTGCCGGATGGCGTTGGCGGAAGGTTTTCGGTGCTGTCGGCCGTCGGCCTGCTGCCGGCCGCGCTGTTAGGGCTTGACGTCGAAAGGTTGCTTCGTGGCGCAGTAGTGATGAACGAACACTTTCGCAGCGCCCCACCGGCCGAGAATGTTATTTTGCAATTCGTCGGCGTGTGTCATTTGTTAGAGCAAGAAAGCGGGTGCAAGGTGCGGGTGCTGGCCACGTGGGGCAAACACTTGGAGGCATTCGGACTCTGGTACGACCAATTGTTGGCCGAGAGCCTGGGCAAGCACGAGCGCGGCGCGCTGCCATTGACGATGGTCAACACCCGCGACCTGCACTCCCGCGGCCAGCAGCTTCAAGAAGGCCGGCGCGATAAGCTGGTCACCAACCTGATTGTCGAGCGGCCGCGCGGCGATGCGGTGCCGGTCGGCCGTAGCGAGCTGAATCAGGATGGCCTCAACGAGCTGGGCGAAAAATCGATACCCGACATTTTGTCCGCGGCGATCGCCGGCACGAACAAGGCGTACCACGACGATAACCGTCCGACGGCCGACATCCGCTTGCCGCGGCTCGATGAGTACACACTCGGCCAGTTGTTTCAAATGATGATGATCGCTACGGCGGTCGAAGGCCGACTGATTGGGATTAATCCATACGGTCAACCCGGCGTGGAAGCGTATAAGCGGAACATGAACGCGATCTTGAGGTCGTAGGATTGCGGGACAGGGATGCCGGGTGGAGGAGTCAAATGGTGAACGACGTTCGCGCCGTCCGGCATCTGGCCACCGCTTTTCAACAATAAGTCGACGATAATGGCAACTGCGATAACCTGGTTCGGTCATAATTGCTGGTCGGTCGAAACGGCAGGCACCACAATTCTGCTGGACCCGTTTTTGAATGATTCACCCACGTCGCCGGTCAAGGCGGACAGGGTAAAGGCCAATTATATTTTGCTCTCGCACGGCCATGGCGATCACCTGGGCGACACGATCGCCATTGCCAAGCGAACGGGCGCCACCGTGCTCACCAACTTCGAGGTCGGCGAGTGGCTCAAAAAGAAGGGTCTAGCGGACGACAAAGTCACCGGCATGAATCCGGGGCGGTGGCATTGAGCAGCCATTCGGCCATGTGAGATTTACGATCGCGCATCATAGCTCAAGTATGCCGGACGGCGCTTATGGCGGGGTGCCGGGAGGCTTCCTGCTAACGTTGCAAGACGCGAGGATCTACTTCGCTTGCGATACGGCATTATTTCTGGACATGAAGTTAATTGGCACCGGCGGGCTCGACCTCGCGCTCCTGCCGATCGGCGATTTATACACAATGGGGCCGGAGGACTCGATCGACGCCGTTAAGCTGCTGAATCCCAAGCGGGTCGCGCCGTGCCATTACAATACATGGCCGCCTATCGCGCAGGATGCTGCCGCCTGGGCCGAGCGGATTCGATCTCATACTGCGGCCGAGCCGATCGTGCTTCAGCCGGGCGGGCAAATCTCGTTATAGCCACCCAAGACGTGTTGGTCCGATTTCCGACGTTGACTGGCTACCATGTCGCACGAGCGATTGTCATAATGGTCTGTCTTAGGGTGATCGATTCAAGGTGTGATTTGAGGTACACGTTATGCGCAGCAGTTATCGAACGAGTGTTATGGTTTTGGTTGCTCTTGTGGCATATTCGAGCATCACCGCGAGTTGCGCCGCAGCCGATGAACCGTTGCGCTGGAAGTTCAAACTGGGTGAGAAATTGAACTACACGACCGGCCAAGACATGACCATCGCGATCACCGGCGTTTCGACAGGCCCACAAAATGTCACCATGCACCAAGAAATGGAAATGAACTGGGAAGTTATTGGCGTTAACGAGGAAGGTGAGGCGGTCATTCAGCAAAAATTCGACCGTATCAAGCTGAAGACGACGCTTCCTCCCCCAGTGGGCTCGTTTGAATACGACACGAAATCTGAAAAACCTCAGGTAGGTCCGGCCGCTATGCTCGCGCCGATGTTCAAAACACTGACTGAGGCGCAATTCGAGCTCACGATGACTTCTCGCGGCGTCATCAAGGACATCAAGATTCCAGACGCAGTGATCAGCGCACTAAAAAACAGTCCGGCCGCCGCGACGATGGGTGATCTGGCAACGCCCGATGGCTTCAGGAAGGTGATCACGCGAGGCTCGTTAGTCCTTCCTGAAAAACCAGCGAAACCGGGCGAAACCTCATCATCGAAGATTGAATTGAATAGCCCGGGTGGTGGTAAGCAAATCGTCGAAACCGCGTATCGTTACGAGGGCACAAAGCTCGTCGATGGTGTGAACTACGCCGTATTCCGGCCGAGCCTAAAGTTGACTTTCGAAGGTGTCGACCAGGTGAAAATTGCGCAGCAAGATTCCAGCGGCGAAGCTTTATTCAATATCGCGGCGGGTCGGCTACATTCCACAACGCTCACTCATAAGGTCGTGATCGACGCAGGCGCGGACCCTCAGAAGATTCAACAAACGATCGAGCAGAAGATTGACGTGAAGGTGACGCCGGTCGACGAGAAGAAGCCTCACGAAGCGAACCAGCCCGAAACAACTGGCAAAAAAGGCAGCTAGGTATCGTCTAAGTGGGGGCAGCCACTCGTACTTGGATTTCATCGCCGAAGACGCGGACCTCAAAGGCATCAACTCCCAAACGCGGATTGTCGGCCCACTTGCCGTCGCGAACACAAAAACGCCAAGCGTGCCAGGGACAGGTGACTACGCCTTCCTCGTCCAGGTAGCCCGCTCCAAGCGAAGCGCCCATGTGCGGGCAGAGATCATCGATAGCAAAGTACCGGCCACCGTGCAGAAACACGGCAACGAGCCGGTCGCCGATCTGGAACGAGCGGCCCTCCCCTTCCGGGATTGCACCCACCTTGGCGACGGTGGTGAAGCTGCTGTTGGGCAAATCAGATGTAGGCATCGAAACGTCGGGTGAGCATTGCCGGCCAAAATGTGCGGACGACCGGGGTTATCGTCGGTGGGCGATGCCCAGCCTACCGGTTAAAATAAAGGATAGTCCGCTCGTGCAACAGGTGAATTGCTTTTCGCGCGCTTTTCCATGTTGAAATGCCGATAGCCTTTGCGGAATTATAGGCGCTCAATATGCGTTGGAGATGCATCTCCCCTATCGCGAGTCTGCTGTGACCGAACAATTCGTGCCCATCTCGCTCGAGGATTTCCAAGCGCTGATCCGGCGGATGTATTTGGAAAAGGACCTTGCGCGGGGCGTCGATGGCACGTTCATGTGGCTGATGGAGGAAGTTGGCGAGTTGGCCGCGGCGCTGCGCGAAGGCAGTCGTGAAGAACAGACCGCTGAGTTTGCCGACGTGCTGGCCTGGCTGACCACGATCGCCAATGTCGTGGATGTGGACCTCGCCGCCGCCGTGCGGAAAAAATACGGTGCCGGTTGTCCGGGTTGCGGACAATTTGTTTGCAATTGCGATGACTCGGGAAAGCCGTAGTGTTCAAAATCGAACTTGCACGCTGTGGGCGTCAACCGACGCCGCGAACGCTCGATGATTCAAACGCCGATATCCTTCCGTTGGGCCCTACATAAGCTCGCCTTCATTGCAGCGCTCCCTGCTGCACTTGCCGCATCGCCGAAAATATCCGCCGCAGATAAGTCGCTATCCCACCCCACAATTGCCGCAATCCAAGTGGGCATTCAGCGCCATTTCAAGGTCGGCTGCTGGACGCCCATTCGGATCGAAGCTTATGGTATCGATGGACTCGACAATCCGCGGGTTGCGGTAAGCGTTCCGGATAGCGACGGAGTGCCCACGACCGCCACGGCACCGCTGCACTCCGCAGTTTCCAGCAACGATCCGGCGGCGGCCGTTGTTTACACCAAAGTAGGCCGCATCGGTAGTTCGCTCCAAATCTCATTGATGGATGGCGATAGGCGACTCGACGAGCGCACTTTACTGCCCGGCGCCAAGGCCAAGGAAGAGTCGGCTGCCGTGGCGCTGCCTTCAACGGCTGAACTACTGGTATCTTTTGGTCCGTCGCCGTTTGGACTTAAAGACGCATTTTTGAATCGCGAATCCGACACGGGCCAGCTTGCGCGGCGCGTCGTCGAACTCGATCAAGTCGTCGAGCTTCCCACCGACTGGTTCGGATACGACGCAGCCGATGTGCTGCTTATTTCGACGGGCGACGGCAAGCTGTGCCGCGAGTTGGCGGCCGACGCCGCTCGAATCGCGGCGCTCTCGCGATGGGTCGAACTCGGCGGACGGCTGGTGCTCCTTAGTGGTGGGCAAACTGCCCAAGAATTATTCGCCGAGGGACGTCCGCTTGCCAGATTTGCGCCTGGCAAACTTGCCGAGATTGTCCGGCTTCGCGAAACGGGTCCGCTGGAACATTTCGCCGGTTCCGCCGCGCCGATTTCGACTGCGCCCGCCGGGGCCTTGCGTGTTCCGCGATTCGTCGACGTTTCGGGCAATGTCGAACTAGCGAGCGATTTGCCGATTGTGATTCGCTCCCCATTTGGCTTGGGCGAAGTTGCATTCGTCGGAATTGATTTCAGCCAGCCGCCACTGGCCGGCTGGTCGGGTCGCACCGCATTTTTGCAGGCATTGTTACGTCCCTATTTGGAGAGCATCGGATCCGGCGATGTATCGCAGCGGCTTGTCACGCGAGGCTACAATGACCTTGACGGTGCCTTGCGCCAGCGGCTTGGACAATCGTTTGCGTTTGTGGCGCCGATTGGGTTGGCAGTCGTGGCGAGTTTAGCCGTTGCGTATATCATTTTTCTCGGTCCCTTGGATTATCTGTTCATTAATCGCTGGGTACGCCGCCCGTGGGTGGCGTGGGTTTCGTTTCCGCTCATTGTGATGGCATTTTCCGCGGCCGCATTGTCATTGGCCGAATGGCGCAAGGGTCCCGCGGGTTCGCGCGCGAATCGATTGGAACTAGTCGATGTTGACACAGCCACCGGCCGCGCTCGCGGCACTTTTTGGGCCACGCTTTATAGCCCCACCGCCACTCGGTTCGATATAAGTGTCCAAGTTCCTGAGATTCATGCCGATTCTGTCGGCGATAAGGATGTGCTCTTTTCGTGGTGGGGACTACCGGGCATCGGCATAGGCGGAATGCAGACCGGCGGCGTAGATTTGGGGATCGTGGACAATAGCTACTTTTACGGGCCGGACCACAAATCGCTCGAGGATCTGCCCGTGCTTTCCTCGGCGACCAAGTCCTTGATGGCCCGTTGGACGGCGCGTCTACCACGTTTGATCGATGCAGATCTTTCCGATCGCGACGGACTGGCGGTCGGATCGATTACGAACCGAACTGGCGCAACGCTACGAAACGTTCAACTTCTTTATCAAACATGGGCCTATCGGCTGGGAAACTTGAACGCCGGCCAGCGCGTCGAGGTCGGCGAGCAGCTCAGCCCGCGAAAGGTCAAAACCGTTGTAACGCACGAGGTGCTCGGCGACGCGGGCTCTGCGACAGGTCCGGTCGAAGGCCGCGTATTTTCCGCCGACCAGGCATCGCCCGAACAGATTTTGAATCTGATGATGTTTTACGATGCCGCGGGCGGATTCGGTTTTGCCCATTTGCCAAACCGATATCAAGCGTATTGCGACTTGAGCCGGTTGCTGGAATTGGGCCGTGCGATCCTGGTCGCCGATTCCGTTGGCCCGGCCACCCAATTGGTCGACAACATTACGGGGAATGCGATCGGCGACAGGCAGGACGAATCTACGGTAATATATCGCTTCGTATTGCCAGTGAATCGCCGAAGCGCCCTTTAGCGTTGGCCCTCACGCCGACAATCACGACAAAACTTTTCCCAAAACAACTCGACCTTGCAGTCGACACAAAATCCAATCGTTCCCCCCATGATCGAAACCCGCGACCTGACAAAAAAATACGGCGAGTTGTTCGCCATCAAGTCGATCAATTTGAGTTTGAATCGAGGCGACCTATTTGGATTCATCGGGCCCAACGGCGCGGGCAAGACGACGACAATGCGCATTCTGGCAACGCTTCTCAACCCGACCTGGGGCGAGGCGTACGTCGGCGGCTACTCGATCTACACGCGGCCGAAGGAAATCCGCCGCATGATCGGCTACATGCCCGATTTCTTTGGTGTATATGACGACATGAAGGTAATCGAGTACCTGGAGTTCTTTGCCGCCGCCTACCGAATCCGCGGCGCCAAGCGGCGGCAAGTGTGCGACGAAGTGCTCGACTTGGTGGAACTCGATTACAAACGCGAAGCGCTTGTTACAAGCCTCTCGCGCGGTATGACCCAACGGCTCGGCCTGGCGCGGGTGCTGCTCCACGATCCACAAGTGCTGCTGTTGGATGAGCCGGCCAGCGGGCTCGACCCGCGTGCACGAATCGAAATCCGCACGCTGCTCAAGCGGCTCGGCACGATGGGCAAAACCATCATGGTTTCCAGTCACATCTTGCCCGAGCTGGCTGATGTTTGCAATAAGGTTGGAATCATCGAACGCGGTGAGCTGGTATTCAACGACACAGTGGCCGAGCTGCTGAAGAAAGTGCGTCCGCACACGGTGCTCAACATTGGCGTGGCCGGCGACCGCAATTCAGCCGCCCTATTGTTGCAAGACCACAATCTGGTCGATCGCGTCGATCATAGCGAGAAGTATCTCAGGGTAACTCTTGCCGATGGTCACCGCGATTACAGCGACTTGGCCACATTAATAATAAACGCGGGGCATCGCCTGACACTGTTCCGCGAGGAAGAGTTGAATCTGGAAACGGCGTTCATGGCGCTCACGAAGGGCATCACGTCGTGAGAAGTTACGACGCATCTTTACAACACCGCTGAATCTCCTGGTCTCCCTCTCGCCTGGTCTCCTTGTCTGTGTCATCGGCAGCGGAGACTCGCAATTTACAATCCGCGCCGCGCCGTCTACAATTTCAGTCTTCAAAGTGCCCCCATCGTCTAGAGGCCCAGGACACCGCCCTCTCACGGCGGCGACAGGGGTTCGAATCCCCTTGGGGGTATTATGGTTACGTCCAAATTCGAGAAAACACTTACGTCAAGGGATAATTGATTGTCCGGTTCCGACGCTTGCCGCTCTAATCCCATATGTTGTGGCGCCTTCTGCGCCGCTTTTTGCGCCGCTTTTCGGGGCTGTCTTAACATTTCGTTCAGTAGTTGTTCAGTGGCCTGGGAATAATGGTCATCTGTGACTTGCAGGTAGTGCTTGGCCGCGATGGCTTGGGTGTTTCCGATCCATTGGCAGACGACGTGCATAGGGAAACGCTCGGCCAACTCGGTTTCACGGGTGCTGCGGAGATTCACCCATAACTTCGGCCAAATCATGAGGCCGGCTCTCTCAATCGCCTTATGTAATGGCTTGCGGAATGCCGCGTCGGTCTTACCTTCAGCATCGGCAGAACCAACGTGTCCTCGGCGGCTGCTTCCTCCCGTCGCGCGGCCAATAGCGACAGCCAGTTCAGGAAACATCGGTAACAACCGAGTTTCGCGACCTTCGTAACGCTCTGTTTTAGGTGACCGCACGAGAATTCTTTGGTGTTCCCAATCCACGTCGGCCCATGTCAGTTCTCGCACTTCCGAGCCAACGCGAAGCCCTCCCCAACGGGCGAGCCCGAACAATAATTTCCATTGCGTATCGGGCAATTCTGCCAGGACCTTTCGGGCGTCGGTCTCGACTGATAAATGCACGCCGTTTCGTTGCTAAGTTTGCCTTCGGCACCGAGTCGAATGGGTTGCGATGGATCAGATCGCGATGACACGCGTCATTAAGAAATCGACTGGCAACGGCACATTGCTTTTGGACTGTTGGTTCGTTTAAGCCCCTTCGCTTTTGCACTACATCCGCTGGCCCACATCTTTTGACGGGCTTGGAGCCGGAAGTCAGTAGCCAATTGCGAAAGTCCTTGGCATCGCCTTCGTTAATATTTCGCAATGGCTTGTTTGGGCCAAAGAATTCGACGAGGGAATCCCGAACTCGCTGCTCGTTGCGAACCGTGCGCGGTTTTAGTTTGCCGACATCCATGAGAGCCTTCCGCTTAGCAAAATAGTCTTCGAGAAATGCTCCTAGAGTGGATTGTTTTGGGCGCATCGATTAGTCCTACAGCTGCGAGCTTTTCTCGCATGGCCTGGTCCTGTTCAACTAACCAACGACTGGTGTCGTCGTCGGGAGCTGTACCAGTGATACTCGCTGCAACAAGAGCCTCGACCCGCGCCTTTATTGACTCACCCTGCCTCTTGGCGACCTTACCAAGGCGAAGGCGTTTGCGGACCTTGTCGCTGTCGAAGAACTCAATCGTCCATGTCGCCCCTCGCTTACCAACGGTCTTATAAAGACTTGCCATCAATCCCCCGAATAACAGAAGTTTGCGTTTGCCAACGTTCTTTGCATTCTCGGATACCTCGGATTAGCTGGATATCCAATCAAGACACTGTGAAAACGCACGATACTTTTCGTAATTAAGATTAAGTGTGTCAGAGTTTCGTTGAAGTAAATATCGATCACGGATACGGCGGCGGCTGGATTCCGGGCCAATATTCATGCTAATTGAGGCTGGCGGGTAGTTCCCAGGAAATCATCGGATCCATTCGTATCCTTCGCGGATTCCGCCGATGCCTCTTAAATCTCGAAGCTTAAGCACCAGACGACGCCGCCGGCTCGCTTGTGTCATGCCGACGGCGGACAGCCCGCATCAATCCAGTCTTCAATCAGGCGGCGGGGCCAGCGAACACT
>CAWEDY010000017.1:0-132630 GCA_963807935.1 uncultured Planctomycetota bacterium
TCATCGGACCGGGTTTCCCGGTGCCGATCGGTCGGCTATCGACGCGGACGACGGGCACAATTTCGGCGGCCGTGCCGCTAAGGAAGCATTCGTCGGCGATGTAGACATCGTGCTTGGTTAGCGGCAGTTCGCGGACCTCGATGTTCGCGTCGCCGCCGATTTCGATGACCGCCTCCCGCGTGATGCCGCCGAGGATGCCCGCCTCAAGCGGCGGCGTAAAAAGCACGCCATGGCGGACCAGAAAGATGTTGTCGCCCGTACATTCGGCCACTTCGCCCTTGTGGTTGAGCATCAGCGCTTCGATGCAGCCGGCCTGCAGGCCCTCGATCTTGGCGAGGATATTGTTAAGGTAATTGAGCGACTTGATCCGCGGGCTGAGCGCCGCCGGGTGGTTTCGCTGCACGCTGACCGTGACAATTTCCAGGCCTTTTTCGTACAACTCTTTGGGGTAAAGCGAGATCGAATCCGCGATGATGATCACCTGCGGATTGCTGCAACGATTGGGGTCGAGGCCGAGCGTGCCGGCGCCGCGGGTGACAACGAGGCGAATGTATCCGTCGTCGATCTGGTTGACGTGGACGGCCTCGTTCACCGCGTCGCACATATCGTCCGGCGACATGGGAATTTCGAGCCAAATCGCCTTGGCCGACTCGTACAGCCGCGAGATGTGCTCGGCGGAGCCGAAACACTCTGCCGTGGTACGACCGGAGCCCTTCGAACACCCCGTCTCCGTACAGCAATCCGTGGTCGAAGACACTGATCTTGGCGTCCTCTTGCGCAACAAACTTGCCGGTGATGTAAACTTGGCGGGCCATACAGCTAATTCTACCGGACGATTCACCAAAGACACACGGAGATCACCGAGAAGACACGGCAAAATGCAAAATGCTCAACAAGCGGTCTCAAAACCGGGAACTATGCCCCGCGGCTGATCGGATCAGCCGGAACGCTAGCGTCCGGTTGATGGGGGTGACATTTGGAATCATTCAATGCAAAACTGAAGGGGACTGAACCCGCACATTTTTCATTTTGCAGTCCGGTTCTGCTCCGTGGCCTGACCGGTCCAGTGTCGATTTGCCTAGGCCGCGACGACGCGACCATCGACGAGTGTAACGGTTCGATCGGCCTCCGCGGCGATCTGCGAATCGTGGGTCACCATGACTATAGTGAGGTTTTGCTCGCGGTTCAACCGACGCAGGATGGTCATGATTTCTTCGCCGCTGTGCTTGTCGAGGTTGCCGGTAGGTTCGTCGG
This sequence comes from uncultured Planctomycetota bacterium, assembly GCA_963807935.1. Lineage (GTDB taxonomy): Bacteria > Planctomycetota > Planctomycetia > Pirellulales > Lacipirellulaceae > JABDGM01. The sequence continues at coordinate 1,255 of CAWEDY010000017.1, forward strand.
CCAAGAGGACTCGCGGATGTGCCACCAATGCCCGTGCAATCGCGGTGCGTTGCATTTCGCCGCCGGAAAGCTCGCGCGGCTTGTGCCGGAGCCGATGGCCAAGGCCGACCAGTTCGAGCATCTCGCAGGCGCGATCACGATAGGCGCGGCGTCGGCGCCGGTAGCCAAACACGCTTTCACCGATCATCGCCGGCGCGAGGACGTTTTCCAGCATCGAAAGCTCGGGGAGCAAGTGGTAGAACTGAAACACCATGCCAAAGTATTTGTTGCGGAGGATGTCGCGGCCTGCTGAGGGAAGATTATCGATGCGGTGGCCGTCGAAGCAGATTTCACCGGAGTCGGGCGCATCGAGCGTGGCCAGCAGGTGGAGCAGCGTGCTCTTGCCGCAGCCGCTGGGTCCGATGATGGATACGAATTCGCCCTCTTGTATTGTGAGCTCGACGCCTTGCAAAACGGGAATTACGATCGCCGCTTTGCGATAGCTCTTGCGCACGTAATGAGCGGCGATGATTTCGCGGTTGCCCGAGCATGAGCTGAGCGCCGCCGGCTGTGCGAATGTGGTGTCTTCGCGTCTGGGCGGCGCCGGCCGCGCCAATGGCACCCGAAAGTTTGGCATGGGCGGCAAGGACACTTCTGACAGATTCAGTCCGTGCGCGCGAAACGTGGTTGGTCTGAATTTGTATCACTCATAGCGGAGCGCCTCGACAGGGTGTAGCCGCGCGGCTCTGCGAGCCGGCAAGATGCTGGCCAGGATCGCAATGGTCATCGCGCCCGCCACGATCCAGGCGACGGTCCGCCATTCGACAATTGTCGGAATCTTTTGAAAGTAATAAATCGATGGGTCGAATACGGGCTGGCCGGTAATACGACCCAACAAATCGGCAATCTCGTTGATATAGCGAATAAACAGCAAGCCCAATCCCAACCCGACGCTCGCGCCCACGACGCCGAGGCTCAAGCCGTAGCCAAGAAAAATTCCCATGATTCCACGGCCGGTCGCGCCGAGCGATTTGAGGATGCCGATGTCGCGGGTTTTCTCGAAGACAATCATGAAGAAAATCGCCAGGATGCCGAAACCAGCCACCGCAACGATCATGAACAAGAGTACGTTGAGCACGGCGGTTTCCATTTGCACAGCGGCCAAGAGGGCGCCTTCCTTGTCGCGCCACGAGCTAATTTTGAAAACCTGCGGCGGAAAGTCGGCCGTATCCGCTCGCAGCAGATCGCGGACCATGTTCAGATCGACGCCGGCCTTGAGACGGATTTGAATCGCGTTGCAGTTGGCGATGCCAGTCGAAGGATCGATCATGCCGCGCATTGTCTGCAACTTACGGATCGGAACGAACACGAAGCTGGAGTCGTATTCGTTCATTTTGCTCTCGTAAAAGTCGACAATGGTAAAGGGATTGCTCTGCACTGTCGGCGGTTTAGCGCAGGTTGGGTAACTAATTTGCACATCGTCGCCCGGCAGCGCAAGGAAGCCGTCGGAACCGTCCGGGGCGCGATAGCCGCACAGACCGATGCCGAGCACGCAGCCGGTCCATTGCTCTTTTGCCGGATCGAAATCGGTACCTTCGGCCACGGGGGTAGCGCCGATTTGCTTGAGGGCCTCTTTTTCCTTGGCGGTTGCAACTGCCCGACGATGAAATGGATCTCCATCGAGCGAGCCTTCGGGAACCGTAATGTGCGAAAAGAATTGCGCCTTGCGTCGCCGGTATTCCCAGCCAGCCCCTTTCATATCGCGCCGCACCAGTAGCTTGCTCGGATCGTTCGATTGGTGGTCGATCGTGTCGTAGCCACCCTCTCTGAGATTGAAGTCGAGGTGTTTGCGGTTATCGGGATGCTGCAAGAATTGGCCGAAATCGCTGACCGTGGCATAGGTCGCCTCATCGACGCCGATCATGGTGATTTGCCGTGTCACGTACTGGCTGCCGACCGAGTAGCCCAGCATCGCAGGGATGTGTACGGTTGGCGACATGCCGGAGATGTACCCGCCGGCCACCTTGCGGATTTCCGCCATGCGGCGGTCGGCATCGGGGAAGCCGTCCAGCGACTGGCTTTCGAACACGAGGTCCGAGAGGATGCCGTGGATGCGGTCCTGCATCTCGTGCGTGAATCCTTCCATCACGGCGTTGACGACGATCATCGTCGCCACGCCGAGCATCACGCTGATGATCGACGCCAGCGCGATATAGCGAGTTCGGAGGTAGCGCCAGCAGAGAAGAAGTTTGTACATAGGGCCCGTCCTTGGGCGGAGTCGTTCGGCAGCACGTGTCTAGCACCCCGGCCGTTTCCGTCCGGCCTCACAGATGTCAGCTGCAATTCACTCTGGTCGCAATAGCGGAAACAAAATCACATCCCTGATTGATTGGGTATTAGTGAGCAGCATCACCAGGCGATCGATGCCCAGGCCCAAACCGCCGGCGGGCGGCATGCCGTGGCGCAGGGCACGGATGAAGTCCTGGTCCATCTTCGCCATCGAATCTTCGTCCGGCAGGCCGGCCAGCTGGGTCTGGAAAAGCTGCTCCTGCAAATCGGGATCGTTCAGTTCGGTGTAAGCGTTGGCGATCTCCATGCCATGCACGATCAGCTCGAATCGCTCGGCAACGGCTGGATTGTCGGCTTTCCGCTTGGTGAGCGGGCAAATGCTCGCCGGATAATCGAACACGAAGATTGGGCCGGCAAGCTGCTTTTCAACGGCCGTCTCGAAGACCTCGTTCTTAATCACATCGGGATGTTTGAACGCCGTCTCCAGGCCGAGCGACTTCGCCGTACTAGCAATGGCGGGCGCATCAGCGTGATCGATATCCAAATGCTCGGCGAAAACTTCGTCATACGTTTTGCGGGTAAACGGCGGCGTGAAATCAATCGTTTTGTCGCCCCACTGCAAAACAAGTGGCTGGCCGGTAGCGCGGATCGCCTCCACGATGCAGGCTTCTGTCAGATCCATCATCGAACGGTAATCACCGTAGGCTTGGTAAGCCTCGAGCATCGTGAATTCGGGATTGTGTCGCTGGTCGATGCCTTCGTTGCGGTACACACGGCCAAGCTCGTAAACGCGTTCGATGCCGCCCACCATGAGCCGCTTGAGATGCAATTCCAACGCGATGCGCAGGTACAGGTCGATATCAAGGGCGTTGTGGTGCGTCTTGAACGGTCGGGCCGCAGCACCGCCGGCGATCGAGTGCAGCGTTGGCCCTTCCACTTCGACGAAGCCGCGGGTATTGAGCGTGTCGCGGATCGAGCGAATGATTTTGGTGCGATTCAAAAACCGCTGCATGACGCCTTCGCCGTAGGTCAGATCGAGATAGCGCAGCCGCTGGCGCAGTTCCGGGTCGGTGAGGCCGTGATGTTTTTCCGGCGGCGCGGCGAGACTTTTGGAGAGAATGGTCAGCCTCCGAGCGAAAATCGAAAGCTCGCCGGTCTTAGTGCGGCGGAGTTCGCCTTCGACGCCGATGATGTCGCCCAAATCCAAGCATTGAGCAAGCTGCCAGTCATCGCCTACTTGCTGCTGGCCAACGAAAAGCTGGATCTGGCCCGTCATGTCGCGGATATCGATGAACTGCAGTTTTCCTTTGTCGCGATGGAGCACGATACGGCCGGCGGCGCGGACCTTCGGGCCGGTCATCTCACCAGATCCTTGGTCGGCCAGCCATCTGCGGAAATCAAAATCCGGGCCGGCATGTTCCAAATCGGGCAACGACACCTCGCGGCCGTCTGGCAATTGATACACGATTTCGCCGGCGCGCCGGCGAATATCGGCAACAGCCGCATGGTCGTCGAACCGCGAGCCCCACGGATCGCGGCCTAACTCGGCGATCCGCCGCAACTTTTCACGGCGCGAGGATTCCCAGTCGCCGCTGGTCGTAGCTGTTGCCGGCTGTTCGGTCACGATAGAACTCATGTTGTGCGCTTGGATTGTAGCTGGCTTCTAGGGGCCAACGCCAAGGGTCGCCGGGGTCATAGCCCCCGGCTACAGCAGTGGGTGCGATTTCCCGCACACAAGTGCCGACCGGCGCAACCCGCGGGGACGCAACATTTTAGTGGCCGATGGCAGCACGTCAATGTCGGCTTCATGAGGCAAGCTTCGGCATCCTTCGAGAAACATTGTGCTATCTGCGCGGCGAGTCAGCTAGTAGCAACGATCTGCAATCCGCGTTGACTCGCCTTGCGGCCGCTCCTACGATTCCATCACCGACCTGTTCATCCCCACACCGCTCGCCGGGAACACGAGTGGTGGTCGGTCCCCAAGAGCTCTTCATGGCCCGCAGGCTTCGTATCGCGGCAGTTGGAACGCTCACCGTCATGGCATTGCTCATGGCGATACTGGGCGGAGCGTATTACGCTGCGCGGCAGGTGCGGCCGTTTTATGAGCAGGCGCTGCGCGTCCAGCCGGAAGTTTTGGAGGAAGGCAGCCGGGAGCTGGAAAGCCGGGCTACGGCGCTCTACAGCGACGCCAATCAGGTCGGGAATTGGCAAGCGCTCTTCACCGCTCAACAAATCAACGGCTGGCTGGCCACACAACTGGCAGCCGACAAAGGCGGCGAGCTGCCGGCCAATATTCGCGACCCGCGAATCGCCATCGCGCCCGATGTCTTGACGTTGGGATTTCGTACCAAGTCGGGCGGCGTGGAAACCGTTGTCTCAGTCGATACGTCGGTAATGCTAACAGACGACGGCGCCGTGGGCCTGCGTTTTATTTCCGTGCGGGCCGGCGCGCTTCCATTGCCGATCTTGCAATTGGCCGATGAACTCGCGGCGGCCTGTCGCAAGATGAATTTACCCATCCGGTGGACACAGCAGCAAGGTCGGCCGATCGCAATTGTCAACATAACCAGCAACGCTTCGGCCAAGAATCGTCGGTTTCTTATCGACTCGATTGAGCTGCGCGACGGCGAGATGTACGTCGCCGGACACACCGAACCGGCCAACGGGCCGGCGCAGGTATCGCGCAAGCCAGCAAATTCGAGTGGAGCCAAGGCGAAGAACGTCGCACTCGATGAGTACGAATTGCGTCTAACGCCAACCGATCAGCACTCGGCGTTGGAAATCGCGCGGCGACCCGATTCAAACGCCGACGATGCAAGTGCGGCCAAGCGCTAGCCGGGGAGCCCGCACTCGAGCATCCACAGCCCGCCAACCGCACTGGAGCGCGTCAACATTAGAGCTCCGCGTAAGTCGTCGCCGGTAAGCACTAGCTGCCAGTAATCGGGCGATTCCGCGGCGCTGCGGTAGATTCCCGCGGCGACGCGAATTACGCTCCCTCGGTCACCGCCCAGCGGGCCTTCCAAAGCGAGATAGTCGCGCCGATGGTCGCCCAATTGTGTCGCAGCGACCGCATTGCCGTCTGAAGTCATGCGACAGTGCGGATACCTCATCTTAGTTCGCGAATGTGCGTCGCTCCAAGCATACGGCAACTGTTCGAGCGCCCACGTGCGGAGCACCGCCCCCGATTCCAACATGAAATCCCAGTGGGACGATCGGCCGTAGTTCGGCGGGCACTCGTGATAGAGAAGTACGAAGCGGGGCATCAAAGCATTTTAGCGGCTATGGCGTCCCCGTACCGCCAGGCGCAGCTTCAGAGAGCGCTGGAAGAATCTCGACGCACGCTTGGGCAGCCTGATTGACGCCGCCATCCGCTGTGACAAATGCTTTTGTGCACGCATTGTTGCTCGGGCCGTGGCATTGGGCCTGCATTCTAAATTGCCGGTGTTCACCCGGCTCGAGCCGCTCGATTCGCAGCATGATGCTTCCGTCGGCTTGAGCTTCTGAACCGGGCTCTGCCGAGGTAGGCACCAATGCGGCATCGCAGCGAAGGACGACTTCCACGTGAGTTGCCGCAATTGCTCCGACGTTCTTTATGACGGCGTTGAATTCGGCGATTTCACCAACGATACGGCTTCGCGGCCCTGTAATACTGACATTTAGGTCTGCTTGAACTCCGGTTACGCAAGCGTGCTGAGTGGCCGGGTCGGCGCCGTCGGCGGTAACGGTTACATCGTGGCACTGTTTGCCGACATCGACGACCTGGAACGGCAGGCGCACGATATCCGATTCATTTGGCTGCAAGTCGCGCATACTTGTATTTTTGACGGTGTACTCGTTCGGTTTGCCGCCGGGGAAACGCAAGCCGCGGTCGAACCGATCTAGGATCTGTATATGACGAGCCACACTATCGCCGCGATTGATAACTGTCAGCTCATAGGCGATGAATTCACCTACGGCCACTTGGTCCGGGCTCACAGCACGCAAATTAATTTCGAGGCGCGGTCGTCCGGTCGGCTGGCTTGGCGGCGGCGTGTATGGACTGGGTTGCGATGTGTTGGAAGGCAGCGCTGGCGGCGGTTGTGTCGCCGGCGGAAGCTGTGGCGGCGGAGCTGGGCCAGGTAGCGAGGGCGGCGGTGATACCGGCGCCGGCGTAACGGGCGGGTTCGGAGATACAGGGGCCGGCACCGCAGCCGGGCTCCAGGTGATAGTTGCCGCACCGCCGCCGAGTTCCATCCGCGGCAGAGCGTTTGGCCCGGCAGATTGCGGGCGAACGATCGTAATGGCGATGTTCGTCGTGCCGCCGCCTGGGTCGGTGGGACTCACTTCCACGCTGGCCCGCCCCGTGGCGTCGGTCGGGACCTCGATTGTATTTCCGCCCGCATAGCCAAGCGATGCGCCTCCAGCCACGATGTACCGCACTACCCAGCCGGCCAGCGGCGCCCCATCGGTCCGGCGCAAAACCGTCGTGGTCAACGTATGCGGCCGGCCCATATTAACGATTGTGGATGCCGGAAAAATCCATTGAGCATCGACCCAATAAATCGTGGCGGCAGCCTGATTGAATTCGCTAAACGCCGGCGCATACGCCGTGATTATGCTGGTTCCCTCCGCGGCCGAGGTGAGCGTAATCCACGACTCGCCGCGTTGAATCTGCACGTCGTCGTTGGGGTCCGGCGTGTTGGTGTTCAAACTAATCGGCACATATGCCGTTGTGCTGGTAGCGCTCCAATCATCGATCTTCTGCGGCGCCTCCCACCAACCAAGCAGTTGACTTGGGTCTCGCAACCCCATCTCACTGAACTGGCCCACGCCATTTCGGGCGACCGACCAATCGACCCGCTGGTTGGCGATCAAATATCCATCTGCGCCGCAGATGCCGGCTTTGAGGAGGATCTCGCTGCCGACGGGCGCAACAAGGCGATCGGGCATGACATGGAGACTATCGCTGCCATATGGCGCGGCTGCAGCAAGCGGCGTGACGGGTACCGCCGGCGCGAATGTTGCCGGGGGCAATGAAGGCGCGGCCGCTCCTGGAACAAATGGAACGGGCGGAACTACTCCAGGTGGCGCCGGCGTGATCGGCGGCGCCGGAGGATCGGAATATACCGGCGGTGCTTGCACATTGCCAAACGGCACCGGTGCCACGGTCGGTGGGGCCTGCGGCGCAACAATTTGAGCGGCCGCCGGTGGGGTAACAAAGGTATTTGCGGGAGGCGCCATATTTCCAGGAGCCGCAACTGGTGGTCCAACTACGGCCGGCGGAGCTTCGTTTGGCCAAAGGAAGAATTGCTCACCAGTGGGGTCGATCCGCGGACCCTGCCAAGTCGCGCAACTCGTGCACATCGTCGCGCAAAACAAGACCGTGATGGCGACCAAGGAATCGCGTGTTGGGATAGTTCGCAGCATCAGCACTGGACTTCCATGCCGGCGTGCAAAAGTTTCCCCGCGAAGCGAGAATACGATGCGCCGCGACGGATGACGACGGGCAGGATGAAAAAATGATTGCGCGCCCGAGCACCGTGCGCAGAGCGCGCAATCGACCAGCCTGTTAAAACTTACCGCCTGGGGAAGGTTGCGTTGCCCAATCGCAACACCGTTTGATGAGTTTTCTCACCACGACGTTTGGGTTGTGACAGTAATACGCTCTGGGAAGGCTTGTCGCCCGGCGCACGACCCCGGACCGGGTGGGTGGCGAAACTAGCGAGGATTATGCCCTTTGTGGATCGCGTGGCGTGCCGAACTGGCAAATGACTTGCTCAAATTTGGCTCATGCGGTGATTTTCTTGCCTTGGCAAAACAACGGGATTAGCATGAATAGAGCGAGGAATCCCGCCAGAATCCGGCAGCCCGGATCGGGAGACTTCGCCCGGAACATCGCACTTTGGCTACACGCGAGGTATCGCCATGGCTCGATTCGGCTTTGACAGGGGCGTTCATCTGTCGCATGGTTTTCGTTCGATGCGGGCACTCTCGATTTGCGCGTTTTGCTTTGCTATCGCACCGCAAGCGGCAATCGCCCAACTCGGAGGAGGAGGCGGCAACACGATTGGTGGCGGGGCCACCTCTGGTGTGTCGGTCGATGCCGATGGCGTGTTGCGGCGCGTCACCGCGACCGATCCCACGGGCGAGCTCTCGCGGCAACGCGTTCAGGAAGCGCTCACGCGGCTGAACCGCGACGTCGCCCGCCGCAGTCCCCTGCGCAAGATATCGCTGACGCGGTTGGAGCGAATCATGAAGCATCGGCTGGCCGACGGACGCGGCATCGATGATGTGATGCAGAACCTAGCCGGGATGACCCGTCTTCAATATGTATTCTGCTATCCGAAGTCGGGCGATATCGTCATCGCGGGTCCAGCCGAGGCGTGGGCACAGGCGCCATCCGGCCGGATGTTAGCGATTGATTCGGGCCGGCCCGTGCTGGAGCTCGAAGACTTGATCGTCGCGTTGCGGGCATTTCCTGCCGGCGCCGACCGCAAGAAGCCCTTCATCTATTGCTCGATTGATCCCACCCAGGAAGGACTTTCGCGGCTGCACCAGTTCCTGCACGAGCTCGGCGGCCGAATTGGCAACCCCGCCAACACCCGGGACAGGATCAGTTTATCGTCAATGGGCTGCGCGATAGGCTGGGCATGCAGGTGATTACGGTTGGCGGCATATCGCCAAAAACCCATTTCGCCCAAGTGATGGTCGAAGCAGATTACCGCATGAAACTCATCGGCATCGGCCTGGAAATTCCTCCCGTTCGGCTCACAAGCTATGTCGAGCGCGCCAAGCCCTCGCAGGTCGCGAGCAATGCTTTGCAGCGTTGGTATTTCGTGCCGAACTACCAATGCGTTCGCGTTAGCCAGGATGCGCTGGCTATGGAACTCGTGGGTGAAGGCGTTCGGCTCGTGGGCGAGGACGAAGCCGTCAGTCCGGATGGCAAGCGGCATGCCGCGGCCCGTGGCAATCCGGCAAGTGAGGCCTTCGTGCGGACTTTCACCAAAATGTATCCCAAGTTGGCCGAGCGGGCGCCGGTGTATGCGCAGCTTCGCAATTGCATCGACTTGGCGGTCGCCGCCGCGTTTATTCAGCACCAGGACTATTACCAGCTTGCCCATTGGAAGCCAGAGACGTTTGATAGCGAAACGGCGTACGCCGTCGAAACGCTCAACCCGCCGCAACAGGTGGAGACCGCGGTCAACATGCTGTGGAAAGGCAACACGCTTATGACGCCCATCGGCGGCGGTGTGCAAATGCGTCCCACGGAAGCGGTCGATCCCACGAACTTGCTCGATGACAAGGACGCCAAGGTGCAAGAGGCCCGCACGGCGATCGACCTATCGAAGCTGGCGCCGGATCAATGGTGGTGGGACTGAGCTAGGTTATGCGCGGGTCTCCCGTTTGCCGACTACAATCACGCGCACGTCGCACACATTAGTTCGCGTGGGGCCGGTGATGAATAATCCGCCGGCTTTTTGAAAGAAAGTGTAGGCGTCGTTGCTGGCTAGAAATTCTGCCGCTTCGAGTCGCGATTGAACGGCCACGCGAATAACATCTTCCGTGACGATTGCACCCGCGGCATTCGTCGGACCGTCTTCTCCGTCGGTGCCGCCGGATAAAAGGCAAATGCCTTCGCAGTCGCCAAGCGCGGTGAGTGCGGCAAGTGCGAGCTGCTGGTTGCGCCCGCCTGTTCCGCGGCGCCGTTCGTCGATCAGGGTCACAGTCGGTTCGCCGCCCGTTATCAAACAGTTCGGGCCTGGCTTATCGCGCATCCGCAAGGCCATGTTGGCTAAGTGGCGGCCGACCTCTTCGGCGGCGCCTTCCGGCTTTGTGGCGGCGATCATCGCGTGCGAATAACCGAGCCGCTCCGCCTCGACGCCAGCCGCATCGACCGCCGTTGCATTATTTCCCAGGATAAGATGCGTGATCGATGCCGTCGTCTCTTCACCACGAGCCAGTACGTGTGGTTCCGCAACACGATGCTGTAAATAGCGAACGATGGACGAAATCGTAGGTTCCGCGGTGAGATTCAGCGCTTCGAGAACGTTCAATGCATCGAACGGCGTCGTTTCACTCCGATTGGTTGGACCCGAAGCGATCATGTCGAGTCGGTCGCCCAGCACGTCGGAAATCACCAGCGAGATCAGCCGGCCGGCGGCGCACGCGCGAGCTAGCCCGCCGCCTTTAACCAGACTAAGATGCTGCCGCACGGTGTTGAGTTGCTCGATATTGGCACCTGCGCCGCTGAGCAGGCGCGTTATTCGAATCATGTCGTCGAGTGAGATCTCGGGCACCGGTGCGGGTAGCAGCGCCGAACCGCCGCCCGTCAAAAGACAGAAACAAACGTCCTGGGGGCCAAGCGAGGAGACGATTTGCAGGATACGGCGCGTCCCTTGGACACCCTGTGGACTCGGCTCGTTGATGCCCGCCGCGCGAGCCGGATGAAGGTGGACTCGTTGGGTTGGTTCTATGCAATCGGCGGGCACGTTCACCCAGCCGTCAACGTTCTTTTCGGCGAGCAGTTGCGGTCCGAGCACACTTTCCAGCGCAACCGTCATGGCGCCTGCTGCCTTTCCAGCGCCAACGATCGCAATCCGCTCGACGGGACGCAGATCGACCGTGCGGTCGCCGACAATCAGCCGATGACCATCCAAGCGGAGCTGTTCGGAGATAAGGCGTCGCGGTAAAACGGCCGATAGACCGGCCCGCCAAATGCGTTCAGCATCGGCACGGAGTGTGGCTGAAGAAGAAGTCATGTGGCGACGCGCGGTACGGGCCAGCGGATTGGCGGAAGCCTCGCCCTGCCCTTCCGATGACCACATCATTATCGCGTCTGAGGCACCGCTGACCTAGGTCTCGGCGTACCGGGTGTGTTCGTAGCAGCGGACGAAGCGACAGGCGGAACCGTTGGCAGACGGCGGGCGATTGGCTCCTCCAGCGTCCGCACCATTACGGCATCAACCTTGGCTGAACCAACGCCCGTGAGCGAAAACGTCATGCGAAGCTCCGCCGGCGCGGTCGCGGCTCGAATCATGCGAAATGGCTGCCAACCAGACGTCTGACCGACCACCAGACATAGCCCCGGGCCGCCGAGCGAATCGAGGATTTGAATCCCGTCGCCGGACGCAAACGGCTGATCGATTCGCACCCATCCGGTGATCTCAACGATTTGATTCTCGTTTACGGGCATAGGCGGCGACACAATCCAGACCAGATTGCCCGAGATATTTGGCCGCTGTTTCATGGATTCTTCGGCCGCACTTAACTCTAAGCAATAGGCGCCATGTTGTGGCTGGGTCGAAGAAAGCTGGGCGGACGTTCGAGTATTCGGGACCGGGTTGCTGAGATGTTGCCAGCCGAGCTTCGTCATTTGGGCGAGATCTTCGAAATCGCCTCCGAGCAGAAGGTTTTCACCACGGCGCATCGGCTCGATGGTTCGCTGCAACGCGGCCAAGGCTGGAAGTGTGGCTACGGATGCAGCGAGCGGATTACTTTCAAGGTCGGCGTGCGCGACGATGGCATGGCGCTGCACAGCAGTCGACCGCGCAAGATTCTGCGTTACCGCGGCGGCAAACTGATGCGATTGCTCGATCTGACCGGTCGTGAGCAGCCCGTCCAATCGTGCGAGCTGCTGATTGATTGACGCCGACTCGCGGGCAGCGGCATCGAGATTGTAGCCGAGTTGAACGAGCTTTTGCGCAGTGCCTGCGAACAAGCGGGCTTGCTGCACCGCCAGGTCCCGCTCCAATTGAACGGTTTTTGGGCCCTCCCGCGCGACACGTTGGCGGAGGTTCTGAATCACTTGGGGGTCTTCGGTAATTACGACAAAACCGTCGCCCGACGCCGGCAGCGATATCCTCGTGCCTCCGGCGATACGTTGTGAGGGGAGCGTCTGCATGGCCGCAGGCGAAAGGTAAAACACCTGGCTTGTCTCGGGAATTCCCGGCACAGTAAACACGATGTCGTTAGAGGACGAGCGCGGGGGTTCCTTCGCGGCGGCGTGCGTGTCGTTTTGATCCGCGAATGGGATTAATAGTCCGGCACGGTCCACATGCAGCAAAACACCGATTTGCGCCAAATCGGACGAGAAAAATCGATCGACCACTTTCCCGCCGGCGAGCCAAGGCTCAATGAATTGCAATCGTCGATTGATAAGCTGCAGGATTGCGGCACGTCGCCGCGTTGGCTCATCGGCTGCGCTTAACGAGGAGGCAGATTGAAAGACAAAGCCATGCGCACCGTGTGCACTCGCGATTCGCACGAGCGATTCAATTTGTTGGTCGTCAATCGCAAGAGGCGGAGCAGCGACACCCGTGAGGGCACTTACTTGTGTGCGAACGGCTTCGTCGAATTGCGTTGCAATACCGATCCAAAGGGGCGTACCTGGTCGGGCTCTCTGCGGGCAATGTGCAAGCCAAGAATCGAATTCGGACGCGTTGAGCAAGCCGGCGCACGGGTGCCTCACAACTAATATATCGGCTGCCCTGTTGATCGCGGCCCAATTCGTTTCGGGCGTGATAATCACGGGCCTTCCGAAAACCGTATCATGTTCTCGTACGAGCTCAGCCCACCGCATTGCGTATGTCGAATCAACTTCCAGGGCTTCGTCTTGTAGATTCCATGCAAGCACCCGATCGCCCGAGCGCCCAAGCCCCATTCGAGCGATTGATTCCGGGTGATCGGGGGAGCAGAGAAGCCACAGCCCATAACGCTCAGCTTCGGCACTTTGTTCGGCAGTAGGTGGCGCCGGAAGCTGCACGACGTTGAAGCCGCAAGCAGATAGAAACTGCAGCGACTCGCCATTCCATTGAATGACCCGAGGCAGAAACGCCTTTCCATCGACGAGTAATGTCGTGCCTTGAAGGCGTACAGGCGATGGGTTGGCCGCGGAATCATCTTGTCCTCGGGAGCTTGCGGCAGCTTGACTGGAGGCGGCGTCAGCGCGCTGCGAGAACGGCGAATTTGTCATGCGAGTTGCCGCCGGATGGACCGCACTCGCCGGCGGCAGCAGCACGCCATCCACCGCCAGGTCATCCGTTCCGACTTCCACTCCATTCGGATCGCCGGGCACAACCAACATCACGGCATCAACAAAAGCCTCGTGCGCATCGATAGCTGCGCCAGGCATCGCTCGCATCACACGCACCTGATCGGCAAGCAGCCTCGGCAGTTCGGCAAGGTGGAGTTCCTGCCAATGACCGGGCCGGTTGTAGATCGAGCCCCGCACCATCGCCGTTGCGGCCGTGCGTCGTTGTGGGTCGAGTGATCGGGGCATTGTCACGCGCGCCGCCAGTTGCAAGTCCGGCCGGCTGGCGTTCACCCACATCCGGATTTGAAATTCATCAAGAACGGCAATGGGGCGTATCGTGCAAACCAACACTGCCGATTGCCCCGCGGGGGCTGCTACGACAATCCGTTCGAAACCGCTGTTGTCGCGGGCTCCGCCGGGCCTACACTCATCTGCCAAAATTCGGGCCGGAGTGCCGGTTCCCCATAATTGCCAAACTGGGTCGGGTCCATTGAACGTGCGGCTAACTGCCGGGTCAGCCCAGGCGATTTGCGTCGTCCATGCGGCGCACCAGCCGACGACCAGCACGCTGGCGTACATGTTGAAGCGGCAGTGCGACATAGTGGGGCGGCCGGCATACAGAAATGCGGCAGCGGCTATGATGCCGAAACGCAACACGCCACGCCTTCTTGGAATTTGATCTAAAGTGGGCTTCTATCAGTATTTGGGGCGTCGGACCAGGGCACTCGTTGCAAACGGTCAACAACGGGCGAAGATTTGAATTGTCCGGTGCCAAGTTGTTGAATGAATGCAAGTTCTTTCCGTATAATCAGTTAAGCCAGCGGACGGATGGCCCGTGCGACGGCGGTGGCGCAGCGTGTGCATTTGGCACATGCAGCACCACCTGGGAGAAGCAACATGGCTCACACGCACCGAGGTTCCGCCGCCCCCGTCGAAGAACTGCCGGCCGATTTACTTCGGCTGGCCACCGCGATTCACGCCCTGCCGGACCAGTACTCGCGGGAACTAATTCCCACGCTGGAACGCGTGGTCGAAAGTACCAAACGACGGCGGCGCATCCTGACACTGGTGCAAGACGCGCTCAGCCAGCTGCGGCTTGATATGAAGTATTTGATGTTCGACGTGGAAGCGACCCGACGCGAACGCGACGAATACCATGCCAGACTCCAAGACCACGAAAGTTGATGGCAGGGAGCCGGGAGCACGGAGCCATAAATCCTACTCCCGCCTCGCTGCTCCATGCTGTTGATTGCGTGCCATGGCCGAGATCAAAACCGCGGAACAATTGGCTCAACGCGCGCTAGATGTCAACGTCATCGATAATGCACAACTTCAGACCGTCTGGAGCGAGTTAGGGTCGACTAACGCGCCGCTCGGCGCGTTCCAGCAAGTGCTGCTGCGCCGAGAGCTGCTCACGCAATATCAACTCGAGCGGCTGATGCGAGCCGACTCGCGCACAGGGTTTTTCTACGGCGATTACAAGGTGCAATATTGTGTTGGGGCGGGAACGTTTGCTCGCGTTTTCCGCGCCGTTCACCGCACAACCGGAAAGATGTATGCGGTTAAGGTCCTCCGCAGCAGTTTGAGCAACCCCAAAGGAATGCACCCGAAGACCGGTAAAAGCCTGAAGTTGTATATCGATTTATTCCGGCGCGAGGGCGAATTCGGTCTCAAGCTCAAGCATCCGAATATCGTCGAGCTACACGAGGTTTTTTCTCACGGGGCTACGCACTATATCGTGATGGATTTCGTCGAGGGCCGAAATCTGCGGGAGTTTTATCGGGCCCGGCGTCGCTTCGGCTTCATGGAGGCGGCCCACGTTATGGAAGGCGTAATGTCCGGGTTGAACTATGCGTTGCAGCAAGGCATTACGCACCGCGATCTCAAGATGTCCAACGTGCTCCTTTCCAGCGACGGTGAGCCGAAGCTCGTAGACTTCGGTCTTGCCGGACTACAAGGCGCGGAAGAGGAGGCGATCGAAGGGATCAGCCGCCGCACGGTGCTCTACGCAGGTTTGGAGCGTGCCACGGGGGTGCGCTTGGACGATCCGCGCAGCGATATTTATTTCGCCGGCACGATTTTTTACCAAATGCTGACCGGCCACCCCGCACTGCCCGATGTCCGCGACCGCCAGCAGGCCGGCAAGGCATTGTATCGAGATATCAAGCCGATTTTGGAGCTTGTTCCCAATTTGCCGCTGCCGCTCGGCATGGTGGTCAACAAGTCGTTGGAAATCGATCCGGACAAGCGCTACCAAACTCCGGCCGACATGTTGGTGGACCTCAAGCTGGCGATCAAGCGTTTCAAAGAGGGAAAAGAAGGCCGGCCCGCCGGGCAAGAATTAAGCAGCAACGAAGGCCACGACGACCAAGGCCAGCCGCGCAAGCTCATGATCGTCGAATCGGACGTAAAGATGCAGGACATGCTCCGCGAGTTGTTCAAAAAAAATGGTTACCGAGTGCTTGTGCTGAGCGACCCAGATCGCGCAATGTCGCGATTCTTTGACGACCAGCGAGCCGCCGATATCGTGCTCTTTACCACCACCAGCAACGGCCGCGCGGCGCTGGATACATTCAACCGCTTCGGCCAGGACGCGCTAACCCGCGACCTGCCGGCTGTGCTGCTTTTAGACCAGAACCATCGCCACTGGGAAGAGGAAGCGCAGGCAAACGAGCACCGAGCCGTGGCGACGATGCCAATCAAAATGCGCGACCTCCGCGAAGCACTGCGCGAAGTGGCTCAAAAGAAGGTCTCCTAGAATTCGGCCGCCTGATACGCGGAACGTGACCTGAGGCCAACCTGCCTGCTGGTTAACAGCTATCTGGTTCAACCCTCCAACCTCGTCACCTCTGAAAAACCGTCCGAAAACCGCTCAGGCACTGGCGATCCTCGGACACGCCTCAAAATCTGGCCACTCCGATTGACACCGACAACCCGCGGTATAGACTCATATCAGCCCCGGGCAATGGCTTTTTTATCGCCGCTAATGCGAATCCGCCAATAGTGCAACGCTCGCGCCTGATAATTCGCGCGCGGTAGCACATATCTGACATGAAGCGGCTCGGCGGATGACGATCATCCGACCACACGATGCGGGCACCTACGCCCGAATCCGTGCATCTGCTCCCGCTGCTTCGGTTGGATCCGACTCCAGCAATCCGTGAATTTGCGCGCGTCAATCACTGCTGAACTGTCGCTATCAGCTTGGAGGAAACCAATGAAACGATTGATGATCAATGTCGCTGTGGCCGCTCTGATCCTGCCGGCCGTCAGAAGTTCGGCTGGCGTGGCCGTCACAAACCTGGTTACCGACGATCAAAATGTGAACGCCGCCACCCTTACCGATACGAACTTGAAGAATGCTTGGGGCGTGTCCTATTTGCCCGGGGGACCCTTTTGGGTCTCCGACAATGGTACCGGCGTATCGACGATCTACAGCGTGAATCCAGTCACCAACGTGCCGTCCACCGTGTCTTTGGTCGTGACCATTCCTGGAGATGGAAGCGTCACGGGACAGGTCGCCAATGGCACGACCGATTTCAACAGCGATATATTCCTATTCGTCAGCGAGGACGGAACGGTCTCCGGTTGGCGTGCCTTGCTCGGAACCACCGCCGAAAACCTAGCGCTCGCCGATACCAATAACGTCTACAAGGGCGCAGCTTTGGCAACGATCGGAGCCAATAGCTACTTGTACGCGGCGAACTTCCATTCCGGCAACATCGACGTTTACAAAGGCAACGCGGGTGCCCCAACTTTGCCAGGCCCGTTCACCGATCCCGGCCTCCCGACCGGATACGCCCCATTCAACGTCCAGAATCTCGGCGGAACGTTGTACGTTACGTACGCGCTCGCCGATGCCGCCGGTAAGGACGACGTTCCAGGCCCCGGCCACGGGTTTGTCGATTCGTTCGACCTCAATGGTAACTTTCTTGCCCGCATCGCTTCGCAAGGACCGCTGAATTCGCCATGGGGGCTCGCGATCGCCCCGGCCGATTTCGAAAATGTCGGTGGCGATCTGCTCGTCGGCAATTTCGGCGACGGCACGATCAACGCCTATAACCTCAGCACCCACGCCAACGACGGCCCGCTCAAAGGCCTCAACAGCCTTCCCATCTCGATAAACGGCCTGTGGGCTTTAACCGTCGGCAACGGCACCCAGGCCGGCAACACCAACTTGATCTACTTTACCGCCGGGCCAAGCGACGAGTCGAACGGGCTGTTTGGCAGCCTGGCGTCCATCCCCGAGCCGTCAACGCTCGCCCTGATTCTGCTCGCCGCTTTCCCGCTAAGGGGACGACGTGCGCTTAGACGACAAGTGACCAGTGACCGCTGACGGGCACTCGCCGCCATTATTGCTTTGCGTCACAATCGCTAATAATTGCCGCTGGTGTCGTGGCCGCCCGTCGCTGCTGACTCGCCCAGCATCATCAGCGGGGCAGGCACGTCTTACTGCAAAGAATGCGCAAAACGAGGCGGTTTTCTTAGCCGCCGCTACGATTCTCGTTTTCCAGTTGGCGAATTTTTTCCACGCGGCGCTGGTGCCGGCCGCCTTCGAAATCAGTTTTCATCCAGATATCCACCAGCCGCTCGATGCTTCGCGAACTTAACAGGTCGCCAGAAAGGCAGAGCACATTTAGATCGTTGTGCCGGCGGCTGAGTTCGGCGGTAACCTCATCGGTACACGCGGCCGCGCGCACGCCGGCAAACTTGTTGGCGGAGATTGCCATGCCAATGCCCGTGCCGCAAATGAGAATGCCTCGCTCGGCTTCACCGCTGCTTACTTTCCTGGCGACCAAGGCCGCAAAATCGGGATAATCGACGGCCGCATCGCTAGCCGGCCCTTCGTCGATCACTTCGTGACCCCTGGCCTTGAGCAGTGAAATCACCTTCTCCTTAAGATGATAACCTCGGTGGTCGCTGGCGATTGCAACTTTCATGGTAGTTGTAGCTGGCCTCTGGAAGGCCGTCGCAAAGTGTCGGCCGGAGTCACAGTCCCCCGGCTACCGATCAGTTATTGCTGCACAATTGGTCCCGGATCCGCCCGGCATGGTGCTTCACCGCTGCTACGATTTGGGCTGCACATTGTCGGTATGCGCCCACTGGTTGCCCGATTGGATCGGCAACGTCTGCGCGGTCGGGCAACAACAAGCACGTCCGGTCGGCGGCGTTGGGCCATCGCTCGACAATCGACTGCATGTGGCTGTGGGTCATGGCGATGATGAGATCGGCATCGCGCACCAGTTTTTCGGTAAGTGGCTGCGCCTCGTGGCGCGACAAGTCCAGTCCGTGCTCGCGCATCACTTCCACCGCTTCGGAAGCTGGCGGGCAGCCCGGCGCGGCGGCAATGCCGGCCGAAATGACCGATATTCCGCGCTTTTCCAACTCGTCCGGCGAGCATTTCATGCATTTTCCCAAATTTTGCCGCATCAATAGTTCCGCCATGGGGCTGCGGCACGTGTTTCCCGTGCAAACGAACAGCGCCATGACGCTCGCCAATCGCCGCAGAGTAGCTTCGCCGACCACACCCTCGCGCAATATCTCAAACTGATTGTGCTTGACTCGCACGACGGATGATGGTTGGCCATAACGACATGGGCCGTCATCGAGCACCATTGCGACGTCGCTCTCGAGGGACTCGACGACCGCTTGCGCAGTCACCGCGTCCGGCTCGCCGCTGCGATTCGCGCTAGTCAGCACGATTGGTCCTGTGAGCATGCGCAGAACATCCTGCGACATGTCGTTGGCGGGCACTCGCAAGCCGAGCGTGCCATTCGGCGCGACGACCTGCCGGACCTCGCGAGGCAGCTGCTGCGTTAATCCTTCTTTGTGCAGATTATCGACGACTAGGGTAACCGGCCCCGGCCAACAACGCCGCGCCAATCGCCGGGCCAGCGGCGACAAATCTGGAACAAAGTCGTGGGCTTCTTCCGCGCTTTTAATCGCGAGGGTAAACGGCTGTTTGGCCGGGCGTCCCTTGACCTCCATCAACCGTTCGACCGCATCGGATCGGCAGGCGCTGGCGGCCAGGCCGTATACGGTCTCGGTCGGTATGGCGATTAACTGCCCCTCGGCCAGCGCTTGAACGGCACGGTGAACGATGTCACGAGCATCATCAGCATTACGAATATCGATAACAATCGGCGGCATAGGTAGGCAATACAACCCCGCGGCCTCGGGAGATCGCGCCCAGACATTGACTGCCAACGGGGCCCGGTTTTCCATCGGTGGCGGACCATCAACTATATCGGGATTTGGAGGACCCGGTCAAGCATTTCCGGGGCGCCGCGTGTAACGCAAATCCTTAGCATATCTATAGTTTTGTTGCGGATGGCGGTGGGTGCCCGTTGCATTCGCGGTCAATTCGGCGACATTGGAAGGATACGTTATTGCGAATAGACGCCTTTCCCGCCAGCGGGGAATGAACTTATGCGATGCGATCGGCATTCTAAAATCGATCGCCGGCGATTCGGCCAACTTGCGGCCGCCACGGCACTATCTGCCAGCCTGGGAGGCTGCTCGCAGGAATCATCGGCCGAACGGCCACCGGAGAAGGTTTGGGGACAACTCGGCGCCGGCAATGGGCAATTCAGCAAACCGCGCGCAATTGCAATCGACGACAAAGATCAGCTTTACATCGTCGATATGACGGCCCGCATTCAGGTGTTCGACGTCGATGGCAATTTTATCCGCAGTTGGCATACGCCGGAACAACAGCACGGCCGGCCGACCGGTTTGACGATCAGCAGCACAGATGGAAATCTGATGGTGGCCGACACGCACTATTACCGAATACTGACCTACACGCCGACGGGGGAACTGCTGACGCACGCAACGTTGGGCGGCACCATGGGACAGGGACCGGGCGAGTTTGGACTTGTATCCGACGTAGTTCGCGATTCCGCCGCCAATTATTACATTTCCGAATACGGCGAATGGGATCGCATTCAGAAGCTCTCGCCCAGCGGCAAATTTATCGCGCAGTGGGGCGGGCATGGAACCGATCCTGGCCAATTCATGCGCCCGCAACATCTGGAACTGGATTCCAAAGGCGCGCTATGGGTTGCCGACGCATGTAACCATCGCATTCAAGTATTCGACGAGGGGGGAAAACTCATCAAGATTTGGGGGACTCCAGGAACTGAGCCAGGCCAATTGCAGTATCCCTACTGCTTAGCGCTCGACGGCAAACAGCACGTTTACGTTTGCGAGTACGGGAATCAGCGCGTGCAGAAATTCACGCTCGACGGCCAGTCCATCGCGTGCTGGGGCAGTGCCGGCCGCAAGCCCGGTCAACTCAACAACCCCTGGGCACTTGTACTCGATAGCCGTGGCCGCGTGCATGTGCTGGATTCGATGAATCACCGCGTTCAGCGGTTTGTACTTTAGGCGCGGAGCGTCCGCCATGTCGACCACTATTTGTAAGACACCGTCTCGGTCGAAAAAGACAGGGATGCCTGCGGGGCGTAAGACAATCGCGACCCCGTTACACGCGACGGTCGCACGAGGATGGTCGATCTCGAAACGCTCATCACCAGCAAGCGCAAACAGTAAACGGGTGGAATGGTCTTCGATCCATCAATGCACCCAGCACTTCGTCAAAATGCTGTTCGGTCATAATATAATCTCACGACACCGCAACAGCATTGTCCATACAGCTAGTCGGCTCGCCGAGCTGTTTCAGTCTTCATGAATTTAAGTGCATCGCGGGCGAGTTGCTCTTCGCTCTGGTACATGCGGCGCCAGATTTTTGTAGCCGCGCTTATTTCCGGCAGGGCGAGGCCAAATGCTTCGACGACCATCCAGCCGTCGTAGCCGGTTTCGTGCAGCGTGTCGAACGTCTCCTGCCACGCAACATGCCCATGCCCGGGGGTACTGCGGTCGTTTTCTGAAATATGCACGTGCACGGTGTAAGGGGCCGCGGTGCGAATTGCTTCGGCGATGTTCTGCTCCTCGATATTGGAGTGAAATGTGTCGTACATCATGCGGCAATTGGGGTGATTGACCGCCGTAATGAAGCGCGCGGTATCGGCCGCACAGGTGAGGAAATACGTTTCAAAGCGATTGAGGTATTCGACAGCCAGCATTACGCCGGCTGTCTTTGCGTGTTCGGCGACCGCGCACATACTCTCGACGCCCCACTTCCATTCATCTTGCGTGGGTCCCTTACCGCTGAACAGGCCAATCGCGGAATGGAACGGGCCGCATAAAGATTTCGCGCCGAGGTCGTGGCAGCAATCGAGCGTGCGCTTAGTCGCTTCGACTCCCGCAACGCGCACCTTCGGGTCCGGTGAAATCGGGTTATCCGGCTCGGTGCGAATGGTGACAGCGGTCCGCTCGAAGCCCAATTCATCTAGCCGTTTTGACCAATCGCGAAATTGCTTCGGCTCCCCGCCAAAAATCGGCACTTCAACGCCGTCGTAGCCAATTTTTTTGAGCTGCTCGAGGACGGGCATCATGCGATCGTGCAGCTCGCCCGTCCATAGCAGCAGGTTCATTCCAAATTTCATGCCGTCACCGAAAACTAAGCTTCCGGCAGCTCGAATCCAGCCCGCCGCGGCCGGTCGAGCAGTTTGTTTGCTTCGGCATCGCCGACAAACTGTTCTGCCTGTGGATCCCAGGTGAGTTTGCGCTGCAGTTCGCGCGTGATATTTACCAAATGGCAAACTGAAATCGAGCGGTGGCCAATTTCCACATCAGCGTTCGGCCGCTTGCGCGATTTGACGCAGTCGAGCCAATTCTGAATGTGCGGCCGAGCAATCCAGCCAACGCCTTCCCACTTTTGTTGCACCGCGGGGTCGGGCGGATTCTTTACGAAATCAACCGGGTTGGTTACAAATTTATTGCGGTTGATTTCCATCTTGCAATCGGTGCCGATGAACACCGCACCGCCCATTGGCGCGCCATCGCGCTCGAAGCGAACCGGCGTGCCATCCGCGTAGCGCATCGAGACGATGCCTTTGGTTCCATCCGGCCAAAGCTCGGTCGGACCGGTGCCATCCTTTCCCAGCGCCCACTGGATTTGATCGACGCCGTGTGCGCCCCAATTGGTCATCTCGCCGCCGGAATAAGCCCGCCACTGCATCCATCCAAATTGAAGTTGGTGGTTGAAGGAACGCACTTGGGTCGGGCCGCACCAGGTATTCCAATCGTCGGTTGGTGGGACCGGTTCTTCGGGCAATCCTTGATACCGCCTCGGACCGGGATAATTCACCGCCGAGACCTGTTTCACCTTGCCGATCTTGCCGTCGCGAACGAACTCACAACAAAAGCGGTTAATTTCCATCGTGCGCTGCTGCGTGCCAACTTGAAATACGCGCTTGTGTTTGCGCACGGCATTGACCAACACACGGCCTTCGTGAATGTAGGCAGTGAGCGGCTTTTCGGCGTAGACGTCCAAGCCATGCTGCACGGCGCGAATACACGGCAATGTGCGGGCATGATCGGGCGTGGCAATGATCACGCCGTCTAGCTTTTCGCGATCGAACATCTGGCGATAATCTTGGTATAGCTTCCACTTGGCCTTCCGCTCGTTGGCTGCATCGGTCGCGCGTTTCAGGTAACAATCCGAGGCCGCGACGACTCGGGCTCCAGCGGGAACCTGGTCGATGAGCTGCCTGGCCCGGCCGCCGACGCCAATCACACCAATAATAATTTGCTCATTGGCGCCGGGCGCACTTTCCCGCCCAAGCACGTGAGCAGGTACAAACAGCGGTGCACCGAACGCAGTGCTGGCGGCGGCAGAACGCCGCAGGAATTCACGCCGAGTGGATCCGGCCGTTTCTCTCATGGCAAGGGCGCCTTCCAAATAGTCACAAAACCATCGCGTTATCAGCATACTCGTCTCGCAGATCGTTGTCACCCGCCGGCCCATATCGAACCACACATTGCAAAATCGGCCGCCGATTGAGAGATTCAATGCGAGTCGGTAGGCTAAGCATAGGCGTGTTGCGAAAAACAGCTAGATCCGGTCTTGCGGCCGGTACTAATCGCAGCCGACACATCCAGGGATCAGCCGCGATGCTCGTTTTTAACAGTCCCTGGTACCTGCTGTTGCTGGCGCTGCTGCCTGTAATGTGGTGGTTCAGTTTCGACAGCTTAAGCGGACTCGGCCGATGGCGGCGGCTCATGGCGCTGGGATTCCGCACGTTGGTGTTGTTGTTAATTGTCGCGGCGCTCGCCGAGATGCAATATCAACGGACAAGCGACCGGCTTACCGTCATCTACCTGTTGGACCAATCGCTGAGCATTCCTGAGGGCCGGCGTTCGGCAATGGTCAGCTACGTCAACGCCTCGATACGTGACCAGCGCAAAAGCGAGAAGAGCGATCGAGCAGGCGTTATCGTGTTCGCCCGCAATGCCGAGGTCGAGGTACCGCCGGTGGATTTCGATATTCAACTCGGTCATCGGGTTGAAAGCCTGTTGGACCGGGAATTCACGAATTTAGCGAACGCCATGCAACGGGCGATGGCGATGTTTCCGCACGATTCGGCAAAACGAATCGTGTTGGTAACCGATGGAAATCAGAATGTCGGCGACGCAATGGCGGAGGCGCGCTCAGTTGCAGATGCGGGTGTGAGTATCGACGTGATGCCGGTGCCCCTGGACCGGCGCAGCGATATCGCGGTCGAAAAAATTGCGTTGCCGCCCGATATTCGCCGCAATCAGCCGTTCGAGATCCGCATCGTCGTCAACAACGCCACCGATGCTACCGGAAAGGGGCAAAGCATAAAGGGCCGAATTCGCATCGTTCGCAAGGCCGGCGAGCGCGAGGAAACACTCATCGATGAGCCACACGAAATAAAACCGGGGAAGAGCGTCTTCCCGTTTCGTCAGAACATCGATGCGGCCGATTTCTACACGTACGAAGCCCGCTTCATTCCCGATGATCCCGCAACAGACGCGGTTTCTCAAAACAATTTGGCGACAGCATTTACGCACGTGCAGGGGAAGGGCCTCGTTCTGCTCATCGAGAATTGGGAAACGCCGGGGGAGTTCGACCATCTGGTGGAAAGGCTCCGCCATGAAGGACTGGAAGTGGTCGTTCAGCCGAGCAACCGGCTCTTCACATCGCTGCCGGAATTGCAGCGGTACGACACCGTGATCCTGGCGAACGTGCCTCGCTCCGCCGGCGAAGACGCCGCCAACATCAGCAGCTTCTCGGACGAGCAGATCAAGATGCTCGTGCAAAACACCGAAGAACTTGGTTGCGGGCTCATCATGATCGGCGGGCCCAACAGCTTCGGCGCCGGCGGCTGGACCAATACCGATCTGGAAAAGGCGATGCCTGTCGATTTCCAAATCAAAAGCGCCAAAGTGGTACCGGTGGGGGCGCTCGTGCTCAACATGCACGCCAGCGAAATCCCGCAAGCGAACTACTGGCAGAAGGTGATTTGCCAGGAGGCGCTCAAGGCTCTCGGACCGCGAGATTACTGTGGCTTGGTGTATTTTGGCAATTCGGACCAATGGCTATGGGGGCAAAACCAGGGCGGAATGCTACGAGTCGGCCCGAATCGCCAAATGATGCTTTCCAAAATCGATCGGATGGCCATCGGCGACATGCCGAATTTCGATCCGAGCATGAAAAAGGCCGCTGTGGGCCTGGCCGGCTGCGCGGATGCTGCCAACAAGCACATGATCCTCGTGAGCGACGGCGATCCGGGTGCGCCAAGTCCGGGCACGATCAACGCGCTCAAGCAAGGCGGCGTGACGGTTACCACGGTGGCCGTGGGCGCCCACGGGCCCGCCGGCAGCAGCACGTTGCAGGCTATCGCGACTGCGACGGGTGGCAAGTATTACATTGTCAACAATGCAAAGGCCTTGCCGAAGATTTTCCAGCGCGAAGCCCGCCGGGTGGCGCGGCCGCTGGTGTACGAACCGAAGCCGCCCGTCAGTCCTCAGATTACTTTGCAGCACGAGATCG
Organism: uncultured Planctomycetota bacterium; assembly: GCA_963807935.1. GTDB lineage: Bacteria > Planctomycetota > Planctomycetia > Pirellulales > Lacipirellulaceae > JABDGM01. The sequence continues at coordinate 26,457 of CAWEDY010000017.1, forward strand.
TTCAGGGCCTGGATAAGACGCTGCCGCCGGTGAGCGGCTTCGTGCTCACCACAGTCAAAGAAAACTCGCTGGTCGATGTGATCCTGCGTTCGCCGCTGCCGACCGAACCGGAAAACTCGACGATTCTTGCATCCTGGACTTACGGCCTTGGAAAAGCCGTGGCCTTCACAACCGATGCGGGTCAGCGTTGGGCTTCGTCGTGGACCGCTTGGGAGCAGTATGATCGGTTCTTCAGCCAAATGGTTCGCTGGTCGATGCGGCCAACCGGCGATACCGGGAAATTCACCGTCGCTACCGATATCGAGGGCAATAAAACGCGCGTAATTGTCTCGGCCTTGGACAAGGAGGACGAGTTTCTCAATTATCAGACGATGGACGGAAGTGTTTTGGGGCCAGACATGCAATCGGTGCCGCTCCAGATGGAGCAAGCGGCGCCGGGACGTTATGTCGGTGACTTCGAGTCGGGAAAACCTGGCAGCTATCTAATCTCCATTCGGGCTGGAAAGGCCATGATTCGCACGGGCATCAACATTGGATATTCAAACGAGTTTCGAGATCGGGAAACGAATACACCGTTATTGAAAAGTATTGCCGAGCTGCCGGCGAAAAAAGGTGAACCCGGCAAGCTGCTGCCGCCGCTGCCGGCGCTGCCAGCCGACAGCGAAAAGGCGGAGCAAAAGCTGCAGCCGCAACTAGCGGTCGATCCGTTCCGCCGCGATTTGCCGCAGGCGGTAGCTCGGCAGGATATTTGGCCGTGGCTCGTACTGACTGCAAGTTGCGTTTTTTTCGGCGATGTATTCGTGCGGCGGGTGCAAATTAATTTACAATGGCTCCTGCCCATGTGGGTCCGCCTGCTGGATATTGTGCTGCGGCGCGAGCACCAGTTGCCAACACCCCAGACCATGGCGCGGCTGCGGAGTCGAAAAGCGGAAGTCGATCGGTCCATCGAAAGCCGGCGCGCCAGCGCACGCTTCGAGCCAGATGCCGCGACACCGATTGATCCAAATGCAATTCAGGCGACCGAAGCACGACCCGCCACACCTGCGGCGCCAGCGGCAAAACCAGTCGATGAGGCAGAGGCGGAAGACACATATACATCGCGACTGTTGCGCGCGAAGAAACAAGTTTGGCAAGACCGCTCGCAGGACCGCGGCTTCGATCCAGATGCCAAGGATAACGACTAGACCGGCGCGCACCCAGCATTTGTCATTTTTCCTTTCGCATTTGCAAGCCGGCACTCACTTCTGATCCTGAACCCCAAAACCCGAACCCTTTGATATGTCCATTGCTGAATCGATTGAAAAGCGGGCAGCCCAGTTCGCTGACCGCTACACGGCCCTTTACAAGCAACTTGGCCGCGTAATTGTCGGGCACAACGACATCGTCCACGGCGTATTGACTTGCCTGTTTGTCGGCGGACACTGCCTGCTGGAAGGTGTGCCCGGTTTGGGCAAGACGCTGCTAGTGCGCACGCTGGCGGGAACGCTTGACCTAGACTTCTCGCGCATCCAGTTTACGCCCGATTTGATGCCGGCAGACATCTTGGGCACGAATATGATCGTGGAAGACCAGGCCGGCCGGCGCGAATTTCAATTCCAGAAGGGGCCGATCTTCACGCAAATCTGTCTGGCGGACGAAATCAATCGGGCCACTCCCAAAACGCAATCGGCATTGTTGGAGGCGATGCAGGAGCGGTCGATCAGCATTGCCGGTCACGTATATAAACTAAAGGAACCATTTTTCGTGATGGCAACTCAAAACCCGATCGAGCAGGAGGGAACCTACCCGTTACCAGAGGCCCAGCTCGATCGATTCTTCTTCAAATTAGTTGTCGGTTACTCCAGCCGCGAGGAATTGAACACCATCATCGAACGCACGACCAAGGGAGTGGTAATTGAGGCCGATAAGGTAATGGACGGCGCGGAGATCGTCCAATGGCAACAACTGATCCGCGAAGTGATCCTCGCTCCGCACGTACAGGATTACATCGCCCGCGTGACGCTGGCCACGCACCCCGGCGGCCCATTCGCAGTACCGATCACCAACCAATACCTGCGGTGGGGCAGCAGCCCGCGCGGGGCTCAGACTCTCACCCTGGCGGCAAAAGTCCGGGCGCTGTTAAGCGGGCGATACAATGTTAGCTTCGAGGACGTGCGGCGAGTTTTTCTGCCCGCTATGCGGCACCGCGTAATTCTCAATTTCGAAGCGGAAGCCGAGGGCATCAATCCAGATAATGTGCTCTTGGAGATCCTGGAGAAAGTGCCTGAGAAGGCGGAAGACACGAAGGTCGCGTAAGGAATGACCGAATTAACAATGACTATAGCGAAAGAAGAGGCGCCGCGGAAAAAGTTTGGCATTGGCGCGGAATGCCTACGCCGGCGACCGAGTCGATAACGTCCATATATGTTTTTCTACCGGCCATTGTAGTGCTCGGTATTATGGGCTTACTTGTGATTTGTTCGTGCGTTGGTCGATAGGCCACGGTCGCTCCTGTACATTCGGCCTGGTCGCCGACGCGAATAGCTTCCATGCCTACGGTTGAATCGAAATTGTTGCCGCCCGACTTGATGGCCCAGCTTGAGCGGCTCGAGCTCGTGACGCGGAAAGTGTTTCGCGGCCGGATGAAAGGCGAGCGGCGGAGTAAGCGCAAAGGTCAGAGCGTTGAGTTTGCCGATTTCCGCAGCTATGTGCCGGGTGACGACCTGCGTTCCCTCGATTGGAATCTTTATGCCCGGCTGGACAAGCTCATCGTAAAGCTTTTTCTCGAAGAAGAGGATCTGCACTTTTTCACATTGATCGACACCAGCCTGTCCATGGATTTCGGCCAGCCGACGAAATTGCAATATGCGAAGCAGTTGGCAGCGGCACTGGGGTTCGTCGGGCTGATTCGCACGGATCGGGTGCGAATCGAAACGCTGAGACAGGATGTGCACCACCGCGGGCCGGTGCTGCGAGGTCGGAGAGGCGTGTGGCGGATGCTCGAATACCTGGATGGTATCGAAGCCGGCGAAACCGCTTCGCTGGCCCAGGGGGTAAAGAACTTTTGTCTCCGGAACGCGGGCAAAGGGATTGTCGTCCTCATTTCCGATTTGATGGATAAAACCGGTTACGAATCGGCCCTGCGTTACCTGGTTTCGCAACGAATGGACGTGTACGTGATCCACATTCTGAGCCAGGAAGAGCTCGACCCGGACGTGAAGGGCGATCTGAAGCTCGTCGACTGCGAGGACCAGGACGTTGCGGAAATTACGGTCAGCGGGCCGCTATTGGCCCGCTACAAATCGACGCTCAATGCGTTCGTCGGTGGCGCTCAGGAGTTTTGCAATCGCCGCGGGATGAATTATCTGTTGGCGAACAACCAGACACCTGTTAAGGACCTTATCGGCAGTTATCTGCGACGAAGGGGATTGGTTCGATGAAAGTCAAAAGCTGAGAGTCGAGAGTCATATACTCACAAAGGAAGGACAAACACGTTCCGGTTTGAAAAGTGAACTGGCGTTTGTACATCACTACGGCAGAACAAGCATCACAGTGGTTCTGGCTGTTGACCCTCGACCCTTAGCTCTTGACGGCGACTCATGTTCGAGTTTTTCCGCAATACGCTCGCACCCTGGCAATGGGCCTTATTGGCGCTCGTGCCGCCGGCGATTGTTGCGCTGTACTTCTTGAAGTTGCGGCGGCAGCCGCTGGAGGTGCCCAGCACCTATCTTTGGAAGCGCTCGATCGAGGACATGCACGTTAATAGCCTCTGGCAGCGGCTGCGGCAAAATCTGCTCATGTTTTTGCAGCTTCTGTTGGTGGCGCTGGCCATGCTCGCGCTGTTGCGGCCGGGTTGGGAAGGTACGAAGCTCGTTGGCGACCGGTTTATCTTTATGGTCGATAACTCGGCCAGCATGTCGGCCACCGATGTTCAAGAGGCCAAGAACCGCCTGGAAGAAGCGAAGAAACTTGTTGGGGGCATGATCGACCAAATGTCATCAACTATGACGGCGATGATTATCAGTTTTGCGGATACGCCCCAGGTAGTGCAGGAGTTCACCGATAATCGCCGCTTGTTGCGCGAGCGGTTAGAAACGATCGGCCCCACTGTTCGCGGCACAAATTTGCGCGGCGCCCTCGAACTGGCTGATGGTTTGGCTAATCCCAGTCGCATTCCGCTACGGGAAGGAGACCGAGATATTGACGTCGTCGAGCCGCAGCCCGCGACCGTCTACATCGTCAGCGACGGACGGTTCGAGGCCGTGAAGGGCTTTTCGCTCGGCAATCTCAAAGCCTATTACGTGCCGATCGGCTCGATGGACGCCAAGAACTTAGCGATCACGGCGTTTAGCACGCGGCGCAGCGAATCGCGGCCGGAAGAGAAGCAAGCGTTCGTCCAACTGGCGAATTTCACCAAGGCTGATCACAAAGCGGTCGTTGAAATCGAGCTGGACGGCGTATTACTCGATGCAAAGGAACTCGAAGTGCCGGCGGGCGAGACGAGCGGCGTCGTTTTCCCGCTGGCCAATGCGCCGGCCGGCAAGCTTACCGCCAAGCTGAAGTACGAGTTGGACACGCCCACCAAGCGCGACGCCCTGGCGCAAGATGACATAGGCTACGCCGCGATCAACGACGCAAAGCCCGGTCGTGTGTTGGTGGTAACACCTGGCAACGTGGCCCTGCAGGTCGCCCTGGCGACCCAGCGAGCCGGCCGATTGGCGAATATTCAATTCAAGACACCCGATGTGCTGACGACTGAAGAATACAAACGAGAGGCCAATATCGCAGCATACGATCTAATTATTTTCGACCAGTGTGCGCCGGCCGGTATGCCGCGCGCGAACGCAATGTTTATTGGTCGATTGCCGCCGGGACCTGTGTGGCGCGGAGAACCCGAAGCTGCCAACGATGCGAAGACGGGTCCAGATGCACCAGCTGCCGATGATAAAGAGGCGATCGCCGTTGAGCCGCAAATTATCGATTGGGACCGAGCACACCCCTTGCTGGCGAGTGTCGAGTTGGGCAACGTCGATATTGCGGACAGTTTGATACTGCATCCGCCGCCGGGCGCGACCGTTTTAATCGATTCCACTGCCGGGCCAATAGCCGCCATCGCGCCGCGAGACGCTTACCAAGACGCGGTGCTCGGGTTCGAAATTGTGGGGCAGGCAGCCGACGGATCGAAAACCGTCAATACGAATTGGCCGCGCCGCCTGAGCTTTCCAACATTCTGTTTGAACGTGCTGGAGTACTTGGGCAGCAGGACCGAAGATTCGCAGATTACGTCCGCACGGCCCGGCCGGGCCGTGCAGTTGCGGACGATCGGTAACATGCCTGAGCTTACAGTGGTCGATCCCATTGGCAAGCAATTTGCGGTACAACGCAGTGAAGGCGATGTGTTCCAATTTCAAGACACCAACCGACTAGGCATTTATGACGTTCGCCGCGGCGATCAGGTGATCGATCGGTTTGCCGTTAACCTGTTCGATCGCCAGGAGAGTGATGTGCGGGTGCGACCGAACCAGTCTGACAACGGTGCGACCATCCAACCGGCGGATATCCGCATTGGCAATATCGAGGTGAAGGCGACCGTCGGCCAAACCCCGTCGCGCACCGAAGCCTGGAAGGCCGTTCTCGCGTGCGCTCTGTTCGTTTTGATACTTGAATGGTATATCTATAACCGACGAGTGTATCTATAGCGGGAAATCGCCAAATGAAGCGCGGAATCGATGTGCTAAATCGGATTGTGGAAAATGACTTCATTCATCGCGTCTCGCCCGATGAGTACCGCCAAAAAGTCAAGGATGTATATGGCGGCACGCAAGGTGCATTGCTCGCCACCGCGAGCCATATTTCGATGCACGTTCCGCTCGTCCGCCGGCTGTTTCGCTCACGCCAGTTCGACGTGCGCGGCATGAAATCAATCTTGGACGTCGGCAGCGGCGCAGGGCAAATCGCCGCTCACTTATTAGACTTCGCCGACCCCAAGGCGCAGATTACGTGCATCGATTTATCGCAGCCGATGTTGCGGCGTGCAGGCCAGCGGCTTAAGAGCAAGCGGCCTGCATATGTGGTTGCCGACGTAACAGCGCTGCCATTTGCCGATGGTTCGTTCGACGGCATTACATGCGGTTACGTGCTGGAACACGTGCCCGATCCGCCGCTAGGTTTGAGCGAACTGGCCCGCGTTCTTCGCCCTGGCGGTCGAATGTTGCTCCTAACCACCGAGGACAATTTCTCTGGGGCATGGACCAGCCGATTCTGGTATTGCCGAACGTACAATCGACAACAGCTGTTTGAGCTTTGCGAATCGCTCGACCTGGTCTGGAAGAAAGAGCTTTGGTTCACGCCCATTCATCGGGCGATCCGAGCGGGCGGAATCTGCGTCGAAATTGAGAAGGTCTGAGCGGTTCGCTCTTTTGAGCAACGGGCAACCGTCGCGAATCGCCGTCAGTGAATGTAATGGGTTTGGCGCACACTACGCGCTGATCGATTCTGGCTTTCTCGATTGGCGGCTGCTCCGAGATAACGGACGAACCACTGGCTAGTCAACTGCGCGACGTCACCCAAAGCGCCCTTCTCTTCAAATAGGTGCGTAGCACCCGCCACGATGCTGAGTTCCTTGCGATAGGCCTGTCGCAGTTGTTCGAGGGCATTTCGATTCAACTCGATTATGGGGAGATCTAGGCCACCAACGATTAATAGCGTCGCCGCTTTTACTTTTGCAAGTTCCGCGCCGGCGAGGTCGGGCCGGCCGCCACGTGAGACGACGGCCGCAATCTCCTCGTGCTGAGCGGCCGCCTGAAGCGCCGCCGCCGCGCTCGTGCTGGCGCCGAAGTACCCGATGGAAAAGCCGTACTGCGCGCAGTTGCTTTCCAGCCAATCGGTCGCCGCCAAAAGACGATCGGACAAGAGCTTGATATTAAAGCGATGTCGTGCAGTAAACGAGTCCACCCGTTCCTCGGCCGGCGACAGTAAATCCACTAGCAGCGTCGCCAGTCCGACGTTGTGCAGCGACCTCGCTACATAGACATTTCGCGAGCTGCGACGGCTACTGCCGCTGCCATGGGCGAAAATGACCGCGCCCCAAGCCTCCTCTGGAATAACCAATGTGCCGTAGATGTTATCGCGTCCCGTATCAATTCCGACTGTATCCTCGAACGCGTTCCCTATGGCTGTCATCTTTACTTCCGGGCTCGGTTTCGATCCAGTCAGGGTTGTCAACGCTGGGGCAGTGGCACTGCAAAATGCGCGCCATCCGGACTTCCTGGCGACAATTTGTCGTGGCTCAGCGTCGCCCCGATAACTTCAGCACCGCGATTTCGGGAGGGCAATTGTAGCGGAAAGGGGTCAATGAGCCGGTGCCCCGACTGACGTGCATCACGGTATTGCCGGACGTAAACACACCTGCCGCGTACCGAACGCCAGAGCGGCTAGGGGCCAAAATTGCCCCCAAAACTGGAAGCCGCACTTGGCCGCCATGCAAATGCCCCGCCAGAATCAAATCCACGTCATTCGCCTGAGCCCATTTGAATTGGTCCGGGGAGTGAGCGAGCAGGATGCGCATTGGCAAACCAGTGGCATCGTGGGCCGAACATGCGCTCAGGTTGGGTGCCGGCTTATACCACGGAAGCTCGTTCCCAGCGAGGATAATGGGTAAACCGCGTACGTTCACCTGGCGGCAGCTTCCACCGATATGGACGAGACCAGCATCGTCGAGCGCGCTTTTTAAGCGGGCCTCGTTCACGTTGCGGTCGTGGTTTCCGAGCACGTAATAAATTCCGCACGGTGCTCGAAGGTGGCCCAATGTCGCCGGAATCCAGTCCAGGCAAGGTTCGCGCTCGATAATGTCGCCCGTAATGGCAATGAGATCTGGTCGGCACGAATTGACGTCTTCGCAAACTCGTTCAAAGTAGGCGCACGAATGCGGCCGGACATGTGCAAGTCCGTAAGGTGAACGATTCGCAAGAGTTCGGCACCTGTAGACAACCGAGGAATCGCAATTTGCTTCTCCTGCACGCAAACTTCGAGCACGTCGTTACCGGGTACGTAGCTCAACCAGGTAGGTAATCCCGGAGCCGTGAGCGCGTCACCGGGCGTCGCCGGGCGAACCATCGACGTATGGTTGGACAACAGTGCGCCTCGCCGCTCGGGATGAAAATGCCAGAGCCATCGCTGGACAATTGCCACGACGCACACGGCAGCGCACAGGCCGATATAGAACCACAGCGCACGCGATACAAAGCTAGCCAGTGAAGCGGACCGCGCATGGAATATGCCTGTAAAATCCGCTGCGACGGCTATGGGCATCGCACATAACATGACGCCGCAAGCGACCGTCAACACATCGACCCACCGTCGATGAATACCCAGCGAGTGAATGCGATTGACCAAAGCGGCCCAAAAGATGGCGTGCCCAACGGCGCCAACGGCCAGAATTACGAAAGCAATTGGCAACATTTCCTTCAATCCGCACGATGAAATCAATCGGGCGCGTTCGATTCGAGCTTCGATTGCAAGGCGCGGAAGAATGAGTAGGCCGCGTTAATGATCGACGGGCGAGTTCGCTCCACTGCCGGCAACAAGCTGCTCGACAGTTTCCAGCAACTGGTCTAGCCGGAAAGGTTTGTAAAGCACGGCTTGCAAGCCGGCTTGACGCGCCTTCACGATCGAATGACCCGGATCGTAGCCAAAACCGGTCATCAGCGCCATGGGAACCTTTTCCATCATCTCCTTCAGTTTTAATAGGAGATCGAAGCCGGACATATCCGGCAACCGAATATCGGCGATGATGGCGTCGTAGTGCTCGCCGGCCGAGAGGTTGCGGACCATGAATTGAGCTTCGCTGCCGTCGTGGGCCGTTTCGACGATGCAGCGATAACGCTCCAAAAGTGCGTGCGCCGCGCTGCGCACGCTCTCGTCCGCGTCGATGACCAATACGCGGCGACCAACCAGCAACGGTCGCGGCTCGACGCGCACCGCCGAGGGTTGAGCTTCGGTCGGCGCCAGCGACTGACCGATTTTCTGAATGACCTGCTTGATGTCGCGGGCGTTGCGCAAAATCTGCTGCAGGCGCTCGACGACATCCGGCTGGTGACCGATATATCGCTCCATTACGTTGACGGCGTCGTTGAGGATGTCGTCGACAGGCAGGGCAACCGCGCTATGGATGGCCTCGACGCTGGCGGCGGCCGTGCTGGCCTTTTCAGCGGCCAGCAACTCGAGCGTATTGAGAGCCATTGCCAAATCGCGGGCGAAAATCTCCAAGAATTGCAAATCGCTTTCGCTAAATGCGCGCGGCTCTGGGCTTTCCACGTTCAATGTGCCCGTCACCCGGTCGTGCAGCATGACCGGCACCGTCAACGAGCTCCGTGCCCCCGCCGCTCCTTCCAGATAGAGCGGATCCTCGCTCGTATCTTCGCACAGGTAGCTCTTGCGTGTTGCTGCGACAAATCCGGTTACACCATTACCTGTCGTTTCGGCCCGCAATACTCGATGGGCGGCCTCGCTGGTCATGCCCACCGCCAACACCGGCTCGAGTATTTTTGTCTCCTGGTCGAGCATCCGAATTTCTACGACGTTGTATTGCAAAACGTCCTGCGTGCAATGCAAAATGTTGGCCCGCAACAGCTCGATCCGCTCCTCGACCGACATCTTCGAAACTTCGTCAGGCGTCAGATCGGCCAGCTCGATTCCGGCCTGATGGATCGCCGAGAGTTTCTGTTGCTGCAGTACCTCGTCGGTCACCTCACGAATGGTAACGACTAAACTCTGCGGCGCCCCTTCGGCATCCAAAACCGGGGCGGCGTGAACGCGCATGTAGCGATTCTGAAAGCACCGCAATGTCGAACCGCTCGGACGCCCCGTGGCGAGCGCGGTATGGAAGGGACAGAAATCGGGACCGAGAATTTCGGGCGTCCCCATAACGTCATAGAAGTTGGCGCCAACAATTTCGTCGCGACCGGTCCATTCGCGCAATCTGCCGTTGCCCCACAGGATCGTGTTGTCGCTGTTCAAGAGCACAACACCATCCGGCATTCCTTGCAATATGCGTTCATTCTGCACCATCCGCGCCACGTTGATCACTTCCGCAAAGTGATCGGCGTCGGCATAAATACCGATGAATTCATCCGTACCGAGCTGCGAAAGCGCTCGCATAGGCGACGTATCGACAACCTGAACGTCGTCGCCAAACCGCTGACGCAACGCCACCTGAGCGTTGTGTGTTCCGCCTAGACAAAGAACCTTGGGAGGTTGACAAACTCCCTGAGCGGCAGCGGATTGTTGTTGCGAATCGATAGGTTCGTACACGATCCGAACTTCCAAGCGGGCGACCGCCGAGTTCCAGTCAGCCGCCCGCAATCTTGCAAATATCGCCGAGGTTCCCCTTCCCTGGGGCGATCCCCCTGGGAACTCACGGAAATTATAGGTGGATGGTCATACTCCAACAACCTGCGATTGGCGGAGTGTAGCGAATTCGCTCTCTTTTCCGGATCGGACCGCTGATAGGCGGAGATTGATGGAGCACCAGGTTTTGCCTTCTTTGCGGCCTGGGCGAGCCGACGCCGGCATCCTCTCCAACCGCAAATGCCAGCGACGCCGCAGACCGTGTTCTTGTCGCTAAAATCCGCGTAATTCGGCCAATTGACGCCTGCGGACTTCCGCGGGCGTTTGGTCGCGGGTCGGCGCGGTTAAATGCCGCGCCCGACCTAGACTTGCGCTGTGATAATCCGTTCGTTCAATTCGGACGGCCTCAGGCTGCAAAGAGGTGGTATGATGATCGCGAAAACTGATTACTCTACAAAATCGACCTTGCGGCACACTCAACATCGTGTCGGCTTGACGATTTTGGAGTTCTTGGCTTGCACCATTGCTGTGGTTGGCGGCGCCTGGCTGGGTGCGCTCTATCTGGGGATCGATGTTCGCCATATCGCATTCACCGCATTGTCCGAAGCCCAATTGTTGGATAAGGTCCCTGCGGAATGGCGGCCGCCGTCTCCGAACGACAAAGCTATGACGCGCGAGCAACTCCTCACGACGCTGCACGAGGAGTTGGGATCGCTGCGAAACCAAATAAGGGCATTGCGCAGCGGCCGAGCATCGGGACAGGGGTCGGACTCAGCGGCGGCGGCGGATTCAAACACTACGGCGATTCTACTGCCGACCAAGGAAAAAACACTCGCCTATTGGTTGCGCCTCAACGAAATTGCCATTGGCGAAGGAGCGTTGCAGCGCGATGCCGAGTCGGCTTTTAATGCGAATAACGCCGCAAAGGTGTTTGCAATCAAAGGGCGCATTAGCCGTTTTTCCGCCAACGCGGTCGAAGCCTTGCCAACCGAAGCCGTCGACGAATCGGTCATCCGATTCGGCCGGCAGCTAGCACTTTGGTACGATCGGGCCGGCGAGTTGTACGAACGGGCGGTCAGGATCTGGGAAACGTCGATCGGCCAACAAGCCCGAACCCAACTTAACGAGGAATGGAAACGGGACGACCAACAACACGGCAATGAAGAACGATTGCTGAATGAGAAGGCGGCGGCGGTGCGCGGCTCGATGAGCCGGATTTACGGCGGCGAATTTCCCGAATTCGACAAGCCTGTAAAGCCCGTTGCCGGCGGTGAGTCTAACGCGAAGGCAGGTTAAAGGGCGGCACTGTCCGAATCGGACGAACGCTGCCATCCGGCTTTGTTTGATTTCTCACTTTTGGGTAGTTACGATAAAGCTTCGCGGCCAGCCGCTGCAGCGGGCCGCAAAATAAACCACTTCTGACTTTGGAGAATCGGATATGCGAAGGTCGATGCGATCACCGTTCGTCTGCTTGCTCGTCGCGATGATGTCGTTTCAGCCCGCGGCCGCGTGCCACTTTTGCCAAGGAAATTGGGGATACAATTACGCCCCGGTGTACTATGGTCCCGTCGTCTACGGCGGCGGATGCGGTGGTTGCGGTTATGAATCGGTCTGGTATGACGACTGCGACAGTTGCGGCTCATGCGGCTGGTGTGAGCCGTGCAGCAACTGCGGTCCGTACGAAGGCGTTGTGACGGAACATGCTCAGGCCGAATCAATGCAACAGCCAGAGCCCATGGCGCCGACCGAAATGCCTCTGCCAAGTAACAGTCAGGCGATGCCTGCTCAGCCGCAGCAACCGGCACAGCTCGAGCGACCGGCGGAAACAACGCCGCCACTGCAATCGCCTCCTGCACCGGCACAGCCCGCGACCGAGCCGGCCAAGCCAAACGAGCCGGCCAACAACCTCTTTGGAACGGAACCTACTACACCTCCGCCGACGGCACCGTCCACTCCGCTAACGCCGCCCGCGCCGACCGAGAATCTGTTCGAGAATACGCCATCGACGACTCCGCCGGCTGGCGCCACGCCGGGTAAGACGACGCCGCCTGCCGCGACGACCCCACCAGCACCAAGCACCAACGATCTCTTTGGGCCGTCCACACAGTCGGAACCGAAAAGCAACGTGACGCCAACGACGACTCAAAAGCCGGCCGAGAAACCGGCCGAGTCCGAAACGACGCCTGCCGCGAAACCCGCCGTTACGCCCGCTGGTGATAACAAAAGCAAGCCAGAGGACAAGAAAAAGACGGACGAAAAAGACGACCTGTTCGGCGCCTCGCCGGCAGTCCTTCACGAGGCAGGCGGCTTGGCGAGCGATGAGATGCGGCTGTGGACCGACAACACGGGTAGCTTCTCGTGCCGCGGCCGGCTGGTTCGCTTCCTCAATGGACAGGTGCGGCTGCTGAAAGACAACGGCCGGACAACAACCGTGCCGCTGGCCCGGCTTAGCAACAGGGACCTGGAGTTCGTCAATCGCCAAGCCAGCGCGCAGCAGGCCGAATCTGTAAAGACGGCGCAAACACCCGCGACGATGCCGATATTGGCGAACTAACGTCGACTAGCCATATCATCCGTTTTACGAATCCGCCTCGATTGCCAATTTTGGTAATGGAGGCGGATTTTTTTGCGCGTTGGGTAAAGCTCTTGGACCGCACCCCATACGCAGCACTTTCCTGCTCGTGGCCGCTGTCGCCACTTTGACTCGAGGGTTGATGTATGCGCTCGTTTCGCTGATAATCGGCAAGCTGCTTCCATTGGTGAGCCGGCCGCGGGTTGGATCGCGACCTCGGTTGACTCAATCCCACCTTTCCTGAACCACGGCGCGTGGCGGCCATGAGCTTCAGATCGTTGCGAACGCGTGTGGTGGGATCTCTTCCGATAACTGTAGCGCTGTTGTGCCTCCCGGGTGCGCCGCTCACAACCGCGTTGGCCGAGCAGCCGAATGCAACGGCGCTGGGCAAGGCCTATCAGGCCGAAATTCGCCCGCTGTTCGAGCGATACTGTTATGAATGTCACGGCGTGGCAGACGTGCTCGAGGGCGACATCAACCTGGCCGCCATGAAGAATTGGGACGAGGCGGTCAAGCATCCCAAGACATGGCAGAAAGTCGCCGAGATGCTGGGCAACGGATTGATGCCGCCCGAGGACGATGAACAACCGACGGCTGCCGAGCGGCGCGGCTGCGAAAGTGGGTGGGGGGTAATCTGGCACTCGAAGCGCGAGCTCGTGCCGGTGATCCCGGGCGGGTCGTTCTGCGGCGGTTGAGCAATGCAGAGTATACGTACACGTTGCGCGATTTGACGGGCGTGGATTCGCTCGATCCGGCTCGAGAATTTCCGGCCGATGGGGCTGCTGGCGAGGGCTTCACGAACACCGGAAATGCGCTTGTCATGTCGCCGGCGCTGGTTACGAAATACTTGGATGCGGCGAAGGAAGTCGCCAGCCATGCCATGCTATTGCCGGATGGTTTTCGTTTTTCGCCACACACGACGGCACGCGATTGGACGGATGACACGCTCGCGCAAATCCGCGGCTTCTACAATAAATTTACGGATTCTAGCGGTGGAAGTCGCGTGAACCTGCAAGGTTTGGTGTTTGAAACGAATCAAGGTGGACACTTGCCAGTCGAAAAGTATTTGGCCGCGACCCTCGTCGAACGCGAGGCGCTGACCACAGGCCGCAAAACGGTCGAAGCCGCCGCTTGCGAGCATGGACTGAATGCAAAGTATTTGGGGATTCTTTGGGCCAGTCTCATCGACAAGGAACCGTCGCTGGTGCTGGACGAATTTCGCGCGAGATGGCGTAAAGCCAAACCGCAAGATGCGACGACGCTGGCGACTAATATCGCGGCTTGGCAGAAGACGTTGTGGAGCTTCGCAAGCGTGGGGCTGATTGGGCGAGAAAACGGTCCGAAGCGCTGGATGGAACCCATCAACCCAATTTCAACGAGGCAAGATCTCAAGTTCAAGATTCCGGAATCGCCGGACGGCAAGGACCTTACGATTTCACTCGTGGCCACCGACGCGGGAGACGGCAACAAATCCGATTTTGTGATTTGGCGGGCGCCGCGACTGGTGGCGCCAGGACGCCCCGATTTGTTGTTGCGAGACGTTCGTACACGCACCCGCCAGCTCGAAGCCCACCGGACCCAACTTTTCGCAAGCACAGCCGCGTATTTGAATGCGGCAAATGAAATATCGGCGTCGGAGAAGGTGTTGGATGTAGCTAAGATTGCCAGTCAACACGGATTGATTGAAGCCGACCTTCGAGCATGGCTCGAATACTTGGGCATCGGCGCTGGCAACTCCGTTGAGCTGGAAGGTCATTTTACAAATAAATTAACCGCTCTCGCTGGTTTCGAGTTCGTCAACGGCTGGGGGAGCAAAGACACGCCGTCCCTGGTGGCGAATTCGTCGAGCGAGCACGTGAGGATTCCGGGAAACATGAAGCCGCACGGCGTGGCGGTGCACCCATCGCCCACTCTGCGTGCGGCAGCCGGATGGCGATGCCCGAGCGCTACGACGGTCCATATCGAAGGATCGGTGACTCCCGCGCAACCGGAATGCGGCAACGGGGTGACTTGGTCCTTAACGCTGCGGCGTGGCACGACCCGGCAGCAGTTGGCGGGCGGCGTAGCACACGGTCCGGCCAAAGTGAAGCTTGGCCGATTCGACGGCGTCGTGGTACACGCCGGCGATGTGCTTGCGCTATCCATTGGCGCCGCGAGGGAGACCATTCCTGCGATCTGACCGCCATCGACTTGGCGATCACCGGAAAAAAAGGAGACGAGCATCAGGCTTGGAATCTGGCCAACGATGTATCCGGCGACGTGCTGGCTGGAAATCCGCACGCCGATCGATTTGGAAATACCAACGTCTGGCACTTCTACGCGGAGCCGGATGTTCGCGGCGCCACGGCGCCGGTAGTTCCGGCCGAATCCGTACTGGCCAAGTGGCAGGCGGCAAAGGGCGCCGACGGGCGGCGGGCGCTGGCGCTCGACGTGCAAAAGCTGTTAACGAGCGGACCGCCGGAGGCAAAGGACTCTCCCGATGCGGCGCTTTATCGTCAAGTCGCTTCGATGCGCGGGCCGCTGTTGGGTGGCTTAACCCGTCCGGCCTCGAAACCAAGTGTCGCCAATTCGACCGACACGGAAGCCGGAGTCGATCCCGCGATATTTGGCCATCATCCAAACGGGCGCACGATGGACGCCGCCGATCTGTGCGTTCAGGCGCCGTCGGAAATTGAGATTCGTTTGCCGGCCGATTTGGCGAGTGGGTGCGAGCTGGCGACGACCGCCCTGCTCGACAAAGAAACCGGCTCGGAAGGCTCCGTACAGGTTGCCATCGTTGCCGGGAAACCGACGCTTGAGACGGGGCTGCTACGCGGCGAGGCGAAGGTGGCCGCACGAAATGGGCAATGGTCCAGCGGTGATCCCGCGGTTACCAACACGGCTCCGATTATTGTTACAGAAGGCAGCCAGGCACAGCAGCGTATTCAGGCGGCGTTCGAGAAGTTTCGTCAACTTTTTCCGCCCGCGCTATGCTACACGAAGATCGTGCCAGTCGACGAAGTCATTTCGGTAACACTGTTCTATCGCGAAGATGATCACTTGGTGCGGCTGATGCTGGACAATGCGCAACTCGCGCGGCTGGACCGGCTGTGGGACGAGTTGCACTTCGTTAGCCAGGACGCGTTGAAGTCGGTCGATGCGTTTGCACAGTTGTTGGAATTCGCGACGCAGGACGCCAATCCGAAGGCGCTCGAGCCGATGCGAAAGCCGATTGACGACCGGGCGGCGGCATTTCGGCGGCTGCTTATTGACTGTGAGCCCAGGCAGATTGAGGCGCTCGTCGATTTCGCGGCGCGGGCCTATCGGCGGCCGTTGACCGCCACCGAATCGCGCGGTCTGCACGCGTTGTACGAAAGTCTTCGTAAGGAAGGGATCCCGCACGACCAGGCGTTTCGATTGACTCTCGCGCGGATACTTGTAAGTCCGGCGTTCCTATACCGCCTCGAGCAGCCCGTGGCTGGCGCTGGCCAAGGGCCCGTTTCCGATTGGGAATTGGCGAGCCGGTTGAGTTATTTCCTGTGGGCTTCGCAACCAGACGCCGAATTGCGGCAGGCGGCGGCGGCCGGCCGACTGCACGAGCCGGACGTGCTGATTGCCCAAACGCGGCGAATGCTGCGCGACGCGAAGACGCGGCGCTTGGCGACAGAGTTCGCCTGCCATTGGCTGCTCATCGACGATTTCGAGCACCTGGACGAAAAAAGCGACCGGCACTTCCCCACATTTGCGAGCTTGCGGGTCTCGATGGCCGAGGAATCGATTTTGTTCTTTACCGATCTGTTTCAGCACGGCCGTTCGGTGTTGAATATCCTCGATGCCGATTACACATTTTTGAATGAGCCATTGGCACGGCACTACGGCATTCCGGGCGTTACCGGCGCCGAGTGGCGGCGCGTCGATGGCATGAAGAAGTATGCGCGAGGCGGCGTGTTGGCCCAGGCGACTACACTAGCGAAACAATCGGGTGCGTCGCGGACAAGTCCCATTTTGCGGGGGAATTGGGTCAGCGAAGTATTGCTGGGCGAGCGATTGCCGAAACCGCCCAAGGGCGTACCTCCCTTGCCAGACGATGAGGCGGCGACACACGGGCTGACCGTGCGGCAGCTTGTTGAAAAGCACGTCAGCGATCCGAAGTGCGCCGTTTGCCATCGGCGATTCGACCCGTACGGGTTTTCGCTGGAGGCGTTCGACGCGATCGGCGGGCATCGGGAAAAGGACCTGGGCGGCCGGCCGATCGACACGCGGGTCAAGACAATGGATGGCTCTGAGTTCGCGGGCCTCGAGGGTCTGCAAAATTATCTGCTGACGAAGCGGCGTGACGACTTTTTGCGGCAATTTTGTCGAAAGTTGCTCGGTTATGCCCTAGGTAGAGCGGTGCAACTCTCCGACGAGCCGCTGCTGACGCAAATGCAAAGCGAGCTAGCGGCCCACGATTACAAAGTGGATGTGGCCATAGAGACCATCGTGCGGAGCCGACAGTTCCGCGAGATTCGAGGAATGGAAACCGCGTTTGATGAATGATCGCTCGACCCGACTCCGTACCGGTCACTAAATTAAGCAACTCCTAAAGAAAGTGGACCAATATGAGCAAACACATTTTTTCTCGCCGCACGATGCTTCGCGGAATTGGCGTTTCCATGGCGCTGCCGTGGCTGGAATCACTCAATGTGTGGGGCGATGTGGTGCGCGGATCCGCCGTGGCAAGCGAGGCACCCGTGAGGCTAGCCGTACTTTTCGCCGGTAACGGGTTTCACAGTAAGGAATGGTGGGCCAAAGGCGAAGGCAAGGCGATGGAATTGGGCAAGGTGCTCGCGCCGTTGGCTAACCATCGCGAGAAAATGCTGGTCATCCGCGGTCTGTTCAATGAACAAGCGTTAAAGGGTAACATTCACAGCTCGCAAACCGGCAACCTGCTTTCCGGCGCACCGCTCGCATCGGGCGGCGACATCCGTTCGGGAACAAGCATCGATCAGTTGCTGGCACAAAAGTACGGGCGATCTACGAAAGTGTCCAGCCTGGTGCTGGCTTGCGAAAAATCGAATCCGGCCGTTCATAAAAACTATTCGATGCTCTACAGTTCGCACATTTCCTGGTCGTCGCCGACGACGCCCACGCCGTTGGAGCTCTATCCGGCTTTGGCATTTGACCGCCTGTTTAAGGACGAAGTCCAGCGCGGCGATAAAAGCGTGCTGGACGCGGTCTTGAGTGACGCCAGCGACGTGCGACGGCGGATCAGCACAACCGACCAGCGAAAGATGGACGAGTATTTGGATTCCGTCCGCGACGTGGAACAACGAATCGCACAAGCGGGCAAGCGGGGCGAATTGCAAGGCTGGCGGCCAACGCTCGATAAACCGAACATTCCTCGACCCCCGGAAGGAGTTCCGCAAAACATTGCCGATCACATGCGGCTGATGTGCGACATACTCGTGCTGGGGTTTCAGACGGATACGACTCGAATCACGACGCTCAAGCTGAATAACGATCACTCGTCGTTGCGGTTCCCGCATTTGGGCGTCGACTACATGATCCATCACTTGCTGTCTCACTCGGATACGGCCGACTGGCTCAAAGTCAACCAGTTTTTCGTCGAGCAGTTGGCGTATATCGCGCAAATTAGACGCGATCCACGAAGGAGAACGAACCGCACTTGATAATTCGATGTTGTTGTTCTGCTCGAGTATGCTCACGGGCGGGCACGATGCCACGCAATTGCCGGTTGTGCTACTCGGCGGCGGTGGTGGCAAGATGCGCACGGGCCGCGTTCTGGATTACCGAGGCAAATCGAATCGGCAAATGTGCCGGCTTTATCTATCGATGATGGATAAGATGAACGTGCGCATGGACCAGTTCGGCGACGCCACGGAGCGGTTGGCGGAAATTTGAGCGGATTTTACGTTGCCGCCGAGCGCGTTCTTTGGCTGAAGCGTTGGCAGCGCGATTCAAGCAAACGCAGCGCGAATCCGCTCGAGATACTTCGGGCAATCTTGACGCGGATTACCGCGCCCCTCGTACTCCAGCGCGATGTATCCACGATAGCCGGATTTCCGAAGAATCTGAGCCAGGCGTTTGAAATCGCTCGGTTCATCCGGTTTTCCGGCCGGGTGAATGGAAATCTTGACCTGCACGTTGATGGAGTACGGCGCGATCTTGGCGAGGTCGCCATAGACATCGGCCGTGCGGAAATTCCCGGTATCCATGTTGACGCCAAACCAAGGACTGCTGACGCCACGCACGATCGCCAAGATGCCGTCGGCATCGGCGACGATGCCCCCGTGATTCTCCAGCGCCAGGAAAACCCCGTACTTGCCGGCGTACTCGCAACATTCCTCAATCGCCTCGATTGCCTGGCGGCGGGCCTCGTCGGCCGACTGTCCGGGCTTCATGCCTCCGGAAAAAATACGAATGACTGGTGCGTCCATCAAGTCTGCGTATTCGATCCAGCGCTTGACGCTCGCGATCTCCTGGTCGCGACGTTTGCCGGCCGGGAAGCAAAAATCGTTGCCGACCGCCGTGCCGGAAATGTCTAACCCGCGACGAAAGGTGGTCGATTTCAACTGTCGAAGAAACTCGGGCGACGGACGCGGCGGGAAGTAATACGACGTGAGCTCCGTTCCATCCAAATCGAATTTACCGCAATCTTCGATGAAGTCATTGAGCTTCAGTTTGGGCGTTTTGCCCTTCAATAAGTCCCGATAGCTGTACGCCGCCAGGCTGTACTTAAAGTGCGAGCCGGCGGTGCGGACAATCGGCTCGATCGCTTTGGTGAGTGGCGTGTTGAGTACCGCGGACCCAGCGGTGGCGCCGGCCAGCGTGGAAAGAATAAAGTTGCGGCGGTTTGTTGCGTGCGACATTTTATGGTCTCTCATTTAAAGTAGGAATCAAAGTTTCTGCTGGAATCGAATCGCGGGCGGCGCAACAAAACCTAATTCGCCAATTGTTCCAATACTTCCCAACGTCCATACGCCGCGTTTAGCTGCTGATGCAAATCATTCAACCGGGTTCGCTTGCCCGCGATTTCGATCGACGGCTGTTTGTAGAATTCGGGCTGGGCCATAATATTATGTAGTTCTGCGATCTTCGCCTCGAGCATTTCGATCGTTACCGGCAGCAATTCGAGCTCGCGCTTTTCGTGATATGCGAGACGACGCTTGCCTGAGAGCGGCTGCTCCGAAGATGATCGTGGCTTCTCTTTCACGCGCGGCGGCCGACCTTCGCCGTTCACACCGGCCGGCCCCGGGCGTTGGCGGATCCAGTCATCGTACCCGCCCACATATTCGCGAACGCCGCCGACGTCGAACGCGATCGTGCTCGTTACCACATTATTGAGAAATGTACGATCGTGGCTCACCAGCAAGATCGTACCGTCGAAAGCGACCAGCCGCTCTTCCAACAGTTCAAGGGTTTCTGTGTCCAGATCGTTGGTCGGTTCATCGAGCACAAGCACGTTGGCCGGTTTTGAAAATAGTCGTGCCAAGAGCAAACGATTGCGTTCGCCGCCGGAAAGAAATCGCATCGGAGTTCTCGCTCGCTCGGGCGTGAAGAGAAAATCCTGCAGATATCCAAGTACATGACGCGAGCCGCCGTTTATCGACAATGTTTCGCCGCCGGCACCCAAGTTGTCCTGTACGGTTGCCTCCTCGTCGAGCTGTTGGCGAAGTTGATCGAAATACGCGATCTGCAGATTAGTACCCAGGCGAACGGTGCCCATCTGCGGCGCCAACTGGCCGAGCACCAGTTGCAACAACGTCGTCTTACCCACGCCATTCGGGCCGATCACTCCGATCTTGTCGCCGCGCATAATGGTGGCGGAGAAGTCTCGCACGATCGTCCGCTCGCCGTAGCCGAATGAGATCCTATCCACCTTGGCGACTAAGGTCCCGCTGCGTTCTGCCGATTGTAGCTCAAGCTTGGCCGTGCCAAGCGTTTCGCGCCGATTGCTCCGCTCGAGCCGCATCTGCTTCAGTGCCCGAACCCGGCCTTCGTTACGCGTCCGGCGGGCCTTGATGCCTTGGCGCAGCCACGCCTCCTCCTCCGCTAGCTTCTTGTCAAACAATGTATTTTGCTTTTCTTCGGCGGCCAATGCGGCTTCCTTGCGAACCAGAAACGTATCGTAGTCGCACGACCAATCGAACAACCGGCCGCGATCAAGTTCCAGAATGCGGGTGGCAAGCCTGCGCAAAAATGTGCGATCGTGAGTCACGAACATCAAGGTGGCCGGCCAGCGCAACAAAAAATCTTCCAACCAGCCAATCGCGTTGATGTCGAGATGATTGGTTGGTTCGTCGAGGAGCAATACGTCCGGCTCAGAAACAAGTGACCGTGCGAGCAACACGCGCCGCTTCATGCCAGACGATAGAGCACCCACTTCTAGGTTGCCGTCCAAATTCATCCACGACAGCAACCGATTTGCTCGCTGCTGCAATTTCCAGACAATCGATTCGTCGGATTCATTCGTCTTCAAATCGGAGAGGACGAGGTCACGAATACGGCCCTGCAAATTCTGCGGCACCTCCTGGGAAAGTAAGGCAACCTTGATTCCCGGCGATACCGCACAGTGGCCATGATCCGGTACGACAACGCCGGCCAGGATCCGCATCAGCGTCGTCTTGCCCGAGCCGTTGCGCCCCAACAAACCGATCCGCTGTCCCGGTTCGATCTGGCACGTCACTTCGTCCAGCAACGGCGGCCCACGAAAACCAATGCTCACTTCGTTGAGGCAAATCAGTGGGGCCATAGCGGGTGACAACGGGCGCGAGGCGGGCCGTAAAGGGCGGACTATTGTACGCAACGACGTGTAGCCGCTGCCATGGAGATTATCCGCCAATTGGTCCGAGCGCGAAAGTCAAATCGACTTGAGAACATATGGCAATCCGCTTTTTTGAAATTGTTGGCCGCGGATCATGATGCATTTCTCGCAAGACTGGCGACCGCTGCTTCCGGAGAGCGTTCAGATATCAGGACGCGGGCGCCGTTTCATTCGCAATCCTACTTGGGCCGAAGAATTGCCGCCATGCCCCCGCCGGATGCGAACGAAACTTTAAGCTCATCGCTCGCCGAAACATCGCGAGATTCGATTCGCAGCTCGTTCGGATTCTCTCCATCAAGCGAGCGGTCGGAATACAGTTTCGCCTCAAATTTTCCGCCACCGAGAAATTTCAGTGGCAGATTGACCGTACGCCCCGTCCAGTTTGTCATGCCGCCCATGTACCAGCGATCGTGGCTGCGCCGCGCCACCACGACATACTCACCCGCTTGGCCGGCCACAAACTTTGTCTCGTCCCAAGTCGTGGGAACATCAACGACGAAATCGAATCCCGGTTGGCCTTCGTATGCGCTCGGCACGTCGCACACCATCGGCATCGGATTCTCATACACAACGTACATTGCGAGTTGATGGCAGCGCGAACCCAGCACCGTCGGCAACTCATCGCGCGGCCGGAACTTGTCCCGCGGCGCGGCCCGGAAGCCGCCCAAATGATAATCCACTGGCCCGGCCAAGAGCCGAGTGTACGCCACGTCCACATTATGCGGCGGATCGCAAAGTTTGCTCCACTTCAGGTATTCCAAGTTCAGCACGCCTTCGCGGTTGAACAAGTTCGGAAACGTCCGCTGCTCGCCGGTGGGTTTGTACGAGCCGTGGAATTGGATCTCCAACTTATGCCGAGCGGCTGCACGCAAACATTTTTCTTGCCACTCGACCATTTCCTGGTCGTCGCGATCCATAAAATCGATCATCAGGCCCTTCACGCCCCACCGTTCGTAGGTTGTAAACGCCTCCTCCAGTTTTTCGCTGAGCGGTTTCCACCAAACCCACAGCCGGATGCCGACCCCTTTTTCTTTGGCGTAGGCAAGGATGGCCGGAAGACCGAGATCGGGCCGGGGAGTGAGCACGTCGGTGTCGGGCCGCGGATCAAACCCGGGCCCGCCACTCTGAACATACCAGGGCCGGCTGCCAGCGACGCTGCTCACGGCGTGATACGCAATTCTGTTTCGCGCAAAAATCGATGTACTGTTTGTGGATGGCGAAGTTGGACGCTGGAGTCGAGGCCTTTCCGTGTTCGATCGTGCCGTTCCACCAGGGCCACGTCGTCTTGCCTGGTTTTATCCAACTGAAATCGCCCTCCGCTGGCTCGTTCAGGCACAGCAGCAAATTGCTTTCGATCAGCTTGCCTGCCTCGTCGCCGACAAGGACCACGCGCCACGGACTCCACTGCGGAGCCCGGCCTGCCACCACCGCCCCGGGCTTTGTTAAAAGAGGCGATAGCCGAGTTCGCAACAAATTCGCGGCCCCGTCCTTCGGATGCTCCAAATACAGTCCCGCAAAGTTCCGCAGTCGCCCCTCCGTAATTGCCGCCGCGATTCCGTCTGGCCACACCGCCAACAGCGGTTTGTCGATCAGCTTCTCGGCCGGCAGCTCCGACAGTTTCCTTCGCTCGTACCGCGCCTCGTGGGAGTTATGGAACCCGTCCACGGTCATATAGATCACACGCGGATCACCAGCGAGCCGGAACTCCGTATCCTCCCCATCAATGATAAAATCGCGCGGCTTCATCTCCGCGGTGAATCCATATCGAAATGCCACGCCATCGTTATACGCTCGCATTTCGACCTGCCATCGTTTGCCCGCTTTGCTTTTTAGCTTTACGCTGGCCTCGTGACAAAAATCGCGAATTCGACGAGATTTTCCCCAGGCAAGCTCCGACGTTTTATCAATCAATTTGCCTGCCACCTGCTCTAACGAAACGCCGGCGCCGAGTGAGCCACTACCGGCAAGCCGAATATCGATCGACGATTGCTCGATAATATTTTTCCCGTCGTGCGTCACTCGGTAACCGAGTTGCCGCCGATCGCCACCGACGCCCAGAAAGATTTGCGTCTTCCCGTCCGGCGATGTTACGCGGACGTCGGGAGGGGGGGAATCGTCGGTCCTGGCTTTCGCGGCCGGACAGCAACTAGCAAGCACAAGAACGAGCGAAACCAAGGAAGCAAATGAACCATTATCCGAGGTCATGCCACCAAAAACCTCCACCGGTGTTCCGTCAAGAACGGACCACCGCGGATCAAACGAGAAGTCACGTTGACAATTGAGCCACTCGCTTGCGTAGGTCCGCTCTGCCGGAAGGGACCTTCACAAGTATACCGCCCCAAAGGAGGTAAGTTATTACTCGCCTGATCCACCAAGGAACATTTTTGCAGACTGGATGAAATCGGCGACCTGACGAGTGGTCGCTCTCGACGGCGCCAAGCCGCGACGCAATGCATAGCAAGCGCCGCGCGAGAACTACGGATCTTCCGAAGAAAATGACAGGTGCTGGTTGGAGCAACATGGCAAAAACGGAGAGGACAGGATTCGAACCTGCGGAAGGGAATGACCCCTTCACCGATTTAGCAAACCGGCGCATTCGACCACTCTGCCACCTCTCCCAATTGCGCATACCCGATTATCACCTCGCTCGGTACAAGTCTCTACTATTTTAGAAAGCAAAGCAATTGCCGCAAGTGGAGCCGGTACCGCGGCGCAGCCGCCGACAATTAAGACAGTTCGTCGGGTCGGTTGTTCACAAAACTCTCGGGAATATCCGAACATATTCGGCAATACAATCGCCGCGCGAATAGTCGGCAACAATTGAAATTCCCGCGACGGCTCGAATTTGCCGGCGGCTCAGTCCCTTGCTATTCGCATGGCGTAGAAGGACCGCCACACGAACACGAGAGCGCCCGCAAAAAGCACCGCCGCCCATAGCACACGCCAGCCGGGCGACATCTGGATCGCCAACTCAACGGCCAATAGTCCAAATAGCGTGGTGAACTTAATGATCGGATTGAGGGCTACGGACGAAGTGTCTTTGAACGGGTCGCCGACCGTATCGCCGACTACCGTTGCGGCGTGAAGGGGAGTTCCCTTTTCGCGCAGGGTGACTTCGACGATCTTCTTGGCATTGTCCCAGGCTCCACCCGCATTAGCCATGAAAATCGCCTGATACAAACCAAAGGTAGCGATCGATATCAGATAGCCGATAAAGAAAAACTCATCAAGACAAGCGAACGCCAGAGTGATGAAAAATACGGCCAGGAAGATATTGAACATGCCGCGCTGAGCATATCGAGTGCAAATCGCCACGACGCGCTTACTGTCCTCAATCGAGGCCCGGGTGGCTCCGGAATCGAGTCGAATATTGGCCTTAATGAATTCGACGGCCCGATGAGCGCCTGTGACCACCGCCTGCGTGGATGCGCCGGTGAACCAGTAGATGATAGCTCCGCCCGTTATCAGGCCGAGCAGGAATGGGGGATACAAGATCGACAGATTGGCGACAGCATTTGGATCGCGGCCCTTGAGAACCATGATGATCGAGAAGATCAGGGTTGTTGCGCCGACGACCGCGGTGCCGATCAAGACGGGTTTAGCCGTCGCCTTAAATGTATTGCCCGCGCCGTCGTTGTCTTCCAAAAAATGCTTTCCTTTTTCGAAGTTTGGTTCAAAGCCGAAATCGCGGCTGATTTCTTGGCGTGAGTTAGGCAGCGAGGCAATCGTTGACAATTCGAAAATGGACTGAGCGTTGTCGGACACAGGTCCATACGAGTCAACGGCGATCGTTACCGGGCCCATACCGAGGAAACCGAAGGCCACCAAACCGAAAGCAAAAACAGATGGCGAGATCATCAGCGACCCTAAACCGTTCGCCCCACCGATAAGGCTCACACCATAAGCAATGGCCATCAGGGAAACGATCGACAGGCCCATCCAAAACGCGCTGAAGTTTCCGGCCGTAAGGCCAGAAAGAATATTGAGCGATGCGCCGCCTTCGCGAGATGCGGATACAACTTCCTCGACGTGCTTCGAATTGGTCGAGGTGAAGATTTTCACGAGCTCGGGAATAATTGCTCCGGCCAGCGTGCCGCAGGTGATAATACTTGCGAGCTTCCACCAGACGCCCCCGCCAAGGTCGTGCAAGAGCAAGATCGATGCAATGTAGGTCATCGCAATCGAAATTCCGGACGTAAGCCATACCAAAGAAGTAAGCGGCTGCTCGAAATCCATGACGTCGGCATTCTCATATTTGGCCTTTGCGGCACTTTCATTCAGGAAGTAGGCCAACACGCTGGTCACGATCATCAAAATGCGCATCACGAAGATCCAGACTAGCAATTGAGATTGGAGCCTTGGATCTTTGATTGCGAGCAGAATAAAGACAATGAGAGCAACGCCCGTTACGCCGTAAGTTTCGAAGCCGTCGGCGGTTGGACCGACGGAGTCGCCCGCATTGTCGCCCGTGCAATCGGCAATTACGCCGGGGTTGCGGGCATCATCCTCGTCGATATTGAAGACGATCTTCATCAAGTCGGCGCCGATGTCGGCGATCTTGGTAAAAATACCGCCGGCGATGCGCAGTGCGGCGGCGCCAAGCGACTCGCCGATGGCAAAGCCAACAAAGCAGAATCCGGCGTAATCGCCGGGCACAAAAAGCAGGATCGCGAGCATGATCGCCAGCTCGACGCTGATGAGCAGCGTCCCGATGCTGATGCCGGCTTGCAGTGGAATTGAAAAGACCGGAAAGGGCTTGCCGGCTAAACTGGCAAACGCGGCTCGCGAGTTGGCATACGTATTGATGCGAATGCCAAACCACGCGACGCAATAACTTCCCGCGATACCCACCAGGCTGAATGCGACGATAATTGCCACGCGGTCGGCCGTGTAGTGGCGCAGCCAACCGAAATAAATCACCATGACGGCGCCGATGAACAGCTCGAGCAACAGGATAAACTTGCCCTGCGTAATCAAATAGGTTTTGCAGGTCTGATAGATGAGTTCCGAAACGTCACGCATCGAACCGTGCACGGGGAGGTTGCGAAGCCTGTTGAACATCACAATTCCGAATGCCGCCCCGCCCAAACATACGAGCAGGCCACACATCAGCAAAATGCGGCCGCTGATACCGAAGAAATGCACCACGCTGAGATCGGGCAACGGCAGATCGGCTTCGCTTGCCGACGCGGTGGAGACAAACAGCAGCACAAGTAGCGCGGCAGCGCCGGATCGAAAGAGAGAGCGAATCATGATGCAACCAAACTCCTAAGACTATTACCAAAAGATGCGCCAGTAATCCCGATGAACCTGTCGGTGGCGCCGCCACAAGCCAGGTTATTTGCACGCCGTCCCGCGTCGCAAATGGTTGGATCAGGCCAATTTTACGACCCAGCCCCGCTCTGGCGGGTCGAGTGGTTAGACAACTGTAGCACACACAAGGGGCAGCCGACTACGGCCAATTTCCCATCCGGCGGTGATGTCCGGATCGACCGAACCCGCATCGTGCGAATCATCAACGGCGCTCTCCCATCCGTTGGGGCTGGCCTGCAGTTGGAGCGGTCGATTCGGCTAACTCCTCGCACCACCGCTGGACTACCAGGCCCAAATTGGCATTACGATCAATGTGCTCCAACGCCGCCAGGCAAGCATCCAGCGCCGCGTTCACCGCTGCAAGCTGGCCCTGGGGCTCCTCGTAGAATCGCGACCGATAAAACTCCACCGCGAAGCCGATCACGACCCGCAGCCGCCTTCGCCGCTGCGAGGCCTCCTTGCCCGCCTCATCGACAAACGCCTGGACCGCCCGCGCCAGGCGCACGCTATCGAGCCATGGTGCCGTCAGCGCGGAAAAAAGCTGATCTCGAAAACCCCACAGTGCTGGATCGGCCAACTGGGCGGCGCGCTCAACGCTTCCTTCGCTAAGCTCGGCCGCGCAAAGCGCCAAGTCGCGGTCGCCAACCGCACCAGTTTCGACGAGGATTTTCGCCACCGTTTTTACATCAAGCGGTTGAAATCGCACGACCTGCGATCTTGAACGAATCGTCGGAAGCTGACGACTTGGACTTGTGCCTATCAGGATCAAAAACGCGCTCGGCGGCGGCTCCTCGAGCGTTTTGAGCAAGCAATTGGCACTAGGAATTCCAAAATGGTCGGCGTCATCGATAACCGCTACCTTCCGCCGTCCGAAAAATGGACGCAAGCCAATCCGATGGCACAGCCCTTCCTGATTGCGATGCTCGCGGTCGCCAATAAACAGTTCGATAGGTAAGGTCGCCTTGTCCGACGGCAAACTGATCACTTCCAAATCCGGGTGATTGCCGGCCGCGAACATTCGACACGATTCGCACTTGCCGCACGGATCCAAATTTGAAGCTTCCGCTTCTGTACATAACAGCGAGTGCGCAAGCTCAAGAGCAAAGCGCCGCTTGCCAACCCCCGGCGGCCCTACGAACAAATAAGTGCTTGCGAGGCGGCCAGAAGACAAAATCTGGCGAAACCGCTCGACAACATCATCGTGACCAAATATGCCGTGCCACATGCCAAATCCAGAATCCGTCGCCCCAGCGATATGTTTTGGAAGATTACCTTTTCGTAATTCCAGCATAACGATGTATACTGAACGTGACTTACGTTTTAGCACGAATGCAACTGCACTTCGATGCCCACTGTTGAACCAGCCCATGTTATTGCATGTCCGAGCTGCGGCGCTCGATTCGCCGTTAGTCTATCGATGGTTGGGCGACGCGGCCGGTGCGCGGCATGTGATGCAGCGTTTGCTGTCCCCGCACCGAGTCCAGCGCCTAAACCGGCGGAAGCGTCGGCAGCCAACAAGGCCGACACTGAGAAGGAGGTGCCCCAATACATCGGCGTTGAATGCCGCGTTTGCGGTACACGGCTGTATGGCCGGCCCGATCAGGTAGGCAAAAAGGTTAAATGTCCCGATTGCGGCGCGCTGAGCATTGTTCCGCCTCCGCCCAAACCGAAACCCAAAAACATGCCCGCCGCGCTCGAAGGCGAGCAATACGAGTTGTGGGACGTCGACTCCCAGCCGCTTTCAAGCGAACTGATCGCGGCTCAGCCGAAATACGTCGCGGTGAAATGTCGCAAATGCGGCACTTTAATGTACGCGACGGAGAAGCAAGTCGGTCAACAAATCGCCTGCCCCGACTGCGGCACAAAGCACGTGGTGCCATCCCCGCCGAAGGCGATTTCGAAGCCGTCGGTTCTTTTGCACGAGGCCGAGATGCCCGGCCTGGACCCAGCCGCGCATCCGGGTGAGCGGCCGGTTGTGACGCCGCTATCGGGAAAAATGTTCCATGAGGAGGAGCAGGAGGCTGAGTACGCGCGAGCCTTAGAAAAATCGAAACGGACCGGCAAACCGATGGAGATCGACAGCCGCGGACGACACGTCATGCCGCGGTATCCGCTGCTGTCCGGTATATTGGAATTTCCGTTCTCATCAGGCTGCCCGCAGCGATGGGCCGCTCTCACGCTAGGCCTTATGGCATCGGGCGGTTTGTTGGTCGATGGCGTGCCGGCCTGGGCTGGTTGGGGCGGCGGCGACGCGGGTGCCCTACGCGCCATGGCCGGCTTGGGAGAAACCATGTTCGGCGCCGTCTGCGCCATTATCTGGCTGGCGGCCGCATCGAATATTTTTATCGCCGTCATGTCGCAAAGCGCTGTCGGCACACAGCGTATTTCGGAATGGCCAGCCATGAATTTCGTTGGCTCGATGGCCGAAATGCTGCCGGTTGGCATAGCAATCGTCTTCACCGCTGCACCTGGTGCCATCCTCGGGCAGTTGCTGGCTTGTCCGTGGTGGCTGACCGCAGCGTTGGCGGGTGGTACGCTGCTGCTCGGCTTTCCCATTACGCTTCTTTCGCAAATGGCCGGTAGCTCCACTTGGGAGGTAATCGACCTACAAGTGCTGGGCGCCGCCGTTCGCTGCCCATTTTCGATGATGCTATTTTACTTTCAGTCCGCCTGCCTGATTGCGATCTGTGCGGCGCCTACGACCGCGCTGGGATTTATTAGCTTGTATCTGCCGTTGGTACTCGCCCCGCTGTACGTCGGCGGTCTGATAGTCTACTCGCGGTTATTGGGGCGCCTCGCTTGGAGACTGAGCGAGAAAATGCCAGTGGACGAAGCGACGGACGACGGCGAAGCGCGAACCGCGGAAAATGCCCAGCCGCTGCATTGATGCCGGCTCATCTTACATGAAATATCGCACGGCGTTTTGGAAAATGCGCATGCCGTCGCCCAAATCGCGGGCCGGCTCGCGCGTCCAGCGTGGATGCTGCGTCGGATCGATGAATCGCTCCGGATGCGGCATAAGACCCAGCACTCGACCGGTCTCGTCGCAAATGCCCGCCACATTTCCCATCGCCCCATTCGGATTAGCGGGATAAGGAACGGCATCCCAGGTTTCCGCGGGCCGGGGCGTCCCCGCTTCTGGTCTCGACGCATAGCGCATCACGAATCGCCCGTCCGCCTTCCAGCTTGCAAAGACGTTCGCATCCCGAACGACAAATCTCCCCTCGGCATGCGCAACCGGCAACTCTATCTCACCAATGCCTTGCAAAAAAACAGAGTTGCCCGGTGCGATCTTCAATCGCACCCAGCGGGCCTCGAACCGCCCGGAGTCGTTGAGCGCGAGCGTTGCCGTAGGTCCGTTTTCATCGGCCGCAGCCAACAGATTCGTTTTCAGCAGCACCTGAAAGCCATTGCAGATTCCCAGGATTAGGTTGCCGGCCGACGCGAAAATCCTCCATTGCATCGGCCAGATGATGCTGAAGCTGATTGCCCAAAATTCGCCCAGCAGCGATGTCGTCGCCATAGCTGAACCCACCGGGAATGCATAGCACCTGATAGTCGGCCAATCGGCCCGGCTCCTCGAGCACGCGATTAATATGCCAGCGATCCGCCGCGCCACCGGCCAAAGAGAATGCGTGCGCAGTTTCCTCGTCGCAATTAGTGCCCGGCGCTCGTAATACCAAAACTCGTGGTCGCGTCATATTCCAACGAAATTCTCGGCGTCGCGGTCGAAGCGCTTTGCTTCAGAACCGCAATGTCGCTTGCCAAGACTCTTTAAGTTCAAAAACATCGGCATCGATCAATTGCGTTTCGCCATCGTCTATGACCAGCCGCGTGCCGGTTGTCACCTGTCCGATCTTCGCGCAAGCGACGTCGCGTAGCGCATGCTCAAACTCGCTTCTCAACTGTGAATCAACTTCACACAAGAAACGGGTGTTCGATTCACTAAATAGCCGCACAACCGGCCCAGCCTGGGCGTCACTCATCGGCATTGATTGAAGATTGATCCTTACTCCCATACCGCCAGCAAACGCCATTTCGGCCGCCGCCATCGCGAGGCCGCCCTCGCTCAAGTCGTGGCAGGCCCGCACCAACCCGCTGTGAATCGCTCGATGAATGGCCGCGAATGTCGCCCCCGCACGTTCAAGGTCCACCGTCGGCGCCTGACCGCCTTGCCAATCATTTACAAGCGCAAAATGCGAGCCGCCCAGTTCGTCGCGCGTTTCGCCGATGAGATATAGCAGATTGCCGGGCTGCTTCAGGTCCATCGTGACACACTTCGACACATCATGAACTTGTCCCATTGCGCTAATGAGCAGCGATGGTGGAATCGCAATCGTTCGCCGCTGGCCGCGGTCATCGATATAGCTGAATTCGTTGTTGAGGCTGTCTTTGCCGCTGATGAAGGGCGTGCCAAGCGCGACCGCAGAGTCATAGCAGGCCAGTGCAGCCCGCACCACACTGCCAAGCGTTTCCGGCCGCTCGCAATCGCCCCAGCAGAAGTTGTCGAGCAGCGCGATCCGCGCAGGATCGGCTCCGACGGCTACGCAATTTCGAATGGCCTCGTCGATCGCGCTGGCCGCCATGTGATACGTATCGAAGTCGCCGTAGCGCGGATTCATCCCGCACGCGATCACCACGCCGCGCCGAGAAGCGAGAATCGGCCGCAGAACGGCCGCATCGCTTGGGCCATCGTTTGCCGCGCCGACGAATGGCTTCACAACGCTGCCGCCCTGAACCTCGTGGTCGTATTGGCGGACGATCCATTCCTTGCTCGCGACATTGGGAGATGCCAATATCCGCAGCAGATCATTCGTGTAACTATGCCCTCTCTCAACAAATGCGGATTGTGGATTGGCGTGCGCCGAGCGGTCCTCCGCGCCGCACGGGGTCGCGGACGGTCCGGCTCGCATGTACACGGCCTGCCGCACGACCGGCGGCCGGCCTTTATGTAGAAACTCCATTTCCAAGTCTGCGACGCGATTCCCTTCGTAATAAAGCTGCAATCGTCCCGTTGGTACGAACTTGCCGATCCGCGTCGCCTCGACATTTTCCGACTGGCATAACTTATCCAGCTCCAGCCAGGATTCCTCCGGCACGGCTAGCACCATCCGCTCCTGTGCTTCAGAGATCCAGATTTCGGTGTATGACAGTCCCTCGTATTTCAGCGGCGCCCGATCGAGATGAACCTCCGCGCCAATCTTCTCGCCCATCTCACCCACGGCGCTGCTGAACCCACCTGCCCCGCAATCTGTCACGGCGTGGAACAATCCGCGATCACGTGCGGCCAGCAGCACATCGAGTACTTTTTTCTCTTCGATCGCATTGCCGATTTGCACCGCGCCGCCGGAAACCGCTTCGCTTTGGCTGGTGAGTTCGGCGCTCGAAAACGTGGCCCCGTGAATGCCGTCACGCCCGGTGCGGCCGCCGATCGTAACAACCAGATCGCCGGGCGCTGTTCGTTTGTGCCACTTGTTTTGTGGCAACAGCCCGACATTGCCGCAGTAAACCAGCGGGTTGCCCAAGTAACGCTCATCGAAATACACGGCTCCGTTGACGGTGGGAATCCCCATCCGGTTGCCGTAATCGCGAACTCCTTCCACAACGCCACGCATCACCCGTCGCGGATCTAGCACTCCGGGCGGCAGACTGCTCCTTGCCTCGGAGTCCGGCGGCGCGAAACAGAACACATCGGTGCTGCAGACCGGCTTCGCTCCCAGTCCGGTACCCATGATATCGCGGATTACTCCGCCGACGCCCGTGTTCGCCCCACCGTACGGTTCCAGGGCGGAGGGATGATTGTGCGTCTCGACCTTGAATGCCAAGTTGAACGTATCGTCGAATTTGACCACGCCCGCGTTGTCCTCAAACACGCTCACGCACCAATCCTCGCTGCCGAGACGCTCGCGGACCTTTTGTGTCGCGGCGAAGATCGTCTCTTTGAGCATGTTCTCGAATTGCCGCTCGCCGCGTTCGTCGCGATAGGCGATCCGACCCGCTAATGTCTTGTGGCTACAATGCTCGCTCCATGTTTGAGCGATCGTTTCCAATTCGATATCAGTCGGATCGCGTCCCAGCTCGCGGAAATGCTGCCGAATCGTCTGCATCTCGGGCAGTTGCAGGTAGAGTTGCCCATCGCGGCTCAATTTCTTCAGCGCGTCATCATCGAGGTCTCGCAGCCGGACCGTGCGCAGCTCAAAAGGGTACGGACGACCCAATTCCAATTGGTTCAGCGCAAGCGGCCCAAAAAACACCTGCTCAATCGCGTCGTTGGCCAAAAGCCTGGTGCTTAGCGACTTGATTTCCAAATCAGTGGCGCCGCTCAGCCAGTATTTGCGAAGCGTCGCCACTGCCTGAGGGCAGATGCCCAGATCATTCGCCGCTGCCAGAACACTCTGCACCACGGGGTCCATGACTCCGGGCTTCAGAAGCACGGTGACACACTGGACGGCAGATTTCGGATCAATCTCTCCCACCCGCCCAATAACCGTGCGTTCGACCAACCGATCAGCCAACAGCTCGTTCGCCAATCGTTCAATATCCGCCCGCTCCAGCGAATCACCTTGAATCAAATAACCTCGCGCAGCAGCAACGTGCAAACCTTCTGTTTGTCCCAGCTCGCGCACAGCAGCCGACACGCGCTCGGCCGCCCGGTCCGGTTGGCCATCGGCCGGATGAATGTCAATCTCCCAGAGCATCGCGGTCCCGTTTCTTCATCGCGGCAACTTCAAGAATGGCAAGCAAACTCTCGTAATCACCTTGTTCCAAAGATTCGCGAATGTTCCCCAGCGCTTGGCCCATTGCGTCGAGGGCATCGAGCACATGTTGGCGATTGGCAGATAGAATGGCCTGCCACATCTTCGGATCGCCGCCGGCTACTCGCGTCGTGTCGCGCCAGCCCGTCGCCGTCAGTCGGAGAAAATCCTTTGGCGTTGCCGCGGCGACGGCCACTGCGGCCAGGTGCGGCAGATGGCTCGTCACGGCCAGCGCCATATCGTGCTGATCCGGCGGCATTGTCTGTACTGTCGCCCCCAAACTTTGCCAGAAGCCGCTCACTTCTGTCACCGCGGCCGTGCGAGTCAGCTCGGTTGGCGTGACCACGACGGTGCGCCCCTCGAATAAATCGGCGCGGGCGTGTTCTGGCCCCGCGCGATGGTCGCCCGCCAGCGGATGGCTGCCGACGAAGCGAGGCCCGCTGCGCCGCCCCGCCAATCCCGCATCAACCGCCGCAACGATCGACTCTTTGGTGCTGCCCACATCGGTAATGAGCGACGCAGCAGGACAAATTGCCGCTACCTGGATGACACGCTCGGCGATCGTATCAACCGGCGTCGCGATGACGATCAATTGCGAATCCGCGACGCCGTTCAACAGATTGGTCACTCCGTGATCGATTGCGCCCATCGTTCGCGCGATATCCAAGCTCGCTTGGCGCCGACCGATGCCGATGATCCTTTGCGCAAGCCTCCGCTCGCGGAGCGCCAGACCGATCGAGCCGCCGATCAGTCCAACGCCGACAATGCTTACTGTCTCATACTCGACCATGACGAAATTCTAAAGACCGCCTGGCTTAGAGGCGAGGGGCGCGCGAGCGATCGACTATTGGGGTCCGCCGCTAGGCCGAATCCAGCATTCATTTCGGCGCCGATGTATTGCTACGGGTGCGCCTGCGGCGCGGCCAGGCCGTCAATTTTCAGCGTCCTCACGCGATACGGCGCCGTGAGGTCCACCACTCGAATCAAGTGATTGTTCGTGTCGGCGACATACAGCTTTCCGGCTGCGGCCGATATGCCGCGCCGGCTCGCTGAACGACGCCGCGCTGCCTTTTTCGGCATCTGCACTACCGGTTCGCCCTGTGCCGGCCAACGTTCGGCATGTTCGCTGCTCGACATCGATCACTTTCACCTTGTTGTTGTACGTGTCGGCAACATACAGCTTTCCATCCCACCAGGCGACACCCAGCGGGTGTTGCAGGCGGACGCTGCGGCCCGTTCCGTCCACATCACCAAAATCGAACAGTGTGCCGGTTAACCCGACCGGCGTTTCCACAGTGCCATTGCGATCGAACGGCACGGAACGGACCGTGCTCCCCTCGCTGTCGGCCACGAACAGCCGTCGGCCGTCCGATGAGAGCCCGCTCGGCTGTGCAAACGACGCAAATCGGGGGTCATAGGGCATGCTGGGCAATAGCCGGCCATCGGATATGTCCTCTCGGCCATTGCCCGCATAGGGGACGATCGCACTCTCATCGAGCGGCATCTGCCAGATTTGATGCATGCCGGCCATCGCTATGTACAGCTCATTGCCATGGTGCCAAAGCGCCCAGGGATTGGAAAGCGGCGTCCGACGTAGTCTGGATTCTGGGTCGGCGTGGGCTGGGGCATCTCCGACCCCGGACGGAGTGAACGACTGCCCAACTCGCGAGTTCGCAACCTGAAATTCGGGGCTTCCCTTGTCTCCGGTTCCAGCGATCGTCAGCACACGCCGTGCAACAAGGTCCGCCTTCCGAAGCAAGTGGTTCTCCGTGTCCGCCACATACAGCGTGTTGCCAACCAGAGCCATGCCTTGCGGGTGATTGAACGAAGACGTGTCGAAACCGCCATCGTCGCGGCCGATTGCGCCGGAGCCGATAAGCTGCTCCAGTTGCCCATCGAGCTTTGTGACGACAATTCGATTGTGATTGCTATCGGCGATAAACAGTCGGCCGCTTGTTTCGTCGGCCAGCACTTTGCCCGGGAATCTTAGTGGAGTAGCTGGCTGTTTGCTGGAATCGATGACCGTGGGCCGCGGCCCCGGCTTCAATAGACCGTGCGCCCGGTAGTAAGGAAGCCCGCGATCGATCACGGACTTGATATCTTCAAAGCTGCGCTCGCCGCTGGCGGCCCAGACGACATCCCCTGCCGGATCGATCAGCACGAGCGTCGGCCAGCTTCGGGCGCCGTAAGTATTCCAAATCGTCATCTTGGCATCGTTGACAACCGGGTGTTCGATCTCGTACCGCAATACAGCCTCGCGAATATTGTCGGTGACGCGCTCGCCGACAAATTTCGCCGAATGCACCCCGACAACCACCAACTCGGTGGGATACGCGTGCTCCAGTTTCTTCAGCTCCGGCAGCACGTGCATACAGTTGATGCAGCAAAAGGTCCAAAAATCGAGCAGCACAAATCGGCCCCGCAGGTCTCCCAGAGATAGCGGCGCGGGCGTATTGACCCACTCGCCTCCGGCAAGCGGCGGCGCGGGAACGCGATGCGGATAGGGATTCGCAGCCGGATTCGCAGCGGATGTCGCAGACGGCGCCGGTTGCGCTGCGCAGCTGGGACGATGCCGCGCTGTTCGCCGCAGCCGCCAGCAAGCGGCAACGACGAACGCGGCGAGCAGCGCAGGACCTCGACGAATGAACGTAAGAGCCTTTCGGCCGTCATGTATTGGAAACATTCTCGGTCGCATGGGAACAAATAAATCGGTCATAGCGGTTGCACGGAACATGATCGCGAATGCGTCGCAGTGGTCAACTTGCTGCCGGTGCGTTCCAGGTGAAACCACTCCCGGTTGACGCGAGCAGGTTTTACGTCCGTCCTACCGCGTTCCTGTCATATTCTATCCATTCTTCCGAACTGTTGAACCCGTTGTGGTGGCGCGAGCCAATGTCCACAAGGCGGGTTTATCGCAACCGTAATGTTTAAGCCTTGCGCTCGCTCTCGGCCGCATTTAGAGCCTATAATTAAGCCGATGGATACGAAATATGCCGGAGCCATTTTGCCGGCACCAGTGATTTAAAGGTGTGACGAGTCAGCTTCGAGAAACTGACGCATTAGGGGGGGGTCGGTTCCATGCGTATGCGTTGCGTTGCCGCCATTGTCCTCGCTTTCGCGGCTAGCCCATGTTTTGCCGAAGCCTGGGTTACGAAAATGTTTGCCGAGACAAAGCACGATTTCGGCACCGTCGCCCGTGGCTCCGATACGTCCTACCGCTTCCCAGCCAAAAACATTTACAAGCAGGATGTCGAGCTGCTGAGCGTGAGATCGAGTTGCGGTTGCACGACGCCGACTATCGAGAAGAAAGTCCTCAAGACGGGCGATGTGGGTTACGTCACCGCCACTTTCAACACTCGCACCTTCACGGGTATTCACGGCGCGACGCTAACCGTCGAGGTGCGCTGGAACGACAATGGCAGTTGGCTCCACGGTGAAACACAACTGCGAGTCGATGGCAACATCCGCGGCGATATAGTCTTTACGCCGGGCGCCATCAAATTCGATGCCGTCGATCAGGGAACGCCTGCGGAGCAGAAAGTCGTGGTTACCTACGCCGGCCGGTCGAATTGGAAAATCGTCGATGTTCGCGGCGCAAGCGACGCGTTGGAAGTCGAGTTAACGCAAACGCAGCGCTATTCGGGCCGCGTCGGCTACGAATTGCTGGTCCGTCTTAAGGATTCTGCCGCAGCCGGATATTTCAACGAACAGTTGGTGCTCGTTACTAACGACGAAGAGAATCCGCGGATTCCGATGTACGTCGGCGGCCGCATTGTGCCGCTGATTTCCGTGGCGCCAGAATCCTTGCTGCTCGGCGACGTGGCGCACGGCCAGCAGGTATCGAAAAAGATAGTCGTCCGCGGCAAGAAGCCGTTCAAAATCGTCTCCATCCAGTGTGACGACGACGACTGCTTTCAATTTAAGACCGACGACAAGTCGAGTGACCGACACATTGTCGATATTACTTTCAATGCCAAGAAAGACGCCGGCAACGTGAAGGAAGCCATCCGCATTGCGACTGACTTGGGCGACAAGTTTCACGCCGGCCTGACCGCCTATGCCACAATTGTGCCCGGTGCATCGGGGGCGACCGCGAAAGAGCCGTCCGCCACGAGCGCCGCTGGCACTGCGGGCGCAGCCGGTGCCGCTGGCACAAAGCCGGCAAGCGTTGCCCGTCAAGAGTAAGTCGTTTCGGCCCCGGCTGTACTCTGCATTGACACTCGCGGCGTCGGCCTGAATAATCCCGCCGCTCTTCTCTAACTCTTGTCCGAATGATCGCGCAATTGCGCCCCTTGCGGGAGGGTGATCGACTTGCTGCGCACTTGCCTGACTGTTGCGCTGATACTCGCGCTGCTGCCAGTCAGCATTGCGTGCCGGCGGGCGTTCGCCGAGCCCTCCGCCGGCCAAAGTGATCCAGACGAATCGAATAACGCTGCTCCGGTCGAACCCCAGGTGCTACCCGAGATTGGGCCCGATGGTGCGCCCACCCCGCCCGAGAACGTGCTGCCTCGGCAACTTCCTTTCCCGTGGCCGCCTGCAGAACGCGCCGCTGAACCCGTTGTTGAAAGCGAACCGACAGCTCCATCCGATTCGTATTTCTCGAAACTGAAATGGCTTGGTCTCCGCCATTCGTCAACATGCGGCCGAAACGCCGGCCTTGGTATTCCGCTCGTCGGGACAAGTTGGCTCAACCGACCGTATTACCTGGGCGGCGAAATCGGCACGATATGGCTTACGCGGCCGGTGAACGACGATTTAACGACCGATATCGATATGTTCGGCGGCGTTTTCGGCGGCTGCGATTGGGATTATTATTGGGGCACCGAGCTGGCCTTGCATCGGGCGACGCCCGAATTGATCAATGAAAACGCCCGCGATGCCGACCGCGGCGACCGCCTCATGGAATTAACGGCCAGCCTCATGTACTATCCATGGGGCGACGCACTTTTCCGTCCTTACTGGCGGTGCGGAATCGGCGCCACGGAAATTGATTATCCCACCGACGCTGGTCATCGACGTGACGAAGAGCTTTGGACAATTCCCGTTGGCGTCGGCCTGAAATACCCGGTCCGCCGCTGGCTGGCCGCACGGGCCGAATTTGCCGATCAGCTCGCGCTGGGAAATCACGGAGTCGCCACCCAGCACGATCTCACGCTCACATTCGGCCTCGAATGGCGATTCGGAGCCCACCCGCAGTCGTATTGGCCCTGGAATCCCAGCCGGCATATCTGGTAGCGTGGACGGAAGGGCGAAACGGGGAGACGGCGGAAGGAAAGCCAGTTTCAGATGTCATCCGTCCCTCTTCGCTCTTCCACCTTTCCCTTTGGCTCCGCCCCGCGCATCGCGATCGTCGGCGGCGGCATCAGCGGTCTGGCCGCGGCTCATCGTCTTCTTCAACTCGTTCCGCATGCGCAGCTCGCGCTCTTCGAGGCATCGGATCGGCTCGGCGGAGTCATCGACACAGTCGAACACGACGGATTCCTCATTGAGCGCTCGGCCGACAGTTTTCTCGCCATTCCATCTGCCGGCGTCGATCTCTGCCGCCGACTAGAAATGGAAGGCGACCTGCTGCCCACCGACGAATCTCGCCGCCGTTCGTTCGTCGTTCGCGCCGGCCGACTGATTCCCGTTCCAGCGGGCTTCTACCTTATGTCGCCTCGAAGGCTATGGCCAACGATGTGCTCGCCTCTGCTGAGCATTCGCGGCAAACTGCGCTTGCTCGCGGAGCCGTTTGTGCGGCGTGGTCCCGCTGCTTCTTCGACGCCAAACGCCGAGCTCGGAACTGCGCACTGCCAACACGATGAAAGCGTCGCCTCATTCGCGCGGCGCCGATTAGGCGCGAAGTTTTCGAGCGGCTCGTTCAACCGTTGGTCGCCGGCATTTACACGGCCGACCCGTCAAAACTCAGCATGGCCGCCACCATGCCGCAATTTCTTGAATTCGAACGCAAGCAACGCAGCTTGCTTGGAGCGACTCTCACGCTCCCTCGTCCTTTAGAAGAAAACCGGGGTGACGGCGACGCCGCCAGCGGCGCCCGCTACGGCCTGTTCGTCGCGCCGCAACGCGGCATGGCAAGCCTCGTCGAGGAAATCGCCGCTCGCTTGCCGCCCGGAACGATTCACCTTAATAAGCCCGTGACAACCGTAACGAAACAAAACGATGGGCAATGGCTACTTGATTTTGAGAATACGCCATCCGAAACGAATTCACCCGCCGCGACGGCCGGTCGCCAATCGGCCTTCCACGGCCTGATTTTCGCTGTCCCCGCGTACGCCGCTGCGAAAGCGTTACGGTCGCTCGATAGGCCGCTCGCTGCTGAACTCGCCGACATCGAATACGCCGGCTGCGCGGTAGTCAGCTTGGGGTTTGCTCGCCGTCAGATCGCGCACCCACTCAATGGCTTCGGCTTCGTCGTACCTCAAATCGAACGACGCCGCATCATCGCCGCCAGTTTCGCCAGCCTGAAATTTCCCGGACGCGCGAAGTCCGGTGATGTCCTCATTCGTGTCTTTATCGGCGGTGCTCTGCAACCCGAGCTCATCGAACTCCCAAATGCCGACCTCTGCCGAATTGCACTCGAAGACCTAACCGAGCTATTGCGCATCGAGGGTGAACCGCTGACGGCCGACGTCGCTCGTTGGCCGCGCTCGATGCCTCAATATCACCTCGGCCATTTGGACCGCATCGCCCGCATCGAACAACTCGCCGCCCGTTATCCAACACTCGCCCTTGCAGGCAACGCCTACCACGGCGTCGGTATTCCCCAGTGCATCGCCAGCGGCCAATCCGCCGCTCAGCAGATCGCTGCGGCACTGCTGGTCTGAAATCAAGCGACGCCGGACGACAGCACAAAGCGATTCAATTGAGCGCGGGTCGGGACGTCTTAACGTGAATCCGCACCACATGATTTTCGCCAGTCGGGTTTCCGGTTCAGATATCAATCCATGGTCCGCAATCGCCGATCATGGTGCAGAAATCGCAGCACGTTTATGTCCCAACTGGCGAACATCAGCTATCGACGGTTCGGTCGAAAACTCGTGGTAAACGCCGAAACGGAAAAACGTGTCGATGACGCCGACGCGAACAACAGCTAAAGCGGGAATATCGTTCGCCGTGGGTCGTTCCGAAAAAAGTCGATCGGCGCAAGTGTCTATATAACGGTGCGACACTCTTGCGCCGTCCGACCTCCGAGCGTGACTGCCCGCCCAGAGGAGGTCGTCACCTCCGGGAGGGATACAATGCTTAGTGGTTAGAGGAGTTGCCGGCCAGATTGCATGCTTTTCGAACGGAGGTGCAGCATGTCGCGAAAAGTTGTTGCTTTTATCGTATTCGGGTTGCTTGGCAATTCAGTTCATGGGCCTTTTGCTAACTCGTCGCTCGCTCAAGGTGTCCATGTGCGGGCCCCGTTTGTTCGCGTAGATGTTTCTCCTAACGGGGGCGTCTCGGTGCGAGCGCCCTTCGCGGGGATTGACGTGCCGGGCAGACGTTATCGTTATTATCCCGATTCAAAGGATGGATGGGCGTGTCGGAGAGCGGCCACTCTTTCAGCCCGCCCTGCCGCCGGCTCAGGACCTTGCCGCGATGAACGAGGAGGCGCTCGTGCGGCTCCTGAAATCGACTAGCGGCCGGCTGCGCGATGAATTGGCCCGCTTCGATACCGGCACGAAGTGGCAAAGATATCTGCAAGTGCCGGATGAAGCATTTGCCGACGCATCGTCGAGTTCAATTGCGCGGCGCGAAGCGCTTGCGAGCGCGCTGGAGCGATTTCACAAAATTGCTGCGGCCGCACAATACCGAATGATTGCTGAGCTGCCGGCCTTCCGCGCAACACAAGCCGTGTTGACGGAGCTAATATCCCGGTCCGCCCAACCAGGGAATGAGACTGCCCCCGGAACAGAAGACCTGCCCCTTCCCGCACCGGCTCGCCCGGAGACCGAACGATCGTTGCTCCGGGGAATAACTCATTGACATTCGCGAACAGCTCAGGTACCAGCCTGTACGACGAATACCAGCAAACCCAGAAAGTGGCACGCGCTTCCCGCGATTACCCACATATGCCAGGCGGCATGGAAATGCCGGACACGCTCGTCATTTAGCAAGAAGAAAGTGCCTACCATATAACAAACGCCACCGCTGATGATCAAAGCAAACTCTCCCGGGGGAGCCGCTTGCCATATCGTGGGCAAGGCGATGATTGGCATCCAGCCTAAAAATAAGTAGGGAAGTACCGAGCCCGTATCAATGCGGTGCGCAAAGAAAGCCTTCGCCGCAAAGCCAGCCAGCGCGACACACCACATGAACGCAAGCAGCAGCCACCACCAGCCACCGTGCAGGTACACAAGCGAAAAGGGCGTATAAGTCCCCACAATCAACAGGTAAATAAAGGCTTGATCGAGCTGCCGGAAAAGTGACTTCCATTTGGGAGTATTCGTGCTATGCGACAGCGTGCTCATCGCATACACGGCGATTAAAGTGAACAAATACGTAGCGCAACCTGTGGCAAGCCGAGCATCGCCACGCGCCGCAACACCCGCAGTCATCACCAGTGCGCCCACGATTGCGACCACGAGCCCAAAG
This sequence comes from uncultured Planctomycetota bacterium, assembly GCA_963807935.1. GTDB lineage: Bacteria > Planctomycetota > Planctomycetia > Pirellulales > Lacipirellulaceae > JABDGM01. The sequence goes on from CAWEDY010000017.1 coordinate 68,806, forward strand.
CCGTGCGTCACCGCATTGACGAACTCTTCGTCGGACGAAAGGCGAAATGCCGGAAAGTCGGACTGCGAAGAAGGGCAATGTTCCATGAGACTCCCGCCGTGCTAGCAAAGGGATGGACGATTCGACCGGCTCCACCAGCCAATCATTTGCTTTCCGCGGATGCATGCGTGCGCCGATCGGAGGATCACTTTGCTCTTCGTCTACCGTGCGCATGGAAGTGCCGATAATGATGGCGGGACCATTTATGCCGTGTCACCCGCAAACCTTATGGAATCACTATTGCGAACCCAGTTCGTAGCAATAACTGCCATGGGTCTTCGGAAAATGATCGCGAGCAAGTCCGGAGAGGCCGAGACAAGGCGTCAACGGCTCGCCGAAGTGGATCACGGTTTATTGTTTGGAGTGAGATTTGTTGTTTTTTTGGTTTTTTTTTTTTTTTTTTTTTTTTTTTTTTTTTTTTTTTTTTTTTTTTTTTTTTTTTTTTTTTTTTTTTTTTTTTTTTTTTTTTTTTTTTTTTTTTTTTTTTTTTTTTTTTTTTTTTTTTTTTTTTTTTTTTTTTTTTTTTTTTTTTTTTTTTTTTTTTTTTTTTTTTTTTTTTTTTTTTTTTTTTTTTTTTTTTTTTTTTTTTTTTTTTTTTTTTTTTTTTTTTTTTTTTTTTTTTTTTTTTTTTTTTTTTTTTTTTTTTTTTTTTTTTTTTTTTTTTTTTTTTTTTTTTTTTTTTTTTTTTTTTTTTTTTTTTTTTTTTTTTTTTTTTTTTTTTTTTTTTTTTTTTTTTTTTTTTTTTTTTTTTTTTTTTTTTTTTTTTTTTTTTTTTTTTTTTTTTTTTTTTTTTTTTTTTTTTTTTTTTTTTTTTTTTTTTTTTTTTTTTTTTTTTTTTTTTTTTTTTTTTTTTTTTTTTTTTTTTTTTTTTTTTTTTTTTTTTTTTTTTTTTTTTTTTTTTTTTTTTTTTTTTTTCTTCCGCGGTTTCGCCGCCGGCAACCGGCACCGCGATGAGCGGCTGGTCGGCCAATTGCTTCAGAACTTCCTGAGCAGACTGCGGCCGATCGGCACCGCTTCTTGAGCATCCGATCGAGAACGTTTGCGAGATCATCGGGAATATTTTTGACGAGTTTCGCTTGAAGCAGCTCCTCGGGCGAGCTATGCCAACGCAGCCACGCCATATCGGCATCGATTGCCCTTTGCCGGTGCCGGAAACAGGCTGTCGAACTGCGGGCCTTTGAGCAGCTCGAGCGCGCAAACCCAAGCAATACAAATCGAAGCGGGTCCGAACTCGCCGAACTCCGGTTTGATGACTCGGGGGCCAGATATTTTTTGCTTCCCTTGGTGCCGCAGCTCTCCGCCGGCGGCGTTTGTTCGAATTCCTGAGCTTTACGCGGCCAGCTTCGTTGATCAGCAAGTTCGTTGGCCGTACGGTGCTGTGGACTTTGTTCTTTTCGTGCAAGAACGCACGCTCGAGTGTTTGCTTGAGAACGCTTCGGACGAGGTCGGATCGCTCGGCCCAGCCGCGATGATCGACGCGAGCGTGCCTTTCATGAGCTCCATCACGATCCAGCCGCGCTCGGCATCGACGGAATACACTCGCAGCACGTTGTCGTGCTCGAACTGGGCGAGGAACTGAGCTTCGCGCAGGAACCGCTCTTTTGGCGGTGTCGCGACGGCTGTTTTCATCGACTCTTTGATCGCACTCCGCCCGAGCGAAGGTCATAGCTGCGATACACACGGTGTTGCCCGCGCCCAACTCTTCGAAAGTTCGTAGGCGGGATGCTGGTTCATCGCTGGCTTCGACGACGAACGGCAACGAAAGCACAAGATGGACCGGCCGTCGCGGATGCGAATCTTTGACTCACAACTTTGTAGCATAATACGATCGAATCAGCATGTTGTTACAATAGCGGCTCACAATTTGTGCAGCCGTTATGCCTGCTTCGGCCTCGCTTGTTACGTTACAAGGATAGTGTCTTCTGCGAGCCTTGAGCAGGATAGCTAGTATGGAAACGAAAGAAATCTACGCCGAAACAGTCCGGCACTTTTTAGCAGCCGGTGCTGCCGCTGTTGGATGACCCGTCGGTGACCGAAATTTTAATTAACGGTCATCGGACGGTCTATTTTGAGCGCGATGGCAAACTGAACCGCTCCGAATTGTCTTTCTCGAGCCCCGCGCTGTTGATGGCTGCGGCCCGAAATATCGCAGAGTACACCGGCCGCTCGATCGATGACGACAACCACAGCATGGACGCCCGCCTGCCGGATGGCTCGCGTGTGCATGTCATCGTGCCGCCGAGCTCGCGAAACGGTGTTTGCATCTCGATTCGCAAATTCAAGAAGTCGACGTTCAATCTGGCCTCGCTGGTGAAGTCGGGCAGTATGTCGGACGAAGGCAGCGAGTTTATGAGCCTGTGCGTGCTGCTGCATAAGAACATGGTCATCGCCGGCGGCACGGGCAGCGGCAAAACTTCGCTCCTCAACGCGCTTTCGGCCGAAATCCCGGAAAACGAGCGGATCGTGGTTATCGAAGACAGCTCCGAGCTGCAGCTCAACCAACCGCACACGGTTTATCTGGAAGCCCAGCCGGCAAAGCCGGATGGCACGGGCCGCGTTACGATTCGCGACCTGTTCGTGGATTCGCTGCGGATGCGGCCGGATCGAATCGTCGTCGGCGAAATCCGCCGCGGCGAGGCGCTCGACCTGGTGCAATCGATGATTTCCGGCCACGCGGGTTCGCTCACGACCGTCCACGCCACGACGGCGAACGATGCCACTATCCGCTTGGAAACGCTGAGCCTGATGAGCGATGTGGCCCTGCCGGTGCACGTCGCTCGAACGCAAGTGGCATCGGCAGTTCAGGTGATCGTGCAAATCAGCCGGTTTCTCGATGGCTCCGTAAAATCCGGGCGATCACGGAATGCCTGGGCCTCGACGACAAGGGAAACTACCGATTTCAGGACCTGTACCGATTCGAGGCCGAAGGTTTGAACGCCGAAGGCCGCCTGTTGGGCGACTTGACGCCGACCGGCGCAATTCCGACTTTGCCGACGAAGTTGGCCAAATGGGCTTTCAAGACCGCGTAAATCTGACGCGAAAGCTGTTCCCGGCAAGCTCCGTGGCCTAGATGAAGTAGCAACGCTTCAGACCATTTTGGGAATGCATCGAATTCTTGCGAATTCCGCACAGCGATCTTTCTTTCAGTCGGCCGGTAATTTCTTCCGCCTTAACAATCTTAGACTGGTCGTAAGAGACATTGTCGCAGGAACGACTGTTGACCTGGCCAAGTTCTCAAAAATCCGATGCGGTTACAGGAGTTACGACCATGATCACGAAATTGATCAACGCGATTAGCAAGTTCCATAAAGATGAAGAAGGCCTCGAAGCATTGCAAGTTGTCATGATCATCGCGATCGCGCGATGGTCATGATCGCTTGTGCGACTCTTGGAGAAGGCAGTCACCTGGATGAACGCAGTGAGCCTGCAGACTCACCAACCGCTGACACGGTGCGCGGCCCGAGCACCTCTCGTAGTTAGCACGCTGGCAAGGCCAGCGCGTCGCACGCATCAAAGCTCCGCTCGAAGACATCAAAATCGAAGCCAGGTGGCTCGCAGCGACAGCGGCTGCGCACGACAGCGCCACGGCGCAATTTTTGGGTCGCGCCGTAACAGCCGCTTGTCTCGCCGTAAGAGATATGTCGCAGGAACCAAGTTGAACCTGCAAACTTTCAAACAGTTCCCTTTTAAAAGGAATCAGTACGATGACCACGAAACTGACCAACTCGAACCGCAAGTTCCACAGCGATGAAGAAGGCTCGAAGCTCTGCAAGTAGTAATGATCATCGCGATTGCCGCATGGTCATGATCGCCTGTGCGACTCTCGGAAAATCGCGTGACCTGGATGCACGGCGATGGAGCTCGTTGCAAGCCTCTACCCAGTAGCGCTGCACTGGTGCCGCAGGCGGCGCGAACCGCCTCAGTGGTTTACTGGGCCTATTTGGCGGCGGCAATGATCTAGCCAACTATTACGCAACTCTGTAAGTACCGTTTCGTAACTCCTGGCCAGGTGGTCCGGCCAACGCTAGTATCGCCGCGACCACCCGGCTCGTTTTATCTCTGCGCCCGCACCGATTACATTAGTGTTACGGTGGAACCATGTCTCACCACGAGCCTGACCCGCGATCCGGCCGACTTCGCTGCTGCACATGACGCAAAACACTCGCTGGGCCGTACTCTGCTGCTGCCGGCCGTGGCCGGGCCGATATGGTGCCTTGCGTGGCACGGTAACGGCGGACGAGTCGGTACGCTCGCCGGCTTGATTCTGCTTAGCGTCATCATCGCCAGCGCGATCACCGATTTACCCGCCACCGAATTTACAATTCGGCCACTACTCCGCTTTTCTATGGGCGCTGGCAATTAACGTGGTGGCGTCCGCTGCGAGCTTTCACACGGAGCCGCTTTTGCCGACCTTCCAGCCGGCTGCAATCGTCGAGTGACCGATGCTTGGCGGCGTCGGCATCGGTGACTTCGTTGCCGGCGGGCGTTTGCTTCTTGATTACGCTGTTTGGTTTCGATCTCTCGGGCGGCGGGGCGGGCGACGTGAAGCTGGCCACGGTGATCGGTGGCGCTGTTAGGATTGCACGCAGGTATTTTTGCGGTCGCCTACAGCTATGCAATTGCGGGGGTTGCGATCATTGCTGGTCGATTTGGCGGCACGGCCCCTTGGCGTTGGTGAAAGCCGCCGTGCGAAGATTGGGGCGATCCTTGGCCGCTTTGGCCTTCCCCTCGACTTCGGAAGACCACGCCTGTTGATGAAACCGGTTCCGCTTGGTCGTTTTTTGCGATCGGACTTTCTCATATTGTTGGGGCTTGTTCCATCATGAGCACCATTCGTTGTATCCACTGCGCTGGAGCCCGCCACCGAGGCGGCATGATGAGCATCGAGGTAGTCATACCATCGCGGTGATGGTGCCGATTGCGGCGTTGTTTTTATTCTCGGTATCAAAATGTGCGCGACTCTCAATGAGGCAATCGGCGCCATGGTTTCGTGGCCATTTTTATAGAATCACGATGAAACCAACGCGACCAACATCGAATGTACCTCATCCTCGGCCCGGCAACTTTGCGTTGGCTGGCGGTCGAAGAAGACGGAGCGGCCTACACGCTTTCCTACGTTATGGTAATTCCCACCTATGCACTGCTTCTGTGCATGATTATCGAAAGCGTACTGATGCTGGTCGCGAAACTGGGAACGGAATATTCAGCATTTGCGGCGGCGCGAACGGCATCCGTTTGGTCCTCGGCCACAACTTGGGAAAAGGCAATGGAAAAAGCCAAGGCAGCCGCGACCAAATCGATGACGCCATTCGCCAGCGGAACACATGGCGGTTTGACCAAGGCCGTTTCGGTGGATGCCTTGGCCTACGTGGCTGCGTATGAAGCTTACGGCAAGCATTCGATTTCAGAGAAATACCTGCTGTCGAAGTACGGATACGCCAGGAGCACGTCAAGGTCGAGATCGATGGCCCGCCCGAACATTGGGATTCAGATATCACCGCCAAAGTCACGTATGAATTTCCGTTCAACATTCCCGGAATCGCCCGTTTGCTCGGTAAGCGCGGGGCCGAGGAAATTATTACTACAACCTCACATCCGCAGCAACGGTGCCCAACGAAGGCCCGCAAGACGACCGCAAAACGATTGGAATCGGTTATGGAACGCTCGAATAAAACAACTAGCAACTCTCTCTCCGCAAAGGGAGAGGGTTCTGAACGCGTCCGCCATCGCCAGGGCAAAATCACGATCGTCACGATGTTCACCATTCTTGGTTTGATCGTGATGGCCGGTTTCGTTGGCACGCTGGTCAGACCGTCACCACGAAAATCGCGGCGCAAAACGCCGCCGATGCCGTCGCGTTCTCCAGCGCCAGTGGATGGCCCGGGGGATGAATGCCGCGACGGCCACGAATCATCTGCTTGGTGAAGTCACTGGGCTGGTCGTGGTGATCGAAGGCCTGGGCGGCCCGGAAATGGACGCGGGCATGGAATACTATTCGCCGCAGAATCAAACGCTCGACAAATTCGGTGATCAGCTCAAGGATATGGCCCGGCGCCGGCGGCTCGCCCTATGCCACCTCGATCCTCAATAGCGTGGAAAAGCCGCTGTTCAAGTTTCTCGCCGATCAGATGGCGCCGAATCGGAGGATGCGAAGAAAAGCAAGGCGTTCGCGACCATTTACGATTCGAAGCTCGAGCTGAAAATGGATTTCAACAAGTGGCTGCTCGTCAACACGATCGCGAACCTGGGTTTCTTCGTGCCACCGCCGTGGGGTTACATTTCCGCCGCGATCGCTTACGCTGCGCATATCTATGCCGATGTGCAGATCGTGGAAATCGGCAAGGAATGGTTCATTTTGCAAGGGATCGAGCTCTCGTCCGAAACCCGGTGACGCATCAAATCAAGGACAAATTCGAAACCTTATTGATTCCCGCCCTGGCGGCTCACGGCGACTTCATCGCCGGCCGGCTCGGTAAAAAATCGAGCGACAAGCCACAAGCGGATTCGGGAATCGTGAACGTCGGCGTGGGCGATGCGCTGACGCACCTGAACGAAGTCTACGGCATGAAGTCATTTATATACCCGGCGGCAACCAGTTTTCGCATGCCGATCGAGGCCGAGCCGCGGCCGTCGCTGACAGGAAGGTACGCCGCAGGCAAGGATGAACCCGAATGGGGCAAGGACGAAGTCATCACGCTGGGCGATTCCGACGATACGCTATCGAAGATTCAAGACAACATCAACGACAGCAAATCAAAAATCGAGGATCGGATCCGCATCTGCAAGAAGGCCTGCGGTTGCTCGACAAATTAGAGGCCGACATCAACAAGATGGAGGCGGCCGAGGGCGTCACGCCCGAAGAAAAGCAAAAAGTTCGAAGATGAGAAGCGCGAAATCGCCCGTGCTCGGAGCGAAAAGCAAGCCCGGCTGGCCAAGCTCCAAAAGGAATTGCAAGAGCTGAAAAACAAAGAGGCGCAAACGATATAACCTCGACGCCATGCAAAAGATGCCGCCGGGCACCGGAAACCTGAAGCGCAAACGCTGGCACCTGGCGATCGAACGCGGCCAAATGAAGCAATCTGAGGAACGCTACACGCAATGGGTGCGGGCGACGTTTCCGTACGTCGATTCCTTCCGTGCGCCGATCCTCAAGCAATTCGACGAGTGGCTAGAACCGGTCGGAAGCTGGCCAAGCATTACGAAAAATGGACGAATCGATACACGTTGACCAAGGCCTGGCAATTTCGCAGCGGTTACCGTTTCAAACCGATCGGCGGCAGCAACCGATGGCCAATGGAGTAAGGATTCGAACGCCCAACCGTTGGAGATGTACGTCATGCTGGGCGCGTTTGCGAAAAACAGAGCGCGAGGCGCGACCAAAAGGGGCATGAGTCGTGGACACCCGCCACGGACGACGGCAAGCAGCAGGCCGAGCAGTTGTTTACCGTGATCGGGCTTTCGCACCACGATGTGACGCCACTGTTTTCGCCCGCGATCTACCCATCGGGCAGCAAGCACGGCGCACGACGTTCGCCCAAGCGGTGTTTTACAATGGCAATGAACAGCAGCCAGCGGCGATCGGCGCCAAGTCGGCTACGCAAGCCAAGCTTGGCTGGGACACGCTGAATTGGGATCCGGTGGCAAATGTGCCCGAATGGGGCCATAAGCTGGCGACTTCCACCGCCAAATGGCCCTGGGAGATTTTCAGCTCCGATACAGCCATGTCGACTCCGCTAAAGTGCGGCTCAACTGGCAGGCCAAGTTGATGCCGGTGACGAAGACTCGGCTCAAGGGGGCCGTCACCATGCCGATGTCGGTGGATATGAATGCGAATGTGGCCGAGGCGTATTTGTTGTTCGACAAGATGGTGACACATTGAGCGCGCGAATTGGCCAGCCGAGCTAACTCGCAAGTGGTTGGCAACTTGGTAACGGCGCGGTTTGTTTTTCGTATGAGACGTAGTTAAATGGATGACGAACCAGTTATGGGTATTACTTGCGCAGATTATCGAGCCTGCACCGCCCGCCGCGGGATCGCGACGCTTGAATTTGCCATGGCGCTGCCGTTCCTGCTGCTGTTGATGGTGGGGATCACCTGGCTGGGCTTCTCGGTCATCACGCAGAGCGAGGTTCTCGTCCAAGCCCGCAACAAGGCATGGAAGCGGCGGTTCGATAATCCGGCGCAAAAGCCGCTGGTGTTTCCGGCTGGACTGGTGGTCGCCAAAAACCCGTTTTACTCGTACTCGGACGACTACGTGACGGAAACGGTGACGAAAGCGGTGGATGTCAGCCCGATATTCAAACTCGCGCCCGCGCCGAAGGGGTCGCACACGATTCTGTCTGGCTCGTGGGATCATCGAGCGATGGATCTGAATAGCCCACCGAACTTCAAACTTTACTTGATTGCCGCGGCCAATGCGGCCACTAAGGATATTCAATCGCAACTCGGCAGCATTACGAATCTCTTGAATAGTTTCCAGCAGTCCGGCGCGGCGGCGATCGCGCAGGCACTTACTCAGGGCAACAGTTTTAACGGCATGAGCTCGCAGTCGAATTCGGCCGGGCAGGCAGCCGAGCAGGAATCGAAACAGAAGGAAAAAGCCGACAAGGCCGCGCTTGCAAAACGATTGCAGCAGTTGGGCGGCGTGGTCAATCCGCTAACCAACAAAGTGATGCCGAGCTCCAGCGGCGAGCTCCAACAAACGATCGACGCAATCGATAAGGCACAGGCTGAGCTTTCATCCAAACAGAAAGCGACACGCCGGATAAGGACGCGACCAGGGAAAAGCAGCGGCAGAGCAGATCTGGCGGCTTTGCAGCGACAAATCGAGCTGCTTACCGACAAACGCCAGCGAATCGAATCCGAAATCCGCGACATCACCGAAGAGCTGAGGGCATTCCGTGACTGACGGTGCGAGATCTGATCTGGTTCCGCAAATTTGGCACCGACGCCGTGCGCGCAGGTTGCCTGTGTTGCCTGTTTCTAGTCGTGGTCTCGGCCTGTTACGTCTCGTACGGCTTTGGCCGTATGTGGCACGATCGGCGGGAAAAATCCGCCTTGTCGACACGATTCGTGCGACCGAATCGAGCGGCGACATGTTCGAGACTGCTTCCGACGGCCGGACAATGGTCGTTCGGGGATCTCGATTGGAATTTCCGTTCCCAAATAGTTTCGCAGCAGGAAATTGCCGATCGGTTCGCGCGATGAGCGGTTCGGCGGCCGGTGATGCCGCAGCACAGCTTCCCGACCTTGGCCAAGAATTTGTCGATTTTGTCACGTTTGCACATCGAGCCGGTCCAGCGCGGGCCAACGAGGTTTATTTTCTCGATCGGCCTAACTTGAAAGCCCAGCTGGTGGTCCGGCCTGTGCGGCCGAGCGAAGGCCGTCGGGCTTATTGCGGCGTACGCCGAAGAAACGGGGGGATGGCAGCTATTCGAATTCACGCCGCGCGCGGCGAATGCTATCCGAACGCTTCCCGAGCATTTATTGCCGCTCCCGACGACGGCACGACGCAGCGGCGGGCGATTCGCCGACGACGGCCAGCTCCTGTTGGAGCTGATTACAATCGAAGCGGACTCCGATGTGCTGTCTCGAGCTGGAATGAAGAGCGGCTTCCAGGTTCGACCGACCGAGTTTGCCGGCCCCAACGACTTCAGTTACGTGTGCGCTCGTGGCGACGAAGTGATTTACGCCTGGTCCGCCAGCCCGCGCGAAGCGATGCACAACTTGATGCTTGTCCGCAGCCCGGGAACGCGATACTCAAACGCAAACAACTACGAATTGAAAAGGAGAATTGAGCATGAGCAACGTAATGAAGCTTGTCGCTGGCGGTGGTGCTCGCGCTGGCAGCGGCGGGGCTGAACGCCATTTGGCTCAGCGCCGAAAAGCATCCGCCAACGTACGTTGCCGCCGGGACCGATTTGCCGGCGGGCCAGGTCATCACCGATGAAATGCTCATGCCCGTGCCGATCCCAGGCGATCCAGAAAAGCTCCGCGCATCGCTGATCCCCTTGGGCAGCCGAGCCACGTTGCTCGGAATCAAAACGACGCGGCCCTACATCCGGGGCGACATGTTCTTTCAGAGCGATATCAAAGCGCCGCTCGAACTCGCCGAGTTCGAAGTGCTCGGGCCTTTCAAATTGATCAGCGTCGGCTCGCGATTCACCGAAGCGGCATACCAAGCAGGATGAATCGCAAGCTCGATGCGAGCGGCAACAACATCACGATCGCCGTAAACGCAAATTTCGACGAGCGCACGCGGCGACTGCTTGCAAATCGTCGACCCCAGCCGAGGTCCGACAAGACCGCCCGCGGATCATCGCTATCCAGGTCATTCCCAAAGAAGAACAAAAGGAATCGCCGCGCCGGACGACAAAAACGTCGTTTACCAAACGATTTCGCTGGATGGCATCGCGAACGTTCCGCGCGTGCTGTTGGCGGGCGACGTCATTCGCTTCGTCATCCCTGCCCACGTTCTCTTAGCCGAGAGCTGTGCCATGAAAATTTGGTACAACAACATCATCGATACCGAGCGGCACGTCGTCGAAGTGCAAGGCGACCGAATTCGCATCGGCCGCGCCGCCTCGAACGAAATCGTGCTCGATAGCCCCTACGTGGCCGATGAAGCGGCCGTGCTGTATCGCCGCAACAACGGCTGGGAGCTCGTCGCCCTGGGCATGAACGGCGTCACGCTCGGACGACAGCCAACTCTTCGGCGGCGAACGCTGCGATATCCGCGGCAGCCAAACGATCTCGCTCTTTCCGTATTCGCTCACGCTCGATCTGCCGAAGGCCGAAGAGACCACTCGCGAGCACCAGCGGCAGATGCTCGATGACCGAATGTCGCACGCTTATCCGCGAAGTGCACGTCGAACTGCTGCGGCGAATGGACCTCAAGGGCGACGGCGCCGCCGCGATGGCGAGCGACGATGAATATCTGCTGCGGCTGGAACGCACGCTCGACAACATCGCCCGCGGCCGCGACGAACTGGCGAACGCGAATTCACCGCTGGTCGCACACATCGCCGGCTACGGTCTGCGCGATCGGCTGCTCGCGAGTCTCACCTCGGAGCCGGCCGCTCAGCGCGAACGCGGATTGTTCACCGATCGCCATTGGAGCCGCATGGTGACGGCCGTTCCGGAACGCGAAAACGAAGTCGATGCGACGGCCCAGTACGTCGAAAAGATCATTCTGCCCGGCAAGGATTGCAGCCTCACCGAGCGCGTGGATGCCGTCGAGCACAAGTTCTGGCCCGCCTGGGATTCGATCGGCGACCGCATTCACGAAGGCTTCAAATCGTACCTGGGCCTGCGGCATCTCAAGAAAGAGCTGAAGGACATCGTCTTCGGCTACGGGCCGCTGGAAGACTTGCTGCGGCTGCCGAACGTTTCGGAAATCATGGTCGTCGATAAGCAGCACATCTACATCGAGCGCGGCGGCAACTTGCAGAATTCGGGCCGACGATTCATTTCGGATGCCGTGATCGAAGCGATCATTCAACGGATCGTGGCCAACGTCGGCCGCCGCATCGATCGCTCGCAGCCGCTGGTGGATGCCCGCCTTTCCGATGGCAGCCGCGTGAACGCGGTGATCGCCCGCTCGCGGTCAGCGGCCCAACGCTCACGATCCGCAAATTTCCCGAGCGGAAGATGATCGTCGACGACCTCATTGCCAAGGGGGCGATGACGCGCACGGTCGCCGAGTTCCTGCGGGCCGCGGTGCTCGGACGGAAAAACATCCTGATCTCCGGCGGCACGGGCACCGGCAAAACGACGCTGCTCAATTGCCTCAGCGATTTCATTCCCGATAAGGAGCGGATCGTCACGGTCGAAGACACGGCCGAGTTGCAGCTCGCCAAAGAGCACGTCGTGCGGCTGGAAACGAAGACCGCCAACGTCGAAGGGGCCGGCGAATACACGATCCGCGACCTCGTGAAAAATGCCCTCCGCATGCGGCCCGATCGGATCGTCGTCGGCGAATGCCGCGGGCCCGAAGCCCTCGACATGCTGCAGGCGATGAACACCGGCCACGATGGCTCGCTCACCACGATCCACGCCAACAACTCGAATCGACGTCATCTTGCGGCTGGAAGTGCTGGTGCAGATGGCGGCCGATTTGCCCGTCGAATCGATCCGGCAGCAGATCGCTTCGGCCGTCGATGTGATCGTGCAGCTCAAACGGATGCGCGACGGCCGCCGCTGCCTGAGCCAGATCACCGAAGTCGCCGGCATCAATCCCGATCACTGGCAAGCTCGAAATGCGCGACTTGTTCCTGCTCGATGATCCGGAAGCCGGCCGCGCCCAGTTGCAGCCAACCGGCCGGCTGCCGACGTTCATCGACGAACTGATTTCGACCGGCATGTTGAACCTCAAAACGTTTTACGCCGACCAGCCCGCAGCCGCCTGAGACGGTTGTAGCTGGCCTCGATGACAGGTCGGCCGCGAACATAACATGGTTCCCATCATTTTAAGTTCGATGCTGGTCTTTGCGGCCGTGTTTCTGGCGTGCCGCTCCGGCCGGTGGCGTGTGGGACGACGTTACGGCACGGTACGTTGCCGACGTCACGCCGATGCTCGATTCGCTGTCGCTCGATCGAAGCCAATTGCCGAAATACTTGCGAATTTGGGGCATCTCGCTGGTCGCCGTATTTGTCGTCGTTGGCGTTCGTACTGCGCATGCCGCCGGTGGCGCTGGCCGCCGTTTATCTGGTTTACGTCTCACCACGCATAATTTTGGAATTTATGATCCGCAAGCGCCGAGCCGTCCTGCGCGACCAGATGGTCGCAGCGACCGTGGCACTCGCCAACACCAGCCGTGCCGGCCTCTCGCTCGCCCAAGGACTCGAAACGATCGGCAACGAAACGCCCGAGCCGCTCGCCGCTGAGCTGCGGCGAATCGTGCACGAGTATCGCCACGGCCGGCCACTTTCCGAGGCCATTCGCGCAACGAAAGAGCGGCTCAAGATCGAAAGCTTTACGCTCTTTTCCGCTGCGATTCTCGTGTGTCTCGAACGCGGCGGTCGCATTACGGATGCCCTGGAACGGATTAGCCACAGTCTGCAGGAGCTGCAACGTATCGAACGCAAATTGGAAGTCGATACGGCCAGCGGCACGAAAGTCGTGTACATCCTCACGGGATTTCCGGTATTTTTCCTTGGCCTGTCGTACGTGACGAACCCAGAGGGAACCGACCTGCTGCTGCATTCGATTTTCGGCCAATTGATATTGCTGTTCGTCATTGCCTTGACCTACTTCAGCTTCCGATGGAGTCAAAAGATTTTGGCCATTGAGGTGTGAGACGCGCTGGAGGGCGATACTCTCCCGAGCGGCGGCCAAAACCCGCTATACGTAATGAACACGTTACTCAACAGCCCCTGGTTCCAGACAAACGGTTGGATGATTGCGTCCGCCTTGGTGGCGGTTGCGGCCGCGTGGGCCTGCTACCAGGTTCTGTCGGTCCTCACTTACCCCCGCGATCTGTTAGGCGACAACCATCCATTCGAACGACAACGGCGCGAGGAGCTGCGTGCCGGCAGTTTCATCTACCGTTGGTTTGAGCCTGTGATCGATGAAGTGGCCGCGCTGATCGGGCGGCGGGAAAGTAAGTCGCTTGAGAATTTGCGGATCAGCCTCATGGCCGGCCGCGAAAAGCTTCCCTGGAAACCCGAAGAATTCATCGCCGCCAAATGGCTGGAAGCGGTGCTGGCCGGCGGCGGGATTTTTATCATGCTGTGGTTCGGCCACTGGCCGACCATGGCGGTCGTGCTGGCGATCGGCGTTACCGCGATCTATGGACTGCTGACTCCCAAGTCGGTCCGCGACCGGGCGAAGAAGCGACTTTCGCGAATTCGCATTCGCCTGCCATTTGCCGTGGACCTGATCGCCCTGACGATGGAGGCCGGTGGCGGTTTTCAGGAGTGCTTGCAGACGGCCGTCGCCGAAAATGGCGACCATCCGCTTACCGACGAGCTGGCCGAGGTGTTGCGACAGATTTCGCTGGGCCGCCCGCGGCACGAAGCCCTGGACGCGCTCCAAGATCGCTTGCATGACGCGGATATCGATGAACTCGTATTTGCCATCAACAAGGGCGAAGAGCTTGGTACGCCACTGAGCGCCATTCTGCGCGAGCAGGCCGAGCAGATGCGGCTCAAACGTTCGCAGCGCGGCGAAAAGGCTGCCGCCGAAGCCGAGGTGAGCATCGTCTTTCCCGGCATGGTGCTCATGATCGCGTGCTTGTTGGTCGTGATCGCCCCGATCGTGTTGCCGGCTATCATGGCTTTGCTTTAGAAAGGGCCGCGCCTATGTCTGCCAGCATTCGCATTGAATCCGGCATCGCCGCGGGCACAAGCTATTGGATCGACCGGCCGGTGCTCCGCATTGGCAGCGACCCGCAGTGCGAAATCTGCCTGCCGACGGCCGATCTTTCGCCGCATGCGCTGACGCTCGAATACCGCGGCGGAACTTATCGCGCGTACAACCGCGGATCTTCTCCCTTCGCCGTCGGCTCCGCGATGCTCCAGCCGGGTGCAGTCGGCAATTGGGAAGAAGGCGCGGCGGTCACGCTGCCGGGCGATGTCCGCCTCGTTCTGGCTTTCGACGGCGATCCGCGACCATCGCCTCGCCCGGAATCGCGAATCGATGATGGGTTCGACGACGACGGCCCCACCATGCCCGGCGAAACCCCGGCTGCCACAACGCCCGAAGCGGCGAAAAAGGCGAAGTCGAAATCCATCCTGCAAATCGTCGTCATCGCAATTTGCATTCTCGCCATGGCAGGGTTCCTGCTTATGAGCCGCGGCGGCAGCGATACGCCCGTGCAAAATCGCCCTTCGTTCGACGACATTGTCAGATTCTCGCTCGACAAGGACGACAGCATTCGCACGCTCGTTCAAAAGTTGCAGTTCGCTCAGTCGTTTCTCGTCCGCGGACATTACGACTACGCCAAGCTGTGCTTTGTCGATTTGCGCGACCAATTGATGCGCCAATCAGATTCGCTGCCGCCCGCCGACCGCCAGTATGCCAACGTCATCCGCGACTACGTCGAGATGCGACTCGGCCAACTGCAATGATCACGCGGGCGGCAATTGGGCGCCGGGTTGTCGCCGGAAATATGATCTTTGGGTGTAACAGCCCAGTTTCTCGTCGTATGAGAGGGTGAAGAGCGCCTCCACTAGGCCTCAGAACCCCCAAATAGACTCGATAGATTTGCGTTCCATACGAAGGAGAAAAGCCATGAAATCCAGCACCTTTTGCATTCTGACCTCGGCGGTTGCCATATTGGCCCTTGGCGTGCCGCCGACGCCTGTGGGCCATCCGGCTATTACCGGCCTAGCGTTTGCCACTCTTACGCCACCCCCTATCCCTCGTACTCGCCGGCGGATTCGTCGCCATTCGTTCCCGACGCATCTGTTTCCACCTCCTCCAACACCGCGTTTTCCAATGTACCGACCGTCGCTTCAGCTTCGGCTCCGAGCGCCCACCTCACCGTATTGCCGGAGATCACCGGTAATGTTGCCGTCGCGGCCACCCCAGTGTCCGCGGATAGTGCTGCGAAAGGCACGATTCACTTGGTAGCGAATACAGACAAGGCGGATGCGTCGACAATATCGCAGAAGCTTGAGCCAGCAGCGAGCAAGCCCAGCGATGCGATTGCGGCCGCATCGGCCAAAGAAGATAAATCCACGATCGCCGAGGGCCTCAAGGACCTTGTGGGTACCTGGATGGCTGTCGCTCGCCATGGCGATGGTGAATTGACCACAGTCGAATTGCAGCTAGACAGTCGCGGTTGGGCCAAGCTCACCGTTCCCGGAGCCGATGGCACGCCCTCGACCACCACGCATCGCGTTGAGTTTGAGAATAGGGAAATAAAACTCACGGGCACCGACGCCGACCTGAACCTTGGCAAATTGGTGGAATTCAACAGCCGACAAATGGTGCTAGACCGTGCGGACGGACAGGTTACGTTTGTCCGGCCATAATCCAACACAAATCTCTCCGCGACAAAGCCGCCGTCCAAGGGGACGGCGGTTTTTTTTTAAAACCTGGAATAAAAGGCGGAGCACGTTTCGGGATCACTTCGGCCCACTCGCGGGCGATGGCCGTTGCGAGCGTCGCAAGGGTCGGCCAGCAAGTACGTCTTGCGGCACCCCATCGGCAATGATTACGCGGCCCTTGATGAATAGCCATCGGACTCCGACCGACGGCTTAAATGGCTGTTCAAAGGTTGCCCGATCTTCGAGTTGTTTTGGGTCGAAGACGACCAAATCGGCGACCAAATTCCGGCGCACGTATCCGCGGTCGGTCATGCCCAGTATATCGGCCGGCAAACCGGTCGCGCTGCGAATCGCCGCAGGCAGCGACAGCACGTGTTCCTGAATTGCATACCGGCCAATCTTGCGGGGAAACGTTCCGAAGCTGCGCGGGTGCGGACGTGTGCCGTCGTCAATCTTGCTGCTGCCATCAGACGCGGTCGCCACCCACGGCAGCGTCATCACAAATCGCACGTCGGCTTCGTCCATACCAAAGTTCACGCCTTGAGCCTCCGGATCGTCGCGGAGCACCTCGAGCGCAATGTCGACCGGTTCACGGCCTTCCTTCGCCGCGATGTCGGCGATAATCTTGCCAACCCAATCTGGCTTTTTGTTGAAGGTCGCGATCATGATTCGCCCGCGGGCCGCAAGCGCTTTGGCAATAATCGGCCGAAGTCGCTTGATTTGCTTGTCGTCTTTCAGCCGATCGGCCGTTGCGCGCTCGCCTCCCTCCCGCTCTGCGTCCGGAAGGAGAAATGCCATAATCGAGGTCGAAGAAGCCGTATACGGATACTGGTCGGCGGTGATCTTCAGACCTTCGCGGCGCGCCTGTTCGATGAGATGGGCCGCCGCGCGGACCTTGCCCCAGTTGGGTCGCTTGCTGGCTTTTAGATGAGAGACGTGGCAGGGCAGGTTAGCCCCTCTTGCGATGTCGATCACTTCTTCGATCGATTCGATGAGCGTGTCGCCTTCATCGCGGATATGGCTGCAATAGAATCCGCCGCGCTTGCCGACAACGCGTGCCATGGCCACCAATTCATCCGTTTTTGCATAGGCGCCTGGCACGTACTGCAAGCCGGTAGACATGCCCCAGGCGCCTTGCTGCATGGCCGCATCGGCGAGGTCTTGCATCTGTTTCAGTTCCGCGTCGGTGGGCGCGCGGCGAACGTTGCCCATCACTTTTTCGCGCACCGAGCCATGCGGAACGAGCTGGACGATGTTGATGCCAGTGCCGGCGGCGGCCAGCTCGTCGTAGAATGTGCCCACATCTGCCCGCCCGCCGCCGCAATTGCCGGTCACCAACGTCGTGCAGCCTTGCGTCAGATAACATTGGGCACTGCGGGCTTCCGGCTTAAGTATGGTGTAGTCGCTGTGGTTGTGCAGATCGATGAACCCGGGACAAATCACCAAGCCCTTGCAATCGATGGTTTGCCGCGCGGCGCCGGCCGGCGCTTTACCGACGTCAACGATACGCCCGTCGGCGATCGACACACTACCGTCGTACGGCTGGCCGCCCGTGCCATCGATGATCGTCCCGCCCTGGAGCAAGACATCGGCAGACTCGCCCCGCACTCCAACAACGAACAGAAGAAGCATCCAAGCAGTAAAGAGCGCACGCCATTCGGATTGTCGGGAGACCACAAAAACCGGCGAATTTCGTCTCATGGAACGACAGCTCACACTACTATGTTGATTGCGATGCGCCATCTGCGACACCTGGCGATCAGCGCAATGATCCTATCAGATTCGCTTGCTGGGCATGGAGATTCGTGACAGC
Source organism: uncultured Planctomycetota bacterium (assembly GCA_963807935.1). Classification (GTDB taxonomy): domain Bacteria; phylum Planctomycetota; class Planctomycetia; order Pirellulales; family Lacipirellulaceae; genus JABDGM01. The sequence goes on from CAWEDY010000017.1 coordinate 86,651, forward strand.
CACCAAAAATAGTGCCGAGAACGACCCGTAGCTTCTCCGCCGCGGACGGCCTTCATTTTTGTTCGTCTCCAAGCGGCCAAAAGCGAGTCTAGCAAAAGCCCGTCATCAAGTCGTGTATTTCCGAGCGAAGCCGGCGCCGTCCAACCTGAGTCCACCGCCCGCATAGGCCGCCTTTTCGGCAAAAAAGGAATCGCCAGCCCATTGCGAAATCAATTACCCGGTGAGACAATTTGCAATCGCTGGACGCACTAATCACGATGGATTACATCCACCCCGCGAGCGTATTGTCGGCCTCTTTTTTCCTCTTCACAGGAAAACGGCGGTCGATGTCGTAGCATTTTCCGCGAGTGATGCGGCCCCTGTAGGCCTTGCGAGAATGCATCCTTGTTTTGTTTACGAGAGGACAGTGGTACCACGATGACGAGTGCAAAAAAAATCCGTGCAATTCTGGCGATGTCCGCAGCCGCGATGACCGTGGCTCTCCTCAGCAGTGCCAAAGCAGAGAACAACTATCCGGACTTCAACACCAAAAACTTTACTCATCCCACGGTTATCGATAACGCGTGGTACCCAATCAAACCGGGCATGCGCTACGTGTGGGACGGCTATGCCGTGGATGAAGAAGGCGATGAGGAAGCACATTCGGTCGCGTTTATCGTCACGGATCTGGTGAAAGAGATCGCAGGCGTCAAGACGGTCGTTTGTTGGGATCGGGACTTCGTCGACAAGGAACTGGAAGAATCGGAGATTCTGTTCCTTGCCCAGGATAATGACGGAGCCGTTTGGCTACTTGGCGAATATCCCGAGGAATACGATAATGGAACGTTTGTCAAACAAGCCAGTTGGATCCACGGTCGCAAGGATGCGCATGCGGGCATTCTTATGGTGAAGGAACCGAAGCTTGGAATGACCTATTCTGAAGGTTGGGCGCCTTCGGTTCACTATACGGACCAAGCGCTCGTGTACCAGGTCGGGCAGAAAGTCAAGACGCCCGCGGGAAATTTCGCCGACGTGGTCGTTATCGATGAATCCGACAGAGAGAATGAGGGAGCCCACCACTTGAAGTATTACGCTCGCGGCACGGGCGTTGTGCACATCGGTTGGCGAGGCAAGAAAACCGATCAGGAGCAAATGGACCTGGTTAAGGTTGAAAAGCTCAGCCCCGACGAAATGGCTAAGGCGCGCGAGGCGGCGCTCAAGCTCGATAAGCACGGGCACGAAGTAAGCAAGGACGTCTATTCCTTGACGAAACCAATCGACGCCAACAGCTCGCCCGCCACCGGCCACTAGGAAGCATATTCAAGAGAAAATGCGCTACCTGCTCTTAATCATGATTGCGTTGCCTGCCGCGGCCTGCAGCCGCGCGCCCGAATCAAATCTTCCGCCAGCTCCTCCCGGCACGGAAGAATTCGGAATGACCATGAAGGAGCTCGTGCAATCCGTCGAGAAGGTTGAGGGTCTGATCGCGCAATGCATGAACAAGCAGGGATTCAACTACACGGCCGCCGATTTTAAGACCGTCCATCACGGGATGATTGCGGATAAATCGATGCCCGGCATGGATGAGGAAGAATTCGCTAATCAGTACGGGTTCGGCGTGTCAACGTTGTATACCGGTCTGGCCCCACAGCTTGTCGAAGGCTACAGCCCGGGGCGAGTCGGATTGGGCGAGCAGAATGTCGAAGTCTTCAAGAAGCTGTCTCCCGCCGATCAGGCCGCTTACAACAGGGCGCTGTTAGGCGAGAATACCGACGCTACGTTTGCCGTCGCGCTGGAAGCCGAGAACTTCTCGCGATGCGGCGGATGCACGCTAAAGGCCATTCAACAAGTCTTCGCGCCCGATCAATTGAAGGCGACCTACTACAATCCAAAGGATGCCATTATCAACAAAGATCCGCGCATGAAGGCTGCGCTGCGTAAGTATTCCGACCAGATGCGGGCTGCCGGGTTCGATTACAATCATCCCGATCAGGTCGAACCAGATATCCGCGAGCGCCTTGCGGCAATCACCGGAGGCGAATTGATTCCCGTGGAAAAAATGACTTCCGAGCAAAAGGCGGCTCTCAAAAAGCTGCAAGAACATGAACGCCGCGTGGGAGCTCTTAGTTGTAAATTGCAAAAGCAGCTCTTCGATCCTGTCGAGGAGCAAATTGAAAAGGAAATGTACGCTCGCCCGGTCCAGTAATCGGGGCCCAACACCATCGATGACCATACGCACTCGTTGCTACCGCGTAATCACGCTTCTCGTCGGATAGGGGTCTTTTCATGAGCACAAATCGAATCATCGTTCTATGCTGTGTCCTGACAATCATGGCTGTTTTCGCAGGCGGCGCCTGGGTGGTCGGTGGGCGCATCGTCTCGCCGGCGGAAGCCGCCGCGCGAACGGCGCCACCGGCTCCATCGCCGATTTTGGTGCCGGTCGAAAAGCGCGTCCTGAGCTCACAAATTGTCACGCGCGGAACGGCCCGTTTCGGCATCCCGCAACCCATCGCCTTGGCGCCATCGCCGCTGAAAAGCAACTCGGCCGGGCTGATCACCACGCTGCCGCGGCCAAACACACAATTCAAAGAAGGTGACGTGATATGCACCGCCTCGGGCCGACCAGTGCTGGTGTTGCAAGGCGCGATACCCGCGTACCGCGATCTCGTTCCCGGAACTTCCGGCACCGACGTCCGACAATTAGAGCAGGCGCTTAAGCGCCTGGGATTCGATCCGGGGCCGATCGATGGCCACTTCGACCAGCGCACCAGCGATGCGGTCGCAGAATGGTACAAGTCGAAAGGATACGAAGCATTCGGGCCGACGCTCGAGCAACTTGCCAATTTGCGCACCCTCGAAACGGCGTTTGGAGATGCTACCAAGAATAAGATTGCAGCCGCTACGGCTGCAGCCACCGCCGCTTTCACAGTAAAGGCCACCCGGTCGAAAGCGGAACACGTCTACAAAACGGCCACGGCAGATATCGCCGTCAAGATTTCCGAGCGGGCCCTCATCGCGCTCGATCCGCGAGCACTGCAAACGGCTCGATCGGCTGCCGATGCCAATCTCGAGCTGGCTCGATCCTCGGTCCGTGCTGCCGAGCTGGATGGTGAAGTCGCCGTTCGAGCAGCTCAAGATGCGCAAAAGGTCGCGGAATTCGAAGCCAATTTAACCGCCGAGCGCGCCGATCGCGCTGCCGCGGATCTGGATCGTGCTAAGCGAAAGCTTGGTGTTCAGATCCCGCTTGATGAGATCGTGTTCATTCCCGCCTTGCCCGTCCGCCTGGAACAAGTTAACGCCATTGTCGGCGCGGCGGCGAGCGGCCCCGTCCTGTCGGTGACCGATAACCAGGTCGTGATCGATTCATCGCTGCCGCTCGATGTGGCGCCGCTGGTCAAACCGGGCATGGACGTCGCTATCGATGAGCCGTCGCTCGGGTTTAAGGCAAAAGGCACCGTCGAGACCGTGGCGGCATCGCCGGGCACGCGCGGAGTCGATGGCTACCACTTTTATTTTTCCGTGCGCGTTGGCGAGTCACCCACGCCGCTGCAAGGTTTCTCTCTGCGGCTCACAATGCCGATTAAATCGACCCACGGCGCCGTAACTACGGTCCCCATGAGCGCATTGTCTCTGGCCGCGGATGGAAAGTCGAGAATCCAGGTTCAGCGCGGAGCCGAACTTCAATACCTTCCGGTTGAGCCCGGATTGGCTGCCGACGGTTTCGTGGAAGTCAAGCCGATCGATGGGAAGCTCGAGGCCGGTCAGCTTGTCGTCGTAGGTAACACGCAGACCGAAAACAGCGACAGCATGCAAAAGCAACCATGACCACCTCCAACGAGTTTCACGCCACCACTCGCGTTCTCGAGTTGATTAAGGTTGGCAAAACGTATGGAAGCGATCCAGCCGTTAATGCGCTCGTTGACGTAGATCTTTCCCTGGACCGCGGCGAATGGCTGTCGATTACCGGTCCATCTGGAGCCGGAAAATCGACGCTGCTCAATGTCATCGGCTGCCTGGATCATCCGACCAGCGGCCAATACCTCTTCGACGGCATCGAGACCGAAAATTTGACGGACGGCCAGCGCGCCGGACTCCGAAGTCAACGAATCGGCTTCGTCTTTCAATCGTTTCACCTGTTGCCGTATCGAACGGTGTTGGAAAACGTGATGCTCGCGGAAGTCTACCGCAAGCAACCGTTTCGCGATCGCGAGGCCCGCGCGTTAGCGGCTATTGAGCGGGTCGGCCTGAGCCACCGTGCCGGCTTTTTGCCCGGCAAGCTCTCTGGCGGCGAGCAGCAGCGCGTCGCCATCGCCCGGGCACTTGTCGGCTCCCCCAGCCTGTTGCTTTGCGACGAGCCGACCGGAAACCTGGACTCAAAAACATCGGCCCATCTGCTCGATTTGTTCGAGAAGCTGAACAAGGAAGGCCTTACGCTCGTCATCGTGACGCACGATGAAAACGTCGCCAACCGCGCGGGTCGTCGCGTTCACATCATCGACGGCCGATTGACCGATATCACGGTTGCGAACGGAGCCGCGAAGCCCGAAATTACGCCCACTGGAAGAGTGACGACTGCAAAGATTTCGCGTTCGGGAATCACGATTCGCGATCTCTTTAACGAAGCTTTGGCGGGCATGTTCGCGCGACCCGGCCGCATGATGCTCACCGTATTGGGCGTGGTGATCGGCCTTACCGCGTTGGTGGCAACTCTCGGATTATCGCGCACCGCCGGCAATCGCATTGTCAGCCAATTCGATCAAGTGGCCGCGACCGAATTATTTGTTAGCGCCAAGCCCGGCATGACGGGAATCATTGATCCCAAAGCGATCCCGTGGGATGCGCCCGCCCGCCTTCGCCGCCTGAACGGAGTAGTTGCCGCCGGAACAATGAGCGAAGTCGATGTCCGCGATGCGCTCGTCAGCTCGTCGGCCGTAAAAGATCCACTCAACCAAACCGCGTTCAAAATGACCGTTCACGCCGCCTCTCCGGAACTATTTCGGGCGGTAAGAGCCGATTTGGCAACCGGCCGGGTGCCCGATGAGGGTCATTCCAAGCGGGCCGACCGTGTCGCCGTTCTCGGCGCAGATGCCGCTCGCCGGCTCGGCATCTCCGGCATCGGCGCCCTGCCCGCGATTTATATCGGAGATCATTTATATCTCGTGATCGGCATTTTGAAAGACGTAGCTCGCAAGCCCGAATTGCTTGGCTCCGTGATCATTCCGGAAGGAACCGCGCGGCACGATTTCGGCCTGGTGGGCCCCGGCACGGTGGTGATCGAAACTCAAATTGGCGCCGCGTATTTGATTGCCGATCAAACGCGACTGGCTCTGCGGCCGGATGATCCGCGCGTCCTCAAGGTGGAAGTACCCCAAGAGCCCCGCCGCGTGCGCGACGAAGTGCAAAGCGACGTGAACGTCATGTTCCTTTTGCTCGGCGGCTTATCGCTGGTGGTTGGTGCGATCGGGATCGCCAATATAACGCTCGTATCGGTAATGGAGCGAACGGCCGAAATTGGGTTGCGGCGAGCGATCGGCGCAACTCGTCGGCACATCGCCGCACAATTCCTGTTCGAAAGCGCGTCGATGGGTGTGATCGGCGGCATTTTGGGCGCCAGCCTGGGCGTTATGATCGTGGTCGCCGTCTCCGCATATGAGTTGTGGACCCCCGTGCTCGACCCCTGGGCCCCCTTCCTGGCCCCGGTGATCGGTGGGGCAATCGGTCTCTTCTCCGGCCTCTACCCCGCATTGCGGGCCGCCCACCTGGAACCTGTGGAAGCCTTCCGAAAATAGGATCTTTCCGGCCTCGATCGCCACGCCACCGGATCGGCGCATCTTGCCAGCGGTCCGATTAGGCAAACTATAACGATTCGAGTGGCCCTTCCTGTGATATCGGCCCTGCGCATCCGCCTTAGTTTCGGACGCTGGGCTAATCGCAATTCTCGAGGGGTTGCCTTGGGCCGGATATGCCGACGCAACGGTTTATGACGTCTATGAGCACTATGCCGACTAGACCGAATCCTCTGTGCTCAACGGAAAGACCAGCCGAAATAAGGTCATAATGCGGGCAACCGGTGCGCTCGTTGCAACCAGCAGAATACGACTCCGTCGAGAAATGCGGATTTATGAGGATTCTCCCTCCAATCGGCAAGAAGCGTATAGGCAAAGTCCCTGGAAGGGTCGCCTTATGTTTCCAATTGGCCCGCTGCATCTTGGGCTTGGCGGCCGTTGCCTCGCCTTTCTGCTCGACGTTTGCGTCGGGTGCCTTGACGCAGCAAACCGATTGGGAGCTGGAACCAGTCGAAGCGACGCTGCAATCCAAAGAACACCCATTGATGAACTTCGCCCCGCTTCGCGATGAGGAGCAGGTCAACGGTCATGCGGTTTCGATCTGGAGCCTACCCGGCCGCGAAGCGCAGCACACCATCGATCACGCGGTTGCGCCGGCCGAATTCGCCCAGCCAATCACCGAGGAGCAGATACCGCGGCCAGCGTTCCTCGATTCCAACGAACCGGGACCCTCGATCGCCGATGAATTGTCGCAGCTCAAGCAGCGAGTGAACGAGTTAGAAACCTCGAAAAGCGCGAATGAAGATGCGCTCCGAACAATCATTGGCCAGAGTTTTGCCCAACGAGGCTCCAACATTACCGATACGGTGACCTTCGGCGGCACGCTCGAAACGCTCACGTTTTGGCAGGAAGATTTCAATAATGTCGCGGAAAGCGACATCACATTGGATACCTTCGAGCTTGACTTCGAAGTCGCGATGAACACCTGGAGTCGAGCCAGTCTCGTTCTTCAATACTTCGACGGCGCCGATTTTCTCTTTCCCACGAATGAAGGCGATGAAGTCGCGGTCGATCGACTCACCGTGCGGCGCGGCTTCATCACCATCGGCGATACGACTCGCTATCCGGTCTTTATTACCTCCGGACGAGATACGGTTCCGTTCGGTATCTCCACGGGCGACCCCGTGACCGACGTGCTGACGATCAACGACCCGCTCACGGTTGAAGTTTTCGAGACAAAAGAGGATTTCCTGTTGTTCGGCTTCGAATTGCCGGTCCCTCCGCCGCCGGCTCCAGTGTCGTCCGGCTCACCGGCGGCTCCCGCGGCGCCAAGACCGATACTTTTCAATCCGCTCGCCCGCATGCTTGCGACAAGCGTGTGCCCGTACTGCGGCCCGCCTCCGGCGCCCGTGAAACCGCCGGCGTGGCCGCCCGTTACCTGCGTGGCTCCCTTTAGCGGCGCGGTCTATTTCTACAACGGCGATACAACCCCTCGTTTGAATGCTGAAAACCACATTCAACAAATGGGCGGCACACTCGGTTACCGTACCAAAGGAACCTTCCCCAATTCGAGCATACCCTGGAATCTGCAGGCCGATGTCGATGTCAACAGCTCGGTGTTCGACAGCAATTTCCTGCAACATGAATACCGGCACTTTTTGGACCAGATTGGCTTCGTCCCAGGCATGGCTGCACACGTCAAATCGAGCGTGGGGCCGATCGGACTTGTAGTAGAGTGGAACGGGGCGATCCAGGACGCCGAATTTATTGACGACGCCGGAAACCCCGTCGCGATCAGGCCAAGCGCGTGGCAGGTGGCTCTCAACTATCAATTCGATTGGAACCCCGCCGTAGAAAGCATCGGCGCACAAGGAACGTACCTCGCCGTCGGCTACTCACAAAGCGAAGATTTGGCCGGCGTGACGCGGATCGTCGATCCGGCGGTGTCCGTGCCGGCGAGAATCGGAACCGTGCCCGAACGCCGGTTCTCTATCGGTGTTGGCGAATGGGTATTGGACGGCTTGCGCGTCGCCATCGAGTACTCACACGTCATCGATTACAGCCAAGAAGATGGTGGCACCGGCAACGCGGCCAATGGATACTTCATGCAGATGACGTACGAGTTTTGACGCAAGCCAAACTCCCGGGCCGCTTCACCCTCCCTGCGTCGCGCTTCATTCTCCTATCCGTCAACCAGCGACCGGCGTCCAGTCGACTCAGCATCAAGTACCCGCTGCGTGTCCCTCGCCAGATGCTTCGATCCCAGCAGCCAGAACACCCCGCTTAAAAAAATCGCCAGCGAGACGGCGCCGAACCCGGCGTTCATGTTCGTGTTGATGATTTGGTCGACGGCTTTCGGACTCAGCAGCGCCGCCAGTCCTCCCTGTGAAACTGAGTCGAAATGGCGACCGAAAATCGTGCTGATTAAGCCGATGAACGGCGGACTGATGGCGTCTCCCAACAAGTGGATGATAAAAATGTTTAGCGCATATCCGGCGCACGGATCGATGGATGCGTAACGTTTGCCAGAATCGTATTCGTTGGCCCGGTATTGAAAAACAGTCCGCAGCAAGTGATGAAGATCAGCACCCAGGCGGCGGGAAACGGAACGACCAGGGCTGCTAAGAAACAGGGCAGCGCTAGCAACATTCCGTAGCCAGAAATCAAAAAATACGACCCCGGCCAGCGGTTGCGCAGCTGGTCCCCCACCCAGCCACCGGACAGTGTGGCCCCCAGGCCCGAGATCACCACGATCAAGCCAAACACCAGAGTGGCATCGTTCAGCGCGGCATTACGAAGCGGCAAATTGGTGGGGTCCAATAGCCCAGCATGCACTTTTCGCCACACCAGATAGCGCGGAATCCAAAACGCCAAGCCGCCGGCAGCGAACGTCATGGCCGCCATGCCGGCCGTGTTATAAACATAGGATGGAGTCCGCAGCAACTGTTTGTAATCGGTGAACTTGGCAGTCTTCGGTATCACTGCTCCCATTGGTGCGGACGGATCACTGGCCGCCACGCCACGGCAACGGGCCGCGGCAACATCTTCGCGCAGCGGCTCGCGCATCAACAAGGCCCACACACCTAGCAACAAACCGGGCGGCACAACGATGAAAAATGCCCAATGCCAGGTAAACCCCATGTGCAACACTTGTCCGCCCAGAATTATTCCCAATGCGCTACCGACGGGGATCGCGACGTAGAACAAGGCCAGCACTCGGCCGCGCCGCGCGATGGGATAAAAATCGGCGATAATCGTCGGCGCCACCGGCCCGTAGGCTGCCTCGCCGATGCCCACAAACACCCGCGTGGCCAGCATGATTCCGATCCCGGTCGCCAATCCTGTGGCACCGCTGGCTACGCTCCACAACAGCACTCCAATGCCGACCAGCAACCAGCGCGAAAATCGGTCGGCCAGCCAACCGAACAGTGGTGCAAAGCACATGTAGCTGACGAGAAATGCCGTGGCCAACAGACCCATTTGCCAGTCGGTCGAGCCGAAGTCGCGCTGAATTGGATCTTCGACTGCCGCCAGCACGTAGCGGTCGATGTAGTTGATCAAATTGATCGCCAGCAGCAGCCCCAGAGCCCAGCGCGCTGCGGGAGCCGCGCCGGTACGGCCCTGCGAAGAAACACTGGGCGATGATGGTATGGGAGCCGCCAAGTCGATACCACGCGAGACAAGTAACGGTAAACAGAACGGCAGCGGCCGAACGAACACCGGCCTGAGAGCATATTTCAAAACGATGTAACGAATACCGGCGGGCCGTGGACGCCGAGGCAGTCAACTATTCGGACGATTCAACAGCAATCCTACTTCTCACCACAATAATGAACTGTCGCTCCTACGAGTTTGGCCACCAACCTTTGCGGTATTGGCAGGCCCAGAGATTGTCGGCGGCGGCATTGTCTTTGATGTGGCCGTTCGACGGATCGATCTCGAGCGATTGCCCGGTGCGATAAGCGATATTGCCGAGGTGGCAGATCATAGTGCTTTTGTGTCCGTCCTCGACATCGCAATTGGGCGATTCGCCGTTCCGCACCGCCTCCAGAAAATTGCGCAAGTGATCTCCGTTATCCTTCGCGCCCTTGTCCTCTTCCACGAGTTTTCGGTCTGAGTCGAAGATTTTGTAACCCCTGTCATCGACAAAGAGCGCGCCCTTTTCGCCGCGAAGCTCAATGTTGATTCCGCTACTTGGCTTATAAGCGGGTGACCAGCTAATGCCTTCCCACTCGAGCATTTGGCCGTCGTAGATGGCCGTGACCGTGCACGTATCAGGCGTCTCCTGGTCGTCGTCGTAGCGCAGCTTCGAGCCGACGGCGCTCACCTTCGAAGGAAAATCGACGCCGAGCGCCCAGCGGCAGACGTCGATTGTGTGCACGCCGTTGTTGCCGACTTCGCCATTGCCCCAGTGCCAGAAGAGGTGCCAGTGGTATGGAATGATATTGTCGCGATACGGCCGTGCCAGTGCGGGACCTTGCCACAAGTCGTAATCGAGATTCGCCGGTGGCGCCGTTACTTTTCCGTGTCCAATGGAAGGCCGGTTATTAAAGTACGTCGAACGCGCAAAAAGCACGCGGCCGATAGCGCCTCGGTGCACCTTGTCGATGACTTGACGATACATCGGGTTGCTGCGACGTTGCAGCCCGATCTGCACAACCCTTTTCGAGCTGCGGGCCGCCGCGATCATGCGCTCGCCTTCTTCCGGCGTATGGCTGGCCGGTTTTTCGCTGTACACGTGCTTGCCCGCAGCGCAGGCCAAAATCGTGGCCGGTGCGTGCCAATGATTAGGAGCGGCACAAACCAGCGCGTCCACCGCAGGGTCGTCGAGCGCGTGACGGAAATCTTTAACCCCCTTGGGGGCAGGTCCGCCCTGCGAAGTCGCTGCCGCGATTCCTTTTTTGATCGCGTTCTCGTCGCAATCGCAAATGTAGGCGATCTTCGCGCTCGTGTGCTGGACCAGACTCGCCGCCAATTGCGAGCCACGATTGTTCGCGCCCATAATGGCCAGCACCACGGTGTCATTTGCAGCGGCCGGCGCGCCGAGCGATGCGAAGCCAGCGCCACGGTTGCCGCTGTCGCGCCAGCCAGAAAATTTCTGCGGTTGAGCTCGCTCATTACTTGTCTCCGGCGGCGGATGCAAACGTTTCGGCCGATCTCTTTCGAGCGCGCTCGATGATGTCTGCCATCGCGACCGGCTTGCCACCAGCCTTCTTGCTTGCATCGGCCGCTTCCATGAACGCGTAAATCTCGATCGTTTCCTCGCGTGGAACTGGCGGCTTACGGGACTTGAAGAACTCGCACATCGCCGTGACCGCCGGACCATATCCTGAATAGCCAGTCTGCTGCACGACTTTTTTCGTTCCGTAAAGGCTCAGTGCATAGTAATAGCCCTTCTTCAAGCCGCGATAGGAACCGATCCGCCCATCCTTCCATTTTCCGACGACGACCGTCGATAGCTTAGAATCGGTTCGCGAAACCGTTTCACACCCGGTACCCATGATCGTGAAGAGCGGCTCGACGCCATGGATGCCGTACCAAAACAGGTCGGGGTGAGCGCTTTGCGTCGACATCGGGCTGAGCGTTTCGCAGCCGATCATCTCGCCTATCGATTTGTCCTGGGCGGCGGCCTGGACTTCCTTCACAAAGCGCAGCGACGAGGAAGTGTACACGGGCGTGTGTGTATCGTCGGCCACGCGAAAGATAGATAACACATCAGCCAGCGACGCGGCCGCCGGCTTATCGACGAATACCGGTTTACCTTTGGCTATCGCCCGAAACTGCTTCAAATGTGGGCGGCCATCGAGGCTTTCCAACAAAATAACGTCGGACTGGTTGCCAAGCTCCTCGAGCGAATCGACGATCTTGATCCCCTTCTCGCGCAGTTTCTTGACGTACCCAGGTACCCGATTGCGGCTTTCGGGAATGTCCCGACTGCCGCCGGGCCAGGCGGCCGTTACTTCGACGTCTGCCAGCGGGCCAGTGGCGTCGGGATTGTTGATCAGCTTTGTAAACTCGATTACGTGTGAGGTGTCGCACCCAACGATGCCGGCGCGGATGACGCCCTCCCTGCCAAATCCTTGCCGCCACCCAGTAAGTGTCAACACCAAGACAACGACATATATCCAATTACTGTTTTGCATTGTATTGAAATATCGAATGAACGTGACCGAAGCGCGCTCGATTCGCACGCCTGAAACGTCTACACTAAATAAACCAGCGCGCGGCCCTTGTCAATCAATCGCCGCAACAGTTCGTGTAGGCGTCTCGCTCTGCGAGGCGCAATTTCCTGCACAGTGCGTCGACCTTCGGGTTCCAAGCGGAAATTCCTATGAAAGTAGCCTTTGGATGCGATCACGCCGGGTTTGCTCTCAAGACCCAGCTAATCGATGAGGCGAAGCGAATCGGGCACCAGGTCGTCGATTGCGGTGCGATGGATGATCGGCCGAGTGATTACCCAGATTTCGCCAGAGCAGTTGGCGATGCCGTGCTTGCCGGCCGAGCGGAGCGCGGCGTGCTGATCTGCGGAAGCGGCGTCGGCGCGGCAGTAGCGGCCAACAAAATACGAGGCATCCGGGCCGGCCTTTGCCACGACACCTACTCCGCCCACCAGGCAGTCGAGCACGACGACATCAACATGCTGTGCCTCGGTTCGCGCATTGTCGGCGAAGCGCTGGCTGCTGAACTTATGCGGACTTTCCTACAGGCAATGTTCACCGGCGAGGAACGACACCTACGCCGGCTGCATAAGATTACGGAGATCGAGGATGAAGCGCAAAAACCAGAATGACGAGAAGTGGCTTCAAAACTCACCCCCATCAATCGGACGCTAGCGCGTTTCGGCTGATCCGATCAGCCGCGGGGCGCTAGCCCAGGTTGTGAAACCGCTTGGCATGTATTTAGGCACTCTAACAAAACCGCCGGGGACTGGCTCAATTTGCGCAGTTCGCGGAGCAAATTGTGCCTGTCCCCCTCTCCCGATATCGGTTTTGTTAGAATTCCTGCATTCGCCATTCGTCATTCGAAAATTTGCCCGTATCCACCTCATACTTCCAGCAGCATTCGCGCCGGGTCTTCGACCGCTTCCTTGACCCGCCGCAAAAACATGACAGCTTCGCGGCCATCGACGAGCCGATGATCGTACGTCAACGCGACGTACATCATCGGCCGGATGACCACCTGCCTCTCGCGCGCCACCGGTCGATCCTGTATCGCGTGCATGCCCAGCACGCCGCTTTGCGGCGGGCTGACGATCGGTGTCGAGAACAGCGACCCGAAAACGCCGCCGTTTGTGATCGTAAACGTGCCGCCCTCTAAATCCTTGGGCTCCAGCTTGTTGTCGGCGGCGCGGCGGCCGAAATCACCGATCGCCTGTTCGATTTCCGCAAAGCTCAACCGCTCAGCGAATCGCAGCACGGGCACCACCAAACCCTTCTCGCTGCTAACGGCGATTCCGATGTCATAATAGTGCCGGTACACGATCTGCCCGTCGCGAATCTCGGCATTGAGCACCGGCTGCATTTTGAGCGCGTCGATGACTGCTTTGACGAAGAAGGGCATGAAACCCAGCTTGACGCCATACTTCGATTGAAACGCCTCGCGATATTCCGCCCTCAGTTCTTTCACTGCCGACATATCGATCTCATTGAACGTCGTGAGCAACGCCGCTTGTTGTTGCGCACTCACGAGCCGGTCCGCGATGCGCCGGCGGATGAGACTCATTGGCACAACTTCTTCCCGCTCGCCGTCCGCGGGTTCCTGTGGACTTTCAGATTTTTTCGACGCCTGTTCGCGTCCGGCCGGTTCCACCGTGGATTTCTTGGTTTTTTGCTCCTCGACGTGCCGCTGTACGTCCTTGCGGCGGAGGCTTGGTCCCTTGGCTTCGACTTCCGCCGCCGTTAGTCCGTGCTCGCGAAGCGCGGCGCGCGGCGGGCGTGATGGGAATCTCAATATCGCTTGATATTGGCTCGATTTTTGGGGAAGCTTTCGTGGAGGGCTTCCCGTCGTCCGCGCGTTTCTGTTCTTTGCGAGATGCCTGTCGCTCAGCGGCCTCGGGCACTTTCGCCGTCGCCTCGCCTTGCTTTTCCAGATACCCGATCACATCGCCGACGGCGACCGTATCCCCCTCGTGCTTGAGAATCTGGCCCAAAACGCCGGCCGCCGGCGCGGGCAGCTCCAAGGATGCCTTGTCGGTTTCCAATTCGACGAGGTTCTCGTCCTGTGCCACCGACTCGCCTTCGCGCTTCAGCCAGCGACCGATTTCAACTTCACGGACCGATTCACCGACGTCTGGGATCTTCAGTTCAATACTCATTGAGGTGCCTCAAACGCTCGCGCAATCAGTTCTTCTTGCTCGCGGTGATGGGCGGCCGATGAGCCAGTCGCGGGACTTGCCGAGGCCGACCGCGCCACGACCGAAAATGGATATCGATCCAAAAGCCGGCCGCAAAAGCGATTCTTCCAATAGGCCCAGGCGCCCATGTTGGCCGGTTCTTCCTGCACCCAGCGCACCGGCGTCTCCGCCGGGTAAACCTGGAGCGATTTGGACAGTACTTCATCGCGAAGCGGATAAAACTGTTCGACGCGGACAATCGCCACGTCGCCACGCTGCTGCTTGTCGCGCGCTTCGGCGAGCTCGTAATACATCTTGCCGCTCGTTAGCAGCACGCAACTCGTTTCAGACGTACTGTCGCGCGTATCACCGAGCACGCGGCGAAACCGGCCGCCTGCTAATTCTTCCATCGTCGAAGTCACCTGCGGATGACGCAGCAGACTTTTCGGGGTGAGCACGATCAGCGGCTTTCGCCAATTGCGCTGTACTTGGCGGCGCAAGCAGTGAAAGTATTGGGCCGGCGTCGATGGCGCCACGATCTGAAAATTGTCTTCGGCAGCCTGGAACAAAAAACGCTCCAGCCGGGCACTCGAATGTTCCGGACCCTTGCCCTCGAAGCCGTGCGGCAGGAGCAGCACCAGACCGCTCAATCGGCGCCATTTGTCCTCTGCACTGCTGATAAACTGATCGATAATCACTTGGGCGGCATTCACAAAGTCGCCGTATTGCGCCTCCCACAGAATGAGCCCTTCCGGGTAGTCTAAAGAATAGCCGTACTCGTAGCCCATCGTGCCGATTTCGCAAAGCGGACTATTGATAATGTCCACGCGCGCTTGCTCGGCAGCCAAGTGTTGAAAGACCTCGTAATGGTGGCCGTCCACGATGTCGTGAAGCACCGCGTGCCGCTGGCTGAAAGTGCCGCGAGCCGCATCTTGCCCGGAAAGTCGCACCGGATGTCCTTCAACAGCGAGCGACGCGAATGCCAGCGCCTCGGCAGCCGACCAATCGAGCGGCGATTCACCTCCTACCATTCGCTCCCGTCGCTCGACCGTCCGCTGCAGCTTCTTGTGGAGATGAAACCCGTCCGGCGTTTTGGTGACTTTCTCGAGTAGGTTTTTTAAGGTCTCGGTCGGAACGCCGGTGTCGGGACCATCGTCTGGCTCGCGCCCGCCGAAATACGGCTGCCAGAAACCGGCAGGCGATAGCTGTTCCGGCGGAGGGGCCTGTTTCGCCTCGTTGAATTGTTTTTCCAGGTCCGAGTGCTCTTCGTCGGCGATCTGCCGGGCTTCTTCTTCCGTCACCTTGCCAAGTTTTAGCAGGTGTTTCAGATAGCTGTCTCGGATCGATGGCCGATGTTCTATCGCCTTGTACAATAGCGGTTGCGTGAAGCTCGGTTCATCGGCTTCGTTGTGCCCCCACCGGCGATATCCGTACATATCGATCACGACATCGCGCTGAAAGGCCGTGCGAAAATCCATCGCCAGCTCGACGACTTGCGCCACCGCCTGTGGATATTCGCCGTTCACGTGAAAGATGGGCACCGGCAGCATTTTTGCGACGTCGCTGGCGTACGTGCTGGAGCGACCTTCGCCGGGCGAGGTCGTGAAACCCAACTGGTTATTCACGATCACGTGCAGCGCGCCCCCGGTGGCGTAAGCGTCCAGCACGCTGAGATTCAGCGATTCCTGCACCACACCTTCCCCCGCAAACGCGGCATCGCCATGTATCAAAAGCGCCATACCCTTGCGACGCTCGCGGTCGGCAATTCGATCCTGCTTGGCCCGTATGCGGCCCTGGGCCACCGGATTTACATATTCCAAATGGCTCGGATTGAAGCACAACGAAACATGCAGCAGTGAACCGTTGGACGCATGCCAGTCGCCGCTGGCGCCTAAATGGTACTTCACGTCGCCGCTCCCGCGACACAACTCGGAGTAGGGATCGTCGAATTCGCGAAAGATATCGGCCGGTCGCTTGCCCACGATGTTGGCCAGCACATTCAGGCGTCCCCGATGGGCCATTGCCATCACGACCTCGACAACCCCGTCCTGGGCAGCCGCTTCCAGCGCCAAATCAAGCAGCGGAACGAGTGTTTCAGCGCCTTCGAGCGAAAACGTCTGTGCGCCCAGATACTTCTTGCGAACGAATTCTTCAAAGATCACCGCATCGGTAAGCCGCGTGAGGATGCGAAGCTGAATTTCGCGCGGCGGCGATCGCTCGATATCATCGGTTTCAATCCGCTGCTGAATCCATTCGCGAACGTGGCGATCCGCAATGTGCATGTACTCAAAGCCAATGTAATGGCAGTACGTTCGATTCAGACGATCGATTAAGTCACGCAGCGGAAGCGGGCGCGATGCGCGGCCGCCAAAGGTTGTCATAACGTCGCGATCCAAATCTGCTGGCATTAGCCCATAGTTCGCCGGGGCCAGCGGCGAGTGATTTCGTGGAGCAAGGTCGAGCGGATCAAGTTTCGCAGCCAGGTGGCCGTGAACGCGATAGGCTACCACCAACTGATCGACATGCTGCTGAAAGAGCTGAGCCGAACGTGCGAGCTCCCGGTTCGGCCTGACGCCGTTATTCGGATTAAATACGCTGGTCGGTTTGCAAGATGATCGCGCTGGTGCGGTGAGCGCTTCGCCATTGCCCGCGGTAAGGTCGCGAAAATAGCGTTGCCAGGCATCCGGCACGCTGGCGGAATCTTGCAGGTAATCCTCAAGTAGCCGCTCGACATACGACGCATTGCGAGAATCGAGCTGCACAATGTTGTTCGCGTTTTTGGCAGGCATCGGCACGAGTTCTTACAATTCCCATTGGTGCGGCCGGGCATAGTTCATTGTAATTGTAGGCGTGCCGACGAGGGCGCGCATTCGCGGCTCAACTGGGAACTGTCTCCACGAAGCGCCGCGGGGTGGAGGTCAGACGGTACCCATTGGGATCCGCAGCATTGCGTAAGGCCGAGCTTGACCTACCGAAACGGAAAGGATGCGTCCACCTTGGCCTTAGAAAGTTCGACCAAAAAGGTCGCCAGCTCCCGCGTCACGGCGTCGAAGAAGCGAGCGCCCTTTTCCGCGGTAGCCGCTCGCGGGTCGCCCGCCCCCGAATCTTCGGTGTACTTGTCCCACGGCCGCGGCGCCCTGGCCCAACCGGCCCGCATTCCCGCCAGTCGGAATGGCGCCGTGGGCTGAGGCCCGGCATCGCTCATAGTGACCAACTCGGGCCGCAGATAAAGGACCAGACTTGTCTCCATGTCGTTCGCATGATCGCCGCCCGCGGTAAACAACTCTTGAGCCAGCTCGCGACACATCGAGTACCAATTCACTTGCACCAGAAAGACCGCGCGTTTGCCGAACAGCTCCTTCAGGTGCGTGTAAAAATCGTTGCCGCCATGCCCATTGAGGATTACGGCTTTGTCAACTCCCGAGTTATCGAGCGACTCCGTCAAATCGGAGAGAATCCGGTTCAACGTGCTCGGGTACAAATTCATCGCCAGCGGATAAGTTTGTTGCGACGTTTGCACGCCGAACGGCATCGTGGGTAGCGCGGCCACCTGCGCCCCTGGTGCCGCGCCAATTCGCAAGCCCGATCGGCGATGGCCGACGTTTCAAAGATGTCGGTCCCGTAGGGAAGGTGGGCGCCGTGTGGTTCCGTAGCGGCAAACGGCAGGACGACGACGTTGGGTGCGTTCGAGCGAAGCTGCGGAAGTGTGACTTCCGATAGCCGATAAGTTTGCCTTTCTGCCACGTTTTGCGACCTTTCATTCTTTTGCGCACAAGTCCGTGCGCCGAGCGCACTCTGATCCGAGAATTTAATGCGCAATCCCTGCAATCCTAACTCCTCCGACTCTACAAACCAAGTCGGGGGAACGCCATCTTTGGTACGCGGCAATCAGCAACGCTGCCCCCACTCACTGGCGATTGTCAACTCGCACTCCGGTGGGTTAATCTACGAGTTGCGTCCCGATCCAGCTTTAGCACGTATAAGGGTGAGAAATGGAAGTTGTTGTTCTGCCGACGTATGAAGAAATGAGCCGAGCTGCGGCTGTAATTGTGGCCGACCAGCTCAACGCGAAACCGAACGCCGTGCTCGGCATGGCGACGGGCTCGACGCCTTTGGGGTTGTACCAGCAGTTGGTTCGCATGCATCGCGAAGAGGGCCTCGATTTTACCCAAGTCACGACATTCAATCTCGACGAGTACGTTGGCTTGCGCCCGAACACCCGCAAAGTTATCACTATTTCATGCAGGAGAATTTCTTCCGGCACGTAAACATCGCACCCGGCAACGTCTACATACCGTCGGGCACGACCAGCAACTACCGGTCGTTTTGCGAGTGGTACGAGCGGCGTGTCGAGGAATGCGGCGGAATCGACGTGCAAATCCTTGGCATCGGCTCCGACGGGCACATCGCGTTCAACGAACCCGGCAGCTCGCTAAGCTCGCGTACCCGCCTCAAGACTTTGGCCCGTTCCACCATTGAGGATAACGCGCGCTTCTTCGAGCGGCCGGAGGACGTGCCCATCTACGCGATCACAATGGGCGTTGGCACCATTCTCGAAGCCCGCACCCTCGTTCTCCTGGCGAGCGGCAAGAATAAGGCCGAGGCCGTGGCCGCTATGGTGGAAGGGCCGGTGACGTCGATGACCACCGCCACTGCCCTGCAGTTGCACCCCGCAGCCAAAGTCTTCCTCGACGAGAGCGCCGCCAGTCAATTGAAGATGCGCGACTATTACGACTGGGTGCAAAAGAAAAAGCCGGACGCCCCGAAAACTTGATCCTCGGGATCTATCAGACCGAACCGGGCGGTCCCCCCACCCTGACCAGAGTCGCGAACATTCCGGCTCTTAACACGGTATGTAAAGTCCATGGACCTCGTTAAACATTTCATTTCCACGGCAAAGGGCCGCAGCCAATCGGTCGTGTTGCCCGAAGGGTCCGATGCGCGCGTGATCGCCGCCGCGCGGCGGCTCGTGGACGAACAAATCGCGGAGCCGATCGTGCTGGGCACGCCTCAGGAAATCGACAAGGCCGCGGCCCAAGCCGGCGTTTCGGCCACAGGCCTGCGGACGGCAAATCCCGCTGACGCGGAATCATTTGATTCGTACGCAAGCGCCTACGCCCTGGAGCGGAGGCTCAACGAGCGCGTTGCCAAACGGATGGTCGCCCGACCCGTATTCTACGGCGGCATGATGGTGAAGCAGGGCGATGCCGACACGATGGTCGCCGGCGTATGCACCGCAACCGCCAATGTCATCCAAGCTGGCGCACTGACGGTTGGCTACGCACCCGGCATCACGACCGCCTCCAGTTTCTTTTTGATGATCCTGTCCGAGTTCCGTGGCCAGAAGGATTGCCCATTGGTCTTTGCCGACTGTGCGGTAAATATCGCTCCGACCCCCGAGCAACTTGCCGATATAGCATTGGCATCGGCCGCAAGCGCGGCCAAGCTGTTGGGCGAAGAGCCGCGCGTTGCGATGCTTTCGTTCTCTACCCAGGGAAGCGCAGCACATGACCGCGTCGAGCAGGTCACACGAGCCTTAGATATCATTCGCCGGCGTGCGCCGGGTGTCCATATCGACGGCGAGTTCCAGGCCGATACGGCCCTCATGCCGCAGGTTGCGGCGAAAAAAATCAAGCGGCCCAGCACAGTCGCCGGAAAGGCCAACGTGCTCGTTTTTCCCGATTTGAACTCGGGAAACATCGGCTATAAAGTCACTCAATACCTGGCCGGGGCCCGAGCCATCGGGCCATTCTTGCAAGGCTTCGCCAAGCCGATCAGCGATTTGTCGCGCGGCGCCAGCGTGGACGATATCGTGGCAACGGTGGCGGTTTGCCTGGCCCAAACGCGCGAGGCGTCGACCGCATGAAAGTCCTCGTTCTCAACTGCGGCAGCTCGTCGATCAAGTATCAATTGTTCGATATGCCGCAGCGAAAGCTCTTGGCGAAAGGCTTGGTCGAGCGGATTGGCGACGCCCAGGCCGCCATGATTCACCAGGAGGGCGCAGACAGGCAGCGGCCGCCGATCGCGGCCGCCGACCATGAGCAGGCCATGTCGGCCATCCTGGCAAAACTGATGCACTCAGACGGCAAAACCGCGCCCACAACGGAACCTATCGGCGCCGTTGGCCATCGCGTGGTACACGGTGGCGAAGCGTTTACCGGCTCCGTGTTGATCGATGACGCCGTGATTGCAACCATCGAAAAAACGGCCCAACTAGCCCCGCTGCACAACCCGCCGAACCTGACCGGCATTCGCGCGGCCATGCATGCGCTGCCAGATGCGCCTCAAGTCGCCTGCTTCGATACGGCATTCCACGCAACTATTCCCCAAGTCGCGTACATGTACGCGTTGCCCTACGAGCTATACGAAAAACTGGGCGTGCGGCGATACGGCTTCCATGGCACATCGCATCGCTACGTGGCCCGGCGGGCGGCGGAAATGCTTGGACGCCACAAATATGGCATCAATTGCATCACCTGCCACTTGGGAAATGGAAGTTCGATTGCAGCCGTCCGCCAGGGGCATTCGGTCGATACGTCGATGGGTCTCACGCCGTTGGAAGGCCTCATCATGGGAACGCGATGCGGCGACATCGATCCGGCCATATTGTTCCATCTTGCTCAAAATGGATACGACCTCAAAACTTTGAACGACTTGTGCAACAAAAAGAGCGGCGTGTTGGGTGTTTCCGGCTGCTCGAACGATATGCGCACGCTGGTGGAAGAGGCATCGGCCGGCCACAACCGAGCGCAGCTGGCGATTGATATGTTCTGTTATCGCGTGAAAAAGTACGTCGGTTCCTATTATGCCGTTTTGGGACGGGTCGATGCCCTGATTTTCACCGGCGGTATTGGCGAGAACGCTTCGCTGGTGCGTGAAAAAATTTGCGACGGGCTCGATTCGCTCGGCATTAAACTCGATCGGCAACTTAACGCCCAGTCGAGCAACGAGGCGCGGCGAATCGACGTTCAAGACGGCGGTGTCGCGGTGCTGGTGATTCCCACCGATGAGGAAGGCGTCATCGCGGCCGATACATATCAATTGGCGACCGCCGGTAAATAACAAACTCCCAGCGAATGACGAATGAGTGAGTTATGACAGATGGTTTAGACCGTAATTATCGGCCTCTCCGCGCGGATGAGATCCAGCGGCTGACGTCGCAGGGTTGCACCGCCGACGATTGGGGCGGCGTTCAGGTAACGGAGCCTTTTCTCGCCGAGCGAGTGCGTGGCGTGGAGTTCGCCGGCAAAGTGCTGTTGGGCTCTCTGTCGGGCAACGTTCGGCGGGCCCCCGCAGCGGCAAAGCCTTGCGGCCTCTACAATGCCCGGATCCAAGATTGCGTCGTCGGAAACGGCGTGCGGGTCGCGAATATCGGTCGCCACCTTGCCGGGTATCATATCGGCGACAGCGCCCTGATCGAAAACATCGGCTTGATGGAAGCACACGCGAGCGCGTCATTCGGAAATGGCGTAGAAGTGGTGGCGCTTAACGAGGCCGGTGGCCGCGAAGTTCCGCTGTTCAATTCGTTCTCGTCCCAATTCGCCTATCTTGTGTGCGTTTATCGTTACCGCAGCGACTTGCTCACACGCTTGTTGGAAATGGCTCGCCGCGAGGCCGAAGCGGCGACAAAAGACTATGGCACGGTTGGCGACGGCGCATGGATCGCCGGCGTGCCAAGAATTGTTGACGTAAACATCGGCCCTTCCGCGACGATCGATTCGGCCCAAGCACTCGTCAATGGGACCATTCTGAGCCATCCGGATGCGGCAACTACGATCGGCGACGCCGTCGTCGCCAAGGATTTTATCGTGGCCGAAGGCGCGCAAGTCGCCGGAGGCGCGATCATCAATAAATCGTTCATCGGTCAGGGCTGCCGAGTGGGGAACCAATTCTCGGCGGAGAATTGTCTCTTCTTTGCCAATTGCGAAGCATTTCACGGCGAGGCGGTCAGCGTGTTCGCTGGCCCGTATACCGTCACCCATCACAAATCGACGCTCCTCATCGGCGGAATGTTCAGCTTCTACAACGCCGGCAGCGGCACCAATCAATCGAATCACCGCTATAAACTTGGCCCGACGCACGAAGGCAAAATGGAACGCGGGTGCAAGACGGGTTCCTTCTCCTACATGATGTGGCCTTGCCGCGTCGGTCCGTTCTCCGTCGTACTTGGTAAGCACACGCGAAGTTTCGATACCGCCGATTTCCCGTTCAGCCACTTGGAGGCCGACCCCACCGGCCGTTGCGAATTGATTCCCGCTCATTATATTGCCACCGTCGGCACACTCCGCGACGGCGACAAGTGGCCGAAGCGCGACCGGCGAACCGCCCCCGAATTACGCGATGTACTGTGCTTCGACGTCTTTAGCCCAATGACCGTAGGGCGAATGCTCGCGGGCGCCGGATCGCTAGCTCGACTGCAGGAATCGACCGATCGCAGTATTGCCTCGGTCAATATTGGTGGGGCTGAGATCAAGCGCGTGTTGTTGCGGATGGGCGCCAAGCGCTACAATGCCGCTGTCGAGCGCTATCTGCTGGAACAGATCTTCCATCGCCTGGAGCAGAAGCTGACCGGTGCGGGATCGAATTAACAAGCGTTTTCGCCGCCGACCCAAAAGCCGTTTACAGCAAGGAATGGCTCGATATTGGCGGGCAACTGATGCCGCGAGACAGATTTGAACGAATCGCCGCCGCGATTACCAGCGGCGAGATTGATCGCGTCGACAAACTACACCAGGCTTTGCTAAACGCCCGCCACGCCTACGACGAGGATGTTTGGTTATGGAGTCGCACGCAGGCCAGGAATTCACTGGGTGTCGATCTCGATGAAATCACCGCGGAGCAAGCTCTCGAATTTGCCGCGCGGTACAGCGATCAGCAGCAAAAGCTCTTAAGGCTGGTGCTC
Organism: uncultured Planctomycetota bacterium; assembly: GCA_963807935.1. Taxonomy (GTDB): domain Bacteria; phylum Planctomycetota; class Planctomycetia; order Pirellulales; family Lacipirellulaceae; genus JABDGM01. The sequence goes on from CAWEDY010000017.1 coordinate 109,650, forward strand.
ATCGACGCCGAGCGCGAATATGATGAAGCCAGCCGAATCGGCTTTGGCATGGATGGCGACGCCGCGGCTCGGGATCAGGACTTCGCGGCCGTTCGCGGAAAGTTTGAAGACAACAGCTTCGTGCAGCAGCTTCACGCCGACATCGACCAGGTCGGCAAACGATACGATGCAATTCGAGAGCGGCTGGCGAGCGTTAGCCCCTGACCCTACCCTCGACTCTCCCCAGCGCCGGGGAATGATTGGTGAAAGGCAAGTGATATGTCCGAAAATGCAAATCGCGTCAAACGCGTTGTGGCGGAAACACTCCATGTGGACTTGGATCGTGTGAAGGACAACTCGCGGTTCGTCGAAGACCTCGGAGCCGAATCCGTTCAAAGCATCGAGCTCGTCGCCGCTTTCGAGGAAGAATTCGATATCGATATGGACGAAGAGGCCGCCCTCCAAGTCAAAAGCGTTGGCGACGCCGTCGGCTTCATTGAGAAATATCTCGATTGAAACTGCTCACGACGATTGCAGGATCTCGTTGTTCCTTTCGGCCGCCCGGTCGTTCAGCACCGTCAGCATCGAGGGCGACCAGGCCGATTGCGACTCGCTGCCTTCCACGGCGGTGCGCCCGATTCCGCCGCGAGCAGGTAACATCAGCGCGGCTACCGCGCTAAGATCGGCCGTCAGCTCTGGCGCAATCGCCTTGAAGAGCACAGCAAGCTTAGCCGGCAGCGACAGCGTAATCTTGGCACGGCCGTAGCGACAGGCGCCGATGATTTGCCGGGCTGCTCGGTCGGCGTTCATCGAAAGGATCGGAATTGCGTTGCCGATGCTGAACCAGGCGTATTCGGCCCGATGCTGGCCTTTGAACAGTGCGTGTCGCGAACCGCCGGTCCGCATCATGCCGGGGCAAACGCTCGTCACATACACGCCATTTTTTGCCAGCTCGGCACGCATCCCTTGCGACAAGCCATTCAACGCGAATTTACTCGCGCTATACGGAACCATATGCGGCACGCCGATTTCGCCCCCAATCGACGAGATATTGACAATTCGGCCCTCGCCTCGCCGTCGCATATCGGGCAGCACGTGCTCGGTGCATAAGAGCGGGGCCCAAAAGTGGACCGCCATCGCTCGCTCGTAGTCGTCCGCAGTCATCAATTCGATGGGCCCGACTTCGATCATACCGGCGTTGTTAATCAAGACATCCACCGAGCCGATTTCGCGCCGAATCCGCGCAAATAGGTTGTCGATTTCCACCGCTTGCGAAAGATCGCAGACGTAAGTTCCAACAAACGTCGCCCGCCTAGACAATTCCTTTGCGGCAACCGCCAGCTCGTCGCGGTCGCGGGCACAAAGAACGAGGGCCGCGCCTTCATCCGCCAGGCGCCTTGCCAGCACCAAACCTAGACCCCGTGATCCGCCGGTGATTACCACCAGTCGGTTGCGAAAGTCGTAGCGCCGCGAGACTGCAATGGCGGTCCGTGTGGCCGCGTACGCACCTGCAAGGCAAGCAGCCTTTATTAAAATCCGTCTCCAGGAATTGCGCATTGTGATCCTCATCAGCGACGCGGTAAAGGTGTCAAGCTCAGCAGAGGAAGCAGACGAAGACTACATTACGGCCGGGCCCGTAGCCATTCCGGTTTCCATTACCTGCTTGAACGTGTTCAAGTCCTCATCGAGCTTGGTCTCGAGCCCTTCGCCGAGCAGCGAGGCAATGTGTGCACCAATCCTTCCGGCGGGTGGATTGTATTTCATCGAAACTGTAACTTCGGTGCCGCGATTGTGGGCCAGGGCGCGAAATGCACGCTGCCTGCCGTCTCGATGTCGCCGCCAGGCAACGAGCGCCAAGCAACCATTTCATTCTCCCGCTCGTTGATAATTTCCGCGTCCCATTCCACGTCCTTACCGAATGCACCCTCCGCTATCCAATGCGACTGCTGCTTAGCGATTGACTCGACGCTCTTCAAATGGCGCATCACTTGCGGCAAATTCTCGAAGCGTCTCCAAAACTGATAAAGGTCGCTCGCTGGTCGGTCGACGATAATCGATTTCTCCAATTTGCATCCTTGGCCAGCCGGCACCGCCGTTGCGCGCTTGCGCTTCGCCGTGTCGATTCCCAGCGCCGCGTAACATTGGCAACGACCCGTGTAACCGCGCCACACTAGGGCTGCCCCCGCCGCAATGAGTGGTAGGCCGCGAAGGCCTTTGCGGGCGAAACCAACCAGACCAAGTCCAATTCCCGCCGCGGCCGACAGCAGACGCTCGCCGTCGCCGACATTCTGCTCGGAATCCGACGCTTCGGCCGGTTCGCTCCGAAATGCTTCCACATCGGACACTCGTCGATGCCCAAGGTTGGTTTCCGCGGCGGCGACGATCCGATTTGAAGGCCTCGCCACTGCTGCTGTCCGTAAATTTGCCCGATTGTGCCTGACTCATAACGCATGCTCCTTGCAAAACCGCTTGTTTCTCATTTGTCGCTCCATTTGCTCCAGGTCCCCATGCAGCAATTGCCATGCCTGTGTCCGCGTTGGCGAAAAAGCCATTTTGCAAACCAGCCATCGATCAACGCGCGGGCGTAGTCTTAAGGCTGGTCAAATTGCGCGCACTCCGCTCGCTCAACGACCGCCGAAAACACGGTTGGCCGGTAAGCATGCATCAACGATTTCGCGAGTTGGCAGTAGGCCGATCTGCAAAACCAGATAAGTCGCCAGCGACATCCGTTATTTGCCGCGCTGCTGCACGCCGTTGATCGTGACTTCACTGCCCGGCGCGAGATTGAACTTTGTGCCGCCGCCCGGATAGAGGACCGGCGTTGCCGTACCGGCGCAGCGAATCGTAATCTCGTTTCCCAGGCCGTTCGTCTTATCGAGGCCGCTGGCCGACAGGTCCAGCACCGTGCCGCCATTGCCGCCGCAAGTGATGTCGAGTTTGCACGTAGTGATCGGACTGGCCACGCGGACGAACGTTGCGTTTGCCGTGCCGTCCCAGCCGCCACGAAGGTGCAATTCGTTGTGGTGGCCGCGGAAGATGACGCCGGTCGCTTCTCCCGTCATCATCAACATGCCTTCGATAAATTCGAGCGACGCCTTATCCCACATAATTTCCACGCCTGCCACATCGGGGTGCGTGGCCGACTGTGCCGCCACCGAGCCGGTGAGCCCGGTGATCGTGCAGCGGTTGGCATTGATCCGCACGCCGCGCTCCCAGCACGTATGCGGGCCGATGTCGAGTCCGTCGATCCGCGTCCCAAAGGCGTGCGGCAGGATATCGGTGCCAATGCGGGCCGCTTCGTGGTAACAGCCGCGGGCAATAACTAGCGTATCGAATACAGCATCGCGGTCGCAGCCTTCGATATGCGTCGTGTCGATCCGCGTACCGGGGCCGGTCACAATGAGCCCGTCATGGGCAATCGCCGTAATAAAGATGCGGCTGAGCTTCACGTCCGAGCAGTCCACTTGCATCCCGTTAATCGCTTGGCCGACGTTAATGTTGTCGAACACGTTGAGCTGCATGTCCCACGGGCCATAAAAACCGTCCTGGCCGCCCTTGGCCTGTTTCACGACGACGGCAGTGCCCGGAATGTTATAGAACCGCAGATTGCTGGCGTAGAAACCGTTGCCTTCGGTCGAGAGTCCGTCTGCCCGCTGCGGCATGTCGGGGCCATGAATGTCCGGCTTGGGGTGCGCCGCCGTATAGCCAGCCGGGTATGGGCGAAACTCGGCCCGGCCGTCCACTGTGAAGTCGTGGGCGCTGGAGCACTGGTTGCCATGCTGCGTCGTGTCGCCGCCGTGGTTATTGTTGTTCCAGAACCGCCCGGCCGTACCGTCGCCAAAGTTCTCGGTCTTGATGAGCTGGCCGGTTATCTGTGGATCGAACCGCAGCACGCTTTGAAACTGACCACTGCCAGCAAGTTCGCCGCCCGGATAAGCCGGCTGTGTCGCGCCAAATGGCGCGGGCACGGCTACCGCGGGATTCTGCCGCGGAATGATGATGGTCGAGTGGATGGCACGGACGTCACGATTGCCACCACCAGGCACCGGAACGGCGGCAGGCGCCGCGGCGACCAGTAGCGCCTGCACGAGAAACAGCGGCAGCCAGCAGGCGATGGCGATTTTGCGTTGTGATTTTGAGTGGCTCATTGTCTGGTTGCCTCCCACAGTATTTGAAGTTGGTCGCGTTGATCGTCGCCGGTCAACGTTTTCATATCGCCAGGTTTCGCGATGACCGCTTCGTTCGATTGTTTGTGTCCGGCCATGATCTCTCGCACCCGCAATTGCGGGGAAGCGAAGTCTGCTCGCGAGCGGAAGCCCGGAAGCGCCGCTAGAGGACGACACCAGCGGATTCTCTAGCGAGCCACGAGACTATCGGTTTCGCGTGGAACGAGCGCGCGGAAAACGACCATCGAGCACGCGCTCAACTTGTAGGGCTCGGCCGCGGGAAGGTCCGCTCCTCCAGACTTCGGCGTCTCCACGTCGATATCCTCCAGTGCCGTGTCGAACAAGCGTTCCCATGCACCGGCATCGGTGATCTTTGGAAGCTCGAAGTCGATTTCCTGCTCGTGATCGGCATTGAACAAGACCAACAAGTGGTCGCCGATGATCGGGGTGCCGTACTCATCCACATCAATGTGACCACCGATCAGATGAACACCGAGGCAGCGAACGTGCGCGGCCGTCCATGCCTCCGCGGACATTTCGCTTCCCGATGGGTCGAGCCACATAATTTCCGGCGAGTGGTCGCCATGCAACGACTTACCGTGAAAGAATCGGCGGCGATGCAGCGTCGGCTCCTCGCGATATATCGCTATCAGCCGGCGGACGAACTCCAGTAACCGGTTCTCGCGGTCATCCAGTTTCCAGTTGAGCCACGTAATTTTGTTGTCCTGGCAGTAAGCGTTGTTGTTGCCACGTTGCGTGTGGCCGATTTCGTCGCCCGCCAGCAGCATCGGAATGCCTTGCGAGAACATCAGCGTCGCAAGAAAAGCTCGCTTCTTCTTTTCGCGCAGCTCAACGATTGCGGGTTCATCCGTAGGTCCTTCGACACCACAATTCCAACTATTGTTGTCGTTCGATCCATCGCGATTGTCTTCGCCATTGGCTTCGTTGTGTTTTTCGTTGTAGGAAACCAAGTCGTTCAGGCTAAAGCCGTCGTGACAGGTAATGAAATTGATGCTCGCATGCGGCCGGCGACCGCTCCACTCATAAAGGTCACTGGAGCCGCTGATCCGCGTGGCAAATTCGGAAGCCATGCCCCCATCCCCTTTCCAGAAACGCCGCACAGTGTCGCGGTATTTCCCATTCCACTCCGACCACAACGCGGGAAAGTTGCCAACCTGATAACCGCCCTCACCCAAATCCCACGGCTCGGCGATCAGCTTGACCTGGCTGAGCACGGGGTCTTGATGGATGATATCGAAAAATGCGCCCAGCTTATCCACTTCGTGCAGCTCGCGCGCTAGCGTGCTTGCCAGGTCGAAGCGAAAACCATCAATCCGCATGTCGATGACCCAGTACCGCAAGCTATCCATAATCAATTGCAGCACCCGCGGATTGCGCATGTGCAGTGTATTGCCGCAGCCTGTGAAATCCATGTAATATCGTGGCTTATCGGGCGACAGACGGTAATAGCTGGCGTTATCGATGCCGCGAAACGAAACGGTCGGTCCAAGCTGGTTACCCTCAGCCGTGTGGTTGTAGACCACGTCTAAAATGACTTCGATGCCGGCATCGTGCAGATTGCGAACCATCGTTTTAAATTCCTGAATAACTTCCGATGGTTGACTACCCGATGCGTAGGACGGTTCCGGCGAGAAAAACGACAGCGTGTTGTATCCCCAATAATTGACGAGCCCCTTGTCCAACAACGTGCGGTCATTGGCGTGGGTGTGCACCGGCAACAGCTCAACCGCCGTAATACCCAACTCGCGCAAATAGCGTATCGCCGGCTCCGACGACACACCCGCGTAGGTGCCGCGAAACTCCTCGGGAATCTCTTCGTTGAGCTTCGTGAAGCCCTTCACGTGCATTTCGTAAATCAGCGTGCGATGCGATGGCGTCTTTGGCGGCCGGTCGTCGCCCCAAGTGAACGCCTCGTCGATCACGCACCCCAGCGGCGCGTCCGCCGCACTATCCAGCTTGCTGTACGACAGGTCCTGTTGCTTGTCGCCAATGATGTAGCCAGACAGCGCGTCGGTCCAATTCGGCATGCGCGCGACGCGCGCGCGTATGGGTCGAGCAGCAGCTTATTGTCGTTGAATCGGTGACCGTGTTCCGGCTCGTACGGCCCATACACCCGGTAGCCATAAAGCTGGCCCGGCCGCGCATCGGGCAAGTAGATGTGCCACACCATGTCGGTGTGCTCGGGCAATTCAATCCGTTCCGATTCCTGCCGATCCGTTATCGAATCAAACAGACACAGCTCGACTTTCGTCGCATTCTCGCTGTACAACGCAAAATTGACGCCGCGGCCATCCCAGGTGGCTCCCAGCGGATACGGACGACCAGGCCAAAATCGCATCGGCCGCTTCTCCTTCACTCCCAACCGGACTTGAGCAAGGCGACCGGAAATACTTCCATCAGCTCGCCCACGTCAAACGCCGCCTGATCATGCGCGGTTATCGTTTCGATGTTTCGGCCCGACAGCTCGCAGTGCCATTCTCGTGGAAAATCATCGGGCAAAATGACTTGTGTATCTGCCCAGTTGGCCTTGGGTGGGCCGGATTCGTGCTTCATGCCACAACGATGAAGCAGACGATAATAATGCCGCGGCACGACAACGATTACACATTCCTCCTCGAAACGGCGAGCAAAGCTGATAATATGGCCCGCCGCCGGCCCGCTCGCCGTCAATGGAATGTAGTCGCCGAATGAAAACACGTCCGGGCAATCGCGCCGCAACCGTAGGCCAATCGATGTCACCCACAACTTAACGTCGGAGTCCGGCCAGCGCTCGCTCAAATTCCGAGCGGTCCTCGCAAGGTCTATCTGGGCCGCGCTCGACAAATCGTCTAACCGCCTGCGCCGATCGCCGTAATCCACCGACCGCCGATTGTCCGGATCGACCAGATTGAAGTCCCACAGCTCGGTGCCTCGGTAAAAGTCCGGCACGCCCGGCACCGTCATCTTCAACACCAATTGCGCCAACGAATTGACGTACCCACTATCGGAAATTCGTTCGACAAATCTGCCAATCTCCGCTGCGAATTCTCGGCCTTTAATCTCGAACAATGCGCAGATGAATGCTCGCACCGCGGCCGCATAAGGTTCCGACGGGTTCATCCACGAAGTGTGGATCTTGGCCTCACTGAGCGCCTTTTCCACATACTGCAGAATGCGGTCGCGATATTTCTCGCAATTGGCAGCGTCTAAAGCTTCTGCCGGCCAGGTGCCAATCAGTGTCTGGTAAATCAGGTATTCTTCGTTCGTGTCTGGCACCGGATCGCCGTCAATTTCGCCGATCAATGGCCGGTTCAGCTTCTGTAAGCCCGTAAACACCTCGGCCCATTCGCCGGGCGCCTCGGAGAGCACGTGCAACCTGGCTCGGAAATCCTCACCACGTTTCGAGTCGTGAGTCGATGTTGCCGACAACGAATGCGGCCATGATTCCATTCGGTGACGCATGAGACGGTGAAATTCATCAACCGCAAGCGGCCTTGCGTCCAGTTCCCCTCCGACTTCGTTCAGCGACGCCAACGGATAGTAGCGGTAAAACGCCGTGTCTTCGACGCCCTTCGCCGCCACCGGACCGCTTACTTGCTGGAATTTAAGCGCGAATTGGCGCCGCTCGGCCGCTTGCTCGTCGCTGAGCGTCGGCGGGTGCTCGAGCAGCAGCACCGACGCGATAAAATCGAATACCGAGGTCGGCAACGTGGGATTGCGCCGCTTCGCCATTCGCACGGCTGTCGTAACCGTGCGATAATCAGCCTCGCTGATGTCCCAACTATCGCTGCGGGCATAGGTGCGGTAAACAGTCATGTTTGCCAGCACTTCCCGTAATGCTCGCCGTAAAGCGGGCTGCGTGAAATGCCGCGAAGCGCGATGGCTTTGGGCGATCCGGTACAGCGCCGCCGCAAGCATTTGCAACTCGCTCGGCATGCTGCTGAACAATACCTCGCGCCGGCTTTCGTAAACGATAACTCGCGGGACGACGCGTGTTACCGGTCTCCCGATCATAAAAGCTGCTCAACTCCGCCAGGCCTTCTCCATCAACTTGCACGCGGCCAAGTATATTCAACAAGTCGTAGCCCGTCGTACCGCACACGGCCCAATCGCTCGGAAGCGGTTCCTCGCCGGACAGAATCTTTTCCGCAACAATGTAAACCTCCGAAGCCTCGCTCCCATTCGCTGCTTGATGGGAACGGTAAAGGGCCTGCAAATTCTTGAAATAGCTGTGCGGATCCCGCAAGCCGTCCGGGTGATCGATGCGCAGCCCCGTCACCCAGCCTCGCTCGAGCAATTGTCCGACCAGCCGATGTACCGCGTCGAAAACACGAGGGTCTTCCACGCGAATTGCGGCAAGGTCATTGATATCAAAGAACCGGCGATAGTTGATTTCATCCGAGGCAACTCGCCAAAACGCCAGGCGATACCATTGCTGATCCAGCAGCGCCTCCAATTGGTCGAAGCTCCTAGGATTGTCCTTCTCGCCGTTGATTTGTTGGATGGCGCAGATCGAACGCGGCTCGCACGCCTGGCGATGTGCGCAGCAAATCCTCGATGCGCCGTCTGGCGATTTTCTGCTCGCGGTAACGTTCCTCCATGGCCTCATGGTCTCGGCGCGGCCCGGACGGCAGATGGCGCAACTGGGTGATCACGCTTTGCAGCTCGCTCCAATCGGCATGCGACCCCGTGTCGCGATCGCCGAGCTCGCTCGTCTGGCCAATCGCCAGCTCCAGCACGACCGGCCAGGATGGCGGCGCCAGCGGAAATCGCCGCTGACCATACGCAACCTGGAGGCGCCCTTTCTCGTAAACCACGCGCAGCTCACCGCTTTCCAATACTCGCCCAAAAGGCTCGCCCAGAAATGGCAACAGAATCTTGTCTTGCAGCGCGGCTGCCGGCGGATGCCATTCGATATCGAAGAAATCGGCGAAATACGAACCCTCGCCATTTTCCAGAACGTCAAGCCACCACGCGTTGCCCGGATCGTTGATCCCCATGTGATTGGGGACCACATCAAGCAGGATCCCCATGCCCGCGTGGCGGGCAGCTTCGGCCAGCCGTTCAAAGGCCGAAAGATCGCCAATTGCCGGGTCGATCGTCCCGTGGTCCACGACATCGTACCCATGGCTACTCTCTGCCCTGGCACGAAAGAGCGGCGAAAGATACAGATCGCTTATGCCTAAGTTTTGTAGATAGCTCAGCAGATCGTGAGCCTGGTCGAGCGTCAGATCTGCGCCAAGCTGAAGTCGATACGTCGAGAGCGGAATTCGATTCACCCGCCTGCTGCAAGCGGATGTCGCGGCTTTCGTCGCAGTGAGTTCCGACATGTACAATTCGCTCGTCGTTTTACCCGTGCAGCGGAATTCGCTAGAATTCCGACTCTGGTCTGAAGTCTTGCGACTTGACCCACAGTTCGTTCCGGCACGAAATGTGCCTTTTCGCCCATCTTAGTTTAAAAGAACTTGCCGCTCGACGCAAAGGACCCGCCAGATGAGCACCACCACAAAGGATCGCCAACTGAATCGATATGGGCCAGTGGTGCAAAAAGCGGGAACAACGTTCCGCGTTTGGGCGCCGGAACGCAATTCCATCGAGTTGGTAATCGTCGATCCAAAAGGCCGCGAGCTGCGTAAGCTGCCTTTGGGCCGCGAATCGCACGGATATTTCGCCACGCAGGTAGCCGATCTATCAGACGGCGCACTCTATTTCTATCAGCTCGATGGCGCTCGAACGAACTATCCAGACCCCGCATCCCATTTCCAGCCTCAAGGCGTATTTGGCCCCTCGCAGGTTATCGATCACAGTCGCTTTGTTTGGACAGATGACAGTTGGCACGGTGCGGATCTGCCCGGACAAGTCCTGTATGAACTGCACATCGGAACCTTCACGCAAGAAGGAACGTGGCGAGCGGCGATCGAAAAACTGCCGCACCTGCGCGATGTCGGGGTCACCTTGGTGGAGATAATGCCCGTCGCGGCATTCCCCGGCGAATTCGGTTGGGGGTACGACGGCGTCTGTTGGTACGCTCCCACACAGCTTTATGGCACGCCGGACGACCTGCGGGCGTTTGTTGACCGCGCCCACGGGCTCGGCATGGGAGTCATTCTCGATGTTGTGTACAACCACTTCGGACCGGCCGGAAATTTTACGAGTGCATTTTCGCCATATTACTTCTCACAAAAGCACCACACCGAATGGGGCCAGGCAATCAATTTCGATGGTTTACACGCGGGTCCGGTACGCGAATTCGTCGCCGCGAACGCGGCCTACTGGGTCCGCGAGTTTCACTTCGACGGCCTGCGACTCGATGCGACCCACGCCATTGTCGATGACTCGGAGGAACATATTGTCGCGAAGATCACGCGAGCGGCCCGGGCCGCCGCCAAAGATCGATCCATCCTCGTCTTCAGCGAGGACGAAATAAATCGATATCACCAGGTACACCCGCTCGACGACGGCGGTTGGGGTGTCGACGGACTTTGGAACGACGACTTTCATCATTCGTGCCGGGTCGCCGCGACAGGACACGCCGAAGCCTACTACACCGACTACGCCGGAACTCCGCAGGAGCTTATCTCAGCCATACGGCGCGGTCACTTGTACCAAGGTCAGTGGAACGCGCGGCAGGGAAAAACCCGCGGATACCCATCGAAAAACGCGGCCTCGCCGCACTTTGTTCATTTCCTGCAAAACCACGATCAGGTCGCAAACTCTGCGCGCGGCTTGCGAACGCACACCCTTACTTCGCCGGGCCGTCATCGCGCCCTGACGGCCTTACTCCTGTTGGGGCCACAAACGCCGATGCTCTTCATGGGCCAGGAATTCGCCGCGTCCAATCCGTTTTATTATTTTGCCCACCACGAGCCGGAACTGGCGGAGCTTGTTTGCCGCGGCCGGCGAGAATTCATGTCGCAGTTTCCGCGGCTCGAATCCTTTCAAGGTGAATGGGAGCTGGCCAATCCGGCCGACGAAAGTTCATTCCTTCAATGCAAGCTGAATTGGGACGAATACGAGCAGAATACTGCAATGCTAGGATTGCATCGCGATTTGTTGCGATTGCGTCGCGAAGATCGCGTTATCTCGCGGCAGGACAGGGACGCCATCGAGGGAGCCGTCATCGGGCCCGAAGCGTTCTTGTTGCGATGGTTCGGCGCGGCGGACGGCGACCGACTCGCGCTGTTTAATCTCGGTCGAGATCTCGATTGGTACCCGATCGCAGAGCCACTGCTCGCCCCGCCACTCGGAAAGCAATGGTCCTTGCTATGGTCGAGCGAAGAGCCGTTTTACGGCGGCCTCGGGACGCCCAACTTCAACGGCAAGGATTGGCGCGTGCCCGGTCACGCGGCTGTCGTATTCCGCGATGAACCGGCATGAAGCTGATGGATGGCACGCCCTAAGATCTTCGGCGGGGGTGGTTTCAACGGCAATAGACCAGGCCCTTCCCCCGAGCCTCAGCACGCACCATCCCCCCCTTTTTTTGTTCGTCAGCCGTACTTCTCGCGCAGTCGAGCAGCCGCGGCGACTTCGTTCTTTAGTTTTGTGTAAACTTCATCCAGGCTCACTTCGGCGGCCGAGCCGGGAGCAAAGCCGCAATCCGGGTTCAGCGTGATCCGCTCCGGAGAAATATGCTGCAACGCAGTTTCCACGCGGCCGACGATCGTCTCGACCGAGTCGATCTGCCTCGGTTGGCAACTCAAGCATCCCAGGCCAATTTCAACGTTTTCCGGCAGCCGCTTAAAGACCGACATATCTCCCGCACCCGGCGACGTGAATTCCATCGTCACATGATCTACTTTGAGCCGTCCAAGCTGTTTGAGAATCGGATCGTAACCACCCTGATGATCGGCTTCGCCCCGAGCTCGCGCCCCGCGCGGCGGCACAGATGGACGGCTAACTTGACTCCTTGCACGCCCTCGACCACCTGGTTGTCCATATCGACGGCGAAATCGGCCGCGCGGTCCGCATCGTCGTATTGGCTGCGCACTTGAGGATCGACAAACAAACACAGGTGCGGATCATCCACCTGCACGATGGAAACACCTTCATCGCGCAAAAGTTCGACCTCGCGCCGCAAGATCGGCACGCAATCGCGCACAAAATCCTCCCGCTTGGGATAGGCTTTTGATGATTTTGCCGAATCCCACATGCGCTCTCCCAACAAGGCCGGCGCCGGCACCGTCGCCTTCAATTCTCGCTTCGTGAGCTGCTTCAGGAAGGCGATTTCCTTGGCGATAAACCCCGGCTGCTTCGGCGCGAGCTTCTCGACCACCACGGTCCAGGGCCGACCATCGACAGGGTTACGGCTGAGCTCGAATCCGTGGGCCAGCTCGGCGATCACGCCGATGTAGCTCTTCCGCCACCATTCGCCATCGGTGATGACATCCAGGCCCGCCGTTTCCTGGAGCGCAACCGCGCCACGAATGGCATTGCCCATCAGGCGCCGATATTCATCGCCGACAATCGGGCAGTCATCGGCAATGAGATCTTTCACGAACTGCGGCCGCGGCAAGGAACCGATTACCGAAGTGGGAAATAATACACGCGCCATGTTCTTCATCTCCGACCTAAGCCGCCGGCTGGCCGGCAGACTCCGACGACAAGTCGTCGGCTTGGACATCGCTTATTTAATTTACTGCAGCAGGTGCTTCGTCGCCCAATTTCGTTGCGCATATTCGAAATCCTGCTGCGTATCGACTTCGATATAGCCGCCCCGCGTATCGACGTGGGCAAACCTTTCGCCCTGTTCGATCATGTCCTGAAACAACAGAATCTTGTATGCGTTTTCGAAGTCGCGAGCGTCTCGCCAAGGCTGGCCGGCATATTGCTCGCGGCGGCGCCGATAGCATTCGCGCAAACGGGCAGCGCCGGCCGCCGAAAACTTCGCAACGCCAATGTACTCACCGTAAGCCTCGCGCTCGGGTATTTTCCGGTCCACCCGCGTGACGCACCCGTTTCCCACCGTCACCTTCTCAGCATCATCCGGCGGATGGTCGGAGCGATGAGCGTACCGATCGAGCCAGGCCGTATCGACGCCAAGCACCATATCGTCTGGTGCCGCCGCCAGCCGTCGGGCGATATCCGGCGTAAATAGCACGTCGCTGTAACAGCAAATGAACCCTTCATCCATCAAATCCGCTGCACAAAACAGCGAAGCCAGAATGTTCGTGTTTTCCCACGCCCGGTTGTGGCGAAAGGTAAACGCCGGATACGCCTCTTTGACTTTGTCGATCTGGTAACCGCCGATGAAACATACGCGGTCCAATCCGCCGGCTGCAAACGACTCGAGCGCCCAATCCAGAAGCCGCTTACCAGCCACCTCGGCAAAGCACTTGGGAGCGTCGGCTGTGGTAGGCATCAATCGCCGCCCGCGACCGGCGCCAATTACAATCACTCGCATGATAACTCCGCGCCCTCATTCACCGCGTTATCTTCAGCAGTGCGCCCTGACCGGGCGCGAGCCAAACGTACTCGCCCGCATACGGCGAAAGCGTGCCGTCATAGGGAGAAACAAATTCCAGCTTGGACACCGGCTTCCGGAATTCGGGCCAGCCCGGAATCGAAGCCGCAAAATCCTTATTGACCACCATGATGTAGCGGCTGCCATCGCTATGCGTGAATTCGCCAACGAGTATGTTCCCACTCATCGCTTTCACGAGACTCTGGTCATCTGGTCCCGTGCAGCCGGCTGGTACGTTGCCGAAATGGTAGACGCGGTCTGAAGTCAGCTTCAGTAGCGTGGGCGCAAGCTTGCCAACTTGAAGATTGACCTGCCGCATGATTTGCCACATCGGCGTTTCGTGGCCGAATTGATCGATCGGCCCGTTGCGATAATTGCCCGCTCCCGGTGTGAAGTATTTAAAGTACGCCAAACCGCGGGCCCCGTAGGCGAGTGAGGTATAGACTTGAAACCGCATGTCGGTCGCCGATGGTTCGCGGTAATTCAAACAACCGACCGAAAGCACAATCTGCCAGAACGGCAATTTGTGCTTCACGGCCGCGCGCCGAATCGATTCCAGGTTCGCAAAGTATTCCCCCCGCAGCCCACCGCCTTCCATGATCGCATAGTGATCGTAACTGAGAATCGGCGGGTGACAGACCTCGATAAACTTTTCGACATACTCGTCGTACGTCTTTGTGCCGAGCTGGCTGGCATCGGCGTAGTTCGGAAAGAGATTGATGTAGGGCCAAACGCCCGGATGCAGCTCTTTTACAAAACCGCTGACGGTTGCCAGGCCGGGAAAGAAGCTCGCTGGCGGCTCGTCCCGCAAATAATAACCGAACACGGCCGGATGGTTGCGAACCTGGCCGATAAGCTCGGCAACGCGGGCACGGGCGGCCTTGGCATCGACATGTTGCCAATCGTAGCCGCCCACTCGCGGATCGGAAACGATCGCTTTCAAACCGGCGGCATGGCAGGCGTCCAAAGCCGCAGGCGATACGAAACCAGCCACGGTCAGGCCACAGTCGTGCATCTTGGCGAGCACGGCCTGGTCATTGGGTACACTGTCCCATGCCATGATGGGAAAGAAAGCGGCCGGCGTGGGGGCCGATCTGCAGACCGAACCGCCGGCTGACACCGCAGCCAGAAATAGCATGATACGAAACGACATCGGAGGGCACTCTCAGTGTGGATGGACGTGCGAAAGTGGCGAGTATAATCGCTTAGCCGTTGGGTGCCACTCCCATGGCTGCCCATCGAAGCATCGAGAAATGGCAAGCACGGCGTTTCGAAGGAGCCAATCTGGCGGTCGTGGCGGATGAGGAGCTTAAGTCACAACCCGTTAGGAAAACACGACTTACGACACGCCAAGTTTTTCCTCGCAAAAACTGTAAGTCCATGGCCGTTCACTTATGTCCTTGTGCATACTCGTCCCTGTGAAGATCTCTTTGTATAAGCAACCAACTCATCGAGGCGGCTGATGTCTGCGGATGCCAGCGACCGGCCAGCCGGCGAGCCTTCGGATCTCGATCGAGAGGAATTCGCCCGGCTGTTTTCGCGCAACGCCCGTCGGATCTATGGTTTTATTATGACGCTGGTGTTCAACCACCACGATGCCGAAGAGGTATTTCAGAACACGAACGTGGTGTTGTGGAATAAATTTGCCGACTTCGAGCCGGGCAGCAATTTTTTTGCCTGGGCCAGCCGCATTGCCTACTACGAAATGTTGAGCCTGATGAAGCAAAAGCGGCGATCCCGCACCTTCAGCGACGAGGCGCTGGAGTTGCTCGCCGACCAGGCCGTGACCTTGTCCGATCAATCATCGCAGCGATACGAAGCATTGGAGGAGTGCTTGGCCCACTTGACGGCGCCCGATCGAGAGCTGTTGCAACAGCGATATTTTTATGAGCGCCCACCGAAACAGATCGCGGCACTTCAGGCGCGGTCGGTACATTCCGTTTATCGGGCCCTAAGTCGAATCCATAACGCGTTGCTGAATTGCGTTCAGCGAAATTTGAAGGCGGACATGCCATGAGCTTGCAAACCGCGCATGAGCGCGAAATCCGCGAAATTACGATCGCCGCCAACAGCGGAGAAGCGTCCGATGAACAGATCGCGCGCCTCGACGAACTCGTCCGCTCGGATCAACACCTGGCCAATTACGCGGCCCGCATGTTCGAGCAGCAGGCTTCGCTCGCCTGGCAAGGTTCGTTGCACGAACGGCCCGCTGATAGCGCTCCCGTTAAGGTCGGTGTCCGCCGCGCCGGACGCACCCCCAGTGGCGCGGAGAGCCCCCCACGATCGATCACGGCCACCCAGGATGTCTTTCTGGCGCGGCGGACGCCCTGGGCCTGGCCCACGATCGCTGTCGCTATTGGCTTCATCTTGGGCGGACTCTCGGCCGCAATGATCTATCGATCGATGTGGACCCGTGCCCCGCAATCGGTGCAAGCGATCGATTCCCAAGCGATCACCGAGCGTCCGTACGAGGCCCATTTCGTCCGCAGCACGGCATGCCTTTGGGACGGCAACTCGATTGGCTCGCGTGAAATTGGCAGCGGCCTGGCTAGTGGCGAATCGCTTCATCTTTTGGAGGGCCTGGCCGAGTTCAAATTGAATTGGTCGGTCTCTGGCCACGCAACGGTCTCGCTCGAGGGGCCGGCTGCGATGATGTTGACCTCCGAAGGAATGCCCACCCTCCGCTTTGGTCGCCTTACCGCGACGATCAGCACGGCCCATCGGCCTTTCGTACTCGAAACGCCTGTCGGCCGCCTCGTGCTTTCCGAATTTGGGTCGATCGGCGTCTCGGCGTTTGGCAATGAAGGCGAAATCCACGTTTTCGACGGCGCGGCGACCTTTGAGCCCGCCTGGCGAACGCCCGACGATGATGCCGTGCCGCTAAAGATCGAGGCTGGTCAGGCCATTCGAGTTCAGCCGGGTGACGACGGCCAGCCCAGCATCTCCCACCATGCGGCCGATGCCGACTACTTCGCGGCCCAAGTTTCCATGACCTCCGACGGCTTGGCAATTTCGCCCGTGTATGTTGCCGCGGTGAAGAAGGCCAAGCCCATCGGCTACTGGCGCTTCGAGCACGACAAATGGCCGCTAGTGCCGAATGTCATGGGCGGTACTCTGGAATGCCACATCAATGGTTCGATTGGTCGGACTAGCTACCAGGGCAACCAGGCAGTTGAGTTCGGTGTCACCGACCAGGGTGGAGAGATCGTTTCCAATCAAGCTCTCGATAACGCAATTCATGACAGTTACTCGGTTGAGTTTTGGATCAAACCGAGCCACTATCACGTGGGGGCGATGATCTCGCTGGTAGGCGACAACCCGATGCCAAACGGCATCCCGCCCCACGGCATGCTCCTCGAGTTGGGCGGGACGGGTAAAATCCCTACCGCCACACATCACCCAGGATGCATCCGCTTTTTGCACCGCAGCCCGGCCAGCGACTCCCGGGGAACTTCCTGCTATTCAAAGTCTCCCTATACATTGCGCAAATGGCAGCACGTGGTGGCGACCAAAAATGGTGCCGAAATGCGGTTATACATTAACGGTGAACTGGCGGCCAAAGGAGAGGACGCCAGTGAATTGCCCTCCGGGTTGCGGTTGTTGGTGGGCCAACTGTATCCGTCGCGGGGGGTCCGCCCGTTCATCGGCCAACTGGACGAACTAGCACTCTACAATCGCGCACTCTCGCCGCAAGAGATCGCCCATCACTATCGATTGGTCCGCCCCAAGACCGTCACCGCACCCAGTATTTGATGGCTCGGAGCAACATACGCACGTCAACCAAAGTTGGCCGCCGGGCGTCTATCCACGATCGGGCGACATCGACAGCGCCAGATTCGTCGGCGATAATAAGCCGGCTATGCGATACTATTCCGAATCACAAATCGCCGCCGCCGTCCTGATTTTGAGCACGATGGCGTCTCGGCCCGTTGCGGCCCAAGACCATGCTATCCCGCCGCCCGTAACGGAATACAAGGGCCGCGAGATCGCCCAGACGATGCATTACCTGGGCGCACCGTGGCTCACTCGCGAATCGCGCGAACGCGAGGAAGACTGCCGAACGCTGCTGGCCGCCCTCAAGATCAAGCCAGGCGACACCGTTTGCGATTTGGGCTGCGGCAACGGATTCTATTCCCTCAAGCTGGCGAAGTTGGTGGGCGAACATGGCCGCGTCATCGGCGTCGATATTCAGCGCGAGATGCTCGCGCTGCTAAAGGCTCGGGCCGCCGCCGAAAAAATTACCAATATCGAACCCGTTCTCGGCACGACCGTCGATCCAAAGCTGCCCGAAGCCGCTGTGGATCTCGTCCTGCTCGTGGATGTATATCACGAATTTGACCACCCGGAGCAAATGCTGGCCGCGATCCGAAAAAGCCTCAAGCCGAGCGGCCGCGTTGCCTTGGCCGAGTTTCGCGCCGAGGACCCGAATGTGCCGATCAAGCCCCTGCACAAGATGAGCAAGGCTCAAATCATGAAGGAATTTCCGCCCAACGGCTTCAAGCTCGTCGAGCAGTTCGACAAGCTCCCTTGGCAGCATCTGATGTTCTTTATGCGAGACGATGCGACGGGTAGAGGGCGAGACGGGGAGCAGGGCGACGAGGGAGACAACAAAGTGCAACATTGAGTAAGAGCCTGTCCCAGAACCATCAGGGGACTGGCCAGGCACCATCGCCGGGATGGTCGTGCGAAGTCTTCGGAGCAAATGTGCCTGTCCCCGTCTAGGCTTACGGTTCTGGGATAGGCTGTAATTCTGCCGACCTCTCTATCCTCCGCTCTCTCCATGTAGAATTCGGTGCGGGTTTTCGACCAATAGCTGCCGAACTTGGCCGTCATTGAATCCGAGCGCCCGGCGTAGGTTGCTTTCGGACTGCCGCATCGTGCCGGCAGACCCCATCAAGTGGCTGCGGTCGGCCGACCACGTCGCCAGATTCTCATCGATCACCACGCGCTGGTTGCCGATGGAATACTCGCCCGGCCCCTGTCCCGCCCCGCAAATTGCGTCCGTCACGATAAATGCCCGATCGAGTCCGCAGCATTTGAGATAATTGCCCAATGCGGCGAACGGCACATGGACGCCGTCGGCAATGAAACCAATGTGTAACTGGTCTGCAACGGCGAGTACCCGCTGAATGACGTTGTCGTGCCGCGGCAACATTGCCGGGCAGCCGTTTCCGAGGTGTGTAAAGAGCGATAAGCCGGCGTCGATGCCGGCCCGCATTTCGTCGAACGATGGATTGCAATGTCCGGCCGAAACGCGAACGCTCTGTTTCGCCAGCAATTTGGTAACTTGAAACTTATCGTCTCGCTCCGGCGCGAGCGTGACAATTCTCGTGAGCCCGCCCGCAGCATCGAGCAACCGCTGCATCGAATCAATGTCGGCCGGTCTCGCAAATTCGGCCGGGTGTGCCCCGATATACCCCGGCTGTTCATTAAGAAAAGGCCCTTCGATATGTACGCCCCAAATCATCGCCGCAATCGCCGAATCTGCCTCGCGGACGCGGCAAATATTCGCCAGCCGCCGGCACATCGCGTCGATGTCGGCCGTGATCACCGTCGCCAGAATGCCCGCGACGCCGTCATCATGAAGCCGCCGACAAACGGCTGCCACGTCTTCCAAACTCAGTTTGTCCGCGTTAAAGTCTATGTCTGCGTAGCCGTTCACTTGCAGATCGACATAGCTAGCGAATTTGCTCATAAACCGGGCTCCCGCGCATGAAACGACCGTTGCTGGCGACGGAGATTATCTCGCCGTGGTGGCCAAATGAATATCAAGGGAGACGACAAATGGAAATGGCGATTATGCCTACTAAGGAGCAGATGGGAAAGGCAGCCGCCGAGGACGGCGCGTCGATGATGCGGAACGCGTTGAGTGATCGCGGCGAGGCTCATATCATTGTCGCCACCGGAGCATCGCAATTCGAAATGCTCGCGCACCTTGTCCGCCAGCCGGATATCGACTGGCATCGAGTCACGGCGTTTCACCTCGATGAATACGTAGGACTTCCAATTACACACCCCGCGTCGTTCCGCGCATATTTATGGAAACGATTTGCGAGCCAATTACCGCTGCCGCTTCGCGCGTTTCATTATCTCGATGGCGAAGCCAATCCCCGGTATGAGTGCGAACGAGTCAGCGAGATCATTCGTCGACACCCAATTGACGTGGCGTTCGTAGGCATCGGTGAGAACGGCCACCTTGCGTTTAACGATCCACCAGCCGACTTTCGAACGGAGCAGCCGTACCTGGTCGTCGAACTCGACGACGCCTGCCGCCGCCAGCAACTTGGTGAAGGCTGGTTTCCCACGTTTGAAGACGTCCCTAAACAGGCAATTTCAATGAGTGTTCAGCAAATCATGAAGAGCGCTGCGATTGTTTGTACCGTACCCGACAAGCGCAAAGCCGAGGCGGTTCGTAATGCCGTCAAAGGCGAGGTTACCCCGCAGGTACCGGCTTCGATTCTCCAGCGACATGAATGTTGCACGCTATATCTCGATGAGCCCGCTGCGTCGCTCTTGTGAAATACCACGTGCTGACGGTTACTTGATTTCCAGCTTAAGATTCCGGAACCGCACTTCCGTCGGCCCGCCGGCGTGAAGTTGCAGTGCGAACAACCCGCGGTTTTTTCCAGCCGGATCGTTGAAATCGACGCACGGCTGGCCGTTCAACCACGTACGAATGTGGCTGCCGATCGCCTCGATCTCGTAGCGATTCCAGTCACCCTTTTTGAGGTACGATTCGCCGGATTTGTCCGAAAGAATTCCGCGGCCATTCTCTTCGTACAGCTTGCCCCACCAACCGGGCCCGATATCGGCCTGGTAGCCGCGCATTTCGTTGAAACCATTTATCGATTCGGATCGGAACTGCACGCCGCTATTTCCTTCGTCTTGGACCAGCTTGACATCGAGCGACAGTCGAAAATTCTCGGCCGACAAGTCGCTTAACAAAAACGTGTTGCTCCCGATGCCGGGACTGCGGCCCACGATTTCGCCGTTCTCCACCGACCACAACCGCGACTCGCCCGACCAACCGGCCAAATCGCGGCCATTGAAAAACGAGCTGGCGTTCTCTTTGGTTGCCAGCATCGGTACTTGCGATTTTCCGCGCAGGTAGGCGAACAGCGAAAGCGTCTCATGCGGCGAGAATTGCTTGAGCTGATCCTCCGGCATCATCGAGGTGTTGCTCAATGTCCGCTCGTCGATTTCGTTCTTGGGAAGAATAATTGTCTCGGTCGCCGTGCGGATGGTTACCGATTTATCGTTCTCCGCATGGACGATACCGGTGATCACGCGCCCATCGGTCGTAACGAACACCGTGGGCTGATACTCCTTCGCAATCAGAGCGCTCGGATCGACGATGTTCGTTAGCAGATATTCCATATCGGACCGGTTGGAACCGGTAAGATCGGGACCGATGTTGGCGCCCACCCCGTACAGCGTGTGGCATTGCTGACACGTCCTACCGAATACGGCCCTCCCCAAAAGTGGATCGGGTGGCTGTTTCGGGGTCTTGGTCAGCATCTCACGATAGCTGCCGATAAGCGCCACTTTGTCGGCCGCGGTGCTGCGCACCTGTCCCCAGATTTTGCCGAGGATCTCATCGATCTTCGCGTTGTGCAGATTGTGAAGCTGGCGGATGAGGTCTGCCGAAAGATCGGTTTTGGGCACCTCCTTTTGCGACACGGCCCCCAACAAATCGAGCCCGTATGGTGCGCGCGATGATAACGTCGCCAATGCCGCTCTCTTTTCGGCTGCTGAAAGCGTCGAATAGACCGCCAGAACCTTGGCGGGCGTTCGCGGATCGTCATACAAGGCCAGGCCGGTTAGCGCCGTGTCTCGTAGCGCCGGCTCGCCCAGAAGTGCCTGAAGTGTTGCGGCCAGCCCCGGGTCCTTCGCAGCCAGCAACGCCTTAAGCGCATTTCGTCGCGGTGTGGCGTCCGCCTGTTGTGATACAACGAGCTTCCGCAGCGCTGTAAGAGCCGCTGAATCGCCAAACGTCACGCCCAAAGCGGTAGCCTCGCTGCGCACATCGTCACGTGCAGTGTCGGTAATCGTATGATAAACGGTCGCCCAATCCGCGGGCGGTTTGACGTGTCGCTGCCCGGCCAGCGCCGTGCGCACAGACCGCAGAATTGTGAGCTGTTCGTCGGCGTCGCTCGATTTGCCGAGCGCGCGAACCAGCACCGGCAGCCCTGCGTTCGCATCCAAGCTGCCAATCCGCCGCAGCATGAAGTCTCGCAACTCCGGCAGCGTTTTGCCGCACGACAGGCCGAAAGCAAGCGCACGTTCCGGGTCCGCTTCGGCCAGCGGCTCCGCAGCGTACCAATACATCAGCGGCAAATTATGATCGCGGGCGTCTTCCGCGTGGCGAACCAACCGCTCCAAAACGGTCCACCGATCGCTACTCGGAATGCGCTGCATCGCCGCGGCAAGATACAGTCGCGTTACCGGAGACGCGTCTCGCTCCGCCATCGATGCAAACTCCGGCAATAACTCCGCCAACTCCGGCTGTTTACAATCCAGCGCAAGCTGCACGGCCCAGCCTCGCACGTACTCGTTACCATCAGCAAGTAGCGTGTGAATAAGCTCCGTCGGCACGCCTCCGCTAACATGCATCGCCCACATGGCTCGCAGCCGCCGCGTTTCATCCGAATGCGTCACCGCAATCTCTTCCAATCGCCGCCGGGCCGTTTCATCAATCGTCCCAGCGGCCGCGCGCTCCTGCAAAATGCGCCGCGAGTGCCGAACATACCAATCGTTCTTCTGCAGAACCAACTCGGCCAGCTCGCGATCGCTCAGCTTCTTCAAATCGACCGCATGAAAGGCCGATTTCCCATAACTCACCTTGTAAATCCGCCCGTTCGTACGATCGTGGCCTTCGGGATTCGTGTGATGGCACGCATTCATATCGTACCAATCGTTGATGTAGACCTGCCCATCCGGCCCGTAACGCAGGTTGAGCATTTGCGATGCCAGGTCGCCGGTCAGCAGAAAGTCCTTGCCGTGATGGCCGACGAATCCCGATCCTTGCCGTTCCAAAATATCGTTGTTGACTCGTTGACCGTGGATGTTGTTCATGAAGATCGTGTGCCGATACTCGTCCGGCCAAACACCGCCCAAGTAGATCATCGCACCGCAATGGGCATGCCCGCCGCCCGCATCGCCCGAGCGACCGTTCCCCGCCCACGGCGTACTGCCCACGTAATGGCGATGGTCCGCAATCGTTTGAATGTCGGCATACGTGTACGGGTTGAAATGTTCGCCCGCTTGCCGCTGGTACCGGCCTCCTTGAATGACGTGATACAAATGCGGAATCACGCACGCCGTGCTAATTGCCTGGCCGTGATCGTCGAAATCGACGCCCCACGGATTGCTGGTC
>CAWEDY010000018.1:0-174752 GCA_963807935.1 uncultured Planctomycetota bacterium
AGCGAGCGCCGCGGCCCGCGGGTGTATTCGATGAACGCATCTTCCAGATTCAAATCCAGCACTTCGATCGACAACGGCCCAAGCGCCTCGACCGCCTCCCGCTGCTCGTCGTCGTAACCAACGAGCACGAGCTCCAAACTTGTTCCGTAAACGCGGCTGCTCACCAGCCGCGGGACTGCGGGCAACTCGGGCGGATAGCCGGCAAACTCCAGCACCAGCTTGCGAACCGACTCGCGGAACGTTTCGGTCCGGCAATCGACCCGCAGCACGCCATCGACCAGGATGCCGATACAGTCGGCCACCCGTTCCACGTCGCCCAGAATGTGCGAGCTGAACAGAATCGTCCGCCCTTGCCGCTGAATGATCTGAATGAGCGATTCGAGGAAGTCGCGTCGCACTACCGTATCTAAACCCATTGTCGGGTCGTCGAGCACCAGTAGCTCGGGATCCGGCGCGACGGCCAGCGCCAACGATACTTGTGCTTGCTGGCCGCGCGACAGCCGCCGAAACTTTTGCCGCCGCCGTAATTCGAAGTGATCCAAAATCTGATCGACGAGCACGTCGTTCCAACGCGGATAGAAGGCCCGCGTAAACTTCACCGCGTCGTCGATCGTCATCCAACCATAAAGCGGATGTCCCTCGGCCAGATAGGCAATCCGGGCCCGCGTGGCGTTCGAAAGCGTGGCCGCATCTTCGCCCAGCAGAGTGGCCCGCCCGCTATCCGGCCGTACCATTCCCATCAGCATTTTGATCGCCGTCGATTTACCGGCCCCGTTTCGGCCCAACAGGCCGTACACACTGCCTTGGGGGACGCGCAGACTGAGCGAATCGACGACCCGCCGTCCGCCATAGTGCTTCGTAAGCCTTTCGGTAACAATCGCGTCCGACATATTCAATCCCCGCTTCGAAGGCCACCAACAGTGGCTGAATTCCCAAGAATTCAGCCCAATTCTTGCCGACCCAGTTACTCCTGCGTCGCTCCAACTTCCACAAATTGAAATCCACGTATCCGCTTCGTAACCGCCGACAAAACTTCATCCGACGAAAACCCCAAATGAACCGCATCCGTCAAGAAGCTGTCGATGATCGCCGCCAGACGTTGCCGGCGCGCCGCGGCTGATAGGTCCGCCTGCGGCTCGGCGACGAAAACGCCCAATCCCGGCCGCGTGTGCAGCACGCCTTCCCGCTCCAGCTCGGTGTACACGCGGGCGACGGTGTTCGGGTTGATCACCAGCTCGCGAGACAACACCCGCACCGATGGCAACCGGCTCCCCGGTTTCATTCGGCCACGGGCGACAGCCAGGCGCACCTGGTCCATGAGTTGCCGATAGATCGGCACGCGGGTCGTTGGATCGACTTGAAATTCCATGGGACGCCTCGCAACCGTACTAAGTGTACTGGTACAGTGCGGTGGCGTCAATAGATTGCCGGAAAAAATGTAGACGTTTCGCTCCGCGAGACGCAATTCCTCTCGTGGAGCGAGCGGACTCCACTCCTACCGCCGGCATTCGATACCGGCGTGCCAGCCGTGGAACAGGAGGTCGCGCCCTTCGGTCTCGCCGTCGTGCAAGTACGCATCCTCGGCTAGATGGACGTTAGATATCCACAGCACCTGGTACCCGGCTCGCAGCGCCCAGCACCTGTTAAGCCGGCACACGGCCGAGAGCGAGGCTTCGGCCGTGTATGAGATTTCCGACAGCGTGCGTACGTCGTTGTTGATGGTGCTTGAAACATCGGTTCGCGCTTCGTTAAAAGCCGTCGTGCTGGTGTCGTCTGCAGTCTGCTGCGTAGTAAAAATGCCCATCACATTCGAGTATTTGATTTTGTTGTAGTACACGCCCGCATTAACAAACCCGTCCAGCGCCAATCGGTTATTAACGCACCATGAATCATGCAGCATGCCGACTTGGAAACCCATCAAGTTGTTTTCTATGTCGAAAAGGTTTAGCCGATCGGTCGTCGCGACGGCCAGGAACTGTCCCGGTCCCGTCCCCGGGTCGGGGCCGGCGAAGGCTACCGGGGGCTGCGCTTCCTGGTTGGTGAAGTCGTTTATCTGATCGTCGAACCTGATATAGCGAAATCCGCAATATGGGCGCCAAACCGGATCGCAACTACGCACAAAGTTGAGTTCTCCCGAGTTGAGGCTGGAACGATAGTGGAGGATCCGCTGCTCCGAACCTTCCGGGAACGGATCGCCAGGCTGAAGCGGGGTGGGGCCCGGCGCGTAACTTTGCTCGGTGGTAGTGGAAGTTTCCGTGTTATTATCCGTGTCCGTGTTGGTTTCGGTTTGCGTAGTCGTTTGATTTTGCGTATCGGTTTGGGTGTTCGTGCTGGTGTCGTTAGTCGTAGTTCCCATCATGTTGTCTGTCATCACGGTCGTCGTCGAAGTCGTAGTGGTCGTATTGTTATTGGTGCTGGTATTGGTCTCGGTAGTGGTATCCGTGTCGTTGTTGGTATCGGTATCCGTCGTCACTGTGGTTGTGATGACCGGCGTGTAAAAAACGGGTTCGAAGTCTTCTTTCTCAAAGGTAATCGAGGAGTTCCAATTTTCGATGCCCTCGTACGCACACATCACATCCCAACCCGTGCAGCGGCCTACCTGGCTCGTAAACGTAATGCGACCGCCCGGCCCGTGATCGAACTGTACGAATACCGGGTCTTCCAAGTCCTCTGCGCCCTGGTGATTGTCTTCCATCTCATCCGCGAGCCCTTCAAGGTTCGCCTTCTCGCGCGTCATCACGATACCATCGGCGGTTACGCGCCAGCGGCAGCCAACTTTCCAGTTGTCACATAGACCGGGGCCGGTGCGATAGGGTGATCCGCCGCAGCCCCAAGACCAATCGCTAGGATGGCCGCCGCCATACGGTTGAACGCTTTCATGCGCGCCCTGTTGGCAGCTTCCCTCTGCGACGACCGGCGGCATCAGCTCCTCGGCCGGCGTGTTACCATCTAGCAATGGTGAAGGCATTTTCGAGGGCGTACTTGGCACGAAGTGAGAACCGGCGGAAGACGGCATTGTGCCGTTGGCCGGTGCTTGAGGCGGCGTGGATAGCGGCGCTCTGCTATTTGGTACAGAATTCGTTGGCGTGCCGGTGCCCGGTATCGTCGCGTTCGGCGCTGCCAATTCGTGGGGCGTAGCGGGGACCAGTTGTGCCGTGAACGCCGGTCCTTGCCACACGGCTGGCTCCACCATCGGCCGCGGGACGTCGTTTTTGTCGGTCCCCGCGCCGAGCGAAGATGCGCACGCGATTGCGAGGAACATTGTCGCTCCGATCGCATTCGCGGATGGGTTCAATCGGTAATGCACGCCGGCCCCCCAAAATTGTGCGCATTGCGCTCGCGGACGTGCGCTCTACCTGCGGACCGAAGCGGTAAATCGGCTTATACCGGACTTGCCGCGCACAACGGTCGTACGGTCCGCACGGATTGAATCGGCTGCAACGCGAGAGCGCGGCCACAAGACGCCGCACGATTCGATTTTCTTGCGCAGAGTACGCAGAGTGAAGGGCTCCGGCTGCATGCACTGCCTCCAGGACTGGCGCCCGCAGAGCAAGCAATGATTTTTCCGCGCTCCCTTGCTTGCGCCGCGGTTCCATACCGGCGTGCGCCGCGGGCATCAAACCAGCGTGCGCAGCAGCGCGAGGCAGGCGTCGACTTGCTCATCGGTTCCGACGCTGATTCGCAGTCCGTCTCCCCAGTTCGGATAGATCATATACCGCACCAGCACGCCTGCTTGCTTCAGCTCGCGATAGATCGGTTCGACCGGCGTGCTCGTGTGCGTACACCAAACGAAGTTCGCCTGCGAATCGACGACGTCGAACCCGATTTCAGCGAGCGCAGCGGCCAATCGCGGCGAGTGGCTAAGATCATCGCTCGGGTTTCGGCGAGCCAGGCCTGGTCGTCGATCGCGGCCGTTGCGCCGGCGATCGACAGGGAGTCGCAATTGTACGAATCCTTCACTTTGCGAAGCTCGCGGATGACTTGCGGCTGGGCGACCACGTAGCCGAACCGCAAGCCGGCCAGTGCGTACGACTTACTGAGCGACCGGGCCACCATAATCTTTTCGTCGGCGGCAACTAGTGACAAGCAGTTCGTCTCCGCGAAATCGACATACGCTTCGTCGACCAACAAGGGGCAGGGCAGACTTGCCGCTATCTCGGCAATTTGTTCTGGCGGCACCATCGTGCCCGATGGACTATTGGGGTTGGCCAGAAACGCCAGCCGCATCCAATCGTTCGGCGTAGCGAACTCCTCGGGCAGCGTCCAATCGGCGTTGTAATTGATGATGTCGCACGCCGCGCCCTGAATCTCGGCCAAGGTGCGGTACAGCAGGTAGCTCGGGTTGGCAAAGCGTACCATGTCGCTCGTACCCACGAACGCCCGCGTGGCGATCGTGAGAATGTCGTCGCTGCCATTGCCGCAGAGAATCCAATCCGGTTCGACGCGGTGCAGCTCGGCGGCCCGAATCCGAAACGCCGTTGCCATCGGATCGGGATACTTCTGCAGCCCCCCCTGAACGATCCGGCCAATTGCCGCCTTCACCTTCGGCGAACATTGGTACGGGTTCTCATTCGTGTTCAGCTTGATGAACTTCTCCACGTCCTGCGGCTGCTCGCCGGGGGTGTAGCCTTTCATCTCAGCAATATTTGGTCGTACAGATGGCATGCGTGCATTTCATATTCTGAAGGAGGAGACGGTGCAATATGCGGTGTCTTACGACACTGGCTGTAGAGTGCGCAAGAGCCACAAGCAACGGAACCAAATGAACGCCTGCAATGCCAGCACATACCACACGCTTACAGGAAGCTGCCCTATTTCCAAATCTATCAATTCCAGTCGCTCACTTAGAAACAATGCGCTCAGAAGCAAAAATAACACAGCCTTTATCATTCCGCGGGCAGCTGGATTTCCTGACCAAAGCATTTCGAAGTCAATTTTCCGACGTGCCAACAGCCAAGGGACTATGAAACCCGATGCAAAGATGAAGACGAGCACACAGATCATTGGTTGCATGGCAATCTACCTTCGATAGAAGTTCAGGCAGTATTGTATCTCACTGCCACACTTGCCCGGTGCGCCATCAATCCTTCGCACTCCGCCATCCGCATGGCATCCTCCGCCACGGCATTCAATCCCTCGTGCGTGAACTGAATCACGCTGTGTGACCGCAAAAAATCGTTTGACGACAACCCGCTGGCGAACCGCGCCGTCGCACCGGTCGGCAATACATGCGACGGTCCTGCGACGTAATCGCCAAGCGCCACGGGGCTAAACGGGCCCAAAAACACCGCACCCGCATTGCGAATTCGGCTCAGCAGCTTTTCCGGTTCCGCACAAGCGATGTGTAAGTGCTCCGTAGCAAATAGGTTTGCCAAATCGGCCGCCTCGTCTCGACCGCTTACCAGAACGAGCGCGCCGAACGCTTCGAGCGACTGCCGCGCTAAGTCACCGCGCTCGGCCTGCTGCAACTGCTTCTCCAATTCGGCGACGACCCCGTTTATTGTCCGCTCACTCCACGTGATCAGGACACTCGAACCTGGCGAATGTTCGGCCTGGGCAATCAAGTCGGCCGCCGCGAAGTCGGCTCGCGTCGTCTCATCAGCAATGACGACAATCTCACTCGGCCCGGCAATCGAATCAATGTCCACGTCACCGAACACAAGTCTCTTGGCCAGCGCGACAAACTGATTGCCGGGGCCAACAATCTTGCCAACCTTCACGAGCGGCCCGCCTGACAGTTCTTCGATACCGTACGCCAACGCCGCGACAGCCTGTGCCCCGCCAATGCGATACATTTCCCGAATACCCAGCTCATGACACGTGGCAAGCACACCTTGGTTGTACGCCCCATTCGGCGTCGGCGGCGAAACGACGACGATCTCCTTCACGCCCGCTGCCTGCGCCGGTACCGCCGTCATGAGCACGGTGGACGGGTACGCCGCGGCACCACCTGGTACGCAAATCCCCACGCGCTCCAGTGGCACATACCGCTGCCGCAACCGACTGCCATTCGGACCGGCAACTTCCACGTCGCGATGCAAAATGGCCGATTGAAACCGCAAGATGTTTTCGCGAATCCGGCGGACCGTTTTTAAGAATTCGCTGTCGGCGTTTTTGTGCGCTGCAGCCAATTCATGCGCCGAAACCCGCAACGATTCCGCCGTAAGCTCCGCGCCATCGAGCTTCGCCGTGTATCGCAGCACGGCGTCCAATCCCTCCCGGCGCACGTCCGAACAAATCCGCTCGACAACCTGCGCTGGCGTCAAGGGCTCGCCAAAAACGGCCCGTGTCTTTTGCCGCCCGGCCTCGCTCACGATGTTGCCACTGGGTGCAAGCTTCGCGCGCAGTCGTGCAATCGCCGATTGCGCGTCGGTAGTCCGGGTATCAATTCGTTGAATCTGCAGCGGCATCGAACCGATTCCAGATAGAAACGTACCGACCATTGCCGGTGGTCCGTCAACTCGTGATAATACATCCGCGTTTCATTCTCGCTCGAAATTCACAAAAAGAAAACCCGTCATGCAACTCCCCATCGATCTTCGTAGCGACACGGTAACCCGCCCGACACCCGGCATGCGCGCCGCCATGGCGGCCGCCGAAGTCGGCGACGACGTTTTCGGCGAGGATCCCACCGTCCGCCGGTTGGAAGAACGAATTGCCGAGATGCTCGGTAAAGAGGCCGCCCTCTACGTAGCCTCCGGCACGATGGGCAACCAGCTCGGTGTTCGCGTTCACTGCCAGGCCGGCGATGAATTCCTCTGCGAAGCCAATTGTCATATTATCTGCTACGAGCAGGGAGCGTACGCCCAATTGTTCGG
This sequence comes from uncultured Planctomycetota bacterium, assembly GCA_963807935.1. GTDB lineage: Bacteria > Planctomycetota > Planctomycetia > Pirellulales > Lacipirellulaceae > JABDGM01. The sequence goes on from CAWEDY010000018.1 coordinate 6,819, forward strand.
CATTGCTGCGCAAACCATCGAGGGCGATCATGGCATGCTGCAAGTCGAGCAGCTTATCACCCGCATCCGGCCGGCGAACAACGATCACTGCGTTCGTACGAGGCTGGTATGCCTGGAGAACACGCACAACCGCGGGGCGGGACGGATTCAGCCTTATGACGCGGTAGCTGAAATCTGCGGCTGGGCCGCCGACAATGAACTCGCTCGGCATTTGGACGGCGCGCGGCTATTCAACGCCGTCGTCGCGACCGGCATTCCAGCCGCCGATTGGGCCGGCCATTTCGATACGGTCAGCGTTTGCTTCTCGAAAGGCTTGGGAGCGCCGGTTGGCTCGGCGCTGTGCGGGCCGGCCGATTTAGTTCGCAAGGCGCGCCGGCATCGTAAAGCGCTCGGCGGCGGCATGCGGCAGGCCGGCATCATCGCCGCCGGTGCGCTTTACGCGCTCGACCACCACATCGACCGCCTCGCCGAAGATCATGCGAATGCCCGCCTCCTCGCCGAAACGATTCGCGCCACTCCCGGCCTGAAACTCGACCCTGAGATCATCGATACCAACATCGTGATCTTCGAAGTCGATCCGGAACTCGGCACCGCCGCCGCGTTCAGTGCGCGACTTCGCGACGAAGGCGTATGGATGAACGCCAATGGTCCGCAGCGGATCCGCGCGGTCACGCATTTGGATGTCTCCCGCGAACAGGTCAAGGACGCGGCCGGCGTAATTCACGAGACGGTCGCTTCCGTTCAAGCTGTAGCCGGCTGAGCGGTAGTGGTTGGCGGATCCAAGATACGCGATGGGTGTCGGATTTACGAATGCCAACACTCTCATCGAAGACTCTGGACATGCACCTTACCGAATGCGTTCGAGGCCAAGAGTTCATCGCACCAGCCGCGCGTCGAGCCACGCGGCGTGGTCCAGTTCGTCGCCACGGTCGGCGAAATCAACCGTGAGCGTTAGCCCTCGCGCGCCTCGCAAATCAACCGAAACCGGCTGAGGCGCCTCGCCGCCGCGGACGATGCCGCTTTTGTACGCCTCCACCCATTTTCCCTCGCGAAGCACGTACATGGCAAACGTTACGCTGCCTCTTCCTTTCGCCGAATCGTCGATTGCAACTGCCGCGTCCAACCGCCGATAATCGTCGTTGAACCGATACGTCAGCCGCGAGGCCGAGTGCATGCCGATTCCCTTCAAATATCGCTTCCCACCAACCACAATTGGCCCACCCAGCACATCGCGGTCCCGCGTGTACGGCCATTTAATGGTGAGGTACGGCACACTCCGGTAATCGGCCCCTTCCAAATCCGAAAGATAAACGATCCGCCCGTCCAGCGACTGAATCGCAACGACATCGTCCACTGTGCCGCCATTCAGTTTCGAGCCCATTGCTAGCTTGATCGCCAATTCTTTCTCATCCGTCTGAATGGATTTCGCATACACCAACGACCCGTCGCGCAATCCAATCGCTAGTCCTTTTTTCTCGTGCGAAGCGATGTCTTGTTCCTGGCTACCTCCTCGCTGATGGTTGATGGCCAACGGCTGCCGCCTCGTCACGAAACTGATAACTTCCACGCGCGACAACGGTAATTTGGCGACCCGTCCCAGCGTCTCGATCGCAACCGATCCGCGATCGAGTTCCGTGATTTTTCCCGAAAGCCGGTCGCCGTTCGTGAGCGCGACCGCATCTACCGTCGTGTTTTCACTTCCTTGTTGAGAAGTGGAGCGAGAGCCGCCTTTCCGCACGCGATCGACTAGTTGCTCGCGCTCTTCCGGCCGCCTCTGCTGTGCAAACACAATCCCCATCACCTGTCCGCGCGACAGTCGCACGTCATTCAAAATATCGCTTTGCACCGCAACTTCATCGCCAACCAGCCGTACCGCCGCGCCGCCCACCCAATCTGGCACGGTCACAATCTGACCACCGTCGTCGAGCACGACAATGGTCTGCTGCCGCGGCGGGACCGGATGACCCCAGCGCACAATATCACTCAGCGGCAACGTCCGGCTCTCACCACCTTTTTTGTTCCCATCCGCTACGCGAAACAACGCGTGCCCACCCGTGTCCACCGATTCCACTGCGCCCTGAAATGTGGCCCCATCAACCGGCACAGCTTCCTGCGGCGCCGCGCTCGCGTCTAGCAAGCCAAAGGAAAAGAAGCCACAGAGAGCACAGAGGACACGGAGCAGGCTAGACAAGGAGACAAAATGACACGGGGACAAGGAGAAACTAATGGAGTCTTTCTCTCCTTCTCTGAGTCTCTGTGTCGTCTGTGATCTCTGTGACCTTTGTGGCATTCCGCACCGTCATCGCTGAAAAATCGGCACGCTATTGTTCGGCATCTGCAGGATGATCGTGGCCATCGCCGTGCCGTATTCGGAACCCACCGGGTCGGCCCACGAGCCGTCGGGCTGCTGCCGGCTGACGAGCAAATCGCGGATTGCCGGATACCACCGCGCCCACCGCTCGCCGTCGGCCTGCCACATCGCCTGCACGGCGTAATAATGGCCATAAAAAAAATGGCCATCCTGCAGTTGTCCTTTCCCGCCCGCGCGCGGCAAGTACTGATCGAGGTAAGCCAGCCCGCGATCCACCTCGAGGCCTTCGTACACGCCTGCGCTGTACAATGCGACCACACCGGCTGCAGAACGCGGAAACGCGCTTTCGCCGGGCGTCAGCATGTATCGAAAACCGCCGTCCGCATTCTGGCTGCGCTTGACGTAATCAACACAGCGGTCGATCGTTTCATTCGGCACCGTGAGGCCAGCGTTTCGGGCCGCCCTGAGTGCCATCACCTGGCAAATCGTCACCGAAATATCCGCATCCTCGCGCCGCGGCTGATACCGCCAGCCTCCCTCGGCATTTTGGGTCCGCACAATCAGGTCGACCGCGCGGGCCAGCTTATCCCGCATGTCGTCGCGCGGCGACATGCCGTAGACCTCGGCCAGGAACAGCGTCGCGAAGCCGTGCTCGTACATCGGCCCATGGCTCATAGCCCCTTCGACGCTGATGAATCCGCTCTCTTCGCAATGATCCAACAAGTAATCGGTGACGCGCTTCACCTCCGCCCCATACGGCCCGCGACCCGGCGTGCTGCCATTGGCCAACCACGCCATGCCGGCCAGAGCAACAACTGCCGCATTTCGCCCATACCCGCCGGCGGCAAACGACCCATCCTCCTGCTGCCGCGACTCCAAAAACTTCAGTCCTTTTTCAATCGTCGGCCGGGCCGGGGCCAATAACTCAACGTTTCGTGCCCCCGCAGATTTTGGAGTTGGCCCACTCCGAGCTCCGTTCTTTTGCGGTTCGCTCGTCTGCTGTGCGGACGCAGGCAATCCGCCTGTAACAGCAGCCAACAGCACCGCCATGAAACGCCACTCTTGCCGAATCAGCGCGGTCATTTCATTCACCTTTACAACGCGGCCGTTGCACGTCCTCAAATGTCAGTTTGCGCGATCACGCTCCGCGCCGAAAGGTCACGGCGGAAACAGCAAGCTGTTTCGCACCGATATCCCAGCGCCATGGACCTTTTACCTGTACATCCTCAGCGAACGGGCCTGGCTGACGCGACTGATTGTAGTAATCGCGAATGGCGAACGGATTCGCGCCGGTAAAGAAATTTCGCTGTTCGATCCAGTGCCTGGCCGCCTGGGGCAACAGCAACTCATCCAACTGAGCAAGTTCGGGCGCCGTTTCGGTGGCGACAAAATCGGTCACGAGCACCCCCACACCACCAGGATGCAGCAGCTCCAGGATGATCTCCAAGTGCCGGTTGCGCACAGTCATCACCAATTCGACGCACCGCGGATGATCCGTCGGCAACGCCATGTAGATCGAATCGATTAACTGCGTAAGCATGCAAGTTGACCCGACGACGTCAAACGTCCCGACATTCGGCCGCGGCGCAGCTTCGCCGACTGCATAATGGCAGAGAGCTCCGCATCGGTCGGATTTCGGTGGCTCAGCCACGACTCGAGGACGGGAAGGATTCCACTGAGGTCGATTGGGCAATAGCGCTCAACACGGCCAGTCTTGCCGTCTTCCAACCGCGCGATGGCTCTCTCGAGCGCGGCATTGTCGAGATCAATAAGAGCGACTCGGTCAAAATCGGCGGCGAGCCGCACCAGGTCGATGTCGTTCCCGTTGCCGACCCCCATCAGGCAAAGCGATCGCCCCGCAGCGCCTCGAGTGCCGGTAAGGAGACCCATTATACGGGCGCGATGCGAGGCCATCGCATCCCATCGTCCGCGAGTTGTTTCGTTTCGGCGAGCGTGCTCTTTCGTAATGGGAATCGCTGCCATGCAACCATTATAGAAGGGAAGCCGCGGACAGAAATCTTCTCGCAAAGCCAGGGGATTGCAACTCGGTTCGCAGGTTACTCGCAACTTACCGATGGCCGCGATATAATCATGGTTCTCATCTGTGCACCTAATTGGTAACCTGTTCTGGAAGGATGGCAGACATGGCACTGCATAATTCCGAGACGATCGAAGACGTCAAACCAGCGCTGGCCGCGGCAAAACATTTTGTGCACTCGGCGAGCGACCTATCGTTTGAATTTGGCGCCGCAAGTCACACCGGTTTACGACGAAGTGAAAACCAAGACCATTACCTCATTTTGCGACGGACACGCACGCAGCAATTGCTGCTCACCAACATGCCGACGGACGAGCTCAGCTTGCCGACCGATGAAACATACGCGATGGCGGTTGCCGATGGTATGGGCGGCACCGGCTGCGGCGCACTGGCCAGCCAAATCGCCATCCGTACGGCTTGGGAATTGGCGGGCCGAACCACGAGCTGGGTCATGAAGCTGCAAAGCATGAACTCGGCGGAGTTGTCCGAGCGCATCGAGGGCTTTGTTTATCTGATGCAGCAGGCATTCGTCGAGGAATTCAAGTCCAACCCGCAATTCGCCGACAGCGGCACAACTTGGACATCGGCCTACTTCGTAAGCTCGTTCGCCGCAATCGCTCAGATCGGCGATTCTCCAAGCTTCCTGTGGCGCGATGGAACAATGAGCCGCATCACGATCGATCACACGATCGAACAGGAATTCATCGCCTCCGGCGTTGCTCCGGAAATTGCCGGCAAGTTCAGCCATATGCTGACGCGGTGTCTGGGCTACGAATCCAGCAACGCGCGGCCAGATGTCCATTTTTTGCGGCTACGGCCGGCCGATCAAATCTTGTTGTGTACCGATGGCTTGACGGACATGATAAGCGAGCCGCAAATTGCCGAAAGCCTCGATGAATCGCCCGACGCCCAGAGTTGCTGCGACGGTTTGATCAAGCTCGCGCTGGCAGCCGGCGGTAAGGACAATGTTACTGCTGTGCTGGCCCGAGCCAAATCTCGGTAGCCCGGTCTGCTACCGGCGGGTGGCCACGGTTCCGCCAGCGCCGTCGCCGAACGCTTCGAAATCGGTTATGTGCGACTCACTTCAGTTGAATTCTCAACGCCTTTTGTTGGACCCCATTTGGACGAGCAAAAGTCGTATCCAGACCATGACCGTCACGCGCCGTGCGCTGCGCTTAGAATGACAAATGCAAAGATTCGGAGACAAGGAGATTGGCCCGTATCGGCTTCTCCTTGTCTCCCTCTCTCGTTGTATCCCTCTCCTTACCGCGCTGCTTGGCAGATAAACGTGCTATTGGAACAAGGAATCGGTCGACGAATCGGCCTTGGGGGCCTTATCTGATTTTGGTTTTTCTTCGGTCTTAGGCGGTGCAGGCTTTGAGCCGAACAAATCGCCTGCGGCCGGCTTTTCAGCCGCGGGCGCCGCGGACGGTTTGGCTGGTTCGGCCGCCGGCTTCGCCGATTTTTCTTCCGGTTGGCCGAACCCCGGCGGCGGTGCCGTTGGAGTTGTGGCCGCGGGCGAAGTGGTGGCTGGCGGCGTCGAGTTTGGTTGCGTCGTTGCTTGCGGCGCCGAGCCTTGATTTGTTTCGGAATTCAAGCCGTTCGATTGCGTACTGCTTCCCGCACGAAGCTGAGCCACTTCCTGCCGCATTGCGGCAAGCTCTTGCGTAAGCGTGTTGAGTTGCTGTTCCAAACGCATCGTTCGCGACGCCAAATCGCTGTTCGCCGTTGCCTCGGCACCGCCGAAGCCGACCTGGTGCGTCATCTCACGAGTCATCTCGCGGGCAGGCTGCATCGTGATCTGCAGTTGCTGCTGATCACCATCGCGCCAAATGGTCAGCATTCCAGTTTGGCCGACCGGAATCTGATGTATTAATTGCGCCGTGGCTTGTGGCGACGAAGCTCCTCGGCCGTTCACTTGCAAAACAATGTCGCCCTCTTGTAGTCCTGCTTTCTCGGCAGCGCTGCCGTGCGTGACGCGTTGAATCTCCACGCCCGGGCCGCCGCTTTCCACCAGCCACACACCCAGTTCACCACGGTTCTGTCCGCTGCTCGTCGCGGACTGCCCGGGCTGTTGGCCATTATTGGGCATCGCTTCAGAGTGCGGCATGTTGGGGGCGGGCATGGCACCGTTCTGGTCCGCGTAGCTCCCGGAAAACTGCGGTGCCTTCGAGCCGGGCTGAGCGATCGCATCCTGACCCGGCTGTGCCGATTGAATGGCCGATTGCCCGTTCGCAGACGATTGTTGCTGGCCGAGAGCTACGGCAACCAATCCAAACGTCATCGCCACACACAATCCGAGATACGTTGCATTCTTCATCTTTCACTCCTTTGGCCCGATGGGCCTGTCGTTGAAGATCGCCTGCCAAATCGAGCGAGGCGCGTGTTGATCGAGGTTCCGGACGTAATTGATAGAATAGAACAGAATCCTATAAGAGAGCCAGCAGAGCAAAGCGAATGCCAACTTGTAATAGTTCGCGCCAAGTCGTGACTCATGAGGTAAGCGCGGATAGAACCCGGCGCGTTGTCCCCCGTACTACGCCGCAAGTTTCAGACAGGTTTAGCAAGCTGGGCTGAGTTTAAGGCGCGAAATGGTGTCTCCATAACCAATTCGGCGGCTCATCGGCCTGATAGCGGGGGGGGTTAACGCCGCACGGTTACAGAACGCAGTTCATCGATCATTTGTCGCGTGGCCGCTTGCACCGCTTCTTGCCAGTGGGCGGCACTGAAGCGCTGGCCGTATTCGGGCCGCTCGTGGGCGAAGATGATCCCACGCGAACTGTTGACGATCGCGCCCAAGCCATGCGAATCGAACGCGCTGGCGACATCGGCGGCGGTGCCACCTTGACTGCCATAACCGGGAACGAGAAACAACGTGCGCGGCATGGCGTGCCGAAGTTCTGCAAGCTGATCGGGATATGTTGCGCCGATGACCGCGCCGACCGCACCATATCCGCAATCGCCGGCAGACGCGGCCGCAAGTTGATCCACGTGCGCGGCAACGCGCCGATAAACCGGACCCGTATCGCAGACCCGATCCTGAAGGAACCGACCGCCCGGATTGGACGTTTTCACCAATACGAAAACGCCGGCGCCGCGTTCGGTTGCCATCTGGAAGAATGGGATGAGGCTGTCGTCGCCGAGGTAGGGGTTGACCGTCAGGGCGTCGGCATGCCAGGCGCTTTGCTCACGACCAAGATAGCCGCGCGCGTAAGCCTCGGCCGTGCTGCCAATGTCGCTGCGCTTCCCGTCCACGATGACAAGCAGGCCGCGCGACTGAGCATGCGAGATCACCTCGGCCATGGCTGCCATGCCGCGCGGGCCAAGTTCCTCAAAAAATGCGGCCTGCACCTTCACAATCGGAACAAGCGCCGCAACAACATCGCTCACTCCGTTGCAGAAATGCAAGTAGGCGTCGGCCATTGCAGCATACGACCCGTCCGCACCCCGGCGGAATGGTTCGGGCAATTTTTCCCATCGCGGATCGAGCCCAACGCAAACGGGATTACCGGCGCGCTGGATCGCCATTGTCAAACGGTCGGCAAAGTGTTCCACAGAACTGTTCCCAATCAGCGGATGCGAATCCCTGTCCAAATTGTAAATGCTTGAGAGATGTGCGAGTATCCAACGCCGATTTCGTAACGAAGGTCGACCCCATCGCAATGCGCCGATTCGGAACTTGACGATGGCTCGATGGCGAATAACGATGAACAACTGGCTATATAGCACTTTAACCGGGAAGGGAAATCGATGCACCAGTGGACATTGCTTGCCGGGCTGTTGTTGATCGTGCCGTCACCCATATTCGCCGAATCGAAGACGAAGCGGGCCGATCCGCGTCCAACGCCGACGGTTGCAGATTATGTGTATGGTCAAGATTCCCCGCGCCAGAAGTTCGATTTTTGGCAAGCAAAATCGGACCAGCCAACACCGGTCGTGCTGCTGATTCACGGTGGTGGCTGGCTGCATGGCGATAAAGGCGTCTACCGACGTGACGCTATCCGGCCGCTGCTGGACGCGGGTATTTCCGTGGCGGCGCTCAACTATCGGTTCATTCCGCAGGCGATGGAGCAACACGTCGAGCCACCCGTAAAAGCGAGTTTGATGGATGCGGCTCGCGCGCTGCAAACGATCCGCTCGAAGGCGAAGCAATGGAATATCGACCCGCAGCGCGTCGGGGCAACGGGCAGCTCGGCCGGTGCGTGCACTTCGCTATGGCTGGCACTGCACGACGATCTGGCCGATGTCGATAGCAACGATCCCATCGAGCGTGAATCGACCAGGCTGACTTGTGCGGCCGTTTTAAATGCGCAGACGTCGCTGGACCCGAAAGAAGTCCGCGAGTGGATTCCCAATGCAATTTATGGCGGGCACGCGTTTGGTTTCGCGAAAAAGGGACGGAGCCGGCCGGAGGAATTTGACTTGCTTGTGGCCCATCGCGAAGAAGTGTTGCCTTGGATCAAGGCGTACTCGCCCATCGAGCTGGTAGGCGAGGACGATCCGCCGATTTACATGGATTACCCGCGGCAGAAAGCGCAGCCGGCGCCGGGCCAGAAGGAGCCAGATCCGACGCACTCGGCGATGTACGGTGTGAAGCTGGCGGAAAAGCTCAGATCGGCCGGCGTGGAAGCTGTGCTAACCTATCCGGGTCACTCTGATTCAAAATACGGCACGCCAACGAAATTCTTGATCGCAAAGCTGAGGATGAAGAAATTCGACCAACGGGCCTCGCCAGATTCTGCCGAGAAAATGACAGCAGCAACACGGCGAAGAGCACCATGCCGCCGGTTGCGAGTTCGGGAATAGCTGCAGCCGCTGCAATCGATGACCCCGATCCGGCGCCCGCGCTCACGTTTCTCCTATTGAGGACTGCGCGGCCATTGGTCCTTGGAATCGGAATGCGTCATTCCCGCGCAGGCGGGAATCCAGAAATTCGGCCCTATCGTCTGGATTCCCGCCTTCGCGGGAACGACAAGTAGCATGAGCCGCTGGTGTCATTTACTGGTATTTGCGTCCGGCGAATCCATACTTGACGGGCTTCTTATCCTGAGTTTTGCAATCGCAGAACTGGGGAGTGGAGACGATGGGTCGACCGCCGAGCATGGTTGAGGATTATCGTGAATGGCAGCATCGCCTGGAGAGATTCCAGGCGAGCGAGTCGAATCTGGACGTATTCTGCCTTCAGGAAGGTGTTTCTCGCTCGACCTTCTACCGCTGGAAGCGTCGGCTCTCTGACGGCATCCCCGAATTGCCGGCAGCAGAATCACGGAGCGAGTCGACCGAGTCGCTGTTTCTGCCGATCTCGTTGAAAAAGTCCTGCGTGGAGATCGAGTTGCCCAACGGCGGCGTGGTGCGCTTGCCCGGTGATGTGAGGCGAGGCATGTTGACGGCCATCGTCCGCGTGGTCGGTTCCTTGCGTCCCTGGAAAGCGCCTGAGTCATGATCGAGCTGTCCGAGATCCGCGTCTTCCTGTGCACGATTCCGACGAAGATGAACTACAGCTTCGACAGTCTGATGGGACTGACCCAACAGATCTTCGACCAAGACCCGCTCTCTGGTCACTTGTTCTTGTTCGTGAGTCGCCAGCGTGATCGACTCAAGATCCTGTTCTGGGATCACGACGGGCTGGCGATTTTTTATAAGAGATTGGAGGCGGGCACCTTCCAGCTGCCCAGGTCGGCCGCCGGCGAGCACAGCATCGAATTGGACGAACGCCAGTTGAACCGATTATTGACTGGCCTTGATTTGAGAACCGGGCGGCGACGAAAACGGTTTCGTCGCGTGGGCTGAAAAATATTTCTAGAGCGCTCTTGCGCGATTCGTAGGAGTCGGTAAAACAGTGGGCGTTATGGACGACGCCAACTTTCTGCCGAATGATCTAGCCGAGTGCCAACGTCTTTTGTTGGCGGCTTTTCGAGAAGCCACGCAGCGTGAGCGTCGACTCGTTGACGCCGAGCGCAGGGCCGCCGGCGCTGAGCGGAACGCCCAAGCAGCCGAACGACGCGCCTCTCGATCCCAGCAACAAGTGACCGACCTCGGTCGTGTATTAGATGAAACAGCCGCTTCCTTCGAACAGCTCAGAGAGGAGCACACAGCGACCCTGGAAGAGCTGGCCTGGTACAAGCGGTGGGTTCATGGGCGTCGCAGCGAACGGCTCGCGGATGGAGAAGGTCAAGGGCGTCTGTTCGACGTGACCTCACCGGTTGCGGAAGGAACCGAGGATTTTGAGCCCTCCGAACCTCGGCCACCCATCGCCGCTGGCCGCCCAAGGCGACGGCGACGCGAACTGGACCTCTCACGTCTGCCGCATCACCGCCATGAATCGGAGCTATCGGCCGCCGAGAAGATCTGCGGCGGCTGTGGACGCCCGAAGGATCGCATCGGCGAAGACATGACAACAGTGGTCGAACACGTGCCGCCGCGGCTGGAAGTTCACGAGTATGTGCGGGGCAAGTATGCTTGCCGCTATTGCAAGAACGGCGTGTCCACTCCACCTCCGCCACCCCGGCCGATTGCGCGGCATCGCCGGTCCAGGACTGGTTGCCGAGATTATCGTCAGTAAGTTCAGCGATCATCTGCCGCTGTATCGCCTGGAAGACATCTTTGTACGGTGCGGCATTCACTTCGGCGCAGCACTCTATGCGATTGGGTAGCGGCTGCGGCCGATCTGCTCGAGCCGCTCTACGACTTACAACGCAAGCTGGTCGTTCAATCTCCCGTGCTGTGGACCGACGACACACCGGTCACCGTACTGGTGGGCGGTGAGGAAGGAAGTCGCCAAGGGCGCTTCTGGACCTACATCGGCGACGAATATCCGTACTCAGTCTACGACTTCAGCATAAGTCGCAGTCGAGACGGCCCGCAAATTTTTTTGCAGACCTTTCGCGGCTATCTCCATGCGGACGCTTATGCGGGCTACGATGCGATCTACCTGGGATCGAACCACCAGATCGTCGAGGTCGCCTGTTGGGCCCATGCCCGCCGCAAGTTCTTCGACGCCTCTAAGAACTACCCACGCCAATCGCATCAGGTACTCGAGTGGATCAGGCAGTTGTACGACATCGAGGACCGGGCTCGGGAACTCTCGGCTGAGACACGCTATGACTTGCGATGCGCCGAAGCAGAGCTCGTGTTAGACAAGCTGGAAGAGTACTTGGCAGAACTCGCCGAGACCCTCCTGCCCAAGAGTGCGCTCGCGAAGGCGGTCACTTACGCCCGTAATCAATGGCAGGCACTGCGGCGTTACACGGCAGATGGTCGCTTGACCATGGACAACAACACCGCAGAGCGAACACTGCGCCATCAAGCGATCGGACGGAAAAATTGGTTATTCTTAGGCAGTGAGTCGGCAGGTCCGCGTGCGGCCGTGTTGTACACGATTCTGGCCGGCGCCAAACGGCACCGACTGGAGCCGTGGACTTACGTCCGCGAACTCCTTCTGCGCATGCACGCCGACGACAACCGGCTCGAAGAAATGTTGCCTGACCGCTGGGTGCTCAACATCCTGAACCCGTCCTCACCCATCGCTTGGAAGAGTCCCGCAACAAAGCTGCCAGGAAACGCCAACAGCGCAGGCGACGACGCACTCAACTCACTCACCGATCGCCATAACCGCCATCAAATGACTCCGCAGTTCTCAATAGATGGGACCTCCAAGTATCGAAGTGATCGCGGCGTCCGACAACCATTGCGATTTCTGCGAGGGCAGCACGAGTCGCGAGCGATAGTAGTATTCATGTTCGATTTGTTCCGCTTCTGTGATTTCCAGAGCATTTCCGCCCCAAGCGTAGGCGAGAAAGCCGGCGTGGTTTGCGAGAGTTTTCGCAGCTTCGTAGACTTGAGTGCATCGCCCTAGGGAATTCCGCTATGTCGGCAACTCTTCCAGAAACTTGTCCGCACGCCCAGCCGGGCACCACCTCGCGCCTAGTGTCACTGGACACCTATCGCGGGCTGGTCATGCTTCTCATGGCCTCCGACGGACTGCGGTTTGGCCAGGTTGCCCACAGTTTTCCGGATAGCCGCGTCTGGCAATTTCTCGCCCGGCAAACGGACCATGTCCGTTGGCAGGGGTGCACGCTCTGGGATCTCATCATGCCGGCGTTCCTATTTATGGTGGGTGTTGCGCTGCCGTATTCCATCGCCAGCCGGCGGCGGCGAGGGCAGGGCAGTGCGCGGCTGTTTGCCCATGCGGTGTGGCGCTCGGTCGTTCTCGTGCTGTTGGGAATCCTTATCATGTCAAACGGGGCACACCGCACGAACTTCAACTTCATCAACGTGCTTGCGCAAATTGGTCTAGGCTACTGGATTGTGTTTTTGTTGACCGAACGGTCGTTCCGCACCCAGGCGATTGTGTGCGTCGCGATTCTAGCTGGCTATGGACTTTGGTTCTATTCTTATCGATTACCGGAACCGTCATTCAACTTTGCCTCGGTTGGCGTTCCGGCTCGCTGGCATCATCCGGAAGCGATCGCCGCACACTGGGACCTGAACACAAATCCTGCGGCAGCATTCGATCGCTGGTTTCTCAATCTGTTTCCGCGAAGTGAGCCGTTTCGATTCCGCGAAGGCGGCGGGACGACGCTCAATTTCATACCGTCCATCGCGACCATGCTGCTCGGTGTGATGGCAGGAAACTGGTTACGAAATGAGGGTACGGAAACCAGAAAAGTCCGCGGGCTTCTTGTTGCGGGCGCACTGCTTATTTTGGTTGGCATCGTGCTCGACCCGGCCATCCTCCCGGGCGTTGACTCCACTCGTTGGACGATATGCCCGATTATCAAACGGCTCTGGACTCCCTCATACGTGCTCTATAGTGGCGGTTGGGTAATGCTCGTCGCGGCGGCCCTTTATTGGATAGTCGATGTTCGCGACGTGCGCCGCTGGACATTCCCGTTTGTTGTCGTCGGCATGAACTCGATAGTCATGTACCTGCTGGCCGCTTTGGGTGCAGGATGGATTCGGCAAACTCTGTACACCCACGTCGGACGGACAATGTTTGAATCGACCTACGGCCCGATCTTCGAATCGCTCGCCGTGCTCGCAATATGTTGGCTCTTCTGCCTGTGGCTGTACCGCCGACGGGTATTCATACGGTTGTAACGGCACGCCGATATTGCTAGCAGCAAGGTGCTTGATAAGGCCATCGATCGATTCGGCAGACGGGGTATAATCACCGTGATGCCGATCTTCCCGGATAGGCAGCTCTTTTGCGCAGGATTCTCATAACCAGTCGACATCGCGCGTTGACGTAGCCGGAATAGATGCATGAGCATCGAAGCAAATATCAATGTCGGAACGGCTGTAGGCGCTCTGCCGATAAACTCTTCCATTTCCGCAGTTGCCGCGGAGCGAATGCGGCTTCCGCTCGTGGATGCGATGAGGGCATTAGCGGCTACGATCATCGTCGGGCATCATTTCTCTTCCTATCCGCCGCTGTGCCGCGCCGCAATGCCGATTGCCGGCCCACTGATCAAGTGGCTGCACGCTAATGGCCGCGTTGCACAAGTGTTTATTGTGGTGAGCGGATTTCTACTAGCCGGCAGCATGTCGCACCGGTATTGGGACGGGCGACGCGTCGGCCTGTTTATTGTCCAACGGTATTGCCGATTGGCATTGCCCTATTTGGCAGCTGCGGCTCTGGCGCTTGCAGCCTGCGCATTTGGGCGGGAATGGATCGACGAAAGTGTCATCGGCGGGCGACCAACGATCGAGCAGGTGTTCGCTCACGTCGTATTTTTGCAGGATATCCTCGGCTACGAGTCGCTTTCGACCGGTCTGTGGTTCGTTTGCATCATCTTTCAACTGACGGTGATCTATGTAGTGGGCCTGTTTATGCGCGATGCCGTTGCCAGCCGCACGCCGCCGACGATCCGAGCCCCAATGATGAAGTTGCCGATCGCATTGGGTTGGCTGCTGGCCGGAGCGTCTTTGTTTTATTTCAATCGGGACAGCTATTGGGACGTTTGGGCTGTGTACTTCTTTTGCCAATTTTTTCTTGGCGTGTTAGTGTACCATGCGCTGCAGGATTCTCGCGCAATGGTCATTCGCAATCTATGTATTGGCCATCGGCGCGGCGCTTGCGTTCGAGTGGCGTTCCCGCCTTGCACTTGCGCTGGCAACCGGATTGGTCCTGTTTATTGGCGGCAAAATCGGCGTTGCAACTCGCTGGCCGTCAAATCGCGCCGTCGCATTTTTGGGTCGAACATCCTATAGCTTGTTCTTGATTCATTTTCCCGTGTTGATCGTAGTCGCGACGTTTTGGGTGAAGCAAGAGTGGACATCACCCGCGGCCGCGATTGCGGGATTGATCGTAGCCTACATGCTAAGCATTTCCGCGGCGGCGCTTTTCTATCGGTTTATCGAGGAGCCAGCCGCGCGGTTGGGCCGCAAATTCGCCTAAATTGAGCGGTTTGAGTCCGCGATTCCGTGGGTAAAACAACCGCGACCGACCTCAACGACGTCGGCCGATTTTGCAGTGGTCGTCCATGTTGGTAAGATCATAACTAGCAAATTTTTGCTCGGTCGGCAGATATCGCATCAGCGGGCGTTAATGGGCAAGGCATGATAATCATTCCATTTCATCGATCGCCAATGGCCTCTCTCGCCTTTGTAGCAATCGTAGTTCTCTTCGCGGCAACAGCGGTTTCAACGCGTTCTGAATCAACCAATGGTATTACGAGCCTATCCCAAAACAGTCAGCCGAGAGGGCGACAAGCACATTTTGCTCCAAGGACTCCTCAAAATGAGCCAGTCCCCGACAGTTCTGGGATAGGGTCTAAGCCGCGACCTGATGGGAAGGTGCCGACGGTGCAGGAGATGATCGACGCGCGGACAGATGTGTGGGGCGACGCGTCGATGAAGCAGCGTAACGGGGCCAGCTACGAGTTTTTCCAAGATTTGCTTCCGCCGCTGCGGTGGGTGAACGCCGAGTTTCGGCATTATCCGATCGAGCTGAGTGCGCCACGCGCTCCGCAAAAAGTGCGTCTCGTGAGTAACGGAAGCGCGGTCAATGCGCTAGCCAACAAACCGCCCATGTGGTACGAGCAGGGCGTGCCGGTGAAGTTTTTTGTCGGCGATCCGGCCGAGCCGTTCGGCGAAAATCTCGCGCGGTTGCAAACGCCAACTTACGTCGATGGCTATCTGCCCGTAGTAACGATTCGCTATGAATGTGGGACTGCCACCTATCAGGAAGAGGTTTTTGCGCCGGTCGACGAGGCGCCCGCGGCCCACGGGACTGCCATGGTTCGTTTTTCGATAGCCAAGCGTGACGGGAAGGATGGCCGTGTCGAAGCGCGCTCGATTCGCAGGCCTCCTTGCAAATTCAGAATCACAACGTGCTCGATGAACAGGGCCAATGTTTAGTCTCATTCAATCAGAATTGGCGCTGGGAAAGCGACCGCAAGACGCTGGTGGCGGACATTCGGCAGGGAAAGTCGGCAGAGCTAGCGATCTTCACCAAGCCGGCAGAGCCAGCCAAAGGCATATCGAGCGCATCGTACGACGAACGAAAGCGACAGTGCGCTCTAGAGTGGAATAAGCAGCTCGAT
Source organism: uncultured Planctomycetota bacterium (assembly GCA_963807935.1). Classification (GTDB taxonomy): domain Bacteria; phylum Planctomycetota; class Planctomycetia; order Pirellulales; family Lacipirellulaceae; genus JABDGM01. Next base: position 22,714 of record CAWEDY010000018.1, read on the forward strand.
CGCGGGCTGCACCTGGTCACACCCGAGGCGATTGTCAACGACGCCTGGCGCGCCACGCTCGTCGGCAATTTCATGATTGCTGCCGGCGACCGGCCAAATTACAGCGCCGGCAACGCCTACGGTCACCTCTACGAAGGTGAATGCGGCGACACGCTCCGTTCGTTCCTACTGTTTGGTCATCCAGAGCTTGGGCCAGGGATGCTTAAGCCGCTTTTGGAATTTCCGCGCAAGGACACGCGGTTTCACGTCGCGGGTCAAAAGTTACAGTTACTCGCCTATTACTACTGGCTGACGCGCGACGGCGATACGGTGCGCACCTATGAGCCGATATGGCGCCAGCCGGTGGAATTGATTCTCAAAAATCGCGAGGCCGAATCAGGCCTCCTGCCGAAGGACAATTACGCCGGCGATATCCATACGCAGGTCTATTCGCTCGATTCGAACGCCAACTGCTGGCGCGGGTTGCGCGATCTGGCTGCGGTACTCGACGACATGGGCTCCAAGGACGAAGCGAATAGACTTCGCGAGCAGGCGGCCACTTATCGAAAGGCTATTCTGGAAGCTGTTGACCGCAGCGAACGACGAGACAGCAAGCCGCCATTTATCCCGGTGGCGTTGCTGGCGGGTGAAGAAGCCCACGACCCACTTACCGCGACGCGGGTCGGCAGCTATTACGACCTGATCTGTCCGTACATCATTGGCTCTGAAATTTTTGGCCAAGGTTCCGAGCGCGAGGATTGGCTGCTCGGCTATCTGCAGAATCACGGCGGCATCGCCATGGGCATGATTCGGACTGAACCCCACCAAGGGCAGTTCAATGGCGAGGCGGGCGTCAACCCTCTCTATGGACTTCGATACCAACTCGCGCTGCTCCGGCGCGACGAACGCGAAAAAGCGCTGGTGGGCTTCTACGGTCAACTTGCCCAGGGTATGACGCGCGGAACGTATATCGGTGGCGAAGGATCGCGATTTCGCCACGGCGATGCAAACGGCCGGTCGTTCTATTTGCCACCGAATAGCACAAGCAACGCGGCCTGGCTCGTGGCGCTACGATACTTATTAATCCAGGACTGGGACCTCGATGAGGATGGAAAGCCAGATACACTGCGCCTGATGTTCGGCCTGCCTCGCCGCTGGCTGGCAGATGGCCGGCACGTTCACATCGAAAATGCACCGACCGCGTTCGGCCGCGTATCGTTTCACACGGAATCTAAGCTGAATGAGGGTTACGTGGAAATTCACGTTACTCCTCCGCCGCGGCCAGCGAAGACTACACTGTTACGCGCACCGCTGCCTGCCGGCTGGCAAGCAGAATCCGTCGAGATCGATGGCAACGCCGCGCGACTGATCGGCAGCGATACCGTCGATCTTTCCGGCAAAACGAATCCAGTCGCCGTGCGATTCAGAGTGAAAGCGTCTCAGACTGACGCAGGGCCAACAAGGCAAAAGTGACTTCCTCACAACTGTTGCTTGCGATATATTTTCATCATTCGGGCCGTAGCGCAGTCTGGTAGCGCGTTTGGCGTCGGCGGTGTCAGGCGCTCACCCGCAACCTGCAAGTGGTATCGAGGCTAGATTGCCCCGGCTGCATTCGCGGAGTGCGGGGCAATTTACTTGAGCAACTCTTTTTGCTGCTCAGATATTAAGTAGTAGCATTCACAACAACCTGACTCTAATCCCTTCCGATCTAGAATCACGATCGTGCCGCGAGTGGCTCCGATCCAGCCGCGATCTTGAATGGGCTTTGCTTTGTTGAAAACATATTGACGTTTTAAGTTGATGGCGCTAAACCTGTTGGAATGAGCGCCAAACAGAACACATTGTTGGAAGTCGCCCGGCTGAGCATGAAGTTCTCCGGACGATACATGCAGCCGTACTCGCACACGAAGAGTCCGCACAAGTTCACGCAGAGTCAGTTGATGACGTGCCTGATTTTGCGGGCGTACCTGAAGACGACCTATCGAGGCGTCATTGAGTTTTTGGACACATCGGATGCGTTGAAAAAATGCTTGGGTCTTAAGGGATTGCCACATTATTCGACGCTTAAGTACTTTGCCGACCGCTCGGACACGCTGGCTATTGTGGACGCGATTTTGGCCGACGTCGTTCGCCAGGTGACGGCTCAGAGCGGTGAAGCAGATGAAGAAGTGGCGATCGATTCGACGGGTATCGAGAGCACTGCGGCCAGTGCCTACTTCAACACGCGGCGAGGTGGAAAGCGTAAGAGGTATGTGAAGCTGTCGTTGTGTGTGACCTGCGGCACCATGTTGCCGGCCAGCCTCGTCATGAGCTGGGGGCCCTGCAACGACAAAGCGGTGGCTCGGCCGCTGCTCGACAAGACGCGAGTTGCGATCCAGCCAAAAACGCTGTTCGCTGATGCCGGATATGATGCTGAATGGGTTCATCAATATTGTCGAGACGCTTGGCAGGTTACGAGTTGGATTCCGCCCGCCGTACATCGCAAGGATGGCACGGTAAATGGCAAATACAGGTCGAAAATGACGCCCAGGCGCCTCAAGCGAAACGGTTATCGCCGCGCCTTAATGCTGCTCAGCAGCGGTCGCTACAACCGGAATAATCGGAATCTTCCGAACTCGTCAACTGAATCGCGGGAAACGGAGTATCCATTATGTCCACCAGTCGGCAGCGTCACTTCGGCCTGCGACTGGTGGCCAATCATCTAGGAGTATGCAGCTATGTCGTATGAACCTGAGTCGGACGCCTTGGATTTCAGCGATGCTGAAGTCATCGAAGCGTATGAGCAAGAGATTCAACCAGCAATCGAATTGCTCAAGTATTCGCCGGGCGATTTCGAGACCGCCATTACGGCCCTCGAATGCGTTCCACAAATGATGCGTAGTGTGGCAAGCATCATCGAAATTCTTGACGGCGCAAAAGCAAGATCGCAACCCGCATGACTCTCGACTTCACCCGCTAGATGCAAGTGTCATGGCGTCTAGCGGGTGAGTGCTCGACTCACCACTACACCCCTGAGGATGGCACCTATGACCGAAAAGTATCTCGCTCGCCTAATCCGCCGCCAAGCACCGTGACTATACTCTCGATGATGACGACGACAGCGAAGTGGTACGGACGTATTTAATGTGCTTCTTCCGCCGCAGTCGTGGCATAGTGGACGACAACCGTTTCGTTGATGCAATCGCGAAATCCGAAACGCTTGAAGACTTAGCCTGTGAGTTTGCGAAGCAGGACTGCCGCTGACGCCTGACTCAATAACTCATTGCTGCAATGCCCCGGCTCCAATAGTGGAGTGCGGGGCATTTTCGTTTTGGCGGCCTAGCTGGAATTGTGGGTGCTAGCACGGATGCTTACAATGCTTCCACGATGCCGACGACAGAACACACGATCAACGATGCCTTGGCAGACCTCTTGCGCAAAACGCGCAGCGCTTGGCGGGAGGATGGCGTAGTCCGGTCAGAGAATACCGGGACGCTAAGGGGTAGTACGGCACGGCCTGACATTCTAGTTCTTGAATGAAACGTATCGCCGGTTGTCGTCGAAACCGAAGTCTTGCCAGCCGTCACAGTTGAAAGAGAGGCGAGGGATAGACTTGGCGTCCATGTTAGCACCACGGGCCGCACGATATTGTCGTCCATCGCCGTGCGACTGCCGGAACGATTGCGGTCCAAGCAAGGTGCGGCACTGAGGCGGGAAATCGAAAGTGCCACTGATCTTGAAATGGCACTTTTCACTGGTAGCAGTTCGCAGACGTGCATTCGCTGGCCACAGGCGGGGTGGATACTCGGATCAGTCCGCGATCTCACTATCCTCATGCAATCGGCGTCAGTGCCACCCGATGTTATTGACCACGCTGCCGACGAATTAGTGGCTGGTGTGAGCGAGGCCGCTGGGTTGCTTGCTGGTTTGGCGTCATCGCATCCGGCGGCGCTTCAGAAAATAGCTGAATCGCTCAAGCAAGAAGACGCCGAACAAACACGCCGAATGGCGACTACCATCCTGGCAAACGCCTTCATTTTTCAAGAGAGCCTGTCGAACGGCCCCGGCGACTTGGCCGACGTTAAGTCGCTGGATCAACTGCTAGGCGAAGATGGGCTGAGCAAAAGCAAAGTTTTGGCTGAATGGCGCAAGATTTTGAAAGTGAACTACTGGCCCATATTCGACATCGCACGCCGGATTCTCGAAGTGATACCGGCCGATATTAGCAGGACAATCATTGAAAGGCTAAAGGAAACGGCCGACGCGCTACTCAAAAACCGATTGATGCGCTCGCACGATTTAACGGGCGCAATTTTCCAACGGCTGATTGCCGACCGAAAATTTTTGGCGGCGTACTACACGACGCCATCGGCGGCGGCGTTGCTTGCCGGATTAGCGATCTCACCAAACGAGACGCCCGCTGCGGGATCATGGGGCAACGCCGACGATGTAGTGGCGCTTCGCGTCGCGGACTTCGCTTGCGGGACGGGGACGTTAATTTCAACAGCGTACCAGCGTATCGGGCAATTACACGAGTTGGCAGGCGGCGATTCTGAGGCAATTCACCCGCAAATGATGGCAAACGTCTTAATCGGGTGCGACATATTCCCAGCAGCAGCGCACCTTACCGCGTCGATGCTCGCCGGCGCATCCAATAATCAAATACACGCAAAGCTCGATCATGACCGTGGCCTACGGCCGACAATCGGATGGAACAATTGCTCTTGGGTCACTCGACTTGTTAGACCCACAGCGAACATTAGGCATCCTGGATATTACGGCTAAGTCGCTAGAGAGCATGGGCGAACAAGAGCAAGAGACTTGGGTTGCGCTGCCCCAAAGAACCTTTGACGTTGTGATAATGAATCCGCCGTTCACTCGCGCAACTGGTCATCACGACATGAATGACCAGGGAGTGCCAAACCCAATCTTTGCGGCGTTCGGGGCAACTGACGACGAGCAAGAAGAAATGGCCGCCGCCGAGAAGTTGTTGACGCGGGGTACATGCGCCGACGGGAACGCCGGTGAAGGGACTTTCTTTCTCGCATTAGCGAATAGGAAACTACGCATTGGCGGTACGGTAGCCTTGGTTCTGCCTGTTAGTCTTGTGGCCGGTAAAGCGTGGGAAAAGTGTCGCGAATTGCTGCGTAAGCGATATTCCAATCTGATCGTCGCTTCGATCTCTGGTGTCGAAGGCGCGGAGTTATCGTTTTCGGCGGACACTCACATGGGCGAGTGTCTGGTCATCGGCCGCCGTGACCCAGAGCCAGAAATCGAACGGAAACGTGACGATGAGAGACGAGCCACGTTTGTCATCCTCAGGGTGCGGCCGGCTACGTCGTTGGTCGGTGAAACTACGGCGAAGCAAATTCGCCAACTGATTGAAGAAGGAAATCTAAGGCGTTTAGAGGATGGCCCTGTTGGTGGATCGCCGTTGTATTTCGGTGACGATGAAATTGGCCAGATATTAGATGCGCCGATTCCTAGCTCTGGTGGATGGAACGTGTCGCGTGTTGCGGACCTCGCATTGGCCCAATCAGCGTATCAACTGGCCAATCGAAGTCGAATTTGGCTTCCGACGATGCGCGAATCGGCCGCGATGGACATTCCTATCACGACGGTGGGGACCATTGGTGAAATTGGCCCCATAGACCGGGATATTGACGGTGAAGGCAACAACGGTGCGATTCGTGGGCCGTTTACGATTGTGGATTTAAGACCCGGAAGCAGACCAACCTACCCGGCGCTTTGGTCGCACGACGCCGAGATAGCAACAACTATGTCGTTCGCCGGAGACTGTGAAGCGCAGCCGCGTAGAAGCCGATCAAAAGCCAAGCAAGAAATCATCGACGAAAAGGTTGAGCGTGTTTGGGACACCGCTTCCCATGCGCACTTTAGTAAGGAATTGCGATTCAACAGCCAATGCCTTGCGATGCAATTCACGCCGCACCGCACGATTGGTGGTCGCTCATGGCCTTCAATTAAGCTGCCGAAAGCTGCACACGAAAAGGCACTCGTTCTGTGGGCTAATTCGAGCCTTGGACTGCTAATGTATTGGTGGCACTCAAATAAACAGCAATCCGGTCGTGGATACATCGCCAAGACAGCCCTGCAAAGTATGCCGGTCCTAGACGTGACCGCTCTGGAGCCAGCGCAACTCGATAAAGCAACGGAAATCTTTGATGCCATGCGCGGCAAAACGCTTAGGCCAGTTCACGAAATGGACTCTGATCCCGTTCGGAAGGAAATTGATACACGGCTCGCGCGAGAGGTACTTGGACTCAGTGCCTCGATTCTTGCGCCGCTCAAACTTCTGCGCAGAAAACTTGCTGCTGAGCCATCGGTGCTAGGAGCCAAATCAGATGACGATGACGACGATTCCGTTGACGACGAATGATTGTCGGCGTTTTCCCATGCTGGCGGCTGCCCCCTCAATCAACTAAACTGGACGGTGTAGCCCGCCCATCGTTGGCCGGGCAATCTGTGGCACGGAATGGCACGGAACTGTAGCGGAAGCAGCATACTGTAGCGGACGGGGCAGACAGAGAAACATCGAGAAAATTCATTCGGGCCGTAGCGCAGTCTGGTAGCGCGTTTGACTGGGGGTCAAAAGGTCGCTGGTTCGAATCCAGTCGGCCCGATTCACTAAGCCGCTTATCCTACAAGGGTTTGCGGCTTTAGTTTGCGCCGCTGATTCGCTAGTTTCAGTCGCGCTAACCTGAATGTTAACCTTTGACCGCTCGTAAGCTGCTCACATCGCGTTGGCCGATTAGAAGGTGTGGAACCGGTACAGCGCGATGGAAAACGAAACCCTCTGGGCGCTCGCGGACAAACAGGCAGCGTCATGGTGGACGATTCGGGCCGGCTGTGGATTCACGGCGCGTTCGACTCGCGGTGGACCACCTAATCGGTTGCATCTTCCGCTGGTTCACTTTACGGCGCGTCGGATGAAAGGCGCGAGGCAATGACATGACCACGCGCCGACGATAAATCTATCGACCGGAACACATGGGCGCGAACCTTCCGATGGTATTGGCGATTATTGTGGCCAACGATGAGCGAGCATTCGCGCGGCCAAGGATTTCGCTACAGCGCGATCGTACCACGCAGCCCAACTACGATCGCGGTGTCGTTGTTTCGGTCGGCCGGTTCAATCACCTGCAAGTCCGTAGTCAGGCGAAAGCATTTTGCCACGGCGGCGGTGTAATAGAGTTCAACGCCGTTGACATCCCCTAATGCTACCACCGGGGCAACCAGGTTCTCAAAATCACTGCTGAGACCGGTGTGGAAATAGCCAACGCCAACTGAGTCCTGCGGACGGCATCGGTTGAGCCCTTGACCCTGGATGGCGACGTTGGCCGACCAATGAATCGGGCTCGTTTGCGGATCAGCTAGTCCCCACTGGCTCAATAGTCCGATGTTCCGATCCTTGTTCGAGCAGTCGGCCCAGAGAGTCTGCTCATATATGTAGAGCAGCGTATAGGCGCCGCCCTGCTTAGGAACGACGAGCCCCTGGCCGGGCACGAAGACGAAACCTTCCGGGTCGTTGGCGGCGAATTCGCCGGTCGACCAGATTCCGCCGAACAAGTGCGAACCCGGCAAACCGTCGACGTCGGTAAAGAATCGCCAAAATCCCATGATATTGGCGCCATTGTCGAATATGTCATCGAAGCCGCTTGTAGTCGGCACGTTATGGGTGTCGTAGACCAATATGCCGCCTTCAACTTGCTTCTTCTTAAGAACCATCGCCCCGGCGCCCATAAACGACAAGGGGACCACGCGAGCGGCCGACAACGGAAGCACCATCGACGCATTCATGAAGCCATTAATTCCCCGGCCCGTCTCCGGATAGAGCATGTAGAACAGGTCGAGCGCGTTAAACTTCCCAGCGGTTAGCTGAACGTTTTCGTTGAGGGCTTGGGCGAAGGAGAGTCCGGTGATCGCCGTTGTGTCTTCGGTCGATTTCGGGTAGAGCATAGCCACGTTGACCGGCGCGAAGCCGACCGCGTCGAAGTTGACATCCTCGCCGAAGCGGGTCTCGGCGTGCATGGTCATCGTCATTCCCTGCCAAAGCCCAAGCTTTCCGCTATCCAGAATCAAGAACTGATCGACCTTGCCGCCGTAGTCGAATTCCTGTTCATTGCCTCCACTTGCGACCCCCTGGTAGAACTGCGTCGGTACGAAACCGTACGTGACGCCCTGCTCCTGCATCGATTTCGCCATGGCCTTGAAGCGGCTAGTGAAATCAGACATAAAGTCCATCCCACCCGAATCGCAGCTACAGTACTCGATCGCTTCGGGGCAGTTTTCGCTGTAGCCCTCGTCCGTCACTTGGCCTTCGCAAGAAGTGAAGCGAACGTCATATTGCGGCACTTCGCCCGCGGCCCGGGATATTGTCGCCAACATCGCGACGGCGCAAGCCGAGAATCCGGTCACACGCAACAAGATAAAACGAAACGTTGTCATACACCCATGTCCCTGGGCCAGTGAGTCGAGCTACATTCACACACGTTTGGACATGCACTGTGTATCGACCCGATAGCAACGATAGCGGAGTGAGGGCGCAAGGAGGTAAGCCTGTGACGATTAGCGAAGCCTTGCGGTGGCAGACTGTGGCCGGCACGAATGATGAGAACAATCATCCAGTATTGCCGGCAAAATCTCCTGCCACGCCTTCTTCCACAGCCAGCCGATGGCTACTGACCGTGCAGACATGGATGTTCCACGGGCGTTGCCAACTCGGATTTGGCATCGGCCTCAACGCTGTTCAGGAACGCCGGCCTGGAATTAGTCCCGCCAATAAAGCTGCCGCCTTTGCACCGGTTCGCAGATGTTCGAATTCGCTTGCAAGCGGCTCGTCGGCTCCGTAAACATCATCGTGACGTGAAGTGTCGCTCTGATGGCGATGTCTTATCGCAGTACCATCCGACAATGTTTGAACAATTCCGCGACGCGTTGATTCCAAGTTCAATAAACGCGCCGCCAAGTCGCCTTGGCTTGGAGCTCGCTCGAAACCATCGAACACCGCATCAACGGACCTGGCGCGATTAGGCTTTGACACAGCCGCAATTGGAGCCGCAGCTAGCTGAAGCGGTTCGAATGTGACGAACCTTTGGGTTACCGCGATTTCAGGCGGAGCAACCGGATCGATCGGCACAATTTCGTCGCCTACGCTGGCCGTGGGATTAGATGAAGGAATAATGGACCCGCTTTGGAGCGCGGCGCCCGAACCAGGGTTTCCTCCCGGTGCGGTAATCAATACCAACGGAGACGAACCCGAATAGTTATCGTGCGCGATTTGGTCGTCCGTCTCATCCACTACCTTGTCGCGATTGAAGTCGTACGGATTGGTAATCGCCGCCGCGGAGATATGGTTGCTTTGAGCGCCAAGTTCATCTGCCTCGTCCACGATTGCATCGGTCAGCGAATTGCCGGTATCGCCGATGGCGTTGCCGAAGTAGAAGACGTCGTCTTCGCTAAGACCTGTGTTCGCGTCGGCTTTGAGCGTGATCTGCACCCATTGGTTTTGAAGCGTGTAATCGTCCCAAACCAACTCCAAGCGCACCGATCCGTCGACGCCAGCGCCGACATACTCGGTTACGAAACTGGGCGTCGGCGCGGGTTGCCAGATGCTGAGATCGCTCGAATTGCCCACCATGATCGTATAGTCGTCGGGCGTGATCGATCCTTCAAAATTGGCGACGTCGATCATGATACCGTTGATGCCCTTCGAGTAACTTGTATAGTTTTGGAACGTGGCCGTTTGACCAGGCAGCAGCGGTTGCTTGTCTGTGGCTAAGGCAAAACCGTCCAGCACGTTGGAAGAGCCATTCTGGCCGTCGAAGTTGCTCCGGTTATAGAAGATGAATCGACCGACCACTTGAGCCACCGGCGGGACTGCACTGGCCTCGTTGGAGTATTCGGATGCGCCGGCCGAATCGATTGCCTGAACTCGGTAAAAGTACTGGGTGCCCGCGTGAAGATTAGTGTCGATGTAACCGGTTTCGGCGCCGTCGACTGTGGCGATCTGCTGGTACGTTCCATCGGCGCCTGTTTTCCGCTCCACGGCAACATTTTTGGCGATATCTGAAGTGTTCGTCCAGGAAAGCTGCAGTATCGAGCCCGAATCGGTGATCGGACTCGCCGTCAGGCTGGCAGGCGCGGACGGCACCTGACCGAGCTCCGCGATTTCCGATGCTGTGAGGACGTGGTCATACGTTCTGACTTCATCGATCTGACCGTTGAAGTAACTGGCTCCGGTGACGTAACCGCTGCTGTTGCGGTTCGTGAGCGCGCCGATCAGGTAAAACTGAGCGGCTTTGGTCCCCGTGTCGAACGTGCCGGACCCATCCAGCACACCGTCGATATAGAGCTGCACGAGACCGGTCGTGGCGTCGCGTGTCATGGCGACGCTGTGCCATTGACCGTCGTTGATCGGATTTGTGCTGTAGATACCGCCAGAATCGCCGACATAGATGCCAATCCGCCCGGAAGCGTTGATCGTGCCCCAATTGATGTCGCTCGTCGTACCGTCTTGATCGACGCCGGTGATCGCGGGGGCAAGCGAATGCGTGTTGCTGCCGGTCTGTGTGGTCTTGATCCAGGCGGTGAAAGTGCTGGTCGTGCCTAAGGTCGCCACCAAGTTGCTGGAAACCTGGACAGCACCGTTGCCGCCGAACGATAATGCGCTCTCCCCTATGTTCCCGGCTACCCAGGTTGGCTTGGTCGCCCCGACAAGTACACCGGTATTGATCCCAGCCGAATCGGCGGCAAAGGTGCCGGCGCCATCGTCGAATGTGTAAAGCGCAACGGGAGTCGTAAGAATTGGCATCGCGCTGTCCGTGTTCGAATAGCTCGAGTCACCGACCGGATTGGTCGCACGCACACGGTAAGTATAAGTTGTATCAGCCTCAACCGTTGTGTCGATGTAGGTCGTGGCATTGACGCTGGCAATGTCGAGCTCCGTGAAGTGGATGCCATCGGTGGAGCGCTCGATCTTGAAGGCATTTTCGTTCGAGGCGTTATCGGTCCAATTCAATTGCACCTGGATGCCGAGTGCCGGCGAAGTAGTCGCTGTCAAGTTCGTCGGCGCCGCCGGCGCGGTCGTGGGATTCGAAAGCAGTCCGAATACGGTGAGCGCGCCGGAGCTGCCGACATACACATGGCCATCGGCAACCGTCGGAACGGTGAATTTCACACCGGCTCCCAGCGCGCTGCCGCTGTTGTATAGCTCGGTCAAGCTCGACCCGTTCGGCACCGCATTGTACGCTCGGAGCACCGCCGTCGATGAGCTAAATTGCGTTTCCCAAACGATGCCGTTGGCCGAATTGCCATACGACGACACAGCGGGAGTAGCACCCGGGAAGCCGTAAACCGCGGAACCGCTAGCGACCGGGGCCGCCGAAAGTGCGCCGTTGGTGATCTTGAATGCCTTGAGCACTCCGCTGTTGTAGCCATGAACATAAATTAGATTGTTGAAGTATGCAGGGCTGCCTGGCGCACGGTTCGTCGCGACTGACTGCAGGACATTATCGAAGCTGGAATTGTACTGGCCCAAATTGTCGCGATCGGCCAAATAAAGCACGCCGCCCTTGCCAGCGCCGAGGATTTCGTGGGGGTGCGAGCCCGGCTGGTCCGGCAATAAGAGCGGTCCGGCCGAACCCAAGTCGGTATCGTTATTGGCGAGGATTTGCTCGTTGTACGGAGTGAAATAATCTGTTACGGACAGGCCGTAACCGTTCTTATTCGCTGGTTGAGTGCTGTTGTCGGGCGTCAGTTCCAGGAACGAGTCGCCGAAGTCGCCGACGCTGGCGTCGAAGTCTCCGTTGCCCGTCAGCAGGTACAAGTGCGTTCCGTCCGAGGCCAGACCGGCGCCAGCCTGCCAAATGCCACCTTCACCTTCGTGGCTATCCTCCGACGGGCTGAGTTGAGGTGTGTCGTTGAATACTTTCGTCAAGCTGAGATTGGACGCATCGAAGCCGAGTATCCAGCCGTGATATGGATCGGTATCGGCGTAGCCGGCGTATGCCGCATAGACGACGCCATTCAACAGCGTCAGCGCCGCTCGCTGAATCTGTTGTTTGCCGACGAAGGTAATGGTTCCGCCGACGCTGTCCGCCGGATTATTTCCTTGGATGGACGCGGCCACTAAGACCGGCGCCATTTTTTGCGCCGGTCGTGATATCCAGCGCCCACATGTGATGCGAGTAATTGCCGCCGCCGTCATCCGTGAACGAGTCGAGATACATCGTATTGGTGGCCAGATCGATCACCGGCGTGCTGGTGATGCCGACTTGAGGACTCACGTCAGCGTAGGGTCCGTACCGATCGCCGAAGTAACTGTTGGGCGTCGCGGCGGCTGGACCCAGGTTGACGTGCCACAACTGGCCGCCGCCGACTCCGTTGTTCACGGCATCGAACGCGTAGACGTCGTTGTTTTCCGTCGCGACGAAGACAACGTTGTGCGTTCCTCCGGCAATCGACAGGTTCGAGACATACAGCGGCTCGGCGTAAACCTGTCCCGTCACGGTGTATGAAAACAGCTTGCCGAACGTGCTGCTGTTGACATTCGCTGGCGTGAGAATCGTCTCGGCCGAGTTGTCTCCTTGGCGCGTAAGATCGTTGTGCCAGGTCGTCACGTTGACCGAGAGCATGCACCGCGGCTCGAGTTGCTCCAAACTCAGCTTCGTCGGCTTTCCACCTCGGCGCCTGCGAGCTTGAGATTTTTTGTTCACCAAGTGTTCGAAGCCGGTCATTGTCGCCTCGAATGTTGCGAAAGTCCGTGCATGTCCCTGAATGTTCCAAACACCGCCAGCGCGGCGAAACTCAGTATCAGCAAACACATAGACGACGGTTCGGGCACGGCGCTGGCACTCTCGGCCGATGCGCCGGCGGGAACGGCCGTCGTGCTGCCGAGGTTCGACCGCCACAGGTTGTATTGGGCGTCGCCGATAATAACTCCCGTGGTGTCGTTGGGCAGCGTCTGCGACGGTTGCCCCACATTTTTTCGCCACAGCACGTAATCAGCGGCATCCACAATGCCGTTGCCGTTGTAGTCGCCGGCAAGGATGGCAGGACCGACCGTTAGAATTCCCACTCCGGAGAAGTACAAGTCGAGTTTATTTACCGCGTTGCTCTGCGAACTACCGTACGTTCCGCTGGGTTGGAATGCAGTATCCAGCGATAGAAAGCCCACTCTCTCGTTAACGCCGGAGCCCAGGTTCAAGATGGCATTGTTGTTCAGGTTCAACGTCGCGTTATCATCGATTCCATCGTTGACGCCGCTATCGATCGCAAGCGATGATCCCGTCCCCGCGACAGTCACATTGCCGCCGCCGAGTTTGGCCGAGGCGCCGGAAAGCTCCAACAAGCCCGCGGAAACCGCTGTGCCGCCGGCATACGTATTAGAGCCGGATAGAGTGATCTTGCCAGCGGAGATTTTCGTGAGAGCGCTCGTGGCATTCGTCCCAACGATGTTGCCGCTGATGGTTGCATCGACCCCGGACCTTACGTCTAAGGTTGAAGTTCCGCCGGCCAGCGTCCATCCGCCGCTAAAAGTGACCGGCTGCGCGAAACTCGACATGATCAACGTACTCGCGGACCTCGTCACCATTGCATTGCCGATGTCGATTGGCACGCTCGCCGTCGGGGCGGCCAGCACCTGCTGGGTGACACCCCAGGTGATGTTTCCAGTGCCGAACGAATTATCGTTGTCGAAATTTAGACCGGCAGACGTATTGAACAGGACCCCGCCGCTGAAAGTGTTGTTGCCCAACAGAAAGAGGCTACCGGTGCCTTGCCATACAATTCGACCGGTGCCGCCCAGCGTGGCATTTATCTTCAGGTTCTGGCTGGTGGGAGTGCCGACGAAGAATCCTTGATCGCCAGCGGCAATGGATAAGACAGCCCCGGCGCCGCCATCGATAATCACATTCGCGCCGCCGCTGTTGTTGAGCTGCATGCCGGCAATCGTGTGGCTGGAATTGGCGGTGATCGTGTAGGTGCGGGTGTTGCCATCGGTGCCGGCGGAAAACCTCGGAAAATCGCCGTCCGTCCACGCGCTCGTGGCGCCGGTACCGTTCGCAATGTTGTTGTTCCAGAAATTGCCTTCCCACGAATAACTGCCGCCCGCAGCCACGCCTGAACCGGTTGTGGTGCCGTTGACGTCAAAATACCTGGTCGCCGCCTGGGACTTATTCGCTAGTATCCCGGCAACACCCACCACAGACAGCAAAACCAGGCTCGCGCATTCACGAAACGTCTTCAGCAGGTTCATATGAGCATCGCGAGTCGATGGACAGCAGGAGCAAATAAGAACTGCCGTCCGCGCGAAGTCGCGGTCATGGCGCGTTGAATCAATCGGGATACAACGAAGGTTGCAATGGCAATCAAAAGCAACAGCGTTTCCTCGGCCGGGCGGTGTACTTAAATTTCCGGCCAATATTGCATCCCGCGTCTACAATCTCATGTTATCGCAAATTGCAGCACCCATGCACGTACTTCGCCCGCCCTCGGGGTAACTTTTCGATAATAATTTTCTACTGCCACAGCCGCAACTCGAACGTTCTATCCAGGTTAGTCCAAGGGCCACAATCCACCGCCATCGCCAATCCAAATTGCCGTGTGGCAATTGGCGTCCGCCATAGGTGCTGTAAACCAATGTAATTGGCTAGAACTCGATGCCCCCAACGCAAGGCACCACCACTGCAAAATCGTCTCCGCCAAAATTGAGTGAGGAGCAAGGATCGGCTAACGCTCCCCAAATTGCCCTGCCAGCGCCGCCAAGGCGAGCAGCAGCAAAGCAATCGACGATGGTTCAGGGACTGCGGTGCCATTCACGGCCGGTCCGCTGCCACTGCCCGGCGCTGCGCTGCCGAAGTTGGTCCGCCACAGGTCGTAGTGCGCCGAGGTGATCGGCACACCGAGGCCGTTGTCGTTCGGCAGCGCGTTGTTGGTGCCGTTGTTTTTGCGCCAGGTGACATAGTCGCCTGCGTCCACTTTGCCGTCGTTGTTAAAATCGCCAGGTAACCCTGCCGCGGCCATCAAAGTCACCTCGCTGTTCGTTCCGCTGCCGTAGTCGACTGAATAGCCGGGCGTAATCGTCTCGAACGACCCCATCAAGGTTCCCGTATACGTAGCGATGACCCAGCTCGATCCCGTGCCGGCGCCAGTCACATCCAGAAAATTGTCAAGCGCGGTAAGGTCCAAATTGCCGGTAATTGCCAGCATATCGGCTGCGGCTCCCGACAGTTCAACCGCGTAGTGAGAATCGGCGTTCATCGTCACATCGCCATTCACGTTCAAAGTGCCGACACTCGCACCCGGACTGACCGTGCCGTTGCTCGCCAGCGCTCCGCCAAGCGTGCCGGTGCCGCCGAGTGTCGCACCGGCCTCAACGGTCGTCAGCCCGCCGCCAGTTTGCGTACCATTGATCAGGAGCGTACCGGCAGCGACCGAGGTGGCGCCGCTGTAGGTATTGTCGGCGCTGAGAATGAGCGTGCCGGTCCCGTTTTTCGTCAAGGCGGCGGGCGACCCGACTGGATCATTACTGCTGCTAATTTCCCCGGACATTTCGGTGAAATCGCCGCCGGCCCCGGCAGTTACTGTAACCGTCCGTATCGGACTGGCGACTCCCGTAGGGTTCAAATCAATCGGATCGACAAACAGCGTTTTGGCGTCGGAGCCAACCGAACCGAATTTGAGCGGACCCAGAATTTTGCTGCCCAAGTCAACGTTTCCAGTAGTGGCCGTGTCGTCACCCCAAAGGAGTTGCGCACCGGCGCCGCCGATATCAACGGTCAATTGACTGCCGATGGCCGAGAAGCCGCCGCCGCCGACATTCCAAGCCATGTTCTGACCGAAACTGGCGGCGAGGGGCCGATTAAATGTGCCACTGGTTTGGAGGACACCGCCATTGAGCAGGAGGAAGCTGTCCGTTGGCAAACCTGCGCCTTCGTCCGCCTGCAGTGCGGGATTACCGGTAGTATTCGTGCCAATGATCGTTGTGCCGCCATTAAAGGCGCCGCCGTACGTGCTTGTACCAGTCAAAACGAGGGTACCGTTTACGCCCGCTGGCGAACTAACAGTCAGATTCGAATTGGCTGTGCCCGCCAGGTTATTGATGATTAACTTGGCCGACGGAAATGGGTTGTTGCCGACGGTCAACACGTTGGACACGGTCGGAAAGCCCGCCGGGGAATCGCCGAGAGTCCAATTCGTGAACGTCACCGGAGCAACACCGGTGTAAATCATTGTTTTATTCACGGTGGTCTGCGCCGGCATCGTCAATGGGTTCGCAATCGTGAAGTTGCCTACGTCTGGATTGGCAAGCACGGCCGTGTTAATCGTGGTATAGGTAATTGGTCCCGTCCCAAACGATTGGGAGTTGTTGAAATTTAGGCCGTTGGCCGAATTCAACATAATGCCGCCTTGAAAGGTGTTGGCGCCGTAGAGATACGCACTGCCGCCACCGCCCGACCATTGGAGCGCGCTGGTGGCGTCATCACCGCCGATCGCGGTATCTAAGTACAAATTAGAATTGGTGCCGGAGAATAATCCCTGCAGCCCCGAAGTGATCGACAAAACAGCGCCGCCGCTCGTAGTAACATGCACCGTTCCGCCGGCGTTCGTGTTTGCAAACATGCCCGCAAATGAGTGATTGGCACTAGCAGTAACCGTATACGTCTTGCCAGCGGCATCGGTGCCGGCGGAAAACCGTGGAAAATCTCCTTCCGTCCAGGCCGTGGTGGCGCCGGTGCCATTCGTATCAGGAGCAGTATTCCAGAAATTACCTTCCCACGAGTAACTGCCACCGTCCATCACGCCTGAACCAGCCGCTGTGTCATTGACGTCAAAATACCGGTTCACCGCCTGCACATGATTCGCTAGAAGTCCTACAATCCCTGCAACGGACAGCGCAACCAGACAATTGCCATGACGAAAAACTTTCACTACGTTCATTCGACTACCTCCAATCGGTGGACCAGCAGCCTGAACAAGAGCTGTAGCCCTTGGAAACTTGCAACATCACAGAAGCGGAATCGAAACGGATTGACGGATAACTGAGCTGGTAATCAGAGGGCGGTTTATCTTCGCCTCATGCGCCGACTAACACCACGCATTAGTCCGGCTAACTTTGCATACGAAATTTATACTATCGCCGGCCGCTGCGTCCCGGAAGGATGCGGCCCGTAGAATTCGCAAATTTTTGATAATTTTGCTTTTCTGATCGCAGCCAAAGTTCGGGCTGATCGAAGCTCAAACTGGTTTGCTGGCGTTCGCGTCCCCTTCGGAACACAAGATTACGGCCGCCGACCTATAGAAAATGGAAGCGCCAGCGACGGTGGAACGCTCGGCGCAGCAGTTGGTTCCAAGAAAACTGCTATCGCCGACTTTAGCGCGACGGAAACGACAAACACGCGGCTTCTGTTTGACTACAGAGTCGTCAATTTGGCGAAATTGAGGCTGGCGCTCATGGGGAAGACGCCATAGATGCCGCGCGTAAAGACCAAGTTGATGACGTCGTCGGCACACAGGATCGGACTCTTCGGCACCAGGACGATGTCCGAATCGCGGAGCCAGATTTCGCCCGAAGGGCAGGGCTTCTTGAAAATCAACGAGCTGCGAACGTTTACCTTTGTGGCCATTAATTGCCAGTTTTCATCCCGGCGGAAGACGATTACATCGTTGAGCTGGGCGCCCACATTCCAACTGCCGGCCATGGCGATTGCCTGCATCAGTGTCGTTGGACCCTCCATAGTGAACCGGCCTGGGAGCCGAACTTCGCCGACGACATACACGAAGCGTGGCGCCCGTTCCGTCAGAATGGGCGTGACTTCCAAACCTTCGACGATCTGGGCGTAGCGTGCTTTGATTTCGCGCTCCAATTCCTCGAGCGTCAATCCCTGGGCCGGGACCGAGCCGATGGCCGGCAACTGGACCGTGCCGTCTGGGCTAATACGAGCGTCGCTCACCTGGCCACCGGCTCCGTAGCGACGATCGACCGAGGACCGCAGTTCCTGCAGGTTGCTATTCACTTCAAGTGGCGTAACGGTGATTTGCGGATCCTTGATTTGACGCTTAAACTGCTCATCTAAAAGCTTGCTCAATTCTTCCAACGTGGCCCCCGCCGCGCGAACTTGGCCCAGCAGCGGCAGAGTTATCGTGCCATCCGGCTCGACGATCACCTCGCGATTAATTACTTCTGGTGCAGTTAGCGATTGCACCTGAATGCGATCGCGCACGTTGAGCCGGTACGGTTGCCCGGAGACCTGACCTGACAAGCGGTAAACAAACGCCAAGCGGTCGTCGACTCGCAGCCGATACACGGGCACATGCGCAAGCCGCGCCGGACCGACGTATTCGCCCTGCGCGAACACTTCCCAGGGAATCGGTTGTGACGCGCCCCAGCCCGGGCCCCCCGGATTGCATCCGCATGGGGGACATTTGACGCCGCAGCGAAAGCAATACGCTTCTGAATTGGCGGGCAAGTAGCTGGAAGTCGTTAGCGGCACGGCCGGGCCATCTACGGTTGCCAGCGGAATCGACTCGGGATGTGCGGGCGCACTTTCAGACCTTGGTTGCGCTGGCGTCGGTTCCGGCTTCGGCATTTCCGGCGCTTGTGCCAAAACCGCGGGGTACCGCTGGGGGTCGGGAGACGAATTTACAGTTACTTGTGAAATGCGGGCAATTCGCAAATAGGAATGGTCTAACCGTTCGTCCGAATCACGATTTGGTTCTGAATCCAAGCTGGAATGGTCCGTTAGCTGCGAATTACGGTCCATCTGTAATTTGTCATATGCCGACACGTTGACGCTGGGCCGCACGTTGGCTTCCGCGATGTCCGCGTCGGCTTCGTGAGTCGGGGCAACGACCGTAATTGGGTGGCTCTTCCGAGAAGCATTGCTGGCCATGCGCGGCGATTCTTGGACAAGCACAGATGGTTTGGCGAAGGTGACGTCTCGCGGATGTTGCGCTTCCGTCGCCGGGCTTGGCACCTGCTCAGATTCGATTGGTGTGATGGGTGCGAGGTGCTGAGAACCTATCCCAAAATCGTCGGCCAAAAGGGGGACAGGCGCATCTTGCTCTGAAGGCTCCGCAAAATGAACCAGCCCCTGACGGTTTTGGGATAGGCGCTTTGGCGCTGCGGCTAACCGCATTTCCGTTACGGTTTGCGGCGGCGCAGGCAGTGGCGCTGGCCCGGTCTCCGAATGCGGAGTGACCACATGCCCGTGTATGTAATTCTTGTAGTCCGCAATCGTCAGTGGAGGCTCGATCGGCGGTTTACTGCAAACGGGGGCCGGGGCCGGAACGTTATTGGCCTCAGCTGCCAGCGACTGTTTGTCGGGCGCAACAAAATGGATTACGGATTGCTGTGGATTGTGGTCGTTTATGTCGCCCTGCGTTGCGCACATCGTGGCGTAGCCGGCTTGCGTATTTGTTGAACCGCTTTGGCTCCAGGTGCGCTGTATCGGCCCGGTCAGCACGGCAAGTATCGCGACAAGCCGTAGGGTGCGCGCGAGATATCGCGTCCAACCACGGGTTTGCTCTTCATCTTGCGATGACGGAGGATTAGGGGGAATCGCAAGCATGTTTCAGATCCTTACTTGAACAGCGTCCAGCCATCCGATGCGCCATCATGCGACGGATCGGTTTTTTGGCTGGATTGGGTTCTATCGGTATTTTGTGCCGGCTTGTCGGCTTTCGACCAAGGAATCAATTTGGAAATCAATCGCTTGGCCAGCGAATCTCGCTGCGGCGCCGTGGACTTGTTCGGGCTGACCGCGGGCCCATCGAATCCATAAGGTGTTCCGGTGGCCGCAAATGTGTCCACATCGACAAATTGCAAAGCAGGACGCGATCCCAAATCGGTCGAGTTATCTGCCACGGCGCCACGATCGCGTTCCGCGACTGCCAGTTTTTCTCGCTCTCGTTCCGCTTGATCAGCCTTATCCGTTTGGCCCATGCGGCTGTAAACGGTCGCCAAGTTGTGCCAGGTTTCCACCTGGGGCTTGATCGAAAGGCTATGCATCAGTTGGCCCGCTGCACCGTCCAAGTCGCCATAGCGTGCCATGAGAACGCCTAGCTCGTTGGCAGCCATGTAATTTTGGGGGTCAACCAACAAGGCTGCTTGATAAAAGGCCATGGCATTTGGTGCGCCTAGGGGATTACGGGTGCTGGCGCCTGCCTTGGTGACCGATTCAGCCCGTCCCAGTCCGTACAACGCGGATGAAGCAATGGCGGATCGGCCACCGGCAAACGCAAGTTGCTGAGTCGCATAGAAATGGTATCGCTGCAGCGCTTCGGCGCGCGTCATGCGACTCGTGTCGACGTTTCTGAGCACCGGCGTTTGATGGGTTGCCGCGAGTTGTGCCAGATTGATTTCGATGTCGTGCGGCGTATCGGCCGGCACAAAATCTCTGGTTTCCTCGATGGCCGTCAACCCCGCCTGGACGGCCCGCGCGTGTGCTCGCGTCGCGTTTCCCGTGTCTGCGTCCAGTGCGTCGGCGATTAGATCCAACGCGATGATAAATTCGGCCTGAGCGGATTGGACGGCCCCGCGTTCGGCCAAATTGAGCGCGTAATTGATATGCGCTTGGGCCTGCGGCGCGATCATTTCGAGGGAGTTACGTTCCCCAGGTCCCTCGGGACGGTCGGTGGATGATGCTGCGTTGGCGGCGGACCCGTCGAACGGCGCCTGTTGACTTGGAAAACCAGCAGCAGGCGCGGCCGCCAGCATCGGCGGCGGCAAGAGCCTCGCATTCCCACTGTCGGCTGGATGGTCGGACTCGGCCACGGTCGACGATGTCGGATCGGCGCCTGACGGGTACCTGTTCGAGTATTGCGCCGATGCGCAATCGACGAGCAACGCAACGCTGATGAGCGTCACCAATCGGAGACAAAACAATTGATGTTGGTACGACTTCTGAAACACGACGATCCTTCATCACTGAAGCACGGAGCGGAGTTCCCAGGGCTACATCCAATCTCATCGCAACAGTCTGGAATCGAACTCGACAGGTTGTCATCGGAGTTTTCGGCACACAATGACATTCGCGCTTAGCTTACGTAGAAAACACGATAGGACAGGAACTGGTGGATGAATCGGGATAAGCATAACCATCGCGACAATCGATTCGATTGCGCACTGGCCGTTCTGGTTCTGCGACGTGTAACGATTGGTACACGTACACGGCGTCGCAGGCGCCCGCCACATTTTTTATCGAATTCGGTCAAACACCTTCCTTCCCCCCTACGCGTCGGTCATCGCCAATCTGCAACAATTGCGCCTGCGCATACCCCCACCAAGAGGGGTGTGCGCGTGGACTACAAATGTCGTTGTACCCGTCCCGACGACAGAATGAATCTGTCTTCGTGCGCGCATTTCGTGGCCGGTGACTCAACTTTCGCGATCAGCGGGTAATTTGGGGAAGGATAGTTGACATCTCCGAATAGGCAAATGATATTGAGTCCTTTCTGGGCGGGTGGGAGAGCGGCAGGATGTTTAAGGATGAGGGTCCGCACATAGCAGGCAACCAGAACTGCGGCATTGCCGACGTCGACGGGCGTGTTCCTCAATCGACCCAGCGAGCAATGTGTCAGCTTTTGAAGGCCAGCAACTATGCTGAGGACACTGGTCGCAATGTCTGGGAGTTCGCGGTCACGATCGACGAGTTGCGGCGGGAAGGCGTGGTTGAGAACGAACTTCGCTGGCTCGTTTGTCGCGGCTACATTGAACACGCCGAGGAAGTCACGGCGAAGGGCAGTGAGCGAGCGTTCGACCGTCATGTAAGTCTCCGGTTCTGTAAACGATCGGCATTCGTTATCACCAGCGCGGGCGTGGCTATCAGCCGCGAGTTTCTAAAAGGCCTCACTCGTGGCGACGCTCGTGATGAAGCCGCGGCAAATTCGTTCGCCGCCCTGCAACCGGCCGGTTTGCAGCCGGTCGAAAACGTTACCGACGGCGATGTGCACCCCAAGTGGGATCGGGACCGCCACGAGCTACGCTTAGGAACCAAGCTCGTAAAGGTATTCAAACTACCTTCACCCATGCAAGAAGCGATTCTAATGGCATTTGAGGAGGAACACTGGCCGCCAAGAATCGACGACCCGCTACCGGGGCATCCCGACCTTCTCCCGAAGCGGCGTCTGCACGACACCATCAAAGGCCTCAACCGCAATCAGAAGAATTGTCTGATTCGCTTCATGGGCGACGGAACCGGCGAAGGCATCCGTTGGGAGTTGATCCCGTCAAGGGACGAGGCATTCCAGTCGAGTCTAGCTCCGCAACAAGCGCCGGGCTATAGCCCGAACGACAGGTGACAATTTTGCCATCGTTGCGCCGGTGGATGCGGCGTGTTGGTCGGGGGAGCCTCCCCCTTGCCGCCCCCAACCTAACCGCATTCTGCCCCTTTATTCCCAACCCGATTCTTATAGGTTCATTCCAAAGGTCTCGTCGCCGCCATACCTAACGGGGATCCGGAACCTGGCAACTGCCACGGGAAGATCGAGCGATGTCGCACACTTTGGAAACCCTCGACGGCAGACTAAATTGGTACGGCGGCCCGCACACCAAGGGAATTAGCCAGCCAGAGTTAAGCCTCGATAAGCTGACCCATCTTTGCAGCCAGACCGCATTAGAAATGGTGAGAGAGTCGATTGTGTTTTTTTCCGCATCGACTTCGCGCTTGGTTCACGCAAACCGAGCCGCAGCCAATTGCCTGGGATATACGCAACAACAGTTGCGGAGCATGTCGCTTTGGGACATTGCGCCGCAGGCGACGCGCGCGAGTCTGACTGAAATCTACCGCCGTGCGCTGCGTAGTTCGAAGCATGAGGCGCGGGTGCGAACCGTGTATCGCCATCGCAGCGGAACGTTGATTCCTGTGCACTGCTCCGTTCGACCGCTTCGGCTACTGCCGGAACGAATTTTTGTGGCCGTGGGACAGGACGCGTCTGGACGCGGAAGTACGAATCCCCAGCGATTAAGCGCCTTTCGCGACAGCCTGACTCTGCTTCCCAATCGTGCGTGGCTATGGCGGCAACTTGAACGCGAGGTAGGGGCGGCGCGGAAGAGTGATTGCCACTTTGCCGTGCTCTTCATCGATATTGACCGATTCAAAGACATCAACGATTCATATGGCCACTTGGCCGGCGATCAAGTATTGCAGGCCGTCGCTAGCCGTCTCACAGCCAGCGTCCGGCCCCATGATGCGGTGACTCGTTACGGGGGCGACGAGTTCGTCGTACTTTTGAGAGATGTCGATGGCGACAAAGATATTCGCGGAATTATTGATCGGATCGGTCGCTGCTTGGAAGTCGCGGGAAAATGCCACGGGGGCAAAGAATGGCGCGCGCGAGTCACCGCCAGTATTGGCGTGGCCCTTAGTGGCGGGCAGGCCGCATCCTCCGCCGATACAGTCGAGCGAGCGGACCGAGCCATGTATCGAGCAAAAGCGCTGGGACGTAACGGTCAATTTGTGATCGATGAATTGCCTAACAGTCCCAGTCAATCGTCGGGGTTTGGCACGGAATTCGCTGGTCGTACAAGACAGTTCGAATGAGCTCGATTGATGACAGACGCATCGTATTGCCTGGGCTGGCAAAAGAGTCTTCCCGATTTCCGCGATTACTCGCTGGAGTCGCAGGAGGTGCGCGCGAAGATGGACCGGCTGCGGTTGGTCCCATCATCCGGTGACGACGCTTTTGAAACGGAAAGTCTAGCATCGTATTTTTCGGAGGTCGATGACCAACTACAAATCAATTCGTCGCCGGCCCAAGCCTGTGTGGATTTGGTGCAGTACTTTGACCGCCGTGCACTGGGTCGAACGGTCAGGCTCTCAAAACTGTTCGTCTATCAGGCGACGCAGCAGTTACTTGGCGCATCAGGTAATAACGCCATGGATTTGCGGTCTACCCTGAAGGCGATCGTGGCCTTTGGCATACCGTACGATCAGCACTGGCCATATGACCTGGGGAAGGTCAACGACGAACCGCCCGCCTTTCTGTATGCATTTGCCGATCGCTATCGATCCATTCAGTATGTTCGTCTCGACGGGCGAAACAGCACCGGTCAAGAAACGTTGGCACTCGTAAAATCGCTGTTGAATGCCGGATTTCCTTCTGTCTTTGGTTTTTCTGTACCGACGTCGATTTCACGCGATAGTGATATCCCTTATCGTCCAACGTTTGACACGATTCAGGGCGGTCAGGCGGTTGTGGCAGTAGGTTACGACGATCAGCGGCTCAGCAGCACCAAGGGTGCGCTTCAGATTCGCAATTCTTGGGGCCGCGATTGGGGAGATGACGGATACGGGTGGCTGCCATACGCGTATGTCCAGGAACAATTGGCTGCCGATTTCTGGACGGTAATCAGCGACGAGTGGCTTGAGTCCGGCGAATTCTTACGGCCGCGGCTGCCAGCACTGGCGCGTAGCGATGATGGGTCTCGCTAATTTGCGGTCTAAGCGAGACCAAGTTCTCCAAGTGCGCATTGGGCCCTGCGACCAATGGCCCTCGACCGCTCCCAAAGCGCCCCCAACCTGCCCGTTGCTTGCTCAGACTGCGCGCGCGATAGCCTTGCAGCCGGCAACTGGCGGTATCCGACGGGCCGCACCTAGCGACCGTATTTCCGTTTAACCGATTTGCTCGGGAGATCTTGCGATGATCGCTCAATCCAAGCCCGAATTTGCGACAACCACTCGAGATATTTGCCGGCTCCTGTATCGGCACAAGGCTAAGGTCCTTTTCTGTTCTGCGCTGCCGATATGTGCGGCAATAGCCATCGTCTTTTTCTGGCCGCGCAAGTACAAATCGGAATCAAAACTATTAGTGCGCGTAGGGCGAGAAACCGTTACGCTCGATCCGACGGCAACCACCGGCGGCCAGATCATCCCGATCTCTATGTCGAGAGAAAGTGACGTCAGTTCCGTTGTGGAGATGCTCCGCAGCCGAGTCATGATCGAAAAGCTAGTTGATGAAATCGGTCCGGACACAATCCTCCGGCCGACAACCGCCGCCACGACTGCGGAGACGGAATCGCCTAATATTCAGCTTAATTTGACGTCCTGGTTCAACCTCGACCCAGTAAGCGACCGGGAGAAAGCGATCAATCGAGTCGCGCAGTGCCTGGACTCCGCCGTCGAGAAGAAATCGGACGTAATCACGGTCAGCGGCACGGCTGCTTCCCCCGAGCTGGCACAAAAACTCGTTGCCAAACTCGTCGAAATCTATCTCGGCGAACACGCCCGATTGCATCGCACTGCCGGATCACAGGCTTTCTTCGCCGAGCAAAAGGAGCTGCTGCGTAAACATCTTAGCGACGCACTGGCCAAGTTGCGAGATGCAAAGAACAGCATCGGCATCGTCGGATGTGGAGAATCAACGCCTCATTCTCCAAAAGGAAATGATCGAGGTAGAAAGCCGGCTCTCCCAATCGACGGCTACATTAGCCGCGGACCGGCAAAGAGCAAAGGCGCTGTGCGCAGGATTTGAAGAAGTGCCGGAACGGTTGTCCACCGACGAGATCAACGGTTTGCCAAACGCCGCTGCGGACTACATGCGAAATGATTTGTACCAGCTTGAAGTTCGCGAGGCGGAATTGGCTTCGCGGTTTAACGACGAATTCCCCGCACTCGTAGCGGTGCGCGAGCAGATTAAAGCCGCGAAGGCCCCATTCGCCAAGGAAGCCCAGCGACGAACCCAAACTACGACGACCGTCAATTCGGTACACAGCCAAATCCAGCTCAATCTGGTGACCGAGAATTCCAATGTCGAATCGTTGGATGCCGAGACGATTGCGCTCAAAGAGCAATTGTCGCAACTGCGCGAACGAGTTCGACTGCTCAACGAAAGCGAGCCACAGATCGCCAACCTAGAACAGGAAGTTGCCTTGTGCAAAGCAAACTACACGACATATTGCGAAAAGGCGGAGCAAAGCCGGATCGATAATGCCTTGAAAAATGAGCGGATCACAAACGTAAATGTGATACAGCCAGCGAATCTTATGTTGCAACCGGTCAGCCCCCACAAAGGTAGCGTGCTCGTCATTGGTTTGCTGGGCGGTCTGTTGGTTGGCATCGGCGCGGCGCTGGTCGCCGAGCGCCTCGATCTGTCGCTGAAAACGTCCGCCGACGTCGAAGATCAGCTCTC
The DNA here is from genome assembly GCA_963807935.1 of uncultured Planctomycetota bacterium. Taxonomy (GTDB): domain Bacteria; phylum Planctomycetota; class Planctomycetia; order Pirellulales; family Lacipirellulaceae; genus JABDGM01. The sequence goes on from CAWEDY010000018.1 coordinate 48,820, forward strand.
GCTGCCGGTTTTGGTGGCAATTCCGCGAGTTTCCCAACGTCACGCCATTTTGAGCTAACGAGAAAGAACCGCATGATACACGAAACGTTAACTGGAGAAAGGCCATCAGTAGCCACCAACGGTGCCGCCGGCCGCCGTTGCAAGCTAAGAGCGCATTATAGGGCGCTCGTGCAACACATTCAGGCCGCGAGCATGGCGGCCCCCCAGAACCAGACCATTGAGACGATCGGCGTCACAAGTTGCGCACGAGGCGCCGGAGTTAGCACGGTAGCGTTTAATGTCGCTGTTGCGGCTTCCCGCGCCGATATTGGGCCGATCCTCTTGGTGGATGCGGACATCACCAAGCAGGCCAATCGACGCTTGATTCCAAAATCACCCACACTGGGCCTGGCTGACGCATTGGCAAATGCCGTCGATCCGATGGATTGCATCGTCCACATACCGATCGGGAACCTGTCGATCGTTGCCGGGCGGGGCAAGGCAAAGCATGACGAGTTGACTTTCGACCCATTCAAAGCAGCAGAGTTGCTCAGCGAGTACAAATGCCAGTTCAAGCTGGTGGTTGTCGATATCCCAGCGCCGACAGAACTGAACAGCAGCATCTACCTAGCCGGCCAATTGGACGGCGTGGTGCTGGTCATTGAGTCCGAGTTGTCAGATGGACGGCTAGCTCGCCGGATGAAACAGCAACTCGTCGATGCAAATGCAAACCTTCTCGGTGTGGTACTAAATAAGCAACGCAAACGCGTACCGAATTGGCTCTACAGCCTGCTGTAGGTCGTGATCAAATCGGATTTGCGGCGCTAAAGCTACTCCCTTAATCATGAAATGCTGAGGAGGAAAACACTCAGTCGTTAAGCATTTGCAACAACCAGCAGTGTTGCGTCGGACGGTTTCCTTGCACGATCCAAGCAAGCAATCGTCGGGCACCAACTATCGCGCAGAAGGGACTATTCTGCAGGACGTTCATGTTAAGGATGATTGCGCACAAATGATTGCGAAACGGATGACTGGAGAAAGCGGACAATGGTTCTATTTCCGTGGATGCGGAAAGCGCAAATCAAGTTTACTCATAGCAGAAACTCGAAGGATCGCTTTCCATTGGACGTGGCTGAGTTTCGCCGTGAAGCGGCTCGAGAGCGCCTGCGTGCCGATCGTAGCAATACACACCTGGCGATTCTAATCATCGACCTACCCGCAGATCGACGCCAGGGCCGCGATTTTGACTTCCTTTGCAACGTCCTGAGCCAGCGTCTGAGAATTACAGATACAGCCGGACACTTGCCGGACGGTCGCATCGCGGTATTGTTCCCAGACACGCGGAAGGCTGGCGCGTGGAAAGTCGCCAGTGACATTTGTGACCACTACCCTCTAGGACACGAGCGCCCCGACTGCGAAGTGTTCCAGCATCCGGATGAAAGTGTACCGCTTCAGGACGACTCACAACCGCGCGCCAAGCAACCCATCGAGAGTCAACACAGTGCGCTGGAGTCGCTTTTCGCGTATCCGACGCCGGTATTGAAGCGGGGGATGGATATTGTCGGTGCAACAGCGGGGCTAATCATTGCGGCGCCGGTCTTAGTATTCTTGGCGACGCTTATCAAGCTGACCTCAGCCGGACCGGTCTTTTATTCACAATGGCGTGAAGGACATGGCGGCCGCCTGTTTCGCATCTTTAAATTGCGCACGATGTGCGCTGACGCCCATCAACGCCAGGCTTCGCTGCGTACATTGAGCGAGCAAGACGGTCCGGCGTTCAAAATGCGCCACGATCCACGGACGACCTGGCTCGGACACTTCCTGCGTCGGACGAGCCTAGACGAGCTGCCGCAATTCTGGAACGTGCTGCGGGGCGATATGTCGCTGGTCGGCCCCCGCCCGCTGCCGACGCGCGAATCTTTGGAGTGTCTGCCTTGGCAACGCCAACGGCTGTTAGTTGTGCCGGGCCTGACGTGCATATGGCAAGTAAAGGGCAGAAACACGGTGACGTTCGTCGAATGGATGCGAATGGATCTTAAGTACGTCCGCCGACGGTCTTTGCTTTACGATTTACAGCTACTCCTAACAACGTGGCCATCGATACTGCTCTCGAAAGGCCCACGGTAACAATTGCGCGTTATGAAGGCTGACTCGGCAAAACATTGCATTAAGCGAGAATCGCGGCGGCGTGTCGTTCTGGCGCCGGTGGCAATGCGGCTAAAGACCTTGGAAAATCGCTACCCATCGATGGCACAGTCGTTACTTTCGATCCTCGATCAGGCCATCGTTAGCGGCACCTCATTCCTTTCGGCGGCAATTATTGGCCGCCTGACAACGCCACGCGAACTTGGCCTGTACTACCTGGTTTTGAGCATCGTGATCATCGCGGCGGCCGTACAGGATAGCGCTGTTTCGGCAGCGTATATGGTTTATTGCCGACGGCGCACGGGCCGCGAGTTGGAGGAATATTCCGGCAGCGTCTGGATTCAGCATTTGGTCCTGAGCGCGATGAGCATCGTCGTGCTTTTGGCGATCATCGCAGTTCTGTTCTTGATCGGTCGGTCGGAGGCGATGCAGGGACTGTGCGTGTTGCTTGTCGCGGCGCCGCTGATCCTGATACGGCAAGCCGTTCGCCGCTTCGCGTTTGCAAGATTGCACGTGAAATCGGCCATCGTACTCGATATCGTTGTCGCAGCGGTGCAGCTTGGTGGCTTCGCACTTCTGGGATTCTTCGGGAAATTGAATCTGGCAAGCATTTTCGCAGTCATGGGCGGGGCGTGCGGGTTTGCTTGCGCGGGGATGTATTTGATTGATCCGCCGACGATTCGATTCGTTCGCCATCGATTCGTACCTGATTGGCGTTTCAACTGGGCGTTCTCGAAGTGGGCCTTGCGCAGCTATTTGGTTGGCAGCACAACACCCTACCTCATGCTTTGGATATTGGGTCTAACTGTCGGAACGTCGGACGCCGGCGTATTCGGGGCTTGCCTCACACTGGTTGGTATTGCAAACGTTCTGCTAACGGGAATTGACAATGTCTTAACCCAGCAGGGTGCACATGCGTTTGTGACCGAAGGTGCTCAAGGTTTGCGGCGAGTTCTCCTGCGAACTGCTGCAATGCTCGTCCTTGCGCTCGGTGGGGTTTGCCTGTTTATCGCGCTTACCGGCGACTGGCTGCCAGTATTGGTATTTGGCGGCCGATTCCAGGGCACCGGTGGTATCTTGCTCGCGCTGGCACTCAGTGCCTCCGTGGGTAGCCTAGGACTTGTGGCCGGTAACGGGCTATGGGCGGTCGACAAGCCTCGCAACAATTTTGTGGGCGACATCTACTGCATCGCCGTGACGTTGACCACGGCAGGGCTATTAATACCTCGATTCGGCGCCCTAGGCGCGGCACTCTCGAATTTAACCGGCATGACTGCGGGCGTGGTTGCTCGAATAACCATGCTCAAACGTTTCTTGAATCGTGCGGCTATAGACGAGCGCGCTACTTCATCGGATTTTCTTATGCGCGCGGCGCGCTAGTTGAATCTGCCCAAACGGTAGACCTGGCTAATACAAGAATTGACCTGCAACTGACGAACTTTTCTGAAGCAGTTAGTTGAAGCGCATAGATTCGGAATGAACGAATGCCCGTCACTTCAATGTACTTGAACGATCACAACGGCGCGTCGCTTGAGTGGCCGGGCTGGGTGCTGCTACCCGTTGTCATCGGGTACGTTATCATGACGCGATCATTTGCTTACCTGGGCCTGGCACCGATTTACGTGGGCGAGGCGACCCTGGGTCTGCTCCTCTTCTTTCGGCCGGAAGCGATCCTGGGTACGTGGGTTCGTGCACAACTGAGGCCCCACAGATACACCAACCTGGCGACGTTGGCGGCCATATTCGTAGCGTACGGCATGCTCCAATGCGTGCGAGGTTTGCTCGAATCTGCCTATCCCAAAAGTGCGCTGCAGAACTTCGCCTTCAACTACTATGTCGCGTTCCTATTTGCTGGTATGTGGTTGGGCGACCGTCACCGAAACCTCCTGCCGCGCGTGATCTGGTATTTGGCCTGGGCTAACGCGATATATGGAATCGCGTATCTTTTGATATTCGGCCACTTGCTGACCCCCGAAGAGCATGCAGCGAACGTCGTTCCACTCTTCGGATGGCCGGCGGGCTCGGCAATTGCAATACTCGGATTGCTAGCTTTTAAGCGCAGCAGCCCACCCATCATCATACCTCTGGTGCTCAATGCATTCGTATTGCTCGGAAAGCAAGTGCGAGCCGAGTGGCTAGCCTTCGCCGTAGCAATCACGTTGTTGAGCACCTTACGCGGCCGTCTGTTTCAATTGGCCCAAGCGGCGGCCGTTATCGGTGGACTACTCCTTGTCGGCGTAATAGTCGATTTCCAAGTACCTGCGCCAGCAAGTCTCGGTGGTGTGATTTCAGCGCGAGATATTGTTGGACGGGCAGTCGCTGTTGCGGACGAAGACGCTGCTGAGCAACTTAGCGAACATGCCGACATCTATTCGGGCAACGTCTCGTGGCGCACCGCTTGGTGGACAGAACTGTGGGAAGTGACACACAAACGATGGCTGACAACAGTTTTTGGCATGGGATACGGCTACCCCATCTGGGAGCACAATCACCTGAGTGAAGGCATCAACCCTACGCCGCACAACGTTTTCGTTTATGTCATTACCTATACGGGTTGGCTCGGCGTCTTCATCTTTTACACGTTGCAGCTATACCTGGCTTGGTTGTTATGGAAAGGATATCTGGCGTCTGGTCAGCCATTTGGGATCTGCATCTGGGTCTTATTATTTGTTTGGGCTCATTTCGATAATCGGTTCGAAACGCCATATGGCGCGATTCCCTTCTGGGTGCTAGTTGGAATGGCTCTAAGTTCCGCACCTGCAATGACGAAAGCTCCAAGGCAATACGCTGCGTCGTCGAAAAGCATCGATTTTGCGCAGCGAGCGAGGGGAACCGAATGAATCACAGTAACGCAGCCCATTCCGATCCGCTTTCATCACGTGGGAGCGAAAAGACTAAAGTGTTAGTCGTCGGTCAGATTCCGCCGCCCCACCACGGCCAGGCAGTGGCAATCGAAATGCTGGTCACGAGCAAGCTTGCCGATCTACAGCTGATTCACGTGCGCATGTCGTTCTCGTCGAGTATGGATGAGGTGGGCCGATTCCGCATATCGAAAATCCCGCACATGTTGAGCCTGGTTGCTCGGATCATCTACCACCGGTTCGCCGACAGTGTGCGAATACTCTACTACCCGCCGGCGGGTAGCTATCGCGTGCCGATGTACCGCGACATGTTCATCCTGATCTGTACGCGGTGGCTGTTTGAAAAGACGATTTTTCATTTCCATGCGTGCGGCGTGTCGGAGCTATACGATCGGTTACCGTCCTGGCAGCGCTGGTTGTTTCGCCGCGCGTATTTCGGCGCCGATGCCGCCATACGGATATCGGACCTCAATCCCGAAGACGGCAGGCGGCTCGCTGCGAAACGCCACTACGTAGTTCCCTGCGGCACCGACGATCCCTGCCCGGAATTGTCGGTTTCACCATCGAAGTCCGCGGCAGCAGGAGGCGACCGACTGCGCATGCTGTTCGTGGGAATTGTGAGCGAGGCCAAGGGAGTCATGGTGTTAATTGAGGCATGCGCGAAGGTCGCGGCTCGTGGCGTCCCCTTTGAGCTCGAAATAATGGGCCAATGGGAAAGCGACGATTTTGCCGCCCGCGCTCGTCAGCGCATCGAAGAACTGAATTTGGGCCAGAACATCAAGTTTCTCGGCGCTTTAACGGGCAAGAAGAAGTTCGACGCGTTCCGCCGGGCAAATGTGTTTTGCTTTCCCACGCACCTTCAATGCGAAACGTTTGGGCTCGTATTGTTGGAAGCCATGGCCTGCGGGCTGCCGGTCGTAGCAACACGCTGGCACGGTATCCCGTCCGTCGTTGATGAAGATCGGACCGCATTACTGTTCGAGCCACATGATTCGAATGGTCTGGCGGATCGATTAGTACGGCTGGCGCATGATCCCCCCTTGCGCGAGCGGATGGGCGCGCGGGTCGTGCGAAATTCGAACGCGAATATACCCTTGCCCAACATGCCAATCGTATGCGTCGCGTGTTGCTCGAAACGGCCGGGGTAAGGGTCGATGAGGAACACGAGGCGGAAGCCGATTTGTACGCAGCGCATCGCTCGGAAGCGCTCGCAGTGGATTGCGGAAGTGAAGGCCCACTGTCGGGCGCGACTAGCGCGGACTCGCGAAACAGGGAATCGATATGCTCAAAGTGTTAGTTGTAGGCCAAACGCCTCCGCCCTATGGGGGTACGCCGATCATGATCGAGCGCTTCCTCAAGTCCGACTTTACCGACGTGAAGCTTATTCACGTACGGATTGGGTTCGCGTCCCACATCAAAGAACATGGCAAAATCAATCTGAGGAAAATTCTCCATGTCTTCGCGTTAATTGCCCGCATCACCTATCGCCGCTTCGCCGACGGTCCGCGAATTCTATATTATGTCCCGGCTGGCCCCGAGCGCATGACCGTGCTCCGCGATCTTCCGATCCTGTTGTCCACGCGCTGGCTGTTTGACAAGACGATATTTCATTATCACCTGGCCGGAATTTCGGACCTCTACGATCGGTTACCGTCCTGGCAGCGCTGGTTATTCCGCCGCGCCTATTTCGGCGCCGATGCCGCTATACGGATTTCCGAGTTCAATCCCGAAGACGGCAAACGGCTCGCTGCGAAGCGCGAATATGTGATCCCCAACGGGATCGATGATCCTTGCCCGGACTGCTCCGCCGTGCGGTCGAAGCCGGCAATCGGCGCAAACCGTCCATTGCGTGTCCTGTTCGTCGGGATGCTGATGGAATCGAAAGGCGTCCTAGTGCTGATTGACGCTTGCGGGAAGCTCGCGGCTAGGGGCGTGCCGTTTCGACTGGAGATCATGGGCCAGTGGAAGAGCGATGACTTCGCCGGTCGCGTCCATGAGCGCATCCAGGAATTGAACTTGAGCGCACATATTCGTTTCTTGGGGGTGAAGATCGGTGACGAGAAGTTTGCCGCCTATCGCCGGGCTGACGTCTTCTGCTTTCCAACGTTTTTCAATTCCGAGTCATTTGGTCTGGTAGTGATTGAAGCGATGGCCTGCGGGCTACCGGTTGTGTCGACTCGCTGGCGTGGTATCCCGTCAGTCGTCGCCGACGGCGAGACCGGTTTCCTGGTCAAGACACACGACCCTGATGCCGTCGCAGATCGGCTCGAACTCTTGGCAAGCGACACCGATTTGCGTGGGCGGATGGGGCACGCAGCTCGCGCCAAGTTCGAGCGTGAATATGTCTATTCCATCCATGCCGGGCGCATGCAACGCGCGCTACTCGAAACGGCTGGGATGACGGTCGATCGGGCGCCGGAAGTAGTCGGCAATTTATACGCGCCCGACGCATTATGGGCCGATACCGCGGACTGCGGTTCGGAAACCCAAGAGGATGCCATAACGGTTTGATTATGAGTCCAAATACGTTCTCCGAATCCGATGCAATCGTGCCCGAACCACCGCTCGTGTGTGTGTATGTGCTGACCTATAACGGCAAGAGATTTCTTGAGCGGTGCTTCCAGACACTGCAGACTCTGACTGACTATGACAATCACCTACTGATTCTTCTCGACAACGGCTCGTCAGACGGGTCCGGCGATTACGTGCGCGAGAATTTCCCCGAAGTGGAGATTCTGCGAGTTTTTCCCAACGTCGGCTACGCCGAGGGCGTAAACAAATCCATCGAGGACGCTCGCCGACGGGGAGCCAAATACATCGCGATCATGAACGACGACATCGCGATCCTTCACCCGCGGTGGCTCGGCGAAGCAATCTCGCACGCCGAACGCGACCCGAGCATTGGCATCATCAGTTTCGTCGAGGCCACGTCGGACACCCACCAGCCGATCGTTTCCGAGTCAACGCTGACCGACATCGATTATCCCAACGGCTTCGTCATGATGTTCCCCGTCGAATTATTCGACCGGATCGGGATGTTCGACGGTGGCTACTTTGCTTATTGCGAGGAAGATGATGTGGGAGCCAGGACACATGCAGCCGGATACAGGTTGGTCCGGCTGGGTATTCCGATACTTCATTTTGGTAGTGGCACGAATCAAAACTTCAAAATGAAGTCTGCGTACCTTCAGATGCGTAACGGCATTCGCTTCTGCCTAAAAAATCGCGGCCCCTTGCACGCGCTAAGGCGGGCGGCGCGAATTGTAGACGTGGCCTGCAATCCCTGGCCCATCTCATTCGACAAACTCGACGTGTCGCACCGCAGAATGCGGAATTCGGGCAACGTGTTTCTCAATCTGCTGCTGTGGCTGCGGGCCGTGTCGTGGAACATCGTTCGCATTCCGCAGACGCTCCGCATACGAGCGGCCGAGCGCCGAATGATCCATTCCGCGCAAGCCACGCGGAAAGATTCAGCCGTCGCAACAGACCCTCGTATCGCCGCGGCGCGGGTCGAACAACTCACCTATTAATCTTGCTAACACATGGGAGGCCGAACATGAAAGTCGTACTGTTTTGCGGTGGCATGGGCCTCCGACTGCGCGAGTTCGGGGAGGCCACGCCGAAACCAATGGTTCCCATTGGGCCACGCCCCATCATTTGGCATCTGATGAAGTACTATGCGCACTTCGGACACAAAGACTTCATCCTCTGCCTCGGCTGGCAAGGTAACGCGATCAAAAAATACTTTCTCTCCTACGACGAATGTGTCTCGAACGATTTTGTTCTTACGCAAGGCGACCAGGTCCAACTGCTACGAAGTGATATCAACGACTGGACGATCACGTTCGTCGATACAGGCCTGAACTCAAATATCGCGCAGCGCCTTATCGCCGTTCGGCGACACCTGGAAGGAGAAGCATGTTTCCTAGCCAACTACAGCGATGGTCTAACCGACTTGCACCTTCCGGCGTTGATCGATCAATTCCATGAGAGCGATTCGATCGCTACGTTTTTAGGAGTCAGGCCGCGCCAAAGCTTCCACCTCATGGATTCAGATGAGGGCGGCTGGGTAAATCGAATGACGCCGATCGCCAGCTCTAATTTGTGGATGAACGCCGGCTTCTTTGCGCTTCGCCACGACATATTTTCGTACATTCGCGGTGGTGATGAATTGGTCGACCAGCCGTTTCGACGCCTGATCCGCGAACGTCGGCTCTCATCACACCGATACGATGGTTTCTGGGCATGCATGGATACTTATAAGGAAAGGCAAACTCTCGACGACCTTTACCATCGAGGCGATGCGCCCTGGGTGGTATGGAATGATCACGCATCTGCCGACACGCCTGTCATCCGCGCCCATAGGCACACTAATGGAGCGATGTTTAGAGAGACGAAACCCATCAGTTCCGGGCATGAATCGATCGAGCTGGCCTCCTCGGCAGGGCCGATAATCCCCAAGTGAAAGTTTCTCCTGTCATGTTCACTCCCGATCTCAAAAACCTCCGACGGGTGCTATGCCTCGGCTGCCACGCGGACGACATTGAAATCGGTTGTGGCGGATCGATGCTGCGTTTGTTAAATCAGCAGCCGGGAATTGAGGTCTGGTGGGTGGTACTTAGCGGCAATCCGGAACGCGCGGAGGAGGCGCAAGAAAGCGCGGCGACGTGGTTGGCCGAAGCCGGGCAGCAGCAGGTAATTTGCGGCGACTTCCGCGACCGGTACTTCCCTGCCCAATGGGCGCAGATAAAGGACTTCGTCCACGGCATCGCGGCGCGAGTCGAGCCCGACATCGTGTTCACGCACCGCCGCGACGATGACCATCAGGATCACCGCCTACTGGGAGAGCTCACCTGGAACGCCTTCAGGAAGCATCTGATCTGGGAATACGAGATTCCCAAGTACGAAGGCGATCTAGGCCAGCCCAACGTGTTCCTTTCCCTCGACGAAGCAATCTGTCGCCGGAAGATCGAGTTGCTTGGCGACGCATTTCCTTCGCAGCAGGACAAGCCCTGGTTCACTGCAGACGCATTTTGGGCGCTATTGCGGCTGCGCGGGCTGGAATGCAACTCACCCTCGCGCTTCGCCGAAGGATTCTATGCCCGCAAGATGCGAATTTAATGTGGTCCCCATGCGGATGAAAATTTACAACTATGACAGCGATCGCTACCCGACAACCGCAAACTCCCACCCGCCGATCTACGTCGCAGCTCGCCTGGCCTGCCAAATACGACCTGTTCGGCGTGCGCGTCGCCGCGAGCAATTACGATCAGATTGTAGACGTCGTCTTAGGTGCGGCGAACGAACGACTTCCGGCGGTCGTCTCGCTGCATGCCGTTCACGCCATCGTCGAGTCGATCCGCGATCCTGACTTGCTGGCGAAAGTAAACCGCTTCGACGCCGTCCTTCCCGATGGGCAACCGGTGCGCTGGGCCCTCAATCATCTTTACGGCGTCGGGCTGCGAGAGCGCGTCTATGGACCGGAGCTGATGTTGCGGCTTTGTGCCCGGGCAGCGGATGAGGGTATTCCGATTTACCTATACGGCAGCATGCCGGACGTCATGCAGCTGCTGCAGGATAAGCTCCTGGCAAAGTTCCCCGCGCTACAAATCGCGGGGGCCGAATCACCGCCATTCCGCCTGCTCACACGGGACGAAGACGACGGCGTCGTGCAGCGGATCAATGAAAGCGGGGCCGGAATCCTGTTCATCGGATTGGGATGCCCGAAGCAGGACCACTTCGCCGCCGATCATGCAGGCCGCATACACCCAGTGCAGGTCTGCGTTGGCGCTGCTTTCGATTTTCACGCCGGCACCAAGCCGATGGCTCCCGCATGGATGCAGCGCCACGGACTGGAATGGCTATACCGCCTGTACCGTGAACCGCGCCGGCTGTGGCGACGCTACTGTCAGACCAATTTGATCTTCCTTGGCAAGTGGCTGGCCGTTTGTTGCCGGCGGACAAAGACCAATTCTAATGAGTGACAACTCGCACATGAATGAAATGTGTTGTCGAGCCGGAGGCCGATTGGCGAAGCAAATCACGCCGATCGGAAGTCGCCTGCGATCACACATTGTGACGAAGGTTCGGAAGCGTTTCGAGGAGTGAGCAATTACTTGGCGATTCGAACGCAGCTGAAATCGCCAAATATCGGATAAAGGGCCCGCCCCCCCCCAATGAGATGCGACAACGATCCTGGCGGGGCTCGAAAATGACGATTCACTCAAAAGCAAACACGAGTCTGTCGTATGATCTGGAAACTGTCTCAATATCGCGCCGGTGATCTCGTGGAGATTTGCAGCAAGGAGGCGATCCTCGCCACGCTCGACTCGCAAGGATGCGTCGATGGACTGCCCTTCATGCCTGAGATGTTCAAGTTCTGCGGGCATCGCTATCGAGTGCGCGCCGTTGCCCACAAGGCGTGCGATACGGCCAGACAAACACGTAAGAATCGGCGTCTTTGTGCCACCGTGCATCTGGAAGACCTTCGTTGCGATGGCGTCGCCCACGGCGGGTGTGAGGCGACATGCACGCTTTTTTGGAAAGACGTTTGGCTCAAGCCCCCGGGAACGGATGCCAGGGTTCCAACCAACGGAAAAGCTCATGCGCTGTCACCTGTGTGCAGCGAAGCGCAAGTCTTCGCCGGCACCCAGTTGCCTCTAGTCGCCCTTGGGGACGAACCCTGTTACTCCTGCCAGGCAACAAAACTGTACGACGCGACCCAGCCGCTTGCCTGGTGGGACATTCGTCAGTACGTACGCGACGTGGTGACGGGCAATCACTCGGTCGGTCGCACGCTAAGAGTGCTATGGCTCTCCTGGTTGCGGCAGTTGTGGCGGCTCGTCCGGCACGTCCCGTTGATCCGCCGGCCCTATGCGGCTCTCAACGAATGGATGCACCATCGATTTACCGGCAGAGAAGCGCCGTACTTGTTCAAGACAGTGAAGCCATGCGTCAAGACTCCAACCGGCCGGCTCGACTTGAAGCCCGGCGAGCTGGTGCGCGTGAAGTCTAAAGGCGAGATCGAAACCACTATTAACGAAAATGGATTGAACCGCGGGTTATCCTTTGATCCGGAAGAAATGGCGCCATATTGCGGCCGCGTCTTCCGCGTTCAGCGCTCCGTCACCCAAATTCTTGACGAAATGACTGGCAAAATGCTGCACATGAAACAGCCGTGCATCATTCTAGAAGGAGTCGTTTGCAACGCGGAATACGCCCGCTGCAGGCTCAATTGCCCGCGGGCGATTCCTTGTTACTGGCGTGAGCTATGGCTGGAAAGGGTCACCGTGGATCAAGCGAACGGGGCGGGCCCCGTCCGTCAACAAAGCATGGCGCCCGCGGCAATGGTGGAATGACACGTGGATGAATTGCTAAATTCGACTTCTCTCGCCGCCGCTGGCCAGAGAATGCACAACCTGATTGCGGAGCTCTACCCATTCTGCCGCAGCATCACTGGCGACGGTTTCCGCCAGACATTGCGCCATCTTCGTGAGCATGTTCCACTGGAGATTCACGAAGTCCCCACCGGCACCCAAGTTTTCGACTGGACCGTTCCCAGGGAGTGGAACGTCCGCGACGCATGGGTCAAGAACGCGGCCGGCGAGAAGGTGATTGACTTTCGTCGCTCGAACCTGCACGTCGTCAACTATAGCGTTCCCATTCGCCGTAAACTGCCCCTGACCGAATTGCGCGAACACTTGCATACGTTGCCCGATCGGCCGGATTGGATCCCGTATCGCACGTCCTATTACCAGGAGAATTGGGGCTTTTGCCTTGCGGCCAATGAACTGGCACGGCTTCAAGAAGGAGAGTACGAAGTTTGTATCGACTCAACGCTGGAGGACGGTTCGCTCACTTATGGAGAATACTATATCCCGGGTAGGCGGACCGACGAAGTACTTCTGTCGTGTCATGCCTGCCATCCATCGCTGTGCAACGACAACCTTTCTGGCGTGGCGCTGGTTGCTGTTCTTGCCGAATTGCTCACAGGCGCTCGCCTTGAATACTCGTACCGTTTCCTCTTTATTCCGGGTACGATTGGCTCAATTACCTGGCTCGCGGGCAACGAGGCCCAGGTCTCACAAATCTGCCACGGTCTAGTTGTGGCGTGCGTCGGTGATTCTGGCAAGTTCCACTACAAATGTTCTCGGCAAGGCAATGCCGAGATCGATCGGGCCGCAATTCGCGCTCTCAAAGGCAGCAACAAGGAATTCGAGGTACGCAACTTCTCGCCTTACGGCTACGACGAACGCCAATACTGCTCGCCGTCATTCAACCTCGCCGTCGGCAGTCTGACACGCACGCCGCACGGCGAATTTCCCGAATACCACACCTCGGCCGACAACCTCGACTATGTCAATCCGCATGCCCTTGCCGACTCCTTGGCCGTCTACGCGTCTGTACTCCGCATTCTGGAAAACAACGCCTGCTTCATCAACACCTCTCCGAAGTGCGAGCCGCAGCTTGGCAAGCGCGGACTCTACCGTACGCTGGGCGGGTTGACGGATGCCGGCCAGTTTGAAATGGCGATGCTGTGGATTCTCAATCTTTCGGACGGCCAGCACACGCTACTCGACATTGCCGATCGAGCGGACATGCCATTCGATATTGTTCATCAGTCGGCGCAGCTGCTCGCCCAGCACCAACTTCTTCGGAGCGCCTCGCCGAGTTTGACATGAAATCACTGAAAGATCAAATCGCCGTGGTGACAGGAGCCGGAAGTGGCATCGGCAAGGCGCTTGCGCTGGCGCTTGGCGAGCTGGGAGCAACGCTGATCCTTGTGGGCCGTCGACCCGCGCCGCTCAAGAACGTTGGGTCTGAGCTCGCTGCCCGCGGCGCTAAGGCGGATTTGTACCCAACCGACCTCGCCGATCGAGAATCTATCCAGAACTTTACCGAAGCACTTTTGGGCAACGTCGGTAGGCTTGATATTCTCGTGCATAGCGCCGGCGCCGTGCGATTGGGCAATGTCGCTGAAGCTTCGGCTGACGACTTTGACATATTATTCCGCACGAACGTGCTTGCTCCTTTTTTACTTACCCAGGCGTTTCTTCCACTCCTGCGGCAACAGCGCGGACAGGTTGTGTTCGTAAACTCGTCGGTTGGGCACGCATCGAGGGCCGGCGTGAGCCAGTACGCCGCAACGAAGCACGCCTTAAAAGCAGTCGCCGATAGCCTTCGGTTGGAGGTGAACTCCGATGGGATTCGCGTCCTAAGCGTCTATCCGGGACGCACCGCAACTCCCGCCCAGGAAGCGCTGCACGCTCAGGAGGGAAAAGTCTATCGGCCAGAGCGCTTACTCCAACCCGAGGACATCGCGCAGATTGTGACGAATGCGCTCTGCTTGCCGTACACGGCCGAGGTCACCGATCTCCACATACGACCAAGGATCAAGCCCGATTGAAGGAAACATGTGAAATTCCCGCAGAATGCGGTTGACTACAGCCTGAGTCACGCGGGAGTTGGTATTGGCCGGCTTCCATGCGTAGCGGGCAAGTCAACTTGTGTGTCGGCGGCAGTCAAACGTCGCGGTTTGGCTTCGTAGTCTCGTTGTAACGTCACGGAGGTGTAATATGTTGATACGATCAATACGCGGGCCGCATCAGCCCGCTGCAAATCGCGTGCGTCGGCTGTCTCCGTCCAAGTTGCTGCGAATGGAACTGCTGGAAGACCGAGCAATGCCAGCCGGCTTGGTCGCTGCCTTTGCCTTCGACGAGGGGACGGGCAGCACGGCGGGTGACTCGTCAGGCAGCTTCAACGCGGGGACCATTGCCAATGCGACCTGGAGCACCCAGGGACGATTCGGCAATGCACTTTCGTTCAACGGCACGAATGCGCTGGTGACGATCAATGATGCCGACTCGCTGGACCTGACCGCTCAAATGACGCTCGAAGCCTGGGTTCGGCCATCTGCGATCAACGGCTGGGAGACGGTCATCATGAAGGACCGTCCCGACGGACTGGCGTATGGGTTGTTTGGCGGGGATCCGCTCGCCAGCTTCATCACACCCCCGGGAACGAGCAGTGTCTTCGGTGTGACAACCGCGAACTCGCTGCCGCTAGATTCCTGGTCGCACCTGGCGACAACGTACGACGGGACGACGGTCAAATTATACGTCAACGGCAGCCTGATCAGCAGTCAGCCAACGGCGGAGACCATCGCGACGTCGTCTAATCCATTGCAAATTGGCGGTAACGCCATTTGGGGCGAGTACTTCGCCGGGCTGATCGACGAGGTGCGCGTTTACAACCGCGCTTTAACCGCCGCTGAGATCCAAGACGACATGAACACACCCGTGGCAACTATTCAAGTGGATACGACGCCGCCCGTTGTCGCATTGACCAGTCCTACGGTTGGGGCAACGGTTTCCGGAATCGTCTCGGTGAGCGCCGCCGCCACCGACAACGTTGGTGTTATGGGCGTTCAGTTCTTCGTTGACGGCTCTCCGGCGGGTCCGGAAGCCACGACGTTTCCCTTCGGCGCGTCCTGGGACTCGACGACAACCACCAGCGGACAACACACCTTGTTCGCCCGCGCCCGCGACTCAGCCGGCAACACGACCGATTCCAGTGTCATTACCGTCAACGTTGACAACTCGAACGACCCCGCCGTGGTCGGCCAGTGGTCAGACGTGATGGATTGGCCTCTCGTGGCCATCAACATGGTCCAGATGAACAACGGCAAGATACTCATGTGGGACGGGGGAGGGTACCCCTGCATTGGGTGCGAATCGGTCCGCGTGTGGGATCCTGCCACGAACACTTTTACTCCCGTCCCCATTCCCGATCCCGACGATCTGAAGGACATATTCTGCGCGGGTCAGACAGTTCTCGCCGATGGGCGTGTGCTCATCGTGGGGGGCCACGAGTGCAACCTGCCCGACTGGCTGGGACAAGCGAACGCCTACATCTTCGACCCGGAAACCTATCAGTGGACCTTCCTACCGACTATGGAGTATCGACGCTGGTATCCCACTGCCACAGCACTGCCAGATGGCCGCGCACTTGTGATCGGCGGAGGCGACAGAGATTTCACGAGTGGCAGTTACAGCCGCTTCCCGGAGGTTTTCGACCCTCAAACCAATACATGGACGACAATCACCAGCGGCAATCAAACCATTCCAAATTACTCGTTCGTCTTTGTACTCCCAGACGGAAACGTGCTGGTCGCCGGGGCCGACGAGTCTCCTATGGCTACGTATACGCTGGACGTTGCCACCCAAACGTGGTCCGTAGTTGACCCAATTGTTCTCGACGCCTATAGCGCCGTGATGTACGCGCCAGGCAAGGTCATGAAAGCAGGTAGCTCTTATGTGACGGGCGACCAGGCGGCTTGGTTCGGCGTCCCCTCCGCGGCCACCACCTACGTCCTCGACATGACCCAAGGTTCGCCCACATGGCAGCAGTCCGCTGATATGGCGTACCCGCGATCGCACCTCAACCTAACGATATTGCCGGACGGGAATGTCCTGGCGACCGGTGGCTCCAGCGACAAGAGTGGTGAACGCGATCAGTACGCAGTATTGCCGGCCGAGATGTGGTCACCGGTTACGCAAACCTGGACGACGATGGCCAGCATGCAGACCCCGCGGATGTACCATTCGACTGCACTGCTCATGCCAGACGGCCGGATTCTGTCGGCGGGGGGTGGTCGTGACGAGCCTTACCCTACTAATTATCTGAACGCCGAAATCTACTCCCCGCCCTATTTATTCCAGGGTGCGCGACCCACCATCTCGGCCGCGCCCACAACGCTGGCGTACGGGTCGAATTTCGTTGTGCAGACCCCAGACGCGGCCGATATTGCTTCGGTTTCGTTGATCCGCAACGGCTCCGTCACACACGGTGTCAACATGGATCAACGTTTCGTACCGCTGACATTCACGCAAACGACAGGCGGCCTCAATGTCGAAGCACCAGCCGACGCGAACCTGGCGCCCCCCGGTTACTACATGTTATTCATCGTCAACAGCGACGGTGTACCTTCCATCGCACCATTTGTACAGTTGACAACGAGTACGTTGCCGGGAGATTACAACTCCAATCAAGTTGTCGACGCAGCCGACTATGTTACATGGCGCAAACAATTAGGTAGTCCTGCGGTCCTGCCAAACGACACGACTCCCACTGGCGTCACGGCAGGGGACTACGACGTATGGAAAGAAAACTTCGGCACAACCGATGCGGCGCAAGGACAGCAAACTTTCGATAGTGCTTCGACAGTTAGCCCGCAGTCCGCTTCCGCTGCGGCGGTGGAATCCAAAGGTGTCGATGTAGCCGTTGAAGCCCCGACAAGCGTTGATTCAACTTCTATGCCATTTGATGCAACGAGCCAGCCCGCACCAACAGCGAGCGCTGCCACCGACGTGAATACCTCCCTTCGCCGACAGCGGCATGCTGCGTATTCGTTTGGATCGGTAGACCTTGTGCCGTATCACTCTACTAGGGACTCCCTATTGCTGGCGAGTGCAAAGACAACTGCGGACACGGTCCATCGCGAGACATCTACATTCGCAGCGGAAACTGACTCAAGCGCGGAGTCGCAGAACACTGCGAAACTCTCTATCAAGTTACTCGATGAGATGTTTGCCGAGTTTGGACAGCCATGATCACGCAAAGACCCGCATTTCAGGAATCGGCACGACGAACTTCCCGCCCCATTCCCCGATGTACGAACACTGCTTCATGATCTCATCTTTGAAATTCCAAGGCAGGATGAATAGATAATCTGGCTTGGTCTCTCGGATCCTTTCAGGACCGAAGATGGGGATTCTCGTACCCGGAAGGAACTTCCCTTGTTTATAGGGATTGCGGTCCACCGTGTAATCGAGGAAATCGGAGCGAATGCCGCAATAATTCAACAGCGTGTTGCCTTTGCCTGGAGCTCCGTAACCGGCAATGGATTTTCCTTCCTGCTTAGCACCGATGAGAAACTCGAGAATCCTGCGCTTGGTTTCTTTCACTTGTTCGGCGAAATCGCGGTAGTGGGCGAGGTTAGTAAGCCCGGCCGATTCCTCCCGCATTTGCAATTCCTTTGCCCGAGCGCAAGTGGGCTTCGCTTCGTCTTCGTCGTGGCAGCAATATAATCGTAGCGAGCCGCCATGAGTTGGGATCTCGTCGACGTCAAAAACCCTCAAGCCGTGCGCCTTGAGTATCCGTGCCGCCGTAATAAAGGAAAAGTAGGAAAAGTGCTCATGATAAATCGTGTCGAACTGGTTCTCTTCCATCAATCGCATGAGATGGGGAAACTCGATGGTAAGAACCCCTCCCGCTCGCAACAACACTTTCAATCCGCTGACGAAGTCGTTCAGATCGGGCACTTGAGCTAACACATTATTCGCTGCAATCACGTCAGCCTGCTGGCCATCGGCGGCAAGCTTTTGAGCGAACGCTTCGCCAAAGAATTCGACGATCGTCGGGACACCTTTCTTCTTCGCCTCGCTGGCAACGTTGGCGGCTGGTTCGATTCCCAGCGAGCGGATGCCCCTCGCCACGAAGTGCTGCAATAAATAGCCGTCGTTCGAAGCGATTTCAACAACATGACTCTGGCCGTTCAACTGAAACCGCTCGATCATCATCTCGGCGTACTGCCGCGCGTGTTCCACCCAGGAGTCTGCGTACGAAGAAAAATAAGCGTACTCCGTGAAGATATCCTGCGGCGAGACAAACTCATCGAGCTGGACCAGGAAACATCGCTCGCACACGAACACGTGGAGCGGGTAAAACGGCTCCATCTGATTCATGCGGTCCGCGCTCACGTATGACTCACACAGTGGAGACATACCGAGATCGACGAACGTATGCCTCAGAAGCGCGGTGCAGAATCGGCATCGAGAGCCGGTTGATTCCTCTGGCTGGGACATGCCTTCAGTCTTTGGTTTTTGTTTCAACATCTCCATCTTCATCTCCATCGCAAATTCGAATCAACGTGTTGCTTATCCAGGTGCCCCATAATCCGTTTGATCCGCACAAATCTTTCGCCCTCGAAGTCTTCCATTTGCAGACCGTATTGCTTGTATGCATCGCGCAATTGGCAAATGCCGTCGTGTAAAGTCCATCGTGTTGCGAACTCCGGCAGGCTCCGACGAATTTTATCGAAGCTTACCCGGTAGCATCGCGAATCCGGACCGGCTCCCTCGGCGTAGCGAATACTGCTACCCGGCACACACTCTCGCACCAGATTCGCGATGTCTCGAATCTGGTAGTTCTGCTCATTGCTTCCGACATTGAACGCCTGATTGTGAACCGCCTCGAGTGGCGCGTCGAGCACTGCCAGGAACGCCCGTGAAATATCTTCAATGTGCACCAGCGGCCGCCAGGGAGTGCCGTCGCTCTTCATCAGAATGTCGCCCGTGAGCAATGCCGTCGCCGTCAGGTCGTTCACTACCAGGTCCGCGCGCAACTTGGGGGAGAATCCATAGGCGGTAGCATTTCGCAAAAAAGTCGGGCTGAAGCGCGCGTCCGCGAGCTTCGCAATGTCCTGCTCGGCGCGTACTTTCGAGTCTCCGTACGGCGTCACGGGATTGAAGGCAGCTCGCTCATCGAGAATCTCATCCATTCCGGCAGCGCCGTACGTACTGCAGGACGACGAGTACAGGAATCGCCGTACGCCGGCCTCTTTCGAAAGTTCCGCAAGACGTGCTGAGGCCAGATGATTGATGTCGTAAGTCAGTTGCGCGTTGAGGTTGCCCAAAGGATCGTTCGATAGGGCAGCCAAGTGGACAACCGCATCGATCGATTGCAAATCGGAAAGTTCAAGGTCACGAATGTCTTTCCGAATCACGTCATTCGGCGGGGATACAGGCCCTATCGCGCCATCTTCAAAGAAGAAAGCATCCACTCCCACGACCACATGACCCGCGGCCTGGAAAATTGGCAGAAGTACGCTGCCGATATAACCGTCATGGCCAGTTACCAGTACCCGCATAGATTGCTACCCCAATAGCTACCGCATTTTCACTGGTCAACCAGAAGGCACCAGTTTAACAACGCAGACTGCCGATGGCAAACCTGTACGTAAGACTTCTACAGTCGGCGGCCAGTCGTGTGCGATGTGCTGACCTGACTACCTGGTTGGAGCCTTTTATCAAGGATTGTTGCGACCAGCGGTCCCACCCTGTAGCCCCAGCGCCTATGGCGACCGAACCGTGTTGCACTCCTTCCGCCAGCGCGAGGTGCACACTGTAATTCCCGGCGGTTGATCGAAGGCTTTCCGACCGAGACGGCCAGCACAAAGCATTCTCGCTGCCATAACCTTACTGGGAATTCAAAGTTCCTTCGCGTTAAACGTATCCCCTTGTGTCATATCGCCGGTCGTCCACCCGCGCTTGAACCAGCGCATCCGCTGGGCGGATGTTCCGTGTGTGAACGAATCGGGAATGATCGTGCCGCGCTCCTGCAATTGCAGATGATCGTCGCCGATGGCATTGGCGCAGCGCAGGGCATCAGCGATGTCGCCGGGGTCTAGAAACTTAAATCGTCGCTGGGCGTGATTCGCCCAAACGCCAGCAAAGAAATCGGCTTGTAATTCCAGGCACACCGAGAGATCGTTGGACTCATTGCGGCTTGCCCGGCGACGTGCTACGGCGACTCGATCGGAGATGCCGAGCAATTTCTGCACATGGTGGCCGACTTCATGAGCAATCACGTATGCCTGCGCGAAGTCGCCGGGTGCGCCGAATCGCGTCTTGAGCTTGCGGTAAAAGCCCAGATCGAGATAAACCTTCTCATCCTCCGGGCAATAAAATGGCCCAACGGCGGAGCTAGTGAATCCGCACGCCGAGTCGACCGCGCCGGTAAACAGGACCAATGTTGGGTAGCGATAAGCCTTCTGTCGCTCGCGAAACAAATCGTCCCAGACCACTTCGGTATCACGAAGGACGATTTTGACAAAATGCGTAAGCTCCGCCTGTTGTGGCAGATCACGGCCAAGCTGAGGTTGGCCGATCTGCCCGGGCTGCCCCGGCTGTTGTTGGAGCAATTGCAACGGGTTACCACCGAGCAGCCATACAACCAACATCAACAACAGTGTCCCAGCTCCGCCGCCGATGACCACGCCGCGTGGGGAAATCGAACGCCGATCCTCGACGTTTTCGCTTTCTTCTTGTCCGTCGAGTCGCATAACTGAAACTCGCTGCTAAACCCGGCGCCCAGCCACTTGTTATACTGTCTGCTCCCCCAATAGCCCACTCCGGAGTGCATCCTGTGACGACGGATTTTCGCGAATATACGCTGATGGCTCCTGCGTACGACGATGTCGCCGCCGAATATCAGCGGATCCGGTGCGGCCTCGATGCGGCCGCCACCGGCGACGAGGTGATCGCGGCGGTCGAGGCCTGGGATGGCCTTCGCCGGCGGCTTTCCACATGGAGCTCGCTCGTCAACATTCGCTTTCATCAGGATACCCGGAACGAGGATTACAAGAATGCGCGCGAGTACTGCGACGAGCTGGAGCCCAAGCTGACGAACCTGGCAGTGGATATGAAGCGGCGGCTATTGGCCAGCCAGCACCGCGAGGCGATTGCCAAACGCTTTGGGCGGCACGCATTTGATCTATGGGCGTGCGACATCGCCTCGTTCGATCCGGCGATTGAGGAAGATCTTGTCGCGCAGTCGAAGCTCATCGCGGACTACACGGCGCTCTTAGCCTCAGCCAAATTTCAGTTCCGCGGCGAGACGCTCACATTGCCGGAAATCGTAAAATTTAGCGAACATCCGAACCGCGGCACGCGGCACGCGGCAGCGCAACTTCACTGGCGCTGGTTCGGCGAGCATCGAGAAACGCTGGATGCGATCTTCGATCAACTCGTAAGGCTGCGTCAGCGGATGGCCAAAAAGCTGCAATACGAAAACTACATCCCACTCGGCTACCAGCGAATGCAACGCGTCGACTACAGCCAGAGCGACGTGGAGCGATTTCGCTCTGGGGTGCGCGAACACATCGTGCCGCTAGCCAGCGAAATCCGCCGGCGGCAGGCGCAGATGCTTGGCGTTGAGTCGCTGATGGCTTGGGATGAAGCCGTCCACGATCCGGCCGGCAATCCGCAACCAAACGGAGATCACGACTGGATGATCGATCGCGCGACAAACATGTTCGCGCAGCTCGGCAGCGGCATGGATGAGTTTTTCGCACGATGCGCGCGGGCAACCTGATGGACCTGAAAAGCCGTGAAGGGAAAGCGGGCGGCGGATTCTGCGACGTGCTCCCGGCATTCGGTATGCCGTTCATCTACGCCAATTTCAATGGCACCATGCAGGATGTCCGAGTGTTCACGCACGAGATGGGCCACGCCTTTCAGACCTATTGCAGTCTCGATCAGCCGCTGCTCGATTACGTCATGGCAACGATGGAGACCTGTGAAATCCATTCGATGGGACTCGAGTTTTTGAGCTGGCCGCAAATGGAGCAATTCTTCGGCGACGCCGCGGGGCGTTTCCGAAAGACTCATTTGACGCAATTGCTGCTCTTCCTGCCGTATGGTGCGGCGGTCGATCATTTTCAGCATCTGGTGTACGCTGAGCCAGATGCGTCTCCGGATGATCGTGCGACTATGTGGCGGGAGATGGAGCGCAGTTACCTGCCGTGGCTGAATTGGGGCGACTTGGCGCATGCGGCGAGCGGTCGCCGATGGCAGGCGCAGTTGCACATCTTTGGCTATCCGTTTTACTACATCGACTACGCGCTGGCTCTCACGTGCGCACTTCAATTGTGGGTCCGTGCCGCAGACAATCGCGGCGCGGCCATGAGCAGCTATCTTGAGCTTTGCCGCCGCGGCGGCGAAGCGTCATTCGGCGAGCTGGTGAGATCGGCAGGTTTGAAATCACCATTTGAGTCGGGATGCCTGGAAAAGACGATTGCACGCGCTCGGATGGAATTGGAGCAGGCGTAAGGTAATCTCTCCGTCCGATCCCGCTGCGTCTGCAGAATGGCGCGGGATTAAACAGCGTGGACTTTGCTGGCAGCATGTTGATAAATGGCGACCCATCGCCGAAAATGGACCAGCACGCGACCGTTCGACCTGGCACCAACTTTCTGCCCCGCTATGCCCCTTCCGATGCAATGGCGATTCGCACTGGCAATTCCCGTCGTGGCAGGGCTTGCATTCTTGTCCTCCGCCTCGGCACAGCAGCTGGTCGACTTCAATCGCGAAATTCGACCGATCCTGTCCAACAAATGCTTTGCGTGCCACGGTCCGGATAGTGGAAAACGCCAGGCCGGTCTGCGACTCGATGATGCCAAGGTCGCGACCAGTGAGCTCGAGTCGGCGCAACTGCGATCGTGCCGGGGAAACCGGAGGCCAGCGAACTGATTCACCGCATAACGAACACGGACGAGGAGGAGCGGATGCCTCCCGCCAAGTTCGGCAAGCCGCTGTCGGTGGAGGAAATCGCGGCGCTGCGTCAATGGATCGAACAGGGCGCCCGCTATGCCACGCACTGGTCATACGTCAACCCGGTCCGCGCAGTGCCGCCAGCTGCGGCAGAAGCATGGCAATACTGGCCGCGAAATGCCATCGATTTTTTTGCCCTCCGAGCGATGTTAGCACACGGGCTTCATCCGTCGCCCGAGGCGGATCGTTGTGCGCTGGTTCGGCGTGTCTTTCTCGATCTAACTGGTTTGCCACCGACCATCGAAGAAGTGGACGCGTTCATCAAGAAGGCAGATCCGCAAGCCTACGAGAAACTTGTCGATGATTTACTTCATCGCCCATCGTACGGCGAGCATTGGGCCCGGAAGTGGCTCGATCTGGCGCGATACGCCGATAGCGCGGGGTACGCCGACGATCCGCCGCGAACAATTTGGGCATACCGCGATTGGGTCATTGAGGCCATCAACGCGAACAAACGGTTCGATCAATTCACGATCGAGCAGCTTGCCGGCGACTTGCTTCCGAACCCCACCCAAGAACAGTTAATCGCCACAGCTTTCCATCGCAATACGTTGACCAACAGCGAAGGTGGAACCCAAGACGAGGAGTTTCGCAATTCGGCGGTCGTTGACCGGGTGAACACGACCATGGCGGTTTGGATGGGAACGACCATTGCATGCGCTCAATGCCACAATCATAAGTTCGACCCGATTTCGCAGCGCGAGTACTTCCAATTCTTTTCCATACTGAACAACACGCAAGACGCCGATCGCAAGGACGAATCGCCTGTTTTGGCGATTTATACGAATGAGCAGCGGCATGAACAGGTAAACCTGCTCGCCCGCATTGCCATGTTACAGGCAATCCTCGGCACCTCCCCTGACCCATGCGCAAGCACTGCCCGTGTGCGGCCAGGTTAAGGCTGCAGTGCATGATATGAGGCCCGCAACGACCGTGCCGATCCTTCGCGAATTGACCGGCCAACATCGCAAAACGCGAATGGAGTATCGGGGGAACTATCTCGACAAGGGGCCCGCGGTCGAACCTGGTTTACCGGCAGTCTTTCATGCTGCGGCAGGCAAGGGACCGCTCGACCGGCTGAAGTTGGCACGCTGGCTCGTTGACAAAAACAACCCCCTCACGGCCCGCGTGATTGTGAATCGATACTGGGAAGCGTTGTTCGGGCGCGGCATTGTTGCAACGAGCGAGGATTTCGGATCGCAAGGCGAGCCTCCAACTCATCCCGAGCTGCTGGATTGGTTGGCTGTCGAATTCATGGATCGTGGCTGGGACATGCGGGAACTGGTTCGCACGATTGTCACTTCGGCCGTGTATCGCCAGTCGAGCCAGATCACCGCCGACGCGGCCAGGGTCGATCCGGACAATCGCTGGTTGGCTCGCGGCCCACGGGTGCGATTATCCGCCGAGATGATCCGCGACCAATCATTGGCGGTAAGCGGCTTGTTGAGCACTAAGATGTACGGGCCACCTGTCAGACCGCCACAGCCGAACATGGGTCTGGCCGCTGCCTTCGGCGGCTCGACAGACTGGAAAACTAGCGCGGGCGAGGACCGTTACCGCCGGGCCATTTATACTATGTGGCGGCGGAGTAATCCGTATCCATCGATGGCCACATTCGACGCTCCCAATCGCGAGGTCTGCACGCTGCGGCGCACTTCCACAAACACACCGCTCCAGTCACTTGTAACATTGAACGATCCAGTCTACGTCGAGGCCGCACAGGCGTTAGCTCGTCGAGCCATCCAGCATGCAAGTGCCGTAGGAGATCAAATCGCGTATGCCTTTCGTCGCTGCCTCTCGCGCCCGCCGCGTGCGACCGAATTGGCAATGCTTGTACGCCTGTATAACGATTCGCGAGGTCGCCTGACCGCTCAGCCCGCGGCAGCGGTAAAACTGGCGACTGTTCCCCTAGGCAAGCTGCCGGCAGGCCTTGACGTCATGGACGCTGCCGCCATGACGGTGGTCGGCAATGTGCTGCTCAACCTGGACGAGATGTTTTTGAAGAGGTAGGCCATCGATGAATATGCCAAACCTTGCAGATATCACCCGTCGGCACTTTCTTTCCGGCGGCGGTCTTGGTTTGGGCGCGCTCGCTTTGTCCACACTGATTGGCCAGGAAGCACGCGCCGACGTTGCGATCAACTCGATGCAACCGCTGGCCGAGCGCAAGCCTCAATTTGCGCCGCGCCAATCGCGTCATCTACCTGCACCTGACCGGCTCGCCGCCAAATCTGGATTTGTACGATTACAAGCCGGAACTGGTCAAACGTAATGGCGAAGATTGCCCGCAGCAGCTTCCTGGCCGGGCGTACGTTCGCGTTTACTTCGGGCACCCCGAAATTGATGGGCACTCCCCGCACATTCGCTCAGTATGGCCAATCGGGTGCGTGGCTTAGCGACGCGGTACCCCATTTTCATGATGCAGATATCGTGGATGAAATGTGCTTCATCCACTCGATGAACACCGATCAATTCAATCACGCCCCCGCGGAGCTGTTGATTTACACCGGTTCGCCCCGTGCCGGGCGTCCCGCCTTGGGGGCTTGGGTAACGTATGGGCTTGGCACGGAGAACCAGAATTTGCCCGGCTTCGTGGTGCTGATTAGCAGCGGGGTTCAACCAAATGGCGGATCGAATTCGTACGGCAGCGGTTTTCTTCCATCGGTATTTCAGGGCGTGCAGTGCCGTTCGAAGGGAGACCCGGTGCTCTATGTTTCCGACCCGGCGGGAATGGACCGCGACTTACGCCGCCGCTCACTGGATACTCTGCAACAACTCAACAAGCTACAGGGCGAGGAGTTGGGCCACCCAGAAACGATGACTCGCATTGCGCAGTACGAGCTTGCATTTCGCATGCAAGCGAGCGTTCCCGAAGTTATGGATATCAATAGCGAAACGCGCGAAACGCTCGCCGCATACGGGGCCCAACCGGGGAAAAGCAGCTTTGCCAATAATTGCCTGCTCGCGCGACGGCTGGTCGAACAAGGCGTGCGCTACGTACAACTATTCGATTGGGGCTGGGATTTCCATGGCACCAACCGTGATACTGGTCTGACCGACGGGCTGACCAAAAAGTGGGCCACAGCCGATAAACCGATCGCCACCTTGATCAGGGACTTGAGGCAGCGGGGACTGCTCGACGATACCTTGATCATCTGCGGCGGAGAATTTGGGCGCACTCCCTTCCGAGAAGGCCGTACCGCAGGCAGCAAGATTCTAGGTCGCGATCATTATCCGAACTGTTTTACGATGTGGCTCGCGGGGGGCGGGGTGAAAGCCGGCTTGAACTACGGGCGGACCGACGAGTTGGGATTCGGCGTCGTAGAGAACAAGGTTCACATTCACGACTTGCAAGCAACTATCCTGCACCTGTTAGGATTCGACCACGAGCGATTGACATTCCGGTTCCAGGGCCGCGATTATCGGCTGACGGATGTGCACGGACAGGTGGTGCCGGAGATTCTCGCGTGACCGATTGGGCGGCCCAAAGACGCGGATTCATCTCGGTACGCTCGCGGCATGTTGACTGTATTTCCATTCCTCCTACCCAAAGAGACGGAGTATTTTAATGGCACGTCATGTGAGATTCACCATTTGGATATTGTCATTCGCCAGTCTTAGCTGGCTTGCGGCGGTCGGATCGACTGCGCGTGCCGACGACGGACACCCGTCGCGCCGGTTACTGTTCTTCAATCGCTCGGCCGGGTTTCAGCACTCCGTAGTGCAGGTGAAAGACGGCAAACCGTGCTACGCGGAGACAATTTTGCGGACGATTTGCGAGAAACATCATTGGAGTTTGGTCAGCACGAAAGACGGAGAAATTTTCACGCCCGAAAACATCGCTGGATTCGACGCCTTTCTGTTTTACACAACCGGCGATTTGACCGCCCCCAACGCCACCGATGGCAGCAAACCCATGAGCAAAGTGGGAAAGAAGGCATTTCTGGAAGCCATTCGGAACGGCAAGGGATTCGTTGGATTTCATTGCGCCGCAGATACCTTCCATAGTCCGGGTGACCGCAACGCGACTCAGCCACTTGACAAGCGCGACCCGTACATCGACATGCTGGGCGGTGAGTTCATTGTCCACGGATCTCAGCAAGCGACGACGATGACGGTTGTCGATCCTGAGTTTCCCGGTGCCAGAAGTTTGGGTAGGAGTTTTTCGATGACCGAAGAATGGTACTCGCTCAAAAACTTCGCCGACGACTTGCACGTACTATTGGTCAACGAGACCAAGAGCATGCACGACAAGTGCTACGACCGACCACCGTATCCGGCCAGTTGGATTCGCAAGTACGGCAAGGGTCGCGTTTTCTACACGTCGATGGGTCACCGCGAAGATATCTGGACCAGCCCGAAATTCCAAAGTCTTGTGGTCGGCGGAATAACGTGGGCGGTGGGCGACGCGGAAGCAGACACTACGCCCAACATCGAGAAGGTGACGCCGAAGGCGAATGTTTTACCGTCCAAATGAAAGAACCAATTGGCTAGCGGCCCATGACGGCTGGTGGGGAAGATTCTATAGATCTATCCGCGAATCCATCTACAGCTCTACCACGTTGGGGTCTGCTAAATCCGAGGCCGTCATGAAAGTATGCGTTGCCATAGCCGTCGTTGCACTCTTATCGCCGACTTCGGCGGCGCTTCCGCAGATAACTTACTCCGATGCGCTCATCAAAGACGTACCCCACGTGAAGCAACGCGCCGACTTTTGCGGCGAGGCATGCACGGAAATGGTGCTTCGCAAGCTCGGCAAGAAGGGCGACCAAAACTATGTGTTTAACATGTCGGGGCTCGATCCGCGGCAGGGACGCGGCTGTTATTCGGCCGACTTACGGCGGGCTTTGAAGCGTATCGGCTTCAAAACGGGCGACGTCTTTTTCACGATCGATGCGACGCGCGCTGCCGACGAGATCGAAGCCCAATGGAAGTTGTTGCACGCTGATCTGGTGAGCGGCATTCCGTCTATTGTCTGCATGCATTACGACGCCTCGCCCAATACGACCGAGCACATGCGACTGGTCGTCGGGTACCGCGCAGAGACCGACGAAGTGATTTATCTTGAGCCGGCTGAGCCGGGCGCCGCCTATCGGCGAATGAAACGCGCCAAGTTTCTTTCGCTCTGGCCCTTGAAGTACCAACCAACAAAATGGCTGATCATTCGCTTCCGTATGGAGCCGGCCGACATCAAAGAGCCGACTGCGTCCAACGGCTTCACTAATGCCGACTACGTACAACACATCATCGCGCTGAAGAAGAAGCTGCCCGCTGGATTTAGCCTGTTCATCGTGCGCCCCTTCGTCGTCGTGGGAGATGGGCCGTCGGATGACGTCAAATCTATCTGCCAGGGGACTGTGAAATGGGCCGTCGAGCACCTCAAACGCGAGTATTTCGAGCGCGATCCCGATGAAATCGTCACCATCTGGCTCTTCAAGGATGACGCCAGCTACCGCCAATACACCAGATCAGTATTCAACAACGAACCGACGACGCCCTATGGCTATTACTCGGCCGCCGATCGGGCTCTGATTATGAACATTGCCACGGGCGGCGGCACGCTGGTACACGAAATCGTGCACCCATTTGTCCGCGCCAATTTTCCTAAATGCCCGGCATGGCTCAATGAAGGCCTTGGATCGCTCTATGAACAATGCGGCGAGCGCGATGGCCACATCGTCGGCTACACTAACTGGCGGCTGGGCGGCCTGCAGCGGGCGATTAAAGCCGGAACCGTCCCAGCGTTCAAAGAGCTAACGGCCATGACCGACCGCGAATTCTACGGCGAAGACGAAGGCACGAACTACGCGCAAGCCCGCTACCTCTGCTACTACTTGCAGGAACAGGGCAAACTCACACAGTTTTATCGCGATTTCGTCGCCAACCAGAAAGACGATCCGACCGGCTACAACACGCTGATAAAAACTCTTCGAATGGACG
Organism: uncultured Planctomycetota bacterium; assembly: GCA_963807935.1. Lineage (GTDB taxonomy): Bacteria > Planctomycetota > Planctomycetia > Pirellulales > Lacipirellulaceae > JABDGM01. The sequence continues at coordinate 78,137 of CAWEDY010000018.1, forward strand.
ACATGAGCCTGTTTCAGCAAAGGTGGGAGGCGTTCGCGATGGGACTCACACGCCCATGATGGTCATTACGGGCAATAATACGGGCATTTTGCAAATCTGATTGCTGAGCAGGCAAGCGACTGCCATATTGAAGGTTCCAAATTTCAGCGCGAATTGCAGAAATTTTTTGGTAGCGTTTTCATGTTGCTGCGGCGACTTCTAACGTGCCTGCTGCCATTCGGATTCCTGTTGGCAAATTCTGCTGCCGTCGCGCAGAAAGCCGCCGGCACTATCTCGGTGATCTTCGTCGGTGACATCATGGTCGCGCACGACGAGGAAACCGGCAAACTGATTGAGCAGGGCATCGATCCGTTCAAACCGTTTGCCGGCCTGCTCAAACAGGCCGATATTGCGATCGGCAACTTGGAATGCGTCGTCGCTGAAGCAGGAGAACCGGTCAAGAAGCCGTACCGGTATCTGGCGCAGCCGCGATGCCTTCCGGTATTGAAGCGGCACTTCACGGCGTTTACCGTGGCGAACAACCATTCGGGCGATTTTGGCAAGGCGGCGTTTGTCGAGCAATGCGGGCTCCTCGAGAAGGCCGACATTCCGTATTTCGGCGGCGGGCGGAACAAAGCTGATGCGCACAAGCCTTGGATTGTCGAGAAGCACGGCGTGCGGATCGCGATGCTCGGATACTGCGAGGTGTATTTGCGGTCGTTTCAAGCGGAAGATGCCGTGCCCGGCGTCGCTTGGAGCGAGCACGACGACGAAGTCCTCGCCGACATCCGAGCGGCCCGCCAAAAGTACGACGCCGAGGTTGTGATTCCATTCATGCACTGGGGAAAGGAAGGTGACCCGGCCACCGCCCGGGAGAAATCGTTCGCGCGCACGATGATCGATGCCGGCGCCGATATGATTGTGGGTGCTCATCCGCATGTCACACAAGGATCCGAGTATTATAAGAATCATCTCATTGTCTATAGCCTTGGCAATTTTTTGTTCAATGGTTTCAAAGATCCGGACAACCTAACGGGCTGGGCCCTGCGAATGACCTTTGATAAAAACGGCATGGTCGCTTGGAACACCGTTGTCGTTCGGCTCGATGAACACGGCGTACCGCATCCCGATCTAAAATCAAAGAGCCCCAGCGGCCGCGCGGGCAGCAATGAAATCGTGATGAGCAGCGAAAAATAAGTGCAGTTAACGGCAAATGTTTCACTATGCCCCGATGCAAGAGGGCTATCGGACAAAGGTAGGAATTTGAACAGAACATAACACAGGAAACGGCGCGCAACCGGAACTCCGTTCCGTCTGTAACAGATGATCGATCGAAAGCCAGTTATGAAGAGCATCACTTGTCTGGCCGCCGTTTTAGGTGGGTGCTCGTTTGTCTTTGCCGCCGATGCAGCGCATCCGCAACTCGACGCCGTAATCGCATCGGCGCACCGGATACTGGCGGACCACTGCTACGCGTGTCACGGAGCCGCAAAACAAGAGGGCGAGTTACGGCTCGATCTTGCGGCCAACGCACTTCAGGGCGGCGAAGAGGGGATCGTCATCCGGCCGGGGCACGGCGACGATTCACTGCTCATTGAGTATGTCCGCGGCGAGGGTGACACCGTGATGCCTCCCAAGGGTGCTCGGCTCACGGGTGCCGAAGTTGCCACGCTGAAATCTTGGATCGATGGAGGCGCGAAGTGGCCGGCCGAGCCAATTGCAGCATCCAGCGTGGATCTCAGGCTGAAGCACTGGTCGTATCTACCCGTTCGGCGCGTCGAGCCACCTGCGGTGAAAAACCAGTCCTGGGTGCGCAACGAAATCGATGCATTTGTTCTGGCAAAACTGGAACAAGAGAAAGTCGAACCGTCTCGAGAGGCGGATCGTCGAACCTTGATTCGCCGTTTGAGTTTCGATTTACTAGGCTTGCCGCCCTCTAACCAAGAAGTCCATGACTTCTTGGCGGATTCGCGGCCCGATGCTTACGAGAAACTGGTCGATCGGCTGCTTGCGTCGCCACATTTTGGCGAGCGCTGGGGCCGACATTGGCTCGACCGGGCCCGGTACGCCGACAGCAGCGGCTGCGTCATCGACTTGCAGCGGCCGTTCGCTTGGCGCTGGCGGGATTGGGTGATCGAAGCGATCAATAACGATCTGCCGTTCGACCAGTTTACCGTCGAGCAAATCGCGGGCGATTTATTGCCGCACGCCAACACGGACGACCGCATTGCTGCCGGCTTCCACGAAAATGCCTTGTCGAATCACGAGGCGGGGGTCGATCTGGAAGCGGAACGGGTTAAGACCACGCTCGATCGCACGACCGCCGTCGGAACTGCCTGGTTGGGCTTGACCGTTGGATGCGCCCAATGCCACTCGCACAAGTACGATCCCATTTCGCAGCGCGACTTCTATTGCTTGTACGCCTTCTTCGACAATCTCGATGATCGTCTGATTGGCGCACCCCTCACGGCCGACTCCGCCAAGGTGGCGGATGCCCAACGCGTATTGCAACGGGCACGCCGCGAATACCTGGCGGTCCCCGCCGACGGTCAGAAAATGTGGGAGGCAAAAGTTGCTGCCCGGTTGAATATCTGGAAGACGGCCCGAGAGCTGGAAATGACGTCTCTGCGTTCATCTCGCCATGCAATGATACATCCGCTCGACGACGGCTCGCTGTTCGTCGATGGCCGGCTTTCGAGCAGTGATACATACGTCATCGCATTCAAATCGCCGGTGAGAAGATTGACAGCCGTACGCATCGAATCTCTCATCGACCTCGATCGCTTCGACCAAGGCCCCGGCCGAGGCGCCGACCAGCATGCCTTACTAACCGGTATTACGATTCAGACAGGGGGGAGCGACAAATCGCTGCCAATGGCCAAGGCGGAAATTGCTTCGGCTGCCGCAGACTATTGCCGGCCGGGATTTGCCCCGGCGGATGCAATTAAATGCGGCGAAACGACCGGTTGGTCGCTCGACCAAATCGGAGTGCCGCATGCAGCAGTGTTTGTTCTGCGCGAGCCGGTGGATATTGCGGCCGATGGCCGAATTATCGTCCGGCTCGAACAATACGCAGGCCGCGGAAACAGCATGAATCGGTTTCGCATCTCGGTTACCGGCGAAAATCAGAGTCACGTCACCGGCCCGATCGTTCCCAATGAAATTCGCGACCTGATCAATCGGCCATCATCCGCAAGATCGGCGGATGAGCAAACGGCACTGAAGCGCTACTTTCAGTCGGTGTCTCAAAGCCAATCGCCGGATCTCATCGCATGGAACCTGGCGCGGTTCAATTTCGCTAAGTTGTGCGGCACTTATGCAGCACAAAGCGTTCGCGAACGCACGACGCCGCGCGAGACTTTCGTTCATCTGCGCGGCGACTTTCGTCGACCGGGCGAAAAGGTGGAGCCCAAGTTGCTCTCTGCACTAACCAAATCCCCGCCAACACGGCGGCGACTAACCCGTCTCGACCTGGCCTACTGGCTCGTTGATCCTACGAATCCGCTAACGGCCCGAGTCGCGGCGAACGACTGCTGGCAACATTTGTTCGGCATTGGCCTGGTAGATACTCCGGACGACTTCGGCATGCAGGGTGATCCGCCATCGCATCCGGAATTGCTCGACTGGTTGGCCAGCGAGTACGTTCGCTGCGGGTGGAGCCGCAAAACGATCATCCGGCGCATTGTTTGTTCGGCCACCTACCGGCAAAGTTCGGCCGCACGCAACGATGTTGCCGATCGCGATCCAAAAAACCGCTGGCTCGCGCGACAAAACCGGTTCCGTTTGGAAGCCGAGTCGGTCCGCGATACGGTACTGGCGTGCAGTGGGCTCTTGGATAAACGGATTGGTGGGCCGGGGTTCTGCGCATCGCCGTCGCCCGACGATGCGCCAGCCGATTGGGAACCGCACCTTGCTCTGCAAGCGCCTGACGACATTTACCGGCGCGGCATGTATGCGATCACCAAGCGGACAGACCCCGATCCGTTGCTGAACTCGCTCGACGCGCCCGACGGAATGGCCAGTTGCCCATTGCGCCGGCGGACGAATACGCCGATTCAATCGCTCACTTTGTTGAACGATCCGGTTTTTGTCGCTGCAACCCGGGCGTTAGCAAAGGCGGCAGATCAGGCCGCATCGGCCGATGTTAGGCAATCGATTTCTATGCTATTTGCACGCTGTACGTCGCGCGAACCGACGTCCGCAGAACTGAGCACGCTTTCGGAACTATTTCACGACGTTCGCGCCGAATACCGCCAACGTCCGCAGCAAGCGGCGGAGTTAGCGCAAGTCATTCCGCAGACACGAAACGCGCCCGAAGCCGCTGCTTGGTTTGTCGTCTCGCGCACCATTCTGAACCTGGATGAAACCGTTACTAGGGAATGAACCGTGGCCGATATCTCGGAATACAATTCGCTAAGCCGGCGCGACCTCTTGGTCGGCGGATTTCGCGGACTTGGCGGCATCGCGCTCGCCAGCTTGTTGGCGAGCGATGGCCTGTTGGCTTCCGATACTGGGGCCGACGGCAATCCGTTGTCCCCACGCACGACGCATTTCGCGCCCAAGGCGCGAAACTGCATTTTCTTCTTCATGTGGGGTGGTCCCAGCCATATCGATCTATTCGATCCGAAGCCGCGCCTGGCAGAACTCGACGGTCATTCGGTACCCGATTCATTAATCAAACATGCACAATTCGCATTTGTCAAAAAGGAGACGGCGCGGTTAAAAGCGTCTCCGTTCAAATTCCAAAAGCATGGCCAATCGGGCATCGAATTCTCCGACCTACTGCCACACATCGGAAGCTGTGCCGACGACATAGCGATGGTCCGCACGCTCCACGCCGCGTCGTTCAACCATCGGCCAGCACAAATTTCGCTCAACACCGGTTTCATGCGAGTTGGCCGCCCGCCGGTCGGCTCCTGGCTGCTGTATGGTTTGGGAAGCCAATCGGAAAACTTGCCTGGATATGTCGTACTTAAAACGGGCCCGGAGCCGGATGGCGGTTCGTCAAACTGGTCCAATGGGTTCTTGCCTTCGGACTATCAGGGCGTGCTCTTACGCAGCGAAGGACCGCCGATTTTAAATCTCGATAATCCGGCGGGCATGACCGCCGCGGCCCACCGTCGCAGCCTGGATGCGATCGATGACTTGAATCGGCAGCGGTTTCAGGCAGTGGGCGACCCCGAAATACTAACGCGAATTGCCAACTACGAACTGGCTTTCCGCATGCAGTCGGCCGCTCCGGAACTGACGGATATCTCCGGTGAATCGGCCGATACCTTACAGACCTACGGCCTCGACCGCGACGATCACGATCAAAAGAGTTTCGCCCGCAACTGCCTGTTGGCGCGCCGTCTCGTCGAACGGGGCGTGCGATTCGTGAACATCTATTTCGGTAATTGGGATGCTCATTTCAACTTAATTCCGAACCATACTCGGCTTTGCGCGACCGCCGATCAACCCATCGCCGCCTTGCTCAACGACCTCAAGCAACGCGGCCTGCTGGACACCACGCTCGTCGTTTGGGCGGGAGAGTTTGGACGTACCCCGGTCGGCGAGAATCGCTCAATGGGTGGTGCTGTTAGCGGCCGCGACCATCATCCCGACGCCTTCTCGATCTGGATGGCTGGCGGAGGCGTTCCCGGTGGGCGCATTATCGGCGCGACTGACGAGATGGGATGGAACGCCATCGAAGACCCGATGGATATCAACGATCTGCATGCCACGATGCTGCACTTGTTCGGCCTCGATCACAAGCGGCTTACCTATCGCTACGAAGGCCGCGATTTCCGCCTGACCGACGTGGCCGGAAACGTCGTCGAAAAACTCGTCTCCCCCGGCTAGGCGGCTTACAACCCAAAACGATATGAAATACGTGCTGCATCGGATGTCCACCGCAATTTGGGGTGGTAAGCTGAGATTAGCGTCATTACCTCGGAACCGCTTCAAGAACCTGTCCCACTGTGAGAGGGCAGGGTAAGGGGATATTGGTTGACGGCGATTCGCCCTCAGTCCAACCATTCCCAGCGGGATAGGACAGCCACCGTGACCGAAAAACCCCGCGCTTCAATTGACTTGACCGGCATCAGTCGGCGGATCATTGCCAATGTTGAGCAGGTCGTTGTTGGCAAACGGCAGCAGATCGTTAAGATGCTCGTTGCCTGGTACTGCGAAGGGCATGTGCTGTTAGAGGACGTGCCCGGCGTCGCAAAAACCATGTTGGCCCGAGCATTTGCCCGAAGCGTTAATTGCTCGTTTCGACGAATTCAATGCACGCCCGATCTATTGCCAACGGATGTGACGGGCGGATCGATCTTTAATCAGAAGTCCAGCGAGTTTGAATTCCGCCCCGGGCCGATTTTTGCGCAGGTGGTCCTCGCAGATGAGATCAATCGGGCAACGCCGCGCACCCAGTCGGCTCTGTTGGAAGCGATGGCTGAAAGCAGCGTTACGATCGACGGCGTCGGTCATCAGCTCAAGCCGCCGTTTTTACTCGTTGGCACCCAAAACCCGATCGACCATGAGGGAACGTTTCCGCTGCCGGAAGCCCAACTCGATCGATTCCTGATGAAGCTGTCGCTCGGTTACCCCTCACTCGAAGAAGAATCGCAGATGCTGGAGATGCTCAAGCGGGAGCATCCATTGGAAAAGCTACAACCCGTAATATCTGCCGATGAACTTGCACTCTGTCAGCGGGCGGTGCGGACGGTACACGTGGACCCCAAGGTACGCGTTTACATAACTCAGATCGTGCATGCCACTCGTAAGCACCACGACGTGCGCATGGGCGGCAGTCCGCGGGCATCGATCGCGCTGTACCGCACGTCCCAAGCTGTGGCGGCAATTCGCGGGCGAAATTATGTCGAGCCTGATGACGTGAAGCACATCGTGCCCTCGGTGCTCACACACCGCATGATTTTGCGCCCGGAAGCCCGGCTGCAAAACGTCACTGCCGAGGAGCTGATCGTCGACATTTTGGATGAAACACCGGTGCCGATGATTGAAGGCCGGGCAACGCCGAGTGCCGCGCGCGAGGCCTGATATAATACTATAGCTGAAGTCGCAAGCCTTTAGATCGATTGCGGAGGAGTCGGAATTCTCGCGAATTCCGCAACGGTGGCGATGCGGTGGATTATTGGAGCCGTGGCCTTACTCGTCGTGGCGGTCGTGCTGCAGCTCGGTCTCTTCGCCTACGCCATGTACGTCTTGCTGGGGCTGATACTGGCAAGCCGCGTGCTCGTAAATCGCTGGTCCGGCAATCTTTCGGCGACGCGCGAGATGAGCCGTGATCGGATCAAGATCGGCGATTCGACGGCAATTGTGATTGTCGTTGAAAACCGCAACTCGCTGCCAATTCCGTGGATGCTGGTCGAGGATTTATTGCCCCGACGCGCGCTGATTCACAGTCCGCCCAATTTGCAACTAACGGGTCGCCGGTTGCAGCTCGTGTCGTTTCGCGGACGGGCTCGCCGCACGATCACGTATCAATTGAAATGCAATTGTCGGGGCTACTACCAGCTTGGACCGCTGGTGGCTGAAACGGGGGATGTCTTCGGACTCTATCGCCGCTACCGGGTGCTTAGTGAACCGAGCTTTTTGCTGGTCGTACCCGAAGTAATTCCGCTGGAGGGATTCGATATCGCCTCGCGCCGGCCGATTGGTGAAGTGCTGATGAGCCACCGGCTGTTCGAAGACCCCACGCGGATCGCGGGAGTGAGGGCGTATCAAGCCGGCGATCCGCTGAACCGGGTTCATTGGCGGGCGACGGCTCGAACCGGTGAATTGCAAAGCAAAATCTATGAGCCCTCGACAGTGGCGGGGGCTACATTGCTGCTCGACTTCCACGAACAATCATTCGCAGCGGAGGATGAGCCGCTGCAGGTCGGAGTTAGCCGTGACGGCCGCGGCGTCGATTGCCGGCGCGATTTTCCAAATGGGAGAACAGATAGGACTGGTCACCAATGGTCGCGACGCGGCAGACCGCATTCGCACCGAAGGGTGGTCGCAGGAGCAGCTCTATAATCGTCGAGACGCCCAGGCGGCCGGCATGCGTGAGAAAAGCGATCGGCTCCGCCCCGTGGTTGTATCGACGCGACGAAGCAATACTCAGCTAACAGATATTCTGCAAACCCTGGCTCGCGTGGAGAAAACCGATGGCCTAACTCTTTCACAGCTTGTGATCGAGGCGGCCAGCCAATTACCGCAAAGCGCGACGGTGATTGCCATACTTACTCGCGTGACGCCGGAAATAGCGATGGCGCTCGGCACTCTTCGTCGCCGCGGCCTGGCGGTTACGGCAATCCTCAATGTGTATGAGGATTACCAGTTCGCCGAATTGTCTTCCCAATTGCTCAACGAGCGCATCGAGACGCGGCATCTCAAAGACCGCGCCGCGATTGCCCGCGTCTGCCTGAACTACATTTTGCGATAATGGCCAAGCGACTTTACAAGACCACCGCCGACTATCTGGCAATCGCCATAAGCCCCGCGCTCGTCATGGCGCTCGTGGGAAGCCTGGTGTTTTTTCTGATTGAAGTGGCCTATGTCGGCCAGTATCAGTGGCGACTCAACTATGCATTCGCGCTGTTCGTATTTGCGGCCGTTCTGATTGCACGAATATCGATCGAGATGGGTTCGGAGCGTGCCGCGTTGTTCGCATTGCCGCTCGCAATCGCGATGTTTCTGTTTTTAGTTCGGTTTGTGGAGCATCCGAGCGGGTTTAGCCACGTCATCAATCTCGCATTAATGACTGTCGTATGGTGGTGTGCTCATCGACTTACGTGGGATTCGACCGTGATCGACGACGACGAAGACGCCTCGGGCGAGGGGTTGATGCAGCGGATCGGCGTCGACGGACCGGAGCGGGCGGACGGCGACAAAGAAACGCAAGGCGTGCCGTCGGCTGGTACGAGAGAAAATGAGTTGTTTGAAGAGCGAGAGTCAGTAAATTTGCGGGCCGTGCAGCGGTTCAAGCAGTTGTTTCGTGCGCGCAAGGGTCCGCATACGCCGGGCCTGTGGGTGCTCTATTTTTCGCTGGCCGCGCTTCCCTTGTTTGGCATCGGGCAGCATTGGATTCCCGTCGCGGAAGTAGGGCGGCGGCGCTACGTATTCGTTCTGCTCTTAGTATATGTGGCGGCTGCACTTGCCCTATTGGTGACGACGAGCTTCTTGAATTTGCGCAGGTACCTGCGCCAACGGCGAGTCGAAATGCCGCTTCCGATCGCAGGGACCTGGGTCGGCGTGGGCGCAGTATTGATCGTCGTCGTCATGATGCTCTCGTTGCTCATTCCACGGCCCGGCGCTGAGGTCGCCCTGTCTCGCGTGCCGTGGCAGGCCGGCTCACCAACAGGACTTTCCGCTTCCCGCACAAGTGTGAACCGAGATGGCGGTGAGGAACCGGGCGAACAGACCCGTACTACCGCTGGTGACAGCCCCGCGGACCAGGGACAGGGCAACCTGCCGCCAAACGGCAAAAAAGCGGCCGACCAAGGCGCGCCACACGATTCCAATGACAAGGCACGCAGCGAAGGAAGCAAAAATGGTTCCGATTCTGCGGATGGAGTGAAAAGCACAAAAAAAACCGACCGCCACCGCGCGAATTCGTCGGGTACGACCACGCGGAATGCCGAGAAATCGGCGGGGAAAGCAACCGACACCGGCAAGCCGGGCGAACGAAATAACGCGAATCAAAACCCATCGGACAACAGTCGACAGGCACAAACCAATTCGCCCACTGAGAAAATAGAGAACGAGCCTAAGTCACGCGAACAGCCAGGCGCAATTCGGCAGCCGTCCACGCCTCCGTCGGCGCACCCGCTCGAAGCGATTCGCAACCTTTCGTCGCCACTTGGTGGCGTGACTGGGGTGCTAAAGGTGCTTTTTTACATAATCGCCGCTCTATTCGTGGGATATTGCATATGGATTTATCGTCACCAGTTGATGCAGGCACTGGCAGACATTCTCCGTCAACTCCGGCAATTATTTGGTGGCGCTCGGACCGTCGACGGCAAGAACGACGCTGAGACCACGTCTGCCGGCTCTCGAGCGCGCCGGTTCACCGATTTTCGCGACCCGTTTCTTGCGGGTGAACACGGCCGCTTGTCGCCCGAGGAATTGGTTCGCTACACCTTCGCCGCATTCGAGGCGTGGGCAAATGATCGCGGCCGACCGCGTACGCCGGACTGTACGCCACAGGAGTTGATCCGCATGGCGGTAGAACCCGAGACGCCACTTTACGCCGAGGCGCGCCAATTGGCGCGAATGTATAGTGAATTGGCTTACGCCTCGCGGCGCGTGCCGCGCGAGGCAGCCGACAACTTGCGCGAACTATGGGCGTTGCTGCGGAACACTCACACGGCAGAGTTCGTTTAATTCGCCCCCATCCCGGGTTCATTCGCTACGATCGAACCCACAGATTTCACGCAGCTACCATCATGGATCAGGTGCCCTTCAGCGTGCCACCGGGTTCGATGCCGCGTGACCGCGCGGAATTCGATTTCGTTTGGCGGCGGTAGCTTCGCGGCGATAGACCGGTGTATTTCTTAAAAGCCGCGGACAAATACTCGGCGCTCTCGAATCCGGACCTAACCGCGATTTCAGTCAACGGGCGCTCGGTCTCGCGCAGCAACCGGGCGACTCGTTCCATTCGAATCCGAATGATCTCAGCATGCGGCGTGCGACGCACGAGCCGTAAAAATCGATGTTCCAGCATTCGTCGAGAGAGCGGCACAATCCGCAGCACATCTTCGACGCGGATTCCGTCGCACGCATGCTCTCGTATGAACCGCAGGGCGGTCACGACATCTTCGTCCTCAATCGCATACACATCGGTTGACTGCCGTTCTGCGATTCCGCGCGGCGGGACCAGAATGGCGGTCTCGCGAATAGTCTCGCCCTGCATCATTCGGTCGAGCAAGCGGGCCGCTTCGTATCCGGTTCGGTGAGTGTCGGGAATGACACTGGAAAGGGGCGGAGTACACAGACGGCACAATCGCACGTCGTTGTCGACGCCGATCACGGCCAATTGTTCTGGCACGGCGATATCCAGTTCACGACAGATATCCAGCAATTGTTGCCCTTTGAAGTCGTAGCAGGCCATGATACCTGAAGGCTTTGGCAAACTCTTCACCCAACCTTGCAGCCTTCGTCGTTCACTGGTCCATGAATAGTCCGTGTCGCTGCGGCGTTTGCCCGAGAATACATGGCATTCGCAGCCGGCATCCTCGGCAAACGCGGTAAAATGCTGCTCCCGCCAGCGCGACCAATTGAACTGGGGCTCGCCGCAATAGGCGAGCTTGCGAAACCCGCGGTCGATCAGGTGTTGAGCGGCCAAGTGAGCGATCGCGCGGTCGTCGGTCTCGACCCACGGAATACGCTCGACTCGGCGCGCAGCGCTGACATCCACGACGGGGAGGTTTATCCCGCGGACCGCGGTCGCGATGGGCGCGGTCTCGATTCGGGCAATGACGCCGTCGCCCTTCCAATTTCGCAGCCAGCGCGGCGGCCGGGCGCCGCGTTCTTGCTCGCCGACGTAGATCGACCACAATTCGTGCTCGCGTTGATAGGCGATAATTCCGTCCAATAGCCCCGCGCATAGGCATTGGAGGTCTCGATGAGGAGCGCTACTGAACGCCGGGCCGACATGGGCTCGCCTTTCGCGGTCTCCAAGCTCGCGTCGCAGAGTGCGCCGGATAGCCTCCCGCCTGGCAATTCCACCGACGCATGGAATACCTCGGTGCGACTTATTGCATTCCAATACTGGCACCCAGTCAAGTCATTTGAGCGGTAAGAGGGGAAGAGTTTCCTTCGATTTTTTCCCGGCAGTCATCCAGAGAAGGGGCTCGCGGGTTCGGTGACAATGAACCCGGTCGATCGGGGCGCCGAACGACAGAATCGCGTTGCCAACCGACGGCAATTGGTTCCGCTGCGGCGGAATGGCACGCATGGTTATGCGTGCGACCATTGAAATTTCACATGCACTTTAGATATTTCACACGGTAATTTGGATGGCCTTTTTAATTGACATCATTACGCGATTCGTTCAACATAAAGGCAGCCTCTCCACGGATTATCACGTAGGCGGCACTAGCTCATCAGTGTAGTGGATCGAGTCAACATGGGCGCTTCCATAAGGAGCGCGGTATTTATCGACCGCGACGTTTGGCTGGCGATTGCGGCGCAATTGAGAATTGCTGCGAGCGACGGTTGCGGTTGCGCATCCGCTGTCGCGATTCCCTGTGGCGCGAGGTTTAGCCGCGACTGTCCGGTCGGTTGGCAGCCAGACGGTTCGGCTATAGACGTCCCGTTAAGAGGCGACAGACCATTCAATGCAGGAAACGGTAGTTCGGTTGAACGCAAGCGAGGTGCCTTCGTTGGGGGCTCATTCGCTTACGGCACGAGCGGAAATCTTCAGAGGACTTAAAACATGGGCTCCATCATTCGACTTGGCGGCTTGCAATCTCATCGTTAAGCATCGTGGCAGTAATAGCCTACAGTGCTCAATTCGCGCTCGGGCAGTACACGTTTGTTCAAGATACGGACAACTCAGGAAATTGGGATGACACGACAAATTGGCTCGATGGTGGATCCAACACAACCTATCCCAACGCGGCTGATGCGACGGTTCTGATCAATGCACCGACTTGGCCCGGCCCGCCGAATTATAATCTGTTTCTGCCCGCTACAGACATCACCGTCGGCCAGATCACAATCGATAACACAAATTACGCTAATACTTTCAGAAGCAACATTGCCACCACCGGTGGACATCTCGTGTTCCAATCGACTGCCGGACCCGCCAGCTATACCGAAACACCCGGCAGCGCGGCGGGGAACACGAACACCCAGTACCAATTCCTGAGCATCGTCGATCTACTCTCGGATCTGGTCATCACACAGGATAACTACCCCAATCTGAACACCGGCACGACGTTCTCCAATCTTGTCACGGGGGCTTCTAATCTAACGATTACCAAGGAGGGCTACGGCGGCATTCAGTTCAATTACAATCCCTTGCCGGGCGAGGTAACTTTTGAGGGGCAATTCGTCATTAATCGCGGTGGCATCCGCATGCTGAATACCGGACAGATCTCACACTCCGCTGGCATCACGGTCAACTCCGGGGGGCAGTTGATGTTGGCGGATAATGGTGGCAATAACAATACGGATTGGAACATGGCAGCAGGGGCCGTGCTAAACCTCAATGGCACGGGCAAGGCAACTCCCGCCCCCTCAGGCGTCACCGTAACCAATGCCGATGGCGCCTTGCGGATCTCGGTCTTGGGTCACATCCGACGACCGCGTTCCACAATCCCGTCGTGCTTCAGTCCGACAGTGTGATCAACGTCTCAACCGCGGGCACAACGGGGACGCTCGACGAAGTTGTTTCCGGCCCAGGCGACCTCATCAAATTCGGCGGGGGCCAACTCACGCTCACCGCTAACAATACATATACCGGGGATACGCAGATCACATCTGGCATTATGAGTATTACCAATCCCTATCTGGATGACAGTGCTGATGTGTACTTGACCACCGGCGGCACGTTTGATCTCAATTTTGTCGCTACAGACACAATCAACGCGCTATTTTTCGACGGTGCCCCGCAGCCGATTGGCACTTATGGAGCTACGGGATCGGGCGCCACCAATATACGTGACGATTTCTTTACTGATTCGGGAGTACTCGACGTGACGTCGCAACCCGTGGTGGGTGTGCCCGGCGACTTCAACAATGACGGCAAAGTGGACGCCGGCGACTATGTAACCTGGTGAAAAACAACGGCACCAACAACGCGCTGCCGAACGACAACGGCCTGGGCGTGCCGATCACCTCGGCTCACTACGACCTGTGGCGGCAACTTCGGCAATCCACCGGCAGCAGGCAGCGGCAACTTGCGGGGCACTTCTGCCGTTCCCGAACCTGCGACACTTATTTTGCTGATGTTCTTCGCTACATTTATAGCACAGCACAAACTTGGACGGATCCGAACATGATTACGACTAAAGCGTTGGCGGTTGAAAACGCGCGTAGAGTTTCATTCGGGGTGCGGAAAGTGCGCATTGCGGTTTTACCTTGGTCGAATTGCTGGTGGTGATTGCGATCATCGGCATCTTGGTGGCATTGTTGCTGCCAGCCATTCAGGCGGCCCGTGAGGCGGCTCGGCGGTCGCAATGCACGAATAATCTTCGTCAGCTCTGCTTGGCAGCGCTTAATTATGAGTCATCCAAAAAAGAGTTTCCTTATGGCCGTAAGGAGGGCACCATCACCAAACCAGATGGCACTGTCGGTGCCGTCCCGCAGTGGGGACACTTGGCACTGATTCTGCCCTACGCCGAGGACAGTGCCGCTTACGGACTGATCGACTTTACGCAGGGTTCCGGTACGGGCGACGCGAAAAAGCAAAAGAGCGCCATGTTTATTTGCCCAAGCGATAGCGGGGAAGATCGAATGAATTCCACAACCTGCCTCAAACTGACGCTCGTGGCTCGACGTCGGTCGCACGAATTACCATGGCAACGGAGGCAGTGATACGGGGCAAACCGTCGCGCTTGGAGTGCCCAGTCCGCCACCAAAGGAACCCACGGACCTAGAACTGCAATACCGGGAAAACAACAACGGCATCTTTGTCACCAATCGCGCGATCAAGATTCGGCAAATAACGGATGGTACTTCTCACACGGCGCTTTACAGCGAGGCGCTGCGCGGCGATGGCGATAACAATCTGGCGGAGGCTCCCGCTGATTGGTTCCGGCTTGGTGGCACCGGCCAATCGGCAAGTGCCGTCTATACCCAATGCATGGCAGTGAATTCTTCTTTGTACAAGGGCACCAATCAATTCTCCTGCCGCGGACGCAATTGGGTACATGGTGATTATACTACGAGCCGTTACAACCACCTCATGCCGCCCAACGGCAAAAGCTGCAGCCAATCGAGCACTGGCACTCTCAACGCAATTCCGGTCAATGAGGATGGCGGCGCAACCACTGCTTCAAGCCGGCATAGCGGCGGCGTAAATATGGCCTGCGCTGACGGCAGCACGCATTTCGTCGCCGACAGCATCGATATTGTGGTATGGGGGCCCTAGGTTGCGCAACGGCGAGGAAGTGGTTGATTACGACTTGTGATGTGCGCCTTTGCGAATTTAGGTTGGTTGAAATCATGATTTGGCCGACTAGTGTTTGGTTGCGACAAGCTATATTCTGCCTGCCCCCGCTCGTTGCAGCGTCCGTCGCGATCGCGGCCAGGACCAGTGAGACGCCTGTTGCTTCCGGTGCCCAAAAACCAAACATTATCTTCATCCTGGCCGACGACCTGGGCTACGGCGACCTGGGTTGCTACGGCCAGAAGCGAATCAAGACGCCAAATCTCGACCGCATGGCGGCCGAGGGAATGCGGTTCACGCAGGCGCTATGCCGGCGCGACGGTATGCGCCCCGTCGCGATGCGTGCTGATGACGGGTTTGCACTGCGGCCATGCGCGCGTCGCGGCTGATCCGCCGTATCTGCCGGGCCTGTACCTTGAGGACACGCGATGTGACGGTCGCCGAAGTGTTGAAAGATGCCGGCTACTCCACCGGCCTGATCGGCAAATGGGGACTGGGCATGGTAAAGCCCGATTGGAAGAAAGCCGAACAGGGCTTGCCGCGGCGGCAGGCTTCGACTATTTCTACGGCTACCTGACGCACGGCCACGCTCACAACTATTATCCCGACTTCCTGTGGCGGAACGAGTCGAAGGCCCGCTTCCGAACGTCTTCTCGCCGAAGCCGGACTACAAAGGCCTCGTGGCCGAAAAAAGGTCGAGTACGCGCCACGACTTCTCGCAAAAGATAGCCTGAAGTTTGTTCGCGATCACAAGGACAAGCCGTTCTTTTTGTACCTGGCGTTTACGATCCCCCACGCCAATGATGAAGCCGGCGATAAGGGCATGGAAGTGCCCGACTACGGCGAGTACGCCAACCAGGATTGGCCGGAGCCGGAAAAGGGTTACGCGGCGATGGTCACGCGGATGGACGGCGACATCGGCCGGCTGCTGGCGCTGCTCAAAGAGTTGAAGATCGACGACAACACGTTGGTGATTTTTTCGTCCGACAATGGCCCGCACCAGGAAGGCGGTTGCGATCCCGATTTTTCGATTCCGACGGCCCCTTGCGTGGGATGAAAGGGACGTGTCGAAGGGCGGCATTCGCGTGCCGATGATCGCGCGCTGGCCCGGGCACGTGCCGGCGGGCAAAACGAGCGAATCGCCCGTATACTTTGCCGATGTGCTGCCGACGTTCGCCGCCTCGGCGGCGGCAAGGCGCCGGCGAAGATCGACGGCATCGATTTCTCGCCGACGCTGCTCGGCAGCAACCAGCCGGAGCTGTCCGACCGATTCCTGTATTGGGAATACGACAAAGACGGACTGCAAAAGCAGGCCGCCCGTTGGCGTAATTGGAAGGCGGTGAAAGCGCCCCATACGAAACCGCTGCAACTGTACGATCTGTCGAGCGACATCGGCGAGAGCACAACGTGGCTGCTGAGCATCCCGATATCGTCGCAAAGTTCAACAAGTATTTTCGCACGGCTCGCACGGACACGCCCGATTGGCCGATCCTCCGAGCCTCGCGCTCGAACAAGAAGAAAAAAATTCCCGCTGCTATGTACGTAATTATAATGAAAAAGGATACAATTAGCTGATTGAATTGGCAACGGCATCGGGGCAATGGATTGGCGGCGCCGGGGCAGTCGCCGCCGACCTTAAGCCGGTTGATTTTGGACCATGGACTATACATTTAAGTAATCTCTGATTGGCCGTTTTTTTTTGTTTGCGAGCCTTGCGGCTAGCGGGAGGAGACTAATGAAAATGTATCGCAACTTGATTGGCACCCGTTGGCGACTTACTATTGTCGCCTCAGCGTCGTCGCTCCAGCCGCACTATTCCGGTTACCGGCTGGGCCGCTCACAACAGCGTAGCCCGTCACAGATAATGCAACAACAAATTCGCCAACGTTTACGTGCCGATGTCGGTACCAACAATGACTTCATGACGGTCATGGCCCCTTCCCCATATTCCCTTGGCAAACGATGGCGACTACATCAAGCTGACGACGACATTGACGATGGGCAATCGCCTTTCAACTTGGACGGGAACCAATACTCTTAATACGCAACTACGGTTTGGCTATTCGATGGGCCGGCCGGGCCCGTCGCAGCGATATTCACCCAACACGGCTTCTTCGCTAGTACGCCAATTCCAACCACGAACATCTCAAAGTCTACGAGCACGCAAATGTGAACGTTGATCCATTCTCCAGAACCACTCAGATCAGCGATCTGACGAGCGGCAACTCGTGGATGACCCGGAAAATGACGCGATTAGGGCGCAAATCCTTACGCCTACTTCGAAATGACGCTCACTCGCAATGGAAAATCTCGACATCACCGGGCAAATCAGCGGCGGCGATTCCCTCTCAACCTTTTCCATTCCCGCCTTAGTTCGGCAACATTTCCGCCGGGCGGACCGTTCACCTTTAACCGTGTCGGCTTCTTCTTCGGAAACAATGTGAACGCCCAAGACGGTACGCGTTTTCCAATGTGACTATCGAAACTAAGTGGTGCCCGAACCATTCCTCCTTGTTTCATCGGTCCACGATCGGCGGAATGCTGATTCGTCGGCGACCGCACCGTGCATATTGCCGTAGTACAATCCACAAGAAGCAAATAGTACAATAACAACGGAGAGAGAATGAGGCCCCAATTTAGTCTATTGGGGGGCGGCGGTGGCCCGCGCAGCGCTGCCAGCGCTTTCGTTCCGTGCCCAGCGCCAGCTCCGAACATCATCCATATCTTTGCCGATGACCTCGGCTGCGGCAGCGTCGGCTTCAACGGCCAGACAGCTCATCCCACGCCCAACCTCGACGCCCTGGCCGCCGGCGGCATGCAGTTCACCAATGCGTATGCCTGCCCGGTGTGCGCCGCCAGCCGGGCTACGCTCTACACCGGTTTCCACACGGGCCACGCCAACGTCGACGGCAACAGCGAATTGACGCAGGGCTTTCGCGCCGACGAAGTGATGACGCGGCACAAGTGATCGCGCCAGGCCGGTTACAGCACGGCCGTCTTCGGCAAATGGGGCTTCGGCGCCGACGGCGTGCGAAGATCTGGCGGCAGCGACCCCAGCCCTCGATCAACGCGCCCGATAGTCTGCCGAATAATCACGGTTTCCAAACCTTCTACGGCTACCTGAACCACGGCGCCGCCCAGGATTATTTCTACGACTGGATGTGGCACAACGATGCCAAGCCCCGCAAGGCGTTTCGACCGTCGCCAATAACGGCGGACCGGGTGGCACGCCCCAATACTCGCACGATCTGTTCGCGGCCCAATCCGAACAGTACATCGCCGACCATGCCGGCGACAGCTCGCCGTTTTACATGCAGGTGGACTACACGATTCCGCACTTTGACATCGACTCGATCGCCAGCGCGCCGGCGGTTGGGGCATTTACGCCTCCATGCCGGGACGGACGAGCAAAAGGCATACGCCGCGATGATCACGCGGATGGACGCCAGCATCGGTTCGCTCATGGCTAAGCTCGATGACCCGAACGGCGACGGGAATCATGCCGATAGCATTCTCAACAACACGCTGGTCATGTTTACCTCGGACAACGGCCCGAGCACGAGGATGATGCGCCGCTTGATTTCTTCGATGCCAACGGCGCGTTTCGCGGCGGCAAGTTCGAGCTGTACGAAGGCGGCATCCACATGCCGGACGTTGCCTATTGGCACGGCACGATCGCGCCCGGCTCGCGTGAGCAATATCGCACCGACCTGACCGATTTCATGGCGACGGCCGCCGACCTGGCGGGCGTCGAAGCGCCCGTCGGCATCGACGGCACTTCGCTCGTGCCGATCCTCACCGGCGAGGGCCACCTGAAACAGCGCAACTACCTCGTGTTCGAACACCAGGGGTCGCGCGGCGCCGATCCCGACCCGCGCACCGGCCGCTGGGCCGTTGTCCGCCAGGACGGCATGAAGCTGATTCGTTACGACAACGAATCGAAGGAGCTGTTCAATTTGAACACCGACCCCGGTGAAACCTCGCCGCTGAACCTTACGATTCCGGCGAACGAGCAGATCGCCGACGAGTTGGAAGCCGACGCGATCGCCGACGACGTGACGCGCGGCTCCGTTCAATATCGCACTTGGTCGGGCCCCAGCGGCGGCGCGCTGCAAACCGCCAGCAATTGGGCGTCGCCGACGTCGCCCGATCGATATTGGTCCGCCGTGGTCGCCAACAACGGCGCCGTCTCCGGCGATCGCCCATGTTACGGCCGATGTAACGACGCTCGGTGTGGAAGTTCGCGGCCAGTCGGCGCTGCAAGTGGTGAAAGTTCACGCGGGGCAAACGCTGACGGGGCTGAACGAAGTCCGCGTCGGCAACCATGGCCGCATCGATCTGGATGGTGGCACGCTGGCGAGCAGTCGTTGGGTAAACGTGCGGTCCGGAGGCCAAGTTGCCGGACAGGGCACGGTCGAGGGCGATGTCTATAACGAGGGTACTTTGTCGCCAGGCCGGACAACGATACGCCCGCGTGGCCGGCCGCCGCGCCGCCGGCGCTGCCGCCGAGCAGCTGAACACCGGCGTGGTGACCGCCGCGACATTTAATTTCACGGCATCCAGGACGACGTGCCCGTCACGCAAACCTCCACGATCAGCCCTTATCTGGAGCTGGCGCACGGATTGGATTTCGGCCCCAGCGTGGACCGCGCTGGGGTTCCGGCGGCACGGACGCCGGGCAACGAGCTGAACGTCATCGGGCACACGGCCACGTCGCTCTCGCAGGCCATCACGAACGGCGATTACGTCACGTTCTCGGTGAATCCGGTCGCCGGCGCCGGCATGATTCCGAGCAGCGTCAGCTTTAAACTTTGGCGCAATGGCGGCGCGGCCGCGAAGAATTATGCGGTTCTCTCCAGTGTCGGTGGCTTCACGTCCGGCGCCGCCCTCGTTCAAGCCACTTACACCGACACTGGAAACACTGCGCACACACGTTGCTGCCAGAATTCCGGCCGTTGCCGACGCGCTGAGCGGCCCAATCGAGTATCGCCTGTACGCTTGGGGCGCCACCGCCTCGACCGGCAACACGCACATTAATGCAGCGTCGCTAACCGCGAAGTTCGTCGCGGTGCCGACGCTGGAATTCAATTTCAGCGGCGTGCAAAACCAGGCTCCGCTTACCGCGCTCAAGCGCAGGATGCAAACCTCACACTCACCTCCGGGCTCAATTTCGGCCCCGGCCTCAGTCCAGCAGCCCAACAACGCCGGCAACGAATTCAATGTGGCCGGCTTCTCGACCGGCACCACGCACAATCCGCGCTCGAGGCAACGACTATTTGACGTTCACGGTCCAGCCAATCTCCGGCATGGCGATGTATCCGGACAGCGTCAGTTTCACACTGTGGCGGCAAGGAAGCGGCTCGGCCACCGATTATGCGTTTTCTCCAGCGTCGGCGGCTTTCATCGGCCAGCAATTGGCCCAGACGCATATGACGACAACCGGCTCGGCAATCAAGTGATTCTTAGCGGTTCATTCGTGTCGCCGCAGCCGACGACCGACCCCGTCGAGTTTCGCCTGTACGGTTGGAACGCGGCGACGTCGCGCGATAACACGCACGTCAATGCCGCGTCCATGCGGGCCCGGTTCGCTTCGGTCGTCGGCGTGCCGATCGATCCGACCGGCAGCCTCACGGTGCAAGGCGATTTTTATCACCTGGCCGGCGGCCAAATCGCCATCGACCTCGGCGGCCACTCGGCCGGCGTCGATTACGACACGATGAACGTGCTTGGCAAAGCCGAACTCGATGGCAGGCGATCTCAGTGTGGCGCTGGCCGATGCCGGCGGAAGCCCGTTTGCCCCGCGCGGGCGATAGTTTCAACATTCTCACGGCCACCCGGGCGTCACCGGCCAATTCGCCCATGTGACCTTGCCGCAGTTGGCGTGGAACCTCGATTGGCGCGTCGACTATCTGGCTGACGCAGTGAAGTTGATCGTGTTGATATCGGGCGACTTTAACCACGACCGTGTCGTAATCGCGGCCGACTACGTCGTATGGCGCAAGAACAGCGGCAGCCAGGCGGATTACAATATATGGCGAGCAAATTTTGGCGCCACATTCGGCAGCGGCTCGGGCGTACTTGTCACTTCATCGTATAGCGCGACCGTGCCCGAGCCGCTAAGCATCTTCTTGCTTGCGGTGGGGGCTGCCGTTGGGCTGATGCGGCGGCACCGCCGAATTGCGTCGAGCGCAAAATCGGCCGATTAGTTCGGCGCATCGGGCAGCGGCGCAACCCGCCGAATCGCCGGACCTGCCGGTCGACGCAACATCTGTTCAACAAAGGGCCGTTCACGGCGGCCAGCCATTCGTGGCAAATGCCCCGTGCGGGCCAATATGCGCATCACGCTCTAACGGGCGCCTCGGCGTATAATGAGAACATACAAATATCGCGATGGTTCGCGAAATGCAGCATGAACGGGCGATGGAATCCGTCGACAAGTGAGTCACCTTGCACAGACAATCTTCAAGCACGACGGGCGGTAGGGGTCACGTCCAGGGTCTGTACACGGAGGCAGACCTGGCTGGCTTCGACCAGGACCGTGAACTTGGCCAACCCGGTCAATTTCCCTTCACGCGCGGCATTCATGAGTCGATGTATCGAGACCGGCTCTGGACGATGCGGCAGTTTGCCGGATTCGGCCGGCCAGCCGATACGAATCGACGGTTTCGCTATCTGCTCGAGCAAGGGCAGACGGGACTGAGCACGGCATTCGATTTGCCGACACTGATGGGGCTCGACAGCGACGATCCCCGCTCGCAGGGCGAAGTCGGGCGGCTCGGCGTGGCGGTAGATACCATCGACGACATGCTCGCGCTGTTCGATCAAATCGATCTGGGCCGCGTGTCCGTGTCGATGACAATCAACGCGCCGGCGATAGTCATCATGTCGTTTTATTTGGCAGCCGCTCGCGCACGCGGACTGGCTTGGCGTGATCTTTTGGGCACGATACAAAACGACATCCTTAAGGAATTTCACGCACAAAATGAAATCGTATTTCCGCCGGTACCGTCCGTGCGACTCGTGGTGGACCTGATCGAATTCTGCACCGCCCACGTGCCGAAATGGAACACAGTTTCGATCAGCGGGTATCACATTCGCGAAGCCGGTTCAACCGCGGCTCAAGAGCTCGCCTTCACGCTTGCAGATGGCCGGCACTATGTCGAACAGTGCCTTGAACGAGGGCTGCGCATCGACGATTTTGCACCTCGACTGAGTTTCTTTTTCAACGCGCACAACGACCTATTCGAAGAAGTTGCGAAATACCGCGCCGCTCGTTCACTGTGGGCTGAATTCATGCGCGATCGTTACGGAGCAAAGTCCGCGGCTTCGTGCAAGCTGCGGTTTCATGCCCAAACGGCCGGTTGTACATTACAGGCTAAACAGCCGCAGGTGAACCTGGTGCGGGTTGCCTACCAGGCGCTTGCGGCTGTGCTGGGTGGCTGTCAATCGTTGCACACCAATTCGATGGACGAGTGCCTCGCCCTGCCGAGTGAACAAGCGGCAACGCTGGCATTGCGAACCCAGCAAGTATTGGCTTATGAAACGGGCGTCACGAACACGGTCGATCCACTTGGCGGAAGTTACTTCATCGAGAGCTTCACGCAACGGATGAAACACGCTGCCCACGATTACTTTCGCGCAATTGACGAACAGGGCGGCATGATCGCGTCCATCGAAAAAGGTTACTTTCGCCGCGAAATTGCCGACGCCGCCTTCGCGCAGCAGCGAGCGATCGACACTCGGGAGAAGCTCATAGTCGGCATAAACGCCTTCCAACAGTCGGACGACGATTCCATTCCGATCATGGAGGTAAACGCAACCATGGAAGCCGCGCAAATCGAGTCACTTCGGAACACAAAAAATTGCCGCAGTTCGGACCACGCATCGCGGGCGCTCGACGGCTTGCGGAAGGCGGCTGAGGCGGGCCGGAACATTATGCCGGCACTCATAGAAGCCGCCGAATACCGAACCACCGTTCAGGAATGCATGCGAGCGCTCGCCGATGTGTTGGGTCGATTTCGATCCGCTGCCTCGTGGTGACGTGAGCCATGAACGAACGAACCACCCCGCAACGAGTTCTTCTCGCCAAAGTCGGCCTCGACGGCCACGACCGAGGCATCAAGGTGGTCGCCCGTGGGCTGCGAGATGCGGGATTCCACGTCATCTACAGCGGACTATGGCAGCAGGTAGAAGCGGTGGCTCAGGCGGCCCAGGACGAGGATGTAGATTGGGTGGGCATCAGTATTCTCAATGGCGCTCACATGACGCTAATCCCGCAACTGATTAACGCTCTGCGCAAGCGCGATATGACCCACGTCGGCGTGATCGTCGGCGGGATCATTCCGCAGGATGATCAAGAGAAGCTCAAGGAAATGGGAGTTAAGGAATGTTTTGGTTCGGGCGTTTCGATTGAGAAAATTGTGGAATTTCTCTCGAGCGACTCACCGTAGCGCAAATTGCAAAGTTCCTGCGATCGGCTGCATCTTGCGAATTTCGCTACGGTTAGTGTTTATCGCTGGAAAGGCAGTTGATCAGCATCATGCGACGGGAAACTCAAAGCTGCGAAATCGCTAAGCTGCTTCATCAAGTTCAGAATGGCAATCGCGCTGCGCTTTCGAGGTTATTGTCGCTGGCAGCCGCCGATCATCCCGACGACGAATTGTTAGCATTCTCGTTCGAGAATCTTCGCAAAGGTTCGCCCGCCGTGGTTGCCCTGACAGGCAATGGCGGCGTTGGAAAGAGCAGCCTGCTGGGCGAAATCGCGGCGCACTTCGCCGAGCGCGGCGAACGCGTGGGAGTGCTCGCGTGCGATCCTGAAAGCCCGCTAACCGGCGGAGCGCTCCTCGGCGATCGGTGTCGCATAGCGGGCACCTCGGCCTCGGAACTAGTTTTTGTCCGAAGCCTATCAACGGCCTCGGGGCAACAGGGCATTGCCACAAACTTCGAATTGATGCTGAGTGTGATGAAAGCATTTGGCTTTGATCGCATCTTCGTCGAGACCGTTGGCGCTGGTCAGGGAGACACCGCAGTACGACGGGTTGCTGACGTCTTGGTGCTCGTCCTGCAACCACTGACCGGCGACGATTTGCAATGGGAAAAGGCCGGAATTCTGGAAGTCGCTGACATCGTCGTCGTCAACAAAGCCGATCTTCCCGGCGCAGATCAGACTGTAACCGATGTGACACAGCAATTGCGCACGACTACAGGGCCGACCATTTCCGTCCTGAAAACGTCCGTCGCTCGGAAAGAAGGCGTTGAGGCATTCTGCGCCGCGCTCGAGGCGATCCGGAGGTCACCCCCGCAAGTTTCGCATCACCGCGCCACGAATAGCCGAAATGGATAACGACGGAAGTCAAACCGGATGATGACAAAGCAGTAATGATATAATTCAGGATAATGCGCGTGCCAACTTTGCGTGACATCACCGGCGAATTGTTCCGAGAGGAGGAAACTCTTCGGCTGGGCGGTGGCGCGGACGGCCAGAAGCGGCAGCGCCGGCTTGGCCGGCTTCCGGTGCGCGAACGGTTGGCAATGCTGATCGATGAAGGCCGCCCCTTCTTGGAGCTCGGCACATGGGCGGCGTATAAGATGTACGCGGAGTGGGGCGACGTGCCCGCCGCCGGACTCATTACCGGTATCGCTTGGATCAGCGGGCGGGCGTGCCTTGTTGCGGCACACGATGCAACCGTCAAAGCCGGGGCGATGTTTCCGCAGTCGGTGAAGAAACTCCTGCGGGCGCAGCGGATCGCGTTTCAATTGCGTTTGCCGGTGATTTATCTCGTCGATTCCGCGGGCGTATTTTTGCCGCTGCAGGATGAAATCTTTCCAGACGAAGACGACTTCGGCCGCATCTTTCGCAACAACGCGGTGTTGTCGGCCGCAGGTATTCCTCAGTACGCGGCCGTGATGGGCAATTGTATCGCCGGCGGAGCATACTTGCCCGTACTGTGCGATAAGCTGCTGATGACCGATGGCAGCCAGCTTTGTCTGGCCGGCCCGGCCCTGGTACGGGCTGCAATTGGGCAGTCGGCCGATCCGGAGGAACTCGGCGGGGCTGCGATGCATGCGACTATCAGCGGGACGGTCGATTTCCACGAGCCAGACGACGTATCTTGTCTGCGGCGGTTGCGGTCGCTCGTTGAGTTGTTGCCAGCTGCGGCTAATGATACAGACCCGGTTTCTTCTCTTACTGTCTCGCCATCTACCGATCACCTCTACGATTTGGTTCCTGCCGAGGGTCACGGCGAGTACGATGTTCGCGACGTGCTGAAGTGTCTCGTCGATGTGGATTCGTTGCAGGAATACAAGGCTGAGTTTGGTCAGTCTCTGGTCACGGCGTTCGCAAAGCTCGGCGGACATGCGGTTGGAATCGTCGCCAACCAGAAACAGCGCAGCCGCACCGCGACCGGAGAACTTCAGATTGGAGGAGTAATCTACCCCGATGCGGCGGACAAGG
Source organism: uncultured Planctomycetota bacterium (assembly GCA_963807935.1). GTDB lineage: Bacteria > Planctomycetota > Planctomycetia > Pirellulales > Lacipirellulaceae > JABDGM01. The sequence goes on from CAWEDY010000018.1 coordinate 103,672, forward strand.
CTGCCCGCTTCGTGATGGACTGCAATCAATCGCGCGTTCCGATCGTGTTTCTGCAAGACGTTCAGGGCTTTATGGTCGGAAAACAAGCCGAGCAGGCGGGAATCATTCGAGCAGGTGCGAAACTGGTGAATGTCGTCAGCAATTCAATCGTGCCGAAGTTGACAGTAATCATCGGCGGATCGTTCGGTGCCGGCAACTACGCTCTGTGTGGCAAAGCGTACGACCCGGTGCTGATTCTAGCGTGGCCGTCTGCTAAATATGCCGTTATGGGTGCTGACCAGGCGGCCGAAACGCTCCTGGCGCTGCAGCTACGCGAGGCCCAGCGTGCCGGCAAAACGCTCTCCGATCAGGAGATTGCAGAACTTCGAGAAACAATCCATGAGCGTTACCAAGAACAGACCGATATCCGTTACGGAGCGGCTCGCGGTTGGGTAGATGCGATCATACGCCCGCACGAGACGCGGTTTTGGCTGCAAACCGCGCTCAGTCTTCTGCCGGCAACCGGCGAGGGCACATTTCGAACTGGCACGTTGCAGGTATGAGATGAATCCAAGGCAGAAACCCGTTCGAATTGGTAACGCGCAGGCATTCTGGGGCGATCGCGCGGATGCCGCGGCGGAGATGCTCGCCCGCGAGCCCGATCTCGATTACCTCACGCTGGATTATCTGGCCGAGGTGTCGCTGTCGATCCTCGCGATGCAGCGGGAGCGCGATCCGGAAACCGGATTTGCCCGAGACTTCGTCGATGTCATCCGCTCGCTCGTCCCACATTGGTCTTCCGGCGGCCGATGCCGGCTAATCGCGAATGCCGGCGGGCTGAACCCTCGCGGCTGTGCAGAGGCCTGCCGCAGAGCGCTCGCGGAAGCCGGATGTCGCGCGTTGCGGATCGGCGTCGTCACTGGCGACGACGTCCTAGAACATCTTCGCGCTGCGGCCACGGATGCGAACTCGACCGAATTTCGCAATCTCGATTCGGGTACCCCCGTCAGCCATATCCGCGAGCGGTTGGTCACGGCGAATGCGTATCTTGGTGCGGAGCCAATTGTGAAGGCACTCGCCGAGGGGGCGGATATCGTGATCACCGGCCGCGTCGCCGATCCATCGCTGACCGTGGCGGCCTGCGTACATCACTTTGGATGGAACGACGATGATCTCGACCGATTGGCGGGGGCGACCGTGGCGGGGCATTTGATCGAATGCGGCACGCAGGTCACCGGCGGCATAAGCACCGATTGGCTAAACGTGCCAGACGCTGCGCACATCGGCTTTCCAATCGTCGAGGTCGATGATGAGGGAAGCTGCATCGTCACCAAGCCACGTAGCACCGGCGGGTGCGTCACGCCAATGACGGTTAAGGAGCAACTGCTTTACGAGATCGGAGATCCGGAGAATTATCTGAGCCCCGATGTTACGGTTTCATTTCTTTCCCTTATTGTCCGGCACGTTGGCACCAATCGCGTCCAAGTGAGTGGTGCAATCGGCAAGCCGCGCCCCGACAAGTATAAAGTCAGCGCCACGTATCGTGATGGCTTCTGGTCGGCTGGAACTCTTACTATCCTCGGGCGTAATGCACTCGCAAAAGCCCGCCGCTGCGGCGAACTCGTTGTGCAGCGCGTACGTGAAGCGGGCTATGAGCTGCGCGACAGCGTCGTCGAATGCCTCGGTAGCGGCGATGGTTTCGCCAAAATTGTCGGGCCTCGAATCAACGAATCGACAGAATTCGAAGAAACCGTGCTGCGAGTTGCCGTAGAAGCCGAAGCCCGGGATGCGATTGAGCGATTCTCTCACGAGCTCATGCCATTCGTCACGGCGGGCCCGCAGGGAACGACTGGATATGCCGACGGCCGCCCGCGAGTTCATCCGGTGTTTCGCTATTGGCCGTGCCTAATTGGCCGCGATGCCCTTGCACCGCAGGTAGAGATCCTTTCGATTGCCGGGACCGCGACGATTGCGCCTATCGAGGCAAGGCTCCCTGCCGCCGCTTACTCGTCTGGAAAATCGCATTCTCAAACCAGACATTCACAAGCTGTACTCACAGGTAATGAACGAAAGCCATCGCACTTGTACGACATTGCAATCGCACGCAGTGGCGACAAAGGTTCAACTGCCACGATCGGCGTGATCGCCCGTAGCGACGATTGGTGGGAATTTCTCAGAACACGACTCTCAACCAATCAAGTGGCTGATTACTTCGCGCCGATGGGCATCGACTCCGTCGAGCGCTTCGAGTTGCCGAACCTTGGCGCGCTGAACTTCGTCATCCGCGGCGCCCTTCGTCGAAGTTTGCGGACGGACGCCCAGGGCAAAGCGTTAGGCCAAATACTACTCGAAATGCCATTACTCACGGACGCGAACACGGCCAATAGACCGCGGTGAGATACGAAAAAATGAGCAGCACCATCGAACAATCGGCGCATCTCGTCCAACGCGAGGCGCAAGTACGGCAGGCCGAGGAACTGCTCGGGGCGATGCCACAGAGAATGGGCGTGGCAAAGGGATTATTCGAGGGTCGGTTCGTGGCCGACTGGGTGTTTCCCTATCCGCAACTCTCGCATGAACAACGGGCCGAGGTGGAGTTGGCGGTTTCACGGCTCGAACACTTCTGCGATGAACATCTGGACCCCAAGCTCATCGATCGCAAAGCCGATATTCCGCCTGAGGTCATCGAGGGATTAGCAATACTTGGCGTGCTCGGCATGACAGCACCGATCGAGTTCGGGGGTCGCGGATTCTCACAAATGGGCTACTGCCGCCTGTTGGAAGTGATCGGCGCGCGGTGCAGTTCGACGGCGATTTTCGTCAACGCCCACCATTCGATTGGCATGCGGGCGCTGCTGCTGTTCGGCACCGAAGACCAAAAGCGGAAGTGGCTCCCAGATTTGGTCAGTGGGCGGAAGCTCGCCGCGTTTGCGCTGACAGAACCGGAAGCCGGTTCCGATGCCGGTAACGTGCAAACATCGGCCACTCCGTCCGCCGACGGCACGGGCTTCGTACTTAACGGCCAGAAGCGTTACATCACCAATGGAGCGATTGCGGGAATGCTGACCGTCATGGCCCGCACGCCTGTGCCGGGCAGCGACGCGACCGCCATCACGGCATTCCTTGTTACGCCCGACATGCGGGGATTTCAGGTCGTCGAGCCGCGAATGGAAAAAATGGGCATCCGTGGCACGGCGACTGGACGGCTGGCATTCCGCGATATGTTCGTGCCGCGCGAAAACATTCTCGGACCGCCTGGTAAGGGACTGAAGGTAGGGCTCACCGTGCTCGACTTTGGCCGGACGACGTTTGGCGCGTGTTGTACGGGTGCGGCGAAAACCTGCCTGCGACTCGCCACAGACCACGCTCACGCCCGCCACCAGTTCGGTCGCCCGCTTGCCGCGTTTGAGCTGGTCCAGAAGAAACTGGCCCGCATGGGCGCGTGGACCTATGGAATGGAGGCGATGACAACCGTCACGGCCGGCCTGATCGACCGCGGACTGGACGATTACATGCTGGAGACGGCGATGCTCAAGGTCTGGAGCACCGAGCGATTATGGATGATCGTGAACGACGCGTTTCAAATTCACGGCGGCGCGGCCTACTTCACCGACCGTCCGCTCGAACGCATGCTCCGCGATCACCGCATCAACCAGATCGGCGAAGGCGCCAACGAAGTGCTGCTGTCGTTCATCGCGTTGATGGGGATGCGCGGTCCGGGACTTCGCATGAAGGATGTGCTCAATGCTCTGAAGCGTCCATGGAAAACTCCCGGGACGATCGGCCGCTTTTTTGCCGACGCCATTCGGGTTCGGTACAGCATCCCACTCGTGCCCGTGCAAACTCCTGAATTGAAACCCGCAGCGCGGCGGCTGGGAAAATTAATTCGCCGCCTTCATACGGCGGTCCAATCCTCGCTGATTCGCCACCGCGAGGAAGTCATCGATCGGCAGCTTGTGCAGGAGCGCATCGCCTGGCTCGCGATGGAACTCTTTGCCGCCGCCTGCGCTCTTAGCAAATGGGACGCAGAGTTGATGCGCAAGGACCGGACAAACGATGCCGTAGCGCGGCTGCTGGTCGCGGACTCGCTGCGCCAGGCGGAAGCGTGGCTGCGAGAGATGCGTTACAACGACGACCAATTGCTACGGCAGGCCGCACAATTCGTATAGGACATTGGTAGAAGAGGCTCGATTTGCTTAAACAGCGTCAGTAGGCTCAGACACCGGCATGAATGGAGGTGAAGCTGGCGCGATATTACGTAGCTCGCGAGGCAATGGAAACGACACGCTTTCCTCGCGGATCGAGCGCGGTTCGATGGTCGCACCAAATCGATCGCGCAGCCAGTCAATACATTCCTCAACGACTTGTTCCGGCGCTGGCGCCGGCGGTAACGAGTATAATTTCTGCATCATCGAACCAAGCCGCCTGGAGATCGGCGGGGCCATCGACCAAGTAGGCTGGTATGCCGCGTTCGCGGGCCAGCTCGGCCAGACGCTGGCTGTTGGAGCTGTTCTGGCTGCCAAGCACGATGGCCAGATCGGCCTCTCCCGCCAAGATCGAAATGGCTTCCTGGCGATTCTGAGTGGCGTAGCAGATATCGTCTTTGGGTGGCGCCGCGATGTAAGGAAATCGCTGCCTTAACCGGTCGATGATCCGGTTGGCATCATCCACGCTGAGGGTCGTTTGCGTGAGGTAGGCCACCTTCTGCTCATCGGCGACTTGCAACGACGCCACGTCCTCCGGCGTCTCGACGAGGACGATCGCCTCGGGCGCTTCGCCCAGGGTGCCGATCACTTCGTCGTGGCCTTCGTGGCCGATGAGGAGGATTGTGTATCCGGACTTGGCGTATTTGATCGCCTCTAGATGTACCTTCGTGACTAGTGGGCAGGTGGCGTCGATTGCCCGGAGGCGTCGCTCGCGGGCGACGCGGCGGATCTCCGGCGAAACGCCATGAGCGGAAAACAGCAGGGTGGCGCCGACGGGAACGTCGACCAGATCATCCACGAATGTGACGCCGCGGCCGCGGAATTGCTCGACGACGTACTTGTTGTGGACAATCTCGTGGTAGACGTAAATCGGCGGCTTGAGCGACGCCAATGCCAGGTCGAGCGATTCGATCGCCATGTTCACGCCCGCACAGAAGCCGCGCGGACTGGCCAGTAAAACCTTCATGCCTCCATGATAGCCCGACTCGATCGGATCGGACAGAGAAATGGAGATCAATGTCGTCTATTCGCTCCGCGAGCATTTGTCCTCTCGCGGAACGAGAGATCTACATTACTTCGGCCGGCGTTGGAGGCGCTTGTTGCGTGACTGGAGCGTGAGCACAGGGCGGTGCGACGGGAATCGCGATTCCAGCTCCTTAAGTGCTTTGTTGAACGATTGGCACAATTGGAAATAAGGCTTCATGCCGAAGCAAATCGGCGGGAGCCAAGGGCAATCGACCCCAACAATCAGTGGGTTGACGACGGGCGGCAGCGGGTGCATCGTGGCCTCCTCTCTGTGACCGAACCGCAATGCGGCAAACGGGCAGCCGGATTCCGTGGAAGCGCACTGCCTGTTGGTTTGTTTCTATTACGCAGGACATGCTGGCGCAGTTCGCGGTTCGCGCAGAGAAGATCAGGAGAAGCGCGAGGCGGTCACGGCAGGTGGCAAGCCCACAGTCCTCGATGGACGTAGCAGACACGTCGGCCGACCACCGCCCTTGGACTGTTTAAGGCGTGCCGTCTCCATGATGGTCGTGAGGCTATTTATTCTCGGTGGATGTCGATTTGGCGGGCTTCGAGCCACTCGTGGGTCTATTCGATTTGCGCTCTCGCCTTGCCTCGGTCTGAGGACGTTTGAGGAATTTAGAGAGCCGTTCCGCACCGTCGAGGAACTCTCTCTCAGAAAGCTGACCGTCGCCATCGCGGTCTGCCATCCGCAGAAACCGCTCCAGCGGCTGCTGCAAAGGCTCGGGCATCTCTTTTCGTTCGAGCTTATGGTCGCCGTTCTGGTCGAGTTGGGCAAACAGCTGGCGGGCCTTCTGCGGATCGCGCAAGCTCTCCAGCGGCATAGGCTGCTCGTCGAAGCGGTTCGCCATTTTGCCCTGCAACTTTTCCAGCTTAGCCAGCTCAACCGTTGGGTTGATACCTTCGCGCTGCACATAGCGGGCGGCAATTACTGCCAACGGCGGGCCGCCGCGGCTTAGCTCGTAACGATCCAACTTCCCATTGTTATTCCTGTCCAGTCGGTCGACCATGAATTCAAACGCCGGCTTGAACGCTTTGGGCACCTCGTCCGGCTCGATCGTGCTGTTTCGATTCGTGTCCATCGCCAGCAGCAGATAGCGAACGGCGTCTGCCTGTGGCGAAGTGGCAGGTTGCTTGGCCTCGATTGGCTTTTCCGGCCGACTCGGCACCAAGGCAGCAAGAAACTCCCCGCGCGATAACGCCTTGTCGTGGTTCGCGTCCGATCGGCGGAGCAACCGGTCGAAAAGCCGCAGATTTTCCGGGGCGACTTCGTCAGTGGTTATGACGCCGTTGCGATCGGTATCGAGGCGATCGAAGAGCTTGGCATCGCCGGCCGAGGGCGCATCTCCTGCACGAGATCCAGGAATGAAATCCACATTCAGGGCGACCGCGACCACGACCGGCAGAATCCTACCGATTCGAGTGATTAGGGCCTGGCGAGGTATTCGCGTCATAATGCCGGTTCCTGCGTAGTATTTCCCTACTGTATCAAACCTCCGGCGGCCCGCCAGGTTTCGCCCCCCGAGGCGATAGGGCGGCCGTGGTCTGGCAGTCGGACGAAAGGGCCGGGCCCCGGGCGATCCCACGCTAGCAGCAGTCAATTGCCGGATTGACGGAAATTGGGCCGTTACGTATCCTCCGCCGCCAGCACGTATTGCCGTTGCTGGGCTAAACCGCGGCCGTACAAACGGCGTATTGTGAGTAGGCGGCATGTCACCCCTGATGAAAGATGTCAACGGCAGTGCCACGACGTTGATTCCCGGCGACGGGCCGGCGCCGATTGGCCTGCCAGCCGACACGATTGTTGAAGCCGTTCGCACCTCATCGATATACTTGTTACAACGCATGTCCTAGCGCTGATTGATCGTTGCCAGAAATTGTTGAAAGGCGAGTCTGTGGAAGTCGATTTTGATAATGCTCTGGTACTCGCGTTCGCGAAGTCGGCCGAAAAATAGCTGATCCCCGTCGGCCAAAAAAAACGAGCGATTGCCGCTCAAAATAAGAACCATTTAGCCGCCCTATCCCGTGTGGAGAATTGCCATGCAAATCCAAGGCACAAATCGTATTCATGGTCCGCATGGCATAAATCCTCCGCACATCGCGCATCGGGCGACGGGACCGCAATCGACCGCACCCGGCAGCACGGCGGACCGCGTCGACATTTCTCCGGCGGCCGCGGCGGCCATTGATGCGACGGAGGCCGGGCGGGTTCGGCACGACCTGGTGAACCTCATTCGCGGGCAGATCGCCGCCGGCACTTACGACACGCCGGAAAAGATGAACGTCGCCATGGAGCGGCTGCTGGACGAGATTGGCTAATTGGTCGCTATCCGGCAAAAAACCGTAGGCCTCTCGCTCTTCGAGAGGACGTCTGCTCGCGAAGCGAGTAGCCTTCTCTAATTCAATTCTTGTCCGGGTTGTTCCGGCCGCTTAGAATCAATAAGCGTGTGGCCTCTTAAACGTAAGACCGATTTGCGTAAGCATTTGGAGTGATTGTTAGCGCTCCACCTAGTCTCAATAAGTAGCTCCGCGGCATGCGATCGACCGCCGACCGACCTCAATCCCACGGCTTTCCTCGATGTCCAACGAATTCTCGCTCAGCGAAGTCCAAGTTTCGCTCTCGCCCAAGGAGCGGTTCGAGGAATATTTGCAAAGCCGCGGCAAGCGCACGACTCAGCAACGCCGTACGCTCGTGGACTTTATTTTCGAGCGTCACGATCATTTCAATGCGGACGAGCTCATCGATGCATTTGGCGAGCGGCACAAAGGAGAAAAGATCAGTCGGCCGACGGTCTATCGAACGCTCGACCAACTAGTGGAGGCCGGCCTGCTGCGAAAGATGACGCTCGGCAGCCGGGCGGTGTACGAACACGACTACGGCTATCCTCAGCACGATCACTTGTATTGCCAGATCTGCGATAAGCTTATCGAGTTCAGCAGCGACGAGCTGCAAAATCTGCGCGATGCCGTGGCCCGCGAGCACGACTTCCGCGTGACGGGCCACCGGCTCATCATCACCGGAGTCTGCCACGACTGCAGCCGCAAGCGGCACCGGCGGCAGTCGCCGTTGGATTTGATTTGAGTAGGCGGGTCTTGCCAACACCATAGGCGGATGATATTGGTGGCGCTGCCAACTCGAAACTACACGCGCAGCTCTGTTGCTTCTAGTTCAACGGCGTACCGCTTACGTATCGGTGTGACGATTTCAGTTAGGAACTCATCCGTTTGTTTGAGGCTGCGGCCGGTGAGTTTTTCCGGATCGATGGCGGCATCAAGGTCGACGGCCGCGAATGCCTTGTCGTGTTTGAGCCGGGCGATGAGATCATTCTCCCCGCCTTGTTCTTTGACGATGGCCGCGGCGGCTTGGCTGTGTTGGCGGATGCGTTCGTGGAGCGTTTGGCGGTCGCCTCCGGCCGCGACGGCGGCCATGAGGATGTTTTCGCTCGCCATGAACGGCAGCTCTTCGCGCAGGTGTTTGGCTATGACTTGTGGGTACACGACCAGGCCGCTCGCGACGTTTTGGTAGAGAACCAAAATGGCGTCGATGGCGAGGAATGCCTGCGGGATGACGAGGCGGCGATTTGCACTGTCGTCGAGCGTGCGTTCCATCCATTGCGTAGCGAGCGTTTGATCTGTGTTCGCGGCGAGGCTCATGGCGAAGCGCGCGAGACTGCAAATCCGCTCACAACGCATGGGGTTGCGCTTGTAGGCCATCGCGGAAGAGCCGATTTGGTCCTTCTCGAAAGGTTCCTCGATTTCCTTTTTATGGGCGAGGATGCGTAAGTCGGTTGCTGCTTTGTGGCTACTGGCCGCGATGCCAGCGAGCGCATCGAGAACTTGTGCATCGATTTTGCGGGAATACGTTTGGCCGGTGATGGCGTAGGTGCATTCAAATCCAATTTTTTTGGCGACGAGTTTTTCAAGCTGCAGAACTTTGTCGTGGTCGCCGTCGAAGAGCGCGAGAAAGCTGGCTTGCGTGCCCGTCGTGCCTTTGACACTGCGGGCTTTCAGCGACGCGATCCGATATTCGATTTCTGCCAAGTCGAGCACTAGATCGTAGGCCCAGAGGCATGCGCGGCGGCCGACGGTTGTCGGTTGTGCCGGTTGCAGGTGCGTGTAACTCAGCGTCGGCAGGTCGCGATACTTTTTGGCAAAATCGGCTAGTGCGACGATCGCAGCGGCCAAGCGGCGGGCGACCAATTGAAGCGATTCGTGGATCAGAATGAGATCCGTGTTGTCGGTAACATAACAGCTTGTGGCGCCGAGGTGGATGATCGGCCGGGCCGTGGGGCACTCGTCGCCATAAGTGTGAACGTGGGCCATCACATCGTGGCGGAGTTTGCGCTCGTATTGCGCGGCGGCGTCGAAGTTGATGTTGTCCACAGCGGCGCGCAGCTCGGCGATTTGGTCCTTGGTAATGGGTAGTCCCAGCTCGGCTTCGGCTTCGGCCAGCGCGACCCATAGCCGCCGCCAGGTGGTGAACTTGCGATGATCGCCCCATAGACCAGCCATTTCGCGCGAGGCATAACGGGTGATGAGCGGATTTTCGTAGGTTTCGTGCATGTGAGTAGGGGAACATGGAGCGGAGGAGTCGATCAATTAGCGTCGGCCGCAGCGCCGAATTCCCACGCGAAAGCAAGCTTATCTTCATCCCTCCGGAGGGCGTTCGCTCAATGTCAAAAGTGCCACAACAATTACCAAGCCTACCAGGGTGATCGCCCAAGTGACCTGGCAAACCGTGCCCACATGGCCGATGATTGCGCCACCTTCAGAATCGCCCATGCTGGTCAGCAAGCCGCGAACCCAGACCAGCACGGCCTGAACGACGGGCAGCGCCAGCGCGAGCACGAGCAGCGTTTTAGCAGCGGAACGCAGGGTCATCGGGTTACGGATCGCGGGAGCAACCCAGCCGTCGCGAAGGCAAAGCGGCCTGTGTCGCGGGTTTTACGCCACCGTTTTCGCCGAGCGGACCCCTAAGTGTCAATGCGCGGCAATGGTATAGGGCCGAACATCCGAATAGTCGGTAAGGTGGCGGTCCCAGGAATCGTGGCAGCCGCGGCAATTCGATTGACCGGGTGCCGGACCGTATAACAATGGAATTCAGGCACGTTGGCGGACGCCTCCCCCAATAGACATCCACGGAGCGAGATACGTTCGTGTCGTTTATCAGCACTTGCACAAAGCGGAAGTTCGTCTGCACGCTCGTTGTTTTCGTATTGGGCTGGCGGCTAACGGAAGCTCAGACGCTTCTGTTGAAGGACGGTCGCAAACTCGAAGGGAAATATGCGGAGCTATCGAGCGTAGCGGAAAATCCCCTTTCGCCAAAGACACAGGCGGGCGAGGTGCCCGTGACGCCGCTGCTGGTGGTCGATGATGGTTTGCGACGCACGTTCATCCACAGCTCCCACGTCAACAGGGTTCTGGAACCAACCTCTGCCAAGGATGTCCGGATCAACATCTGGCAGCCAGTGGCGGAGCGGGGTGGTGCGGTCGGCCGCATCGGCCGCGCACTGCGGGTCACGCCGTTCGACGAGCACGGCCGGCGGATTTACGAAATGCAGAGCGCCGAGGGCGTGCTTTCGGTGGTGCAGGGTATCACGCAAATTACGCCGCTGTACACGAAGGTGGAAGGGTTGAGCGGCGGGCCGAAGCCAATCGTTTGGGACATGCGGATCGCCACCAGCAGCATCCCGCGCGAATCGCTCAGCCGCGTGCTTTCCACGGCCGTGAAGCCCGAGGACCTCGAGGGCCGGCTGCAAGTGGTGCGGTTGTATTTAGACAGCGAGCGTTATCGCGATGCGGCCGCCGAGCTCGAGGAAATCCTTAAGGCTTTTCCAGAGCGTAAGGACTTACAGCAGGATGTCCGCCAACTGCGTCAGCTTGGGGCCAAATTGATTTTGAAGGAAATCCAACTGCGAGCCAAGGCCGGACAACATCAGTTATCGCGCAAACTTCTCACGCAATTTCCTTCCGAAGGAATCGCCAGCGAAACATTACAGCAAGTTCGCGAGCAATTAAACAAATACGCAGCAGAGGACGTGCGCCGCAAGTCTTTGGTGGATAGTCTGAACCGGCAAATCGCGAAGATTGAGGACAAGAATAGCCGGCAATTGGCAGAGGGTTTTGCCAAGGAAATTGCGGCGGAAGTGAATGACGATGCGATCGGCCGCCTGGCGTCGTTCGAGCGGCTGTCGGATGACGATAAGCTTTCGCCCGAGCAAAAAGTCGCGCTCGCCGTAAGCGGCTGGCTCGTAGGCGCAAACCAGGCAACCGATAACTTCCAATTAGCCGTTTCGATTGCCCATGCCCGCGACAAAATCCTGGAATACCTGCGGGAGCCCATGATGCAGAATCGCTCGAAGATAGCGGCCGACTTGCACGACATGGAAGGCGCATCGATCGAGCGCATGGCGCAAATTCTGAAACTGATGAAACCGCCGCTCGACGTGGGGAAGAGCGCGGAGCGGGCTCCGCGGCTTTTCGAGCTGAAACTTGCCGGTCTGCCGGGCGAACAGGACGTTCGCTACCTGGTGCAAGTGCCTCTGGAGTACGATCCGCTGCGGCATTACCCCACGATCGTGACGCTGGCCGACGCCGGGGTGACGCCAAAGCAGATGCTTGATTTTTGGTCGAGCCAGGCAACTCGACACGGATACATCGTAATCGCCGTGGATTGGCAAACACCGCACCAGTTTTCGTACGGCTTTTCGCCGCGCGAGCATTTTGCGGTGCTCGGCGCTCTGCGAGATGCGTGCCGGCGGTTTTCGGTGGACGTCGATCGGGTCTTTCTGTCGGGCCTCGGTATGGGGGGTGATGCGGCGTGGGACATCGCGATCGCGCACCCCGATTTGTGGGGGGGCGTGATACCTGTTGCCGCGGTAGCGGATAAGTACGTCACCCGGTATGCGAAGAACGCGCCGTACCTGAACTGGTACGTGGTGGCTGGCGAGTTGGACGGAGATAAGATGGCCCGCAATGCTACCCAGCTCGATCGCTACATGAGACCTAATACGGATGTTACGGTCGTCGAATACCAGGGCCGCGGCTACGAGCCGTTTGGAGACGAGATTCAGCGGATGTTCGAATGGATGGGGCTGCATCAGCGCAAGATCCCCAAGGAGATCGACTGCGTTTCGATGAGGCCATGGGACACTTTTTTCTGGTGGCTGGAGGTGGAAGGACTGCCTGCGAAGTCGATGGTGGCGCCGGCCAACTGGCCGCCACCGCGAACTGCGCGGCCTGCGCACATCGAAGGCAAGCGGCTGGAGACCAACAAAGTATCGATCAAGCTACAGGCAGACAAGACGGTCGTGTGGTTATCGCCCGAACTGGTCGATTTCAATCAGAAGCTGGTGGTGGAAGTGAACGGCCACGCTATTTCACCGCGAGATCGAACGGTGCGACCTGATCTGACGGTGTTGCTGGAGGACGTTCGCACGAGGGCGGACCGGCAGCACCCGTTTTGGGCGAAGCTTTCGAAGCAATGACGGCGGTAATCACGGTGATTAGCGCCCACGGCTACGGTGCTTCTTTGTTGAGCAGCGCGCCGGTAATGAACCAGCCGTCTTTCTCGCTGCGAATCACGCCCGCGTGGGGGCCGAAGTAGCGGCGGACGGTTTCGAATTCGGGCAGATTCGCGCCATTAATCCGTTGTCGCCGCGGCAGGCCCTGCTTCCGCTCCTCTTCGGTCGTAAGTATCTTGTTGAGCAGTTTTCCAAGCATAGACTTCGACTCGGGCATTTTCCCCTCGCGAATCAGCTCGAAAGTCGGTCGAAATTCCTCGTCGCTACGGCCGAATACCCAGCCACTCCGTTCGCCGGGAGCCAGCTTATTCATGACCTCGACCATTTGTTCGTAATCGTCACTGCTTGCCAATCGTTCGTGCTGGCCGAAGCCTTGCAGCACTTCGATCAGGTATTTGATGTCGGAGGCCATCATCATTTGGCCGAGAGCCACGGAAACGGCCGAATTCGGGAGGACACGCTCGCGGCGTTTCTTCTCGTTGACGCTCTTTTCGTCGCTGCCCGTGCGGATCGTGGTGAAGCCAAGCGGTTCGACCTCCGGTTCATTGACCGCGTTTTCCTTAGCGACGCGTTCCCAAATGACGTACTGCCCCACCTGGCGGCGGACGACATCCGGTTCTTTCTTCATCCACTTTTCGAGCGTTTTCGCGAGTGCTTTTTCGTCCTTCGCTTCAATGGCGAAAACCGCTCGCTCGCTGTCCTCCGAGATGGGTGTATCGTAGCTGCTCATAACGGTGACACGATTTCCCATATTGGCGATGAATTCCTTGCGAACATCGACCTGCTGACCGTAGGGATCGTCTTTCCAGCCGGCGAGCGTGTTTTTCCAAGCATCCTCGTGTTCTTGAATGGCATCGAAAATGGGTCCGACATTGTCGAAGGCATCCATGATCTGCAGATTCAATGTGATGTAGCTGGCCGACATACGCGGCACCCACGACTGCGGCTCGAAGCCAGGACCGTTCGGCAGTTGCATCATCCGCATCGAGCTGTTCCAGCGCAGGGGGTCGTTTTCCTTGCCGGGCACGGGCGGCGCGTAGACCGCTGTGCGCGTGAGGATTTCGATATGACCGTCGACAAGCTGGTTCACATAGCCGCCGGCACCTTGAATGGCGTCGAATCCGTTCTCGAACAAAATCTTGGCGGTGTCTTGCCCGCGGCGGACGGGTTGCTCCTTGAGCGTGCGGGCGGCGAAAATGAAGCCGAAAGGCTCCACAAACCAGCGTACTTCCGGCTCCAAGTCGCCCGCTTCGCGTCGGCAGCGGTCCATCGTCGTCTGGTAGGCCGAGACGGATTTCAAATTGTCGGTGGCGTTCCCGGCAAACCGCTTGAGGATTGCTTCAGCTTCTGCCCGATCGTCGATACCGCACAGCAGATTGTCCTTGATGAAGTAAATGGTTTGCTGAGTTTTGCCACCATTCTGCGTCGGCACGGTGAAAACTTGGAGCGTGACGCCGCCGGAATTGGCAGTTGTCTTGCGTCCGTTGCGGGCTGCGAAGCGTTTTTCGATCGCTGCGAGCAAACCATCGGCCTGCTGCTGGTGGCCTGCGACGTCGATCGTGATCGCCAGCGCGGCGTCCCGGCCCTTGCGCTCGATGATCGAGAGGCTCATCTCGCCGGCGGCAACGCCTTTGAGATCGTCGTGCGTAATGCCGAGTTTCTTTTCAATTGCCCCGAAGTCCTCTCGAGTCTGTTTTTTGAAATCTTCGACGAACGCCTTCATCACATCGTCGTTGAACATCAGGCCAAGCTGGGTCTTATTCCAGCGGTCGTCGAATTCCTTGGGGTGGGCTACGGACAGGTACCCCTTGGTGGTTCGCGGCAAAAGGGTGTCACTGGGAGGGCCGGCAAAGGCACTTGCGGCTGAAACCAGGGTTTGCGAAATCGCCACTAAGCCGCAAGCAAGTTTTAGAACGGTCTGCAAGGTGGTCTCCTAGTCGCGAATACGCGAATGGGGGGAGGGTTGCTGGCATGTCGCGCAATGGGAAAAGCCCGATCTGACACGACATTCCCTCTTTTGTCATCGGCCGATCGCGCTCGATCAATCGTGCCGGCACAAGGAATGTCGGCAGAAGTTGCCGGTCGCGATCATTCGGCGCCGGCATTATAGCGGCCCGTAATCGGCAATTGCGACCGTCGGGGGCGGTATTTGGGGGCCGGCGAACGGCTTAGGGCCGGTTTTTAAGCGGTTTGCCAGGCGAAACCTAAAGCCCGCGGCAAGGAACTAATGCACCAACTCCCGGCGCCGGCTCAGGTAGTCCCAAACGACATAACGGTCAAGGTCGCGGCCGGCTGTAAAAAATACCCGCCCGGCGGTCGATTCAGCCAGCCGAAAGGCAAATCGCACGTCCTCTTCCGTCTGCGACCAGCTAGGCAACAGAAACAGATTGATCGTTATACCTTCACGCCGGCAGGCCAGGCCTTCGCGCATGGTGGCCGCCTCCGTTCGCGGATCAGGCGGATAGAGTAAATACAGCATTTGGCCTTCAAAATGCGCGGTGGGCAGCCCATCCGTGATCAGCACGATCTGGCGATTGGGTGTATCCTGGGTTGCCAGCAGTTGCCGCGCGAGCGCAAGACCATGCTGCAGATTGGTGAAATGTGGCGGGACTTGGAATTCGCTGATATCGTCCCGGCTCATATCCGCTCGTAGTTGAACGACCGAATTAAAAATTGTGACGGGCTTGGGCATCAAATTGACGATTCGACCGGGCTCCACAAATTTGGCGAACGAATACACCTCGATAAAGCGCAGCCAATCGCCCGGATACTCGGAGCGAATCAAGCCGTCGAGGGCCAGGCCCATCCGCTTCACGTTGATGTACTCGCCGCCGTGGCGCATCGATCCGCTCATATCCATGAGCACGCAGGTGGCGCACTTGGGCGTGTTCCGCGTGCGGTGAACTTGGATGTCGCCGGCGTTGAAACGCAGCGGCACGCCTGGCCCGCCACGAACGAGCGCGTTGATAAATGTGCCCGGTATATCCAGGTTTGCGATCGAGTCGCCAAACTCGTACTGCTTCGTGGCTTGCAGCTCGACCGCGCCCTCGCCAACGACGGGCCCCTGGTGGCGCCCGGTGCGCGACGGCGCCAGTTCGCGAAACAGCCGATCCAGCAATTTGCCCTGAAACAGTCGGTGCGCCTTGGGAGTAAGCCGGAAAGCTGCCTGCCTTCTGCTCCAGTCCCTGCTGCTCGGCCATCTCGCGAAGATAATCCTGAACTTGCTGTTGCAGGGCGCTAAGCTGATCGATGTCGCCTGGCTCGGCGAACTCGGTGAGAAGGTCCATATCGATAAGGCCGATACGTGCCGTTTTGCGGGCTTCTTCCAGTTGCTTGAGTAGCTCATCGATCTTCTCCAGCTCCTCCTTCACCGCCAGCGCCTGTGGAACCGTCATGCTCTCGTGGCCGATGAACTCGTACTTGGCCGCTAGTTCGTCGACCTGGTACTTCTCGCCCAGCCGCTCAATCACACCCACCAGCGCACATGCCCACGGCGACTGATCGTCGCCAGCCGCGTACCACAGTCGCTCCAAATCGCGAATCTGCTCCGTCTGTACCGACTTATAAAACCGCTCGCGAAACTTCTTGGGCACCTTGGTCTCGGTCGCCTGATCGGCGAACGACTGATGCGCTCGGCGACGCACAGTTTTGGTTTCGTAGCGGGCGAGAATCTTGCGCTTGCGCTCCTGGAGCATCGCGATGAGAGCATCGATGCTGGGGCCCAACCCCGCAATCTGGCTGGGATCCAGGTGAATCGCGCGGGCGAGCTCTTCTTCAGTAAGCTCGCGGTGCTCGCCGAACATCAGCATGTGCTCCATGACCGGCGAAACCATGTCAGGCGGCGGCTGCGTGGGACTAGGAAACCGCGCCGGGTCGTACCGCTGATAGGTATGAATGACGCCGCCGAGTGTTTCGCGATTGGCCATGATTCTTGCATCCCTCTCATTCTGGGAGAGGGCCGGGGTTAGGATATCTTGCAATCGCCGCTTATCAATTGGTAATCCGACCGCGCAATTATACCGCGAAAGCGCGGCGCTTCACGCCACTGGCTCCGCCAATGGCGTCTCGTCGCCGGGCGGCGAGCACTGGCAAAGCCAATGGCACCCGGCGATGGGTCAGTTTTGCTTTCAGTAATCAGTTTTCTACGGAGCTGTCACGAAGGGGCTTTCGTACGCGGACATGCAACGACAAAGTGTTACGGTCGCCTTTTTTTAAGAGCCCGGTTGCCTCGAATGCGCCTTTTTTTCCTCGCCTCATCGGAAAGCTCGAGTCGCCTTATTTTTCAAAATAATTAGAAAAAGGTCTTGCATAACCATCGGAGGGGGGTATACTCAGCCGCTGTCCACCAGAGGCCAGTGGGCCAATTTTCCGACAATCAAGGAGACGCTAATGACCCGCAAATCGAACTCCGTGCCGACATCCTGGGCAATAATGAGATCGATGGAAGTCGGCGCATTTGTCGTCGTACTGTTCGCAATCGCTATTCCAGCACAAGCCATAGAGTTGATCACCAATGGCGACTTTGAAACTGGCAACTTCGCCGGCTGGACCGTCGACAATCAGGCAGGGGGCAGCGGTAGCTGGTTCATTTCCGCGCCGGGTTTTGTCACCCCGCTGAGCTTCATTCCCACGGCGCTAAATCCGGGCGGCGGTTTATTCTATGCAGTCACTGATCAAACTGGACCTGGTGCGCACGCGCTGCGACAGACCTTTACCGTTCCGATCAATGCTGTTTCGGTCACGCTCTCGTACGAGATGTTCGTCAACGATTCCGACGGCGGCCCCTTGGTTAATCCTTCTGGGTTGGATTACACCGCTGTGCCGAACCAGCATTCGCGAGTCGATATCCTCACCGCAGCCGCGGCACCTTTCTCGACTGCGCCGATCGATATCGTCGCCAGCTACTATTTGGGTGTCGATCCGCAAGCCGGTAATCCAAACCCGTACACACCGTATGTGTTCGATATCTCAGGGGTTGTTGCTCCGGGCGGGACGTATCAGCTCCGATTCGGGGAGGTGGACAATCAGGGGTTCTTTAACCACGGGGTTGACAATGTGAGCATTGCGGCAGCCGTCCCTGAGCCGACAGCGGTGATCCTGGCTTCGGCGGCCATGCTGCCGCTTGCCTTGCGCAGGCGCAAGCCAAGCTGACAAAACGGAAGAGGACATTACCAGGTTTGCCGCGACCTAAAGAGAACATAGCCCGTAGTGCCCCGAGCTACGGGTTTCGACCTCCTTGGCCAATAAGTGACCCGCGGTAAATCAGAAATCGTACCACAGCCCCATGCCGATTTGCTGCTCGTAGTGGTTGAAGAACTCCGACTGGCTCGATTTGCCGTTGTAGTAGTCGAACCCGTAGCGCAAGGTCTGGCCCAAAATGCCGCGGCGGAGCCAGCCGGTCTGCACGTTTAAGTCGCCGCCGAAGTTCCGGTCATCTCGCAGGCGACCGTTGATTGCCAGGTACGGCGTTGCGTGGCAATCGGTAGGACCGGGCCGGGATAGCTCGGTACCGAACTGAGTTTCCCACGTCCCGGCACCACCATCGTGATGGAAGGCCCAGGCCGCCTCGCCGTATACGCGCCACGCGGGGACTGGGTAAAACGAGTTGCCCCACACAATCGAATCGCGGACGTAATTGACGCGGTTGTTAAGCGTACCAGGGTTCCTGAGCGCCAGCTCGTCGCCCAGGTGCGAGCTTAAGTGAGAGTAACCAAATTTCGTCTGCCACCGCTCGTTGCCGTAAGTGAGCGGGAAGCCGAACACATAGTCGCACGAGTTCAGATCTTCCTGATTCTCGAGATCGAGCCTCGCGATCGCGGCGCCGTAGAAATCGAGCTGGAATCCCTCCGGATGCACCGGGTCGCCATTGCCGTACTGGAGGAAGCCGGTTCGGCCGCCGAGCGCGGCATCGGCAAAGGCCCCTCCGCCACCGTCGGAAAAGGCGACGATTCCCATTCGCGGCTCATGCACGCCTGCCAGGTACGAGTGATAGATCAGGCCGGTTGGTGTCCACTGCCAGGTCCAGTCTTCGACGTAGCCATCGGCCATTGGTTCGCCCGTCGGCGGCTGATCGATCCGCACAATATGGCCGGACGACACGCTATCGTCTTCGTCCGGAAAAAGAGGCAAAATATCGGCGGTGGAAGTCGTGCCCAATGCTTGCTGCGATTGTTGTGCTGTCGCAACGCCTTGTTGAGTGTCGGCAGCGACATCTGATGCACGGCCGGCGACCGGCAAGCTAGTTGCCAGCAATGCCAGCGCGCATCGCAACATTCTGGCGCGGCCGCGGGATCGCAACATTGAAAGGTAGGCGAAGAAGGCGGGAGTCTCACGGACCGCGAGGCGAATCGAGCGAGCGGCCCTGAGCAATTCGTGATAACTGCCTTAGTAGTCTCGGCCGATGATCAAAGGCTAGTTAACCGTGATGCGGCCAGCCCGCAAAGTAATCGCTAGCGTGAATGCACTCGCTCGTCTGGCATTAAGGTGAAGCAGGTTCATGGGAGCGGGCAGCGAGTTGTGCCAGAAGCTGCGCCGCAGCGCGACTATCGATCGCATTGGCTGCGAGTACGGCAGCCGATTTCGGTTCCGGTGCGCGTCCGGCGGCGAGCAGGCCGGCGGCCGCATTCAAGACTACAATATCGCGTGCGGGTCCAGTTTCGCCATTCAGCACCTTGCGAATGACCGCGGCGCTTGCGGCAGGCGAGTCGATCGCTAGGCCGACGAGCGGCTGTCGATTGATGCCGAAATCCTCCGGGTGCCAAGTGAACTGGCGGAAATTCGCATGCAATCCGCTCCCAAAAGCAGGCGAAGATTCGCTGGACACTTCCGTGACGTGGGTCGCGCCGGCCAGGGTTACGTCTCCCAATCCGTCGTCGCCCGCGACGATAAAAGTGCGCTTTGTTCCCAAGCGTTCTATGGCACCAGCAAGCAGGGGCCGCAGATCGGGGCGGCCCGCACCCAGCAATTGATAACTCGCACCAGCCGGATTCACGAGCGGCCCCAGAATGTTGAAGATCGTGCGGATGCCCAGCTTTTTCCGGACCGTGGCGACGTGCTTCATTGCCGGATGCATTAGCTGGGCAAAGCAAAAACAAATCCCTAGCTCGTTGAGGCAGGCTTCCACTTGGGCTACCGTCGCATGGATGTTCACGCCCAGCTCTGCCAGGACATCGGCCGAACCGCTGCGGCTGGTGATGCTACGATTACCGTGTTTGGCGACGGGCACGCCGGCGGCCGCGGCGACTATCGCTGCGGTGGTGCTGACGTTAAACATGACAGAGTCGCCGCCGCCGGTGCCGCACGTATCGAGCACGTCGGCATGGCGCGAGCGAACTGGCGTCATGTGGCAGCGCATTGCTTGCGCAGCGCCGGCCACCTCCTCGACCGTTTCCCCCTTGCCCGCCAACCCCGTCAACAGCAGGCCAATCTGTTCATCCGTCCATTTGCCGCGCATGATTGCGTCGATGGCGTCGGACATCTCCTCGAACGCAAGGTTGCCGCCGCCGGCGACGTGGCCCAGTATTGTCGCAGTTTTTTGGGGCATCATCGGATTGTAGCAGGCACTGGGCACCCGACGCACGGTGCTGCCCGCCAATGGCGTATCTTGAGATTTCGCGAGAATTCGCATAGAATAACGGCCCGAGGGAACGACGCCTCAGCAACGCGTGGCGGCTTAATGGCCGTGGACTGGATGGCCCGAAAAGTAATCCTCGATATAGATCCCGGCATCGACGACGCCGTGGCCTTGTGCATGGCCCTCGGCGATCCATCGCTGGAGGTGCTGGCAGTAACGGCCACCGGCGGCACCGTGTCGCCCGAACAATCGACGGCAAATGTGCAGGCGATCGTCGAGCAGCTCGATCCGGCGCGCTGGCCAAGATTGGGTACGGCTTCGTGCGATCAAATTCTCCGAGCCGATGGGCGGCATTTGTTCGGGGCGAACGGCTTGTGCGGCGCTCATTTCGCCGTTGCCAAACGGCATCACCAGCATTCTTCCGTCAAAGTAATCTGCGACGAGGTACGCGCGGCGCCGGGCGACGTGACGATCGTTGCGACGGGGCCGCTGACGAACATCGCCTCCGCTCTGCAGCAGCAGCCAGACTTGGCGGTGCTGATCCGCCACCTGATCATGATGGGCGGCACGCTCGCCGGGCCGGGCAACGTAACGGCCGCGGCAGAGTTCAATATTTATTGCGATGCGGAGGCGGCACGCACCGTTTTCCATTCGCCGGTCACCAAGACGCTTGTCCCGATCGACTTGACCAGTCGTGTGATGTTAAACTTCGATCTGTTGGAGAAGATTCCCAATGGCGACTCGCGGTCCGGTGAGCTCCTGCGGCGATTATTGCCTGGCGCGTTCCGAGCATATCGGCAGCACTTGGGCGTAGAAGGTATTCACCTTCACGACGCGGTAGCGATTGTCGCGGCCTTGGAACCGGGCCTGTTTACGACAGAGCGCATGTACGGCGACGTGGAAACCGACGGCACGATCACTTACGGGGCCACGGTTTTCGATCGGCGGCGCCACCCCGAGAACCGGCCGAATATGGACGTGGCCGTCGATATGGATACGGCCGCCGTAACGGACCACATCGTCCGCCGCTTAACACAGGCGGCATGAGGGGTACTCCGCACTCTCCGCGTGAAGGTTTCACACGCCGAGCGGAGCGGGCTTCATTCCGCACTCGCAGCTATTTCTCGTCCGCGTCCTTGAACCGGCTGGCATCCGCTATTTCCACGTCCATGTGGATTAGTTTGCCGTCCCGAAGCACGGTCAGCGGGACGCGGCGGCCGATTTCGGTCAGTTTCACGAGACTAATGAGGTGCATGTCCTGCTCGATACGTACGCCATTGAATTCGACGATAACGTCGTTTACCCGCAGGTGGGCTCGTTCGGCAGGCGACTTCGCTACCACATTGGAGACGCGCGTGCCGACCACACCCTTCAGGCCTAGCGCCGCGGCTCGCTGCTGGTTGAAATTGATGTCGAGGTGTACGCCCAAGTATCCGCGGGGAGCCTGATGATTTTCCACGAGTGCGCGGGCCGTGCCGGCGACGATGTTGATGGGAATTGAAAACCCGATACCTTCGTTGCCTCCGGAGGAGCTCGCGATGGCGGTGTTAAGCCCGACGACCTCGCCGCGCAAATTCACGAGCGGGCCACCGCTATTGCCGGGATTGATTGCGGCGTCGGTCTGAATGAAATTCTGTAATACGAGCTCGTCATCGCCGAGATCGAGGTTGTGGCGACCTTTGGCGCTGACAATGCCCCGTGTCACGCTTTGACTAAGTCCAAACGGACTGCCGACGGCCAATACGAAGTCGCCGATTTCCAGCGCGTCGCTATCGCCTAACCGCGCCGGCTCCAGCCCGCTGGCCTCGATCGCTAGCGCCGCCACATCGGTTTCGCTATCGCTCCAGATTTGCGTCGGATGGAAGATACGGCCGTCGTAAAGGTGAACTTCAATTCTCTCCGGCGACGAATGCCGAATCACGTGACGATTTGTTAGCACGTACAGCCTTGAGCCCAACTTTACGATGACGCCGGAGCCGGCTTCTTCGATGCGCAGCAGCCCTTGGAACTTGGGCAGCGGCTTGGACTCGATGTGAACGACCGCCGGCGTGACGAGTTTTACGACGCGCTTCACTATTCCAAACTCGCGGCCCAGCGTCTCGACATCTCGGGCGAGGGAAGCGTAGTCGGCATCACGCTGGCTCAACGATGGCGATGTACCGGGAGCGTTTCCCGCAGCCTTTAAGCCGGGGCCAACTGTCGCCAGATCGCTAATCTGTGCAATCGCGGGGGCAGTAACCAGACCCACGCTCAGCAAAGCGAACAAAATCGGAGTGGGAATGTGGCACGACGCAGGGTGTGCTCGATAAGACGCAATCATCGTTGGGAGAAGAGTATCGTTTTGGAAATAAAAAAACCCGGCGGCGAATAGGTTCGCCACCGGGCACAATTATAGCTTGTTTCCAATCCGGCGGAAAATCCACCCCCGGAATACCGAGGTTCGAGCCGGCGGGTGGCACACCCTGAGGCTCTTCAACGGGCGCGGTGACACCGGAGATTCCGGACCCGCCCCACCGAACTAAGGGAATACGACGTGGCGCTTACTGGGTTTCCAGATCGCTGAACGTGACGTCCACGTCGGTATAACCGGTATCCAGGATGCGGCTCCAATCGCCCGACTGGCCGTTAGCGCCGCCACTGTTCTCGGCCGCCCGTTGGCACTCGATGCAACTGGTGGCGTACGGCAAGGCATTGAGCCGCGCAAGGGGGATCCTCTCGCCGCAGATTTCGCATTCACCGTAACTGCCGGCCTTGATACGGACGAGGGCCCGTTCGATATTTGCCAGCTCGCGGCTTTCCACTTCGGCCAATTGCGAGCTGATTTCGTCCTGGGCGGCGTCCAACGCCGCATCCACGACGTCGCCGCCCGATTGCTCGCGCAATTGCTTGAGCAAGCTCAAGTCGCCTGCCAAGGCTTTACGCAGAGCATTGCGGCGGGTGACCAACAGGTCGCGCATCTTAATAATTGAATCTTTGCGAGTCATCGTTCTTTCACCTTGACTGGCGGGCAACGATCGGTCCCGTCCCGTGGCGGACGTTTCAAGCGATAGCCTGAGTGGTAGATCGCCCCCACTTCTCTGTTCTCGTTATCAGTTTTGGCTGGCCGCCCATGGGCAAGAACGAGCCCGCCACACCAATACTCCCCTGTGGTTGCCCCGCATGGCCACCCCCAGCGCGGCACAACGGCTTGCAACCTAACTATAGTACGCACGTCCAGTCCGGAGGATCGCTGGCAACCCCCGGCTATCTGGCGGAATCGCCAGTTCCCCAGGCTTGCGTCTGCAAATGGCCCGGAATATGGCTGCCGAAGGCGTGCCGACGTCGGACGAGCCCCGGCTGAGTGGTCCACAATCCGCTGGCCATACCCAGACACCAAACTCCCCAAAACGGGAATCCCGCGATTCGCTGCCGACCTCCAAGCTGCTGATTGCCTATCGGTAATCGGCACGTCCGTCGTAAATCGGCCAGCCGAAGTTTCCGGATTATGTGGCGCAACTTGTTTGATTTCATGCCAGCACCGTTCTTTGACGGTCCGGCGAGAACAAGGTACATGCATGTATCGACGATTCCTTCCGCGAAGGACGGCATGCGGCGCAAGGCGCGCGCTCGGCGTCTCTCCACCCCTTTTTTTGCAGGCGTTTACAATGCTTCTCCTCGACCGCCAACCGACTGCCTTTTCCCAACCGGGTGAGGGTGCTAGCCGCGTTCACTTGCGGCTGCGAGCCGATGGACAGTTGCTCGAGCTGCCACCGGGAAAGACGATGATCGGCTCCAGTCCTCGATGCAATTTACGCATCCAGCAGCCGGGAGTTCAGCCGCTGCATTGTTTGATCGTTCACGCGCCGGAGGGTTTGACGGTTCGCCGTTGGGCGGGCGATACGCGGATCAACGGCGAGCCGTTTATCGACGCGTCACTGACCGATGGCGACTGCCTGGCCCTGGGAGGCGTTGAGCTGGAGCTGATTCAAGAGCTAGAAGCCAGGCAATTCGAGACACCGGAAGACGCGGACGCGGCCCCACGGACCGAAGCGAATGAAGCCGCCGCGGACGGCGCGTCCACTTCGAACAAGTTCGGCCATTCGGTGGCCATTGCAAGCGATCAAGCCGAACCAAACCAAGCGGCCGAATTGAGCGAGGTCATGCCTACATCGGCGGCCGCCGAGATCGTGTTTCGCGAACTGCAAATGGCGAGTGAGATTTCTCGCCATCGGAGTCGCAAGTTGCTGGCAGCCCTACGGCGCAATCGCGACGATCTCGCGAGCCTACGTGAGCTGTTCCACGACGTAGAACAGCAGTTAGCTAGAGCGGCCCTGGAACGTGCGGGTTGGAATGAAGAGCGAGAATCGCACAAGATCGAGCGGGATGAATGGGAATTGCAGCAACTCGAATGGCGACGGCAAGTTGCCGGTTGGGAAAAGCGATTGGCCGACCAATTGCAGCAGATGAACGAACTGCAGCACGAATTGGCGACAGTCCTTGCAGCCGATATGCAGATTGCGATACCCAGCGAACAGGGAGTGGCCTCCTGGTGCGAAAAGGATACGTCGGACGAAGAAAGGCCGTCGGAAGAACCGACGGTTGGTTCCGACCAATTTGGCCAGAGGCCCGCGACGACAATTGAGTGGCCCCAGGAGGCCGGCGGATGCGAGGTGCCCGCTGCAACTACCTTTGAAGCTGATGCGGAAGATTCGAAATACACTGCGGAGCAATCGGCGGATGCTCCGGAAGAGCCGTCCGGATTCGGTTGGGCAATCGATCGGGACGACGTGTCGCCTTCGGACTTGCTTGAGTGCGAAGACGTTGGCTCCGGACTCGAAACTGGGTCAGGCCGTGAGCCGACCGTTGGCGAATTCGAATGGAGCAACACGTCATCGTTCGACGTGGAGGCAGCACCGCAAGAGGAGTCGCTCAACACGGGTGGCGATGTCGATGCTTGGAACTCGCTTGCGGCCTCGGGAAGTGAATCGACTACCTTCGAAGGCAGTGCCGACGAACAGGTCGAAACAGCAGACAGCGGGAGCGGTTGGGATGAGCGCATTGGCGAACAGCTTGAGAACAATGTCTGTGAAGATGTCGTCGGCAACGATGGGCCGAATCAGGAATTGTTCCAGGATGCCGCAGCAGCGGACGACCAACTTGAGCCTAGCGAAGAAGCTGCAGCATTCGCGGAGTTTTCAATTTGGAATCAGGGGACGCGCGAGCAACACACGCCTACCAGCGAGGCGGCATTTGAATCCGAAGAGACCTCCGAACCCGCGCTGGCCTGGGGCGATGAGTCTTCCGACGTAACTTCGGAGAGGCCTTTGCCCGCCGCATTCGCGAGCGAAGAAACCAAGCCGGTCGCGGATTCCGCCGCTTGGAACGTGACTGAGGAGTCGATCGAACGCGAGCCGGTTGAGTCAGTTCCGCAAGAGAAACAATCGGCATCGTTCATCGAACGATATTCGCACATGTTTGCCGATGAAGAGGCGGATACCGCTCATCCAGCGCCAGCTTGTGAACAAATACACACAAGCGAGCCGCCAAGCTCGACCTTGCCGGGCGTTGTCCGCACCGAGCCTAGCGCACCGCGCACTTCCGGGACGGATGACGAAGAGTCGATCGAACAATACATGGCGAAGTTATTGCAGCGTGTGCGGGGTGATGCTCCGTATAATTCGGCGTCGCAAACAACACCAGGCAAAACCAAACCGGCAGGAGCAGCACTTTCCGAACCGAATCGTGCCAAAGTCGATGCCGAGTCCCAACGGATCATGAATCGAGAGAAGGCCAAGCGGAAATCCTCGGCACCGGCGCCGAAGACTGACTTGGGAGCGTTGCGAGCGCTGGCGAACGAGACGGCCCGACGCGCCATTAGCCGGCACGAGTTGCGCAAGCATCGGCAGAGCGCTATCACAAAAGTGATCGTTTCAACTTTGGCGGGAGTGACCAGCCTGTGGCTGATGCTCAACTCGCCGGATTGGCGCGATATTCAATTCATCACCGCATGCCTCACGCTGCTGGTGGCCGCATATTGGGCCGGCGAAACCTGTCGCACGCTGCTGGAATCGCTGCGGGCTGCGTCCTACGAGGGGCCGGAAGCGGGCCTGGATGAGAGCGACGTGCAAGTGCCGCCGGCGCTGCCCATTGACGTGAATAAGCCTTTGTAATCCCTTCGATGCCGCGGAGCTACCATTCGGCTCGCGAGGCGCATTTTATTCAGAAGCCGCGTTCGGCGCGCACATCGTCGAAATCGCGTAGATGGTACTCGATGCCAACGTGATCGAGCACGCGGCATACGCTGCGAACCGCGACGCCCATCCCGTCGGGGCCGCTGAAGCCACCGAATTGCCCGCCGCCCTTCAAGTGCGGCTCTAAGTCGAGAACGACGCCGGGAATTCCGCGCTTGGTGAGTTTTTGCTCGAGCTGGGGGATCAGCTCGGCAAAATCACGCAGAATTCGCTCGTAGCCGCTGTCGCCCAAATGGGCCGGCACAAAGTGCTTAAGCATATCTTCGTTGACGTGACGATTCCTGAAGCCAGCCTCCGATAGGTCGGCGACAACAGTCTGTTGCGGGTCGTGATAGTCCTTGATGTGCATCCAGCCGATGCTTGGTTTCATGGCCACATATTGAGCAAAGGTTTCGTCCGCTGTGTAGCCTTGGCTGACGATGTTACCGGCATCGAACACCGAAACGAGCGCCGGATGGTTTACTCGGCGGTGCAACTCGGCGACCAGCTCGCCCGATTGGCCGACAAGATTGGCCTCGATTTCCAGTCCGAATGTGAGATCACTGCGGTGGCAGGCTTCGGCGATTTGGCCAAGTTGGTCGGCAGCTTGCGGCAGATACTCGCGGGGATCGGAACCTTTGGGCGGATAGAACGAAAAGCCGCGAATAAGCTTGGTTTCAAAGGCATGGGCCAGCTCGCAGGCACGCCCGACTTCTTTTTCGAGATAACGGTCGAACGGCACGAATTGATTGCTGCTGCCATCCTCGATATCGCGCAGCTTCACTTTGCCCAGCGGCGAGCCGATCGAGGCCACGTTCATGCCATATTCGTCTTCCAAGTGGCGGAGTCGGGTGATCTCGCTCTTGGTGAGCTTCATCACATTCTTGACGCCGCCGCCGATATCGACGAAACGAAGGCTGTAGTATTGCAAGCCGGCCGCCGAGAGCGCCGAGAACTGCTCGGCGGCAGTTTTGTGGTTAGCCGCCTCGTCACCGAACGCGGACAGTACGACTTGGGGTCGATTGGGCATATCGCTTTATGTTGGACTACGACGCGACCGCGAACAAAAACCTAATGAGCAAATCCCCATGGCCAATAGAATTGCGAACCCGGCGTTCGCTCCTCAGTCGTATTTGGTCATAGGTGATTGAACCGTCGGGGAGGGGGCGTCGATTATGGTCCAGTTAATTTATTTTTGAGTAATCTGCGGAAAATTTTGCCGTGACGGTTTCGGTCATTCCACCGCGAGGGTTGAAGGCAGCTTCGATTTTCATAGAGCGCGGCTGCACGGTGGCGACCAGGTCATCGAGGATTGTATTCGTGACGTGCTCGTAAAAGATCCCCTGGTTGCGAAAGCTTTGTAGGTAAAACTTCAGACTCTTCAGCTCGACGCATTTTTTGTCGGGCGTATAGGTAATCGTCAGCGTGCCGAAGTCGGGCTGGCCGGTCCGCGGACAGACAGAGGTAAACTCAGGGGCCGTGATTTCGATTTGGTAATCGCGATCAGAAAACTGGTTTTCAAACGTTTCAAGCAGATTACCGAAGTCCGACATCGGGCCTCTCCTGTTGAGGGGCCGTGCATTGTGGCATGATAAGAACGGCGGCGGAAGGGGCAGTGGGTGATCGCGGATTTCGGATTGAAGATTCAGACGATTCAATCCGCAATCCGAGATCGACGTGCGCGGTGCTTTAATGGCAGAACTGAAGCGATCCGAGAACCGTTCGGCGGTGGTCCTGCTATCTGGCGGGCTCGATTCGGCTACGACCGCTGCCATTGCGCGGGCCGAAGGATACCGGCTGTTTGCACTTTCGGTCGACTATGGGCAGCGGCATCGGTTTGAACTGGATGCAGCGGCACAAATTGCGAATTCACTTGGTGTGGAGCGACATGTCGTCGCTACAGTTGGGCTGGATCGCTTCGGTGGCAGCGCACTCACCGACGACATCGCCGTCCCAATGGATCGACTCGAAAGCGAGATTTCGCACGGTATTCCAATCACCTACGTACCTGCGCAACACCGTGTTTCTTTCGCTAGCGCTTGGTTATGCTGAGGTGATCGGGGCGGCCGATCTGTTCATTGGCGTCAACGCAATCGACTACTCGGGCTATCCCGATTGCCGGCCGGCGTTTATCGCGGAATTCGAAAAGTTGGCAAACGTGGCGACGAAGTCGGGCGTTGAGGGGACAATGCAGTTTCACGTTCACACGCCGCTTATTCAAATGACGAAGGCTGGAATCATTCGTCGTGGAACGGAGCTTGGCGTCGATTTTGGTTTGACGCACTCGTGCTATGCGCCGAACGTGGCGGGGGTCGCCTGTGGCCGGTGTGATGCGTGCCAATTGCGGTTGAAGGGGTTCGCGGAGGCAGGTTTGATGGATCCGATTGCGTATCAGATGAAATAAGCTGGTGACCGAGTTGCGAAGCAGAGGTGATTGAAGATCGCGGGGCAGGTACCGGAGGAAATGGCTTATGGTCTGGCTACCAATGCTTCATCGCTCCGCACGGTTCTGGGCTGCTACCGTTTTTATCGCAATCGCAGTTGCGGACTTGGGCCGATTGTCTAGCGCTCACGAAACGGACAAAGATCGTCCGGCGGATGCGGTCGTACTTCCAGATTTTGCGAAGAATGTGCGGGTGCCCGTGGATGGCCAACTTGTTTCCTTGGACAAGGCCGTGCGGCAAAAAGCCTCGGATCCGCAGCAAAAATTATATCGCGATTTGCGTGCGGCGAACGCGGGCACGGCGGCAGGGCAGCTTGAATTAGCTCGCTGGTGCCGAAAGCACGGAATGCAAGAAGAAGAGCGACTTCACTGGTGGATTCTGCTGGGCATGCAACCCGGTCATCCGGAGGCGATTAAGGGGCTTGGTCTACGTCGGTTTCAAGGATTGTTATTGACGAGCGATGAAATAGCGCAATTGAAGGAGCAAAAGAAGGAGGCGGAAGAGTCGGCTAGGAAGTGGATTCCCGAGTTGAAGAAACTAAAGCGAGCAATTGAACACGGTAACGCTGACGAGGGCGAGGCAGCGATTCGCGAGTTGAAAGCGATCCGTGATCCACATGCACTTCCTTTGATTGAAAAGGATTTCGGCTTCGACGATCTGAGAATTGGTATACAACTTGTCGAGATGGCAAAGAACATGGAGGCGGACGATGGAGCCGTGTTTCTTGCGCGGCTAGCTGTAAATTCATCGGATGAATATGTGCGCAAAAATGCGGCGGAGGCCCTGAAGGGACGCCCATATTCCACGTATGTGCCGACGCTTATTGCCGGTCTGGCAGCTCCGGTTGAGCTCAGTTTCAATGTTAAGGTTGATCCGGGCGGGCCAATTTATCAGCGCGTCAACTGGTATGAGTACACGGGTCGGCTAAATGTGGGCATGTATAACAAAATCCGATTGAGTGGGAACTACACGAACGCCGACGTTGCATTTTGGGTGCCAGACGCGGTACGCAAATCGGGATTCATGATGACGGACTTTGTTTTGGACCGCGTGCAATACAATTATCTATTGAGTCGGGACAGTCCTGATCCGGACAAAGCCGTATGAGTATGCGGGACGTGTAGTCGCTCAGCAAGGAACTGTGAAGAGCCAGCGTAAATCGTCAGCCCGGAAGCGTAAACAGCCATCGATCGACGAGATCGACAGACAGGTGAAAGAGCTCAACAAAAAGCAGGCTCTCTTGAATGACCGAATCCACGCCGCACTCAAAACGGCGACAGGCGCAAAGGTGGCGCCTGACGATCAGCAAGGAACGCCGAAGCCGCAAGTGTGGTGGAACTGGTGGAAGAAACTATCAGAGCCCAACGGTTTCTTTGCCCGTGGGACCGAGGTCTGGACACAAGTCGGTCCAGTAGCGATCGAAACGATTCTCGTCGGGGATCGCGTGCTTACGCGAGATCCCGCATCGGGCGAACTTGCATTTAATTTGGTGACGAGTATTCAGATGAAATCGGGCGGTGAAACTCGTACCATCGGATTAGAGTCACGGACGATCGTCGCAACACCAGAACAATGGTTCATGGTGAGTGGCGGAAGTTGGCGAGCGGCGAGCGAATTGAAAGAGGGTATGAAGCTGGAAGGTCTGGCAGGGCCACAAGCGATTCATAGCCGATTGTCGGGTAAAGGGGCGGATATGTTCCATCTGGTGATTTCCAGTGTGCCGACGATGTTTGTCGATCGGACAGGGATTCTAGGTCACGACGCCAGTCGGCCGTGACGCGTGTTTACTGATGCGCATTGCCGAAATTTATCGTTCCGTTCAGGGTGAGGGTTTTCTTACCGGCGTGCCGAGCGTGTTCGTGCGCGCGAGCGGATGCAATTTGCGGTGCTGGTTTTGCGATACGCCGTATACGTCTTGGCGGCCGGAAGGCCGCGATATGTCGATCGATGAGATTGTCGCCCAAGTGGAGGAATGGGACGCACGGCACGTGGTGGTTACGGGCGGGGAGCCGATGCTGTTCGCCGAGCTGATGCCGCTGTGCGGGCGGCTGCGTGCGGTTGGGCGTCACGTGACAATCGAGACGGCCGGCACACTGTATCTGCCAGTAAAATGCGATTTGATGTCGATCAGCCCGAAATTCTCCGCCTCCGCTCCGGCAGCCGAATCGTATCCGCGCTGGCACCGTCGTCACGAGCGCGAACGGCATCGGCCCGACGTTATGCGGCGGCTCATTGCGGAGTATGAACATCAAGTGAAATTCGTCATTGATACGCCCAACGACTTGGATGCAGTTAGTTCATATTTACTTGAGTTTCCGGAAATCGAGCGCGAGCGGGTTTTATTGATGCCGCAGGGGACCGATCAAGAACAGCTCGAATCTCGCGCCATTTGGTTGCGGCCCTACTGTACGGCGGAAGGGCTTGGGTACTGCCCGCGCAAACAAATCGAATGGTTCGGCTTCGTACGCGGAACGTGACATGAATGCCTGGCGCTTTATTCTGTCGAGCCTGCGGCACTACGGGCGGATTCATTTGGCCGTGGCGATGGGCGTGGCGGTAGCCACGGCGGTGCTGACCGGGGCGCTCTTGGTCGGCGATTCGGTACGCGGCAGTTTGCGCGATCTTACGTTGCAGCGACTTGGAAGAATCGATTCGGCGATGGTGGCCGGGCACATGTTTCGGGCGGAGTTGGCGAAAGAAGTTCCCCGCTATTCCGAGTTCCGAACTTTTTTCACGGCGGCACAACCGGCCATTTTGCTGAATGGTACGTTGCAGTCCGGCAATGGCGCGGATGCGCGCCGGGCGACGGCGATTTCGGTGATTGGGTGCGAGCCCGAGTTTTGGTCGTTCGGCAAAGGCGGGCCGGCGGAGCCACTTCGCGACGATGAAGTCGCGATCAGTCAATCGATTGCGAGTGAATTACGTGTTGCGAAGGGCGACAGCATGCTGTTGCGGATCCCGGTGGCGGGCGCGATTCCAGCCGACAGCATCCTGGGGGCGAAGCAGACTGAGAAGACATCGCGCAGCCGGCGGTTTCAGGTTGCGGCGGTGCTGCCGCCGGTTGGGTTAGCGCGGTTCGGCCTGGTACCGAGCCAGCAGTTGCCGCGAAACGTGTTTGTGTCGCTCAGGGCGCTCGCAGGATTTGTTGAAACAGCAGGGAAAAGCGAATGCGATTCTCATCGCGACCGACAACCCGAGGGCCGCGAGTGGCGACGACGCTGAGGCGGCGCTGAAGCACGCGTTGCAACCCCGACTGCAGGATTACGGGCTGAATGTTGAAGAACTGCGGTCGCCTCCCGGTTATCAGATATCTGCCGACGAATTGGTGCTTCCGAATGCGTTTGTTCGAGTTGCGGAAAAGCTGTGGAACGGGGGTGGGCTCCAGCCAATTGTTACTTACCTTGCCAACACGATTGCTGTCGGGGAGGGCACTGCGCGGAGAACGATTCCGTATTCAATCGTCGCGGGTGTCGATTCGACGGCGCGGCTCGGACCGCTATTGGATGCGACGGGAAAGCCGATCAAGTTGGCTGATGATGAAATCGCGCTTAACAAATGGGCGGCCGACGACTTGAAGGCGAATGTCGGCGACAGCGTGACGCTGAAGTATTACGAGCCGGAAAGCACGCATGGGATATTGCATGACAAAGAGTCGCCGCCGTTCAAGGTACGGATAATCGTTCCTCTCGAAACAGCAGACGGTAAACCGTCGTTGGCGGCCGATCCGAAGTTGACGCCGGAACTGCCGGGCGTGACTGATCAGAAGTCGATCGCCGATTGGGATCTGCCATTTCCGCTGGTCGAAAAAATTCGTCCCCAGGACGAGGCATATTGGAACCAGTATCGCACGACTCCAAAAGCGTTTGTGTCTTTGGCAACGGCGAAGCGTTTGTGGCCCAGCCGCTGGGGCACCATCAGTTTGTTGCGAATACCTCAGGGGAAAAGTGATGCCGAGTACATCGACCTGTTGCGACACGCCGTCGATCCGGCCGCACTGGGGATGAACTTGCTGCCAGTGAAGCGGCTCGGATTGGAGGCCTCCGCGGGGACGACGCCGTTTGGCGGGCTGTTTTTGGGGTTCAGCTTCTTTCTGATTGCGTCGGCGGTAATGCTGGTTGCGATCTTGTTTTCGCTGGGCGTTGAGCAGCGAGTGAGCGAGTTGGGGATTCTCTCGGCAGTAGGAATTGACCGACGGCGAATTTCGCGGTTGTTGTCGCGGGAGGGCATTGTTGTGTCGGCGATCGGGGCGGCGGTTGGCGTCGTTGCTGGAGTTGCGTATGCCTGGGTAGTGATTTTTGGCCTGCGTCATTGGTGGGTGGCGGCGATATCGACGCCGTTTATTGCGTTGCACGTTGGGTGGATGAGTTTGGTCATTGGATGGGTTGTTGGCGTGGTGGTGTCGTGGTTGGCGATTCGGTGGTCGATTCGGAAACTGGTGCGGTTGCCGACGGGGCGGTTATTGGCGGGGGTGATTGATGATGCGGCGGTGATGGGCTGGGGAAGGGCGGGGGCAGAGGTTGTCGGCAGTAGATTCGGCCTGGCGGCCGACGCTAAGGGGACGTTTGAAGTCGCTGTTGCGGTGGCGGGTGATTCGTGCGGTGTTGGTCGTGCTGGCGGTGGCGACGTGCATTGGCGGGTTTTTCATGGAGGGAGAGTCGCAGGCGGGGACTTTCTTCAGTAGTGGAGCAGCGGTGTTGGTGCTGTTGTTGGGAGAGATTCGGCATCGGTTGCGATTGAAAGGACAAGGCATCCTCATCCTGGCTGGCTCCCAGAGGCAGAGAGAGAGGGGGCGGTTTTCGCTTGTGCAGTTGTCAGCGCTGAATACGGCGCGTAATCCGGGGCGTAGTACGCTGACGATCGGGCTGGTGGCCGCAGCGACGTTTTTGATCGTGGCGATCAGCGCGTTTCAACTCGACACAGGTGAGGGCGGCACTGGCGGCTTCGAGTTTACCGCCATGAGCGATCAGCCGATTCACTACGATCTCAACACGCCGAACGGGCGGGAGAAATTAGGCATATCCAGTATTCCCCGACAAAAAGACGAACCGTCGGACGAGCAGATTCTTAGCGTGTGGCGATTCTTTTCCTTCCGCTTGGCGGCGGGTGAGGATGCGAGTTGCTTGAATCTTTACCAACCGACGCAGCCGCGCGTGTTGGGTGTCCCGCGGTCGCTTATCGAGCGTGGTGGTTTTGAATGGGCAGGTGTTGCCAAAGGATTTTCCGACAAGCCTTGGACGGCGCTGAACGAAGATTTGGGGCGCGATGACAGCAGCCGGCAGGTGGTGCCAGCGGTGCTCGATATGAGCACGGCCGTTTATAGTTTGCATTTGAGCGGCGTCGGGTCGCGTATGACGATTCATGACGCGGCAGGACGGCCAGTGACGGTGCAGGTTGTCGGGATGTTGAGTAACAGCGTTTTGCAGGGGAACTTGCTCGTCAGCGAAGCAAACTTCGTGACGATGTTTCCGGATGTGGGGGGCTATCGGTATTTCTTGATCGAGCCAAGCGGCTCAGCGGGAGCTTCGCCCTCCGGGGACGTGTCGCACGTTTTGGAATCTACACTCGCGGATGATGGATTCGATGTGCGAAATGCGCGCGAGCAGTTGGCGCAATTCCTGGCGGTGCAAAACACGTATTTGTCGACGTTTCAAAGTTTGGGTGCGCTGGGGCTGCTCTTGGGTACGATTGGATTGGCGGTCGTGCAATTGCGGAGCGTGATCGAGCGGCGCGGCGAGCTGGCGCTGATGCGGGCCGAAGGCTTTGGCCGTGGGCGCTTAACGCGGATGGTCGTGTGGGAAAACGCGGTGTTGCTCGTAGGAGGTTTGGCGGTCGGCTGCGTTGCGGCCGCGATCGCGCTGATTCCGCAATGGGCGCCGCACGGTGCGAGCGTCCCCTGGGAGACGTTGGCGGTGTTACTTGGAACAATCGCCGTCGTGGGAGTGGTCGCCGGTTGGCTATCGACCCGGCGGGCGCTGGCGGCTCCGCTCCTGCCGGCGCTGCGAGGTGACTAGATGACGGGTGGGTCGCAAGGTACAGTAGCGTTGTTGCTGGTCGTGGACCACGTTTTTGAAGTCGTTCGGCGTGGCCGCCGACGCTAAAAAGCCCCTCCTTCAACTCCCGCCTCGGACAAATCTCGCCATGCGAAATAGTGCTTTGCTTTGCGCGTCGATTGCTCTCACGATCTTGTGCTGGGGTCTGTACGGGACGGTTTTGTTCAAAGGCCAATTGAAAATGGCGATTCCTGCCACCGCGGCGGCCGCCACCGCAGAAACGGGGACGCCGTCTACGCCGTCACCGCCGCACCCGGTTTTCTTGCGCCCGTTCGTTTGTTTAGGATTTGCCTACTTCCTAATCGGAGTAATAGCGCCCTCTGTATGGCTATATAAGTACGGCGAGAAGGGCGAGTGGACGGCCAGCGGATTGATTTGGAGCCTGGCGGGGGGCGCGCTCGGAGCGCTCGGCGCATTTGGAGTTGTTCTGGCAATGAAGTTCGGCGGCGATCCAATTTATGTGATGCCGCTTGTGTTCGGCGGAGCGCCCGTAGTCAATGCGTTTCTGACCATCTATCTGGCCGGGCGAGTCAAGGAGATCGGACCACTTTTCTTGGCTGGTCTGATCATGGTTGCTTTGGGTGCGGTTACGGTATTGCTATCGGCGCCGCGTGCGACTGCCGGCGCGGGGGTCAATACATGGGGCATTTGGATGGCCCGCGTGCTGTCGATTGCGTTGGCGATCGTAACTTGGGGCGCGTATGGACCAGTATTGCACAAAGGACAAGCGGCCATGCATCACAGCCGGTTGCGACCGCTGCTGTGCGTCGGCCTGGCTTACTTTTTGATCGCAGTGATCGTGCCGTATTTCTTCCTAGGCGAGCTTGGCGAAAACAGCACGTACGCGAGCATCGGCACGCTGTGGGCCCTGGCAGGTGGTATTTGCGGGGCAGTGGGTGCGATCGGGATGATAGTGGCATTTAATTCCGGCGGTCGGCCGATTTACGTGATGCCCTTGGTGTTCGGCGGCGCGCCGGTTGTCAATACATTGGCCAAAGGCGGGATGGCAAATATACCCGGCTTGTTTCTTGCCGGTTTGATCTTGGTGATTGCCGGATCGGTAATGGTACTAGTGTTCGCGCCGCGGGGAGATGGCGTGGTCGCGGTGCCGGCAACGAGCTAGGGGATGCCGTTTCAGATGGAGCCAGCCCGGCCGCTAGGCACCCGCGCGCTATTTGTACGTCAGCGCTTTGTCGGAAATATCTTTCCGGCACCATGCGCCGCTGAAGCGGATGCATTTCACCGCGGTATAGGCTTGCAGTTTGGCGGCCGAGATGCTGGAACCTAAGGCCGTGACTCCTAGCACGCGCCCGCCGCTGGTGACGACATGGCCATCGCGCAGTGCCGTGCCGGCGTGAAACACCTTCACATCAGGGAGCTTGGCTGCTTCCTCGAGGCCTCGAATCGGCTGATTGGGCTCGATTTTGCCGGGGTAGCCTTCACTCGCCATTACAACGCATACGGCCGGCCGCGGATCCCATAGGGGCGATGCCACTTCGTCGAGCCGCCCGTCAACTGTCGCTTCCAACAAATCGACCAGATCGCTCTTGAGTCGCATCAGTAGCGGTTGGCATTCGGGATCGCCGAACCGCACGTTGTATTCCAGCACCTTCAGCCCCTGGTTCGTCAACATCAATCCGGCATAGAGGACACCGCGAAAAGGACGCCGGGACCGCTTCATTTGATGCACCGTCGGAACGAGAATCTTCTCCTCGACTTTTTCCAGCAATTGATCGGTAATCAAAGGAGTTGGGCAATACGCTCCCATGCCGCCGGTGTTGGGGCCGGTGTCGCGATCGAAAGCCCGCTTGTGGTCTTGGCAAGCCGGCATTGTCAGCAGCGTGTGGCCATCCGTCAGTGCCAAGACGCTAGCCTCCTCGCCGTGGATCCGTTCCTCGATCACCAGTTGTCGGCCAGCGTCGCCAAATTCCTTTTGGATGGCGATGCGGTCGATTGCTTCGAGCGCCTGTTCGCGGTTCTCGCATACGACGACGCCTTTGCCGGCGGCCAGGCCATCGGCCTTTACGACGACCGACGTATCGTCGCGTTCTTTCAGATAGGTGATCGCCGCCCGGGCGTCGCGAAATACACGATAGTCGGCGGTGGCCACATCGGCGTGCCGCAGCAGGTTTTTGCAAAAGACTTTGCTAGTTTCCAATTCGGCCGCCGAGCGCGTGGGGCCGAAGGTGCGCAGGCCGGCTTGCTGAAAGCTGTCCACCAATCCGGCTGCCAATGTGGCTTCGGGGCCGACGATCGCCAGATCGATTTGGTTTTGTCGGGCGAAATCCAGTAGGGAAGCGACATCGTCGGCCGGAATCTCGATGTTCTCGGCGTCTTCGGAGGTTCCAGCATTTCCCGGCGCCACGAACACACGGTCCACTCGCGTGCCTTGGCCAATTTTCCACGCCAGCGCGTGTTCCCGTCCACCATTGCCAATCACTAAGACCTTCATGGATGCAAGCTCAAAAAAAGATGGATTCGGTTGATCAGGAAGCCAAAGGTCGACTGCGGGCACCAGACTGTCCCAGTTTCGGCGCGCGGGGGCAATCGTCAATTGTGGCTCATTACTTGGATTAAGTACGCCACACATCGCTAAGTTCAGCGAACAAACGCAGTTCGCAAATAATTTTGATCTTTACCCCCGCCGCTGTGCGCCGCAGAATTTAGTGCAGGGGGGATCAAGCGGGCGAAACGCAAAAGAGCGGTTGACAGCGGATTGGTTGGGTAATAAATAGATAGAAGGAAGATTGTGAAAAAAGTCACAATCCCCTGCCTTGCCGGCCCCTCGGTCTCTATAAACTGTTGCAGCGTAATGGATTGCCAGAGGCCAACAGGGCTTTCGCGAAGTTGCAAATTCGCGATTGCGCGGACGCCAAGTGCGAATGCGCTTCTCCCGCCGAACTTTCTCCAACACTGAGAAACTAATTCGGCAAAAGGGTGAATCGATGGCTGATAAAAGCAAGAAGTCGGTAGCAGAAATTCTAGCCGCGGCGCGAAAAGCCGACTCATCGACCGGCGCAGGGGATAAGCCGGCAGCCGAAACCGCGCCGGAAGAGGCGGCCCCGGTTGAAGCGCCACCAAGTGCAATCGAAAAGAAACCGAGCGGGCCGCCTGCGAAGAAGCCGGCCGGTGGCGGTCGGCCGAGTGTCGCCGAGATGATGGCCATGGCGCGCGGTGAGAAACAAGGAGGACCGGCGCCACTCAAGGCCAAAGACAAGCCGGCCGCTAAAGTGGCCGCTGCGCCGGCGGCCAAAGCATCGCCGACGAAGAAGGAGACCGTGTCTGCCAAGGCCGAGCCGGCGGACACACAGAGCATTCTCGCTGCCGCGCGCAAAGGGACGAAGCCCGGACCGATGACCAAGGCGGAAGCGCAGGGGAAAGCTGTGCCTGTAGCCGCCGATGCGAAAAGGGCCAAGGCCAAAGAGGCCATCGTCGTGCCGCCGATGCCGGTGAAGCCAGCCTACGCGCGGTCGGCGGACAAGTCGAGCAAGGAGCAAATCGCCGAGCGGCGCGCATTCCTGTTTGGGATGTCGGCGCTGGCGGTCGGCTTCACAGCACTATCGGCAACTGCCGCGGCGTGGACGCTTGGCACGGTAAGGTTCATGTTTCCGAACATTCTACGCGAGCCCCCAAGCCACTTTACAGTCGGCACGCCCGATAAGTTTCCGCCCGAGCAGGTCGAAACTCGATTCAAAGCGCAATACGGCATCTGGATCGTGAACACGGAGTACAACGGCCAGCAGGAGATTTTCGCGCTGAAGTCCGTGTGTACGCATTTGGGTTGCACTCCCAATTGGCTCGAAGCGGAACAGAAATTCAAATGCCCGTGCCACGGCAGCGGGTATTACAAAACGGGCATTAATTTCGAAGGGCCAGCCCCGCGGCCGCTGGAGCGCTATGCGATCGGAATCGCCAGCGACGGCTCGATCGAGGTCGATAAGAGCCGCACGTTCCAACAGGAAATGGGAGCGTGGGACGATCCGGCCAGTTTCATTCCGGTTTGAGGTTCATGGTTCAGAGCAGGTACTTCGGCAGTGTGGGCGATCCGTTGCGAAGTTCTATCAATCATTGCATTTATCTATTGATTCATATTCGGATTTAGGACGACATGGCCGGCATAGGCGAAATCATTACCGAATCTCAAATTTGGAAAAGCATCTTTCGGCATCCGATGCCGGTTGACCGCCGCAACCGGATTGTGGTGATGCTGACGAATTTTTTTCTGCACCTGCACCCGGTCTCGATCAAGAAGCAGGGCATCGCCCTTTCTTACACTTGGTGCATGGGCGGCGTGACGTTCTTTCTGTTCCTGGTGGAAACGGTCACCGGCGTGCTGCTGATGTTTTACTACCGGCCGACTTTGGAGTGGGCCTACAACGATATTCTGGCCCTCCGCGACGTCTATTCGCTCGGCATCATGCGCGAGATTCATCGTTGGGGCGCACACGCGATGGTAATTACTGTGTGGCTGCATATGTATCGCGTATTTCTTACCGGAAGCTACAAGCCGCCGCGCGAGTTCAACTGGGTCGTGGGCGTGATTCTGCTGCTGCTCACGTTACTGCTGTCGTTCACGGGATATTTGTTGCCCTGGGACCAACTGGCGGTGTGGGCGATCACGGTGGGCTCGAATATGGCCCGTGCCACTCCGTTTTTGGGTCATGAAGGGCCGGGGCACCAGTTGTTGACGCTCGGCTACCCGATGATCACGCAAGTCACAGATGCGCGCTTTGCGCTGCTGGGTGCGCGGAACGTTGGCGAAGAAACGCTCAACCGATTTTATATCCTGCATTGCATCGCGATTCCGTTGGCCGTTTCGCTGTTGCTGGCGATCCACTTCTGGCGGGTCCGCAAGGATGGCGGGATCAGCGGACCGTTATAAGGTGAATTTGTCTTAGCGTCGGCGACTACGCCGACTCGTGTCGCAAAACCATTGTCTGGAAAAGTCTGGCCTCGCGGCCGGCGCCATAAATATGCACGGGCTCTCCCCACAGCAGATCGCCGAAATGGTTTCCTCGTTCCTGGTGCCTTATTACTTGGCACTCGCGGCGATGAACGGCATCGCGGCGTACCTCATGTGGCAGAAATTCGAGCCAAAGACATATTTCCGGCTTCGCTTGCCGGGATTCGACTTTAGCTTTACGAACGCACTGCTGTGGACGATCGTAGCGCTGGCGTATGTCGTGCTGGCTTCGATGGCCGCGGGCGCCAATTTGAGCATGATGCCGCGGATGCCGCTGGCGTTTCGGGAGTTCGTGAACGCCCACACCGGGCCAGTCATTTACAGCGTGGGCACGACAACCGTCTTGGTGATTCTGTTCTTATTCCGTTCGTGGTTCGTGCGGCCGGCAGTAGCATGGACAATTTGGAACTTGATGCTGCTGTTTATGGGGCTGTCGATGCCCGATCAAAACTTTTTCGCGATCGTGGCCAAGCCGGACAATGTACCGATCGTCGCCCTGGTATTTTTGCTGGCATTTTTTACGTGGCTGGCGACGTATCGCGCGGTCGTGAACGACCGCCGTATAGACGAAGGCCAACCGCCGTTGGAGAAGCTCGACGATGAAAAAGTGCTGGTGTGGCCCGACTTGGTGTATACCGAGATGATCTGCATGATCGCGCTGTCGGCGCTGCTGATCTTTTGGGCGATTTGGTTGCGAGCCCCGCTGGAAGAGCCGGCCAGCAGCGTGAAGACGCCGAATCCCTCGAAGGCGCCGTGGTACTTTTTGGGTCTGCAGGAGATGCTCGTATACTACGACCCGTGGATGGCGGGCGTCGTGCTGCCGAGCCTCATCATCGTGGGCCTGATGGCGATTCCGTACATCGATTTCAACAAGGCGGGCAATGGGTATTACACCATCAAGCAGCGGCGTTTTGCGTACATCATTTTCCAACTTGGATTCTTGGAACTGTGGGTGACGCTCATCGTACTGGGGACGCTGCTGCGCGGACCGAACTGGAATTTCTTCGGTCCTTATGAAACGTGGGATCCGCACAAGGTTCAGGCGCTTACGAATGTGAACCTTTCGGAGTACTTTTGGCGGTCGTGGTTGGGTAAGTCGTTGCCGCAGGCGCCACCGAACAGCCCGTTTCTGACTCAGTTGGGAGCCATCGTCTGGCGTGAATTGCCTGGCATTTTGTTGGTGCTCGGATATTTCATCGCGCTACCGCCGATCCTGGCGGTAACCGTGCTGCGCGGGTTTTATCGGCGGATGGGTTTCGTCCGCTACATGGTGCTCGCCAACTTGTTGATGTTCATGGCGGCGCTGCCGATCAAGATGGTTTTGCGATGGTCGTTTAACTTGAAATACTTGATCGCGATACCGGAATATTTCCTGAATTTTTGACGCGGCCCGCAAGGGACGCACCGACGCGATTGAATCGGCGTTCCCGCCGATGCTAAAGCACAGATGCCAGCTACCGAAAAAACATGGCGAGATCAAGCGCGGATGCACGTGCTATTCGGCATCTCTGCGCTGGTGATGCTGGGCGGCACCATTTGGATGCTGGCCAAGGACCACAATCGCGAATGGCGCGAGTGGCAGTTAGATGATCGGGCACGGGAGCGGTGGACGATCGAAGCGCAATTGGCGCAGGCGCGGGCGGATTCCATGGCGCAGCTCGAACATTTGCGAAAGGACTTGGCGGCAGCGCAGAGCACCAAGGTCGATCCTTCGCAGATACAGCGATTTAAGCAGCTAGTGGAAAAAGAAAACCAGCGGCTTAAGTCTGACAAGCTGCCCGATTTCTCGGGCGTCGATGCTGCTCTCGCTAAGTTGAATGAGGCGGAAAATGGAAGTGATGCGGCGGCGAAAGCGCGCAAGAACCTTCTCGATGAGTTGGATGTTTTTGTTCACGAGGCCAAGCGGCGCGAAGATGCCGTTTTGACGAAGCAGAAGTTCGTGGCCGCAGATCGAACGGCTGCGATCAGCACTCGAGGCATCTCGGTCGGCGAAGGGAAGCCCAC
This sequence comes from uncultured Planctomycetota bacterium, assembly GCA_963807935.1. GTDB lineage: Bacteria > Planctomycetota > Planctomycetia > Pirellulales > Lacipirellulaceae > JABDGM01. The sequence continues at coordinate 145,648 of CAWEDY010000018.1, forward strand.
CGGCCAGATTGAAGAACAGATTCAAAAGCTCGCGGATCAAATGGTCGAGCTCGATGCAGCGACGGCCGCCGCGAAAGATTACCGCGTCGCGTTGGAAAACGTCGTTAAGCAAATTCAATCCACTGAGTTGGATTTGCAGAAACAGATTTCGGCGATCGAAACAGAGCAGAAGCGCCTGCGCGAGAACCTGGCGAAGTACTCCACGTCGGCAGGCGAATGGATCAACCGCGCCCCGGTGCTCGATGCGCTGTACACCGGAAATATTAAGCTCGATCAGATTTGGTTGCCGGACATGAAGATCAATTACAACTTCAGCTCGGTGGCCCGCTACGATCGCTGCATAGTTTGCCATCGGGCAATCGACAAGACGGCACCGGGCTCATCCACGGAGCCCGCCTATCCGGACATCCCACCCGATAAACGCGACCGGGTCGTCCAATTGGCGACACCAAAAGAGGCAACTGTGGAAGCCTGGTATGGCATCACGCTTGCCAAAGCATCGGGGGAAACCTCGAAGAACGCGGCAGAAGCGCCAGCAGAAAAGGCTACCGGTTCTGTTGCGATTCAGGCCGTGGCGTCGGACAGTCGAGCCGCGATCGGTGGATTGCAGGCAAAAGATGTAGTTCTGGAGATCAACGGCGATTCGATCAAATCCGTGGCCGATCTCGACGAGCATCTATTGCGACCGGCCAACTGGAGTCAGCCGCTCGAGATAAGAGTCCGCCGCGACCGTGACGGTAGTGAGCGGGAAGTCACGCTTGGAAAGCCGTTGGAAGCTGTCTACGGCATCCGGCTGGCACCGTCCGGCCAGGTAAACGCCAGCGATGTTACGGTTCAAGTTGTTTACTCGAATAGCCGGGCGGCAACTGCCGGCTTGCAAATGGGCGACGTGCTGCTCGAAGCAAATGGCGGCCCGATCGACACGCAGGAAACGGCCCGGCATTATCTGTTGGACATTGTCGATTGGGGCAAGCCGATCGCGCTGAAGATTCGCCGCGGCTTGGATCAGCCGTTTACGTCACACCCGCGGCTCGATTTGTTTGTTGGCAGCACCAGCCCGCACAAGAAAGGCGAGATGGGCTGCACGATTTGCCACGATGGGCAGGGCAGTGCGACCGAATTCAAATGGGCCTCGCACACGCCGAACGACCCGCAGCAAGGGCTCGACTGGTCGCGCAAATACGGCTGGTTCGACAATCATCATTGGGGCTTTCCGATGACACCGAATCGGTTCATCGAGAGCAATTGTCTCAAATGTCACCATGAAGTCGTGGATTTGGAACCGAGCGAACGATTCCCCGAGCCACCCGCGCCGAAGCTCGTTGCGGGATATCATCTTGTGCGCCAATACGGCTGCTACGGTTGCCACGAGATTACTGGATACGACGGGCCGACGAAGCGGATCGGCCCCGATTTGCGGTTGGAGCCCAACTACGCAGATGTCGCCTCGCAAATCCTTACCGACGCCGGGTTGGACGATGCTGAGCGCGAGTGGGCAACAAGATTGGTGGCACGGCAGGACTCCAACGATGCGCGCGCCAAGTTGATGCAGTCGATTCGTGCCGACGCGGAACTTGCCAAGTCGAAGCCCGGAGCAACCGACAAGCCCGCGCAGAAACCCCGGCTAACGACCGCGACGCACGCACTGGCCGACGTGCTTAAAGATGTCGATGTGCCGGGCCGCTTCCGCAAGGTCGGGCCTAGTCTGCGGCATCTCAATTCTAAGGTCGATTTCAAGTGGGTTTACAGTTGGATACGCCGTCCGTCCGATTTTCGGCCCACCACCCGCATGCCGCAATTCTTTTTGAACTACGAACATTTGAATAACAAGGAGAAGGCCTTTCCGATCCACAACGCATCGGGCAAGGAAGAGGAAGTTACCGATCTGTATTACACGAAGCGATTTGAGAACATCGAGATTCGCGCATTGGCCCAGTTTTTGCTGAACAATAGCCAGCCGTTCGATTACATCGGTCCGCCGCAGGGCATCACCGAGCAGCCGTCGAAAGATCGCGGCAAAATGCTGTTCGAAACGCGAGGGTGCCTGGCCTGTCATTCACACGAGGCGTTTCCAAACATCCATTCAACTCAGGGGCCGGACCTGTCTCGGCTTTCAGCAAAGCTCAATACCGATAAGGGACAGCGTTGGCTTTACAGTTGGCTGAAAGCGCCGAACCATTACTTTCCGCGGACGGCCATGCCCAATGTGTTCCTCGACCCAATTGCGGTAAACGACGCCAGCGGAAATCCGACGGGCAAGGTGACTGATCCGGCAGCCGATGTCATGGCGTTCTTGTTGAGCGTCCCGGCCGATTGGAAGCCGGAACAACCGGCTCCTACTCCCGAGTTGACCGACGACGAAAAACAAGCACTCAACGATTTAACGACTGTGTGGCTCAGTGCGTCGTTCCCGCGCCGGCGGGCGGAGCGCTTTGCGAAGGACGGCATCGACGAGCGATTGGCGGACACTGTCAAAGTCGATGAGAAGGTGCTGGTCGGCGGATACAAAGACGACAACGACCGCGCACAACGGCAGCTCGAATACGTGGCCCGTCGGTCGATCAGCCGCTACGGTTGCTTTGGCTGTCACGATATTCCGGGTTACGAGTCGGCCAAACCGATCGGCACGCCGCTGGCGAGTTGGGGCCGCAAAGATACATCGCAGCTCGCCTTCGAGAACATCGACGAGTTTCTGGCGACGCACGGCGAATTCATCCCGACGAGCGGCGGCGCCAATAAGGCAACCGGTAGCGGAGCCCCCGGCAACCCGACGGGGCATCACGATGCGTCTGCTGCGGCAGAGAGTGCTGAAGCCGATCACGGCGAGAGCCAAGAACTGAATCCGCTGGACGACAAATACAATCAGGACACGGCCTATTTTCTGCAGTCGCTGAACAGCCACGAGCGAAACGGGTTCTTGTGGCAAAAGCTGCGAATGCCGCGGAGCTTCGACTACGAAGCAACCCGCACGAAGCGGTACGACGAGCGGCTTCGCATGCCGAAGTTCCCGTTCGATGCCAAGCAGCGCGAAGAGGTGATGACATTCGTGCTGGGTTTGACGAACGAAGCTCCGGCCGAGCGGTACATCTACCACCCGGATCCTCGGCAGGAGGCAATCGTCCAGGGTCGGCACGTGCTGGACAAATACAACTGCGCCGGCTGTCACATGCTGGATATGGAGCGTTGGGACATCGCGTACGCGCCGAACGACTTCGACCAGCCGCCGACAACAAACGATTATCCATTTTTGCGGCCGCAGGTGACGCCTGAGCAAATTAAAGCGTCTCTGGCAACCGACCGGCGTGGTCTGATGCACGCAGAACTTCATGGCATGCCGGCGCGGGACGACAAAACGGGTCAGCCGCGGCTGGTGGATCAAGATGGCGTGCCGATCGAAGCGGACGATAACGAGTCGCCGCGGTTTTACGAGTTTATTCCGTTTCAGCCTGTTGTGATCGGCGGCGTGCCGCGCCCCGTGGGCGTGCAGACGCTGCGAATCGCCGCGGCTATCGATGGCAGCGGGCCTGCGCACGGGACGGCGTATCCCGGCCGCGGCGGCGACCTGGCCAAATACCTTTACCCGCACGTCATTGCCCAGGAGAAGACGGTGAATCCAAACGTAGTGGTCACCGAGGCATGGGGATGGCTGCCGCCGCCGCTGCATAACGAGGGTGGCAAAGTGCAACCTGATTGGCTACACGATTTTCTGATGGATCCGACTCACATCCGGCCGGCGGTTGTGCTGCGGATGCCGAACTTCCACATGTCGAGCGACGAGGCGAGCAATCTGGTGGATTATTTCGCCGCCAAGTCCAATGCGGAGTTTCCTTACGAGTACAACGTGCGTCGCCGCAGCGGATACCTTGCCGAGTTGGAGCAATCGCACCCGACGTTGCTCAATGACGCGATGCGGATCGTCACCAACGGCAACTACTGCGTCAAGTGCCACTCGCTGGGCGATTATCAGGTGCGGGGCGCGCCGAAGGGGCTTGGCCCGAATTTGGACCAGGTTTACCGCCGGTTGCGGCCGGATTACACGCGCCGCTGGATCGCCAATCCGCAGCGCACCTTGCCATACACCGGCATGCCGGTCAACATACCGTATGATCCGAAGCCGCCGAACTTCGGTGGCGTGAGTCAGGAATTGTTCCCAGGTCCGAGTATTTCGCAGCTCGATGGCGTGGTGGACTTGTTGATGAACTTCGACGAGTACACGCGCCGGCAAACGTCTGTGAAGGGGTTGGTGAAAGAGCCGCCCCCGGGAGGCCAGGCACCTGCGGCGCCGCCGCCCAACCAACCGCCGCCGAACAATCGGTCGGCCAGCAGATGACCATATTGTGGGAGAATTACCGTTAAAGCCCCGTTGAGGTTCGATTCCTCTACGAGTATTCACCCGCGGTGCGCTGCGCCATCCGGGTCTTGGAGTTGAGCACCTGAGTCGTTGCGACCCGTAACATTTTTGGATGAGGCAAAAAATGCACAAGACGACATCGTCATTCCTGTTCGGTTTACTTACTGCTTTGTTGATGGTTGCCTCGTCCGCCGCCGCCGAATGGGGCTCGCTGAAGGGCCGGTTTATAGTGGATGGCACGCCGCCGAAACTCCCGCCGCTGTTGATTAATAAGGATCCAGAGTATTGCAACAGTCACAAGCCGGCTAACCAAACGGTGGTCATCGGCAAGGGAAACGCGCTGGTTAATGCGGTCGTGTATCTGCGTACGGAATTCGGAAAGAAAATCGATGTTGCCCCCGAATACCAGGCGAAACTCAAGCAGCCGGCGGTACTGGACAATCACTTCTGCGCATTCCATCCGCACATTTTGCTGGTGGAAGTCGGGCAGCAACTAATCATCAAGAACTCCGATCCGGTCGGACATAACACGAACATAAGCCTTCTTTCCTTCAATCCGATTGTTCCCGCAAACGACAAATCTGAGATTACCGTTAGCAAGTCTGCGCCCTTCCGACACCCGTGGCGTGCAATATTCACACGTGGATGAAGGCATACCTGCTATCTCTGCCCCATCCATACATGGCCGTTTCTGGTGAGGACGGCACGTTCGAGATCAAAGACATGCCGGCGGGAGCACACGAGTTCCAGTTTTGGCACGAAGCGCCCGGTTATCTGAAGAATCTCAAATTCAAAGGCGGCATGACAGATTCTCGCCATGGCCGGGCGAAAATCACCATCGCGGCGGGGAAGACACTCGATTTGGGTGATATCAAAGTATCGGCCAGCTTGTTGAAGTGATATTTGTTTGTTGTCCGCACTGCGTTGTTCGATGTTGGTGGAAAGCAATGAGAAGTCGTGCTTTGTTTGTCGGCTCAATCGGGTTATTCGCGGTCGTGGCGATGATGGCGGCCGGGTGCGATCGGCACGTCAGTTTGGGTCCAGTGGCCGACGTGGCAACGGCGAAAACCATAAGGGAAGCTTTTCTGTCTGGTAATACCGCCGGCGCAGAGAAGGCCGCCAAGCCGATGGGCACCGGTTGGGCGACACTTCGCGGAACGTTTGTGTACGATGGTACGCCTCCTACGATGCCGCCCTACAACGTGACCAAGGAGCCTGAGATCTGCACGATCAATGGCGCGGCGCCATCGCAGGAAACACTGGTGGTGGATCCGGCCACAAAGGGCATCAAAAACGTTTTGATTTTCCTTCGCGATGCCTCGCGCGTTAACGAATCGGCCGCCCCCAGGACCGATTCGGTGGAGTTCGATCAGAAACATTGCCAATTCCTGACGCACGTCGCCGCACTAACGGTCGGGCAATCTCTCGTGATCAAAAACAGCGATCCAACCGGCCACAACACCAATATCCCAAACGTCGGTTTTAACCAACTGATTCCGGCTGGCGGCGCGATTCCCTTCAAACTGCAAAAGGAAGTCACTGTACCCGACAAAGTGTCTTGCAGCATCCATCCCTGGATGCTTGCGTACGTACTTCCGCGAAAGGACGGCTACTTCGCGGTCAGCGACGCGCAGGGGAAGTTCGAGATCGCCAACGTGCCGGCCGGCGAGCCGCTCGAATTTCAGGTGTGGCACGAAAGCGGTGCGGCCGCAGGCAACGGACTGGTAGGCGCGACGCCCGATGCGCCGGACATCAAATGGACGAATCGCGGCCGCATCCTGGTCACGCTTCAGCCGGATGAGAAGAAAGAAGTCAAAGTAGTGGTGCCGCCGAAATCGTTCGGCGGGTAGGTTCAAAAGAGGAAATAACCACCAAGACACGGAGGACACGGAAAAGAACGAGTCGATTTGTCATTGCAAATTTGTCAACTGCCGGTGGCCATGTGCGAAGTGACAAATTTCACACGACAAATTTGCCGTGACCGATTCTTTTCCGTGTACTGTGTGAGCTCGCGGTGCAATTTTAAACGATGTTGAGTCGTCTATTCACAATGCGGATTTGGATGTTAATGGCAGCCGCGACGGTTGGTTGTGCCGGCTGCGGCAAGACTGAGCCGCCGCCATTTCGGCTGAACATGACGAATGTCGTCGCCAAGCAGATCGCGCCGGAGCATCAGAAGGCAATCGCGAATATCCTAGGCGCGATGTTCGGCACGCCGGATGAGCCGTTCGCCATGCCGGAGACGGGCCTGGACCAGCGGAAGCTCAAGATGGCCGCTGGGCCGGTGTGGAGCGAAGAGTCGGGCGGGAAACACGGGCTATATCGCCGCCACTGTGCGCATTGCCATGGAATATCGGGCGACGGCCACGGTCCGACCGCGAGCATTCTCAATCCATATCCGCGCGACTATCGCGCGGGTACGTTTAAGTTCAAAAGCACGTACACCGCGTCACTGCCGACCGATGCCGACTTGCAAAAAACGGTTCACGATGGTATTCCGGGCACCGCCATGCCGTCGTTTGCCTTGCTGCCCCCAGACGAACGCGGGGCCCTGGTCGAATATGTGAAATACCTCAGTATCCGAGGCCAGATGGAGACGGCCCTGGAAAGCTTCGTGGCGGATAACTTGAATCCGGGAGATAAGTTTGATCCGGTCGAGAACGCCGAAACGCGCTCGCAGATCGTCGAGCAGTTGCTCAAGCCAATCCTCGAAGCGTGGCAGGGGGCGAAAGACCAAGTGATCGTGCCCGAGGATCCGGCAATTCCGCCAGACAATCGCACCACAAACCAGATTGCCCAATCGGCTGACAAAGGCCGCGAGCTATTCTACGGCACGCGGGCCAACTGCGTGAAGTGCCACGGACCCACCGCGCTTGGCGACGGTCAGCAGGATAACTTCGACAACTGGAGCAAGACGAACGACGATTTCATTAACGACACCGCTCGCAAGAAGGAAGAGCTTCAATCGTTAGAAGGCGAGTTGAAAAAGGCCAAGCCGGAAGACGTGGACCAACTCAAGGAGCAATTGCGCGCGCCCAAAAGGAATACAATGAGCGGCGAGCGCTGTTGACGACGCTGCTGCCGCCGCGCCACGCGATTCCCCGCAACTTGCGCGAAGGCATTTACCGCGGCGGCCGGCGGCCCATCGATATTTTCTGGCGGGTTTCGGCTGGAATTCCCGGCACGCCGATGCCGGCGAGCGGCCCCGCTGCCCAGGGAGCCCAAGGCACGCTCACCCAGCCAGAGATTTGGCAGCTTGTCGATTACGTTCATTCACTGCCGTTTGAACCGTCCAGTCAGCCGCAGAAACGGCCGGTGAATACGGAAGAATTGAGAAAGTGAGTTTCGCGGGCGGCCTCTGCGAGGCCGGCGACAAAAACCCGGATATAAGAACGGGGTCAAAGACCCCGGCTACAGTTGGTTTGCTGGAGATTGCAGTGAAGCATTTTTGGGCGTTAGTGTTCCTGATGGTGCCTGTGTTCGGCGTGCTGACGTTTGTCGTCGCGCCGTACTTTAACCATTGGTTTCCGCAGGACATATCCGAACACGGTCGCGTGATCGATCGGTTGTTTATTTTCATACTCTGGCTGACGGGCGCGCTTTTCGTCGCCACAGAAGGGGCGCTGGTCTATTTTGCCTGGAAATATGACGGCCGGTCGAACCCAGAACCGGTGAAGTTTTCGCACGGCAGTCATACGCTAGAAGTGGTGTGGACGATTTTGCCGGCCGTGACGCTGCTGTTCATTGCGATTTACCAGATGAATGCCTGGGCCGACGCCAAGATGCGGAAGCCGAACATTCCAGTCACGGCCGAGATAACCGGCCGGCAATTCAATTGGGACGTTCGTTATCCCGGGAAAGACGGCATACTGCACACGCCGGACGATATCGTTCGCGTGGATGGCGACATCCATTTTCCGTCGGGCGAGGAGGTGCTTCTGATCATTACCAGTAGAGACGTGCTTCACAGTTTCTTCCTGCCAAATATACGAATGAAGCAGGACGTGGTGCCCGGCATGGCACAATATATGTGGTTCAAAGCCCGCAAATCGGCCGTGGTGGATATCGTGTGTGCCGAGCTTTGCGGCTGGGGGCATTACAAGATGCAAGGCCGCGCGACCTTTCAGCCGCGAAGCGAATTCAACGCCTGGCTGGATGAGAAGTACGCCGAGCAGCAATCGCGTCGGGTGGCACAATCAACTGACAAATAACCTTGGTTTTTCGACTTTCGACCACGCAATATATTGCAGCCCCTATGAGCACGATAACCGCCGACCTTCACGCCCAGCCGCACGTTGAACATGCCCACGCCGGCAGTTTTCTGACGACGTACGTTTTCTCGCGCGACCACAAGATTATTGGGATTCAGTTCCTGTTCAGCACGCTTATCTGGTTCTTTATCGGTGGCCTTTTAGCGCTGGGTGTGCGGTGGCAGCTTGCGTATCCGTGGTCGAGCATGCCGATCTTGGGCAAATTGCTGTTCGCGGAGCAGGGCGGCCAGATCGCACCCGAAACATATACCATGTTGTTCACGATGCACGCCACCGTGATGATCTTCCTGGTGATCATTCCGATTCTGGCGGGGGCATTCGGCAACTTCCTGATTCCGCTGATGATCGGGGCCGAGGACATGGCGTTCCCGACGCTGAATATGTTGAGCTACTGGTTCATGTGGCCGGCGTTTATCTGTTTTGGCACAAGTTTTTTTGTAGGCACGGGCGGTCCTAGTTCCGGCTGGACGTCGTACGCGCCTTTGTCGCTCACCAGCGAGGCACAGGCTTACTGGCTGGTCGGGCTGCTGTGCGTCGGCGTGTCATCGATGATGGGGTCGGTCAATTACCTGACGACGATCATCCAGATGCGGGCCCCCGGCATGACGATGTTTCGTCTGCCCATGACGATTTGGGCCATGTTCATCACGGCAGTTCTGCAGGCGTTCGCGCTGCCGGTGCTGACCGCGGCCGCCTTCATGCAATTGGCCGATCTGAAATTGGGCACCGGGTTCTTTATTCCCGAGGGGTGGAGCGCGACCAATTCGGCCCACGCCGCCGGGGGCGGGCAACCACTCTTGTGGCAGCATCTTTTCTGGTTTTACAGCCACCCCGCCGTTTACATCATGATTCTGCCGGCAATGGGAATGGTTTCGGACATGATCAGTTGTTTTGCCCGCAAGCCGCTATTCGGCTACAAGCCGATGGTGTACTCGATCGCCGGCATTGCCGGGCTGGGATTCATTGTGTGGGGCCACCACATGTTCGTTTCAGGCATGAGCCCTGTGCTGGGAATGACGTTCATGGTAGCCACCATGTTCATCGCCTTGCCGAGCGCGATCAAGGTGTTCAATTGGCTGGGCACGATTTGGGGGGCGAAGATTCAATTCACGACGCCGATGCTGTTTGCTATGGCGTTCGTATCGATGTTCATTATTGGCGGCCTGTCGGGCATTTTCATGGCCGCCACGCCGATCGATATCTTTATTCACGACACGTATTTCATTGTCGCCCATTTCCACTATGTACTGTTCGCGGGGACGGCGATGGCGGTTTTCGGCGCGATTTACTTTTGGTTCCCCAAGATGTTTGGCAGGATGATGAACGACGGTTGGGGCAAGTTGCATTTTCTGCTGACGTTCACCTTCCTGAACTGTGTGTTTTATCCGATGCACATCCTGGGCATGGTAGGCTTCCCGCGTCGTCTGGCCGATCCCTATCACTATGAAACGTTTCGGCACTTATTGCCGCTAAATCAATTCATGACCTGGTGCGCGATCCTGATGGTCGCGTCGCAGAGCATTTTCATTGTGAATTTTTTCTACAGCATATTTTTTGGTCCGCCGGCGGGGCGAAATCCTTGGCATTCCAACACTTTGGAATGGCAGGCGCCGAGCCCGCCCGGACATGGCAATTTCGATTTCCAACCAGTGATATACCGTGGGCCGTATGAGTACGGCTCGCCGGAGGTGGATATCGACTACTACCCACAAACGATGCCGCCGCCGCAAAACCAGCCAGCGCCGGCCCCTGCGGCGGCGCATTAGGAGCCACAACGACACGTCGGAAGAATGGCCAAGCACCAATGTCCAAACAAAGTTGGTCATTGAGATTTTCCAAAATTGTTTTTTATGAACCCATCGGATGAATTCGTTCGTTCACCTTGGCCCCATCGCTGGGCCGTGGTCTTAGCGTGCGCGACGTTTCCGCTCGTCTGGGTCGGTGGGCTGGTGACAACGACCGATGCCGGCATGTCGGTGCCGGATTGGCCCAATACGTATGGATACAACCTGTTTCTCTACCCGTGGCAAAGCTGGCTGGCCGCCCCCTGGGATCTGTTTGTCGAGCACGGACACCGTTTGTTAGCAGCCTCGGTTGGTATGATTACGATTGGCCTCCTAGTTGTGCTGATGCGCGTGGAAGACCGGCGCTGGCTCCGAGGGCTAGGATTTGCTGCTTTGGGCCTGGTGATCTTTCAAGGCGTGCTCGGCGGCATGCGAGTGCGGCTCGATGAGCGAACGCTGGCGATGCTCCACGGCATGACCGGGCCTCTATTTTTCGCGCTCACCGTGGCCATGGCGGTGTTTACATCGCGCACATGGAACTTCGGGTGGAATGGCTCTGCCCGCGATTCGGCAACCGCGCATCAACCATACAAGCAGCAAGCGGCACCCCATCGAGGGGGACTCAAGCGGCCATATCCGGCGCCTGGCCACCGTGACAGCCGTGCTGGTTTATCTTCAGATTGTGTTCGGCGCGGTGCTGCGGCACGTTCCCGTGGATTCAGAACCGGCCGCATTTATGCTGGCCGTGCGATTTCATTTGATCCTGGCGGCTGTTTTAACACTTCATATCGCTGCGCTCGTCTGGTCCGTGTTGCGCAGCGCACGTTATATTCGACCCGTTCGTCGTTTGGCGTTGGCATTGTGCGGCTTGGTCGCGTTGCAACTGGCTCTCGGCGCCGGTACGTGGATCGTGAAATTTTCCGTGCCGGCGTGGGCGAGCGATTGGATTTCGAATCCGGGCGTGGCCATTCAAGACGGCGGCTGGCTGCAGACACATATCATTACGGCACATGTCGCGACCGGTTCCTTAATGCTGGGCACGGCGGTGGCCTTGGCGCTCTATGCACGTCGATTGTTGTCGGGCCGCTCGACCGCAGAACCGGCCCATGGAACGAAATTGGAGGCAGCAGTATGAGTCGGATTACGACTGCCTCTGGAGTCGCGCTACGCGGCACGTCGGCGCGCGGCGGCTGGATTACATGTGTCGCGACTTACGTCGAGCTTACCAAGCCCCGAATTGTCGCGATGGAGCTGGTCACGATTATTGTTGCCGCGCATCTGGCGTCGCCGTGGGGCGTGCGCCCGTTGGTGTTGATGCACACGGTTCTGGGCGCGGCGCTTGTTGCTGCCAGTGCCGGTGCATTCAACCAGTGGTGGGAAAGATCCACCGACGCGCGGATGGCTCGCACGGCCAACCGGCCGCTTCCCACGGGTCGGCTGACGGCACTTCAAGTAATTGTGTTCGGCGCGGTGACGCTTGTCGTCGGTTCGATCGATTTAATGGTTGGCGTTGGTTTAACGACGACCACCATTGCGCTCGCAACCTGGCTGGTATATGTTCTGGCTTACACACCGCTAAAAACGCGCTCGCCGATTAACACCGCGGTGGGAGCCGTCAGCGGCTCACTGCCCATCTTGATCGGCTGGACCGCCACCGGCGCGGCGATCGATATGCGGGCATTGGCGTTGGTGGCCGTGATGTTTCTCTGGCAGTTCCCGCACTTTATGGCGATCGCGTGGCTGTACCGAGCCGACTACGTACGTGGAGGCCAGCGCATGTTAACGGTAGTCGATCCGACCGGATTGCGCGCGGCGCTCAAGCGCTGGTGGGTGCGCTGGCACTGGTGCCTGTAAGCCTCGTGCCGACGATGTCGCCGCAGGCGGGCAGCCCCACGATTTACTGCGGTTGGACGCTTGCACTGGGGGCGGCGCAAGTGGTCGCCGCAATGCTGTTTTTAATTCACCGCGACGATCGATCCGCACGGCGATTATTGCGAGCGAGTTTGATATACCTGGTCTGCTGGATGGGATTGCTTTTAATGGTTGCGGTTTGATTGTTCGTTGTTCGCGGTCCGTTGCGCTTTACAGATGGAACACACAATTCGGTGACGGCAATAGGCACAAACAACCGACAACAGACCGCGGACCGCGAATAACGGACGCCAAATAAATGAGTCACGAACACTCCCCTATGTTTCAATACCAGCCCGCGCTGCCGATTCCCAACGGCAAGACGTGCCTGTGGCTGTTTCTCTCAACGGAGATCATGTTTTTTGCGGGGCTGATCGGCACGTACATCGTGCTGCGCTTCGGGGCGATTGCCTGGCCGGCGCCGCACGACGTTCACTTGAGCGAGCCGACCGGCGCATTCAATACGTTTGTTCTAATTTGCTCCAGTGTGACGATCGTTCTCGCGCTGGAAGCGGCGAAGCTCAACCATACCGCGAAAGCCAAGGGATACATCCTGTTGACGTTTCTCTTGGGCAGCGTGTTTTTGGGCGTCAAGGCGTATGAGTACTCGCAGAAATTCGCTCACGGCATCTATCCGCTGAAACCGCACGGGCTCGTCTACGACAAGGCCGATATCTATTATTCAGCCGCGGTCCGCAAGCGACTTGGCGAGTTGAAAGCGCAAATTACCGGATCCGGTGCTAAGCTATCGGACGACGATCAAAAGAAAATTGACGTCGTCGATGAGGTAAGCCGCATGGTAGACGATGCGGATTCGGTTTTGCGCACACAGCCCGATTCGCCGGAGGCGCGGATCAAGATCATGGAGTTGGCGTACGCGATCTATCCGCCGCACGATCACGAGACGGTAGAACACGCGGCCGAAGCCGGTGCAATACCAAGCAGTGGCGCGGCAATGAAGCTGGTCGCATTTCAGCAGGCGGCCGCAGATAAAGCGGCCGAGCCGCAAAGTGCCCCGCCAAAAGAAGGCTTTAATGAAGCATACAAGTGGCTTCGTTTACCGATCATGATTCCCGGCGGTCCGCTGTGGGCCAGCACCTACTTTCTACTGACTGGCTTCCACGCGCTGCACGTGCTGGTGGGATTGATCGTGTTCTTTTTGCTACTGTTCATCACACTCGATCGACGGCGGGCGAACCTGGTGGAAAACATCGGCCTGTATTGGCACTTCGTCGATCTGGTATGGATTTTCCTGTTCCCGTTGTTGTATTTGTTTTAGGCAAAAGGCGTTCGTCCTATCGTGAATGCAGCAGCCGCGAGCTTGCGTCTCGCCGGAGATTTTCAAAATGACTGATGACGCTATCGCACAGAACGAGCACGTGCCGGTGGGACACGATAGCCACGAGGAAATTGCTCACGGCGGCATCGGCAAATACTTAGTTGTATTCGCCGCGCTATGCGTGCTTACTGCCGCTTCGTTTTTCACGTATTCCAGCTACTGGCCGTTCGACAAGGAAGTGGCCCGGGTGTTCATGATGGCGGTTTCCTGCACGAAGGCCATGCTCGTGATTATGTTTTTCATGCACTTGCTTTGGGAAGCCAATTGGAAATGGGTGCTGACGATCCCCGCCATGTTCATGTCGATCTTCCTAATGTTGATGCTCGTGCCCGACGTAGGCTGGCGACAAAACAATGGCTACTCGCATTACTCGCACGAGCGGCTTTTATACGCGGCCGATCCGCCGGAAGTGGCCGCTACAGAAAAGGCAGCGGCGAAGCGCGAGCTTTCGCGTGACGTCGCAGAAAAAGAAGCGCATTAGCCACCTATTTTACAATCGTGTGCCTCGGCTTGCGGGCACGGTTCGATGTCCCGCTCAATCAGGCCACTGCTCGCCGAAAAGACCGAACAACAGCAAGCACTGCCATGTTTGCATTGACTGACGTTTATTGCGCCGCGATCGGCGGCCTACATTGTTGAATCGCCGCATGTCCATTTCGCCTGCCGTTGAAATCGTAAAGCTGGGCCATCGGTATGGCCAGCGCGAAGCGATCCGCGATTTGACGTTTTCGGTCGCAGAGCGGGAGATCTTCGCGATCCTCGGCCCCAACGGCAGCGGCAAGACAACACTGTTTCGCGTCCTCTCGACGCTGATTCCACTTCAACAAGGCGAAGTGAGAATGCTCGGGCACGACGTGCGGCACGAGGGCTTTGCAGTTCGCTCGCAGCTCGGCGTCGTTTTTCAATCGCCGAGTATCGACAAAAAACTCACGGTAATGGAAAACCTCGTGCACCACGGCCGCCTTTATGGGCTGGGCGGCCGGGACCTCCGTGTGCGGGCCGAGGAAATGCTGTCGCGGCTAGGTCTCGCCGATCGCCGGCGCGAATTGGTCGAACAACTATCCGGCGGACTGCGGCGACGAGTTGAACTCGCGACGGGCATGCTGCACCGCCCCAGGTTGTTGCTGCTCGATGAGCCGTCAACGGGCCTCGATCCGGCGCGCGGAGCGATCTGTGGCAATACCTGGAGCAGGTGCGCGACGCCGATGGGGTCACCGTCGTCCTCACAACACACTTGCTCGAGGAAGCCCAGCGGGCCGACCGCATAGCCATCATGCACAGCGGCGAACTGGCGGCGCTCGATACGCCAGCGGCGCTGCAGGCCGCCGTGGGCGGCGATGCCATTACGATTCGCACGAACGACTCGGGCGGATTAGCCGCGGAAATCGCGCGACAATTCAATGTGACAGCGAAAACCGTCGACGGATCAGTGCGGCTCGAACAAGCGGACGGCCACCAATGGATTCCCCGACTCGTGGAAGCTTTTCCCGATCGAATCGAATCGATAACACTCGGGAAGCCGACGCTGGAGGACGTTTTCATTCACTTCACTGGCCATCGATTCTGGACCAACGAATCACAAGAGAATCGAACAGGAGGAAATGGAGATAAGAGAGGAAAGAAAAAAAGATAGTAAGCTGTGACGTTAGTTGCGCCGCTTACGAATGAAACATGGCAGGAAAGCCCTCCCGTAATCTCTGTTTCCTTCGGCTCACAAATTGATTCGGAAATACGCAATGAGTAATGCAATTTCACAAACGACCGAGACGGTGTCGCCCTGGCCAGTCGTGGGCACCCTGTGCGAGCGCGAGCTGGTGCGATTTTTTCGCCAAAAGAATCGTGTGTTCGGTGCGCTCGGCCAGCCAATTATTTTTTGGCTGCTGTTCGGGGCCGGGCTGCGCTCGAACAATCTCGATTACGCACATTTCTTTCCCGGCACGCTCGTGATGATCCTATTGTTCACGGCCATTTTTGCCACGATCTCGATTATCGAAGATCGTCGCGAAGGGTTTCTGCAAGGCGTGCTGGTGGCGCCGATTCCGCGCTGGGCCATGGTGTTGGGAAAAGTGCTCGGCGGCACTGCGATCGCGATGCTACAAGGTGTCGTGTTTTTGCTCTTGGGCTGGGTCGCAGGAAAAATAGGTTGGTTCGTTGTAATTTCGCCGACACCGCTGGGCGTCATCGGGTCGCTGCTGTTGATGTTTGTCGTGTCGATCGCACTGACTTCGCTGGGCTTCTTGATCGCCTGGCGAATGGATTCGACTCAAGGCTTCCACGCCATCATGAGCGTGTTTTTATTGCCTATGTGGCTCCTCTCCGGCGCCTTCTTTCCGATGGATGTCGGCGGCTGGTTGGGATGGATTATTAGCATCAACCCGCTCACGTATGGGGTGGCCGGGTTAAGGTATTACCTGCAAAATGCAGATATCGCGGCCGGGAAACTGCCATCAATGGCAACTTGTTGGATCGTTTCGCTTGCGTTCGCCGGCGCCATGCTTGCCGCCGACTGGTGGATCGCCGGCAAACGATCGACCGGAGACTTGCTATGAATAACCAAACAGAGACTACTACTCCGAGTCCACAACCACAAGGTCCCGCTCGGCATACGACGGGATCGGCGGTGCCGTATTTTCTCTGCCTGGCGGTGCTGTTTGGGTTGGCATACGGAGGTTGGACCTGGTGGCGAGTTCGGCAGTTCGACCTTGCGCGCGGCGATGCGATTCCGGCCAATGCGATCGGCCCGCCGCTTAAAGAGTTCGAACTCACCGAGCGCAGCGGCAAGCCGTTTCGCTCGACCGACATGCGGGGCCATGTCTGGGTGGCCACCTATTTTTTCACAAGCTGCCCCGGCCAGTGCCTGCGGTTGAACGCGAACATCGAAATGATGACCAATCAGCCGGATTTGAAAGACATCACGTGGGTGAGCATCTCCTGCGATCCCGACAACGATACGCTGGATGCGCTGCGTGCGTATGCCGATCGCTTTCACGCAGATCCTCAACGATGGCTCTTCTGCCGGGCCGATCTCGACTACACCAAGCGCGTGGCCAAGGGCATGAACGTATATCTAAGTCTTAAGGGGCATCAGGATCTCGCGATTGTCATCGACAAGCGGGGGAAAATTCGTGGTGTGTACGATGGCACCAGTGAGAGTGAATGCAATCGCTTGCACGGTTTGTTGCTGAAGTGCCTGGGTGAAGACCCGCCACACGATCTCGTGTCGAGCAGTACCGTGAAAGAGAAATCGAGTTGACGATTCTTCTGGCGGCTCATCCCATCGTTCATGTGAACGCGTCGCTCAATGCCCTCGCGACGGTGCTGCTCCTGGTCGGCCTTTATCTGATCAAAACGGGCCGCGTCGAAGCGCACAAACGAACCATGCTCACGGCGTTTGCGGTATCGACCGCATTCTTAGCGTGTTACGTTTGGAAAAGTGTGCAGCTCGGCCACAATCGATTCACGCATCCAGGCATGATCCACTACGTTTATGATGTAATTCTGGCATCGCATGTATCACTGGCGATTACCGTGCCGTTTTTGGCGACCCGGCAGATATATCTCGGTTTCCGCGCACTGGGCTGCTGCGCCCCGAGGCCCACCAAGCGGAGCAACTGGCAACGGCCGCGGCATATCGCGAAAAACACTGTCGTCTGGCCCGAATCACTTTTCCAATATGGCTCTATGTTTCGGTAACCGGAGTCATTGTCTACGTGATGCTGTACCATCTCTGGCCACCGGTAACGCAATAATATAGAATTAGTGTTGTTGCTCAGCCGATGTTAGATATAGCTGGGAGGTGCAATATGAAAGCCATCTACCACCAATTCGAACCTGCGATCGCCCGCTGGATTGTGGCAGCGATTGTGCTTGCCCTTGTTCTTCTCATTGCGAGTGTCGCGGCCGCCTGCCCGACGTGCAAAGAAGGCCTTGCGCAGAACGATCCACAAGGTCAGTCGCTCGCGGCCGGGTATTACTACAGCATCCTATTCATGATGTCGATGCCCTACGTAGTCCTGGGAACGTTGGGCAGCCTGGCGTACTACTCCATCCGCCGCGCCCGTCAACATTCCGCAGAATCGCCCGAAATGCCAACCGCTTAGCCGCCCGACGTGCTCTTAGCGGTAGCATTGCAGAAGCCTAGCGCCTAGCTTGGGACCTTTCGCTACTCAATCGCCGGACTTCTTCTTCGTTCGGCCACGGATCCCAACGTTCGTCGAAGGCAATCCACAGTGCGCGGGCATATCGGAAGAACCACATCGGGAAGAGGATGCCAAACGCGCTCAGTATCAGTAGACGTTGGCCGTTGGTAAATACGTCGCTGAAAAACATGGCGAAATACATTGCGACGACAAGCAGCGCGGTTGCGCCGTAATTGAAGTAAATCGAGCCTAGTAGATAACCGGCGTCGCGATCGAATCGGCGACTGCAGGCCGGGCAGGCGTCGTGCATCGCAAACCAGCCTCGGAAGATCGGAGCTTGGCCGCAGGCCGGGCAGCGCAGCCGCACGGCCCTCAGCCATAACCGACCCATGGGCTGAGACGATTTTGCAGCACGTGGTGATTGGCTGTTCATTCGAAGGTCCTTTCGATGCACGGTAGTTGCATATGGTAACGATCGTTCGTTCGGCAGACTACTGTCGCCTTGTTTAACAGCGTTTTGAGTGTTACCGTGCACGCTATGTACGCATTCGCACGATTGTTGCAAATCGTCGGGCTCACGATTCCGCCGCTGGCGATCATTGCCCAGTTGAACGGCAACATTGGGGCGGGACCAATGCTTCAATTCCTCGTCGTATCGGTAATCCTCTTTTCCATCGGCCATCTCTTGCAGCGTTATTCCGGAGGTCGCCCCAACTAGCCTTCACCATGTTGCAGCTAGGCCATTGCCGGATCGAACTCTATAATGCCAGTAGTAATCTTGAATTACTCGACGTCGCTGGAAATTCATGCGCACTCTCCCGGCCATCTGCGAACTTTCGCGCTCATTTTTTAGTGCAATGGTCGTTGGCATGCTGGCGAGCGCCGGTGTCACGTATGCTCAGCAGATTCATTTCGGCTTCGGAGTTCCAGCGTCGCCCGTCGAGTTGACCGCGCCGCACGTGGACGCTGTTTCGGGGCCGATTACCGCCCGGTTGGAACAAGCTCGAGCGCTTGTTGCGGGCCACAATTGGGATGAAGCGATCGATATATTTCGCGAACTCGCGGCGAACAGTGCGGGCGGCGTTGTCGCGCTCGACGACCGGCGGTACGTCAGTTTGCGAGCCTATTGCCGCCTTCAGCTTGCCCGATTACCGGCCGAAGGCTTGGCCGCGTATCGGCGCCGCGTCAACGCGCAGGCCGAAAGGTGGTATCGCGGCGGTCTTGCCAACCGCGACGAGCAACTTCTTGGCCGCGTGGTGAATGAGCTTTTTTGCAGCAGTTGGGGTGATGATGCGCTCTTCGCGCTTGGCGAATTGTCGCTGGAGCGGGGCGACTATGCCGGCGCACGTCGCAACTGGGAACAGATCGACCCGCGATTGCGCGCCCCGAACGGGTTACCGATGTGGTTGGCGTTACGGGGAATCGATTTAACGAAGCATTGGGCCGAGGTGGCGCAACACTGGCAATCGCGCGAGACACCGCCGAATTGGCTGGCATATCCGGATACAGATCTTGATCTGGCTGACGTTCGTGCCCGGCTTGTACTCGTTTCCATTCGCGCAGGTGAACTTGAGCGGGCCGCGTTGGAGCTGGAGGTACTTCGTCGCCTGCACCCCAACGCGGTGGGCGAGATCGGTGGACAAAAAGAAGCATATGCGACGGCGCTTACGCGCCTCCTCTCCGCAGCGCGCCAATGGCCCGCTGAGCCGGCAAAAGCCGATTGGCCCACGTTTGCCGGCTCGCTAACACGTTCGACTGCAGCGGCACCGACGGAGGCAATTCTTGTTCCGGCTTGGAAAGAGCCGATCCCATTGTCGCCGCCCGCGGACGCCCGCGGCGTGAAGTCGGTGCAGGGCGGCGCGTTTGGCGGTGGACTTACTGCGGACCAGTCCGAACTCGCGGTGCGGGAATCCCAACGGCCAGTAAGTTGCTATCCGGTCGTGGTGGATGGCGTTATCGTGTTCGCGGACGGAAGCGGAATTCGCGCCGCCGATCTGATGACCGGAAAACCGGCAATTACTACCGATGGGATGCTCTATCGTAATGAGTCGCCGGAGAATAAGACGGTCCAAGTTCCATTTCGCATGGCGGGAGGAGTTGGTCACGGCGTTCCGCGCTTGACGCTCGACGTCGCCGACGGCGTTCTCTATGCTCGCGTCGGTCCGGCTGCAACGTCGCACGTTCAAGCAGAAGAATCGTCGGCACGGGATCACATCATTGGCCTCGATCTTCGACGCGAGGGGCTTTTGACGTTCCGATCCCCAACAGAGGACAGGGCTTGGGCGTTTGATGGAACTCCGGTCAGCGATGGCCACCGGGTATATGTCGCGGTGCGGCACAGCGATGTCACGCCTCACGCGTACGTAGCCTGCTTCGACGCGGCGACCGGTGGCCAGCTTTGGCGAACTTCGATCGGCGCCGCCGATACGCCGGGTAGTGGCGAAAGCGACGAGATTACGCACAATTTATTGACACTCGTAGAAGATCGCATCTATTTAAACACGAATCTTGGCCTGGTGGCGGCGCTCGATGCTAAAAATGGCGCAGATCTGCTGGCTCAGCCGTTACGATCGCAGCGCCGAAAAGTTGTTTCCACCGGGTTCCGCCGGACCGTTATATTTTGATCGGGATCCTTCGCCTTGTTTGTACCATGAGGGGCTTCTGATCGTGGCGCCGTCCGACTCGCCTGTGATTTTCGCGCTGGAAGCGGATACAGGTAAAACGGTTTGGCAGCAGAACCAGATTCCCGATGTATTGCATTTGCTCGGCGTTGTCGGGACGCATCTCGTTGTGAGTGGTAATCGACTGGCCGCGCTGGACATTGCATCCGGCCGCCCGGAATGGATTTGGCCGGAAAGCGAGCACGCCGGCATTCGGGGCATGGGCCGCGGCGTGGTGGCCAGAAACGAGATTTTTTGGCCGACGCGAAATGAAATTTATGTGGTCGATCCTAATTCCGGAGCGCAAACCCGACCGCCACTTTCCCTCGCACCGCTGACCGGCGGAGCGAACTTGGCTGTGTCGAAGGGACGGCTAATCGCGGCCGGTTATGACAAGCTCATGGTATTTGGACCGCCGAAAGCGGCGCCGGCTGGACCGGCACAGTCTCCGAATGCTCAAGCGTCGGACAGGACTAGTCGCTTAAGCGTTCCATCCGAAGTCAAGTGACGAAAGTTCGTTTCAACTACAATTTACCGCAGTGCAGCATGTCTGAACCAGATGATCTTCAAGCCGTCGAGCGCCTTAGTGAGGCCTATCGTGCCATTGCCGATGAGGTTGGCAAGCGAATCGTCGGCCAGCACGAAGTGATCGAACAATTGCTCATCGCACTCTTTGCACGAGGGCACTGCCTGCTGGTGGGCGTCCCCGGATTGGCCAAGACACTTATGATTCGTACGCTGGCCGACGCACTCTCGTTGCAGTTCAACCGCGTTCAGTTCACTCCCGACCTGATGCCGGCAGATATCACGGGCACCGAAGTCATCCAGGAAGACAAGCAATCGGGGACGCGTGCGTTCCGGTTTCTTCCGGGTCCGCTTTTCGCCAACATTGTATTGGCCGACGAGATCAACCGTACTCCGCCTAAAACGCAGGCGGCCTTGCTGGAAGCGATGCAGGAGCAGCAGGTCACCGTGGGCGGTCAGCGGCACCCGCTCCCCAATCCGTTTTTTGTGCTGGCCACGCAGAACCCGATCGAGCAGGAGGGCACATACCCGCTGCCCGAAGCGCAATTGGATCGCTTTCTTTTCATGGTGCGCGTGGACTATCCGAATGAGGATGAAGAGCTAGAGATTGTGAAGCGGACCACAGCCGACGTTACTACACCGTTAACGTCGGCCCTCTCGGCGGACGACATCCTGGAGCTATCGCGAATCGTGCGGCGGGTGCCGGTTGCCGATCACCTGGCTCGTTACGCGATCCAATTCGCCCGGCGAACCCGCATCGGTTATGACGACGTGCCGCAGATGGTCCGCGACTATGTGAGTTGGGGAGCCGGTCCGCGCGCGAGCCAGTATTTGATCCTGGCTGCCAAGGCGCGAGCCGTGCTCCACGGGCGTTACTACGTGAGCGGGGACGACGTACGGGCCGTGGCGCCGCCGGTGCTACGGCATCGAATCGTCACCAATTTCAACGCCGAAGCCGAGGGTTTGAAGGCGGACGACATCGTGGCTCATCTCACGAAGACGATTCCCGTCGCGGAAGACACCCATGCAGCGTGAAGAATGGGGCTGCGGATTACGAATTTGTGAGCGCATTTGATCCGCAATCCGATATCCGCTCAGCGAAATACAACCCCCTATGGCCCCTGCCGATCCGACCATCAGTTCGCTCCTTCAACCGCAAGCATTGGCGCGGATCCAGGGATTGGAACTGTGCGCGCGGCGGATTGTGCAAGGTTATGTAGCTGGTCTTCATCGCAGCCCATATCGTGGTTTCTCCAACGAATTTGCCGAGCACCGTGAGTACGCGCCGGGCGATGATCTACGATACGTGGACTGGAAGGTATTCGGAAAAACCGATCGGTTTTATTTGAAACAATTTGAAGAGGAAACCAACCTGCTGTGCTATTTGCTGCTCGATACCAGCGAGAGCATGCAGTATCGGGGGCCGCACGCGCCGCTTTCGAAACTTGCATACGCCCAGTGCGCGGCCGCGGCCCTGGCATACCTCGTGCTCCATCAGCGCGACGCCGTTGGCCTCGTGACGTTTGACCACGAAATCAGGCAACTGATACGGCCAAGCAGCAATCCGACACAGCTCAAGCAACTGCTGCACGTAATGGAGGAGGCAACCGCGGCGCGCAAGACCCGCACAGGGCCAATCTTTCACGATTTGGCGGAGCGGCTTGGCCGGCGAGGAATAGTCGTCGTCGTAAGCGACCTGTTCGATGATGTTGAGCAGATGATGGCCGGGCTCAAACACCTGCGGCACCGGCGGCACGATGTCATCGTTTTGCACGTGCTGGACCCGGCTGAGATTGATTTTCCATTTCAGCAGGTAACTATGTTTAAGGGGCTGGAGGCGCTGGGAGAAGTGGTCGCCGAACCGCGCAGCCTGCAGGCAGCATATCGGCGTGAGATGCAATCGTTCGTGAAGCGCGTGCGGGCCGGCTGCCGCGCCCAGCAGATCGATTACATCACCATTCGGACCGACGAGCCGCTCGATGCCGTACTGCGTGTCTTTCTGTCGGCGCGCAAAAAGCGCCTAAAATGAGATTTGGAGGATGCAACCTACGGAAGTCGGGCGCATGTAAAAGACACATCCATAG
This sequence comes from uncultured Planctomycetota bacterium, assembly GCA_963807935.1. GTDB lineage: Bacteria > Planctomycetota > Planctomycetia > Pirellulales > Lacipirellulaceae > JABDGM01. The sequence continues at coordinate 168,712 of CAWEDY010000018.1, forward strand.
AAACACTTCTTCCACGCATTCTGTATCCGGCATTCTCTCGAGTACGGTCGTTAGCCAATGCGGAATAGTCTAACTCTCATCGCGTTTGGCTTCGGCAACCTGGCGATGCTGGGTTGGTTGGCGGCGGCGGCTACGCCGCTGTTAATTCATTTGTGGAGCCGGCATCGGTTCCGCGAGTCGCCGTGGGCCGCCATGCAATTCCTGCTGGCCGCCATGCGAAAGAACGCCCGCCGCTTGCACGTTCAGCAGTGGTTACTACTCACGGTGCGGACACTCATCATCCTGCTCGTGGTGCTGGCCGTGGCCGAGCCGTACGGAGAACGGCTGCTGGCAGGGGGAAGTGCGGTGCCCATGCACAAAATTCTGGTGCTCGACGGCTCCTATTCGATGGCGTACCGGGCCAACAGCAGCACAGATTTCGACAAAGCGAAACAGTTGGCCGCCAGCCTGGTGCGCCAGAGCCAGTCAACCGACGTATTCACGGTGATCCTTATGTCCTCCGCGCCCAAGTTAATTGTCGGCCCCGGGGTGATCGATCATGCCGAGGTGGCCCTTCAAATCGAATCGCTCACGCAACCTCAGACGGTAGCCGACCTGGCAAGCACGATAACGCGCGTTCAAGAATCGATTGACGAAAAAGGCGTGCGCAACTTGCCCGACCGCAACGAAGTGTATTTCTTCACCGATGTGCAGCGCGGTACCTGGGGCGTTTTGGCGAACAACAAGCGGCTTACTTCCAGCAAGCGGGATTCCGGAACGGCCGCTGTGTTAGAGTCTATCGGACAACGAGCATCTCTCATTGTGATCGATGTAGGTCAGCCGAATGCCGGTAATCTGGCCATCACCAATTTGGCGCCAACCGATTCCGTGATAGCGCGAGACCGCGACACCGGCTTTGACGCCACGCTGCACCAGTTCGGCCAGGCGCCGCGCACACAATGCCGTGTTGAATTCCTGGTCGACGATGTGCCCGTGGGTGAGGAAACGGTCGATGTTGCGCCCGCCAGCGACAGATCGATTCATTTTGTCCACCGATTTCAGTCGCCCGGCAACCACACGGTTACCGTCCGCGCGAGCGGCGACCGGCTCAATGTTGACAATTCGCGTTCACTGGTGGTGCCGGTGCGCGAGGAGATGCGCGTTTTATGTGTTGCCGGCCGCGAAGGCGCCGCCAAATACCTGGCTGATGCGCTCAATCCGAACCCAGCCGGCGACTCGCCGATTCGACCCGTTGTCGTTTCGGAGGGCGATTTGGCCGAATTGGCGCTCACCGATTTTGATTGCGTCTTTTTGTGCAATGTTGCTCAGCTAACTGCAAGTGAAGCAGAGCGGCTCGTCCGCTACGCTGAGGCGGGCGGAGGCGTCGTAATTTTCCTGGGTGATCGCGTTGTTCCAAGCAGCTACAACGCTCTGGGCAAAGTTCGGATGCCGCTCCTCCCTGCGCATCGGTGAGTTGATCGCTCAACCACATTTCGGTCTTGATCCGCTAAAATATCGGCACCCCATCGTTGCTCCCTTTCGAGGCCGCGAACGGGCCGGACTGCTAACCACACCGGTCGCCCGATACTACCGGCTCGACGTTTCGCACAGCCAGCCAGGGGTGGAAATTGCCGTTGCCATGCCTAGCGGCGAACCGTTCATCGTTACGGCGCCGTTGGGCCGCGGCAGGACCGTACTGGTGGCGACGGATGGCTCGCTATCATCTGTTGATCCAACGACCGGCGAGCCGTGGACCGCTTGGCCGACGTGGCCCAGCTATCTGCCGCTCATCCGCGAAGTATTGGCCTTTGCCACTGGCGGGCAGCATAAGCAATGGCAGCAACTCGTCGGTTCGCCTTTACGCGGAACGATCAGCGGCCCGCTCCCTTTGGGTTCGAATGAAGCCGAGCTGCAAATATCGCGGCCAGATGGGCGTACCGTCGCTGTTTCTTTGCAGTCATCCCCAGCCGGCTGGGAATGGAGTTACCTCGATACCGACGTGAGCGGTGTGTACTCATTGCGCCGTCTAGCACAGGGTCAAATCCAACAGTTTGCCGTAAACCCGGACACGGTGGAAAGTGATCTCACTCAGGTCGACCCCACACAGTTGCCGCAAGTGCTCACCGTCCGCGGAACATGGCACGACGGAGCCAATGTGCGCACGGCAACCGCGATGACACAATCGGCATGGAGCCAATCGATTCTGTGGGTAGTGGTCGCGTTATTGTTCGCGGAATTGTTCATGGCCTGGCAGTTTGGCCGGGGAGCGGTATGAGCGGACAGTTGCCAGCATGGTTCACGGAGTGGCTCGGCGTGCCGATACACTCGAACGCGGACACGGCCACTTGGCAACTCGACTCCAGGTGGAGTTGGGCGCCGTGGGCCACGTTGCTCTTGGTGCTGGCGGCTATCGCATGGACTGCATCGGTGTACGTACGCGAATCCGGCAGTGCCGGCCGATTGTATCGAGCGATTCTGGCTGCCCTGCGGCTGGCTGCGATCGGTATTATCCTGGTAATGCTTGCGCAATGGGCACTTTCGCTGCGACTCACGGGTCCACCTGCGATCGCAGTTGTAATCGACCGTTCAGCTAGCATGGGGATCGCCGATCGTTACGACGATCCGGCGCTGGCGGCCGGGCTGAGCGAGCGACTTGTCTCTAATGGTTTGAGCGAGCCCACACGGCTAAACATCGCCAAGCTTTTATTGACGCAAGGGAACGGCCGATTGTTTCGCGAATTGGCGAGTCGCTACCGGCCGATAGTTTACACCGCCGGCGGCGAAGTGAAGCGTATTGCTAAAGGCTCGGACCCAGTGGAATTGGCGCGCGCGGTGCGAACGCTCGCACCCGATGGCTCGACCAAACAGGGCACGCGCATCGGCGATGCGTTGGTGCGAGTAATCAACGAATTTCGTGGGGCGACACCGGCGGCAGTGATAATGCTCTCGGATGGCATCGCGACCGAGGGCGTTTCGCTTACCGAAGCAGCTCAAAACTTGAAAAACGCCGGTGTGCCGCTATTCGCGGTAGGGATTGGCAGTGCCAAACCTCCGCACGATATCGAGCTGGCCGACGTGCTGGTCGACGACGACGTCTTCGTGAACGACGTGGTGAGCGTGCAGGCACAGATCAAGGCAACTGGCTTGGAAGGCCAACTGGCGAAACTCGCACTCCGCCGCGACGGGGAGTCTACCCCGTTGATGGAAGAATCGATTGCCTTGCCGGCAACCGGCAAAACTTTGTCGGTAAGTTTGATGGATCGGCCGAACAAACCAGGTGACGTGACGTACACGGTGGAAATCGCACCGCGCGACGATGAAACCAATAAAAAAAATAATCTCCAGAGCCGCACAGTTTCTGTTCGCGATGAGAAAATTCGGGTGCTCCTGGTGCAAGCTTATCCCAGTTACGAGTTCCGATTCCTAAAGACACTGTTAGAACGCGATCGCACCGTTCAACTATCGACCTACTTGCAGGACGCCGATCCAGCATACGCGGCGCAAGACAAATCGGCGCTACGAACATTTCCAGTCAACCGCGACGACCTTTTTGGCTACGACGTGCTGGTCATCGGCGATGTTGATCCGCGACTAGTGCCCGGTAGCGTGTGGCACAATGTGCGGTCATTTATCGCCGACAAGGGCGGGGGCGCGGTATTCATCGCGGGGCTGCGATTCTTGCCCTGGCTTTATCGAGACAATCCGAATGTGGCTGCGTTGCTACCCATTAAACTACAATCGCTGACGGCGGCCGACAACAAGGCCGATGAGGTGACCCATGGATTCCTTGTTCGCCCGACGCCGCTCGGTCTGCAAAGTCCAGGACTGCAGTTGGGTGATTCGCCAAACGACACGCGGCAGATTTGGAGCAAGCTCGCACCGCTTTATTGGTTTGTTTCCTGCAGGCAGTTGAAACCGGGGGCCCAGGTGCTGGCCGAAGGGCCGGCCAACCCGGTGATTTTGTTCCAATACTTCGGCGCCGGCCGCGTTATGTTCCATGCCATCGACTCAACGTGGCGTTGGCGCATCGGAGCCGGCGACAAATACTTCGCTCGATACTGGGTGCAAACGATTCGATTTCTGGCTCGCGGCAAACTAGGGAAAGGGCGCGGGGTGCAGGTTACGACCGATCGACGTGAATACCACCGCGGCGAAGTGGCCCACGTGAGAGCGCGGTTTCTGGATACCCAACTTCTGCCCACACGCGACGAGGTTGTAGTGCTCGTGGATGCAACCGGCCAGCCGCGGCGACGCGTCACATTGCGGAGCAATCCGGCCGTATCCGGCGTATATGACGCTTCGATCACCGATTTGACGGACGGCCAGTACCAAATATTAATGGTCAAGCCGCAGGTGCCGGGCAACCCGCCCGCTGCACGGTTTGAGGTGGTGGCGCCGCTCGGTGAACTTGCCCGGACAGAAATGGACGCGCATGCGCTCGCGGCCGCCACGGAAACGACTCACGGGAAATTTTATACGGTTGGAGATGCGGACGGTCTGTTGGCCGACTTACCGGCCGGCCGGCGCGTTCCGGTCGAAAACCTTCCGCCGATTTCCATTTGGAATCGCTGGTGGCTATTGGCCGCGTTCCTGAGTTGCATGACTTCGGAGTGGATTTTACGGAAGCGAAAAGGAATGATTTGAGAAGCGGCGGCGATTAGCGCCCGCAGCGACGCCGTCTTCGGACCGAGATATTTGTCGAATTAATTCGGCCTTGCGGCCGGCCCGAAAGCTCACCATTACGATGCATCCGTTGTCGCAAAAGATCACGTCGATTCAGCACCGGCTCGTCTGGCGACACCGTGCCGTCGCCACATGTTGGATCGTGGCCACGGGCCTCGCCGCAGCGCTGGTGCTCGGGCTGACCGATTATTTCCTGCGGTTTACCGATCCCGGCTTGCGCATTATGTCAACCGCGGCACTCATGGCCACGGTCGCATGGGCCGCGTATCGCTGGTGGTATTTGCCCAAACAGCATCGATTGCTGCCGTTAGCTGTGGCCCGGCGAATGGAAACGCAATTTCCACAGCTTCGTGATTCGTTGGCTAGTGCCGTCGAGTTTCTCGGGCAGTCGGAACACGATGAAACGGCGGGCTCGGCCCAATTACGGCGCCTCGTAATTGCTGAAGTGGAAAATAAGATCGAAGCCTTGCCATTGGATGAGGTTGTTGAACGCGGACCGCTGCGTAAGGCGGCAGCGTTGCTCGCGGTCGCGATTCTGGTGATGACGATTTGCATGGCGATTGATGCCGGCGCAGTGCGCACCGCGTTGGCGCGCCTAGCGGCGCCGCTGGGCGGCACCCAGTGGCCGCGCCAGCATCACTTGGCCTTTCGCGAAGTTCCGAGGCGGCTCGCTGCCGGGCAAAACTTCGAAGTCGAGCTCATCGATACGACGAGCCAACTTCCAGACAATGTACGCATCGAGTACGGAGTGGCGCCCGACGGCGGGCGGGAAGTTACGTCGCAACCCATGGTGCGAACCGGCGATACAATGTTAGCGCACCGCGAAAATGTTCGCCAATCGTTTGCGTTCCGCGCTCGGGGCGGAGACGACGACACGATGCCCTGGAATTGGGTCGAGGTAACGGTGCTGCCCCAACTGGAATCTATGACGATCGCGGTACATCCGCCGGCCTATACCAGGTTGCCTGTCGTGTCGGCCGAACGTCACCTGCAGGTTTTAGCCGGTTCGGCCATCGAAATCAGCGGCACGACTAGTGGCCCGATTCGGGCCGCACGAATCCTGCCAGATCGAAGCGAGCCAATTGAGGCGACGGTTTCAGTGGATGCGGCCGGTCACGAACAACGCGCTTTTCACGTTGCGCCCGAAAAGTGGATCGCCACGCAGAGCGGACCATACCGATTGGAACTGGTTGATGATGGCGGTTTGGCAGGTGTCGTAGGCCAATGGAACCTGCGCGTCGAGCCGGATTTACCGCCAAGCGTTTCGTGGCAACAGCCCGGCGACGATCTTTTCGTGCTCCCTCGCGCAGTATTGCCAATCAAAACTCTTGTGAAGGACGATCTCGAAATCCAGTGGGTGCATCTTGCCTATGACCGGA
>CAWEDY010000019.1:0-67573 GCA_963807935.1 uncultured Planctomycetota bacterium
CTTTTCAACGGAGCTGGAACATGCTGAAAGCGCTCGTGATCAAGGAGCTGCGTGAATCGGCCGGGATGGTCGCGCTTACGGTGATCGGCGCGGTGTACGCACTGGGTGAGCTAACCGCCACGCCGGTGGTTCCGTGGCAGAGCGATCGCCTGTACCACTACCCTTTCGTTGGCGATTCGCTGAATTGGTATTTCTGGTTGCTGGCTGGAGCGCTTGGCATTGCCCTTGGTCTGCGACAGACCGCGTGGGAGCTTGGCCACGGAACCTACTACTTTTTGCTCCACCGACCGATACCTCGAGCCTATGTGTTCGGCTTGAAATTGGTCGTTGGCGTTGGCTTTGTGCTCATCTTCGGCGCGAGCCTGATCTTGATTTATGCGTCCTGGGCCGTCACACCTGGACACTTCGCCGCGCCGTTCGAATGGCGGATGACCAGGCCCGCATGGATCTGGTGGACGGCAACGCCGATCGTTTACGTCGGAGCGTTCTTATCCGGGATTCGCCCCGGGCGTTGGTTCGGCACGCGCCTCGTACCGCTCGTGACTGCATTCGGCGCGTGCGTTGTTGTTGCGAACTTACCATGGTTCTGGCTCGCGCTGTGTATCTCAGTGATCGCCACAGCCATTGGCCTCGTCAGCATCTACTATTACATCCAAGCGCGCGACTACTAATTGCCCGAGGATTCCAATGATGAAATCAAATGCCCATACCGCGAAGCGACTTGCGGCAGCGACCGTAGTGGCCACAGGCATCGCGATTCTTTGGGCCGTCGTTCTCGGCTGGTGCGTGCTCATCGAGGAAACGCTGATTTCCCGGCGGCCAAGGAGCCATGATGCGATTGATGTGGCTGCGAACGGCACTCCCGTGATTTCGACGACAAAGACCATTGACGGCGTGTCCGTCGTGACCGATCGTCGCACGCTTGAAGGTAAGCCGTGGCAACCAACCAACAACGACCGGCGCGACTGGCTCGGCTCCGACTATTTTCCACAGCCGTTTGCTTCGCCCGGGCTGGTGGAAACACCGCTGCCCTGGAACCAAGGTGCAGGGCGGCTTGCCGGTTTGCCAGACGGCAAGGAGCCGCCCACCGCCTGGTGGTTCATTCGTGACAACGATCGCACCGGCAAAGTGTATCTCGCCGGTTATGACGGAATCTCTAAAATGCCAATCGGCTACATCGGGCAGACAGGCTTTCAGGCCTCCAAGCCGCCAAAACAGGATCAATTCGCTGTGCCCAAGAGCAGCATCGATGATGGCTTCCGTTTTTTAATTCAAGGCAACCATTATTTTACCAGCCGGCAGTTGGTTTACTATTACGACAAGTTCGAGCCAAACCGAGTCTACCTTTTGGACACCGGCCATTTGTGGGAAATCAATCTGCAAGAGCGGACGGTACAGTCGCGGCGCGCATTCAATCAGGCGCTTTCGATGGGTCGCGTGCGCGTCTCCAAGGCGACTTTTGATCAACTTATGATCGACGCCAAAAAGCCGAAAAGTGTGTCGACGAAAACCGACCAGCAAGCCGCGAATGACAAAATCTCAGCGCAAACTGACGACCAAAATCCCGGCGAAGATCCAACGTGGAATCTGTGGGCCGTCCGCCAACCGGACCGCGTGACTTTTTTCACGATCGACACACACAACCCAAAAACGTTTGTGTTGCCGGAAGGACTTCGTAACCGGCGATTCTCGCTGTGGCTAGTAAGCGTCAATCAGATGCTGATTGATGCCCCCGAGCAGGGGCTCGACGAATATTGGAGCGGCGGACCGGTTGTGCGCCTGTTCTGGATCGATCCGAAAGGAAACATCCAACGAGAGAAGGAGGTCCGGCTGGCTGGAGCTACGCCGGCCCCGCCGCGAACGGTCGCCTGGCGTGTGAGTGCGCTCATTCCCGTTTCGGTTGTCTGGATTATCGGAATGGTCCTGGGCGGACCACTGTATTTGCTGCAAACGAATTATTTCTCCAGCTTTGGAAGTGCCCTGGCATTTGTCGCGGGATTCGCATGGCCAGCGCTTATCGTTGTACTCCTGATCGCCTCTGGCCTCGCCTGGAAAACGCGCCAATTGCAAAGAAAGCGCCGTCGCAGTGCGACATCAACATGGGCAACATTTGTATTTCTATTCGGCGTGCCGGGATTTTTGGCCTATCTGATCGAGCACCGGCGACCGAAGCTGGAAGCATGTCCACAGTGTGGCGAAATTGTGCCGCGCGATCGCGATGCGTGTGCGGCGTGCACCACCGAGTTTGCGCCGCCGGCTCGCTTGGGAACGGAAATATTTGCGTAATCCATGGCCGATTCAACATCGGGTAATTCTTAGCCCGTCCGGAGTACTTGCGATGACGATGCATTGCCGAGCGATCGCGCTCTTGCTCCCACTGCTTGTCATGGCGTCAGTCGCCGCCAGAGAAATTGCGATCGGGCAACGTATCGACGGTTTCAGCCTGACGGATTCTCAGGGCCTACGCCATTCATTATCCGACTGGACCGACAAAAAAGCCGTTGTGGTGGTGTTCCTTGGCACCGAGTGTCCGCTGGCGAAGCTCTACGGGATACGGCTCGACGAGCTTTTTCAAAACTATGCCTCGAAGGGCGTGCAGGTGGTTGGAATTAACTCCAATCGGCAGGATACGCTGCAGAAAATGGCCCACTATGAACAGACGCACAAGATCACCTTTCCAATCCTCAAGGATCCGGATCATCGCGTCGCCGACCAGTTCGGGGCAGATCGCACACCTCTTGCATTCATTCTCGACGACCACCGAATCGTGCGCTACAGTGGTCGAATTGATGATCAATACGGCGTCGGGTTTGCCAGAAACGAAGTGCGGACTAACTATCTTGCGGCAGCGCTGGACGAACTATTAGCCAGGCGGGAGGTTACAACCCCGGTAACGAAGGCGATCGGTTGCTATATCTCCCGCTCGCCGCGAAACGCGCCCAAAGGGAACATTACGTACACGAAGGATATTTCCCGGCTCGTCCAAACCCATTGTTTGCGTTGCCACCGACAAGGGCAGATCGGCCCGTTCTCGCTGGCCTCGTACGACGATGTGAGCGCATGGGCCGAAACGATGATGGAAGTAATGGACGCCGGCCGAATGCCGCCGTGGCACGCCAACCCTTCGTTTGGCGAGTTCGCCAACGATGCCCATATGCCGAGTTCCCAGAAAGAAATGTTCCGAAAATGGGTGCAAAACGGCATGCCGCAAGGTAATCCGGCCGATTCGCCTCCGCCCGCACGTTTCCCGGAGGACTGGCAAATCGGCAAGCCGGACGCCATTTATCGCATGCCGGTCGCGTACTCGGTTCCGGCTAAGGGCACGGTGCCGTATCAGTACTTTAGTGTGGAAGCGGATTTTAAGGACGACGTGTGGATCAAGGGTGCTGAAATACGGCCGGGGAATCGGTCGGTCGTTCATCACGCGTTTGTGTTTTTCTTGCCGCCGGGACAGAAGAAGCCGCGAGACGAAGATCCTCTCTTCAACGCGATTGCGGGGTTTGCGCCTGGAATGCCCGCCGGGCTCTGGCCGGATGGCTATGTGCGACTGATCCCAGCAGGCTCACGCCTTCTGTTTCAAATGCACTACACGCCGAACGGTCACGTTGAATCGGATCAAAGTGAGGTTGGCCTGGTGCTGGCCAATCCCAAAAAAATTGCCAATACTGTTCAGTTCAGAATTGCGATTAACACGGACTTTGGCATTCCGCCCGGAGCGGCGGACTTCCCAGTGCCGGCCGGATACACCTTCATGCAGGATACATTGCTGCACGCATTGATGCCGCACATGCACTATCGCGGCAAATCCTTCCGGTTTACGGCTGAGTATCCCGACGGCCGCAAAGAAATCCTGCTAGATGTGCCGCGATACGATTTTAATTGGCAGAACGTCTATGTTCTCAAGCACGAAAAATTGATGCCCAAAGGCACGACCGTGATGTGCGACGCCAAATTCGACAACTCTGCCGATAATCCCGTGAATCCGGATCCCTCGAAAGAAGTGAAATGGGGCGATCAAACCTGGGATGAGATGATGCTCGGTACGATGGTCACCAGTTTGCCGAACTCAGCCGCTCGTGGCGAATTTCCCAAGGTTATGCACGTGAAGGGTAATCAATTCGACGTGACGTTTCGATATAGGCCGGATGCTGAACATAAGAACGTACGCCAAGTCTATCTGGCGGGCTCGTTCAACGATTGGAAGCCGACGGGGCGCCTGATGAGCGGTCCGGACGCGCATGGTTCCTATCGAACGACGATTCGGCTAAAGCCAGGCATCTACGAATACAAGTTCGTTTTAAACGGCGATACGTGGACACATGATCCGGACAATCCGGATCAAAATGGACCATTTACGAACAGCGTTGTTCGTGTTCGACCGGTGGCCACAAAATAGCCGAACAGCGCCCAATCCTGTTGCCTCGGCGAGAGCGTGCCGCGGATCGAGATGCATGTGCGGCGTGTAACAGCGAGTTTGCGCCGCCGGCACGTGTCGGCGCAGAAATATGCGCCTAGCGGGTTTCGGAGCGAGTTCGGAGCCAGTACTCGCGGAAAGCGCGTAGGCGAGGCAACGATTCTTTGTCCTTTGCGCGACCGGTTGCTTCCTTACTGGCGATGATGTCGTCGATGTGACAAACAGGAAATCCTTCTACGCTGAGATGTCGTCGCCATGCGTCGTCGAACCGCTCGATGCCATCAGGTGCAAAAATCAAATCGACATCGAATGGCCCGGATCGAAGCTGGACGAAATCCTTTCCACGAGCAAGCTCGCCGGCCTCATCTTCCGACAAAGCGAATCCAAGGTCGCGAAGTGCATCTGCCGCGGCCTGACAATTGGCTGGTGACTTGTCGACGTAAACGTCGGCATCTTGTGTGGTGTCGGGAAAACCGAGGAGAATCGCGCCCGATTTACCGAGAAACAAATATCGGACGCCGTGCCGCGCGAAGGCATCGCGAATCTCTTCGGCCTGGCGATATTCAAACGCGCCCATAGCCTAACCAGCTTGGTAAATTCTCTTCGCACCAGCGGCGATAGTCGGCCATCGTATCAAATGCGCGGAAAGATGCGTCGTCCATCACGGGCTTGTAGGTTTTGATGAATGCATATCGGAAGCGCTCTTTGAGCGGCCGGCGGGCGGCGGCTTCGAATTCATCGAGCCACTCCTGCGGAATATCCAGGTCGGCGAATTGATTGTCCGCCATCACTACGCTCCGATTACCCGCCGCGGATCGGTGCGGGTGATGATTTCGCTGATGCCGGTTTGGTTGAAGCCTTTGTAGCCGTCGTTGCGTTCGAGGATTTCCAGGTGCGAGCCGAGCGCGCCTTCGCGGCGGAAGCGGTCGGCCTGGTCGGTGGTGATGCGTCCGGTGGACTGAAGCCGCTCGATTCGCCGCGGATCGACCAGCCAAACTTCGCCCTTCGTGAATGCCTGCTTCAGGTATGGAAAATCGGTGAACGGCGCCATCGTCTCGATCCCTTGTCTGGCCAACTGTTCTCGGGCCGCGTCGAAATCAAACTGGCATTCCAAGTGGTGCATGCCCGCTTCCAAAAACGCCTCGCCATGGAGTGCGCACCAGAGGCCGACCGTGCCGAGTTGGTCGCGCTCGGCCAACTGCTCGTGCGCGAAATCGCCGGCAACTTCTTCGGGCGACAGATCGACGTCCGCAAAGATCACCACGCGCGCCTGCGATTGCTCGAGGACCTGCGCGCCCAACCGGCCTCGCGGCCGGCGTAGAATCGCTCGCGGCAGTGGAAGCCCATTTGCTCGAGCGTGGCGATGAGCTGTGGGAACGCCGCCCGGCTGGACCGGTACGTATGATGATCGTGGTTCGCCCAGCCAAGTCCCAACCTGTTTTGCCGTTCGTATTGCACCGCGCCGGCCCGGTTGCGCTTTTGCCAATACTCGCGCTCGGCGGCGAAAAACAGATCGCACGCCCAATCGGTGCCGATCTCCTCAGACGCCTTGGCAAATAATTCTGAAGCATTACGGAAGCCGGCCGCGAATTCTGGAAAGCTTCGCTGTCGCTGTCGAAATGCTTCGCGATAGCCTGCGGCCGCCCCGATACTATCCGAAGAGGTCGCCATCATGCCGAAGCCGTCGTACCCATGCCGCTCGACAAGCCAAAGCGCGGCTTCAACGCGCTCGTCGATCGCGATATGGCGAAACATCCCGCCGCGCGGGCCGATTACCCGGTTGGAATCAACCCCGTCGAAGCCCAGCATCGGCGCCAATGCCAAGATGCACGAATCAACCGACTCGCATCGAATCGCCAGCCTTGTGCGGCCGCCATTGACAATGACCGGTGGAAACAGACCGGCTGGATGCCGCCAGATATTTTTGTCGGCCTGACCTTGGTGCATATAACCGATGTCGGCCAGCTCGCCGATCAGGCCCAGCGAATCTTCGTCGCTTAGGGCGAAGTGGTCGACCCAATCGACAAGCCGCGTGCCGGTAACTTCGCGCAGTTTATCGGCCAGTGTTTCGAAGACGGGGTTCCGCGCGGTCAGCGACGCAATGGTGCGCGTAACCCAGCGGGCCGCTGCGGGTTGCGTTTTCCACGCGAACTGGTTCGGTTGGTCGCTTGGGGCTTCTTTGGTGGCCTGCATGATTTTTTTCCTGCCAAGCACTTCTGAAACGCGGAGCGGCGCAGAATTAACGCGCTCATTCAATTATACTGCGGATGGATGTAGGGCACAGAGAAAGCATCAAGTTCCGGTCCCCGGCCCCGCCTATCCCGCGTCCTGCTTCCTCCGTCTGACACAATATAACACTTTCCCGTTGACAGCCCCATGCATCGCGTTTTGCTACTCGGCGCCGGCAAGATCGGCCGGATGATCGCTCGGTTCTTGATGGATTCCGGCGATTATGATGTGCTGGTCGGCGACGTAAACGATTCGGCGCTTGAGCGAATCGCCAAGCTTACAGGCGCGGAAACGCGCCACATTGATGCGGCTAATTCGGCCGATCTCGCGGCCGCAATGCAGGGATTCGATAGCGTTCTATCCGCTCTGAGTTTCCATCACAATCCGGCGGTTGCCCGCGCGGCGCTGGAAACCGGCGCAAATTATTTCGACCTGACAGAGGATGTTGCCACCAGCGATGCGGTGGCTGAGATCGCCCAGAATGCCGCAGAAAGACAAGTTTTTATGCCGCAGTGCGGGTTGGCGCCGGGCTTCATTTCGATTGTCGCCAATAATCTCATCAATTGGTTTGAGCGCGTCGAGACCGTGAAGATGCGCGTCGGAGCATTGCCGCAATTCCCAACCGGCGAGCTTAAATACAACCTCACGTGGTCCACCGATGGATTGATCAACGAGTATTGCAATCCGTGCGAAGCGATTCATGCCGGCCGCCGAATCGACCTGTTGCCGTTGGAAGGACTGGAGCAGTTTTCCCTGGATGGCGTCCGCTACGAAGCGTTCAACACCAGCGGCGGCTTGGGCACCTTGTGCGATACCCTGGAGGGCAACGTCCGAGAGCTGAACTACAAAACGGTCCGCTACGTCGGGCATCGCGACCAGATGAAATTGCTGGTCGATGAACTGCGACTAAGCGAGCACCGCGAACAGTTCAAACAAATATTGGAACGGGCCGTGCCGGTAACGTTTCAAGACGTTGTCGTTACCTTCTGCACCGTCACGGGCTGGCGCAAGGGACTGCTGGTCCAAAAGAGCGACGCCCGTAAGATTTATCATCAGAAAATCGGCGACGAGATGTGGAGCGCGATCCAGATCACGACTGCGGCGGGCGTTTGTGGAGCGCTCGATTTACACGTCGCCGGCCGATTGCCCCGCCGCGGCATGGTGCGACAAGAACAGGTGTCGTTCGACGAGTTTGTCGCGAACCGATTCGGCCAATACTACGAATCGCAAATGGCCACGCGCTTCAGCAGCGGCGTTGTGGGTGAGGAAGATTAATTTCACATCGTGGGGCATTGCTCCCACGTGGCGCAATTGGTGAGCCCAACTACCTTACATAATGAAACACGAGTTGCAAGAAGTATTGGCGAAGCTTGGCATCGTCGGCCCGCTGCAGGCCGTCGGCGGATACTTGGCCGGCGAAGGTCCACCGCTGGCCGTGCGCTCGCCGATCGATGGCAGCTCACTTGCCGAGTTGCCCACCGCATCGATAGAGCAAGTTCATGCGACAATCGAAGCCGCGTCGCGCGCGTTTCCGATCTGGCGCGACACGCCGGCGCCCGGCGGGGCGAACTGGTCCGCCGCATCGGCGGTGCATTTCGCGAACATGAATCGGATCTCGCCACGCTCGTCACCTTGGAAGTAGGCAAGATAGGGGCCGAAGCCCGCGGCGAGGTGCAGGAAGTTATCGACATCTGCGATTTCGCAGTGGGATTGAGTCGGCAGCTTTACGGCAAAACGATCGCCAGCGAGCGGCCCGGCCATCGGCTCACGGAGTATTGGCACCCGCTTGGACCCGTGGGCGTCATTTCGGCGTTCAATTTTCCAATTGCGGTTTGGGCGTGGAACGCCATGATCGGCCTGGTGTGTGGCGACCCGATTGTTTGGAAACCCTCGGAGAAGACGCCGCTCAGTGCAATTGCGTGCCAGGCACTGGTCCAGCGTGTTATTTCCGACTCGCCCGGTATGCCGGCGGCAATATCGAATGTGGTGATTGGCGGCGCCGAAGTCGGGCAGGCACTCGCTGCATCGCCCCAGTTGCCACTGGTATCGGCGACTGGCTCGGTGCCGATGGGGCGAGCGGTCGCAAAAACGGTTGCCGGCCGGCTCGGCCGCTCGTTATTGGAGTTGGGTGGCAATAACGGCATGATCGTCGCGCCGTCGGCCGATTTGGAATTGGCCGTGCGGTCGATCGTGTTCGCCGCCGCCGGGACTTGCGGCCAGCGCTGCACCACGCTACGGCGATTAATTGTCCACGAATCGATTGGCGACGAGTTGTGCCACCGCATCCATGCAGCGTACACGCAGCTGGTGATTGGCGATCCGATGCGAGAAGGCGTGTTGGTGGGACCGCTTATCGATAGAACCGCCTACGATGCAATGGAGGCGGCGCTCGCGGCTGCCCGTCAACAAGGTGGCAAAGTTCATGGCGGCGGCCGCGTCACCGACGGCGTTCCGCCTGGAGGATATTATGTACGGCCAGCTGTCGTGGAAATTGGACCGGATGCGCCAATCATCAAGCAGGAAACATTCGCACCAATCCTATATTTCATGCGCTACCGTAGCTTCGACGAGGCCGTCCGAGCGCACAATAACGTGCCGCAAGGACTCGCGTCTGCGATTCTCACGAGCGACGTGCGCGAGGCGGAACGCTTCACCTCGGCCGCGGGTTCGGATTGCGGCATTGTCAACGTGAACGTCGGCACGAGCGGCGCCGAAATCGGCGGTGCATTCGGTGGTGAAAAGGATACCGGCGGCGGCCGCGAATCGGGCAGTGATTCGTGGAAAGCCTACATGCGCCGCGTTACCAGCACCGTCAACTATTCCGACGATTTGCCGCTCGCCCAGGGCATCAAGTTCGACGTGGGATGATATCGTGGGCGGGCCACTGGTCACGCCGGTTGCTCGATGGGAAGTTGAATTTCCGTGAGATACTTCTTCGGGTTGCCGCGAAAGATCATACCGGGTCCCTTCAGGTAGACTTCGCGGGTTGGCAGCGACACTTTGTATCCGTGTTCGTTGACGTATTTCAACAGTCGCGCATACGAGTTCCGTAATTCTTCGTATGGACCGCGGTGAACCAGTGTCACGCAATGGGCCGCGGGCAGCTCGTGCATCGAAAACCCGTTCGACGCATTGCCATTCCGCACCGGCATGCAGGGCTCGAAAGTCGCGTCGCCTTCGCGGTATTCGCCGTCGTAGAACAGGCACATGGGTTTACCAGCGATATGTCGCCCCAATTGCTTGCCGAGCGTGGCAAATCCTTTACCGCAGTCCGCATAAGAACCCTTCATCCGGATGCCGGCCACCCGCACCGGTTCGACATCGCGCTCCTGAATTTTCGACGTCGTTGCGTTCACCTTTTCCTCCTGGCGGGCTTGGCGCTGTCTGTCGATAAGCTGGTTGATTGTACTGAGGACCGTCTGGTAATGGTGCACTTTGTCGGTCAGCGACTTTTTTTGCCGCTCCAACTGGCGAATGATATCTGTGTCATCTCCGCACTCGGAAAGAATCTCGCGTATCTCCTCCAGCTTAAACTCCATACCTCGCAGCGCGACAATCACCCTCGCCATTTCCAAGTTTCGCTCGTCGTAAGAGCGGAAATTCGTCCGCGAATCGACTGTCGCAGGCACGAGCAGTCCCACCTCGTGATAAAAGCGCAGCGTACGCACCGGAATGCCGCTCATCATCGAAAATTCGCCAATGCTAAACATCGGTGTTCCTTCTAAGCTGCCGGGGACGGGCCGGGCACCATCGCCGCGATGGTCGTGCAGTCTTCGGAGCAAAATGTACCTGTCCCCTGGTTGCAGACCGGGTTTGGCTCTAATGTCAGCATACGTCCTCCAGTTACTGGAGAGTCAAGAGGTCTCATCGCAATGATCGGCGGTGGCCCATAATACTAACCGGTCGCCAAAAATTACTGCCGCCCTTTGTATCGTTTCCGTGCCAACGATGCTACAATTCGACTTATGAGCACCACCGGTCACGCCCCCATCACGCCCGAACAATTGGCTGCCGTCGCGGCTGGCCACGGCTTTGCGCACGTGGAAGATCCAGCCACACATCGCGTTTATCTCCTCGTCGAGCAAGGCAAAGCCCCCACGCTCTCAGACGATTATTTCCGCCAAAAGATCGCCGTCGGAATCGCTGAACGAGATCGCGGAGAGTGCCAGCCCTGGGACGTTGAACAGCTCAAGACCGACTTGCGCCGCCGGCACGCCGC
Organism: uncultured Planctomycetota bacterium; assembly: GCA_963807935.1. Taxonomy (GTDB): domain Bacteria; phylum Planctomycetota; class Planctomycetia; order Pirellulales; family Lacipirellulaceae; genus JABDGM01. Next base: position 10,863 of record CAWEDY010000019.1, read on the forward strand.
GAGGTCGGCAGAGCGCTGAGATGCTCAAAATCGTTCGCACACCCGCGGCCGTGCGCGACCTGGAGGCAATCACCGACTACATTGCCGCTGACAACCTGACTGCGGCGCTCGCTGTTTACGACGAAATCGATCGCCTCTTAACCAGGATCGCCGAGTACCCCGAGATGGGAGAAGCAGTTGACCACCTGTCGCCCGGACTTCGACGTTTGACGCTCGGCAATTATCTGCTGTTTTACGGCCGTGCCGACGATGAAATCGAACTGATGCGCCTCCTGCACGGCGCCCGCGACATCGACCAATTGTTCTGATCGCTCGACCCAGCCGCCCCCGACCAAACTCCGACACCTGAGACCTGACACCTGCTCGGAAGTCAGTAGTAGCAGTCAGTAGGATGGGTTGACCGCATAGCGGCAACCCATCCATCGTTGCGTTGCGAAGCCATCGAATCGAACGATGGGTTCCGCAAAGCCGGAACCCATCCTACCGCCTAATCTGCAGAGCTCGCGATTGGTCGGATGCCAGCATACGTCCTCCAGTTACTGGAGAGTCAAGAGGTCTCGCGGCCAAGATCGTGGGCGAGCCATAATACCATCTGTGTGTCATGAGAATGAGTGCTGGGTCTGTCTCACTTGTTAATGCGTCGCGCGGTATTTCCGAGTGCGCCACCATTCCCGAGATCGTTACGAAAACGCTCGGTCGGACTAGTGTTGAACGGATGTGGCGTCATTGCTAGCTGTTTGCTCACTTATGGTGTGAGAGTCTGCCCGTCCTAAAACCTGCGGATTGAGCCTACACACATGCACGTGATTCAGCGCATCGCTTCAATTGATGGACTTCTCGATGATCGCTTTCAACTCTCCTTGCCGATGAAGAATCGTAGACATTTATCGGCGCCGGTAAGGTTTCCGCGGCTTGCTTCAGTATTGGAGAACGTGCGATGTTTTGCTCGGAGTGCGGTAAGCCAGTCCAAGGCAATTTTTGTTCTCTCTGTGCGCGCCACTGGTGGCCACTGAATTGCCCACCGACGTCGTACCCACCGGAATCGTTCCCGATTGGGAGCGCGAAGTGCACGTCGAAACGATTCTAAAATATCCGGGAGTGCGAGACTCAATCGAGCGTCATGCCCAGCAGGCCACCAAGCGGCTGACCGGCGAGCAGTTCCTGAAGCTGGCCGACAAGTTGGTACCGCTGGGTGTGCCGCTTGAAGGCCTGGTATCCGTGGTTCAGCCACTCTATGCACGCCTCGGCATCAAAACTGGCAAAGAGCGAATCTGCCAAGTGGCGGCACCCGTCGGCCAGGTTATCGTCCGCGCACTCTGCTCACTGGCTCGACACGGACAAAAGCTGCGCGGCGTAACCCAAGCGATCGATGGATGTCTGCTCGAAGCATCCTTGCCTTCTGACGTATTCGCATTGGAAGGTGACTTGTTGGTGAGTGTACGACGAAATGGTGCCCAGGCGGAAGTCCGCGGCGCAACGCATATTGGCGGACAACTTTACGATTGGGGCAAGAGCAACCGCTGTCTTGATAAACTCTTCACGGATCTGACGCGCAACGCAGCTTAGTAATCTTCAACCGGTTTGGCCGACTTGGGAATTGAGCTCAGCGAGTCGAGATATTCGCTTCTCTACTTACGTTAGACACCCATCGGCACGCCAGCTCCGCCTAGTCTTTATCGAGGTGCCACAACCGGTCATTTCTCGGAATCCCCAGCGCACCAGTCGTGAAACGAGCGATTCAATTTCCAATTTCAATGGGCTCCGTGGCACCACCGCAAGGCCTCAACTTAGTGAGGGCGGTGTTGCTGAATTTGCCATCTGCCTTCCTCCGGCGACGCAGGCAAAGACGACAGCAGCTCCTGCAAAGCATCCAGGCTCACAGGCTTGACTAGGTGATGGTGGAATCCCGCTTGCTTGGCTTTTTGTTTGTCTTTGACTTGGCCGTAACCCGTCAACGCCACGAGTAGAAGGTTTTCCAGGCCCGGCTCTTTTCGCAGACGGCGCGCTAGTTCATAGCCATCCATGTTTGGCATACCAATGTCCGAAATCACCAGATCGGGGCGCTCACGCCGCACCTCTTCCAACGCTGTAGCCGCGTCGCGTACGGTGCGAACCTGCTGTCCCATGGTCTCCAGCAACTTACCAAGGACGTACCCGGCGGCTGGCGTATCATCAACGACCAAGATTCGGCGGCGCGGAATGGAAGTTCGGCTATGTTGCTTGGGTGACGATTGGGCGGAATGCCGCTGCGAGTCGCGCGGCATCGGAAGATACAGGATAAACTCACTGCCCTCGTCGGGGCCGTTGCTATGGGCCTCGATCCGCCCGCCATGCATCTCAACAAATGTCTTAGCCAGTGTTAAACCGATTCCTAGACCGCCTTGGGCGCGCGTAAGGGTGCGGTCCAATTGTGCGAACTTTTCGAACACAAGCGGGAGCATGTCGGCGGGAATTCCCAGGCCCGTATCCCGGACCGAGATCACAACTTCGCTCCTTTCCGTGTGAGCGGTGAGCCAGATTTGCCCTCCGGGCTTGGTGTATTTGGCCGCATTGTTCAGCAGATTGCCGATGATCTGCGTGAGCCGAACGGGGTCGGCGTCCAATATCACCGGCTCTGCCGGTAAGGAGAGTGCCAACTGATGCCCAGCCTCGTCGATAAACGGCTGCGAGATCTCTACCGCGTTCGAAACGATGGTCGCAAGCTCGATCGCTTGCTTCTGCAATTCAATTTTACCGCGAGAGATACGCGAGACATCGAGCAGGTCGTCGATCAGGCGGACCATATAATCCACCTGCCTCTCCATAATTTCGCCTACAGGCTCCAATGACGGGCTGAGATCGCCCGAGAGGCGGAGCAGGTGCAGCGAATTTCGGATCGGCGCCAGCGGATTTCTCAGCTCGTGAGCCAACGTGGCCAGAAACTCGTCCTTGCGGCGGTCCGCGTCGCGGCGGGCGGCCTCCGCTTGCTTGCGATCGGTAATATCGCGTGCGACTTTCGACGTGCCAATAAACGTTCCATTGGCACTAAAGACCGGCGACACTGATAAGGAAACATCAATTCGCCGACCATTCTTAGCCAGGCGGATCGTTTCAAAGTGTTCAATACGCTCACCACGGCGCAATCGCTCCAACAAGGCCTGTTCCTCGTCCTGCCGGTCCGCGGGAAACAGCAGGGCAAGCGGTTGACCAATCACTTCGCCCGCTGAATACCCGAAGAGGCGCTCGGCACCTGTATTCCAGCTCTCGATATTACCTTCCAACGTCGTGCCAATGATGGCATCTTCCGACGAGGCCACGATGGCTCCGAGACGCGCCAGCGCTTCTAGCTCTCGCTCCCGTTTCGCAAGTTGATCGCGTAACTGGTACTGTCTCTGACGCGACCGCAGCGCCGTGCGGACCGCGCTCACGAGGGCGGCCACCCGTGTCGGACGTTCCAAGACTGTGACGTTTCCCAAGAGGTCCATGGCCTGTGCCACGGCGGCTGAGTCGGCCCCCGGCCGAGTAGTGACGAGGATCGGCAAGTCGGACCAAGGGGATTGATGGCGCAGCCATTCAGTTAAGCAGTCGTCTCGATCTTCCCAGATGGACTCTTCCGCAAGCAGAAGGGCCGCTGCACCCACATCCAGCTGTTGGCAGACTTCCTCTAGGGTGTCGCTGCAAACGCAATCGACGCCAGCTTGTCCGAGCACGGATTCGGTCAGCGCCGCGTCTCGGCTCGTTGGAGCCAAGACGATCACTCGCCGTTCCAGTCTCGCCCGGTCGCTATGCGTCATGGGTGTTTTCTTCCTGCGGGCGACCAGCGAACTTCTCAAAAAACGGCACTCCGGTGAGCACGCCGCGAAAATCGCGCAGCGGCGGCCCCACGCTAATCTGCCCGTTCTCCAGCCGGAATTCGCGAATCGATCGCTCGTGCGCTCCTCCGCGTTTTTTGACCACCGAAATGGCTTGCCTTACCTCTCCTCTTGCTTCAAAGTACCGCATCAAGATTACGGCGTCCGCGAGATAGCTGGCGTCTACGGGAGTAATCATTGGTCCGCCGATTAGTCCGTGATGGGCGCCGATGAGAATAGTGGCAACGCCGGCTTGGCCCAAGTAAGTCAAGAGTTCATGGAGCTGAATAGTGAGGAAGCGCTCCCCGGGCATGGCGTTCAGATAACCGTTCAAGCTATCGATGACTACCACGGTGGATCCCTGACGCTCGACAGCGTGACGGATCGTGTGAGCGAATTCGCCCGGTGATAATTCCGCTGGGTCCACTTGCGCGATTTTCACGCGGCCCGTTTCCACGTGTTTCCGCAGGTCAACACCCAGACCGGCGCTGCGCGTCAACAAGGTGTTGGTGCTTTCGTCGAAACTAAACAACACCGCGCTTTGACCACGTTGGGCCGACGACGCCACAAATTGCGCGGCAAGCGACGACTTTCCGCAACCTGGCCCGCCCACGATCAGCGTGCTGGTCCCACGTTCGATGCCTCCGCCCAGCAAGGCGTCCAATTCGGCAATGCCACAGCTCAGTTTTTCCATGATCAGCGGCGAACGATGCTCGCTCGCTACAATCCGCGGGAAGACTTCGAGACCGCCGCGCCGAATAACATAGTCATGATAGCCCCCCCGAACTTGCACGCCGCGATATTTGAGCACGATGAGCCGCCGCCGCTCCGCTCCGTATTCCGGATTCACCTGTTCCATCCGGACCACTCCATGCGCGATGCTCTGCACCTGGAGATCGCGATCCGCACTGGTCAAGTCGTCAAGAAGCAGTACGGTGCAGTGCCGTCCGCTAAAGAACTGCCGCAGAGCTAGAATCTGTCGTCGGAAGCGGAGCGGACTGCCGGCCAGCAGTCGCAACTCCGAAAGTGAGTCAAACACGATGCGACGCGGCTTGATTCGCTCTACGTCGGCTATGATCGATTTTGTCGTCTCGCTGAGTTCCACTTCCGACGGATGGAACATGGTGTATTGCTCGTCAGGACGCAGGCTGTTTTCTGACGGGATTAATTCGCGAACGGTAATGCCATCCAGCGACCAGCCGTGTGAGGCGCTCACCTCGCGAATCTCCTCCTCTGTTTCCGACAAAGTCACATACAAGACCTGTTCACCGCGTCGGACGCCCTCCAACAGAAACTGTAACGCCAGCGTTGTCTTTCCCGAGCCGGGCACACCTTCAAGCAGGAATAGACGATTCGGAGTGAAGCCGCCCCGTAGAATATCATCCAGCCCTTCAACACCGGTCGCGGCGCGGGCCGCCGAGGTTCGGTCCGATGGAGTTGAGTCAGTGTTCATAGAATCCGTCGTTCTGACCGGTCCGACGCGGTGGATCAACCCTGAACCAGCCCATTGTAGCTGTTTCAAATCACCTTTTAATAGTTGCTTGAACTGAGAAAAACCGGCGAGAAAACCCTTTTCGACGGCAAGTAATTACAACCGACAGAAAAAAACGTTCGTTTGCCGGCAGTCGTCGCCATAAGTCGATCTACCGACAAATCTTCGGGCAACGGTGTCTAATCTGATGTCTTCAAAAAAAACCCGAGTACCCGTCGAAAACTAGCTTCTCGGCAATGCGGCATTGGTTCGCCCAGCTACCGCGATCAGCACCGCCTCCCGCCGCCACGCCGCACCGACACTCGGCCGTCGCATGGCTTCTTCAATGGCCGCGCACAAACGGCCGAAAGTCAGTGCCACCCGCGATCGAACCGAACGATGGGTTCCGCAGAGCCGGAACCCATCCTATGGACTTAGCTGGGCCACCGAGCGTTGTAGAGTTCCCGGACCTCTTCAATCGTGCGACACTTGCCGCCCATGTGTAGCACCGCATGACAATTCGGGCAGACCGGTCGTAAATCGCGCACCGGATCGACTGCGTGCGCCCGGCGAAGCTTGGACAACGGGCGAAGGTGGTGGACGTGAATGTACCCCTCCGCTACCGGGCCGTAGCGCGCTCCGAAGTCGAACTCGCACACGCGGCAAATAGTGCCGTGGGCTTCAATGCAGCGGCGGCGGGCTTGCTCGTCACGCTCGTAGGCATTGACGGTGATGGTGCGGACTCCCCCCTCAACGTACTTCGTGTCCGCTGGAACCTCTTCGGGAAGGGTGAACTCGCGGTTTGGATGATTGGGCACGACCCTCGACTTGCGATCCAACCTGATCCCATATATGTCCGCACAATGTTGAAAGGCACTGTCGATCCAAATGGGTAGATCAGCCGGGAATGAGGAGCTTATCGTTAGGGTGCCAGCGCGGGGATTAGTCTTCCACGGCTTCAGCGGCCCTTGTGGACTAACAAACTCACTGTTCCGACCAACGTGTAGATTGAGTCTTACCACTCCACCCGCCAAGCAAGTAAGATTTGCGACCCAATGATGTTTCCTACCTTGCGACGGCCACCCCACACGGGCTTGGTTATTACTATCGATTTCGTAGAAATCGGCTCCATGACGGCAGACCAATGGTTGAAGCCGATCTGCGATTGCACGGCACTCAGCAGTCCAACCATCAAACATCTTTGCAAACCCCCAGGAACGAATTAGGGCTTTGTGTACGGGTACAGAGCGTCGACTTTTTTGACAATATACCAACATACGCCCGGTGCCACTGTCTCCGCCAGTGCTGAATTTTTGGGGATGCCACTGGCTAGTTGTGCGTGGGTCTCCCGACCCCGCACAACCGCCGACCGCAGGTCTCCTCCCCCCTCCTCCTCTCCCGCCCTCGCGTCTCCCCACTCGCTCGCTCCTGCGTCAAGCGTAAATTCCTGGCCACCACTCGCCGCCAGCCCCTCACGCTCCCCTGCCCCCCGCATCCCGCCTCCTGCATCCTCACCACTTGTTTTTGGCCACCAACTGTGCTAACGTACACCACCGAAATGTCCGGCCGGTTGGTTGGCTGTGGAAGACGTCGAGCCGCTCACCGCCACGGAGGTTTGCTCACGAGCACCAATACGGTAGCACCGTCCCTTGTGGAATCGATCGAGCAACCACGTCGCGGCCCAGCTGCATTATGCCGCAGGTCCCACCGTCCGGATGAGTCATGGGGGCCAGGGGAGGGTTCGGCCGCCGCGAAGTCGTCAACTCAGTGCGCGCATCATTTCATTTTTAGAAGGCGTAAGTAGTAAGGCGTAAGGCATAAGTAAAACCGCTAACCTTATGCATTTCATCCAGCACCCAAAACTTACGACTTACGACTTACGACTTACACCTCATAACCAAGATTCGGCGCCAGCCACCGTTCGACCTCCGCAACGCTCATACCTTTGCGGCGAGCGTAGTCTTCGACCTGATCACGTGTGATCCGGTCGACGGCGAAGTAGTGCGCGTCGGGATGGGCAAAATACAACCCGGAAACACTGGCGGCCGGATGCATCGCGAAGCTTTCGGTCAATCGAATACCGGTGGCCCGCTCGGCGTCGAGCAGGCGGAAAAGCGTGCGTTTTTCCGTGTGGTCCGGCTGCGCGGGGTAACCTGGCGCCGGGCGGATGCCGCGGTATTTCTCAGCGATGAGATCCGCATTGGAAAGCTTCTCGCGGCGACCATAGTTCCACGCACGGCGCGCTTCCGTGTGCAAATACTCGGCAAACGCCTCGGCAAACCGGTCGGCCAGGGATTTGGCCATGATCGAATTGTAGTCGTCGTGCTGCCGGTCGAAGCTTTTGGCCAACTCGTCGGCGCCGATGCCGGCCGTAACCGCGAATGCGCCGATGTAATCCGGCCGGCCGCTCTCGAGCGGGGCAATGAAATCAGCGAGCGAATAAAACGTCGTCTGACCCTTACGTTCCCACTGTTGTCGCAAAGCATGGAAGCGGCATTGCTCCTTCGCTCGAGATTCATCGGCGTAAACGATAATGTCGTCCCCTTGGCTGCCGGCCGGCCAGAACCCATAAACACCACGTGCTGTCAGCAACTTTTTTTGGATGATGCGATCGAGCAACTCGTTCGCATCATCAAACAGTTTGCGTGCGGCCTCGCCAAGCTGCGGGTCTTCAAAGATTCGCGGATACTTTCCTTTAAGCTCCCACGTCAAAAAAAACGGCGACCAGTCGATGTATTCGCGCAACTTTGTTAGTGAAACCTCGTCAAGCACTCGCACGCCGGTAAACTCGGGCTTCGGAATATCGACCGTCGCCCAATCCGTCTGAAAACGCCGAGAGAGTGCCTCCACGTACGGCACGAGCTTGGCTTCCTGCCGCTTCTCGTGGGAGGCGACGAGCTGTTTTTGAAGCGCGCGGTTTTCGGCGTCGAACTGCGACCGGACGTCGGAGTTGATAAGCTTTTCGACGACACCGACCGAGCGCGACGCATCGAGCACGTGGATCACTTCAGCCGAATATGTTGGCGCAACCTTAACGGCGGTGTGCTTCGCACTGGTAGTTGCGCCGCCGATCAACAGCGGCAGCCGGAATCCCGCCCTCTGCATCTCGCGGCCGACATGGACCATTTCATCGAGACTGGGTGTGATAAGCCCGGACAGGCCGATGATATCGACGCCTTCCGTGCGGGCGCGCTCCAAAATGGTTTCGCATGGCACCATCACACCGAGGTCGATCACTTGAAAATTGTTGCAGCCGAGTACGACGCCGACAATATTCTTGCCGATGTCGTGGACGTCGCCCTTCACCGTGGCGAGCAGAACCTTGGCACGATACTGCTGCGATAAGCCGCTAGCGGCCTTTTCGGCCTCCATGAATGGAGTGAGATAGGCGACAGCCTTCTTCATCACGCGGGCGGATTTCACTACCTGCGGCAAGAACATTTTGCCCGCCCCGAACAGGTCGCCGACGATGCTCATGCCGTCCATCAGCGGTCCTTCGATGATGGCCAGACCGCTCGAAAACTTCTGGCGAGCTTCTTCCGTGTCTTCTTCGATGTATTTGACGATCCCCTTCAAGAGCGCGTGCTTGAGCCGCTCTTCGACGGGTTCTTTGCGCCATGCCTCATTCGCTTCGACCGCCGCACCGCCCTGTCCCTTTACGGTTTCAGCGTATTGAACAAGCCGCTCGGTCGAATCCGGGCGGCGATTGAGGATGACATCTTCAACAAGTTCTTTGAGCTGCGGTTCGATCTCTTCGTACACGGCAAGTTGGCCGGCGTTGACGATGCCCATATCGAGCCCGGCCTGAATGGCGTGGTACAAAAACACGGCGTGCATCGCCTCGCGGACCAAGTCGTTGCCGCGGAACGAGAACGAAATGTTCGACACGCCCCCGGAAATATGCGCGCCGGGGCAGGCGGCCTTAATTCGCGGGATGGATTCGATGTAATTGACCGCGTAGTTGTTGTGCTCTTCGATGCCAGTGGCGACCGTAAGAATGTTTGGATCGAAGATGATATCTTGCGGCGGGAAGCCAATCTTGTTCGTGAGCAACTCGTACGCGCGGCGGCAGATGCGAACCTTTTCGTCGACCTCTACCGCCTGCCCGCGCTCGTCGAATGCCATCACGACAACGGCCGTGCCATACCAGCGGCACAATCTGGCACGCCGCAGAAATTCGGCTTCCCCATCCTTAAGGCTGATCGAATTCACGATCGACTTCCCCTGCAACGACTTGAGCCCGGCCTCCAGGACCGACCACTTGCTGCTATCCACCATAACGGGCACCGCGGCCACTTCATGCTCGTCGGCGATCAGGCGGATGAACTTGGTCATCGTCGCCTCGCCGTCGAGCAGGGCTTCGTCCATGTTAATGTCCACGACATTGGCGCCGCCTTCGACCTGGGAGCGGGCAATCTCGACCGCCGATTCGAAATTCTCCTCCTTGATCAGCCGAGCGAATTTCCGCGATCCGGTAACATTGGTCCGCTCGCCGATCATCAGGAAATTGCTGTCCGGCCGCAACGTCAGCGGCCGCGTGCCGCTGAGCCGCAGGTAAGGGGCCGGCGTCACTTTTTTGTGTGGCTTCATCCCGCGAATGGCGTCGGCCATTGCGCGGATGTGTTCGGGCGTGGTGCCGCAGCAACCGCCCACAATGTTCACCCAGCCCCGCTCCGCAAATTCACCGATTAGGCCCGCCATATCCGCCGGGCCCAGATCGTACTGCCCCATCTCATTGGGCAGGCCCGCGTTGGGATGGCAACTGATCCAGCGCGACGATACCTGCTGCAGTGTCTCGATGTGCGGCCGCATCGTCGCCGGCCCAAGCGCGCAGTTCATGCCCACCGAGAGCATCGGGAAGTGTGCGATCGAATTCCAAAACGCCTCGACGTCCTGGCCCGAAACAAATGTCCCTCCGCCCGCGCCGAAGGTGCCCGAGATCATCACCGGCACGCGGACATCATGTTCCGCAAAGTAACGATTGATGGCAAACAAGCAGGCCTTCAAATTCAACGTGTCGATCACCGTCTCCGGCAACAGGATATCGACGCCGGCCTCGACCAGCGCCGCGACCTGCTGGTAGTACGACGCGGACATTTCGTCGAACGTAACGCCGCGGTAACTGGCATCCTCAACCTTGGTGCTGATTGCCGTTTGCTTCGTGGTGGGGCCGATTGAGCCGGCCACAAATCGCGGCCGGTCCGGCGTGCGGTCGCCGATTTCGTCACACGCCTGCCGGGCCAGCCTCACCGCAGCCGCGTTGATCTCGCGGACCAGATCGTTCGGAAGCGCGAACTCTTCCATCCCGATGGGGCTGGCGCCGAATGTGTTCGTCTCGACAATATCGGCCCCCGCGGCCAGGTAGCGGCGATGAATCTCCGCTACGTCCTTCGGATGCGTCAGGCAAAGAATATCGGCGAAGTTCTTGAGGTCCTTGTGATGACCGGCGAACCGTTCGCCTCGCACCGCATGCTCATTCAGCCCGAGCGCCTGAACCTGCGTGCCCATCGCCCCGTCGAGAAGCAGGATGCGCTCCGCCAGCAGGGACTCAAGTTGGTCGGTTTTGTCTTTCACTGTAGTCGGTTCAATGTCAGAACAATGCGGCTATGTGTCAATAATGGTCGAAATCTGGAGCAAGACAAGAGACTCGGGACACTGGTTCAACCAATTGGGACGCGCAGAGGCGATACTCGCTATGTTGCCCCTACGCGGCTTGATGCCCACTTGCACTCCCATCCCGGCGATTGATGCCCACAGCTGAGCGACGCCGCGACGGCCCGGCGGGAACCTTTGAACTCTATGCCGCCGCGAGATGGCGAGGCGCTTCGACTGCCTTCGACAGGGCGACAATCTCGCCTAACTCTGACTTCACGATTTCATTGGGCTGATCGACAAGAGATTCCAGCCGGTCGATGTCGCGGATCACTTCAAGAAGGTTGCGGCGGGCGCTGGCGGCCACCATGATTTTCGGGTGGGTAGTGCGCTGGTGGTGCTCGGAGTCGTCATAAAGCTCCTCATACAGCTTTTCGCCAGGACGCAATCCGACAATTTGGATTTCGATATCCTCTCCAACTCGCAGGCCGGAAAGTCGGATCATCGCGCTCGCCAGGTCGAGAATCCGGATCGGCTCGCCCATATCGAGCACAAAGATCTCGCCGCCCTGCCCCATGGCACCGGCTTGAAGCACGAGTTGCGCCGCTTCGGGTATGAGCATGAAGTAGCGCGTGATGTCGGGATGCGTCACCGTGACTGGCCCGCCGCGGGCGATCTGCTCACGGAAAATCGGCACGGCGCTGCCCGATGAATCGAGCACGTTGCCAAAACGAACCGTAACGAAACGGCAGAACGATCCGGCGCAGGCGCCTGCACATATTGTTCGGCCAGCCGCTTGCAGGAGCCCATCACGCTAGTAGGATTCACGGCTTTGTCTGTCGAAATCATCACGAGCGCGCAGGCGTCATACTCGTCCGCCAGATCAACCAGGTAGCGCGTCGCCAGGACAATATTTTTCACTGCTTCACCGCAGTGCGACTCCATCAGCGGGACATGTTTGTAGGCGGCTGCGTGGAAAATGATTTCTGGGTGCGTTTCGGCAAACAGCATTTCGAGTCGCGCACGGTCCGTCAAATCGGCCAGCCGAATGTCGATGTGAGGGCTCCGGCCTTGATGTTCAGGATTGTCAGCATCTGAACCCTGAGCCCTGCATCCTTCTTCGACAAGCTGCCGCAGTTGCCGCTCCAAGTGGAATTGTCCCGTCTCGGCTCGATCCAAAAGTACGAGCCTGGCGGGGCCGAGCTTCAATAGTTGCCGGCAGATTTCCGAGCCAATGCTGCCCGCACTGCCGGTGACCATTACAACACGACCGGTGATCCAACCGCGGATCGCGTTCAAATCGAGTTCGATTGAATCCCGGGACAGCAGGTCTTCGATATCGACGGCGCGCGGATGCATGGCCACGCGCTCCTCGAGCAGTTGCTCGTGACTCGGCAGCACCTTTACGCGCAACTCATGTTGCGGCGCGCTCTCGATCAACTGGCGCACCTGCTTGCCGGAAAGTCCGCCCGGCATGATGAGCACTTCCTCGATCGCGTGCCGTTCGGCGAGCCGCGGCAAGTCTTCGAAGGTGCCAAGCACCGGCACGCCGCCGATGCGGCAACCCTGCATCTGAGGCCGGTCGTCGATGAAACCTACGACTCGGCGCGAGAAAGGGATTATTGCGCGTGCTTCGCAGCATGCTCTCGCCGGGATAATCCGCGCCGACGATGAAGCATCGCGTTCCCCGGTGTGGCGCGAATAAATGCCAGGCATCGTAGCGGAATAACCGGGGGACCGCCCGGAAAGCGCCCAGCGCTAGCAGCGTCGTTCCCCAGTCGATCACGACGACGCTGCGCGGAATGGTGACTTCCGTCAGCCACATCGCATCGACAAGTGTTACGCCTAAAGCGCCGCAGGTCACCGCTTTCGCTAACACCAACAGATCATCAAAACCAACAAACCGTGTCCAACCTTGGTGCAGCCGAAACCATACAAACGCGATCCACTTTACGGCTACCAGCCAGAGCAGCGTGGCAAAGAACAAGTTTTTGCGCGCGGGTCGAGTTCCCCCGCAAAACGCAGCATGAAGGCGACATAATAGGTGGCGGCAAACAGCGGCATCAAGATTGCCGCGCTCACCGCGAGCTGGTACGCCTGTCGCTTTTGAGAGCATGTCACCATAAGTTCATCGCGCGATTCGGGCGCGGCCATGACCGTATTGAGCGGAGGACTCGCAGGCAGTTGAACCTGCGCCGCGCTGCGGATCCGCTCTTGTTGCGCCGTTTCGATCATCAGCTCGCGCTGCGCGAGTCGTTGCTTCGAAATCTCGACCAGCGCACGGCTAAGGTTCTTGTCATCGGGTCGCCGGGCGAGGCACCAGCGAAAATGCGGCTCGGCTTCTGCATATTTGCCCGCGGCTTGCAGCCCGCGGGCTAACGCCTGGCGGATAAAGTAATGTCGCGGGCCACAGGAGTAGGCGCGCTGCAGACATCTTAACGCGTCGTCCGAGCGGCCAGCATCGTTGTACAAACGCGATTGCCAATACCAGATATACGCCTCCGGTATAACGTGTCTTTCTTCCGATTGATGCTCGGCGCATTGTTCCGAGTAGCTCAACAGCGCGTCGATGTCTTGCTGCTGCCCCAATTCGCGATAGCTGGTCCAAATTCCGCGCAGCGTACGCCAATCGGGTTGGAAGACTTCCAAAAACTTTGCAGCCGGAATTCGACCTGCGAGCAAGTACACGATCTTCAGTTGATGCGTTCCTGAATCGCCGAAGCATTGCTTCCATCGCGCAATCGCCGCCGTGAGATCATTCGCAATATAATCCTGCCGGCCAATCTCAAACAAAACATCGGCATCATGCGGCCGGACGCGCAACCCTTGATCGATATAGGCATTGACCGTCGCCGGGCCGGCGTCGTCCAAAAACGACAGTTGGGCCAGGTATATGTAGGCCTCGCCCTGTAGTGGGCAAAGCGAAAGGGCAAGGCGCGCTTCGGCCGCGGCGCGCCCCAGCCATTCAAGGTTTGTACCGAAAGCCCGTTGCAGCCACGCGTGCCGCTCGCTCGGTGATGCGAAAGAAGCGGTCGCCAGCGTGTCGCGGATTTGCCCGAAGTTCATGGCGTTTTCCGATTGCTCCTGCAGCAGATTGAACTCAGCAATGTATTTTGCAGCCAGGCGCAAATGGGCTCGCGCAAATTGAGGGTCCCATCGCACGACTTGGTGCAGTTCTTGCAGCATGGTGTCGTTGAGCGAAGTTTGTTCGGCCAATTCGGATGCCGGCTTGCCTTCGACAAGAGCCGCTAAACGCTGCCGCGAAATCATGCTGTTGGAAACCGATGCGCACAGGTAACGATCCCAATGCACCGCAGCTATTCCTGGTCCGATGTATGTGTGCACGGTCCAGCCGCCAATCAGCAGTGCCGCCGCGGTCCGCTCGATCCATCGACCCCGCTTGAGCACGCGATAGCAGGCGGACCGACTTTCGGCGGGCAGCGCCAACTGTGATAGGCGCAGCGCGCATCCGGCCAAAATGATTACGATTGTCATGCAAGCCGGGATGTACCACACAAAATCGACCAACGAGTGCACGGCGCTGGCCGCCAGGCCGGCGGCAGCTGCACCCAGCAAGCGAATCACGTCAGGATCGGTCGCCCGGAGCAAACCGCTGAGGCACCATCCGCCGCAGAGCAAGATCCCCGTGCCCAATAACACGATACCACCGATGCCATTCTCCGTAGCAATTTGCAGATAGCCATTTTCTGCGTGCGTGTATTCCTTGGTGAACGATTGCGGTAGGTACACGGGACAAACTTCGCAATGGCTTCCCGCCCCGGCGCCGGTGAGCCATCCGGCCTCAAATGCCGCGATGTTGGCGGCCCACACTTTGCGTCGAATTCCGCCATGGTCGATGTCGTCCATCGATCCTTCGGTTAAGTCGGCCAGCCGCTGCGTTGCCTGGTCGTAGCCGTGAATTGAGAGCAATCCTACAACGACAATCGCCAGCCCTGCCAAACCGTAAATAAATCGGCTGTCGGCCAAGCCGCGACAGAGGTAGATCGTCACCAGCACTACGCCGGCAATCAGAAGCACGAGCGCGCCGCCGCGCGATCGAGATAATAAAATTGTCGCGGCGACCATCGCTGCAGCTGCGGCAAGCGCCAAAACTCAATAAGTTGTTTTGCCCTGCCGGCGGTGTTGCGGTGCAGATCGGCCGGCTTGAATTGGGTGGCCGCATGCAGTAGCCACGCCAACAGCGGGCCCAAGCCAAGCACGAGAAAATCGGCGAAATGGTTGCGGTTAATGAATGGGCCGGAAAGGCTGTCTGTCGCCCGTCGGTAAGGGTGCCAGTAAAACCAGAAGAATCGGCCGTCCGTCGTGGCATAGTGCACCAAGCCGAAAATGGCCATGAACGCGGCCGATAGCGCGACCCACCGCAACAGCCGCTCGGCATCCGCCTTTTTTTCAGCTCGCCCGATCACGACCACGAATAACAGGCCGTAGCTAAGCAGCATCGCCAGCGATTTCGTGGTTTCGTGCGGCATGAGCGACAGCGTCTTCCACGTTCCAAAGCTTTGCGTCCCTCCGCCTCCACCATTCCACAGTGGAAATAGCTGGCTCGTACGCGGAGACAGTTGCGCGATCCAGTTGCGTGGCAGCGGTACGACTTCAAATGCAACAAGGGCCGCGGCGAGTAGTAAGAGCGCGTAGCCAACCGTGCGAGGCCAGCGCGCGGCTGGCAGCATCGCCTGCCGCGCGAACCAGGCGGTCGCCGTCACGGCAATGATCGACACGAGCAAAAGCCGTCCCATGTCGTGCCGCCCACCAAAAAAATACGGGGCCACGAAAATCACGCCGCACAGCCCCGCGTCGACGACGCGCAGCAAAACATCTGCCGCCGGCTGGCCCACATTTGCCGGCTGACGGTGTATACCCCAGCCATCTGATTTTGGTGTGGCGCTTAAAGTCACGATGCTCTATTGCAAGGGGCTCAATGTCTTGAATTCAATGTGTGGGCTGCGTCTCCGACGCCGCTGCAGGAATATTAATTGTGGATCAAGCCGCGACCGGCCGGACGGACGTTTCCTCGACACCGCTTGGCGGCGAATCGTGGGCCTCCATGTCATGGCCATATCCGTACCCGTAGCCATAGCCATACCCGTAACCATAGCCATAGCCGCGCCCGGATTGTTCCGACAGGCCGTTGGCGACAACACCGAGCACATTGATGCCTGTCGCGCCGAAACTAAAGCAAGCTCGTGCGACTAAGCGCCGATGGTTCTTTTGCGGCTGCACGACCAGGATGGCGCCATCGACCAGCCGGCCGACAATTTGAGCATCGCTGACGGCGAGCACGGGAGGACAATCGACGAGAATCTGGTCGTAGGAGGCTTCGGCCCAAGCCAACAACTCCACAAAGTTCGGTCCGCTCAACAGCTCGGCCGGATTTGGCCGCCGCAAGCCAGCGGGCAATACATCGAGTCCCGGTAGTTGGGTGTGCTGAACGAGTTTTGCAGCGGCGCCGCCGACGGTCTCGCGGCCCCCGAGTATGTCTGCCACGCCCGGTTTGCCTTTGAGACCCATGAGTGTAGTCATGCCAGGCTTGCGCAAATCGGCATCAATGACGATGGTCTTTTTGCCTGCCTGGGCGAACGATACGGCAAGATTCGCGGCGACCGTCGTTTTGCCGTCGCCTGGTTCTGAGCTCGAAATTGCGATCCGGTCGGTGGCGCCGGTGCCCAAGGTGAGCGCGGTCCGCAACGTTCGGAACGCCTCGGTCTGCACTGCGTTCGGCGAGACAAACGTGTGCACCGATTCAAGGCCCGTGCCTTTCAACCCGTCGAGTTGGCGAACAATCGACAATACAGGCACGCCCAGTTGCGCCGACATTTCCTCCGGCGATGCAAACTGGTCATCCAGCACGTCCTGCACGTACGCGATCGCGCCGCCCGCAAATAATCCGCCTGCTAGCGACAGCATCGCGACGAGTCGTAATTGCGGTGTACTCGCGCGCTCGGCCGGCAGCGGCTCCTCGACGACCGTTGCTTGGATGGGCGCCTGAAGCTGGTGCGTATCGACTGTGGTGATCTTGCCGATCAGCTCGTCGTACTCCGTTTCGAGCCGCGTAATATCGCGGTCAATATCCTGCATTCGTTGCAAGTCATCGCTTTGTGCACGAGCGTTCTTGCGCTGCTGGTCGAAGGCAACTTGCAACTGCCGCTCTTGCTCTAGTGCTTGCGCCAGCGATTGTTCGAGCATTTTCTGGACCATCGGACCCAACTCTTTGCTGCCGAATCCGGCCAGGCGGTCGGACGTGTGCGCACGGTAGTTGGCTAGGTATTGCTCGATCCCTTGTATTCGTTCCTTTAACTCGGTGACGTTCGGATGGCCCGGTCCGTAGAACGCCGATATCCGCTGCAGCTCGGTTTGAGCATCCAGCAACTTTTGTTCTTGCGCCTTGATGAGCATCATGTCTTGCGGCGTAAGACCCAACGCGGAGATCAGCATTTGCCGGCCCACGACTTGTTCCAATCCGGCAAGGTATTGCTGCAAATCTTCGTTGTTTTGGATGGCAATCTTGATCGAGGCGAGCGACGCCTCGATCTTCAACCGTTGTTGCTGCGCATCCATCAGCGCGTCGTTGAGCTTCAGTGCGCGTTGAATCGTCGGGTCGATGACGCCGTCTTCAGGTTTGATGGCCAGGCTGCCGACGCGATCGCGGCAGGCCTGCAGTTCGGTCTTTTTGGCGGCCAATGTCGCCGCCAGCTCGTCGCTTTTTTGCGTCAGCACGGCGATCGCCTCCGTCGCCGAACCTTTGTGAGTGTGATCGATGAATTCCAGATACGATTCGACAACGGCGCTCACCACAGCGGCGGCCGCTTCCGGTGAGCGCGAGCGGTAACTTACCTCGATAAAATTCGCTTTGCGACTTGTGCGGGCCGAAAGTCCGGATGCCACCACTTTGCTCCATTCCGACGGCGGCCGATCTGCCATATCGACCCGATGTTCCGGCAGCAACTGCTCGATTGCCGCTTGAATCACTACCGGGCTGATCACCAGCTCGCGATGCGTCGCCATCGTGCTTTCGAGCGATGGCTGGTCGGCCATATTCGCCACCTGATCCTGGTCGCGGCGAACGATCAGCAGTTTGGCTGTGGAGTCGAAATAGCGGGGCGCGATCGCGAAATAAATGGCGCCCAAGATTGCGCACACGCATATCGCTCGCACAATCGTCTTCTGGCGATACCTGGCAATGTTCAGCAACCGGAGCAGACTGTGCACGAGCTCGGACGACACGGTAGCGTGTGGCGATTCCGGCAGAAGCTGCAGCTCGGTATTTTCGGTTATTGAGTTCATGCGATCCGGTCGATCCGCCGAGCCGAGGCGGACAAGGTATCACCAATAAGTTACCGCTCGGCTTGCGGTGCCTACCGTCAAAATGCAGCCATGCTTCCGTTCAGACCAAGCGCCACGCGGAAGAATTTACCCACCGTATCAACCATCATCGTGGCCGGGGTCGATTCCACGCTTACCAGGTCGCCCGCCGCCAGCCGCAAATTTTCCTCTCCGTTAACTTTGGCTCGCGACATGCTAATCTTTATTACCGCAGGCGCCGGCATATTCGGTAGCTGGCGAATAACGAATATCTTGTCGGCAACCACCGATGTGGTGCCTCCTGCCATCGCAATGGCATCGAGCACGCGAATATCTTTGTCGCGCGTAAGCTCAAACTCATTCGGCCGCTGGACTAAGCCTGTTACATGAATGAATCGCTTGTCGCGCGGTTGAACCATGACTACATCGCGGTCGCTCAACCGACGGGTGTCCGGCCCTGCCGCGCCTGCCTGAGCCAGATCGATGCGCGTCAAGTCTGGAACCGCTTGCCGCTGTTGAACCAATTCCGGCGGTGGCGACAGTCGCTGTTGATTCGTCCCACCCGGAACGAGCGCGGGCCCGCTATCTGATTCCTTCGGATCGTCGTATGACGCCAACTTCACACCGTTTGAACCGGCCCGCAATGGCTCGGCCGGATGATCGGCGACGAACGACGCGATGCCCTGGTGAAGAACTTCCACCTTGGTGCCCGCCTCGTTCGAAAGCCCCCCGGCCGCGGCCAATGCACTGGCCAAATCGCACGCTCCGCGCGGCAGCTCTACTACGCCCGGCTTGGCAACCGCGCCCAGCACGGTGATGCGATTAACGGCGTGTTCGGTAATGGTCAATGTCACGCAGGGTTGGCGATAAATGCCGCGTTCGATCCCGGCGGCGGCGATTCGCTGCTCAGCCGCAGCCGGTTCCAGCCCGGCGATCGGCACCGCGCCAATCATCGGCACCAACACAGTGCGATCCGGCCCCACGCGGGCGGGAAACGGCGTCGTTCGCTCGTCACCATTACCGCTAAAAACCGTGATCGAGACGATATCGCCTATACCGATCTCCGATGAGCCAACGCCCCAGCCACCCATCTGCCCCAAATTGAGTTCCGTAGACGGCGGAAGAGTCGGTGCCTGAAGTTCAATAGGCAGACTTCGGGCCGAGTATTTCGTGGTTCCGCATCCGACCAGCATACACATGACAATCGCGATAGTGAGCGGCACGTCGGCGCGACATCCAACTCGAAACCGGCAGCGCAGGCGCCGGCAAACGACCATACCATTGATTACGAAATCGCACGGGCGAAACATGGCACCCAGTAGAAGAGTTAATGCACGAGCGCACGCCACGAGCGCAGGCCCGTTGCCGAACGATTTGTGCCCGCCGTTAGTACACAATCGGCGCGGAGTTCTCAAGACTGCTTCCCCGCATCCGGGTGTCATCCGCGAGGAGTGCTGTCACGGAATCCTGATGCAACTTCGCGCCGCTTTGGGTAGCATGCTGCGATTGCGGCTATTGAACTTGTTGGCTGTGCATGCTGGCGATATTCTTCGCGGTCCAAAACACGTTTCAGCTCGCTGGAAGGCCTCTCCGACGCCGATGCACGGCGGCTTTGTTTATCGATCAAGTCGCGTCGACGACGCCTTCTACAAGCTCATGTCCGAATTGCCGGCACCGGACGCGCATGTTCTCGCTCCCTGCTCCCCATGTACCACCGCCTCAAAATCGTGACGGTGCGCGCAAGCGCAGCGGATTCGTCGGAAGCGCCGCGATTGTGGCATCAGGACACGCAGCCGGGTACACTTTCACCTTGGCCGCTGCGCCGATCTTATCGCGCTTGTATTCGCCGGAATCGTTTGGCGTGCTGGCAGTTTTCTTGTCGTTAGCGACAACGGCATCGACGATCGCCACACTACGCTTTGATCAGGCAATTGTGCTGCCGCGGCGCGATCGAATGGCCGCCGCCCTGTTAGCGTTGGCCATTTGCGTTGTGGCGATTGTTAGTGGCGCGCTGCTCGGTGTCACCGCGGCGTGGAAGCTGCTCCTCGCGGCCGACTGGGGGCATCGATTGCATTTATGGGTCCGCAATTGGCCCTTGCCGCAAGATTGCCTGCCGTTGCTGGCGGCGGCTTCGGCTGCGATGGCGGTGTATCAGCTTACCGGCGGCTGGATGGTGCGCAAGGGCCGGTTCGGAGCACTGGCGAAAATGCGCGTCGTGTACGTTCTGTCTGCGATCGTCGTGCAGCTCGCGGTCCCGCTAGTTTTTATCGCCGGGCCCGTCGGACTTGTAAGTGGGCAAATCGTCGGCTTCGGCGCCGCCGGCGTGTTTGGAGCTTGGCGCATGCGTGGAATAGCCGACTTGAAATCCTCGCCCCGGCGCGACCGTCTGCGACACGCCGCCCGCAAGTATCGAAACTATCCCCTCTACGATGTTTGGGCCGCACTAATCACGAGCCTGGGCGTGTTTGCACCGGCGGTCTTGATGGCCATCGTCTACAGCACGGAAGCGGCCGGATGGTTCGCGCTGGCCCAGCGAATGCTGGCGATGCCCTTGACCATGTTGAGCAATTCGTTTTCGCGCGTATATTATGCCGAGGCGGTGCGCATCGGAGCCGGTGACCCCGCCGGCCTCCGTGTGCTGTTTAAATCGACCGTTCGCCGCGTAATACTATTTGCAGCCCCACCCGTGGTACTGGGCGCGATCCTGGCGCCGTTTGTGTTCACATTCATCTTCGGTCCGGCATGGTGGCAGGCCGGACTGTATTTCACTTTGATTTCGCCAATGATGATCGCGTCCATCCTTGCGTTTGTTGTGAGCCCAACGCTAGACGTCACCGGCCGGCAGCGATTGAAGTTTGCTCGCGAGGCTACCAGCCTGGCGTTCATTATCGCTGGGATCGCCGTCCCGCGGCTTCTCGGTTGGTCCGCGCTGTCCGCCATCGCGACGATGAGTGTTCTAGGCACCGTTGGATATGTGCTAGCTGTGGCTCGCACTTGGTCGGCCGTGGCTGCGAAGCATGAAGCGTACGACACGCAAATCACGTATCAACTCGAGTCTCGGGCGGCCTGACACCGGAACAAACTTCGCCTTGCCGGCCGTTTTGAGTTTGGATACGGTCCCCGACGCATCATCCCCCGAGGTCGGCGCACAGTCGGCAGGCCTCACGAACGCGATTCTCTTCACAGATCCTCAGCTTCCCACTTGCAATGGCCTCTCAGATCATTGGCTTCATGCTGGCGATGTACTTTCTCGTCGGACGGTGGTCCACCGAGCGACTAGATGGGTCAGTGGATGCCGGTTCGATCATTGAACAACCTCGCCTCTGGATCGTGGCAATCCTCGTGATGGCAATGTTCGTTATTCGCTCCGGCAAGACGGGACTGCGTGTACGAACTCGGATAACGTCCGTCGATGCGGCGATATGCTTGTTTTTAGCTTACATGATTCTCGCCTCGTTTTGGGCGCCAAATGCGGAGCTCGCCGCCACTAAAGCTTTTGAAGTTGGGCTGCTACTGGCCGTCGCCATAATGTTTGCCATTTCGCGACCTGGGCTTGTACACGACCGAGTCGTCGACAGCTTCTGGTGGACGATCGTTTTGGCCGGCATCGTCATGGCCGGCCTGGCCATTCTGAATGCTGCCGGCGGACGCCTCTATGTCCCGGGAGGCGGGCCAAATACCTTTGGGCGGAACATGGGCTTAATGGCCCTCGGAGCCGCACACCTGGCGGCCAGATACGGCACAAAGGTCAGCCCCATCTCCGCCGCAGTAATGATTGTCGCCGTTCTGCTCATTCTAATGAGTGGATCGCGCGGCGCACTGCTATCGGCGACCGTTGGCGTCTTCACATTATTGATTACGGCCCGCGCTTCGATGCTCACCAAGTTTGCCGCTGCTGCCGTAATCGCATCCGCGGTGGCCGTGTTGTTGTTCAACACGGTGACTGGCGAAGACGCCCTGAACGTTTTTCAATCGCGCATCATCGAGACGACCGTTTACGATCGATATCTTTCCGCTCGCGACGATCTGTGGTTGGATGCAATTGATTGGGCCAAAGAGCGCCCGATTGTGGGTTGGGGGCTTAACGGTTACCGCGCCAATAGCTGGACCTATCCGCACAATATGTTTCTCGAAGTGATCGTCGAAGGCGGTTGCATTGGCTTGCTGTTGTTGTTGAATGTGGGGCGAGCCTGGTGGTCGCAGATCAGGCGTGGGCGCTACCCTGTCCCGCGCGTGCCTGTCGCAGCGTTGGCTTTGGCGTTTACCGCTGCCCAGACGAGTGGGGACTTGTTCGATAGCCGCGGCGTGTTTTTGTTGCTGGCACTATCAGCACCGGCGGTATCGTCGTTGGATCGGGCGCGGAGTCGCCAGCAAACAGTCGCACCACAATTGCCGCGCCAGTTGCGAAAAACGGGAACCGCCGTGGCACAACGGGGTCGCATTTCGCATCTCAGCCGATAGGCAGCGTCGTGTTTTCCCCCGAGAAAGATTGCCGTTGAGCGACTCGCGGCATTCTTCTAGCATTCGACGTGCAAGCATTCCCTATGGGCGCAGTGTTCGTTTGCCGAGGTATCCCGTGCGTTGGATTACGAAAGCCAGGATTCAGTCGTGCGTGGCTCGTTTGCCGGAGTCCGTAGCGCATCCGTTGTACTTCCGAATGCAGCGTCACTTTGGCAATTTGCGCCGCGGCCGGATCAACCCAACCAGCCGCCTGCGTTTCGGAATGGAATTTTGCCGCCAAATTCTCGCCAATGGCCGCTCGCCGCGAGGCGCCGACTTCTTCGAAGTGGGCACGGGATGGCGCCTGAATACACCGATTGCGTGCTGGCTGTGTGGCGCGCGTCGCATCTTGACGATGGATCTCAATCCCTATTTGAGGTTCTTCTTAGTCAAGGAGGACTTACTTTACATACAGCAGAATCAAGATCGGTTGTTGTCGTGGCTGCGTTGCGAATACGGCGACTTGCTCGACGAATCCCGTTGGCGCAAGTTAGTCGAACACCGGCCGACAAGTATCGCAGATTTGAGCGACCTTTGCGGAATTACCTACCAGTCTCCGGCAGACGCACGTCGTACGGCCTGCCGGACGCATAGCATCGACTTCCACGTGTCTTGTAACGTGTTTGAACATATTCCACCGGATGACTTGCGCGCCATCCTCATTGAAGCGAATCGCGTAACGAAGCCGACGGGCCTGCTGTTGCATCGCGTCGATCATACCGACCATTTCTCGCATTCCGACGCCAGATTGTCTCCGATCCACTTTCTGCAGTACACGGATGCAGAGTGGGGGCGCTACGCTGGGGGTCGCTATGCTTACGTCAATCGATTGCGTGAAGACGATTATGCTTGCCTGTTCAAAGAGTGTGGACAGCAAATTCGCGACGTACATTCGCAGTCCGACCCAAGTGTCGAGGAATGCCTAAGGCGAGGCTTTTCCGTCGATGCGAGATTTCGCGACAAGACACCGGAGACATTGTCTCGATTGACCTCGTTGTTTGTCGTGGCTCCGCAATCCGCCAGACCCACCGCAGTCGAAGCCGCTTAAGCTGCGCACATTCGATCGCTCTGACAACTTCCCGATGGATCGCGTATGCGAGTGTGGTTGCTCCATATTGGCGAAGACCTGCCCGTTGATGGCACAACGCGATTGCTGCGCTACGGCTATCTGGCTCGAGCGCTTGCGGAGCGCGATCATCAGGTATTGCGTTGGGCGCCGACCTTTCGCCACGCCACCAAACAGTTCCGATTTTCGACCGACGTCCGCGTGACGATCTCGGAAAACTACGCGATTCAATTTGTTCACGCGCCTGGCTATCGTCGCAATGTCAGCGCGGAACGGCTGCGAACGTACCGCACCCTGGATCGAAGGCTGCGTCAACTAGCGGCCCGGGAATCTCGACCCGATTTGATTGTCGCGGCGATTCCATCGCTGGAATGGGCGGCGGCTGCGATCGACTACGGTCGTTCACATGAAATTCCCGTTATCATCGATGTCCGCGATCTGTGGCCGGATGTGTTTCTCAATGCGTTCCCCAAGGTGGCCCGACCCGTCGGCCGTGTTTTGCTTGCGGGCTACGAGCGAGTCGCCCGTCGCGTTTGTGCACAAGCCACCGCGCTGACTGCCGTTTCGCCCAGTTACTTGAACTGGGCGTTGACGAAGGCCAGGCGACAAGCGAGGCCGACCGACCGCGTGCTCCCGATCGGCTTTGAGCCCCAATCCGTGCCGCATCACATCTTGATGCGGAACCTGGCCGCGCTTCGCGACCGTGGAATCGATCCGGCCTCGCCAACCTGTTTATTCACCGGCCAATTCGAACGAAGTTACGATCTGGAAACTGTTATCCAAGCCGCGCGGCGATTTCAGACCGAAGAACGGCCCGTCGTGCAGTTCGTCCTTTGCGGCGACGGCTCCAAGATGCCCGCGTTGAAACGGGCTGCGGCGGGACTTCGTAACGTCCACTATCTGGGTTGGGTCGATGCCCACATGTTGCAAACCGCGCTTTCGGTCTCTTCAATCGGCCTTTGTGCGTACGCGGATGATGCACTTCAAAGCCTGCCCAACAAACCATTCGAGTATATGGCTGGTGGGCTGGCGGTGGTTTCGAGTCTGCCCGGCGATCTGGCGAAGTTGCTGAATCAACACCAGTGCGGCCTCACGTACGGCGCCGGCGACGCATCGTCTCTGGCAAATTGCCTGGAGTCTTTACTCCGCGATCCTAAACAATTGGCCGCCATCCGCGCGAATGCCTATGAAACCTGGTCGCGACATTACCGCAGCACCCAAATCTACGATCAATTCGTGACTTATCTCGAAGCATTGTCCCGCATCGCCTCGATGGCCGCTTGAACGGTTTTACCACTGCAACCATTGCCATGTCCTCCCACCGTCGCACGCTCTACCCGCGATTTGTGAAACCGGCGATTGACGGCCTTGCCGCGGTTGTCGCAATCGTTTTGTGCGCGCCGATTCTGGCCGGAATTGCCGTCGCCGTACGCATGAAGCTGGGCGCCCGATTCTGTTCCGCCAGACACGGCCGGGCAAGGACGGGCGCCCCTTTCATCTTTATAAGTTTCGCACAATGACCGACGCGCGCGACAACTCGGGCCGGTTGTTGGACGACAGCCGCCGGCTCACACCGTTCGGCAAGTGGCTTCGCAGCACGAGTCTCGACGAGCTGCCGGAGCTTTGGAACGTTTTGCGCGGCGAAATGAGCCTGGTCGGTCCCCGGCCGCTGCTGATGCAATACCTGGAGCTTTACACGCCCGAGCAGGCCCGGCGACATTGCCTGAAGCCCGGCCTCACCGGATTGGCGCAGGTCAGCGGGCGCAATGCGATATCATGGGAGCAAAAGTTCGACTGCGATCGGCGGTACGTTGATCAAGTCTCGCTGTGGTTGGATATCCGAATCCTGGTCACGACGGTCCTGAGAGTATTTCGCCGCGACGGCATCCATGCCGCGTCCGGCAATACGATGCCGGTATTCAGGGGCACTCCCGTAACGGGCGACGGGCCTGTCTCGAACGCGGCGTGATCGCCGTCGCCCCGGTGCCGTGACCCGTAGGAACATCCGAAAATCGCCCAGTGATGCACCGCGCCGTCTGCGTCTGAACGATTCCATCACGCAGCGTGTGCGTTCAACTGGAGCCAGTGCGGCAGCCGTTCCCCGTGCGTGTCCGGGTGTAGTGCGCAGATGTTGTCGTTCAATCGCTCGCCGTCGGCGAGCCGCCGTCCCTCGGGAGTAAACAGCATGTAACCCGCCGTCATCAGCAGTTGAAATACTTCGGCGGCACAAGACGTCACTTCGACCATCAACATAGGATGTTGCTCGGTGAGCATTTTCGCCGCACCCCGTAACGCCAGACACTCGGCCCCTTCGATGTCGATCTTCACGAGGTCGGGTCGCAGAGCGCACTGCTGCAGAAACGTGTCGAGCCGGATCGTCGTCACCTCGCGCCGTTGATAGACCTGATCTGAAAACGCCCTGGTCCGGTTCTCCGCGAAGCGTTCGTAATCGCCCAGCAGCGAATTGTTTTGCCCCGTGAGTTGCTCTTCGAAGAATGCCGCGGCGCCGTCCCGGTCCGACACCGCCTTTTCGACAATCTCCAAACCCGGCAGCAACTGCACGTTCGCCCGCAAGTACGGCAAGTTGTTTCGCCCCGGCTCGAACACAACTACCCGTCCCGACTCTCCCACAAGGTCGGCCAAATGCATCGTCACGTATCCGATGTGGCCACCGACTTCCACCACGGTGTCGCCCGGCCGCAGCGACTGTTGGAAGAATTGCATGGTGGCCTGTTCGCGGCGCCGCCCGTGAAGCCAGTACCCCTTGTGGCGAAAGGAGTGCAGCAGGAGACGCCCGCCCGTGTAATGGTGTCGGATGCGGATGTCGCCCGGGTTGAATCGCTCGAACATCGGCAGCGCGACGCGGCGGAGCGCGCGGGCAGTAGAAAGGTTCGAAAGAATCTTGCGTAACATGCGGGCCTCGCGCTTCAGGCTAATCGTTCAATCCAATATTGGGGCAGTGCATGGGCGGGGGTGTCGGCCGGCGGCGCCGGATGAATGTGCCGGCGATTGTGAAGCACCCCCACCGTTTGCCAGCCGAGCCGGTTCGGGGCGATGAAGTCTTTTGCCACATTGTTGCCGACGTACACGCATTGCTGCCCCGCGAAGCGCTCTTCGAAATAACGGTAATTTCGCTCGTCCGGTTTGGCCGAACCGAACTCCTCCGAAATCACGATCGTGTCGATCCACTCCTCCAAGCCCAATGCGCGAATCTTATTACGCTGCGTGAGGGAACGTCCGTCGGTGATGATGCCCAAACGTCGCCCGCTGTCTCGCAGGTTGCCCAGCAGCGTTGCCACCTCGGGCGCAAGCGCCAGGTTCGGGCGATGATCGCGATAGATTTCGATCGTGATTCGCTTCTTCTCGATCGGCGGCCGAAGTTCCGCCAGCACACTTCCGAACGGATCAGAGTGCCTGGCATCGAATAGTTCAACGAGGCGCTCGAAAACGTCCACGCTCATTTCGCGCAAGAACGTCGGCCGCTGCCTGGAAGCCGGATAGCACGAAATCCCGCTCCAGGTAGAGCGTGTCGTCCAGATCGAACACGACGACGCCGGACTCAGGCAGCGGCAGTTCGGACAACGACGTGCTCGTCGTAGCGCAGCATGGTAAGGTTGCTTTCCCAGCCATCGAAAAACTCGCTCGATACTCCAAAAAGGGATTCCTGAATCATCCAGCGGGGAAAATTCGCGCCCGCCTCGTAGCTAAGCGGATACCCGCCGCCGAACCGGGCGTTGATCTCGATTCCATAAAGGGTCTGCGACCGCCGGTGAACGAAAACTTGCATCGTAATACAGCCTCGCGCACCCGCTACCGCGCCAAACCGCTCGCGCAGCAGGGGGATCGCCGGAATCCGCGCCGTGCGGCTCTTGCTCACCTCGCCGCCGCGCGTTTCGATCCGCAGCCGGGGCACGATGCATTTGAGCGCACCCGCATTGGAGAAGTACATGTCGAGCGTGTATTCCTCGTGGTCTGCCGGCGACAAGTATTCGGTAATCATCGTCCGCGGATCGTCGAGCAATTCATGCGTAAGCTGGGCCGCATCTGCAATCACGCGCGCACCCTGGCTGCAACTGCCGTCATACGGCTTGGCGAAGAGGGGATACCGCACATCGTCTCGTGTATCGATCGAACGCGGCGTTTGCAGCCCACGCTCGCGAAACCAGCGTGCCGTGATGCGCTTGTCGCGCGACATCTCGACAAATGCCGGGTCCGATACTGCCACAACGATGTCGTGCCGTGCGAACTCGCTGCGGCAACGCGCCAGTACCGGTAGCTCGGGATCGATCGTTGGTACCACCAGGCCAATATCGTGCGACACGCAAAGCTCAAGCAGTTGCGGCACGTACGCCGGATCATCCGTTCGAGGCACTGCGAACGATTTGCACGCTAAGTGGCAGGCGACCGACAAATCGGGATGCGCGTCGGCCGCGTAGGTTTTGCCCGTTGGCAGTAGTGCCTGGAGTTCCCTCTGGAATGCCATCACGAGCTTCCCGCGCCGACCGGCCGACGTAATCAGAACATTTGGGCGCATGGGCGATTCGGAGCCGGGTATCTCGGGGAAACACCTAGAACGCAAGCGATCTTGTAGCCGCCGAGTCGCGTTTCGGACAATGCTGATCCACCGCATGAGCAATGCGGTTGTCGGTGCTAGCGTCGATCGCCTTGACAATCGCTCGTAGAATCCCGATCATCGCGGCCCTTTTGAGAAAAACCTCTTGCCGCGCCCGCCGTCGCCCCGCATGTCCACCGCCGAGCCGCATTCATCTGTCGCCGCCCCATCTTGGCACAGCCGAGCGCGAGCTGCTGCTCGATGCGTTCGATTCGAATTGGATCGCTCCGCTGGGGCCGCATGTCGATGCCTTCGAGCGTGAATTCGCCGAGAAGCTTGGCGTGTGCCATGCCGTCGCGCTCTCCAGCGGAACCGCCGCGCTGCATCTGGCATTACTCGTGGCCGGCATTCAACCCGGCGATACGGTAGCTTACCTCCACGCTTACATTCGCCGCAACGGCGAATGCCATTCGCTACGCCGGCGCCGATCCGGTGTTCATCGACAGCGAGCGCGGAAGCTGGAATATGGACCCGCTCCTTTTGGAGCAGGAACTGGAGCGCGCAGAGTCCTGCGGGCGATTACCGAAGGCGGTGCTGGTCGTGGACGTGTGCGGGCAATGCGCCGATTGGAGGCCGATTCGCGACCTCTGCTGGCACTACAAAGTATGCGCCATTGAGGACGCCGCCGAGGCGCTCGGCGCCATTTACCGCGGCCGGCCGGCGGGAACTCTTGCCGACGTCGGTTGCTTCTCATTCAATGGCAACAAAATTATTACCACAAGTGGCGGCGGCATGCTTGTCACCGAGAATTCCGAGTGGGCCGCCGCCGTACGCCATCTAGCCACCCAGGCCCGCGATCCCGCCCCGTACTACCAGCACTCCCAAGTCGGTTACAACTATCGGCTCAGCAACCTTTTGGCCGCCGTTGGCCGCGGCCAGCTCGCGGTCTTGGACGATCGCGTCGCCAAACGTCGAGCCAATTTCGCCTTCTATCGCCGCGCGCTGGAGGATTGCCCGGGTGTAGATTTTATGCCTGAAGCTTCATTCGGCCGCGCAACCCGGTGGCTAACGTGTCTCGTAATCGATCCAGCTGTGTACGACATCACGCCGACGGAAATCTGCGCCGCGATGGCCGCTCAACATATTGAAGCCAGGCCCATGTGGAAGCCAATGCACCAGCAACCCGTGTTTGCCGGCTGCCGCGCGGTTGGCGGGCAGATTGCCGATGAAATCTTTCGTCGGGGCTTGTGCCTACCCAGTGGTTCAAGTTTGAGTGAGAACGACCTGCAGCGACGTCGTCGAGGTATTCCGCTCCACCCTCAGCGGTGGCCGCGGGCGGGCAGCCGCATAAGCCCGCGCACCACGGCGTCGACGGGCTACGGCACACAGAGTTTGCCTGCTACATTGAGCGCATGCGCCAGCTCATAAAAAATGCGCAGGTCGTGCTGCCCAACGAGATTGTGCCCGTCTCCGTGGTGATCGAGGGTCAGCGGATCGCCGATATCGACCCGGCCGCCCAGTTGGCCGTTGACGAAGTAATTGACGCCCACGGCCTGCACCTCTTGCCAGGCATAATTGACGACCAGGTTCACTTCCGCGAACCGGGCCTGACGCACAAAGAGGACCTGGCTACCGGCAGCCTGGCTTGCGCCAAGGGCGGCATCACGACCTTCCTGGAAATGCCCAACACCGTTCCGCCTGCCACGACACAAGCGCGCGTGGAGGAAAAGCTCGCATTGGCTGCAGGCAAATCCCTGGTGAATTATGGTTTTTACATCGGCGCGACGACCGAGAATATCGGCGAGCTGCAGCGCGCCTCCCGCACACCGGGAATCAAGATTTTCATCGGCTCCAGTACGGGTGATCTGCTCGTCGATGAGCAATCCGCGCTGGAGCGAATTTTTGCCGAAACCACCCTGCCGATCACGGCCCACTGCGAAGACGAAACAACCGTGCGGGCCAACGCCGCGCGATTGCTGCCGTCCCCACTTCCCGGCCCGGACAGGGGCGTTCCTGGGGCAGTCGTCCTTCATTCTCAAATTCGCGATCACGACGCTGCACTGATTGCAACTCGCCGCGCGATCGATCTGGCATACCGGCATCAGCACCGATTTCACGTGCTTCACGTCTCGACCGGCGCAGAAACCCAGCTCTTGGCCGATCATCGCGGACTGATCACCGGCGAAGCCTGCCCACACCATTTGCTGTTTAACACGGACGATTATGCTCGGCTTGGCACGCTCGTGCAGATGAATCCGTCGTTGAAATCGCGCGACGACAACGAGCAGCTTTGGCGGGCGCTGGCCGATGACCGGCTGCAGGTCGTCGCCACCGACCACGCCCCTCACACGCTCGAAGAAAAGCGGCGACCCTACCCCGCGTCGCCGTCGGGAGTCCCCGCGGTCGAAAACTCGCTCGCCCTGATGCTCAATCAGGTGAACCGCGGCCGCTGCACGCTGCCGCAAGTCGTGCATTGGATGTGCGACGCGCCGGCACGTGTTTGGGACATTATTGGCAAGGGACGCATCGCCGTCGGTTACGATGCCGATCTCGTGCTGGCCGATTTGAACTTGACGCAAACCGTCCGCAACGAGCAGCAAGTCGCTAAGTGTGGCTGGAGCCCATGGGATGGCCAGCAGCTCACCGGTTGGCCCGTACGCACGTGGGTAATGGGCTGCGAAGTTTATAATAGCGGCCGATTCATCACCGACCACCACGGAAGTGAAACCCGCTTCGACCACGCCCGCGGCGGCTATTGGTCCACAATTGACAACTGAGGCATGCTCCATCTTCAATGCGACACGCCGGCCCGATGGCTCGCCCAAGTCGATGCCGACTTGGATGCGATCCTCATCGACCACGCGCACTGCGAAAAGAAGGCGGCCGGCACGGCACTTAATCTGATTTTCGCCTACGTCGAGAACATCGAGCTTTGCCGGGAAATGACGCAGATTGTCGGCGAAGAATTGCAGCACTTCCATCTGGTACTCGATCTATTGGCAAAACGCGGCATCCGCTTCCGCCGCCTCAAGCCTTCAGGGTACGGCCGCGAACTCAACGATCTGGTGCGCAAACAAGAACCGCAACGAGCCGTCGATCGGCTGCTCGTGGCCGGCTTGATCGAGGCCCGCTCCTGCGAACGGTTCCACGTACTTTCCGGACACGTGAAGGATCCAGAGCTTGCCGAGTTCTATCGCTCACTGTTCGAATCCGAAGCCCGACACCACACCACGTACACACGCCTCGCAAAGGACTTTGCGTCCGACTCCGACGTGATGAACCGGCTCGACGAGCTAGCCGCCGCCGAAGCCGCCATCATCAACCGTGGCGAAGAGCTGCCTCGAATGCACAGTTAGATTTTTGAACAGGAGGTAACAGAGCGAGCAGAGAAGGTAAATGGCATAGCAATTTGCAGTCGAAGAGTTGCGGTCGATTCGATTGACTTCCAATTTGCAAGTGCGTTCTTCTCTGTTTCCTTCATTATCTCCTGCTCATCTTCCTCGATTCACCATCCTGGCCCGCGAAGATCAATTTCGCCTGCCGGCCAATCGGCGGTCGCCGGATACCGCATAGGTACCTCCGCCCAGAATGGGTTAATCGTCGGATCGGCCGCGAGTGAATTAATAAATCGGTTATTAACGGCCACTGCCCCAAGTCGCTCGTAGTATGGACGAACATCCGTGCTCGTTTGAAACAGCGCGAATGGGAACGGGCCATGGTCCACCAGCTCAAATGCGGCTCGAACGACCGCCTCGCCCAGCCTCTTTCCGCGGACGCTCGGGTCGGTACACACGCGGGCAAGCGCAAGAACGGTCATGTCTCCCCGCGAAGTGCCGATTGTGCGCGGATAGCCGCTGGAATGGGCGATCACGCGGCCACCCTCGCGAATCAAAAACGAGCGCGGATGTTCCTCTTCCGGCCCGTGAGCATCCTTCCATTGGGCCAGTAATTCGCCGGCAAACGTCTCGACCGTGCGTCCCGGCTTCGGCCAGATCGCCACAAGCAATTCGGCGATTGCCCGCGCGTCATCCTCGCCGATCGTACGGCGATCTAAAGTTTCAATTTCCATGCGGTCGGCCGTTGCTTGAGAAATGGCTGCTGAGAGCGTATCGTAATAACTCGACGATCATTGCGAAACTGGAGTGCCCGATGTCCACCGAAAAGAACGTGCATTTACAACAGCCGAGCCGCCGCGAATTCGTTCAGGCCGGATTGGGTTTGAGTGCGGCCGGGTTGGCAGCATTAGCCTCGATGGATCCGCTGTTTGCGGAAGAAAGGCCGCAAACAGCAAAGTCTAAAAAATCATTGATTGCGCCCGGCGACACGATTCTCTTTCAAGGCGATTCGATCACCGACGCCGGTCGAAAACGCGATCTGCGGGACGCCAACTCTCAGCCAGCCCTTGGCGGCGGCTACGCCTGGTTCGCCGCGGCCCAACTTCTGGTCGACCGGCCCGACGCAAACTTAAAAATCTTCAATCGTGGCGTCAGCGGCAACAAAGTGTATCAACTGGCCGATCGGTGGCAGACCGATTGCCTGGAACTCAAGCCCGACGTGCTGAGCATCCTCATCGGCGTGAACGATCTCTGGCACAAACTGGCGGGCAAATTCGACGGCACCGTCAATAAGTACGACACAGACTACCGGGCGCTCATTCGGCAGACCAAAGCAGCGCTGCCGAAAGTGAAACTTGTTATCTGTGAACCGTTTGTGTTGAAGACCGGTGCAGTGAACGACAAGTGGTTCCCAGCATTCGACGGCTATCGTGCAGCGGCGAAACGCGTAGCCGAAGAATCGGGCGCGGTCTTCGTACCCTTTCAAACGATGTTCGATCTGGCTGTGAAAATCGCACCGCCCTCTCAATGGGCCGCCGATGGCGTACACCCTACTCCGTCCGGGGCTGCCCTGATGGCCCACTGGTGGCTTAAGGCCGTTGGTGCGTGACAGCGTTGCTGCGCATTGCACCACGTTGGTTTCAACGCCATCCAACTGGCGCGATCGCGCCGTACACCTGAGGCCATTCCGCCACTTTTCGGTTATAGCGCTTCGCACACCAAATCACCCACTTGGCTTGTCGTATACCCCATCTTCCCCGCGGCCTGGCTTTTCATTTTTGTGCCCGTGACGTGCATGATCGCCTTCATCACGCGAGCCGCCGCCTTCGCTTCGCCAAGTTGGTCGAGCATCATGCTTACCGCGTTGACGGCGGCGATCGGATTGATCTTGCCGGTGCCCGTGTACTTCGGGGCGCTGCCGCCCATCGGTTCGAACATGCTCGTGCCACCGGGCTCAGGATTGATATTGCCCCCCGCCGCTACTCCCATGCCCCCCTGGATGATGCCCGAAAGATCGGTGATGATATCGCCGAACATGTTCGTCGTGACGATCACGTCGTAGAACTCCGGGTTCTTCACGATCCACATACAGCACGCATCGACGTGGTTGTAGTCCGCGGTGACATCCGAGTATTCCTCGGCCACCTCCTTGAATGTCCGCCACCACAAATCGTGTCCAATCGTGAGCACGTTCGTCTTGGCGACCAGCGTCAGCTTCTTGCCCTTGGGATTATTTCGCTTGCGGGTTAGCTCGAACGCATAGCGAATGCAGCGCTCGCAACCGCGGCGCGTGTAAATGGCCATCTGCGTGGCCACCTCGTGCGGCGTGCCTTTGTGCAGGAAGCCCCCGGCGCCGCAGTACAGGTCCTCGGTGTTCTCGCGCACTACGACGAAATCGATGTCCTCAGTTCCCTTGTCGCGCAGCGGCGTCTCGACGCCAGGAAACAGTTTCACCGGCCGCAGATTGATATACTGGTCGAGTCCGAACCGCACGTCCAACAGCAGCTTCCGCTCCAAGATGCCGGGCGATACCTCTGGATGGCCGACGGCGCCGAGCAGGATGGCATCGAATTTCGAGAGCTGGCTGAGGCCGTCCGCCGGCAGCGCTTCGCCCGTTTTCAGATAGCGATCGCCGCCCCAATCCAGTTCGGTCAGCTCGAACTGCAGATTTTCGAGCTTGGCGACGGCCTGAAGGACTTTAACGCCCTCGGCAGCGACTTCCGGGCCGGTGCCGTCGCCGCCGATGATGGCAATTTTGCGTGTGCGAGCCATATTGTTCGTTACCTTGATGGGTGATCAAATCATGACGAAGCCAAAATTTTAGCAGACGCCGATAGCCTGGGTCGAGGTACGGGGCCCACGACGGGCCGCGTATCTTCGCAACGCCATGGCTTGTGCCGCAGACACTCGCCTAAGTCGGCATGCGGTGTGCGACGATTGCCGTAGATCGGCCGGCGACGCACGCGATCAACAAAGTGGCCGCGTTGTCGCCGCGCAGTTTTAATTCGCGGCGGAGTTTTTCGGGGTCAACGTCGACGCCGCGTTTCTTGATTTCGAGTTGCCCGATGCCGCGGGCGCCCAAGTACCGCGCCAATTTCGCTACGCGGAATGGCAACACGGCGTCGACCGCAAAGCAGGCCAGCGCGTAGTCGTCGATTGGTTGCGGGCCGGTGAGATACGTTGGACCATCGGCAAGTGCGCTAAGGTTATACTCGATGGCCAGCGCGCCCTTCAATCGTGCGGCCAGAACTGCCGGATCGAGGTCGAAGACGCATCGGTCGGGTTTCTCGGCGATCGGAATTGTTTGATTAGGTTGGCCGACGATAGTACGCAGCACGAAGTCGCCTGCGACTGGCAGGACAGTCGCACGCCGTTGGCCGGCTGCGAGTGCTAAGTTACCGTGCCATGCGACGAGCTGACGGCACTCCCGATCGCGGCCGATCCACTCCAGCTCGCAACGCTCGCCCCATTCGACGGGCACTTCGCTCGCCGGGGCAAGCTTCACGGCGGCGTGCGGTACCCGGCGCAGCAGTTGCTCGATCGTCGTGCGATTCGGCAGGCACCAGTCCAGAGACGTGGTCCGTTTGCCCACGCGGCGGCGATCCGGATCGACGTGCCAGGCCGCAATGCCATCGAAATCGAACTCGGCAACGTCGGTCGTCTCGACGGCTGCGCCGGTATTGATCGCAGCAAAGTGCGCGGTGACCGCGTCGTGGTCAATGCCAACCGTGCGACGGACCTGTGCGAGCGCCATCAAGTCGCCGCCGATTCCGCAGCAGAAATCGGCAACAACCGGCAGCGAGCCGGGGCACTCACCTCCCCGATCTAAAAATGTTGCGATCCGAGCTGCCTTATACCGCGCCACCCACTCATCGGTCGCCTGCTCGAGCCCAATCCGCGTAAAGAACATCCGGTGGGCCTGCGCAAACTTCGACGGCCGCCCGGCGGCGCAGCTCCGCCTGCTCCATCAGCAAATGCGTTTGATTCGACGTAAACCGGCCGCGAAGCCGCGCGACGACTGTGTGCAGCGGAGTGCAGTTGCCTGCCAGCTCTTCGAGAACGGCGCACGCTTCGCTACCCGTTAACCATTCGTAGTCAGCAAGGTCGCTACAGGTAGTCATTTGCCGGCGTTGACGGACAAGGAGGCGTTCTGAAGTCGAAGATGACAGTGGCGAAGTCCGTGGTCAGTTTATCGGGAGGGCGATGGTCCTGCCGAGCCACGGCTCGCCACGACTGTCGGCGCGGGGGGAACCTCGCCCGTTCTGCACGCTGAGAAATTCATGCCCTCTCGACCACTCATGATAGCGACTCTCGTTGGTGCGTCGGTAGGCGTGCCGTACTTTGCGTCGCATTCGTCAATAGGTCAAAACGGCGCCAGCAACGCTTCGCCAGCCGCGAGTTATCCCACGCCGCAGCGTGGCGTTGCAACCAGATTGCCCCCGGTTACGGCACCATTGCACACCGTCAATCATGCCCCGGGTTCACCGGCGTACACTGGTGCCGCGCGGCTGGAGGGCACGCGATTTACTTCGGTCGATCAGGTGTTGCGGTTCGATGTGACGAAGGAATGGGTCTATCAAAACTGGGCCAGAAAATCGACCGGCCCGACCGATGTTGGACTGTTCAGCGTTCGCGTGCCGCTGGTTATGGCGCCGCTGATCACCGGGCTGGCCGGTTCACTGACCTACTATTTCAACTCGCAGGGGCAGGTTGAACACATTTCGTTTCGCGGGCGCACCGGCGACTCGACGCAATTGGTCCAACTGCTGACAAATACATACCATTTCGAGCGAGTTGAATCGCCGACAGGCGAGCAGGTTTACGAGGTGCGTTACCACCGCCAGGTGCAAAGCGAGCTGCGCACTCATCCGGAACCGATATTGTGGTCGAACTCGCCCAACCAAAGCATTGCCGTTGAGTTGGAATTAGCACGCCCGGGTTCACAGCGGGTCTTGCCGCCGCGGCCAACTGGCTTTGTCATTCCGCAAGTTGCGGCGACGGCAACTTCCGCGCCAGCGGCAGATTCGTCGGCGTCCTCCGCACCGGAAAAATCGGGCGGCACTGCGGAATCGAACGGCGGGTCCTATTTCGACAAAGTCCGCCACGCAACTCCCCAAGAAGAATCGCAAGTGCTTTGGAAGCGCTGGCCGAACTGACACGCTTCACGTGTATTTCGCCCCGGCCATTTTGGCCGAGTCCTCCGCGTGCCTTTCATCCATGTCGGCAAGTTCCGCTGCCGACCCACGCTGGGTCCGGCTATATTAATCACATGCCGATCGATTCGGTGGAGATTGTTCGCTGCCCGCCCGAGCTTCGCGCAGAAGCCCTTGCCCTTGTATTGTGCGACGTTGCGCCCAGCCTCCGACGCCAAGTTGCCGGTGGGCTACTCAACGCGGAAGATTTGGCGGAACTGGCCAACGAACCGCTATTCATTGCCCGCCGCGGCAAGCAATTGTGTGGTGCCGTGTGGGGCCAGCGGCAGTCGGGCAATATCGCCGTATTCTGGCCGCCGCAGCTAGAAGCTGGCGAAGACGCGACTACCGCACGTAGCCTTGCCGAAGCCGTGATCGCCGCCCTCGATGACACTTCGATCGAACTGGTCCAGGCGTTCCTATCCGCACCCGATCCGGAAATCGTCACTGTATTGCGGCACGTCGGCTTTCATCACCTGGCCGATCTGCATTACATGGCGTGCGAATCTCAAAAATTCCCGGTAGCAGCGCCAAATTCTTGCGGCCTCGATTATACGGACTACAAGCCGTCTCAACGCCATCGCCTCATCGGCCTCATCGAGCGGACGTATGAAGGCACGCTGGATTGCACGTCGCTCAACGGTGTGCGCGATATCGAGCACGTGATTAACGGCTATCAGAATACCGGCGTATTCCTTCCGCAGTGTTGGCTCATCGTCCGCAGCGGCGACTGCGATGTTGGCGTTTTGCTCTTGGCCGACCACCCTCAGAACCGGCAATGGGAGCTGATGTACGTGGGGTTGGTGCCGGAAGCCCGCGGACGTGGCTGGGGGAGGCAAATTACGCGCTATGCGCAGTGGTTGGCACGCGGTGCCCGAGCCGAGCGGATCGTTGTGGCCGTCGATGCGGCAAACGGGCCGGCTGTTGCGATGTATCGCAGCTCCGGATTTGAATTATGGGACCGCCGCGCTGTTTACGTACGTTTTCCGCCACACTCCACAACATGAAGCTGAGTCGCACCGCGCGACTGGACCCATATCGCGTGAGATGCACCGCGTATTGCGGTACAAAAGCGCTCACCGTTTTTGGCACGCGCTTTCGCGAACAATTTATCCACGCACGAGCTCACGATTGTAAAATTTTTTTTGCACAACCTACGGACCGCAACCTCAGTGTAATCCGCGAGTTCGCCCGTATCTTCAAGCAATCGTCGACAGACTTTCCCAACAACTCGCTAGCACCCCTTTGACACGAGTGCTAGCGGGCGTAAAATCGGCGCCTCGTCCGCTGGTGCGACGTCATGAGACCCGTGCCACGAGCGGGAATTGATTGGCCTACATACAAATTCGCGGTGCGGCTGGGCGCGAGTTGACCGCCGGAAACGATGACATCGGCATCGGGGACGGCGCGGCTCACCGGCCCGCCTTTTCTCTAGTTTGCGCAGGATTTTCCAAGTGCATGGCGGTCATACCGACCGCCGGCGTGTCGCCACGAAGGCGCACGTGCGCTCGGGGTACGCGCCGACGGAGCAACCAGGAAGTCGTCATGGAAGATTCACAAGTGGCGGCGGCATTTTCGGCGCAACTGGCCGAGCGCATCGGAGCCCAGAGGTTCGAGCTCTGGTTCAGCACTCAGGCGCAGCTTTGCGTGCAGTCAAGTTGTATCACAATTCGAGCGGCAAGCATCTTCGTGCGCGATTGGCTGCGGAAGAACTTCGCCGACGATATTTGTGCCTGCTGGCAGACTATTGTCGGCCGCGACGGCACCGTGGAATTCGACCTCGACGCGGCGCTCGCTCAATCGGGTAAAAAGCCGGCTCCATGCCTCGCCGGCAGCGGCGTGGTGGAGAAAGTCGCCGAACCGATTTCAGCCGTCGCGAAGACGCAAGCAGCCCAGCGGACCACGCCAAATTCCGCCAATTCGCGCGGTTCGGCCGATTTGCGCTCGTTCGTTCTCGGCGCCAGTAACGAGTACGCATTTCGGGCGGCCGAATTGACCGGCCGCGGCCGCCAGCAGGCTTCTCCGCTATTATTCTGCGGTCCGACGGGCGTCGGAAAAACGCACCTGCTGCGGGCCATTGGGCGCGAGTACCGCCGCCATCATCCCCGGGCCGCGGTAGTTTATCTATCGGCAGAGCAATTCACGACCGGTTTTGTAGAAGCAATTCGCGTCGGCGGCTTGCCCAGCTTCCGCCAGAAATGCCGCGGCGCGCGTTTGTTGGCCGTGGACGACCTGCAATTCTTCGCCGGCAAGCAGCGAACCCTCGAAGAGCTACTGCACACGTTCGACGCGATGGCGGCCGAAGGCCGCCAGCTCGTGCTCGCCAGCGACCGCGGCTTAAGCGAATTGCGCGCGCTGGGACCGGAGCTGCTATCTCGTCTCTCCGGCGGTTTAATTTGTGAAATCGAGCCGCCCGAATTGGCAACGCGGCTGGGCATCCTCCGCCAACTTCGCGATGACGCAGGTCTCGACATCGAGGATGATGTCTTGTCGATTGTCGCGACGCAAATCACGGCCGGCGCGCGAGAGCTTCGCGGCGCCCTCTATCGCTTGGAGGCCATGAGCCACGCCTACGAGGAGCCCATATCGCGCGAGTTGGCCGCGCGGGCGCTCGCAGATTTGGCCCGCCATAGTACGCGAGCCGTCCGCTTGGCCGACGTGCAAAAGGTTGTCTGCGACGTATTTGGCCTCGAGCCGGCCCAATTGCGTTCTGAGCGCAAAGGGCGGTGCCTTAGCGAGCCGCGTATGTTGGCCATGTGGCTGGCACGCAAATACACTCGTGCCCCGTGGAGCGAGATCGGCGAATTCTTCGGCCGGCGCAGCCACAGCACTGTGATCTCGGCCCATCGCCGCGTGGAAAAGCTCATCACCACGCAGGCTCAAATCGGAGTGGCAGATCGTTCATGCAACGTCGAAGACGCGATCCGTCAGTTAGAATCGGCGCTCCGCACCGCGTAACACAACGCCCGCACCGAACCATTGTCTTGCCGCCGCTATTATCCCGTAGCGCGCGACAGCCGCAGCGCATCAAACCACCGCTGCGGCATGAGGCCCAGGCCAATGA
Organism: uncultured Planctomycetota bacterium; assembly: GCA_963807935.1. GTDB lineage: Bacteria > Planctomycetota > Planctomycetia > Pirellulales > Lacipirellulaceae > JABDGM01. The sequence continues at coordinate 50,785 of CAWEDY010000019.1, forward strand.
GTGCGAGCTGCGAGCCGGCGAACGTCAACAACCACATCGCGGTGCTGCTCTCCGACGCGCCGTAGGAGTGCAGCCCAACTCCCAGTTCGTTCACGCCGAAATAGGACCAGGTCACGACGATGTTGCCGGCAACCACAAGATTGGCAAGGCCACGGCCTTTCACCAGCCCGCCCCACCGCGCGTGCAGCACCAGCGCGTTCCACAGCACGATCATCAGCGCCCCATTTTCCTTGGGATCCCACCCCCAGAAGCGGCCCCACGAATCATCGGCCCACAGGCCGCCGAGCACCGTGCCCACGAAGCTAAAGAAGATCGCGAAGCACAGCGTGCCATAGAGTGTACGCAAAAGTTTATGTCGCGAATCCGCATTGAGCACCGGGAATACGTGCGCCAGCAAGATGTAAAGCGCCCCCCACAAGCCGGCCATGTACGTCGCCGAATAACCCAGGTTGACGGCCACAACATGTGTCGCCAGCCAGAATTGCGTATCGAGCACTGCCTGCAGCACGATGAACGTATCGCCGTCGAGCGACAGATTGTGCGCCACGAGCAGCGTTAAGAATCCGATCACCGAGGCGCCGATATTCCCCAAACCCAGTCGATAGATCGACTCAAATACCAGCGCCATCAACACTCCGGCCCAACCGATGAAGATCGCCGTCGAGTAAAGATTGGTAATCGGCGGCCGCCCGGAAATATAAATCCGGGCCACGAGCGCGAACGTATGCAGCGCAAGCGTCAACCACAACAGCCACATCGAGCCGCGCCGCAGTGGCTCGGTCCAACCGACCCACGACAACACGCCGAGCACAAACGCCACCAGGTACAGCACGGCCGCGTAATAGAACGGGCTGAAATGGTTGAAGAACACTTCAAAATCAATCTTCGGCTGCGAGAGGATTTCAGACTTGGCAATTCCCGCCGATGCAAGCTCTTTGCCATGCGTAGCGAGCGAGTGTTCGTAGTCGCTCAGGTCGCGGCGATATTCCGCCAGTTGCTGGTTGAACAGCGCCACGTCGCCGCGGGCATAAGCTGCCAATAGCTTTTGCAGCGAGAGAGTCGCCGGGTTGGTCGGTTGATTCATGAACTGGTCGCGAAGATTCTCGACCTCGGCTTGGGCGACCGTTGCCCAGTGAGTTGTTCCGTCGTTCGGAGGAACTGCGTGTGGTGCTTGCGCTCGTTCCAATTCCGATATTAGAAACTGCGTTTTCTGGATGCTCTCGCTGAGGTCCTTCTCATCCTTCATCGAAAAAGTCGGAGTGTGGAACGACAGCACGAGCGCCAGATAGAAGTTGTACTTATCGCGCAGTCGCAGCACCTTGTTTTGGAACAGCGAGCGCTCTTTTTCCGGTGTGTTTTCAGCCAGTTCGATTTGTCGATCCAGCTCGCCTTCCTTGCTGCGGATTTCCTTGAGCGAATATTGCCAAAACAGTGGCCGGTGCTCCAGGCCCAGCGCGTCGATCAAGTCGGTGTTCTCAATCCGAAAGACGCGGTGCTCGTCGCCCCCCTTGGCTCGCGAGATCGCGTCCAGCAACCAGCGAATTGCCGGCAAATGCGACGTCACGCTGCCCTTGGCATCAAGGACTCCGACTTCTTGCCGGGTAGAGAGAATTTGCAGGCTGTTGCGGGCCAGCGTGTCGTACGGCTTGATGCGCCCTTGGTACGCCACCGGCAGCTTGCCGAACTCGTAAATTTGCATTTCGCTGGCTGGAGCTTTGGGCAGTCGCGTTTTGCCGATCACGTACCCGGCGAAAATGATCAGGACAACCGCGGGGAACCACTTGGCGAAAACCGACCATCCGGTGGCCGATTGCCCCAAGCTCGCGCGACTCTTAAGCGCGCCGCGGCCCGCTCTCGCGTGACCATTTGTTTCTACTGGTGAACGCGCACCAGCCGCCAGCATGTCGGTCTCGTCCGCTCGGCGGCGCAGGAACCGCACCAGCATCGAGCCAAAGTGCGCCAGCATTCCGATCCCTACCAACATGCAGGCTACGTACGGCGTCATCCAGCTCGGATTGCTGACTACCTGCAACACAGTGGTCTTCTCCGTGGCTTCATCGAAACTCTGTTGATAAAGCGTCGTGCCCTCGTACCGGAGCGGATTATTCATCCAAATGAGAACTTCGCGATCGATATTGTGGCTGGGGTCCTTGAACTGAACCAACGACGAATAATTCTTGGCCGTGTTCGTCCCGGTGTAGCGGTCGAAACTAAACTTTTTGAGCGTTACAGAGAACGGGTGATAGATTCGTTTGAATCGCAGACCGATATCGTACGTGTGGCCATCGACCTGGACCGGCTGATCGACTAGCGATTGCGTCGCGAGATACGTGCCCAACGGCTTATCGGTCTTTTTCGAAATTAACTGGATGTAGGCCGCCGGGTAATCGACTTTTTGAGCTTCCTCACCCACGCCCGTTGCTGGCGGGGCCTCATCGGCGATCTGTCGCAAGCCGAAGCCCGCAGTGGCAGGGTTCGATTCATCCGGCTTCGGATTGCGAAGCTGCGAATTCTGCAGCCAGCGGTGGACTTGAATCTTGAATGGCAAATCCGGATGGTCAATTGGCTCGCGCTGGCCGACGTTCGCCGCGAGCAACGTCGCCGGAACAACGGTCACACGATCGTTTTCCGCCGGCGAATGATCGGTCACGGCAAGTTCAGACGTTCGGATATCGTCTGAATAGCCGACCGTGCCGCCTTCCGGGATCGCCATCCGCGATTCCACCGCGGAAACGCTCGTGAGCAACTGCCCAATCATCATCAGCGCGACGCCGGAGTGCAGCAGCACGATTCCGGCCCGCCGGCGAAACACCATCACGCAACCCACAAGCAGCACCGCCCCGGCCCCGCCGCCCTTCACAAGCTGCCACAGGATGCGGATGCCTGAGTCGTCCAGCCGGGCCTCGGGATGCGCGAGCAACCACACGGTGAGCCCGCCCAGAAGCGCATCGACGACAAGCAGTATGGCCCATTCCACTCCGCGCATGCGGCCGCGCAGAAAGATCACCCCGTAAGCGCCTGCGATGGACGCGGCCGCCAGTGTGCCGCGAAACACTTCCCATAGCAGATTGCAGAAATTGGGCGATAGTTGCGTCTCCACCGCGTGGTTCAATCCGCTGCGAATTGCACCGTACGTGAGCAGCACCCCGGCCCCCAACACGCAGAGGCCAATCGCCAATCGCCGGCCCGACGCCGCAACTTTGAACCGCACCGCGTGTGCGGCAACCAGATTTACCAGCAGCAGCGAGCCAATAAGCTTGCCGCCCGGAAAGTAAAAACCGCCGGTGAGGTTCCATTCGACATTCTTGAAAAAAATCTGCGCTAGCCGCTCGAACGCGCGAAACTCCAGTAGTGCGAACCAGCGATTGAAATACAGGTTATTGACGACCTCCCACACATCGTGGTCCTTCTGCGCAAGCGTGCCGACGAAGATCAGAATGATCGCCAGAGCAAAGAGCACCACCGTGAGCCGCAGCGACGCGAGTGTGGCTAAGATGCGCGTGGTCGCGAATTTGGTCGCCGAGATCTGCCGCGGCGGCGCAGCGTCGCGATCAATGGCACGCGGTCGCACGAGTTCACTTGTTGCCATTGCCTGCTCCGCCGTGGGAAAACTTGATCGACTTCAGAAAAGTCTTGAATTCATTTTGCCGAGCAGCCACCAGATCTCGGCTGCCCATCATCTTGATAAACCAAATCCGATCACCGTTGCGAACCATCGCCGCCAAAGTGGCCAGTGCCACTTGCGACTGCTCGCTCTTGGCTGCGTCGGGAATCATGGCCGCAAAAGTCGCGGGCTGGCCGTCGATTTGAATCGTTTCCGTCGCCTTGGCCAGCGCATCCTTCTGAATTTCCTCCAGGCCAACTTCGCGCCGCCAGCGATTGATATTTAGCAACGGGTCGGCGATCATCGGCCCTTCGTTTGCTGAAAAGTCGATCAACGTCACGCGTGCCTCTTGCCGACCGTCGGTAATCGCAAATTCCGCTTTGCGAGGGCTATGTGCGGGCACCGCTTTCCAAGATGCCGGAGCCGTGAATTTCGGCACTTCCGATGGCCCGGTTTCGTTCGGCGGATTCGTGCCGGTCGCCGGTTCCGCAGCCGTATCGATCGCGGGATGACCGGCCGGAAGATTCGAATTCGCATCAAGCTCAGCATCGATCGGCGGATGACCGGCCGGAAGATTAGAGCTCGAACGACGTCCGCCTGTAGCCCGCGGACCGAACGCGCCGCTTGCAAATGGCGGTGTCATTCCGCCCGTTTTGAATTGGCCCCGTAAATCGACAATCGTGATCGTCCGCGCGCCCGCTTTCGCTTCCCGGGTGACCTCCGCCAGTTGTTGTGGCCCAATCGTTGGCAATTGCATTTGGCCACGCCAGCGATTCACGTTGGCCAGCAGACTTTCTTGCGTGCCCGGCCAGGAAGCCACATTCACCGTGATTTCCAATCGCTCGTCGCCGGGAATTACGATCGTCGCCTCACGTATCCCGCTGCCGGCTTCTTCTTTCCAGCCGGCCGGCAGTTTCCAATTCGCGCGTCCATCCGCCCCCAGGCTGAGTCCGGCGAAAAACTCGTTAATCTCTTTCTCGTGTTTGTCGATCTCGGCGATTAGCCCCACCGCTTTGAAAAACCAAGCCTGCTCGCCCGTTGGCAGGATCGCCGCCAACATGCGGTCCGAAGGGGCCGCCACGTCGGCTTTGGTCTCTTTCGGAACCGTGTACGACTGGATTTGCTCGGACTGCCGGCAGCCCAGCGCGGTCAGGGCACAGACCGTCGACACAGCGAAAACCAGCCGCCCCGGCTCGAGATTCAATAAAAATGCCATGCAACCGATGCGGCGTTGCGGCCGCGAAGCAAGAGGGAAACGAGGCGGGCACGGCCCATTGCGGACTTGCAGAGGCCGCATTCGATGGCTAAGGCCGATTCAGAGAATTATAACCGGATTCCTCCGCCGTGGTACCGCAGGAAATGTGTGGTCCTCTCGCTCCGAAAGAGGAAATTGCGTCTCCCGGAGCGAGACGCCCACACTGAATCACACAATTTGCGAATTCTCGCAAAAAATGATTAGGATCGGCCGTGAGCCCTGCGGCGGGCGCTCACCGCCTCGCCGCTAGCCCCTCAGTCCGACACTATTTTCCCAGGAACGGATTGAGCACCTCGAGCAGCGAGCTATTGATCGTCGTGACGCCGTTCCAGCTCCACATGTTTCGCAGCAGGTCGAACGTCATCATGGCGCAGAGGCCGATCAGCATCACGCAGCCGGCCAGGGCCAATACGTTCCAAATGGAAAACGGTGTCTCCGCCGTCGCGGCGGCCATTCCGACCGGAACCGTTCCCGGCGCGAGCCCCACGCCAAAATCTTCGGCCATCATCCCGGCGTCGCCCAGCCCCGCGCCAAGCGGCGAGGCAGCCGTTTCTTCAGAAAGTTCATCCAAGGCGATGACTTGTGAACTGTCCTTTTCGTCTTCGCCCTCTTCTTCTCCCAGCGGCGTGAGTTGAAAATCACCGACCTTCGACTCGGGGCTAACACCAATCGTCAGCGGTTCAAGCGACGAATCTTCTTCGCCAATCGAGCTGCCCATGCCCAAATCGAGCGACGAACCAATCGGCGCCGAACCGCTCAAATCGAGCGGCACCTCGTCGAGAGCCAGCCCGCTATCCGACGGCGATATGATATTGATACCGCTGCTCTCGCCCGAAAGCGTCATATCGCTGCCATCGCCGAGCACCTGCTCGTCGTCCTCGTCATCCAGCTCCAGCGCCGAAAGGCCAGTCAGCCCCGTGCCACTCGCACCCTCTTTCCCTACACCAATATCGGAGGTCGCAATGCCAGCGCTGCTCGAGGTCGACGCCAATCCAAGGTCGCTGCTTGCGGCGGCCTTACTCGAAGCGGCAGCCGCGGCCGCGCTCTTCGCTTTAGCCACGTCCTCGGGCGCCATAATGCGGCTCGATTCCGCCTCAAGGTCCACTTCCAATTCATCCAGCCCCTCAAAGTCGCCCGATGGGCTGGGTAGATCGAGTCCCAGGTCATCTTTGCCGCTCGCCAAGCCCGATTCGGTCGCCAGCTTTACGTCGCTGGTGGGACCGCCGCCCTTGTCCAGCGGCGAAAGGTCGAGGTCGGCGTCGAGGTCGAGTTCGGCCTTGCCGATAATCGTGCTCGGCGGTCGGCCTGGCGAATCACCAAGCTCTGCTTCGCTAAGCAGAATCGAATCCGTGGCCAAATCAATCGAGTCGTCTTGGTCCAACGCGAGGGCATGATCCGAGCCCTCGTCCAACCCGGCGACCGTGGGTTCATCGACATCGTCCAGGCTCAGGTCGCTGGCAGGCCCGGCGGCCATCTCCTCATCGTCCAAGTTAAGGTCCGAAGGCGGAGTCGAAGGGGCAGCGGCAGGCTCCTCGTCAGCTAGTCCGAGATCCGAGCCGCTTGCCGCCGGGGCGTGCTCAGCGGGCAAATTGTCGTCATCGTCCAAGTCCAATGATAGACCGCTGGGTTGCGGATCGAGTTGCGGGATGCCTTCGGCGGCGAATTTCTCGATATCTTCGCCGCGGAATTTCCAGCTAGCGCCGTCCTTATACGCCCGCACTTTTCCCGCTTCACGAAGCTCATTCAATCGATCTTTGGAAATGCCGAGTTGATTGGCGGCTTCTTCCAGGCTCGTTAACTTTTGCGCCATACGTGCCTCGCTGTAACAACTGCCGCAGGCGCCACGTAGGGCAGTTTCTCGGAAACTGCCAAAATCCGAGTTTGCAAGAAACTCGTCTACGCGTCAGTGCTTCAGGCCGTTGCGGATATCCTGCGGCAGCGGATTGCCGCTGTTGAATTCAACCATCTGCAAGTCCCAGGTAAGATTGCGGACGCTCTTCGGCGTAATCTCGCCCGACGCCCGGTCCACATAGTAAACCGCCATCACCCGTTGCCGCGGATCGATAACCGTCACCGCGAGCGGCTGACCCTCGGTCGCGCTCACGTGGGTAATCAAATCGCCGCCAGTGGAGTGACCAGCCGAATCTATTGACGGGGCGTAGGCCGGTTCCGAGGAACCCCGGCCGGCCGCGACCGCAATCACCAAACTTGCTCCCAACAAAGCGCCGACGAACGAATGTCGCATGGCTTCCTCCTGGAGCCGCCGCGTGGCGGCCCGGTGTTGAGGAATCCGGCGCCTTTACTTCCATTCTAAAAGCACCGCATTCCGATTCAAGCTAAATCCATCGCAGGACAGTGTTTAGATCGGCCAGCGCCAATCTGACGGTCATGCCGACCTTACTGGCGGATGGCCGCTGCTTTTCAGCAGTTGCGGCCGCCGCTTTCGCCACGACGGAAACGCCGTTAAGCTACGGCCGGGTAGGTGTTTGCGCGTCAGGCGCGCCGGGAGTTTAGTGGTAAGCCGCAGCGCCAGCAAGGCCGTCCGGAATGTCTGAAATTGCTGAAAGACTTCGTTTCGCCGTGGAAATTGCCGGGGAGGCCGGAGACGTAACTCTTCGCTATTTCCGCCGGCAGGATCTGCTGATCGAAACGAAGGCCGACCAGTCGCCCGTCACGATTGCCGACCGCTCGGCAGAAGAATTGCTGCGCCGCCGGATTGATGAGCAGTTTTCGCGCGACGCGATCATCGGCGAAGAGTTCGGCGAGCGGACCGGCCAGAGCGGATTCCAATGGGTGCTCGACCCGATCGACGGCACCAAATCGTTCATCCACGGCGTGCCGCTGTATACGACGCTCGTCGCCGTGCTGCAAAACGGCGATCCGCAACTCGGCGTCATCCACACGCCGGCGCTTGGCGAAACCGTTTATGCCGCGCTGGGCGGCGGTTGCTGGCACCTGCGCAAAGCGCAAGCCGAACCACAGCAGGCGCGAGTTTCTACGGTCGCCAGTCTTAGCGAAGGCCTGCTTCTAACGAGCGAAATTGAAGGCTTCCGCGAACACCAAAGACACGATGCGCTCGAGTTGTTCATGCGATTGCAGCAAACCGCCCGCCTCGCCCGCACGTGGGGCGACGGTTACGGCTACCTGATGGTCGCGACCGGCCGGGCCGAGGTCATGATCGACCCCATTATGAACCTGTGGGACGCCGCACCGCTGCTGCCAATTATCGAGGAGGCAGGTGGACACTTTAGTGACTGGAACGGCAACCCCACAATCCGCGCTGGCGAAGCGATCGCGGCAAATGGCCGCGTGACTGACGAGGTGCTGGCCATAACGCGACGCGCGTAATGTATCGAAGCCGTATGATTCAAGACCTCTATGAAACGCATATCCATGTCGCGAATTTCGAGCGCTCGCGGCACTTTTACGAGGACTTGTTGGGCTTGTCGGTAGGCTGGATTGATCTCACGCAGCGCAGGCTGCTCTATTGGGTCGGAGCTCCAGGCGAGGCAATGCTCAGCATGTGGCGTATCCCTGGCTGGATGTTCGATTTGCGACGAGCCTCCTTGTGACCACCGGCAGCGAGAAGAGGGGATTGAAGGAGACGGTCGGTCGTTGCAGATTTCAGAACCTGGCTGATGCCCGGACGGCATGCGCGAAGTGCCAGTCGAGCAAGTGTTCTGGCAGCATTTCGCTTTCGAAGTTGCGCTGCCCGACATGAAAAACGCAGTCGCATTCCTCAAGTCCAATGGGATCACTTGCCACAACAAAATCGACGGAAGCGAATCACTGCAAGTGTTTGGCTGGATGCCGGCCGTAGCCATTTACTTCAACGACCCGGATGGACATTTGCTCGAATTCATTTCGATGTTGCCGGAAACGCCCCGGCCGGAAGCGGGTCTTGTATTATGGGACAAATGGAATCGCAATCAGGGCGAAGTATAGGACTTCCCGGCGCCGGCCAAAGCGTTATACTTACGGTTTCCATCGCAAAATGGTGCACGGCACTCGAGATATGAGGTGAGCAATGGCTCGGCAATGTGATGTGTGTGGCAAAGGCGCGCAGGTGGGCAACAGGGTCACGACGCGCGGTAAGCAGAAGTATTTGGGCGGCGTCGGTACCAAGGTCACCGGCATCAGCCGACGCAAGTTCAAGCCGAACCTGCAGCGCGTGAAGGTCTCCACCGCCAACGGCAGCCACAAGGCGATCCACGTCTGCACGCAATGCCTCCGCAGCGGCGCGATCACCAAGGTCGTCCGCGCCGCACCGTTCAAGGTGCCGCACGAACCGGCGAAGGCGAAAAGTAAGCCGAAGTTCCGACTCGCATGAGCATTTCTCGCGCAGGATATCGAAAAAGTCGCCCTGCTCGCCCGGCTGCAGCTCACCGAAGACGACTTCCACGATGACGGCCGAGCTGGCCCAAATCGTCGGCTACGTCGATCAGTTGGCCGAAGTCGACACCGACGGCATCGAGCCGATGGCCCACGCGATCGAACTCGCGAACGTCTTCCGCGACGACGCGTTGTCGAAAGCCTGCCGCGCGACGAGGCTCTGGCGAACGCCCCGCACCACGACGACCGGGGCTATCTGGTGCCGGCCGTGCTGGGCGAATAGTTCGTAGGACGGCCGGCATTCCTGTCCGTCAAACTGAGGCTGGACGGACATGATTGTCCGTCCTACAACTGGCTTCATGTCCCTGTTTCAGCAAACCGCCACCGAGCATTTGCGCAGCCTCGAATCCGGCGCGATCACGTCGGTCGAGCTGACGAAGGCGTACTTGGATCGCATTGCGGCCGTGGATGACCGCGTCGGCGCGTTTCTGCGCGTTGATCGCCGATCGGGCGCTCGCGCAAGCGGCCGAGATCGATGCGAAGCGCGTCCAAGCGGCAACCCGTCGGCCGCCTGGCCGGACTGCCGGTTGCCGTGAAGGACATTCTTTGCGAGCGCGGCCAGACGACGACCTGCGCCTCGCGGATGCTGGAAAACTTCCGCCCGCCGTACGACTGCGACAGTCATCGCAAAGCTGCGCGACGCCGGCGCAGTGCTCATCGGCCGGACGAACATGGACGAGTTCGCCATGGGCGGCTCGACCGAAAACTCGGCCTTTCAAACGACGCGCAATCCCGTGGGACCTTGAGCGCTCGCCCGGCGGCTCGAGCGGCGGCTCCGCAGCGGCCGTCGCGGCCGGCATGGCGCCGCTGGCCATCGGCACCGACACCGGCGGCTCGATTCGCCAGCCGGCCGGCTTGTGTGGCGTCGTCGGCATGAAGCCGACCTACGGCCGCGTCAGCCGCTACGGGCTCGTCGCGTTCGCCAGCAGCCTCGATCAGGTCGGCCCGTTCGGCCAATCGGTCGAAGATGTCGCAATGTTGCTGGAAGCGATCGCCGGCCACGATCCGCGCGATTCGACGTCGCTCGACGTGCCCGTGCCGCCGTATTCGCAAACAGTGAACAAGCCGCTGGCCAATTGCGGATCGGCTGGGCTCGCGAGCACTTTGGCGCCGGCCTCGATCGCGAAGTCGAAGCGGCGGTTCGCGCAGGCGCTCGACGTTTACAAATCGCTCGGCGCAACGCTCACGAAATTTCGCTGCCGCACAGCAAGTACGCCGTGGCCACGTATTACGTGATCGCTCCCAGCGAGGCATCGAGCAACCTGGCCCGCTACGACGGCGTGCACTACGGCTATCGCACCGACGAAAAGGAAATGCTGGCCGAATTGGCCGCCGAGCGCAAGCAGCTCGAAGCGCCGCCAATGACAAGACGGCCTCGAGCAACTCGATTCGGCCCTCGTGCGAATGTATCGCCGCACGCGGGCCGAAGGTTTTGGACCCGAAGTGAAACGCCGCATCATGCTCGGCACCTATGCCCTCAGCGCCGGCTACTACGACGCATACTATTTGAAGGCGCTGAAAGTCCGCCGGCTGATCCGCCAGGACTTCGACCGGGCGTTCGAGAAAGTCGACCTGATCGCCGGGCCGATCACGCCCGCGCCGGCGTTCAAGATCGGCGAAATGGCCGGCGACCCGCTGGCGATGTATCTGGTCGATATCTACACGGTCAGCGCAAACCTGGCCGGCATCCCCGGCCTCTGCTTGCCCTGCGGCCGATCGAACGCCGGCCTGCCGATCGGCCTGCAATTGCAGGCGCCCGCATTGGAAGAAGACCGCCTACTTCGCGGCGCCCGCATGTACGAACAAGCAACCGACTGGCACAAGCAACGCGCCCCAGTAGAAGATTAGGATTTCACACAGAGGATTAATAAACTTCAACGTCGAATTGCTCAAGAACGGGATCACCCGATTGGTGAATTGACAACACATATTCCTTCCTCTGTGTCCTCCGTGGTGAATTACACCACAGTCATCGGCCTCGAAGTTCACGTGCAGCTAAGCACAGCGAGCAAGCTGTTCTGCGGCTGCAGCACGAAGTTCGGCGCCGAGCCGAACACGCAAACGTGCCCGGTTTGCATCGGCATGCCCGGCACGCTGCCGGTGATGAATCGCGAGGCGTTCCAGCTCGCGCTGAAAACGGCCATCGCATTGAACTGCGAAATTCCGTCGTTCACCAAGTGGGATCGCAAGCAGTATTACTATCCCGACCTGCCGAAGAACTATCAGATCAGCCAGTACGACCTGCCGATGTCGCAGCACGGGCGTCTGGAGATCAGCGATCCGAAAGGGCGCGTTCGAGCCGAAGACGATCCGCATTCGTCGCGCCCATCTGGAGGAGGACGCCGGCAAGAGCTGCACGATGAGAAGGCCGGCAAGGCCGACAGCCTCATCGACCTGAACCGCACCGGCACGCCGCTGTTGGAAATCGTCACCGAGCCCGACCTGCGCAGCTCGGCCGAAGCCAAGGTGTTTCTCAACCGAGTTGAAGCTGCTGCTCACGTATCTTGGCGTCTCCGACTGCAACATGCAGGAAGGCAGCCTGCGCGTCGATGCGAACGTCAACTTGCACATGCGACTGATCGCCCGCGAGGGCAAAGTCGCCACGCCGATCGTCGAAATCAAAAACATGAACAGCTTCCGGGCCGTCGAGCGGGCGCTCGACTACGAGGCCGAGCGGCAATGGCACGAATGGCAAGAAACGGCACGCAAACTCGGCGACGTCGCCGAAGCAGACCCGCGGCTGGGACGATGGGCCGGCGTCACGCGCGGCCAGCGCAGCAAAGAGGAATCGAGCGACTACCGCTATTTTCCCGATCCCGATCTGGCGCCCGTGACAGTCGATCGACGCAAGTGGACCGAAATCCGCGCCGGTCTGGGCGAACTGCCGGCTGCGCTGCGTACGCGATTGGAATCTGAATATCGGCCTGTCGGCCTACGACGCGGACGTGCTGGTCAACCAGGGCCGGCCGGTCGTGGATTACTTCTTGGACGTGGCCGAGGCAGCCGGCGACGGCAAGGCGGCCGCCAATTGGGTAACGCAGGACGTGCTTGCGGCTGCTCAAGGAACGGGACACGCGATCGATGATTGCCGATCGACAGTGCCGCGCTGGCCGAGCTGATCGCGAAGATCAAGGCCGGCGAGGTTCCCAGTCCGCGGGCCCGCGAAGTTTTTCAAACGATGGCCGACAAACGGCATCGATGTGGCCGCGGCCATGCAATGCGGTCGGCATCGCGGCGGTCGACGAGTCGGAACTGGTCGCCCTGTGCCAGAAACTATTGGCCGCGAACCCGAAAACCGTCGCGGATGTGCAAGCGGCAAAACTCAGGCCATTGGCGCCCTTATCGGTCAGGCCAAGAAACTAAATCCGAATATTGACCCGAGCCGATTCCGAGAGATTTGTCTACAATTGATCCAGTCCGGATCATAAAATTCTTCGCGACATGATGGAATAATCCGCCATGGACTCTAAGAACGCCAGTTAATCCACGGCGCAATCTCTTTTCTTTTTGGCGACCTTGGCGGTTCTGTTTATGATGAGCCAAATGGCCGTTGATTCGAATCCGCCGGCGATCATCACGCTGACGACCGATTTCGGCGCTGGCAGCCGCTACATGGCGCGATGAAGGGCGTGATCCTGTCGATCAATCCGCGGGCGCAGATCGTCGATATGTCGCACGCGGTTCCGCCGCAGGATATCCGCGCCGGCGCGATCGTGCTGGCCGAAACGGCCCCCTGGTTTCCGCCGGGTACGATCCACGTGGCCGTCGTCGATCCGGGCGTCGGCAGCAAGCGGCGGATCGTTTACGCCCGAATCGGCACGCAGCATTTCGTGGCTCCGGATAACGGCTTGTTGAGTCGCTTGGCGTTGCTGGAGCGACCCTCTAAGATAATCAGCGTCGAGGAACCGCGGCATTGGATGCCCGACGTGTCGCCGACGTTTCACGGTCGCGACATCATGGCGCCGGTGGCGGCCCGGCTGAGCCTGGGACTCGTCGCCCGAGGAGCTGGGCCCGCCAATCACCAGCAGCTCGTGGAACTCCCCTGGGCGGAGGTGCAGCAAGTGGCCAATCGCATCGAAGGCGAAGTGATCGAAGTCGATTCGTTCGGCAATCTGATCACGAACATCACGCGCGCAATGCTCGACGGCGTGCCGAACCGACGATCGCGTGATCGTCACATGCGACGAGCACGAGACGCAGGGCATCTTCGCGACGTACAGCGACCAGCCGGCGATGACGCTCATGGCCCATGTCGGTTCGACCGGCCGATTGGAGCTGGCGATCGTGGATGAGAACGCCTCGGCGATGCTGGGCGTGAAGGTCGGTGCGCCGGTGCGCGTGACGTGGTGAGATAGCGCCGGGCTTCGCACAGCGAATTCATCCGCTTGCGGTTTAGCTCGCATCCCCTGCCATCTCCATGAACGAGCATCCAAGCCACGCCGAGCTGCTCGACTGGGACCGCCGGCATCATTGGCATGCGTTCACGCAGATGGCCGAGTACGAGCCGCTCATCATCGAGCGGGCCGAAGGCTGCCGGCTGATCGACATCGATGGCCGCGAGTATCTCGACGGCGCCAGCAGCATGTGGTGCAACGTCCACGGCCACAACCATCCGCGGATCAACGCGGCGATTCGCGAGCAGCTCGATCGGGTGGCCCATTGCACGTCGCTGGGCATGGGGTGCGATACGACGGTGCGGCTGGCCAAGCGGCTGGCCGACCTGGCGCCGGGCAATCTGGAGCACGTTTTCTTTTCCAGCGACGGCTCGTCGGCGGTCGAAGTCGCGCTTAAGATGGCGTTTCAATATTGGCGGCAGTGCGACAGACCCGCAGCCGCAGAAGACGAAATACATCGCCTTCGGCGAGGCCTATCACGGCGACACGATCGGCAGCGCGAGCGTGGGCGGCATCGCGCGGTTTCACGCATTGTTCAGGCCGCTGCTGTTCGACGTGATCCGCGCGCCGCTGCCTGACCCGCGACGGTTGCCGGCCGGCACCGCGACCGACGGCCGCCGCCGATCACTTTCTGAGCGAAATCGAAGCAGTTGTTGCGCCGCACATCACGAAGAGGTCGCGGCGATCGTGATCGAGCCGCTGGTGCAGTGTGCGGCCGGAATGGTGATGCACCCGCCCGGCTTCTTGCGCGGCTTGCGCGAGCTGACGCGACAATACGACGTGCTGCTGATTGCCGACGAAGTCGCGGTCGGCTTCGGCCGCACGGGCACGATGTTCGCTTGCGAGACAAGAAGACGTCGTGCCCGATTTTCTGTGCCTGGGCAAAGGACTCTCCGGCGGCTATCTGCCGATGGCGGCCACGCTGACCAACGATAACGATCTACGAGGCGTTTCTTGGGCAATTTCACGAGGGGCGGACGCTGCACCATGGCCACACGTACAGCGGCAATCCGCTGGCCTGCGCCGCCGCGCTGGCGTCGCTCGACGTGTTCGACGAGGAGCAAACGCTGGCAAAGCTGCCTGCAAAGATCGCGCGGCTCGGCGAGCACCTATGCCGTCTGGCCGAGCATCCGCACGTGGCCACGACGCGGCAGCGCGGTCTGATCGGTGCATTGGAACTACGCCCGACAAAACAACGGGCATGCCCTACCCCGCCGAAGAGCGGCGCGCTTGGCGCGTGTGCCGCGAAGCGCTCGCCCGCGGCGTTTGGCTGCGGCCGCTGGCCGATGTGCTTTACGTCATGCCGCCGCTGGCGATTCAGCTGGAAGAACTGGACATCGTGATGGAAACCTCGCAAGCAGCAATCGACGCGGTAACGAAATAGTGATTAGCGGGAGGCAGCAGCGGAAACCGGGATAGTGCATTGCTCACTTTTCTAAGTGCGTGTTGCTTCTCTGCTTCTCCGTTATCTCCTGTTCATAATCGAAATGTCCTTCAACTGCGCTACCTGTTGCTGCAGACCCGAAATACCGGCGACCCAATGGCCGCCCAGGAGGTCCGTTGCTTCGCGCGAATGCTTGATTGCGAGATTTCCGCGATCGAGGTATTCGACTTGATTGGCTCCTCGCCGTCGATCGACAAATTGCAACACGCCGACATGATACTTCTCGGCGGCAGCGGCCATTATTCCGTCGCCAGCGCCGGAGCGTCCTCGGCCGCGTTCCTCGACCGCACCCTCGATTCCCTGCGCGAGATCCACTGCTTGGCAAAGCCCACTTTCGCTTCGTGCTGGGGCTTTCAGGCGATGGCCCGTGCGATGGGCGGCCAGTGCATAAACGACGTGCCGAACGCCGAAGTCGGCACAATCGAATTTCAACTGACCGATGCCGGCCGCGCCGACCCAATTTTCGGTGTCCTTCCGTCCTGTTTGCTGCGCAGGCTGGCCATGAAGATCATGTTACGTCATTGCCGGCGGATGCCGAGCTCTTGGCATCGTCGACGCGAGTAAAGAGCAGGCGTTCCACTTTATCGGCCGGCCCATCTATTGCACGCAGTTCCATCCCGAGCTCGACCGTGCGACGATGCTCGAGCGGTTGATTGCTTATCCCGAATACATCGTCCGCATTGCTCGTGTCCCCTTCGACGATTTCATCCAAAACGTCCGCGAAACTCCAGAGGCGAACACGCTCTTGCGTCGCTTTGTAGAAACTGTGTATGGCTCGGAATAAGAGCAAACGGGCCATAATTAGTGGAGCCGGCGTCCCCCAAAGGCCTTTACTCGCCAGCGCCCAAAATGCATAGCAAGTACTTGACACCGTAGTTGTGCCTTGTATTTTGAATGCCAGTTCCCCCGCATTCTTTAATGCCCGGAGAGAGCTAATGAAGATGCATCATTTCGCTGCAGTGCTGGTTTGTATCTGGGTCGGCGAAGCGCGCGGCGTGGTGATTGATTTTGAAAAATTTCCGGGCCGGACGGCCAATTAGGCACACTCGACGATATTCCGATCGTCGCCCCGACCCTGTTCATTGATCAGCCAGTCCAAATCACCGACCAATTTGCCACCCTCGGCATTCGATTCCTGCCCAATCCGCCGCTGCAGGATCAGAATGAAGTCCTCAATGATTCGACCTTCATCCGGATCGCCGGCTCGGGACCGAACTTGCTGAGCACTCGTCGTACAATCTTTCCATTTGGTCCCGTTGAGCGGCGGTTTACGCAACCGGTGTATCAAGTGAGAATGGCGATCGGATTGGGAAGCAATGATAGCGTGCAGCCAAACCTCTTGGAAATATTCGACAGCAGCTCGAATCTGATTAACAGCGTGATTGCGTCAGACGCATTCGTGTCGTTGACGTCTCCGGTGCCTATTGATCATTTTCGCGTTACAGCAACAAGTTCGGACAGACAAGCGGCGATCGACGACGTCGAGTTTACTGCGGTGCCGGAACCACTACCAACAACCATGGTGTTACTGGGCGTCATGTTTCCGGCGATGATGCGGTGGCCGCGCATGCCTGCAGTTGCCCCGTGACCTCGATGCAGGAACGGCATTGGTGAAAGTTAGGATTGATTGCTTTCGTCTGTGTCCATGCCGAGTTGGTGCATCTTGCGGTAGAGATTCGAGCGATGAACGCCAAGATTCT
>CAWEDY010000020.1:0-92729 GCA_963807935.1 uncultured Planctomycetota bacterium
GAAGCGGCCCTTCAGGTTATCGATGATTTGGCTGGGTACGTCGATGCCGAGCTTGTCCGAGATCTTCTCCTTTACGAATTTGTCCACTGAGCCCTTATATCGATATTGATCCACCAGCGCGGTCAACCGGTCGTAGCTGGTACGCATGTTCCAATGCCAGGCGACGTACGATTCGATGGCCTTTGGCACGAACGGTTGGGGCGCGGTGTCCCCCGGGGCAAAGGCAGGTAGCTGCATCACACCGGACCGTGGATTCTCGAGCAATATGTGAAACTGGCTGAGGTCGTCGTATTCGTCGGTCGCGTAGGTCGCGGTGCCACCGAGGCCGATGAGTCCGTCGATGCCTAGCGAGGGCAACAATCCCAAAGCGAATTGCATGCCCGCGTTATCGCGACCCACGTTGCGCACCAGCCCAATGGGATCGGCAAAGAAAATGAGCTGGGGCGGCGGGTCTTGTTTTCGGCGGCATTCGCGCAGGATTGTTGCGAAGCGCGAATTCTCCGAGAGCTTGCGGCCGGGAATAAACTCAGCGGCAGGCTTGTCCTTGGATGATTTAGCGTCCCCGCTCTGCTGCGCATTCCCGGGTTTTGACTCGGCCGATGAGTTTCCGCTCGTTGAAGCGGGCTCGGCCGACGCGGATTCACCTGCATGGTCCCAATGCCAAAGTACGTTGCGCAGCACGTTCGGGTCTGTCGCCACGACGATCGTATTCTCGCGCTCAAATACGCCAAACATCCGGTTTTGATGATCGGGGTCGCGGACAACCGTTATCTCAACGTCGCCGATCTTTTCATTAGAGAACTCGCCGCCCTTTTTGTCGGCAAAATCAAGCGCTTTGTCGATTAATTTATCCGCAACCGATGGTTCGTCCCCTTGGTCGACCAACAGGAGTAATGCGGGCGTTTGGTGTTCCCGAGCCACTACCGCGAAGGCCACTTCACCCTGCGGGAGTTTTTTAAAGTCGTCCCACGTAATGCCCAGCGTCCCTTCGGCTCGTTGGGCATAGATATCGCCGGCCTTACCATACAGATTCTCGATGAATGGTTTGAGCTGCGGGTCGCGAAGCATGCGGCCCATCGCGGTCTGCTGGATTCGCTCGCCGAACTCGTGAGCGTTCGCCATGCGAACGAATACGAGCGTGTCCTGCGGAAACAGTTTCATCGCCGATGGTCGCTCGGCCCGCGCACTGGGACCCACAGCGAGGATTGCGAGCGCGACTACCATAGACGGTGACAAACGGCCGAAATGGCGGCAAAACGCTCGGGTAGCAGCGGTACGCATGTCGTAGCTCCGGGTGAAAATGAACGCCAGCCCCCGGCGGAAAACTCCCCGCGGTCGGCCTTTTTGCCGATAAACGGCGACCTACCAGAGAATTCGCCGCCTAAGGCAAAAACTTGGCTGCCATTATACGATATAATAGGTGCGGTCACTCTACGGAGGTCCGAATTATGATCACTCGCCTGGTCGCCTTTGTCGCTGGAATCGCCCTGGTAGCATGCTCAAGTCCCCTTGTCCTCGCACAAGGAATGGGCAACTCGGCATTTCATAGTGGCGGCTTTGGTTCAGGCGGATTCGGTTCCAGTAGTTTTGGGAGCGGATTCGGTAATTCAGGTTTCGGCAGCAGCCAATTCGGAGGCGGCGGTTTTGGCGGGGGCGGCTTTGGATCGAGCGGGTTCGGAAGTAGTGGTTTCGGCAATAGCGGGTTCGGTTCGTCGTTCGGCCGAAGTGGCAACTCTTCGTTTGGTAATTCCGGTTTCGGAAACCAATCTTTTGGCTCTGGTCAATACGGCGGCGGGCAGAACTTTGTGGGCCGCGACGCGGCCGACATGCAGGCGACGTTCAGCCAAATGGGCCGGGCCGGCGCACAATACTTCAACAGCATGAACCGCGCCATGAACCACAGCAACCGCCGGCAGCGTCAAACCGCTACGACAACTCAAAATCCGCCGCAGCCCATGCGTGTGGAAGTTCACGTGGCGTTCAGTACGCCGCAACTGGCGCCAAGCCAGTTGGCAGAAGGCATCCGCACGCGGCTGACGAAGATCCTGGCCGATCATCATATGTCGCAGCCGATACTTACCCTGCAAGGCGACACCGCCGTGATCAGCGGCGTTGCAGCGAGTGAGGATGAGCGGGCCGTGATCGAACAGCTCATCTCTTTGGAGCCAGGCGTGAGAGCGGTCCAGAACGAGATGACGGTCGCTCTGCCTTTTAGCGCGGCAGTTGCCCCGGCGCCGGGTAGTTGACCGCCGTTGTGGCGCCAGTTTGGGCGGCCATTTGGGGCCACCCTTGTTGCACCGGTAGAGGTTGCGGCGCCACCTGCGGCTGCAATATCACTTGCTGAGCGATCGGTTGCTGGAATTGCTGCTGCGGCACGGGACTCGTCATTGCATTGTTCCAACCCGCCGGCCTAAGCATCGGCGGCGGCGTGCTGGTTGATTGCGAGCTCATCGGAAATTGCTGCATCATTGAAACGCCTATATTTGAGTTCATCGAAGTTGGCTGAATGGCTGCAGCCTGCCTCGTCGGATAAGTGCGCATGACGGGCATTGTTTGCTGCGGCTGGGCCGCATTCGGCGCGACTTGCTGCCATATCTGCCCTCCCCCTTGCGGGTAGGAGGGCGCCGGAATCGCCGGATTGTACGCTGCTGCCGCGGCCGGCATTTGGTAACTGCTGGGCAGCGTGATGGTAGTCGCCGTCATGCGTTTCACCGGTATTGCCGACGGGTCCGCCGCTCCGCCAGATGCGACCGGCTGTTGCTCGGTGGCCACTGGAACTTCATAACTCGTTAGCCGGGCGCGCTCGTCGGCAGCGCGGCTACTCTGCAAGCTTTGTAGTGTCTGGCGAGTCGGCTTCGACGGCACGCCCTCGGGCAGCTTGGGAGGCTGTTTCACACCGGCTACTTGGGCGGCCGGCATCGTTCCCGGCAATAAATGCCGCGTTTGCTCACTCGTGACAACCGCGCCATTCTTCGGCTCAAATCTGCAAATCAGACTGATATCCATCCGTGGTCCGCCGGCTTCATCCCATGGCAGCCAGAAACTGTACGAGGCGCCGATATCCGATTTGCTCATGTGGAGGGAAATCTGGTCGGCCGGAAATACATATCGCCTCGTCGGCTTGTTATCGGTCGGATCGCGCCCGGCTTCATCGAACGCATAAACGACGAGCTGGCCGTCGACGAGAATCGGCTTTTTTCCCTCCTTTCCATAGAACATCAGCCGGCCGCCGAAGCCACGCTGCGGCTTTTGCCCCGGTTGCGTCAACACGGTGTCCGTCCAAGCGGTCACCATTCGCACCGGCGTGCCTTCCTGTGGCGCGTCGTTGTCGCGGAAGGGCCACGTGTTGTCGAGGCTGAACATTTTCGACGGTGTCCACTGCGGCGCCTTCACGCAACCCGTGTTGCAAAGCATTGCGGCGAACCCAAGCGCGAAACCCAGTCGAATGGCTGTCTTAGATTTTGCGTTCATGATATTGCCGGCTGAAGCGGAAGCTAGGCTACTGCGCAGCCGTGGGTTGTGACTGATACGGCGTTTGATTGATCGCTGGCCGCACTCCCTTGGCCGCCTCGCCAATGCCGTAGCGGTCGTTGGCGGGCCGATTCGCTGCGGGCGATTGCCGCGGCAGCGATGCCGGCTCTTCAGGTGGGAGCGGCAATGTGTCGGTTGGCATTGGATCACAACCAGGCGTGCTCAACACCGGCTCGCCCGTCGGCGACAATTGACCCTTCGATAGCGGCAGGAAGCCCTCTGGCGGAACGAAGTTCGGATAGATCGAGTCCATCTCACCTTCGCCCCACTCGTCGCAGCGGCTCCGCAACCCGGCCTCGCCATGGACGTTGATCACATCGGATAGGATCCAGCTCATGCGCGACGATTCGATTTGCTTCACGAGGTCGGAATCCATTTTCGTGTAGATGACTTGCGGCGTGAGGATGATCAGCACCTCGCGGCGCCCTTCCTGAACGCTGTCGTAACGGAACAAGTCACCGATCAGCGGAATATCAGCAATCACCGGCACACGCCGGTGAACGTCGCTTTTCGTGGTTTCGATCAAGCCGCCCAATACCACTGTCTGGCCGCTGAGCGCGCTAACGGTGGTGATCGCCCGGGTATCGTCAATGATCGGCGCGTTCAACACCTGACCGGTGGTTGAAAACCCGATGGGAACGCCTGCCTCGTTCGATAGCTGCGATTTCTCCGCACTGATCTGCATCACGACGAGCCCATCGGGGCTGATCCGTGGCACTAAATTCAAGATGAGGCCGACTTGGCGATAGATGATCGTGTTTGTCTGGCCAAATGCGGTCTGATTGACTCCTTGCACGGTCGGCACATCCTGCCCGACCTGAACGGTGCCTTGCTGACCATCCAGCGCCATAAGTTGCGGACGACTGAGCACTTCCAAGCGACGTTTTTCCTGCAACGCCCGCAACAGCACGCTCACCGCGTCACTCGACGCCGAGAACACGAAGCCGCTGAATCCAAGCGTCGGATCGAGCCGGTTGACGGCGAAATTCGACAAGCCCTGTGCGCCGACCCGACCGGCCGTGGATAGCGCACTTGGATTGAGTGTTGTCGCGACGTTATTTCCCAGGTTCCCCTGCAGGGCCTGGGCCGTGTTAAAGTTGAAGCCTGGTGTTCCCGTAGCGCTGATGATGTTTTGCGTTTCAGTCGTTGTTTGGTTCACATTCGTGGTCGTGATGTTCTGCGTCTGCAGATCCGTCAACAAAGACCGATCGAACAGCACAGAGTCCTGCAGTCCCAACTCCACGCCAAACTGGTCGGTGTCGTTGAGCTGCACTTGGGCTATGAGCACCTGAATGAGCACCATCGGCGGCCGCTCGTCGAGCTCCTGGATGATGCGGATGACCTCGTTGTAGAACCGCGGCGTCGCGCTCACGATCAAGCTATTGGTCGCGCGTTCAGGCACGACGATGACTTCCCGTTCGATTTGCTCGAAAGGGCTGATCGTGATCTCCGATTGGGTTTCGGCTTGTCGCTCTGTTTGCAACCAGTTATTAAGCGCTTGTGCGACATCTTCCGAAAAGGCGTTGTTCAAGCGATAAACAGTCGTTTGCCGCTCTCGCAAGTCGCCGGAATCGAGCCGCAGCAAAATTGCTTCGACAACGGCCAGGTCTTCGCGACTGCCAACGGCGATAATGCTGTTGGTTCGCGTATCGACGGAGAACTGCATGCGCACCGGGCCGCTTTGACCCAATCCACCTCCACCTGGTTCTGCTCCGCCCGCGGTCCCCCCGCCACCGCCACCGCCGCCTTGGGGTTGCGCCGGCACAGAAAACAGTGAGCGCAACATATCCGCAAGTGCTTGGGCGTCGCCGTTCACGATGGTGAAGACTTTCAGCTCGGCGGCGGCGCCGGGCGTATCGATGCGCGCAATGAGTGCCGCGATCTCCGCTAAGTCGCGCGGGCTCGCGATGACAATCAGTGAATTTGTCCGCGCGTCCGCCACGACCGTCGCCCGCGGTTCCAGTGCTGGTGTCGATGCTCCGGCGGTGGCGGCGACCGCTGTTCCGGCCGCCCCCGTCGGCGGCGCCGGCGCCGTAGCACCTTGTGTTCCCTGCGTTTGACCTAAGAAGCCATCAATTAACGTTTTGGCCTCGGGCGCGGAGGCATGCTTCAGCGGAAAAACTTCAAACCGCGAAGTGGGAATCACGGGCTGATCGAGCCGCTGAACCAGATCGATGGCCATCTTTACATTTTCCGTCCGGCCAATGAGCAACAAAGCATTCGGCGTGCCGAGCGGCGTGATGCTCACGGCGCCGATTCGCTGTGTCAGCACTTGATCGTAGAGCCGCTGCAAAAGTGCGCCCATGCGGACGCTATCGACGTTCTTTAGCGGGTAGATTTCGATCGCTGGAACCGTGATCGCGCTGAGATCTTCAATCTGCTTGATGATCTCCATTACGCGCTGCACGTCGCGTTCGCTGCCGCGGAGCACAATCACATCCAGCCCCTCGACGAACTCGACTTGAACGGGCCCTAACAAGCCACTTGCCTCGGCCAATTTCGCCGCGTCGATTGCCGATTGGGGGCTACCGGGTGTGACTTGCGTCGCCGGTTGCTGTGGATTTTGTGCCGGCGCTGCTGCATCGGCGGCAGCGTCGGTGCGCGGCTGTAGCAGCGTTGCAACTAGCGATGCACTACCCGGAGAGCGCGTCGCAGAGTCGGATTGTAGAACTTCAATCGCTTTACGGACGCGGTCGTGGCTGGCCGGCTTGGTAGTGACAAGCTTGGTCACATTGGCGCTAGTGGCCGGCGGGCTGTCCAGAGCTTCGATAACAGATCGCCACGCCGCAACCTGGGCCGGCGGTCCATCGATGCGAACCTGCCCGGAGCGAGCGCTTACGCTCAGGTTAACGGCGACGCCGGGCGACGCCTCCACCTGAAAGGTTTGCCACTCGCCCGATGTATCGACGCTTATCGGCAATCTTCGCACGAGGAGCCCTTCGAGCCGCGGATGCAGTTCCGCGGCCGGTAAATTCCGAAGCGTCAAGAAAGCCGGCGTGCCGGCGACGGTGACGGCAGCATGAGCCGGTGCGACAACGGCATTTTTTGCGGCAAGCTCCTGTTGAATCTGAGCATGCACGGCTGGCGGCGCGAATACCAGCGCCTGCAACGTTCGCTCGTCGATCGCCACACGCAGGTCGGTGCGTCCCAAGGCTGTTTTCTGCCATGCGGTGAGCACCTCGCGTGTGGCGTCATTGAGTGGATAGGATTCGACTCGAGACTCCGACGTGCCGCCGGGCGCAGGTTGCTGACCGAGCGTTGGAAATTGCCCAGCAGTTTGCCCCTGGCTGCCACGACACAGCAGTAGCGCAAGCGTCAGCGCGGTTGCCCGCCCGAGGACGGGTAATAACTGCAAGTCGTGATAAGTCGAGTATTTGCTTGGCATGTGGCGGCCAAATGCCCGCGGGGGGTGCAAGATTCCGAACGAAGCGCGCGCGGGCGGCGCAACCGTTACAATCCGGATAAACGGAATAATCGGCAAAGCTTGCCAGGATAGCCAAGAATTTTGTCGAAATGGCGCTGCTAGCAGCAACGCGGTGCAGGCAACGACTTCACTACGAGCACTTTCGCGCTGCTTGCTGTCGCCTGAGTGGCCGTGGGAGCGGCCTTAGTTGGTGGCAGCCATTCGCACTTTGGCTGTGATCTTGAATGGCTCGTTGATTGTCAATCGAGTGATAACATTTACTGCCGTGCCCGGCGCCACATTGGACCAGTTCTGCCTGTTTTCGGTGTCGTCGAGTGCGATGTGAATTTCGAGCGGTTTGGGTAACTCGGGAACGCGAAAATGCAGGTCAACTCCGCCGCCTGGGGTTGGTTCCACTTTCTCAACAACGAGTTGCCAATGTATATCGCCGAGTCGCTCCGCGATTGCAGCCGGAGTTTCGGCCTCCGGCGAAGGAGTCGCCGCGGTATTTCCCCGACCAAGTGCGAAGTCATTCATTTCGCGGAGTTCCCCTAACTCGCCCCAGTCAACCTGTGCCGTGCCGGAAGGATCGCTTCGCACCGTCAAATTGGCGAGAAATGAGTCAAAGTTGGTGCGCCATTGTGTGCGATCAACTTTGCCGGCCGGTAGACCAGCGGTTGGCACGGCGAAAGCCCCGGGAGGCACTGCGGCGGCGGCCGGGCTACTGGGTGCCGCAATGGCCACCGGCGGAAGTTCGGCAAATCCCAGCGGGTCTGGCTCCGAGGCGCTTGGATCGGGTTCGACGGCCGCCGGTTGCGGCGCCGCTGCTGATTGAGGCGGAGCAGCACCTGGCCCTAATGTGGCAGCTTCGGCGCTGTGCTCGTTGCGGCGATTTGCGCCCGCTCATCGCGCATCGGGCCGCCCGGGCCCGCTTGAATGCCGGCATCGCCTTGCTTGTCGCTAACCGCTAGCTCATCGAGCTTCTTTTGCAACGTGTCGATTTGCTTCACGCGAGCTTGGCTTATTTTGTTGAGTATCTCCACATCAACATTGTATTCCTTAACGGTTCGATCCTTCCCAATGCCCCTAGGAACCGCAAGCTTAACATGGCGGAGATCAGGATCGTGGCTGACATACTTGGCCACAATAATTTTGCCAGATGCCGTTCCCCATTCTTGGTACTTGAGCAGGTTGAGATACCGTTCGGCGAGGCCTTTCGTTTTGGGGTCTTTCGAATGAGTGAGGTCGGCATACTTCTCTTCCGGTCCCGCGGTGGCAGGTGAACCCGTCGGGAGAGAGCCTCGCGGCGCTTCTTGGGCTCGCGCCTGACCTATGGCGAGGCTAATTCCAATTGACACTATTAGGTAATGAGCGCGCGAAATCATAACGGCTCCGTGTCTCGGCGACACACGCCGGCGGCACACCCTGAAAGTGGGTGGGCAAATATTGCCACGCCCTTCGACCATCAGGTCATCGAGACGGTAACGGTCTTCAGCTCGGTATAGTTGGCCAAGCCGGCTTCGCCCAACTCGCGGCCGAGGCCGCTTTGCTTGAAGCCCCCAAACGGCGCGCCCGCATCGAACACGTCGTAGCAGTTGATCCACACCGTGCCGGCCTTCACGCCTTTGGCAAATCGGTGCGCCTTGGCGATGTCGCGGGTCCAAACGGCCGCGGCCAGGCCGAAATTCGTATCGTTCGCCCGCCGAATGATCTCGTCCACATTCTTGAACTTCAGCACGCTCAACACCGGACCGAAGATCTCGTCGCGGGCAATGCGCATGTCGTCCGTGACGTTTGCGAACAGTGTGGGTTCGATGAAATAACCCTGATCGCCCACCCGGTTGCCGCCCGTGAGCATCTTCGCGCCGTCCTTCTTGCCGTAGTCGATGTACTTGAGGATCTTATCGAACTGGGCTTCATCCACTTGCGGGCCTTGTTGCGTATCGGGATCGAAAGGATCACCCACTTTGCGATCCCGATTCTTTTCCTGGAGCCGATCGACGACTTCGTCGTGAATTCGCTCCTCGACGAACAGTCGGCTGCCCGCGCAGCAGCACTGTCCCTGGTTGAAATACAGCGCGAAGTGCGCGCCCTCGATGGCCGCGTCAATGTCGGAATCAGCAAAGATTACGTTGGGACTCTTGCCGCCGAGCTCGAAGGTGAGCCGCTTCATCGTGTCGGCCGCTTCGCGCTGGATGATTTTGGCCGTACTCAATTCACCCGTGAACGCTACTTTGTCGACGCCCGGATGCTTGACGATCGCCGCACCCGCGGTGGGACCGTAGCCGGGCACGACGTTGATTACGCCGTCCGGAATGCCGGCCTTTTGCGCGAGCCGCGCCATCCGCAAACAGGTGAGCGGCGTTTGCTCGGCCGGCTTCATCACGATCGTGCAACCGGCCGCCAATGCCGGGCCCCACTTCCACGCGACCATCAGCGCGGGAAAGTTCCACGGGATGATCTGGCCGACAACGCCAACCGGCTCGCGCCGGGTATATGTAAAGTACTCGCCGCGCACCGGTATCGTCCGCCCCTCGATCTTATCGGCCCACCCGGCGTAATAACGCAGCGTGTCGATCACCAGCGGAATATCGGCCGCGCGGGAATCGCTGATCGGCTTGCCATTGTCGAGCGTTTCGAGCGCTGCCAGTTCATCGGCCTCTTCTTCGATGAGGTCGGCAAGCTTGTATATGAGAGAGCCGCGATCGCGGGCGTCCATCGTTGCCCACGGGCCGTTCTCAAAAGCGTCGCGGGCCGCATCGACCGCCGCATCGACGTCTTCCTTGTCGCCTTCGGCCACTTCGCATATGACTTCTTCCGTGGCCGGATGAATAGTTTCAAATGTCTTGCCGCTGGCCGACGGGACCCACTTCCCGCCGATGAGGCACTGCGTCTGTCGGACCTGGGGGCGCCGGATTGTTTCGGTAATGGTGGCCATGATTCGAGACTCCTGTGCGAAAAGCCTTTTAGAAAAGCGGGCCGCAACCTCCCGCCTGGATTGCCATGTGTAATTGTAACCCTGCGCCCGGCGTGTTGTCACCTGGGTTTTGTACGCTCCGAGTTCGGCCGAAACAATCAATAGGCCGCCTGGGCAGAACCCCTAGAACTACCTCCCGAGTGCGTTGATTAGGCAACGGAAGTGTAAAGCTCGCTCAGTTAACCGGCAATCTTGGGCACATTGTCAACACGGCTGCGCTCCCTCGCACTAGGCTGGCACGACGAACGGCAACAAGGTACCAATCATAGGTGGCCGCGGTCGTCGAGCTCAGCGTCGATCTAAACACCTGGAACATTGCGACCCGAACGAGCAGCATAATTACGCCGTCGTCGCAGCGCCGCTTGCTTTACTCCGTGCGTTGGTCTATTACATAACAAGACCGGCCAACGACATTCCCGCGATTCTCGTTCGCCAGGAGTGCCTTTGTTTCGTATAGGCACTCCGTGCGTCCATCCATGCTCCACCCCGATTGCAATGCCGCATCAGATCATCGCAAAAACGGCAGCCGTTGCGACCGGTCATCCGCTTGGCGCATCGGCGGGGCTCGAGATGTTGCGGGAGGGCGGCAACGCCATCGATGCGGCAGTTGCGGCGATGCTCGCGATGTGCGTTGTCGTTCCCGGTTCCGTCGGACTGGGGGGATATGGCGGTAGCGCCGTAATCCGCTCCGCGCGCACCGGGAGGACAGTCGCTGTTGACTTTGACTCTTGCGCGCCACTCGGCTTTCGCGACGGGCTTGTTACAGCTGATCAAGAGTCGAGTAGCTATGGAGCGCGTGCGGTTAGCGTTCCAGCGGTCGTCGCCGGGCTCGAAATGCAGTTGCGGGAGTTCGGCACCAAGTCGTGGCGCGAGATTTCGCAGCCCGCCATTCGACTTGCCGAGGAAGGCTTTGAATTCGATTCTGAACATCAACGGTACCTGAATCGCTGTGCGCCAAAATTCGACCAGCAGTCGCTCGATGCGCTCTTTTCGGCAACGAGCCGGGGCCGTGCATTGCCGAAAACCGGCGATCGCTGGCAACGGCCGCGCTTAGCTGGGCTGCTACGCCGGCTGGCGGACGACGGGCCCGCATCGTTTTATGATGGCGACATTGCACGACAGATTGTTCAATACCTCACCGACCGCGGCGGAATTCTTACGGCCGAAGATTTTCGTGCGTATCGCCCGCGGATTGTCGAAGCGGTCGAAATCGCCTGCCGCGGATTCAAACTCTACACACCGCCGCCACCCTCTGGCGGATTAACGTCGCTGGGCATCATTCAAACGGTCGAGCGACTTATCTCGGGCGGCATGAAGGCGCGAGACGGACTGTATTTTCATGCCCTCGCTGAAGCCACAAAACTGTGCTGGCGAGAACGTTATCAGATGTTCGGCGATCCGGATTTTGTCAGGATCTCGACGGATCTGCTCATCTCGGAAGAGTCGGCCGCGGCGCGCGCCGCAAAAATCAAAAACCAGGGCCCCTCCCCACCCCTTGCGATCCGTTCCAATTCGGGCCACACGGCAAATGTGATCGCTCTCGACGCCGAAGGTAATCTCATTTCACTCACAGCGACGCAAGGTTGGATGTACGGCTCTCATTTAGTGGTGGATAGCATGGGATTGGTGCTCAATCATGGAATGTCGCGATTCGATTACGCGCCCGGTCACCCCAATGCGCCCGCCCCTGGCAAGCGCATGCAGCACAATATGTCCCCCTTGATCGCGCTACAGGAAGGGCGCCCCGCTTTCGCGTATGGCCTTCCCGGCGGGCCAAAAATTGTCAATGTGACGGCGCAACTTGTGCTCGATACGGTTGTATTCGGCACTACGCCCGCCGCCGCAATCACCGCCCCGCGCCTGCACACAGTTGGGAGCGAACCGCTGCTCGTTTCGCAGCACATGCCGCCGGACGTCGTCGGCAAGTTGGAAGCACTTGGACACACCATCCAGCGCGAGGACGACTTGGGCGGACCAGTCAACGTGTTGGCGGTCGACCCGCAAACGGGCCATATTGATATCGCCTCCGGCGAAACGATTGGCGCCGTCGCCGGGTTTTGACCGCTCGATACCATGCAAACCGAACTTCCCATAGATCGTTTCGAAATTTTCGCCAATGGCCTGGATCACCCCGAGTGCTGCGCGTTCGATCGCGACGGCAAGCTCTGGGCTGGCGGCGAAGCGGGGCAAATCTACCGGATCGATGCAGCCGGTAACGCGGAAACGATCGCCAATCTCGGCGGGTTTTGCTGCGGAGTCGCGCTATCGCCTGACGATCGCGAATTGTTCGTTTGCGTCTCCGGCGTCGGCGTCGTGCGCGCTAACGAAAAGCGGAGAGCACAGCGTCTTTGCCACGCACGCCGGCGATCACAAAATCGTCGCGCCCAACTACCTGCTATTCGACCACCGCGGGCGCCTCTACGTTACCGACAGCGGCAACTGGATGAAGCGTAACGGTTTCGTTATTCGATTTAATCCAGACGGAAACGGCACGGTCCTGGCCGGGCCGTTCGGCTACGCTAACGGGCTTGCTCTAACCGCTGACCGGCGGCACTTGTTCGTGGTCGAGAGCGACAGCGACTCCATCCTCCGATTCGAAATAGGCGCCGATGACAACCTAAGTGAGCCCGATGTGTACGCCGATCAGGTTGGGCGCCTGCCCGACGGAATCGCGCTCGACGTCGAAGGAAACCTGTATGCCTGCTGCTATGCCTCCGACGAGATCTGGCGAATCAACCCCGATCGAGAAAAGTCGCGCCTGGCCCACGACCGGTGGGGAATCCTGCTCGGCCGGCCGACCAATCTGGCCTTCGGCGGCACGAACTTTGACGAGATCTTCGTCGCCAACTTGGGCCGCTATACGATTACGCGAGCCAACGTAGGCGTTCGCGGCCAGTGTTTGGCGAACCAGCAGGGAATACGGTAGTCGTTTCGTTCAGAGGGAGTAATTCTGCTCGCGGAGCGAGCAGACTACACTGAAGTGATGTCCCGACTTCAGAACAAGATAGCCATCGTCACTGGCGCCGCGCACGGCATCGGCCGCGCGATCGCCGAGCTATTTGCTCAAGAGGGCGCTTGGGTACTTCTGGCCGACATCGATCGCGACGCTGGCGAAGCCATCGCGAACGGAATCAACGAAGTCGGTGGCAGGGCGGAATTCATCCTCACAGATGTAACGTCAGCGGGTGACGTCGAGCGAGCGGCGAAAGTTGCCGCAGACAAATCGGGGCGGATCGACGTACTCGTAAACAACGCCGCTCATCTCGGCGACTGGCTCGATGTACAGCGAGCAACGCCCGAACAATGGGACCACGGCTATTCGATCACGCTGATGGGAGCTGTACATTTCACCCGCGCCGTTCTGCCGTGGATGCTCAAACAGCAGAGCGGTTCGATCGTCAATATCGCCTCGGTGCAAGGCCTCGTGGCGGGGCGCTGCTCCGCGGTTTACACCAGCATGAAACACGCGCTTATCGGTCTTACGCGCAGCACGGCACTCGACTTTGGACCACAGCGCATCCGCGCGAATGCAATATGCCCCGGCCCCATCCGCACGCGGATCTCGCCGCCGCTCGGAAGCGAGATGCACCAGCGGCAAGTCGCCAAGACGATGCTCGTTCGCACGGGAGAACCGTCTGAAGTCGCGTGGGCGGCCGTTTTTCTGGCGTCCGACGAGTCATCCTACATCACCGGCGTCACGCTGCCGGTCGATGGCGGTTGGACGGCGTTTTGATGTGAACGTGCAGGATGCCGAATGCGGGGACACGGAGACCGCAAATCATGCCTGGGTCGAAGTTGAACTATAAAGCTGGTGCGGCAAGCGTGTGCATCACGCCGGACGAGTCACTGTGGCTCGCGGGCTATGCTGTACGCACCAGGCCGTCGCTCGGAAAGATCTCAGACCTGTATGCCAGCGCGCTCGCGTTAGAAGACGAAACCGGACAGCGTTTCGTCATTGCCTCGGTCGAAATGATTGCCGTCAATGCCGAACTTTCCTATCGCGTCGCCAACACCGTTCGGCGCGGCACGGGTTGTCGCGCCACCAACTTTTATTTACGGCAACTCATACGCACTACGCACCGGAGTTCCGGCCCGACAAAGCGCTGTTTTTCCATATACCGGCCGATTACGCGGCTAAGATTCCTACCGTGGCGGAAAGACTAGCTGCCTCGCTGACGCAGGTAATTGACCAAGCCCTGTCGCGGCTCGAACCAGTGCGGCTCGTCGCACGACAGACCACAGCTGGTTTCGCGCACAACCGTCGCCGGCGCGGCGTTAAGGCGGGAAATCCCTCGAATGAAGATACGCTGGATCAGGACGTGCCGGTGCTTGATTGCATTGATGCTGCCGGCAATCGCAAAGCAATAGTTTTCGGCTACGCCTGCCACTGTACCACGATTCCGCCAGAGGATTTGCGCTATTGCGGCGATTGGGTCGGCTTCGCAAAAGATCAACTTCAGCGGGGCAACCCGGGGGCAACGGCGCTATTTATCCCCGGTCCCGGCGCCGACCAGGATCCCGAACCGCGCGGCTCACTGGAGCTATCGCGGCAATATGGAGCGGAGATCGCAACGTCCGTGCAAGATGCGCTCAACGTGCCGGCAACGGAAATCATCGGGCCGATGCGCGTCGGATGGGACGATGTGCCGTTGTCGCTCGAGCCGGTAACGCGCGAGGGAATTCAACGCATGCTCGACAGCGATGATCCGCCACAACACGTGAAGGCGAAGTTCCTGCTCGAACGATTGGAACGCGGTGAGGAATTGATCAGATCGTACTCCGCGCCCATCCAGGTTGTGCGGTTCGGAAGCGAGTTAATGTTAATTGCGCTCAGCGGCGAGCCGGTGATCGATTGGGCAAACAAATTCAAACAAGAGTTTTCGGGAAGGGCGTGTCCCCTACCTGAGCCCGCCTGGCCGGGAGGCTCGCCCTCCTACACGCCGCTCGTTTGGGTGGCCGGGTATTGCAACGACGTATTCGATTACGTGCCTACCCGCCGCATTCAAGCGGAAGGCGGCTACGAAGGCGGCCGGGCCAATCTCTGGAACTGGATTCCTGCACCGTTCACCGACGACGTGGAGGACCGTGTCACCCACGCCGTCCGACGGCTTGTTCAACTTGTTAGGGGATAGTTGATAGTTGGCGTAGTTTCTCGTCTGTAGTATCGTATCCTTGCATCGCTCGATGTCACTACAAGGTTTCAAAACCGGCGGCTAGCGCCCCGCGGCTGATCGGATCAGCCGGAACGCGGCTAGCGTCCGGTTGATGGGGCTGAGTTTTGGAACTACTTCTAACAACTAACGACTAACGACTATCACCTACCATGGACCGACGTAAAATCCGTCTGACGTTCGTCAACACCGGCGAATCGGTCGTCGCCGAAATGCTGGATGACGAAGCCCCCGATGTTTGCCGAATCGTCTGGGACTTGCTGCCAGTCGAGAACCGCACGATTCACGGCCAGTTCAGCGGCGCCGAAGTGTTCATTTTGCTGGACAATCCCCAACCGATACCGCCGGAAGGATTGACGCAAATCCCGTTGCCCGGCGAAATCCTTTACTTCTACGATGCAACCAAAAACGTCTTAAACCCGCCCAAGCCAATCGCGGAGATTTGCGTCGTATACAATCGCGGCGTATTCCTGCGCGGGGCCGAAGGCACGCCGACAACGGCCAGCCTCTTCGCCCGCATCCCCGGTGATTGGAAATACGACTGGACCGCCTTCCGCGACGCCTGCCGCAAATCGCGCACAGTAGGCCCGCAGCTATTGCGCATCGAGCGAGCGTGATCGCTGGGGTATCTTGCCTTTCTCCCTGTTATACTGGAGTCCTCCGAAACAAATGGTCTAGCGGGACTGGAATCAATCGATGAACCCTTTGAAGTGGCTTCGCGGTTCACGTAACGGTCGTACCGATCTGCCGGTAGCGCACATGACGTGGGCGAAGTCGAGCGTCGGACGCAGTATTTCCCGCACCGGACTCTTCCTCAAGCGTCAGATCTGGATCTGGCCGATCATCGCTGTCGTAGTGTTGAGCATTATCGGCCTGTTCGTTCGCCAGGCAATCGAGCGAACGATGCGAAGCGACCTTGAGTCGCAATTGCAAACCGTCGTTGACCTCGAAGCGGCTATGCTCAACACGTGGTATCACGTCCAAAAATCCAATGCAGAATCGCTCGCCAACAACATCGATATTCGCCAGACAGTATATCCGCTGCTTGACGCGCCGGTCGGCGGCGACGCCAAGTCCGCGATAGACGCGGCCGCAGCTTTGCGCGCCAAGCTCAACAAATCGCTTGGCCCGGCAATCAGCGCGCACCGCTATTCCGGATACATCGTGTTCGACAAGTCGAAGCGGGTTGTAGCCACCGATCGAACGGAACTGCTCGGCACTAAGGATTTGCCGGAGTACGAATCGTTCTTACCGCGCCACTCGACGGAGTGACGAGCATCTCTGCTCCGTTTTCCAGCATGATCCTTATGAAGGACGAAACCGGCAGAATGCGAACAGGCAAACCGACGATGTTTGTCGCCGCCCCGATACGCGACGACAGCTTTCAAGTCGCAGCCGTACTCGGATTGCGAATTGATCCCGAAAAAGAATTCAGCCGTCTCACGAGTCTCGGCCGCTTCGGCGAAACCGGCGAAACCTACGCCTTCGATAAAGACGGACGAATGGTTTCGGAGAGTCGCTTCGACGACAGCCTCATCATTCTGGGTCTGTTGCCCGATCAGGAAAACGTACGCTCGATCTTGCAGGTCTTGGTGCGCGATCCGGGCGGCGACATCACGGCCGGCTATCGCCCGACCGCCCGCCGTCGTGAGCTACCGCCTACTTTCGCCGTTCAGGAAGCTGTGGCCGGTCGGCCCGGAGTGAATGTGGAGGGCTATCGCGACTACCGAGGTGTTAACGTGGTTGGCGCCTGGCGATGGCTGCCCGAAGGCGACATTGGCGTCGTCAGCGAAATCGACCATGCCGAAGCATTCCACCCCCTTACAATCTTGCGTCGAACCTTCTGGGGGCTGTTCGCACTGCTTGGCGCAAGCGCGGCTGCGATCTTTGTGTTCACAATCCTGCTCGCCCATTCGCGTCGCGAGGCGCAGAAGGCCGCGATCGAAGCCCAACAAATTGGCCAGTACAAACTAGAGCGAAAACTAGGCAGTGGCGGGATGGGCGTCGTCTATCAGGCGCGCCATGCGATGCTGCGCCGGCCAACCGCCGTGAAAATGCTCGAGCCCGATAAAGTGAATGAGGGCACGATCGAGCGGTTCGAGCGCGAGGTGCAAATCACCAGTCAGCTCAACAATCCGAACACCGTGGCGATCTACGACTTCGGCCGCACGCCCGAAGGCATCTTCTATTATGCAATGGAGTTTCTCGACGGCATCGACTTGCAATCGCTTGTGGAGCGTTATGGTCCACAACCCGTGCCGCGCGTGATCCACATACTTCAGCAAGTGTGCGGCTCGCTCTACGAAGCCCATTCGCTCGGCCTCGTGCACCGGGATATCAAGCCGGCCAACATCATGTTGAACCGCCGCGGCGGCCAGCCCGACGTCGTGAAGGTTCTCGATTTCGGCCTGGTGAAAGCTCTCGACGACCAGCGGCAGGCTGGGCTCACTCAAAATGCCTCGCTCACCGGCACACCACTCTATATGTCTCCCGAGGCGATCCAGATGCCGAACTCAGTCGACGCCCGCAGCGACATCTACGCGGTCGGCGCCGTCGGCTATTTCCTGCTCACCGGCCAGCCCGTGTTCGAGGCCGACAACGTCGTCGAACTCTGCCAGAAGCACGTCGCCGCTTCGCCGGTGCTGCCCTCCGAGAGAATTGGCAAACCGCTGCCCGAAGAGCTTGAAAGCGCGCTCTTGGCGTGCCTGGAAAAATCTCGCGCAGGCGCCCGCAAACGGCGCACGACCTCGCTCTACTAATCTTGCGCTGCAGTGAAGCGACACAGTGGTCGATTGAAGATGCCGACGCCTGGTGGGGCAGGCATGAACGCGGCGGCGCCAGCGGCATTCGCCCCGCGCCCTTCCAACCATCACCACCCGCCACTACTTCTCACGGGCACGACGTAACGGTCGACTTAACGGTCAAACGGAGGTGATTAGAAGCCGTTTCAACACCGTCTCAGAGAGGGGGACAGTCCCCGCCGTTTTTGAAACCGTTTCTAGCAAAAGCGGGGCGACTTTCTATTGGCCATCTCCGGTCGAAGTTGCGCTCTATTTCTCCGTAGCCGGCCGTTTGTTGCTACTTGGCTGCGCTTTTCGGCTCTTCCAACCGCACCAGCAGGACCTGCTGCGTGCTATTGTCGGGGAAGTGTACGAGCGCCGGCGTCAGATCGTGCGTCAGGTTTGCGATGCCAGTTTCCATGAGCGGGCGCCTTTCGTCCTTGGCCGCCCACGCGGCGCGCTGCGTTTCCTTGTCGACCATACCTTCGACGACTTTCACGGTGCCGGTCGCCGTGTTTTGGAACGTGCCGTTGAGGATGCCCTGTTTGCTCACTGCGAGCTGCAGGAACATCGTCGGCTCCGCGCCGGTCGGCTCCCCGTCTTGCGTGATCGCGAACACTCCCAGCGGCATCCAGTCCTTCGCCGCCGGCTTGGTGTCCGGGACGCTTTCGGCGATCGCCTCGGCCTGCTCGATGTATTGGGCTTCAGTACACACCGGCTGGTCGCCATAGTAGACGTTGCCGTCCTGGTAATAAACGTTCTCCCCGTAGTTGTAGTAAATCGGATCGGTCCAGCCGGAATCGACCCAGCCTGTCAGCGGCGCCCACGCCGCCCAGCCCCAGTAGCCAAACCCCGGATAATAAGGATATTCAATCCGGTGGGTCGACCACCAATTCGCTTCAAACCAATTGTGAATGCTGCCCGGATGAGTCCGAATGAAATCTCGCATATCGTTGCGATTGTCCTGACGCCAATTCTGCCATTGGCTGCGGTCGGTGATTCGGCTCGGCAGAGCTTGAATGTGATCTCCGGGCCGGCCTGGCCTACCCATATCGGGACGGCCCGGTCGCCCCACGTCCGGCCGACCGGGTCGGCCGAGGTCGGGTTGACCCGGTCGACCAAGATCTGGCCGAGTGTCCGGCAAGCTGTTGTCGGGGCGATTGCCGGGAGTACCCGGTCGGCCAACATCCGGCCGATTACCGCCGATCCCGCCGGGGTTTGCCGGGAGCGTGCTCGCGATGTCGCCCATGCCTGGTCTGCCGCCGGCGCCGGGCAGTGCATTGCTCGGTCGATTGCTGAGGAACTCGGCAGCTGCACCGCCGGCCAGCGCGCCGCCGAAGGCCGCGCCCGCGTTGCCCAGACCAGACGACGGTCTGCCGCCGCCGAAGTTGCCGCCTCCAACGTTTGGAAGATCAAGGAAATTATTTAGATCACGCGTAGTTGGGAGTCCGCCCGCGCCGGGTCGCGATCCGGCAATCGCTCCCGCACCGGGCCGAGTGCCGACGCTCGGCCGACTGGCAATATTACCGCCGCCAGGGCGATTACCCAACGAGCCTAGCCGATTGCTTGGCGTGGGCAAGGTTCCCATCGACGGCCGAGAACTTGCGATGTGACCGCCGCCAGTCACGCTTCCGCCGCTCGGCCGGCGACTGATATTTCCAGGCATTGACGGCCTGGAAAGTGTTGGGGTCCGCCCGGCACCACCGCCTAGATTGCCGCCACCGTATCCGCCGCCGCGCAAATGCCACCACCGCCGCGCGAAATGCCACCGCCGCCGCCCGGTCGCGCACCGCCACCGCCACCCGGTCGCGCACCGCCGCCGCCGCCGCCGCGACCACCACCGCCGCCGCCACCGCGGCCGCCGCGGGCCCACATCTGGCTTGCCAAAGCGACGCACACCACCACCGCAACAAAAATGATGAATAGCTTTTTCATAGCGGCACCGTTACGTGGATTTGTGAGTGGAAGTCGAATGATCAGGGCGAAGCTGCTGTTTGTCTATTGGCCGACTTGCGGACAATCGTCACTTCCTCAACGTCTGGCAGAATGTCGCCGTTGACCGAGCGCTGGACTGTTTGCCACGTGAACGAGTTGTTATCGATCGGTTTGATAATGTTCACGGCCGATGACTTACTACCATCGGGCAGCGTACCTGTCTGTGGAATGAGCCAGCGATTACCTTTGTGCGTCCACTTTCCTTCGGAGAAGCCGCCGTCGGAGTCGAATACCCATGAGCGAATTTGCTTGGCCACCGGGTCCCAGCCAATAATTTGCATACCTGCCAGATTCACCTGGTCGCGCACGGCCACCGCAAACGAACGAGTCATGAAGTTCTTGTTCTTCGTCCACGCGCAATCGGTTTGAATCGTCGTATTCGTATCATCGTCGCGATCGACCCAGGAGCCAACCATCCATTCGAGGTCTTTCAAATGGTCGTAATTCGACGGCGGCGGCGCGGGCGGCTCTTCTTCGGTTACGCGGTCGAGCAGCCATTTGCCCTCGCGCTTCACAAACAGCGCCGAGTAGGTCGACTCGTCGGGCTCCGCCTTCGGCTGGACGACGCGAGCCGTCCCCGTTTCGATTGCGACATTCGGTGAGAGAAACTTTATCGATTTCACATCGACTTCGAGTTTCGCGTCCTTCATTCCGGAGAACGTGTCTTCGAATTCCTTCTGAATCTGTTCGCGGCCGACTGCTTGCTCGCCGGTTTCGGGATCAATGTACACGGCCTCCGGCGACCACATCGCCGCGATGGCTTTGGCATCGTGCTTGTTGTAAGCCTCGACGTAAGCCGCATCACTTTTTCGGATCGCCGCTTCGTCGTTCGCCTGGTCGGCGCGGCAGACGACGGCCGAACAATCAATAAAGGAAAATGCAATCAAAACGCAGCTAAGTTTCGACTTTGTCATGTCATGGCCCTCGGCTTGAGTACCAAAAGTGATCGTCTCGATTCTCCGCGCCGCGAATCAACGAGCCTCGTGGATGACGCGCCGTCCAATGTCGAGACCAAAGATGATTTGCTCATATCGGACGACCGAGCAAGCGATTCGCTGCGGCGTTCCTGGCCAACATCCTAACGCGCTTGGACAGGATTACCAGACATTACTCTGTCACTTTGACTTCAATTCTCCTTTGAGACAGATTCAACGAGCCTCTAACGAGAAGTCCGGCTGCCGCAATCAGGCTCACACACGTTACCGTACAGTCAAAATGAAACACTAAGCGGGCTGGGTATACAACTACCTATCCCTATTTTTTGGCTTTCGGCGCGTGCCGATAAAGAGCAGCGACTGGTCGATCCAGTGCAAATACGCTTCGTCTTGTCCGATAAAGATAGTCGCACAATGTCCGGAAAAAAAAAGTGGCCAAGTGTTATTGTACGCGATACTTCTCGACTTTATCGTCGTCGAGTTCCACGCCTAACCCCGGTCGATCGTTAGCGCTGGCCGAGCCGCCCGAGATCGGCAGCGACGCCGTGAGCACATCATCCTCATAAAACAACGGCCCGATGATGTCGCAGGGATAGCTGGCGGCGTCGATGCCAGGCGCACTCAAAGCCAGATGAACCATCGCCGCGCTGCCGACGCCGAGTTCCAGGTTGCTGCCGATCGTACATTTAATACCAACGGAATGGGCATACGCGGCGATCTCACGCGCCGGTCCGATGCCGCCAGCTTTCCCGATATAAATTGAGAACACGTCCGCTGCTTGCGCCGGGCTAGCATCTTCGCATCCTCCAGCGTGTAAATGCTCTCGTCGGCGATGATCGGTACGGGCACATTTCGCCGCACTTCGGCTAGCGCGCCATGATCGCCTGCGAGCACCGGCTGCTCGGCGAAATAGATTTCGCACGCGTCATAAAGACGATGAATCGTCTCGATCGCAATTTGAGGCGTCGGCCAGCCGCCGTTGGCGTCCACGCCCAGCATCACCGTGGGACCCACTGCGGTGCGCACGGCCCGCACGCGCGCCAAATCACCAGCCGGATCGATTCCCACCTTCACTTTCATCTTTGAAAAACCTTGACCGACGGCCCAGGCCGCAATCTCCGCAGCCTTCGCCGGCTCGACTCCGGAAACCGACCACTTCGTGGGCACTAAGACGGGTGAAGAGCGAGAAGCGAGGCGCCCGGAGGCGGGAATCCGACTCCCTGCTATTTGCCACACCGGCTTGCCCGCTGCTTTGGCCACGATGTCCCACAGGGCCATCTCAACGGCAGCTTTGGTGAAGAAATTTCCGGCGACCGCCGCTGCGAACTTCCCATTCACCCTCCCGATTTCATCCAACACCTCGCCCACCAAGAGCGGCGCAAAATACTTATCAATGAAGTGCGCGGCCGTCACCTGGTCCTCGCCACTCCAACGCGGCGTGCACGACGCTTCTCCCACGCCGACGATGCCCTCATCCGTGTGAATCTTTACCAATAGAAACGGCGACACAGAGTGTGATAGCCCGCGCCCGCCCCGAATGGCAAGCTCCGGCTTGATCGGAACGCGAACAGGAATCGTTTCGATGCGAGTGATCTTCATGAACTGTATTACAGCGCTAATCGCCTATTTCGCCCCCGGTCATTTGACCGGGGGCCAATAGCGAGGTTGCAAGGTGAGCGGGCAACCGATCAGCTTTGCCAAGTTAAGAAGTGCTCCACGAATGCGCAAACGTCCGCCACGATCCCGTCAAAAAATCGCTTTCCTTTTTCCGCAGTGGCCAAATCCGGATGCCCCACGACGCCGCTTTGTGTAACCTCGTGAAATTCGTTCACAAAAAACACCGGGCGGCCAAGCTGCATGTCGGCTTTGCGATAGGGGTCCGTGTAGGGCGGCCCCCCGCGCACCGCGCGCTCCAGATGCACGCGCTCCGGATGCAAATGCAGCATGACGGATGTTTCCATTTCACACGCATGACCCATTCCGCCCATCTCCGATTCTCGCACATCACGGAGCGTTTTTGCCGCTAGCGTCCAGTAGGAGGCAAACACAAACCGCGTTTCGGGCACTGCGGTTTTCAGCTCGCGGAGCGCCGCCCGCAGCGGCGTGTCGTTCCCGCCGTGTCCGTTGAGAATAAACACTTTCTTCGCGCCCATACTGGCCATCGACCTGCCTAATTCCGTTATCAATTGGATGTATACCATCTGAGGCACGTCCATGGTGCCCTGGAAATGCATGTGGTGCGTCGACAGGCCTGGCCACAGCGTAGGGAGCAGCAGAACACGACTGTTTAATTTTCGTTCGATAGCGCCTGCGATGGCGGTGGCGATATCTGTGTCGGTCGAAAAGGGAAGATGGGGGCCATGTTGTTCGAACGAACCCGTGGGGAATAGCACGATGAGTTTGCTGAAGTCGAGCGACTTCACTTCGGGCCAAGTAAGATTTTGAAGTAGCATGGGATTTTGGGGAGTTGATTGCTAGATACTGGGATGCCACCACGGCGATCAGTCACAATCTCAGGCCAAGGCTGAGCCCCAGAACCTTTTGAAGTTAATCGTCGCGTCAATCATTTTGGCCGGCCGAATATGTTCGCGTCCAACACCTGGTGCCTTGCGTTGTCCTGAACCCAGAATCCAGAATCGGCTCAAGTGCGCAAGAAGTCAAACCATAGGAAAAACCCATAAATTGCCAGGACGGCCGCGACGAACAGGAACCACCAGATGCGGAAATCTTTCCAGCCGCCGTATCGCTGTCGCTCTTCCGGCGGCAACGAGAGATAGCTGCGATTCCAGATGATCGGGTCAACTTGCTCCTTCGGCGGCGGTGCTGTTAACAGCGAAGTGATGCACATTACAATCATACAAAATATCCAGGAAAGCAGCGCGCTGTGCTGGTAGGCCCTTTTGTACGGCGTGAGCCAGTGAATTGCATCCCACAGCGGCGGGCAAACGTCTACCGTGCCTACAAACGGAATGGGCAGTTGAATACCCTTTTGCAGCAATAGTAGAAAGAAGAAGCCACTAATGATCGTCACGACGGCTGCGACCGCATTGGCTCGCCGCCAGATAAGCCCCAGCAGAAAGACGACGGCGAATGGCGGGGCAATATAGTAGAAAATCTGCTGCACGAGGCGAAACAAAGTATGCCGGCTTTCGATATAGTCGAACGCAACGAAGATGCTAATCACCAGCACCACCACACCCGTGACCATTCCGAAAAACACCTGTTCTCGGTCACCGGCCTGCGGCCGGACCAGCTTTTTGTACAAGTCGATCGTTAGCAGCGTGGACGTGGAGTTGAGCACCGTGGAAACGGTCGACATCAGAGCGGCCGCCATTCCGGCAAGCACTAGCCCCTTAAGTCCGGTAGGGATCAGAGTTTTGACGAGCATCAGGTACGCGTGATCGGGCCGCTCGAGATGGGGAAACAATTTGACCGCGGCGATTCCGGGCAGCACAAAAAACAGCGGCGTCAAAATGCGGAGAAACCCGGCGCTCACTACGCCCATGCGGGCATGCCATTCGTCCTTGGCCGAGAGCACTCGCTGCACGATGTGCTGACTGGCACACGTGTACCACAACCCCACGGTGATAAAACCAGTAAATACCCCGGTCCACGGAAATTGTTCGTGCGTCGGCGGAAGGAACATGTCGAATTTTTCCGGCGCGTCATGCGCCAGTTGGAACAGCCCGCCGGCCTTGCGAACGGCCAGAATCGGCAGCAGCACGCCGGCAAAGAGCAGCACCATCATTTGCAGGAAATCGGTCCACGCCGAGGATTTCATTCCGCCGTAGATCGTGTAGGCGCCGGTGGTGACGGCGAAAAACACTATTCCCCATTCGATGTTGGCGGTGCGGTTACTCGCAATCTGCAGGTCGAAAATCTGGTCAATCGCCAGACCACCTGCATATAGCGAACCGGCGAGCAGCGTAAAGATGTAGCCAATTACGAGAGACACCGCAAACAAGTAGCGGCAGGTGGAGTTATACCGCTGCTCGAGAAACTGCGGCATCGTATACAAGCCGGTCCGCACGTAATACGGCAGAAAGACAAACAGAAAAATGCTGTAGATGATCCACGCATTCCAACCGGTAGTTCCAGCGGCAATGCCGTACACGTAGGCAATGCCGACGTTCGCAATAAACGTCTCGCTGCTGATGTCGCTGGAGACCATCGACGTGCCGATGACGTACCAGGGCAGTTTTTTTTCGCCGAGAAAATAGTCCTTTGGTCTGCGCCGCGCACCGCGCGATACGGCAAACCCAAGCCCCACGGTGAACGCCATGTAGGCGAAGAAGACTACATAGTCGATCGCGCTGAGCGTAGCGTGGTCGTTCATCGAGGATGGCTTTCAATCGCCAGAGAAGTCCGCTCACCATTTACGAGTCGCTCGATGCCCAACGGATTATCGTCCCGCAAAGCGGGCGGCAACAACTCCTGCGGTGTGTTCTGGTATGCGACCGGCCGCACGAACCGCCGGATCGCCGCCGAGCCGACCGAAGTTGTGCCGGCATCGGTGGTCGCCGGGTAGGGTCCGCCGTGAACCATCGCGTTGCCAACTTCCACGCCGGTGGGATAGCCGTTGACGATCACGCGGCCAACCGTGTTTTCGAGCGTTCGCAGCACTCGCTTGGCCACCAACGGATCTTCGCAGTTACCGATATGGACGGTGCCCGTGAGATTTCCGCCGAGGGACTCTACGCAGGAGAGCGCCTCTGCGGCGTTACCACATTCCACTACCACGCCGCCTGGTCCAAAGGCCTCCTCGTGAAGTCTCGACTCACGCACAAAAACCTCCGCGGTCGTTGCGAACAGCACGGGCGACGTCCCCGCTGCGCCCGATGGTCGCCCGGAAACAACCGTCTTCACTCCATTCATATGGGAAAGCGATGTTGCCCGCTCCGCAAACGTGTCGCGCAGCGATCCATTTAACATTGTCACTTGGGGTGCGGCCTGCACGTGTTGGATGAGCAGGTCAACGAACCGGCGCCGATCATCGCCCACGACTATCACCACACCTGGCTTCGTACAAAACTGACCGCCTCCCAGCAGCAGCGACGCCGCTAGGTCCTTGGCGATCGCCTCTCCTCGCTCCTTCACCGCCGCCGGAAGAATCACGACCGGATTGACGCTTCCCATCTCCGCATAAACCGGAATGGGCGATTCGCGGCGCGATGCCAGATCGAAAAGGGCCCGTCCCGCGCAGTGCGAACCGGTAAAACCCACCGCCTGCGTGTGTGGATGCTGAACCAGCCAGCTGCTCAACTCGTGCCGTCGTCCTTGCAACAGCGAAAAGAGCCCCGACGGCAATCCGCACTCGCTGATCGCCGCGGCAACCGCGGCGGCGAACAGTTCGCTCGTACCCGGGTGGCTTGGATGCCCTTTGACAATCACCGGGTTTCCGCCGGCGATGGCCGAGGCCGTGTCGCCGCCGCACGCACCGAATGCGAACGGGAAATTGCTCGCTCCAAAGACCACGACCGGCCCCCGCGGCACGAACATCCGGCGAAGATCCGGCTTCGGCAGCGGCTGGCGGTTCGGGTCGGCCAGGTCGATCACTGCCTCGACCCATGAGCCTTCACGCACGATTTTCGCGAACATGCGAAGCTGCCCGCACGTACGCGCCCGCTCGCCGGTTAGCCGCGCCCGCGGCAAGGCCGTCTCCAGCTGGCTGCGCTCCAGTAACTCGTCGCCTAACCCCTCAATCTGCGATGCGATCGCGTCCAATAGCTCGGCAGGCCAGCGCGGATCGCCGCCTCTTACCGCTATACCAGCATCGTGTGCCGCCGAGAGCGCCGCATCCACCTCGCCGCTCGTCGCCTCGGAAAAATGAGGCGCAAGAGGCTCCCCAGTTGCGGGATTCACAGCGTCAAACGTCGCTTCGCCGTCGGACGTCCAGCGCCCGTCAATCGACTGTCGGCCACACAACTCGTGTTTCATTTCGAAGTCATCTCAGGCAGAAGCGCAGGAATGTGGGTGCGGCCACGCTGCGCAAACTTTTGACGCTTGCAGTATAGAGAATTGTCACGTGAAACGCTCGAATGACCGCTAATGTACACGAATGGGCCGTTAGTGGGAATTAGTGTTCCCGCCAACTCTGCGACTCTGCATGAGATGGACGCTGCGGTTAGCAACTCAGCTTGTCGGCCAGATCCAGAAAATCCGTGGCGCCGATATCGTATTGGTAAGGCGTCTCGTCGTAGGGAAGGTCGTATCGGTTTACATAGGCAGCGCGAAAGCCGGACGCCCTCGCGCCAACGGCGTCGAAACTGTGGGCCGACACCATCATTATTTCGCAGGGCTCGGCCTTCAGAATGCGGGCGGCGTAGCGATACACCTGCGGGTTCGGTTTGAACACTCCCACATCCTGCACTGAAATCACGCGCTCGAACTTCACGCCGATGCGGTTCTTGACGACTTCGTTCAAATAGTCGTTTTCGCCATTCGACAGCACCACGATCCTGAATTTGCTCCGCAGTCTTTCCAAACCCGCGACCGAATCGGGAAACGGATTGAGCTCGTGCCAGCCTTCCATGATTCGCCGCACCTCAGCATCATCGAACTGAAACTTGAATGAGCGCAACGTGTAGAGCAACGCCCGGCGACAGGAGTCGAGATAGCCAAAATGGCCGCTGCAAAACTGATTATCCTGATACTGCTCGAGCCGCTGCCGCGACCGCCAGCGGTCCCACAATTCGTCGAGCGTCACATCAGTTTTTTTCGACTTGAGAAACTCGCGCAGCCGCGGGGCATGACTGCCGCCCAGGTCCAGGATGGTGCCGTAGGCGTCGAAAGTTAGAGTTTGTACAAGTTCAATCGGATTCATCAGGTCAATCCTTTCGGTATGGTGCATTCAGCGCGGCACGATCATTTCACATCGATTTTACAGTAACAAGCTCCTCTTTTGAACGATCGATCCGAATCGGATTCCGCAACGGCCGGCCGAACCCGTCGTACGAAATCGACATCACGTCGCCCTCTTCCAACTGCAGCCGATCCTTGAAGCTGAACATGTCGGCGCCGAAGAAGTGAACATGCACGTCTCCTGGCCGGCGGTGCTCGGCGTGCTTGAAGTGATGGTGCTCGAGATTCGCCAGCGAATGGCACATCCAGCGCTCACCGCTCGCCTGGGCAGCCTGCCAGATTACTTTGCCTCCGCGTTCGATTGTGGCGCGGCCCGGCACGTCCTCGAATTTCGGTTCGATGACCAGCTCCGGACCAATCGCACACGCACGTAATTTCGATTGGGCCAGATACAAA
The DNA here is from genome assembly GCA_963807935.1 of uncultured Planctomycetota bacterium. Taxonomy (GTDB): domain Bacteria; phylum Planctomycetota; class Planctomycetia; order Pirellulales; family Lacipirellulaceae; genus JABDGM01. The sequence goes on from CAWEDY010000020.1 coordinate 28,050, forward strand.
TAATTCTTGGCTTCCAGCACGTGATCGGAAAACTCATTTCCCTGAGCGAAACCGATGCGCAGCGGCGTACGATCCGGACCAATTAGGTACACGCCGGCAATCTCAGCTTCTTCGCCGCCATCAAGTGCGTGCGATGGAACTTCAAGCGGTTGGTTGTGTGCTCGCAGGATCGTGCCCACACCCTTATAAAACCACTCCGGCGCCGCGCCGATGCATCCCGAATGAGGTCGTCCGCCCTGCGCTCCCATTTGAAACATCTTCATGCTGTCGGAGACGGGCTCGGGAATAGAAAATGATGGCTGGTGACTGACGGCTGACGGCGGGCCACTATCGGTCGAAACGTGCATCGACTGTCGGTTTTCCGCGCTCGCCTTGTGCGTCAATCCCGTCCCTGTGACGAAACATCGGCTCGGCTCCGGATGGTCGATCGGCGAAATGAGCTGCCAGTCCGACCGGCCGGAGTACACGTCGTCATAACGCAACTGCTCATCGGATGCGATCGCCTCGATACACGCATGAAGAGGGCGGTTGGATCGGATTGCCGACTGCGCGACCTCATAGAGCGATGCAACGTCTTGCAGCAGACGCAGCCGAGGCTCGTCCACGAGCGCCACCCGCTGACCATGAGCCCGATGCGAAAGTTGAACAACTCTCATACTTCCGATTGTACGAAAATGAAGTCCAACCGTAGAGCCACGCTGAACAGCGCAGATTTGTAGACAGAATCGGCCCAAAGTACCGAGAATGACCGGAATTTCAAAGAAAGGTCAGTCGACCCCGTTGAGGCGGTGACCATCGATTTCGTAGTCGCGAACGGGAATGCCGGCGGCCTCGAGTGTTCGCGCTGACCAAACGGGCCACGGCGACCACTGGGCACGACGTGAAGCCCGCGGATTTACGGGAAGCCAGACTGCAATACAAACGGCAGCACCCGCGCCGAACGCAAGCATCGTTCGCCACCGAGAGTAAGGGGCCACCGGCGTATCGAATGAATCCGCAAGCAGATTTGCACGGCGACTCAGCAGCGAAGCATCGCCTAAAAATGCGAGGCCCGCAGGCAATGTACTTGGAGCGGTCAATTGCCTTTCAACCAGTCTTAACAGGCTGCGCAAATATACGGCCGCCTCCTCGCGGGAACTAACTGCATCGCGATCGCAGCAAATTTCCCGCGCCGCAGCCGCTTGGCGCGATGCCCACCAAACGAGCGGATGAAACCAGTAAATCGCCTCCACCATCCTCTGCAAAAATAAGTGTAGTGGATGCTGTCGGCCCAGGTGCGCCAGCTCATGCCGGACGATTGCCGCCTGCTCGGCAACCGGAAAATCGACGACCTCGCGCGGCAAGGCGATCACCGGCCGATGAATCTGCCAACAAAATGCCCCTATGCCGGTGTCCGATACACGTAAGTCAATGGGCTTAGCCGCCGACCCAAGCATCGGCGCCAAATCGAGCAAACGTCTGCGCAAATCGGCATCGGCTTGCGCAACATGAACGATGGATGTTGCTTTAACCATGCTGGCGATGCCGGCAACGAGCATTGTGAGCCCGCCCGCGCACCATGCCCAACCACACGCGAACCCTATCACTTGAAGCATCGCGCCGCCCGCCGGATAGTTCACAGCCGGGTGGAAATCGGCCCACCTGGCCAACCGCAGATGCGGTAGAAAAAAAGCAGCCGCGGTAACCAGCAGAATGCAAATGTGCAGCGCCGCCCAGCACCGGTCGGCATTCAAACCGGCGCGACGGGCGCAACGCAGGCGGCGATGCCAATCAAAAACGTGACTTGCACCGTCAACGACACGAATATTTCTAACGTCGTCAGCGAGGTCACGGAGTGCGCTCCCTGTTTTCAACTTTTTCGAGCGCCGCCCTCAACGTATCCACATCTTCCGGCGAAAATCGCCCATTTTCCAGCAGCCCAAGCATCAATGTGGGAAGCCGATCCGCGAACAAAACGGCCTGGAGATCGCGGATCACGGAGCTGCTGACTTCCTCCCGCGTCACAATGGGTTGATACACATCGGCGCGGCCGCGCTTGATCCGCTTTAGCACCTTCTTTTTGCTGTTCAGCAGGCGCAGCGTAGTCATCACGGTAGTGTATGCCAACGGGCGACCTAATTGGTCGCACACTTCCTGGACGGTTCCTTCGCCGCGTTGCCAAAGCACGTCCATTAGTTCCAATTCATATCGGGTAAGGCGAGAGAGTTCCATAATGATTGCAATAAATTGCGAGTACCTTTCAAATGAGTCGCGAATACCTGTTAGACGTTTACAAAGCTGAGTTAAATTCCTGCGTCGGGCGCGGTGCGTTGAGCGCACTGCTGATAGACTCGTGGATCGATGCGGTCCCAAATGCCGGTTACGTGACCATCCGCCCAAACAAAGTTCACGTGGCCGTAGTGTCGGCTATCGAACTCGCACTCGTCGGTATCGTCTCGATTGGGCCCGACGTTCGCGCATCCTACAATACGGCCGCCGGCATCTTCACCAGCCGTCGCTATTCCTAACCAGGTGGACGGCAGTTTCCGCGTCGTTCGCTCGCCGACTGCCAATACGTGGCTCAAACCCCGGGAAATTTCCTCGAAGCGGAATCCGTGGCCTTCGACTAAGACTCCATCGCCCGTATCGCCGGCGACTTCATCCGGTTCCGTTGTCCCAAACACACCCATGTAGTTTGCCCTCGGCAGGCTTACGAGCTTCTTCGTAGATTGTTGAGCGTTAGCGCCAGGTTCTCCTACTTCAGCAAACAATAAAAATTCGGGGTCGCCATGGTCGGAAGGGCACAGGTAGATGGCTGGCGTCGTCGTTCGCACTGCGCGGCTGACTTCGCCTATCGGTCGGCTACGGTCGATTTGGCTGGCTAACGCGTCTTCACCTAACTCCGGTAATATTGCCGCCGCCCAACCGAAGCCCGATTTGTTAGTCGTGTCTGGGCTCCATCCGGCCGGAAGAGCGCCGTGACTCTTCTCAAAAGCGTGCAACGCGACGCTGATCTCGTGCAAACGATTGCAGCACTGAACATCGCGGCCGGCCTCACGGGATGCCAATATCGTGGGAATCAACAGCGACGTTACGGTAGTGATCGAAAGAATGGCAATCAACAATTCAAGTATGGTGACGCCCGATGAGATTCGATGGCGTCGCCGGGGACTGTGGCACACTACTGAGCCGCGACACGAGAAACGCAAGGCCGTTTTTCCAATCTATTTGAGGCCGTCCGGGAATCAAACTCTATCTGCGTGGCACGCCCTGAATCTTCGAAGGGCGTGCCACCCGGAATTACCAGAGAGCCGCATCTATCTGTATACGTTTCGACCGAAGCAACTTTAGGGCCGGATTCTAGCCAATTGGTCGATTCCGCAAAGGCCAAGTCTGTGCTAGCGGCGCTGCGCTCGCAGCAACCAATCAGAATCAATTTAAATCGCTGCGCGACCGACTTCGGCCCCGACCGTGTCTATCGCCGCAGGCGCCATCCACGATCCTTCGGCATCGTAGACTGCCGGCAACCGCTCCAAAACGATGGAAATAGTACGTCGCGTGATACCATTACCATGACTTTTTGGCGAATTTGGCACTATGATTGCACGATGTTTAAGAAACGGAGTGACGTATGCGTACCTCAACCTCTCATTCGAATCGAGGACAGTCTGAGCTTGCAGAACGACAAATGCGTAATTGGGTGCTCGAGTTGCAAACCCAAAAGCGGCTTTCCGAAGAACGGCAACTGACGCAAGTGCATCAGTTGATTCATCCCTACGTCGTCATCTCGCGAGAAGCCGGAGTAAATGGCGGAGAGATCGCACAGGCAATCGCCGCAAAGTGCGCTTGGCGGGCGCTGGACGACGAGTTACTCGATTACATGGCCGAGCACGATCACCTTTCGCGCCTTGCGCTCGACTTCGTCGATGAGCGAGCCGTCTCGTGGTTTTATGAAATGTTCGGCACATGGCTCGAAAAGCAGCTCGTTTCACAAGCTGAATATGTCAGCCGTCTCGGCAAACTTGTCTTGCTCGCGGCCCAACACGAAAGCACCGTGTTCGTCGGCCGCGGCGTGCAGTTTATGCTTCCGAGAGGCCGCGGGCTGGCCGTTCGGATCATTGCACCAACCAAAGTTCGCATGAAGAGCATCATGGAACGGCGGCAATGCAACGAGCGCCAGGCCAAAGAATTCATCGAGACGACGGACAATGGCCGCGAGCAGTTTGTTCGTCGATATTTTCATCATGATATTTCCGATCCCCAGCTCTTCGATTTTGTCATCAACTTGGCGCATATTCCTCGCGAAGAGGCAATCGACGTGATTGCCAGCGCAGCCAAACGACACGAACAGCGTACGCTCGCTGAAGCCGCGAAGCACACCGCTGCACAACGCTAAAGGCAATCGAGACGCGGAGACAGCGAGAACGGTGCCTCGCCACAACGCCGATTGTTGCTCTTAACGCTTACGACGAGTGCCGAACAGTCCCAAGATGGCAAGCCACGTCAGCCCGATGGTAGATGGCTCGGGAACCACAATCGCGTCGGCCAAAAACGACACATCATCAATGGCCAAGCCATGATCGTTGCCGGAATCGTTCACATCGGACCAACGAATCCAGAGATTCGTCCCCGGCTGCCAGTTAAGTCCCGTCACTGTCACGGGTCCAATCAGAGTGCGGTTCGCTGCCGCATTGCCATCCAAGGCCGTGCCTGACGTCGCGCCAAAACGGAATACGGTCGGCGCCACGTCGTGACGAAAATCGCCATGGCGACGGCAACGACGACCAGTGTGGCCGGTTCGGGGACGGCAGCAGAGCGTTCTAAACCGGTACCGCTGCCGGCGCCGCCGCTGCCAAAGTTGGAGCGCCAATCATCGTAATCACTCTGAGTATTGGGATGGGGGCTGTTGCCCTTGCGCCAGACGACGTAATCGGCCGCATCCACCCTGCCGTCGAAATTGTAATCGCCAGGGAAATTCACAACGGTTTGCCCGATGGCTTCCAGCCAGCTATCGGCGATACGAACTTCGTCAATTTCGCCAGGCATGTCTAATGTATTGCCGCGGTCGATTCGGACTCGAATACGATCCAAGACTGCCGCGGTCGTTTCAGTGAGCGTCGCGTCCCAGCTGGTTGGTTCGGCGGCAGGAACTTCGCTCGCATAACCAGTCCCGAATACCTTTAAGAATGCGGAATCCATGCCGGCGGAGCTGGAGACGATTTTAGCTACCATGAAATACGTATCACCGGCCGTCACCGCAGTGGCAGCAGATGTACTGCCATTCGCATTCAGCCACGGACTATCATCCGCGCCTGCGATGCCCATTCCCCACCGCCGATTTCCCACGCTATCATGGAAAGTTAATAGCACGTTGTCCTCGTTGGTATCGCCATTAGCTATGTTCTTTCTGAATAGCGCGCTCACGTATCGGGTGGTGCCATCCACGTTCAAGGGTATGGTTTGAGACAATAGCCTGTCCGTGTTGGCGGTGGCAGTGACTGTATTACCGCCCGTATCAACCCGCGTGCCTGCCGTGCTCGGCGTGGTAAGTCCGGACTCGAAAGGAACCGGATACGATAAGCTGCTAACGTCGTTAAATGCCAGGAAATTAGGCGTATTGTTCCCCCCACTCTGAAACCACGCGCCGGTCCATCCCGTTCCGCCGTTCCTACCGTCCAAGCCTATATCACTGGACGTGTCGTAGTCGAAGGAATCAAAATCGTACAATGTAGCCCGCGCCGCAGTGGACATTAATGCGCATACCGGCGCGGTAAGCGCAAACAAGATTGCAAATCGTGTAAACCGCATCTCCATCTCCTAGCAATTGAAAGATTTACGTTTTCGACGGTATTGGACGCCAATCGCTGCGATGCCACCAACTAGCAGCAGAAGGGTCGCCGGCTCGGGCACTCCGATTACTGAGGCCCATGTATCGCCAATACGAATTTCGTCGACTTCACCGGCAGCCGCGGACGTGTTGCCCGGATCGATGCGGATACGAATACGATCCAAGACGGCGCCGGTAGTTTCCGACTGCGTGGCGTCCCACGTGGTCGGTTCGTTAAGCGGCACTTCCGTGGAATACCCCGTTCCGAATACCTTCAAGTAGGCGGTGTCCATGCCGCTGGCGCTGGAGACGATCTTTGCCACCATGAAATAAGTTTCGCCGGCCACGACTGATGTCGACGGCGACGTCGAGCCGTTCGCATTAAGCCAAGGAAGATCGCCGTTACCGACAATGCCAACACCCCACCGCCGATTGCCAAGAGAATCCACGAATTCCAACAGAATGTTATCGTTATTGACGCCGCCGCCGTTAGGTGCATTCTTTCGAAAGAGCGCGCTCGCGTACCGGACCGTGCCATCCACGCTCAGATCAACCGTTTGTGAAAGCAGTCGCGAACTGCTGGCATTTGCACTCAACCCGCCCGTATTGACGCGCGACCCGGAGGTTGATGGCGTCGCCAGTGGCGCTTCGAAACCAACTGGATAAGACAAGCTCACGCCGTCGTTCGAAAGCTGCTCGGACGGCGACGAGCCGGTCTGGAACCACGCGCCGTTCCATCCTGTGCCGCCGTTCTGGCCGTTCAGTGTCGTGCCGCTGTAGTCGAAGTCCTCATAGTCCATCTGCCCCGCACGCGCCGGCGGCCCGGCGAAGCACAGCATCGCCACCGCGACGGCGATCATTAAAAACACCGGCCCCTGGGATCTAGATTTGAAAGTCATTAGTCGCTCCTCCCAAAAGCATTGGACATCAGAGAAATCTCAAAGTAAATGCCCTAAACTCGTCCAGACTCAAAATCAGGTGCCCCTTACGGATTGTGCTCGCTTCCTGGACGTCTTCAAGCTTTTGGTGACTTGCGTCCCGTTGTATCGAGCGCATCGAGCAAACGGCCAACTTGGGCGTCCGAAAAGCTAACTGCCGCGTGGTAGCCGTGAATGAGTTTGCGCGTCATCTCGTTGGAGACAGGACCGATTTCCGGGATGTCCGAATAGTTACGCAACTCGCCCCAATTCGTGCCTGCGAAGGATGGCGCACCATCGGGCGGCGTGCGACGTTCGGCCGATGCGAAGTTGGCGGCGTTGTACATGTCCCAGTATTTTTTTGAAGCGCAGGCGCCGCCGGCACGCTATTTCACTGCGATTAGTCTCGCGCATTAAAGGCGAAATACTTAATAACCGCGTCGCACGCTGCAAAGTCCCAATATCGCGACGCCCAAGAGGCCGATAGTCGATGGCTCGGGAACCACAATCGCGTCGGCCGAAAACGACAGGTCATCGATGCCCATTCCCTGGTCTCGATTGTTGGACCCGCCAACATCATTGACATCAGTCCATCGGACCCAAAGGTCCGTTCCCGGCTGCCAGTTAAGCCCGGTGACGGTGACGGGACTAATCACCGTGCGATTGGCGGCGGCATTGCCGTCCAACGCTGTACTGGTCGCCGTCACGAAGGTCGGACTCGTGAAATCGAGAGCGGGCACGTCGGTGAAAGTGGCGGCCCCATCTTCAATACCCGTCGCATTGAGGCTGTAGTCGAACGTGATCGATTGCGCAAAATCGTTTTCCTCGTGCCATTGTTCGCCCGTGTACCCGAGTGTGAATGAACCAAGCGTCACGCCCGTGTTGTTGGTGAAGCGGCGCTCCGTAATAAGCAAACATCGAAGGATCCGGCGCCATTGGATCGAACTGTGTAGCCATCGTATTAGAATTCAGCATCCCGAGCGCGCGCTCGGTCGAACCGGATGAGCCCCAACTCATGAATGCGCCGGTCGTCGAATTACCGGGCCCAATCCGCATCCGCTGGTGACCATTGAATCCTCCCTCACTTTGCGCAACCGGATGATATAGATACCAACCAACAATGCTCACCTGATTGGCAGCCGGAGAGGCAGTGTCGTCGATCCAGCCGGCCATGTTTGCGGTAGTGCCGAGAGAAGCATTTTCCGGCGTGTTCGGCAGCGAATCGAAGTTCTGCGAATAAGTGGACCCAGCAGTCGCATATAAAATCGCCGCTCGCGATTCGGATACGAGCGCCACCGATAAACTCAGCGTCATTGCAATCGCAAGTGTCTTACGCATTAGCTGTTCTCCTCAGGGATGCAATTTGCTCAATATTGCCCAACCGGCGAATTCGAATACTGAATGAAATTGAATACCTCAACGCTCAATATAGTCGCAACCCACACCGGGATGCAAGTTTTTTCACAATTTTTGACCGCAATTGCAATAATACTTTCCGGGCTACTGTGCGGCGACGGCGGCAATCCCGTACATATTGAACCCCTCGCTTCGCACTTCGGGCGGCTCAAGCCCGCCCAGCCTAACGGTTCCCGCCTGCTTGATTTCTCGCTTCCAGACCGAAAACGGAAAGTCGATGCTTCGCCCCGGTCCGATTCCCAGCGACTGATCTTTGTGCCATTTGGTCTTCGAGCAATCCAGGCCGATGTCCAGGCCGGTATCCGTAAAGTCCTTCCGCAACCAGTCGGGCACCGCCATGTTATTGTCCAGAAACACGTACAGCGTCGCCGGCCGCAGCAGCCGCACGTTCAGCTCCAAGCCGCGCACGAATTTGTCGTCGTTAAACGGCATGATGTAATCGGCGCCGACCAAAAACGGCGGTAGCCCCTTCGCTTCCAAGCCATTCCACTGGTGGTTGCGGTCGACGAACGCCAGCGCATCGTCCTCCAGGCCCCCGCGGACGATTTGATACGATTTGATGCTATCCGCCTTGCGAATATTGTCGCGCACATCGGCGATCACTGGCTCGACCAGCCGCGACCCGACTCCCTTGGCGCCCGCCATGAAGCTGTTGCGCTGCACCGACACCAAACGTTCAATTTCGCCCGAGTTCTTCAGCAAGAGCGCATCACCCTGTTGCATCCGCCGCCCCGACGCATCGCCCGCATCGGCCCGCGGGCTGTACGACAGATCGATGCTGCCCTGGAAAACGACAACTTCGGTCTCGCCTTTGTCCGAAATCGAGAGCCCGAACTGTGTGCCGAGGTCCACCACCTTGGCCTGCGGCGTCTCAATCGAGAAACCCCTTCCGCGGTGGTCTACCAGCGTCGTGACGCGGCCGCGGCGGCAGCGAATCGACGTGGCCGATGTGATCTCAAAATCGGCCGGACCAAATACGGTTACCTGCGCCCGGCGTCGAATGTCAGCTCCGCCGACCCTTGGCGAAGTCGCAAGCGATCGCCAATCGCGCAGCGCACAATAGTTGGCCCCGACCCGCTGAAAGTTGCCACCTTGCGGCTCCCAAGCCGGTGATCGTGGCCACCTCCCGGCGATCGTCTCGACTCGGTTCCACGATTCGCAATTGTGGCGTTTCGACATTGTTCGGAATCGCCGGCCCGGCTACGGCAACGCTTTCTGACGCTCCGGCAGAATGATTTATCACCGCGGCCGAAAACCACCCGTTCACCGCCACGGCAACCAGCACACAGGCCAACCCCCCGCCAAAAATCACAGCCGCGGCCCGTGCAGTCCGTCGTCGCCGCGATTGGTCCGGCACCCGAGTTGCCACCTCGACTGTGTTCGGACATTCGTCGACACACAGCCAACGCAGACAAGCGCTTTCCTGCACGTGCTCGAGATAGATCCTGCGGGCGGCCGAGTTGTTCAGCAACAGCGACTCCAGCTCGCGCCGCTCCGGCGCCGTGAGCGTATCTTCAAGTAATCCAACCGCAAGTGCGTGGACCCTGCCAAACAATGGATCGCTGTAAGTTTCCATCACTCCCGTACGACGGGCTTCAGCCCGTCACAACCTCTGTCACGTTTACTCCGCCCGCTATCAATACGCGTTCTGCGCTAGCTTCCGCTCGATGCATCCGTGCAGCGCCACGCGAATCCGTTCCAATGCCTTATAAACCGACGCCGGGCTGCGATTAAGCTCCACGGCCACGTCCTTCGCCCGGCTGCCTTCCACGTAACAATGTCGCAACAGATCGCGGCTGCGGTCCGGCAATTCCGACATGCAATCGGCAAGCGCCTGTTGCCGCGCTTCGAACACCTCGTCCGTCCAACACGGCTCTTCTGCCAACGCATCGATCACTCGCTGATCGAACACCAATCGGCTGCGGCTAGCTCGCTTCCGCCATGTCAAAACTTGGAAATGCGCGACGCGAACGGCCCACGCCGCGAAATTCGTACCCGCCTCATATTTCTCGAATTCTTCCCAAAGCCGAACGTTCGTTTCCTGCAAAACCTCGTCGGCGTCCGCCCAATTCGGCACCAGGCTCAATATGTAGCCGTATACCAGCCGCTCGTGCCGGGTCATCAAGCGGATAAACTGTCGTCGTGATTCGTCCATTCGCCGCCCGTCTGATGGGGGACCCCTAGACACGAACTGCCAGCCGAACTGCCCTACTTCGAAACCTGCGAAAAGCCTCACCGCACCCGACCTGCCTTGGCCCCCCGTCCTTATGGAACAGGGCGCAAAAGCTGCGATTCTGACAAATTGCCACAAAAAATTTCGTCAGGTTTCATGGGTCAACGCCCTTAAGTATAGCCAAACTGGCTTCGGCTATGCTGGCTTCAGGAAGCCGTGGAGCGTACGGGGTAATTGGGGCAACCATTAACCTGATCGCTGATACTTGTCTGCCGAGATATTACGGCATTACGGATGTTCTTTGGGGACGGATCATATTCGCGCCGGCTCATAGGTGCGACGCCCCCGTTGAATGCTTTCCCGGCCGGAATGGTCTCGATACGTACCGGCCTTATTCAGTGGTGAACGGGGTTTCTTTGCCACAATTGTTCGTACCAGTTATTCTGAAAGGTTGATGATTGGCTCCGGAGATGCCCGCGTGTATTGGAAAACCGATCGACGGCAGCGTCCATGCCGCCCGGCGTCGCAGATTTCCACTTCGCCGGCAGTATTCGTGGCGTCTTTGATTCTTGGATTGGCGGAGGTTATCTGATGATTTTTCCGTTTGCCTTAGTTTCCGTTCCTAAACGTACTTGGCTCGCGTTTGTCATCGTCTCTCTGTTGTGTGTTTTGTGCATGAGCGAGGCGCGTGCTGCGATTTCCTACACGACTCCCGGTTCGACTTACTCAGAAGATTTCGATTCGCTGCCCACCACTCCTACCAATACCAACATTCAGACAAGTGCGTTCACCAATGGCTGGCAGGACGACACCACCACGGTTGCGGGCGACCATGTCAGCGTTCCAGGCTGGTATCTTTACCATGAGACGGCTCAGACCGAAGGCGGCACAAATGGCAATCAGCGCCTGCGGATCGGCACTGGCAGTTCGGGAACCGGTTCATTCTGGGACTTTGGTGTCGCTGGCGTGAATGCTGTCACGGACCGGGCACTGGGGTCGATCGGGTCCACCACTATAGACGATACTTGGTATGCTTTGCGCCTGACGAACAACACAGGACTGACACTGGGTCAGTTCACGCTTGACTACACGGCAGAGCAATGGCGCGACGGCGGGACCAGCGGTACTGGTTCGGTCGCCCAAGACGTTACGTTCGGTTACGCCGTCACGTCGACGTCCCCAACCGACATCAGCGCGCTGTCTGTCACACAGGTCGCAGCTCTTGGATTTACCAGCCCAACTTTCGGCGCAACCGCGGGCACGACATTGGATGGCAATGACGCTGCGAACCGTGTGGTACTCTCGCCCACAACCATTCAGGGCATCAACTGGGCCCCTGGAGAGGACCTGTGGCTCCGTTGGTACGATCCCGACCATTCCGGGAATGATCACGGTTTGGCGATCGATGATCTGACGTTTTCGGCGAACGTTATTCCGACTTCCACCTGGACCGGCACGGCAAGCACTGACTGGAACAGCACTTCGAACTGGGATACGGGTATCGTGCCCGGAAGCGGCAGCATCGCCAACTTCGACAACGCCGGGAACGGCAATACAACGATCAGCCTCGGCGGTACGCGGCCGATCAATATTATCCAATTTAATTCTGCCGCCGCAGCGTACACGCTCGGTTCTTCTTCCGAGCAGTTCGACGTCGACAACGGCGGTGCAATCAAGGTCGCCAGCGACGTTATCACACCGCAAACGATCAACGCCAAGATTAACGCCCTAGGCGACTTGTCCCTCGTCAATAACAGCACCGACGCTAACGCTGGGTTGACCATCGGCTCCGCCGTGACCATGGCCAACAATAGCAATCTGGCCGTGGATGGCGCGGGCACCGTGACCTTCAACGCTCCGATCAGCGGCACCGGTAGCACGCTGACGACCACCAGTACCGGGACGATCGTCATGAACGCCCAGCACACCTACACGGGCGGAACAAACGTCAACGCCACGGTTCAAAACGTTATCCGCGTTGGCGTGAGTACGGTCGGCAATCCGGGCTCCGTCACGTCAGGTCCGTTCGGAACGAGCACGGTCAACATTTCCGGATCGCTGCCGCCGATCCTCCAACCCGCCGGAGACGACATCACGATCGCAAACGACATCACTCTTAGCGCCGGGCTCTTTACGGCCACAGCGCCGGCCTCGGTCGATCCGACCGTCCGTAGCCTCACGCTCACTGGCCCTATAACCACAGTCGGCGGTGCTCGAGTGATCACGAATAATATACTAGCCGGAGGAACGCTGACACTCGGCTCGGCCAGCAGTCCATCGACGATTACCCTGGTGAACAATTTAGCCCTGCAATCCCAGACATCAGCGTCGGGTGGGGGGATAATTATCGTTAATGATAGTATCAGCGGCCCAGGAGGCATCAACGCTCAGAATGGCGCCACGGTCTACATCACAAACAACAACACGAATTCGCTTGAATCGAATGTGCAGAACTCCGCCAGCGGTCAACCCGACACGACGACGATGATCGTAAACAACGTACCCGTGAACGTGGGCGTAGATGCCGGCCTTGCCGGCGGCGTCGCGATCCGTACGGGCACGCTTGCCGGGACCGGAACCATTGCCGGCGATAGCCGTTTGCTGACATCGGCTAACGGCAATTCTCACCTTGCCCCAGGAAACGGAGCAAGTTTTGCAAACGGCCCGGGAAAGCTGACGTTCTACAACAATCTTGATTTCAGCGGATCGAGCAACTGTTCCGGCTGCAATTTCGACGCGGAGATCGGCGGACTTACTGCAGGAACCGAGTATGACCAGGTTGTTGTCGGTGGCACGCTGACGATTGGCGACACGGGCGGCACCCCGCGCGGAACTCTGAACGTTACGCTTATCAACGGCTTCACGCGACCGGCATCGGATGCGAGCTTTGAAATCATGCAGGCCGGCACCCGCGACGGCGGGGAGTTCGCCACGGTAAACGTACCTGATCCGAGCGTGTGGAGCGTACGATATACGTCCACGTCCGTGTTTGTGGATGTACTCGGAAGCGGCGATTTCAATCACGACAGCATCGTCGACGCCGCCGACTACGTAGTGTGGCGTAAAACCGACGGTGGCCCCGGCGGCTACGATGCCTGGCGCCAGAACTTCGGCAGCGTTGTGCCTGGCAGCGGCAGCGCCCTCGGCGCCGCCGCCGTTCCCGAGCCAGCGACGTTGGTGCTCTCTTGTCTTATGTTTGTCTTTCTCGCAGCTCGAGGTAGATACGCCAAGCGCCAATCTACTACATAAAGGATCAAAAACGTCCTTCGCAAACGTACGCACTGACAATGGATTCGTTTGATTGATGAACAATTAGCTTCCGGAGAACGGCGATGAAACTTTTTTTCAGGTGCTTGGCAATTGTAACGGCGGTTTGGTTCTACGCCGCCTCATATGCTCACGCAGAAACCTGGGCAGTCGCTACGGGAAACGCCAATTGGGTCGATACCAGCAGTTGGGTAGAAGGTACCGTCCCCGACGCAATCGATGCGACGGCGATCTTCAACACCCCCACCGGCACCCGCAATATGGACCTCAACGGCCAATTCACCGTCGGCTCGGTTACATTCAACAATGCGTCGCCTTCAACCTTTACTCAAAGCATTCGAAACTTTAATGTCAGCGGCGACATGCTTACGTTCGATGCGTCTGGCGCCGGGCCCGCCACGATCATTTCCAGCGGCGACGCCGCCAATCAGAACCGCGTACAGTGCGATATGTACTTTGCGGATACGGTGGTCGCCAATGTCACGAATACCGTGGGCAACTCGATAGCCGGTGCGCTAAGTATTACCGGCAACATCTACGGCCCCGGCGGGCTTACCAAGGAGGGCGACGGCCAGCTCACCATGGCTTTCAACGCTGGCTCCTCCGATCAAGTGAAAGAATACACGGGCCCGACCACTGTGAATGCCGGCCGCTGGCGAACCTCGCTGGGCGGTGTGCCGACGATGACCTCAAGCTTCACGATCAACAATGGCGGCCAGCTCACGCAGATTTCCACCGGAGACTATACGTTCGGCGCGAGCAGTGCGGTTCCGCTAAATCTTAATGGGTTTGGGCCGGTTTCAGGACCCTTTGCCCCATTTGCCGGCGCCATTCGTCCAAATACCGGCCTCGTCTTCACAATCGAAAACGACGTCGTCGTTCAGACCGACGCCTCGATTGCTCTGTTCGGATCAGCTACGTCGCTTACTCTGCCGGGAACGATCAGTGGTCCAGGCAGATTCTACCTAGATGCAAACGCAGGAGAGCCAACGAATCATGGCACGCTGACTGTCACGGGATCAAATACCTACATGGGCGGCACATCAGTTGTGCAAGGAACCCTCGACGTGAGCGGCGCGAGCGCGACCCTCGGCATCGGTGATGTATTGGTCGATGGCCTGAGTAGTAATGTCAATACGGGAGTCTACGGCACAGGCAAGCTCGTCATTGAAAGCGGTGTAAACGACGCCATTGCGGATGACGCCTCACTTACGCTCAACATCGGCAATACATTCGGTGGCACCGCGTCATTGGGTTCCGGCGTCAATGAAACCATCGGCAGCTTGATCTTAAATGGCGCGAGCCAACTGCCGGGCAGAACGTACGGCAGCGGCACCAGTGGTGCAATGGTCCAGAACGACAGTTACTTCCTTGACACGGGAATGGTAACGGTTGGCCTCTTGGGCGATTACAACGGTAACCATTCGGTCGATGCCGCCGATTACATCGTCTGGCGCAAGAGCTACAGCAGCGACACGAACATGTACGACGTGTGGCGCTCCCACTACGGCAACTCGCTCGCCGGCAGCGGTAGCAGCCTTTCAAACGTAGCGGTGCCCGAACCATCCACGGTCGTGCTGGTCGGCTTGCTCTTATCACTTTGCGTGGTTAGTGGACACCGCCGATTTGCAAGTGTCAATAATGGGCAATAATTGTTTGCGGGCCGAAATTGAAGGAGCCTATTCGATGATCTCCAGGCGGAATTCCGGTCGTGCGTTCGACCATATCAGGGCCGCGAGCCGAGAAGAGGCTTGTCCGCCTCGGCTCGGCGGACTTTGTTTCCAGCGCGCGTTTACGCTTGTTGAATTGCTCGTTGTAATCGCGATCATCGGCATCCTCGTCGCTCTGTTGCTGCCGGCCGTCCAATCCGCACGGGAAGCCGCCCGACGGGCTGAGTGCATGAACCGCATCAAGCAGATCTCATTGGCGTGTTTGAACCACCATGATACGAAGAAATTCTTCCCTTCTGCGACCACCACGAACTTGGAATCCACTTCAACTCCCGCCAACCCCATGTATACATCTTACAGCTATCTGGTACAGATTCTGGGGTACATGGAAGAACAGGCAATATTAGATCAACTGAATTTGAATATACATTGGTCGTTGGAGCCCAATAGGACTTTCCTTTACGAAACGCAAATGCCCTCTTTGCGCTGCCCAAGTCAGGCGGATCAAGAACGGACTTTCACCGACACTCCGACCCAAAGCGGCATTACCGAGCCGAACTTTCTGCGGGCTCATTACATGGGAGTCATGGGTGCCAAGTTTACTTGCCCCAATATACCCCCCGCTGCTACCTACCCCGAATCGACCTACACGATGGCATCGAGACCGGGTAAGGCTCCATCTTGCGGTTCCGGCGGCGGGGCCGCTTCCAATGGTGTCATTTATCCCTTCAGCAAGACAAAACTGAAGGACGTAACCGACGGTTCGACGTACACGTTTATGATCGGCGAGATTTCGTGGCTCTGCGGGCCGCAACGTATTTGGGCCGTTGGCTCCGCCTCTGAAACCGTGCCGGAAAACTATATCTACACCTCCAAAAGTATACTGTGGCCGCTCAGTACCGCGCATCGTGCCGATATACAAGCGGGCGAGCCGGCCAACAATTATGAAAACAACGATTTAAGTTTCGGCAGCTTGCATCCTGGCGGAACGCACTTCGCTATGTGCGATGGTTCTGTGCAGTTTATCCACGAGGACATTTCACTCGACGTGTTGCGGGCCTTCGCGAGCCGCAAGTCGGGCGAAGCTTTCGAGCGCCCGTTCTAAAAATAAACGAAGGGGGAAAGAACTTAACAGTTGTTTCCAGCGATCCTCGCAAACCAGCATCATGCTGCAACATTTAATATACGGCGGTAATCGTCACTATTCGATAACGGCAGCAATTGGCGTGATCGCCCTGACATCTGTCGGTTGCGGACCTAAACGGCCAAACATCGCACCGGTGAAGGGCCATGTGCTGTTCGACGGTCAGCCGCTTACTACCGGCAGCTTGGCGACGATGCCGAAGGCCGGCCGTGGGGCCAAGGGCGTCATCAACTCTGACGGAACTTTTGAACTAAGTACCTTCGGCAAGGGTGATGGGGCAACCATCGGCAGGCACAAAGTGGCAGTGGCTGCTTTTGAAAGTTCCGCCAAAGCAGGCCCCGAGTCTGGGAACGGCAAGCTTCTGGTACCGGAACGTTACACCAATCCGGAATCCTCCGGCCTCACCATCGATGTCCAGCCCGGCGGAAACTACGACGTCGTGCTCGAGCTGACAAGCAAGGAAGACAAGAAATAATAGCGCGCAGGCGGGTTTGAATCTCCGCGTCGAGTCGATGGAACACGCAAGCGCTAACGGGTGGCATCAGGAGCCCGCAGCGCCAGCCAGAGCGCTCGCTACGGCTCCGTTGTTTTCGCCACGTTCCACAAGCGCTTCGTGCCGCAAAGCGCCCGGCGCGGTCAATAATCGCTCGGCCCGGCGACGTGTCGCCTCGTCCGCTTCCGCCAGCCAGCGAATGAGTCGCGATTCGCGCGACGCAATCGGCCGGCCATTCAGCAGCGCAATGCGATTGCCGCGCACCGCCGGCACTCTTGCCCCCTGCGTCACGACGCCGATCAGATTGAGCGGATCGACTGCCGAAATGACGTTCCAAGTTTCCGAAGCGGCCTGGTCTCGATGTTGCCGCAGCCGCTCGACCACGTCGGGAAGCGCAAATTGCTCACCCGCCACGCCGCCGACAAACCGCCCGCCCCGGATTTCGCCGCGCATCTCCAATCGGCGATACACGCTCAGCAAGTCACGCCACGCCGGCGCAGCCGATTCCCGCGCCAACAAATCGCGGAACATCACGCCGTAGCGTCGCAGCAACAGCCACGCCCATTGTTCGGCACGCTCCTCGACGCTCACTGGCTGCACGAAGGGCGGAAACCGCGACCATCGGCCACCCTGCGAATAGACCGTATGACCGCTTTTCGCTCGCCGTCCCGCGCGCCGCCCGATTGCCTGCCGCGACTTCCAGCTCAGCGCCCGCACCGCGGCGAATCCATCGGAAGTAACCAACCCCAGCGCCGCCAACTCGCGCAACGCATCTTCCAATTGCGAGGGCAACAACTTCGAGACGGCCAGCAAATCGTCAAAAAACAGAGCCCCGTAAGTTACCAGCGCTTCGTACGCCGCCTGTGCATCCCAACGAGCGGCGCCCAGCATCGCCCGGCCGTGGGACGGACAATCCCGTCCGTCATCCGCACTTGGACGAACAGGATTGTCCGTCGTACATGGCAACAGCCACGCCAAATCGGCCCGCCGCAATAGCGATATCGGCGAGACGCGCGTGAGCACTTGCCCCCGGCGTTCATCGGTAGGCCGCGTCGGCTGCAGCCGGCCCCAAACCACTTCGCCGCTGGCGAACAACTGATCCAGCCACTGGCTTTCGTATCCCATGCGGGCGGGGAATAAATCGTGCTCCCAAGCTCCCGCCGGCGCTTCAAATCCCTCCAACCGCGACACCGCGCACTGCAGTGCGCCAACGCCGCTCGGCCGCGACTCGCCCGATATTTCGTGATGCGCGAGCAAGAATCGCAGGAAACCGACCGCATCGACCGGCGCCACCTGTCGGCGTAGACCATCGAGCGTCAGCCGGTGGATCCGCGCCAACAGCCGCCGCTCGCACCACTCCAACTCGGGCGGTGCGGAATGAGAACCCTCTCCCGTTGCGACCGGGGGAACTTCCTCTGTAAACCGGCCGCGCAAAACAATGCCGCCCAGCTCCAACTGCTCCAGCGCGACCTGCACCGCGTTCGTTTCCATACCCAGCACCGAGGCAATGCGGCCCGCCGTTGTCGGGCCGCTAATCTCCAGCCGGCCGCGGACCAATTGCATCCGCGCCTCATCGGTTGTTACATCGCGCCGCAGCGATTCCGGCAACGAGGCGGGCGGCGTCGTATCCGCGAGCGATACGGCCGCGTTTACCACCGGCCAGTTCTCAACCGCCACCCAAATCGCGGGCCCGCCGCTCACCTGGCATCGGGCCACCCTCCCCTCGCCCGCCAGTTCGTCGAAGAATACCCGCCAGGGCACGCCTTCCGTTTCCGACAGCGCACCAATCGAAAGCAGCGTGTCGTGCAGTTCTTCCGCATCTCGCACCGTCGGCCAGGCTTCCGAGCGAACCTGCGCGATTGCCTCTGGATCGAGCCGCCCCAAGTCGCGAACGTCTTCCGGCCGGAACGTGCGCCGCACCGCCACCGCCCGCGCCCGCCGTTCCTCCAGCGGCGCATCGTCCAGAAATGCATACACATTTGCATTCACAAGCTGATGGCTGAATGGCGACGGCTCGCGCGTGTCGCGCCCCACCATCGTAATCTGCCCCGATTCGACCTCACGTAAGACCGCCAGCCATCCCGGCAGATCCATCACTTCGTGCAGGCAATCGTGAATAGATTGTCGCACCATCGGATGATCGGGCGGCTCCAAATCGCCCGTCCGATGCTCGAAGCACGCCGTTTGCATCGGGAAGACGGCCGTCAGCAAATCATCGGCCCGAAATCGTTGCAATGGCGGCGGCACCTTTTTGCCGTTCCGCTGCCGCAGCACGGCCAGCGCACGCGTCACGTTCCACCGCCATCGCACCAAAAACATCGGCACCGCCAACAGCGCCTGAACGAGCACGTCGCGCGCGATGCCCGAATCCAACAAACTGAACATCTGCTCGAGTGGAAAACTATGTTGCGGACCAATCGACAGCACGATGCCGTTGTCGTCGGCACTGGCCTGCAGCTCGAAATCGAACGTCCGGCAAAAGCATTTTCGCAGTGCGAGGCCCCAGGCGCGATTGATCCGAGCACCGAACGGCGCATGAATCACCAGTTGCATCCCGCCCGACTCGTCGAAAAAACGCTCGAAAACCACGTTCCGTTGCGTGGGAATGATGCCCATGGCCGCGCCCTGGGCGGCCACGTAATTCACCGCCTGCTGCGCCGCCCAATCATCGGCCCCAGTCTCGCGCCGCAGCCATTCAACCCCACTCCCTGTTACGGAGCGGCCGGGGGCGGATTCACCGGGCGCCGTAACCGACTTGGCATCCATCTCGAAGTGCGATCCGCCGCATTGTCGCCAGATATCTTCGCGCAGCTCCGAAAATTCCGACGATAATTCCGCCGTACGTGCCGGCGCTTCGCCCAGCCAAAACGGAACAGTTGCCGGCGCGCCGTGCGCATCGCGCACCGTCACCTCGCCCCCGCGCACGTGTACGATTCGCCACGACGAATTGCCGAGCTGAAAGACGTTGCCGGCCTGGCTTTCGATCGCAAAGTCTTCGTTGAGCGTGCCGACGAACGTCCGCTCGCCTTCGGTCACGACCCGGTAATCGGCCATTTCCGGAATCGCGCCGCCCGATGTGACCGCCGCGATCCGGGCCGCCCGCCGCGCCCGCAATCGGTGGTTGATTCGATCGCGGTGCAAATAGGCCCCCGCGCGGTTTGCGGGCGCCATTCCTTCGCTCAGTATTTCGATGACCGCATCGAATTCGCCGCGCGGCAAATCGCGAAACGGCCACGCCCGCCGGCACATCGCGAAAAGATCGTCTTCCAACCAGTCGTTGCAGGCCACCGTCGCCACAATCTGTTGCGCCAGAATATCGAGCGGCGCCACCGGCAGCTCAATTCGGTCCAACCGGCCTCGCCGCACCGCGCGCACCAACGCCAGCGATTCGAGCAGCTCATCGCGAGTGAGTGAAAATAGCCGCCCCTTCGGCACGCGACCCAGCGCATGGCCGGCCCGGCCAACCCGCTGTAAAAACGTCGCGATCGATCGCGGCGAGCCGATCTGGCACACCAAGTCGATGTAGCCGATGTCGATCCCCAGCTCCAGAGAGGCCGTTGCCACAATCGCCTTTAACTCTCCCGCCTTGAGCTGTTCCTCGGCGCGCAGCCGAATCTCCTTCGAGAGGCTGCCGTGGTGGCTCGCTACCTGCCCTTCGCCGAGCTGCTCTTCCAAATAATGCGTAACTCGTTCCGCCATCCGCCGCGTGTTGACGAACACCAGCGTGCTGCGGTGCTCGCGAATCAATTCGCCAAGCCGCGCGTAGATTTCCTGCCACGTTTCGACCGAGCACACAGCCGACAATTCGCTCGGCGGCACTTCGATCGCCAGGTCCAACTGGCGGACGTGACCCGTATCGATGATTTGGCATCGCGGCTGGCCGTCCGCCCCGACGTTGGCGGAACCGATGAGGAAACGGGCAACTTCGTCGATCGGCCGTTGCGTCGCGGAGAGACCGATCCGCGTCGGCGGCTTGCCGCACAATTCATCCAGCCGCGCGAGCGATAACGCAAGGTGCGAACCCCGCTTGTCTCGCGCCAGCGCGTGAATTTCGTCGACGATCACCGTCCGCACGTTGCGAAGTATCTCGCGGCTTTTCGGACTGGTGAGAACCAGGTACAACGATTCCGGCGTGGTCACCAGAATGTGCGGCGCTTGCGCACCATCTTTTGCCGCTCGCTCGGCGGAGTATCACCGGTTCGCAACGCCACGCGAATCGGTTGTAGCTCGAGATTCGCCGCCGCGGCCGCCCCGCGAATCTCCTCCAACGGAACCTGCAGATTGCGATGGATGTCGTTGCTCAGCGCCTTGAGCGGCGAGATGTAAACGACCTGCGTTTCATCCGGCAAGGTCTTCTCAGCGGCCTGCCGGAACAAGCTGTCGATCGACGCCAGGAACGCCGCCAGCGTTTTGCCGGAACCGGTCGGCGCGGCCACCAGCACGTGTTCGCCACCAGCGATCGCCGGCCAACTCCGAACCTGCGCCTCCGTCGGCGCAGCGAAACGCTCCGCGAACCAAGCTGCGATTACAGGATGAAACGACGTTGTCGGCATCGTCGCATTATATGCGCATGCCGCGCCGCCGACACTTCCCCCCGGCGCCAAACCCGCTATCCGCGTGCCGTTTAGCTTCTACCCTTTAATCACCGCCGTCTTCCCAGGCACCGCAACCGGGTAAAATCCATTCGCATCCGGCAACACCGGGCGGCGTCGCGGCAAAATCATACGCCGCCGGCGACAAGTCGATCCCCTTGTGCAGCGCATCGTCCCACTTCACGATCTTGCCGGAGTACGTGGCCATGCGGCCGAGAATCGCCGTCATCGTCGATCGAGCGCCGTAGTCGCCTTCGTTGTACGTGCGACCGTCGCGCAGTGCCGCGAACAAATCGTGGTGCTCCTGGTGGTGATTGTCCTGCTTTGGCCCAGGACTATGCCACTTCTTGCTGTTCTTCGCGGTGATATCGCCGCCCGTATTGTCGTCGATATCGAGCGTGCCCTTTGTGCCGTGCGCGTGCTCGCGGACCTCGTCGGCGCAGCCGTCCTGGTGCCGGCACTGGCTGTACATCTTCGTGCCATCGTCGTACGTGTATTCGACGAAGTGATGGTCGAAAATCTGGCCGTATTCCTTGCCCGTGCGAACCTGCCGGCCGCCCATCCCTTGCGCTGACACCGGATGCTTATCTCCGCGCAGCCAATTGCCGACGTCCAGGTTGTGAATATGCTGTTCGACGATGTGATCGCCGCCGAGCCAGGTAAAGTAGTACCAGTTGTTCACTTGGTACTCCATTTCCGACGGCTCGTGACCGTTCGCGGCGGCGAAGTTAGCGCGTGTCCGCACCCACAACCCGCCGCTGTTCCAGTACACGCGCGTGAATAAAATATCGCCCAGGGCGCCGTCTCGAATCTTCTTCACCGTCTCGATGTAACGCGGATCGTGACGCCGCTGCAAACCGATCGCTACCATGAGATCCTTCTTCTTCGCCTGTTCGTTGGCCGCCATGAAGCGGCGCACGCCCGGCCCGTCCGTCGCCAGTGGCTTCTCCGCAAAGATATGCCTACCCGCCCGCACGGCCGCTTCGAATTGCATCGGCCGGAAATGGGGCGGCGTAGCCAGAAGTATCACGTCTGCCCCGCTTTCGATCGCATGGTGATACGCGTCGAGCCCCACAAACTGACGCTCGCGCGGCACATTGACCGAGGCATCCTTGAACAGCGGATCGCCGTCGCGCTGCCCACGCCTCACCTGCTCTTTGATCGAATTCAGCCCGGCCTGCAAACAACTTTCAAACGCGTCGGCCACCGCCCATAGCGTGACTTTGCCTTTGGTGGCGAGCGCCTGCCCTGCCGCGCCCGTACCGCGCCCGCCACAGCCCACTAGGGCAATCTTTAATCTCGTCGCTGCCGCCGATATGTGCCGATCGCGCGATTTGCGCATTGGCGCTGAGCATCGCCCCCCCCACAAGTGCCGATGTCGCCTTCAAAAACGTCCGACGCGAGGAACTTTCTCCATGGGCATTGCTGTTCTCAGACATGATGGACTCCGCTTGAGGTAGGAGGGAGGGAGGGTGGCCGGGGTCGAGGTCAGCAACAGCGAATAGCTCAACAGTCTGTCCAATATAGCCGCATCTGCCCGCCAGGCGAAGTGTCCGCACAAGTTGGGTCATTTGCCGTGCAGAGCGCCTTACGCACGGTCTGACTACTCGATGACAGACGGCATTGCCACCGTGTCAATCTAGGAGAACTTTGAATCCTGCCTGCTCGAAGTGGTGATCCACGGTCAGAGATTCGTTGACAGATGGTCATCCATAACGATGAATGAAGTGCAATAGGTTAGTGAGCAGTCCTTGTCCGTTCGCTGTAAGAATAAGTCAACGCCGCGTTGAAAAAGTTCCCGATAGCCGGAACGATTATTCGTTCGCCGCGATGCAGCCACGCAACAACGAAATAAAGGACGGATGGTCCACAGCACGAGAATAATGATTTGCGACTTCGATGAGTACGAAGTCTGTTGTGATGAGTTGGCCGTGGTATCCGCTGGCGAAACCGTGGGCGTCCCGGTGGTGCTCGTCTCGCACGCTACTCAACGCAATGAAAAATGATGTATCCGCGAAGACAAGCTTCATTTTTTAGGAAGCCCGTAGAGGTAGTGATCGACATTGACCGATGCGTCGGAGGGAAGGTTCTTCGCTGAGCCGACGAAGTCCGTGAGCGTTTCGAGAAGCGTAGGACCTGCGGCAGCTTCATCGTTCGACGTGACAACCTGTGGGACCAATACTGTCACTTCGATGCCATCCGGTAGATTTACCTCTTCATTGAAGACAACAAGGCCGTTTTCGATACGTCCGCGGTAAGTCATTTGAATATGTCCCGGAAAGTTGTTGAATCCGTGCCCTCGCTATTTTAACAGTACAATCAAGTGTTGCGAAGTTCTGCCCGCGAATGCTGAGCACCGGCTCTGAATAAGGCTCGGCTTTCGTGCTTTAGACCGTGACTTCTCTTACCTGAAATCCCGCGATTTCGTGTCAAGCTGCTGCAATTGTTCGGCCAATGCCTCGAGCCGATTCACGACAACATGAATCACCGATGAATATTTTCCCTTCACGGTTTGAATGTGCCCATGTCCAATCCAGGCCGGCGCTCGCCGGGCAACGCGGTAGTATCGATCCCACGTGCGTTGATGAACGACGAGGTTCACCGTACCCGTCTCATCTTCGAGCGTAACGAACGTAATCCCCTTCGCCGTCCCCGGCCGCTGCCGCAAAAGCACGAGCCCTGCCACAATCACCGGTGCATCATTCTCCAATTCGACGAGCCGCCGCGCCGGCGTAGCGCCCAACCGCTCCAACTGCTCCCGATAAAATGAAATCGGATGCGCCCGCAACGACAGCCCCGCCGTACGATAATCGGCCACGACTTCTTCGTACTCAGAAAAAGGGGTCAGAACTGTTTTTGTCTCATCAAATGTTGCCTCACTCCTTGGCTCTGCGGCAAAAACAGTTCTGACCCCTTTTTCAAACAACGGCATCGCCCGCCGCTTCTTTTCCTGCCCGAGCGCCTGCCACAGCGCTTGCCGCCGCCCGGCGCCCACCGATCCGAACGCATCTGCTTCTGCGAGTCGCTTCACAACCGCCCGCCCTAACCCCGTGCGCCGTGCAAAATCATCGATCGACAAAAACGGCCCATCCTCGCGCGCCTGCTCGATCGCCTTTCCCACCGCTTCGCCCAAGCCATTGAGCATCCGCAGACCAAGTCGCAAAGAGCGGGGGCGAGGATGCCGCGGCTCGCTCCAATCCGACAATCCACATTCCGAAATCCGATATCTGCTTCTCCCTCGCTCTCCGCTCCCCGCTTCCCGCTCCAAGCGTGCAATCCCATCCACTCCAATTCACATCCACCCCCCGCACTGCTACGCCATGATCGCGCGCATCGCGCACCAACTGTGCCGGCTGATAGAAGCCCATCGGTTGGCTGTTGATTATCGCCGCCGCGAACGCCCCCGGATAATAATGCTTCAGCCACGCCGAGGCATATACCAACAGCGCGAAGCTGGCCGCATGCGACTCCGGGAAACCATACTCCCCAAAACCTTCGATCTGCTGATATATGCGCTGCGCAAATTTCTCCGGCAAATTGTTCGCCCGCATGCCTGCCAATAACTTCTGGCGAAACTGCTCAATCAGTCCTGGCCGCCGCCACGCCGCCATCGCACGCCGCAGTTGGTCCGCCTCGCCCGGCGTAAAACCGGCCGCCACCACCGCTAGCCGCATCGCCTGCTCCTGAAAGATCGGCACACCCAGCGTTTTTTCCAGCACCTTGCGAATCGCGTCGTTCGGATACGTCTCAGGCTCCTCGCCCGCGCGCCGCCGCAGATACGGATGCACCATGTTCCCCTGAATCGGCCCCGGCCGCACGATCGCCACCTCGATCACCAAATCGTAATAACATCGCGGCCGCAAGCGCGGCAGCATCGACATCTGCGCCCGGCTCTCGATCTGAAATACTCCGATCGTATCGGCCCGGCAAATCATGTCGTACACGGCCGCGTCATCCGCTGGAATCGTCGCCAGCGTCAGCTCGCGCCCATGATGTTCGCGCACCAGATCGAAACACTTGTGAATCGCCGTGAGCATCCCCAGGCACAAGCAATCCACTTTCAAAATGCCCAGCTCATCCAGATCGTCCTTGTCCCACTCGATGACCGTCCGGTCTTCCATCGCCGCATTTTCGATCGGCACCATCTCGCACAGCGGCCCCTCGGTCATCACCATTCCGCCCACGTGCTGCGACAAATGCCGCGGGAAACCAATGATCTCGTTCACGCAGTAAATAAGCCGCCGTCCCAAATCGCTCGCCGGATCGACACCCACCTCCCGGCACCGCCGAGTAAGCTTCGGCTCGTGCGTGTAACCCTCCACATGCTTCGCTAGTGCATCGACCCGATCGAGCGACAGTCCGAGCGCCTTCCCCACGTCGCGAATCGCCGACCGGCTGCAATACGTGATCACAGTCGCCGCCAGCCCCGCCCGCTCCCGGCCATACTTCTCGTACACATACTGCAGCACCTCCTCGCGCCGCTCGTGCTCGAAGTCGACATCGATATCCGGCGCTTCGTTCCGCTCGCGGCTCAAGAACCGCTCGAACAGCAAATCGCTCGTCGCCGGATCGACCGACGTCACACCCAGACAAAAACACACCGCCGAGTTGGCCGCCGACCCGCGACCCTGGCACAAGATATTCCGCGACCGCGCGAACCGCACCAAGTCCCACACCGTGAGAAAATACGATTCATAATGTAGCTCGCCGATGAGCGCCAGCTCATATTCAAGTTGCTTGACGATCTTTTCCGGCACGCCCCCCGGATACCGCTCCGCCGCGCCTTGCCAGGTGAGTTGCGTCAAATATGCCAGTGGCGTCTGACCCTCCGGCGCGAGCTCCGTCGGATATTCGTACCGCAGCTCGTCGAGGGAGAACGTGCATCGCTCGGCAATCTCGATCGTCCGCGCAAGCGCATCCGGCGCATCGGCAAACAGCGCACGAATTTCCTCGACCGGCCGCAAGTGCCGCTCCGCATTGGGAAACAAAAGCGTCCCCTCCGCGGCCGCTACCGTCGTCCCATGCCGAATCGCCGTGAGCACATCGTGCAGCACCATCCGCCCCGGCACGTGATAATGCACATCCCCCGCCGCCACGAGCGGAATGCCAACCTCGCGCGAAATTCGCTGCAGCTCCGCCAGCCGTCCCCGATCATCCGCCCCCCGCACCAACTCCGCCAACAAGTAACACCGCTCGCCAAAGATTTCGCGATAAGTGAGGATGTCCGTCGTCCGTCGTCCGTTATCCGTTGCCTTTTTACTACGAACTACGGACAACGGACAACGGACCAATTCTCGCCCCTCGCGCCTCGCGCCTTGCGCCTCAGCCACTCCCGCGATGAGCCCTTGGCTGAACTCTGCGATATCGTTCAGCGTGAGCGCACACTCCCCCTTCGGCGCCTGCCGTCGGCCGCGCGTAATCAACCGGCACAACCGCCCGTAACTCGCCTGATTGGTCGCCCAGAGCACCACCGGCGGCGCATCACTCGGCGTAATCTCCGCGCCAATCACGAGCGGCAACCCCGCCTCTTTCGCCGCAATATGCGCGCGCACCACTCCAGCCAGCCCGTTGCGATCCGTCACCGCCAGCGCACGGTACCGCAGCTCGGCCGCTTGCCGCACCAATTCATCCGGGTGCGACGCGCCTTCGAGAAACGAAAAGTTCGTTTTACAATGCAACTCCGCGTAGTGCATTTTTTAATTTTCACGCTGATTATTCACCACAGAGTACTCGGAGAGCACAGAGAAGAATGAAGAAATTCTGTCAATGTCATTTCTTCTGTATCTCTGTGTCCTCCGTGGTCGAATTGCCTTGTTAAGCAAATTCACCATGCACGAACCATTTCCCATCCGCGAGCCGCCGGAACATCCACAAGTGCCCGCCCGACTGCGTGACAACGCGATAATAATCGCGCCGCACGCTCGGCCCACGCCACCACAACGTTTCAATCCGCTCCGGCCCCACGCAATTCACAATCCGCTCGCGATGTTTTCCCACCCACACAAACTGCGGTGGCCCATCCGGCACGACGCACACCACTTCCATCGCCTGCGGCTCTGGATAAAGTGTTAGCGGACGCGGAGATGGCAAATTGAAAATTGAAAATTGATCGTTAATTGCAGAATGC
This sequence comes from uncultured Planctomycetota bacterium, assembly GCA_963807935.1. Classification (GTDB taxonomy): domain Bacteria; phylum Planctomycetota; class Planctomycetia; order Pirellulales; family Lacipirellulaceae; genus JABDGM01. Next base: position 55,655 of record CAWEDY010000020.1, read on the forward strand.
TTCCGATTTGCAATTTGCACTCGACATTTGCAATTTGCAATTTCTTCACTCTTGGTTGAGCTACAGGCACAAACTTTGCCGCCCGCTCCGGCACCGGACTCTTCCGCAGCTCCGCTCGCAACACACGCTCCTGCCCCAACCGGCTGCCGAGCCGATTCACCAAAATTGCAAGCCGATGCGGATCGCCGGACCAACGATCCGCAAACAATTCGCGCTGCCGCTCGCCGAGCCGACCCACCACGACGCGCGCAGCTCCACTCGATCCACCTCATCCGCAACCGCACAGTTTCCAGATGCAGCTCGATCAGTTCCAAAAGCTGCCGCCCACTGGCCGATGGCTGCAGCAGCCCAATCCGCAACGGCACCTCCCGCCCGCCTGTGCATCGCAGCCGGCACACCAGCACCACCGCCCCCTGATCCCGCGCCGCCAACTGCCGCGACAATTGCTCAGCAAGCCGGCTCAGCACATGCACAAGCACCCCGCGGTCGGCCGTGGGCTCCTCCAGCGCATAACTCGCCTCCAGCGCCGGCAGCCCCCGCTGCGGCTCGATCAACTCCCGCCCGCGGCCGGTCAACTGATCCAACCGCCGCAACAGCTCCTCACCAAACCGCGACGACAACCCCTCGCGCGGCAATGCCAGAAGCTGATCGATCGTTTCGATGCCCAACTCATGCAGTACCGCGACCGTTTCCTCGGCGATGCGCAGTGCTCGAACGGGCATGGAAGAAATTGAAAATTGCAAATTGGTTTCAAGCGAATCTGCAATTTGCAATTTGCAATCTTCTAGCGGGGTCGAGGATGACCCGGCTCGCTCACAACCAAAATGCGCCGCCGCCCACGCCGCCCCCACCGTTTCCGCCACGGCCAGCCGCACACGATACCCACGCCGCGTGAAAAATTTTTCCACCTCGCCGGCCAGCTTCGCTTCGCTCCCATACAAGTGCTCGAGATTCGAAATATCCAACAGCAGGCTCTCCGGCTCATCACCTTCTTCAACGGCCACGCGCGGACTGAATTGCTCGCACGCCTCGGCCAATTTCACCAGTGCCCGCCGATCCGCTGGCGGCTCGTAAACTGCGATCTGCAAATCACGCGATAGCGCCCTCGCCTCGGCCAACGGCATCCCCGGCCGCACGCCCTGCGCAGCCGCTCCGCCACAACACGCCGCCACTTCGCTGCCGCGTGCTTCCGCAGACCACAAGCGCCACCGGCCGCCCCCTAAGCTCGGGCCGACAGCGAATGGCCCGCTGAATCGCCCAATTCGGCAACCACAGGCAAAGGATGCGTGTCATAAGTCGAACTCGCTTCTCGTACCGTGTAAGTCGCGTCATCGATCTCGAGCATCACTGAGCCGCCAGCGCGACCCGAATGACAGCGCAGCACACGAACTTGAACGCGGCGAAGCGGATGAAAGATGAGAGACTTTCGTTCGTTGCCATCTTTCATCCTCCCTGCCCCCACCCCCTGCCCCCTGCTCTCCAGCCTCACATCCGCCCACGAAGGCTCGCCGCGCGCACCAGCCGGCCGCACCAGCACGCCCAACGTCCGCCCCCCCTGCGCCGCCAACTGCAACCGGCGAAACGCGCGGCTATCGAGCCGATCGATGGCGGCAAACATCGCCGCCACCGCCGGCGAGCGCAGCGCCTGCACCGCCGCCCACAATTCGTCCCGCGCATTCTGCGGATGAACGACGATCAGCCGATCCAGATCGATTCCCCAAGCCGCGGCCGCCGGCGGATAAAACGTTTGCCGCCGATCGATCACCACCAGCGCGCCACCTTCTCGACATGCTTCGCGCGCACCGAGCAAACCGAGCGTCGCCGCACCCGCTCGCCCGCCGGGAGAAGGTCGGGCGGGGGTGCCTTGCTGCTTGGCGATTCGCCCTCACTGTTTGACTCAGCAAGCCACTCGACCAACATCCCGTGCCGCAGCCCACCGCCCGGCAACAGCCGATCGACCGCCGCTGCGCCGCACGAAAACACGGCCGCATCCTCGGCCGCGCCAGCCGCCTCCCAACGACCCAACTGTCGGCGCAAACCGTCGACCAACTGGCCACGCGGATTCGGCCGCGACAAATTGGCGCCCAGGCTGGATTTTACGGCTGCCATTTTCAAAAAACGCCGCACTTGCGCCTCTCCTGCGTCCGATGCTAGCATCTACAGTAACTGTACAAATGTATCGTATCCGGTCAAGCGCGATTCTGAAGAAAAAACACAAACCCGGCAACAAGTCGCGGCCGGCAACATCCGCCGCAACTCAAAAGATGCAAAACCGCAGACTGTTCGCATCCGCTTTACGGTTTAGCTTGCGCGCAGCGCTAAGTGCCCAACGGATAATCCGCCGCCAGCAGCCCTTCTTCTTTCATCGACGCCCAGAAACCATCCGGCACTTTTCGCAGCACCGCAATCCACATTTTCCGCCACGCGATCCGGATGCGACGAATTGAGCATCCACCGCAACAACGCCCGGCCCCGACAGCGCGAATTGAATGCACGCATGTGCCGGCGAAACGCCATGCCCGTGGCAAAGCGCGGCAAACGACGTTCGCCACGCGAACAATGATCGATTCGCCGGAGCGTCCGCATCGAGCAACCCGGCCATCCAAACGATTACTACCGACCAAAAAGCCCCCATCGAACACGCCCGAAACGACAATCGGAATCTGCCGCCCCGCCAGCTCGGCCATGGACGCAAGCACTTCCGGCGGGTGGCGCATCAGCGTAAAGCCACCGGCCAGCACGACCCAATCAGCCGCCGGCACAAGCGGGCCCACGCGCGAAATCATTCGTGGCGATCCCAGCTCCGCGCACCATCCCTGCCGTTTTCAAGTCGCTGACCGCTCGCCACGCAATTGCCATCGGCATGGAAAATCGAAACCAACTTCGGTCGATACTCGCTGCCCAGCAATCGGCAACTCTTCTCCCAATCAGTCAATGACCCGGTTCGAATCAAGCGTGAGATGAACGAAGACTTCATCGCCCGCAACGTCCAGCCGCCGCAGCATCCGTGCAAGCACTTCCAATGCCAGCCCCTCGCCGTGGTTATACGCCACATCGATAAAAACCGGCGGCTCGACATGCTCGAAACCACTCGCCGCAAATCGCCAGCTTCCGCTGCTCAGGTATGACTTCTGGCACGTTTCCCAGCGCCGCCGTGCCAAACACAATTGGCGGCACCCGTAACCCAGTTGCACCAAAGTGCCGATGATCGCTTGCCGAAATCTTCATCGATCAAAGCAATTCTGGAAAAACCAACTCAGCGTTCGTTCCACGACGTAGCGGGTCTTGCCCAAGCCGCTGCCGTGCTCGCGTTTGGTCCGGCCGTAAGGAGCGAGGAGCGGTTGGATGCCACGCTGCCGCACTTTGTTTCGACCGTGTTCTTCGTTTTGCACATACCGGCTTCGTAAAAGCCGAAACCAGCGTGCATGAAGTACACCATCAATGTGGCGGTGATTGTCCAGACAATGTTCAGTTGGGTGCCGATGTCCGCTGCCTGGGCAAATCGGGTGCCGCGTCGCTTTGGCACTCGCACATCGCTCCTCAAAACTCTGGTGATTGATGTCTAACGCGCTTATGTGTCGCGGGACAAGGTGGCGGACGTACGCGTTCTGATTGGTGCAAATACGAGGGAACAGGCAGTTTCTCACGCGTCGGATGTAGCACAATCTTAGCCAATACGCACGATATGCATGATGCACGCCGAGCGGGAACTGAGTCTTCTTCCGCGACGTGTCCGTGGCATTTGATCTGTATTGTTGACGCGAAGCGAAACAATGTGGCCGCGTCCACGCCATAGTTGTCGTCATCTCAACATCAGCCCGTTCCCGGCAGACGGCGAAGATTTGTCCGAATAAGGTCCGCCCGAACGTGACGAAGCAGCAACTAACATTCGCACATCGTTGCGGCGCGGCATTTGCAGTCCACCGACCACTCATTCGCACATTGTGTGATGACGGCAGTTGATGGGAGGTTTCGCATGAAAGTTCTGATCACCGGCGGCGCCGGCTTCATTGGGTCGCACCTAGCGGACGAGCTGCTGGCAAACGGCCACAACGTACGAGTGTTGGACTGTCTGGATCCCCAAATCCATGGAAAAGCGCGTCAGCGGCCGGCCTATCTCGACCCGGACGTTGAACTCCTCGTCGGCAACGTGTGCGATGAAGCGGCCGTCGCAGGCGCTTTGCGTGGCATCGAGGTGGTCTTTCACTTTGCGGCCGCCGTGGGCGTGGGCCAGAGTATGTACGAGATCGCCCACTACACTCACGTCAACAATTTAGGAACCGCCGTACTGCTGCAAACTCTGTCGCGCCGCCCGGTCGAGCGATTAGTTGTTGCCTCGAGCATGAGTGTTTACGGCGAAGGGTTGTACTGCGGTCACAACGGCGACTTCCGGCGGGCTTTGCCAAGGTCTCTAAGCGACCTGCGAAGCGGAAACTGGGAAGCGCGGGACAAGAGCGGCAGAGCACTGATCTCACTGCCGACGCCCGAAACGAAGCTGGCGGAGCCGTCCTCCGTCTATGCACTTTCGAAGTACGATCAGGAACAACTTTGCCTGATCGTCGGGGCCGCGTATCGCATTCCCACAGTGGCGATGCGATTTTTCAACGTTTATGGGCAACGGCAGGCGATATCCAACCCGTACACGGGTGTGCTGGCGATCTTTGCTTCGCGTTACCTCAACCAGAAGTCTCCGATAGTTTTCGAGGACGGGGAGCAGCGGCGGGATTTCGTACACGTCCGCGACGTGGCGAGGGCCTGTCGGCTCGCGATGGAGTCGCCGCGCCGTGGGCGAGGTAATCAACGTGGGAAGCGGCACTTCTTGCAGCGTGAACGAGATCGCTCGAACGATGGGAGAAGTGCTCAATCTCGAATACATCGAGCCAGAAATCACCCGCCAATACCGAACGGGCGATATCCGCCACTGCTATGCAGACATCGGCAAAGCGCGGCGGTTATTGGGGTATGAACCGTCGGTGTTCCTGCGCGAAGGGATGGACGATTTGGCGAGCTGGTTGGAGGGCCAAATCGCGGACGACTACACCGATCAGGCTCGGGAAGAGCTTGTCGAGCGAGGACTAGCCGTATGAATTCTTACACATGCCTCGCTTCCCGAATTGAACCGAGCCGAAACGGCTGGAACCACGGTGAAGCGTCAAGCTTGCTGCAATTAAACACCAATGGTAAGTCTCGCGGCCCGCGACGGAGTAAGTACATTTTGATCACCGGCGGCGCAGGATTCATTGGCACGAACCTAGCGGTCCAGTTCTTAGAGCGCGGCCAGCGCGTGATGGTATTCGACAACCTATCGCGGCCGGGGGTTGAACGGAATCTTGAATGGTTGACCGACAAATACGGACGCCAAGTGGATGCGTACGTTGCGGACGTCCAAAACGACCGAGCCCTTCGCTATGCGGTCTCGGCTGCCTCTCGCGTTTATCACTTTGCAGCGCAAGTCGCGGTAACAAAAAGCCTCGACGATCCCCGTCGTGATTTCGACATCAACGGCCGCGGTACGCTGAACGTGTTGGAAGCAATTCGGCGACAGTCGACCCCGCCTCCTGTTTTGTTCACGTCGACTAACAAAGTGTACGGCGATCTTGGGGGCGTCCCGCTGATGGACTCCGCTTCGCGTTATCAACCAGTTTCGCGGCGGATGGAGCAATTTGGTATAGACGAGTCACAGCCATTGGATCTTTACAGCCCCTATGGCTGCTCCCACGGGTCTGCGGAGCGACGGGGGCGAGCTCATCGGCTACATGAAGGTGATGCGCGACCAGACCGAGCAGAAAAAACTTGAAGAAGAGCTGCAGCGCGTCGCAGCGGATTTGGCCGACATCAACCACCGCAAGGACGAGTTTCTCGCTACGCTCGCCCACGAGCTGCGCAACCCGCTCGCGCCGATCCGCGCCGCGCTCTAGAACTCATGAGTTTGACCAAGGACGACCCGGAAACGCTGGAGAATACCCGCCGCATGATGGAGCGGCAAACCAAGCAGCTCGTGACGCTGGTCGACGACTTGCTCGATATCTCGCCATCACTGCGCGGCAAACTTTCCTTGCGCAAGTACCGCGTGAAGCTCGATGACGTCATTCAAACGGTGATCGAGTCGTCGCGGCCACACGTCGAAGAAGCCAACCACCACTTGAACGTCGAAATTCCCGAGGAGCCGATTTATCTGCATGCCGACCCAAACCGCTTGGCCCAAGCGCTCTCCAATCTTCTCAACAATGCGGCCAAGTTCACGCCCGACGGCGGTCGCATTTGGCTCACCGCCGAGCAACAGAACGGCGAGGTCTCGATTTCCATTAAAGACACCGGCATCGGCATTCCCAACGACATGCTCGAGCAGATATTCGAAATGTTCACCCAAATCGATCGTCGGGAGAGCAAGAGCCAGGTCGGATTGGGGCTCGGGCTCACGCTCGTCAAATCGCTCATCGAGCTGCACGGCGGCCGCATCACGGTCACGAGCGATGGATTGGGACAGGGTAGCACGTTCACCGTTCATCTACCCGTTGTGCCGCCACCGTCGCAGGAACAGAAAGCCACACCGAAGACTGAAGCGAGCGAAAAATCGGCGGGCTTGCGGGTGCTGGTCGTGGACGACAGCTCACCAGCCGCCGACACGTTGAGCAAGGTTATCTCGCTCTTCGGCAACGAAGTGCGCACCGCTTACAACGGTGAGCAAGCCCTCGCTCTGGCTCAAGAGTTCAACCCGCAGGTCATCCTCATGGATATCGGAATGCCGGGCATGAACGGCTACGAGGCGGCTCAGCGCATCCGGCAACAATCCAACGGCAATAACATTCTGCTCATCGCTCTGACGGGGTGGGGCCAGGATACCGACCGAGATCGCACCCGAGAGGCCGGTTTCGATCAGCACATCGTCAAGCCAGCCGATCCGTCGCACCTGCGGCATTTGCTCGTCGAAGCGAAGAATCGCCTTTGTTAACCTGGAAGCGCGCAGCGACTGCTGGCGCGATTCTCTTTGTCTCGGCACAGCATTTGCTTTTTTCGTCAACATTCCTTCCCGCGACGAATAAACCGAGGTGTTAAAATGTCACAGTCCCAAACTACCCGATCCAAAAGACCGCAATTGCAAGACGAACCGCGGCCGCCATTTCCAGAGCAGCACCAGAAGAACCCCGGATTGGAAGCGAAAATCGACCCGCAACCCCAGTGGCGAGCGCCTCGCTACAAACCGGCCGGAAAGCTAAGTGGCAAGGTCGCGCTCGTCACCGGCGGCGACTCCGGTATTGGCCGCTCTGTGGCGTATCTCTACGCCCGCGAAGGCGCCGATGTCGCAATCAATTATTTGCCTGAAGAGCAGGAGGACGCCGAAGAAATTCGTGATGCCATTCGGCAAGAAGGCCGCGAATGCTTGCTAGTACCCGGCGATCTCCGATCGGCCGACTTTGGCCAGGAGCTGGTTCAGAAGGTGGTCGACAAATTCGGACGCCTCGATATCCTCGTCTCCAATGCCGCATGGCAGAACCGGAAAGACGTCGCCGAGCTTAGCGAAGACCAGTTGGATCGGACGTTGAAAACGAACGTGTACGCGTATCTGCGACTTGCTCGGGAGGCGGTGCCGCACATGAAGCCGGGCTCCGCCATCGTCGCGACCGGTTCCGAAGTCGGACTCGAAGGCAGTCCGCGGTTGCCCGATTACGGCGCTACGAAGGGCGCCATCCATGCCATCACGATGAGTCTCGCCAAGGCGCTCCTGAACAAAGGCATCCGCGTCAACTGCGTCGCGCCCGGCCCGGTGTGGACGCCACTGAACATCTCGGACCAAGGCGTTGACGCCGAACAAGTCGCCAAGTTTGGTAAGAACTTGGGAAGTTCGCCGCTGGGACGACCCGCGCAACCTGAAGAAATAGCGCCAAGCTATGTCTTCTTCGCCAGCGATGCCGACTCCAGTTACATCACCGGCGCCGTGCTGCCGGTGAAATCCGGCCCGGCGTGAGTGGCCATGACACCCGCGACGAAAGGGATCCGCATTGAGGCATAGTGCAAAGTTAAGCTGCACGAGATCTGGATCGGATAAGCACGAGCCATATCGAGCGGTTCAATCTCACGGTTCGCATGAGTCTACGTAGGTTCACACGCCTAACCAACGGCCACAGCAAGAGCCTACGTCACCACACGGCTATGCAAGCCTTGTTCGTGGCGTGGTATAATTTCGCCCGGAAGCATGAGGCGCTGAAGAACACGACGCCAGCGATGGCCAGCCAGCTAACGGACCACGTATGGACGATCAAAGAGCTGATTGAGAAAGCTGGAAAAGTATGAGCAAAACTCGACAATTCTACCTGCTGATAGTGGGCGGGGTGATATTTGGCGCCGTTGCCTACACTGAAACTAATTCAAGTCTTCGCATCGGTTTGGGACTTGTTGCGGCAATTTGCTTTATTTCTGGCATTTGGCTGTGGGCAAAAAATAATTTTCACACCACTTAGATTGTCCTGGTTCAACGTGAAAAGGAATTTTCGCTTCGAGGCGTTAGCGGGTATAAAGGGATTGCTGGTAGTTTATACTCCGGAGAGCTGTGGAGCGGCTATCGCCGCCATGTTGTTTGCGTTCACGCAGACCAGGGGCTCGGTGGCCGCCAGCCGGTGGCTCCGGCAGCGGCCATCTATGAAGGCCGAGATCGGCTGGCGGCGGCGAGGACCGACAGAGCGAGGCCAATATGAACAACATCCGTGGACTGCGAAGCATCCCGCTCGACAAACAGCAGCGTGAGCTACTAAAGAACCGGCGGCACGAGCTCGGCTTGTCGCAGAAACGGCTTGCCGACAAGCTTAAAGTCATGCAAGTCAGCGTTTGCAATCTTGAGACGGGCAAGACGCAACCGACGCCGGAGCTGCTGAGCTCGGAAGATGCCGCATTGAGGGAGAATGGCACGCTAATTGATCCAGGGCCTTACACGTACTATGACGACGCGACGGATGCGCTGGCGGAACTTGAAGCGGAAGACGAGGAAGCATAATCCAAGCGACAGCAATCATTCAGCGGCCCGAGCACTTCTCTTCGACGCATGGGGGGGAAAAATAGTAATGCTCGATGGAGACAAACCATGGCTGTCCGAACCCGTAAACGCGGAAGCGAGGCGCGCTTCACACTGCTCGGCGTGGGAGCGATGAATTCGCCGCGCTATCGGCCGGCAGGCGTACTCGTCGAGTTTTTGGGCTACCGAATCATGCTCGACGGCGGTTCCGCGCGGAGCCGCACGGGTGTCTCGACGCCTGGCTGGTTACTGACGAACGAGGTGAGCTGATCCGAGAAATCCGGACACTAGCTAAAAAGCACGGCGTTGAAGCCCGCGTGGGTACATATTCCTCCGACGGCTTTCGTTTGAGGCCGCTCCCTGTTGTACATACGTCCCATCCAACATTTGGCTATTTGCTGCAACTAAATGATAAGAGAGCTGTTTGGGCGCCGGAGTTTTTGCAATTTCCGCGCTGGGCCAAAAAAGCCGACCTCATGTTTGCCGAAGCCGCGGGTTGGAATCGACCCATTCGCTTCGCAAAAAAGACCGGCGGGCATAGCTATGTCCTTGAAGTGGCAAACGAAACAATACAACACGGAGTGCGACGTCTAATTTTCGCACACATCGGGCGTCCGACGATTCGTGCCATGGATGCCGGCAGCCGAGCGCCATTCGGCGATTTCGGAATCGAGGATCGAGTTTATCGCCTGCGTACGAGCCAATCGACGACGCATTGATGATGCAATTCAAAACAGCCTCAATACTGTTTTCTCTCGCGGTCATTTGGCGTGTTGTGCAACAGGTGCAAACTCCCATAGCAGCCGCACCACATCCTCGTCCTCGACCGTTTCAAACGATAAATAAAACTGCCCTATCGCAAAAAAACTCAGCGGTGCCAGGAGATAGATCAACTGATCGCATAGCGGCCGAATGACTTCCATTCGATCGGGCGATACTACGGGCACCGCCACAATGATCTCGTGCGGCTGTTGAGGTTTCACCACGTGGAGTGCGGCGATCATCGTCGAGCCAGTCGCAATGCCATCGTCCGTGAGGATTACCGATCGACCTGCAACTGAGGCTTGGGCTCGGACAGCACGAAACAGTTTCTGGCGCCGACCGATCTCGCTGACTTGGTACTGCCGTTCTTTTTCGATATATGCCGGGTCGATGCCGGTGACAGTTTCAATTTGATGATTGAGATACACTTCGCCGTCCTCACTGACGGCGCCAATCGCTAGCTCGGATTGAAAGGGTGCCCTCAACTTGCGAGAAAGCACGATATCGAGATCCGCTCCCAATTTTCGCGCTAGCACCGCTCCAGTGGCGACCCCGCCACGGGGAATCGCCAGGACAAGCGGGTCGATTAAACGCAATGGCTTCAATTTTTCTGCCAGCTGTTTGGCAGCGTCTTCACGATCAGCAAACATAGTCGCCTCCTAGCCGCGGCCTACGGAGATTTCGATTCCAAGGGTGTCGGATTCCTGCACAAATGAGCTTGGAACCAATGCGTCGCGAGCTGGCCAATCTCCTTAAGTGCAGCCTCTGTATACGAATGCGCCACTCCTGCAATGATCTTCAGTTCCTTGGCACAACACAGCCGATCCAGCGCGCGATGATTTGATTCGATAAGTGCCTTGTCATCGCCGCCCACGATCAACAGCGTGGCGGCTTGTACGAGCGGCAAGCGATCATCGGCGAGGTCTGGTCGTCCGCCACATGAAACAATGGCTTTGATCTGTTCTCCTTGGTCTGCTGCCGCAACCAGCGCGGCCGCGGCTCCGCTACTTACGCCAAAATAACCGAGGGAAAGGCCGTAAAGCGCTTCCTTATCACGCAAGTATGACGTAGCCGCTTCTAACCGCTGTGCCAGAAGTTGTACGTCGAGCACCTTCGCGCGGATGTCGGCTTCCTGCTCATCAAGCAGATCGAGTAACAGCGTCGCAATGCCGACGCGATGCAAAACACTTGTTATATATTGATTGCGTAGCCGATATCGGCCCCTGCCGCTTCGCAACGCAAATACGACGATCGCCGAGGCATTGTCCGGGATATTCAAAAAAGCATTCAGAGTGTGAGCCCCAACGAATATGTCAATGGCCCGCTGGGCGCCCGATGTGCGGGTCTTCATGTTTGTCCAATCAGTAGCCGGTGACATGTCTCCACCTATACCCTGTAATCATTGCCAGCGATGTAGCGAACAGCCTTGGCCAATACCGGAACGATCGGCACGACTTCCAACCACGGTTTCGATTCGACCGGGATACTGTCGCTCGTAAGTAGTTTTGAAAACTTCGCATTCAACAGGGTGTCTTCCGCACCTGGCGCCATGACCGCGTGAGTGAACACCGCAAACACATCGCGTGCACCGGCGCGGCGAAGTGCCTCTGAGGCCAAGAAGGGTGCGACCAGTGCTTGCCATATCATCCACGATCAAGCAAGCGCGACCACGTACGTCACCAAGGACTTGCAAAGGCTCGACGATGTCAGGTCGTGGCCGTTGCTTCGCTACTACTGCGAAAGATGTCTCTAGTGCCGTCGCGAAGCGCTCGGCGCACTTCAAACCGCCGGCGTCCGGGGACACGATGACGAAGTCGTGTATTCCCCAACTCTTAATGCGTGGAAGGAAAACGTCTTCCGGATCAAGAAATGTTGCCGGCATCGGCAGAGCGCTCTCTGAGTGTGCGCGAGTGAATGTCCAACACGATTAAATGATCGATGCCGGCGATTCCGAGTAGTCGGCTGGCAATTTGCGCGGACCGCGGATCACCGCTTCGACTTCGCTGTTCCTGCCTGGCGTACCCGAAATAGGGAATAATTCCCGTGACATGCCGAGCGCCAGCAGCGCGTGCAGCATCGGCGACTAGAGCGAGCACCATCAATCGGTCATTCACCGGCGAGCAGGTCGGCTGCACGACAAACACGGATTTACCACGCACATCGCCAGCAACCTGCACTTTCGTTTCACCGTCGGCAAACGTTGTAATTTCAGTCGGTGATACAGGCACACCGAGTTCACGCGCAAGCCGTTCAGTAAGTGCCGGATGCGCATTGCCCGATGTCAGCATTAACTTGTGATTTGCCATTTCGAGTGAGTCGCGTGTCAGGGTCGACTAGCGCTTATGGAAGCAATCTACATGCCGATTTGGGCCCAACCTTCAACCTTGCTTCAATAGCTGCTCGAAACGCGACTTGCGAACCGAATTACGGAGATACTAATGATGCGCAACGATCTGACATAGATACGTGCGGTTTAGCACATGGTTGATTGCATGGCGAATTTGCGCTTACTCAGCAACATCGATGTGGCTTGAGCAGGTTATTGAATCGCCGGTGGCGGCATACGCTTGACGGCACATCCGTTGCACGGTTAATGCGCCAAGTGATGGGTGTTCGAAATACATGAGGCTATTTGTGCAATGATGTCAAAGCCGTTAACGAACGATGTGATTACCATCTTCCTGTGCGGAGACGTCATGACGGGCCGGGGCATCGACCAGATTCTTCGGCACCCTGGCGATCCCGAACTCCATGAGCCGCGCATGCGCCATTCGCGAGAATATGTTCATTTCGCCGAGACCGCTCACGGTGTCTTCCCTCGGCCAGTGAATGACGACTACGTCTGGGGTGATGCCATTCAAGAATGGAATCGAATTCGGCCTGAGGTGAAAATCGTCAACCTTGAAACGGCGATTACGACCAGCGACGATTTCTGGAAAGGTAAGGACATCCACTATCGGATGTCACCCAGAAACATTGGTTGTTTAAGAGCTGCAAAGATCGATTGTTGCACTCTGGCAAACAACCATGTCCTCGACTGGGGTTATGCGGGCTTAGAAGAGACGCTCGATTCGCTGGATTTCGCCCGCATACGAGTTGCCGGAGCCGGCCGCAACTTGGTGGCCGCCGAAGCCCCGGCAATTTTGGAGATCGGTACAGAGGGCCGGGTGCTCGTCTTTTCGCTCGGATTCGAATCGAGCGGCATACCGCGCGAGATGCGCGCAGAGGCGAGCCGCCCGGGCGTAAACTTACTGCCGAATTTGTCGGATGCGACCGTGCAATTAGTTAAAAAGATGATCGATTCCCATTGCCGCGCCGAAGACCTGATTGTTGCTTCGATTCATTGGGGCACTAACTGGGGTTATTCCATCCCGATTGAGCAGCGGCGATTCGCTCACCGCTTGATTGATGTAGCCGGCGTCGACATCGTCCATAGTCACTCGTCACATCATGTGAAAGGAATTGAAGTTTATCGAAACCGATTAATTCTCCATGGCTGTGGTGATTTCATCACGGACTATGAGGGTATCACAGGCTACGAAGCGTTCCGCGGCGACTTGGCGCTTATGTACTTTGTGACACTCGAAACGTCCTCTGGCCGGCTTGTTCGACTTCGGATGACGCCCGTCCATCTTGAGCGGCATGCAGCTCTGCCGCGTTAGTTCGCTCGATAGTGCTTGGCTCCAGAAAACGCTTAATCGTGAATGCGAAAAGCTCGGTACACGAGTCAATCTTTGCGAGGATCGCACATTTGCACTTCGCTGGAATATTCACCGCGAGCAGAACGAATTGGATTATTCCTCCAACACATATGCGCCGGCGCATCGCAAAGAGGCGGATAGCCCTTTTCCTCAGATCCCATTGGGGGCGCGGAGCCCGAGCCGGTTGAATGCGCTGATAGCCACGATTCCCACGCCGGCCACCAGGACCCCTCGACTCGCGGCGTCGTTGCCTGCCACGTCTCTGGGTCAACGAAATGGTCTTCCGCTTTCCTCGTGGCAATTTGATAACTGCGACGCTGGTGCCCCGGTTCGCTGACGATGCCGGCGTTATGGCCGCCCGTCGTGAGGACGAACGTCACATTTGTGTCAGTGAACAGATTAATTTTATAGACCGAGCGCCACGGCGCAACGTGATCCCAGACGGTGCCGACGCAGAACATGGGCGGCACGAATATCAGCTAGGCTAATAGGCCGCCCGTCCACCTGGTAGCGACCCTCGGCCAGATCATTATCTAGCAAGAGGTGCCGCAGGTAGTCGGAGTGCATTCGGTATGGCATGCGTGTGGCGTCGGCATTCCATGACATGAGATCGCTCATCGACTCCCGCTCGCCGAGCAGATAATTGCGGACCATTCGCGACCAAATCAAATCATTGGAGCGCAGCAACTGGAACACCCCAGCCATTTGTTTCGTGTCCAAGAAACCTTGATCCCACATAATATCTTCCAGGAACGTGACCTCCGTCTCATCGATAAACATCTTCAGCTCGCCCGCTTCGGTGAAATCGGTTTCCGCCGCAAAAAGCGTTATCGTCTTCAGACGTTCATCGCCCTCTCGCGCCATTGCGGCCGCCGCGATCCCCAGCAGCGTGCCACCTAGACAGTAACCGACCGCGTGGACTTTGCGATCCGGGATTATTGCTTCGATTACTTTAAGCGCATGCTCGACGCCGTGCGTTCGATAGTCGTCGAAGTCAACGTCGCGATCTTCCGGCCGCGGGTTCTTCCACGAAATCATGAAGACCGTATGTCCATGGTCGACCAGGAATTTGACCAGTGAGTTATGCGGGGAGAGATCGAGGATGTAGTACTTCATGATCCAGGCCGGAACGATCAGCACAGGCTCGGCCTGCACCATGTCGGTTGTCGGAGCGTATTGAATGAGCTCGATAAGACCGTTGCGATAGACAACCTTTCCTGCTGTAACCGCGACGGCTTTACTGAGAGGATAGGCCTCAGCTCCGACAGGTTTCCGTCCGGTGACAGCGCGCTCGCAGTCCTCAATGAAGTTAAGCCCACCACGCACGAAGTTCATTCCGCCCTGCGAGATCGTCGCCTTCAGAACCTCAGGGTTGGACCAGGGGAAGTTAACCGGGCTGAAAATATCGAGGAGTTGCCGAGCGACGAAATTGACAACCGCTTCGTCATGGCTCGATACGCCGCGCACGCCCGTTGTCGCGTTATAGAGCCATTGTTGAGTAAACAAGAATGACTGGTAATACAAGTTGAACGGCCATTTTTGCCACTCCGGGCTACGGAACCGATGATCTTGTGGCAGGGGCACGATCGCTGGCGGTGTTCCTGGCTGAAAACCAGCACGAGCCGCGTAGGCGCCAAAACGGAGTCCTTTGCGAAACACCTTTCTCATCAACTCCAACTGCTTGCCGGGCGAAAAGCCGAGGTGCAGCAACCAATCCAGAAACACCGCGCAAGACCTGGCGGCGATAGACCGCAACTGAGCTTGCCGACACGCGCGCGCAATCGCCGATCCCAATTCGCCGTACTGTCTGGTTCCGGAGGGGATCGTTTGATCATTGGTCGCTCAATTGTCGGCGGGCGTTCTCCGCCAATGGGCGTCACTCGATCGGATTTTTCATTCTTTAAGAGTTCTCCGCGATTTACATTTTTTGGCGACCGAATCGACGCCGAGGTATCACTTGTTGCTGTGGCAGTTGCGACCATGTTCGTTGTATCTCTTGCGCTTGATTCACACAGCAGGTAAAGTACCGGGCCAAACCCGTACGTGCTATTGTGGGCAAGTCTTGTACCGACGCTTGCATCGGCCGGCTACGCCGCCATTTCCAACACACATTTGACGCTTCGGTACCTGAATCCATGTTCTGCACTTTCGCTGTGTACGTGAGCGGAAAAGGAACACAGGTTTGTTCCTTTTCGCACACCCCCTACGTTGACGAAGGCCGCGACTCAGGTAACAGCAATCAGTCTGCAATCGAACGCCGATTCGGCCTATAGGGACGGTACATCGTTTGCTCCCCTTAAAGGGATGGGTCGTTTGCAACGGGCGACTGAATAAACTTGATCAACGGATTACAGCAGTGAGCAATCCATGCTCGTGACACATAAACAAACTCTTGATGATCCGACTATAGCTACGGCTGATGCTGAGCGGCAGTGCCCAATATGTGATGGGCCGCTTTTGGAGATACATTGCATCGCACGCTGCTTGCGATGCCACAGCATCTTTGACACGTGTTGCGAAGGAATGGGTCCAACCCTGTCTAAGACCGAACGTTTTACTCCTGCGTCAACCAGCAAAACGAATCGGCCAGACGAGTAATGGGAGAATAACTTATGCCACACTCGATCAGCCGCGCCTATTACTTCAACACGACCGTACGCGATCAGCCCGGGGAAGCGTATCGCGCACTCCAGGCACTCGCCGACGTGGGCGTCAACCTACTTGCATTCACTGCCACGCCTGTCGGTCCCATGAGTGCGCAGCTAACGCTGTTCCCGGAAGATGCTCCGTTGTTAACCGACGCAGCGACCAAAGCGCACCTGCAGCTTGATGGTCCTCATCCCGCTCATCTGGTTCAGGGCGATGACAAGCTGGGCGCGTTCGCAAATATCCATGAGATACTTTGCGCTGCCGACGTAAATGTGTACGCATCGAGTGGAGTCACCGATGGCCGAGGTGGCTTCGGTTATGTGGTGTACGTGCGGCCGGATCAATTCGATCAGGCATGCAAGGCCCTCGGTGTGTGACTTTTGTTCGGGGAGAAATTGCCATGACGAAAGCTTATCTCGATGATGACCAAGAAGCAGTCGAAATCCCATCCGGAAATCGCAAGCTGGGCGGCATCGTAAACTTGCCCGCGGACGCCAGAGGAATTGTTCTTTTCGCCACGGTAGCGGCAGCAGCCGATTTAGCTCGCGGAATCAGTACGTTGCGAAAGTGCTGCAAGAAGCCGGCATTGCCACACTCCTGTTCGATCTTCTCGACGAACATGAGGCCAATGATCGTACAAAGGTGTTCGATATTGATCTATTGGCCGAGCGGCTACATTCGGCCGCGGATTGGGTCAGACAACAGGATGAGTTGTCGAGATTGAACGTGGGCTACTTTGGTGCGAGCACTGGCGCGGCAGCGGCGTTGGTCGCAGCAGCAGTTCCCGATAGCAACGTGAAGGCCATTGTTTCGCGCGGCGGCCGGCCTGACTTGGCGGGGAATGCGTTATTGAAAGTCCGGGCTCCAACGCTGTTGATTGTCGGCGGTGATGATGAGCCCGTCGTCGAACTCAACCGCCATGCGTTGGCACAACTTCCCTGCACAAAACAATTGAAAATCATTCCAGGTGCGACTCATTTATTTCCCGAAACTGGCGCACTAGAACAAGTCGCTCACCTGGCTTCGGAATGGTTTGAGCGGCACCTGTGAGGGAGCACGCCAGAGTAGTCTCCAAGGAGATTGAACTGCGCTCTTGAGTCATTCCGTTTTGAATCGCGGTCAGACGCTTCGCCTGGCATTTCCGCATAAACCTAGACGCTGTAAGTAATGAGAAACTATTCGAGTGGAGGAATGGACGATGAAGACCGATTTGCAATTACAACATGATGTGATCGACGAGTTGGAATGGCACCCCAGCATTGATGCATCGAAAATCGGCGTGACGGCGGCAAATGGAGTCGTTACTCTCACCGGTTCGGTGTCTCAGTACGCCGATAAGATGGAAGCGGAACGAATCGCCAAATCGGTGGCCGGCGTGAAGGCGATTGCCGACGACATCGAAGTTCGCTTGGCCGGGATGATGAACGACACAGCCATTGCACGAGCTGCACTCGCTGCATTGAAATGGCACACATGGATTCCAAACGAGAAGATCACGGTCACAGTTCGAGACGGTTGGATCACCTTGGAAGGCACGGTGGACTGGCAATATCAGCGAGAAGCAGCGCGTGACGCAGTGTGCCATCTCCAAGGAGTAAAAGGGGTGTCCAACGAGATCGGGATTACCGTGCGACCGCAACCAAAAGACATCCAAAAGCGGATAGAAGCGGCCTTCACGCGAAACGCCGAGCTCGATGCTCGACACGTCCAGATCGAGACTCGCGATAACCAAGTTATCTTAACGGGAAATGTGTCAACCGCAGCCGAACGGGACGAAGCCGAGCGCGTCGCGTGGGCCGCTCCTGGGGTGACTGCCGTCGATAACCGGCTTACGGTGGGAGGGTGAATCATAGCGATCTAAACAGGCAATAGCGACCACCTATGTGGTTTGTTCCAGGACATACTCGCTCGTATTGCGCGACTGCGACTTGTACCACTATTGACAGTCGGGTCGCAGTAAGCCAGCGTTAATTGCGGACGAAACATTGACGATACGTATTCGCGCCGATTAGAAGCAATTCTTCTCAATTTCTTCCTTAATTAGCTTTTTTAGTCGCTCAATGTTCTGCAATTCTTGGGACTTCATGTCGCTCCAAAATTGCTTCAAGTTTTTGCGCCAGTCGGCGTTTGCCATGTATTGATCATACCGCCATACCATATCGAGCCGACGGCTCAATTCATGTACCAGGTCATGGTCGTGATCGGCGCAGCCCTGCGTTTCGCCCAAATGCTGTAGTTCCTGCTCGGCTGAGAGATGCATTTTGTCCTCCTCAATTTGGACTGACCTATCAATGGAACACCCGAGGAGCCAACAGACTGTCAAAACAGCCGTGCAACACGCGCACCCTTCTTCAGTATCACAGAAAATGTAATCAGAGGATCAATTGGGGGTAGCAGGTGACTACAGATTCTTCGATGCAACCGAAAAAGCCGAAAAACTGTGTGCACATTCGCACGGGAAATATGACATAAAGTTGCACATTACGAACGCGGGATTTTCCGTGCATCCTGAAAAACGTCGCCCGGTACAGCACTCACCGATAATCATGTCGGCATGCGGCTTGCTCGGAACTAAGTCGGTCACGGCGCGCTTACAAGGAACTGGTTGCCCGAGTGCCTGATGGCGTCAATTGCCCAGCGAAATAATCGACTGCTGCCATATCGTATGGCCCAATTGGAGGAGTTCTATCCATGTTCGCGCAATTCACGGTGCATCCGATGGACGAGACGCACTTGAGCAAAGATGTCGCTCAAATGATGCAAATCCTGGATCGCGAAGATGTCAAATACTGCCTGGGTCCAATGGTCACAGCAGTACAAGGTGATTGGTACCATGTCATGTCAGCGATTCGGTCTTGCCATGATGAAATGGTGAAGCGCCACGCCCGAGTCATCACAACGATCACTATTGATGAGCGCAAGGACCGGCCCCATCATCTAGACGAGATCGTACCGGTTGTTGAGGAGCTGCTGGGGTATAAGGCCACACAGAACGGAAAACACGTGATTTGCAGTGACCTGCAATAGTCGACACAGCTACTAGCGGAGCAGCACGCTAAGCGACGGTCTCAAGTTTTCGCTCACATTCAATGCAGTAAGGCGTATAGGGCGCAGCATCAAGTCGCTGAAGGCCGATTTGCCTGCCGCACTTCTGGCAGATGCCGAACGTGCCGCTTTCCACCCGTTTCAAAGCATCTACCACTAGCCGCCGGATGTTCTCTTCATCTTGTTCAAGAGTGAGCTCGGTATCCGGACCTTCGCTAACATGCCGATCGTGCTCTCCCGCGGGCTGCGCATCCATTCGCACGGTTTCGCTCATGCGCTTAACCGCTTCGGTGAGCCGCTCGCGGAGTTTCAGAAGCGTACCCCAATATCGGTGGAGGTCTTTCTTGTTCATGCTCTCCTCCCGGCAGTTCGCGTTCTTTTACATGTTCGGCGGATTCGTCCAAGCGACTTAGTTTGCAAACCATGTACCAGGAGCCGCAGTGCGCGTTCAGGATGAAAGGTCCACTATCCAAGCATCGGCGATCCGCGTATCAATGGCGAGGCGTGCCAAATTGAACCACCGCTCGGCACAATCAAGGATGTGGCTATCGGCCGAAACAACAATCTCATCGCTTTGGCGAAGAACGCGGTCGGGAGAAGGCGTCAGCTCAATTTCCCAATTCCAACCGTGTTCATCGGCGACTTTCCCCAGCAACTTTTTCAATCGCCCGCTGTTCGACACTGGCTGATCCAATAACCAATGGCAGCCGCCCACATTCCATCCTGCGGTTAGTTCACCCAGTATCTCGATTGCAGGCGTCGTCTCATTCACGCGATGGTAGGTGCCGTGCATACTAGCTAGATCGCGATAACAGCCATCCCGAGCATACAAAATCATGCCTCCGGAAAGCGCCGATTCAACGGTTGTCAGCACATTGTAGCCGTCAATCCACAAATACTGTGCCTCTAACTGCTCGACGGTCAACTGATGCTGGTTTCGGCGATTTGCGGCTGCATCGTCGCACGCACAACGCGCCACAGCGATTCGCTGCCGACCATCTAACGAATAGCGATCGCCCACAACTTTTATCGCAGAAGGAGATGCATAGCCTCGGCTTAACAACCAGCTAAGGTCGTGCGTTGCGTCCCGCAATCGCGAATAATTTTCGAGCGAGAAGAGTCGCTCGTCGTCGGGATGCGGGCCGCGATGTTTGCGATGATCGGGCAAAGCGTTTTCTCCACGGCTGACTGGCGAGTACAATCGGACCTGGATTTAAAGTCTGCGAGTTAGAGGTAACTGAATTGGCCTATATTTCGTCTTTGCTGAATTCCACGACGGCCCGGCCAGTTCTGAATTGACCAATATCACAGCCCTTTCTATGGCAGGAAACAGCACATCTTCGCGAGCACTCGTTGTACTATCTCCTGGTAGCAGCGATTGCCTACTAATTATTGACATCCAAAATGACTTTTTGCCCGGTGGCCGACTACCAGTGCCCCACGGCGACCAGGTCATCCAGCCGCTTAATGATTATATTTCAGCGTTTGCCGCGGCGTCTCTGTTGATCGTTGCGTCGCGAGATTGGCATCCTGAAAATCACTGTTCCTTTCGAAGCGAAGGTGGACCATGGCCCATTCACTGTGTGCAAGGGACTACTGGATGCGCAATTTGCCTCGGGATTTGCGCTGCCGTGCGGCGTTCACATCGTCTCGAAAGCAACCTCGCCAGATCGTGAATCCTATTCCGATTTCAGCGAAATAGGATTGTCCGAGTTTCTTCGCTCGTCGGGAGCGAGGCGACTTTTTATCGGCGGACTCGCTACTGAGTATTGTGTTTTGGCGACCGTCGAGGACGCATTGCGCGATGGATTTCAGGTCGTGCTGTTAACCGACGCGATTCGAGCGATTAATGTTGCTCCAAACGACGGCCAGCGCACCATGGAACGAATGATTGCGGCCGGTGCAATTCCCGCCGCTTGGAGGACGTGGCCAGATGGAATGCGCCGTATCACCATTGTTGACTGATTTGTACCAGCTAACGATGCTGCAGGCGTACCTTGACGCCGACATGAATGAAGTCGGCGTCTTCGAATTCTTTGTCCGCAAGCTACCCTCGACTTGGAACTTTCTTGTTGCCGCCGGGCTTGACGACGTACTGAGCTATTTGGAAGCGCTGCGTTTTTCCCAGGATGAGCTCAATTGGCTGGCTTCTCAAAGCTTTTCGCCGACGCTGATTCGATATCTGGAACAATTTCGCTTTAGCGGCGATGTGGACGCCTTACCGGAAGGGACAGTGTTCCTTCCGACCGAGCCCGTTTTACGAGTCGTCGCGCCGCTACCGCAGGCGCAGCTTGTCGAAAGCCGCATTATCAATCTATTGCAGTTTCAAACGCTGATTGCTTCGAAGTCTGCACGATGCATTCTTGCGGCTCCCGATAAGTTGCTCGTGGAATTCGGCATGCGCCGCGCGCACGGCGCGGAAGCCGCTCTGTTGGCTGCCCGGGCTAGTTACCTGGCCGGTTTCGGAGGCACGTCAAATGTTTTGGCGGCTATGCAATATGGTATTTCCGCATACGGCACGATGGCGCACTCGTTTATCCAGGCACATCCGACTGAGGCGCAAGCGTTTTTGAACTTTGCCAAGTCTCATCGTCACAATGTTGTATTGTTGATCGACACGTACGATACCGAAGCGGGCGCAAGCCGTGTTGTCGAAGTAGCGAAGTTGCTTGCCGCAGATGGAATTACGATACAGGGCGTTCGGCTCGACAGCGGGGATCTGGCAGATCATGCCCAAAAGGTGCGGGCCATATTGGACGCGGCCGGGCTAAAGAACGCCACCATTTTCGCCAGCGGAAACCTCGACGAATGGAAATTGCGCGACTTGCGGGAAGCGCCGATTGACGGGTTTGGTATTGGCAGTCGACTGGATGTATCGGCCGACGCGCCGTATTTGGATTGTGCTTATAAATTACAAGAATATGCCGGCGTCCCCCGCCGAAAACGATCGGAAGGCAAAGCAACGTGGCCTGGCCGCAAACAGGTTTTCCGGCAATACGACGGCGAGCGAATGGCGCACGATACGATTGCCGCTCAAGACGACAAGCAACCTGGCGCCCCACTTCTTCAGCCGGCGATGACGGCGGCCGCCGCGTCGCTGCCAGCGAGGCGCTTGTCAAAATCCAGGAGCGAGTTCGTACTCAGCTGACGCACTTGCCGGAACCGCTACGCCGGTTGGAGAAAAGCGATCCTTATCCGGTTGCAATTGCCGAATCGCTGCAGCGGCTTGCCAAAGTTGCGGACGCCTATGTAACGAGATGATGAGTTTCGACCAAGATATCGCGCATCTCTCAAATCGTGACAACTTCGGTCTTTTGCACATGCAACGAATCCGCGCCTGGCGTTTTACTAGCTAAATCTGGAATCGCCGCGGCGATCGCTTGTTCAATCCGCTCGATAAGGATGAACTCCATATCGCGGCGCACTTCGTCTGGCAGTGCTTTCAACTCACTTTCGTTCTGACGCGGCAGAACGACGCGCCGCATGCCGGCGCGCCGTGCCGCAAGGACTTTCTCCCGAATACCGCCGACCGGCAGCACGAGCCCGCTTAGCGTAATCCCACCGGTCATGGCCGTGTCGTTGCGCACCGGCAGGTCGGAATAGAGCGAGGCGAGCGCCCCAACGATCGCAACCCCGGCGGATGGACCATCTTTGGGCACTGCGCCCGCGGGAACGTGAATGTGCACGCCTGCCGACCTGAATTTTTTCAGGTCCAGCCCTAGCTCTTTCGCTCGCGATCGCACGTAACTGCGTGCGGCTCGGGCTGACTCGCGCATAACGCGTCCAAGCTGCCCGGTCAGGATCAGACCGCGCCCCTTCGGCAAGAGGACGGCTTCAACAAACAATATTTCACCGCCCGCTTCGGTCCATGCCAACCCTGCGGCTACACCGGGAATTGTCGTCTTAAGAGCTTTTTCGCGGAAGAATCGTTCTGGACCCAACAGATCCGGAAGGGCCTCTTCGGTAACGATAACTTTCGACGGTTTGGAGCGTTGGTCAGCCTGATCCGTTGATGAAAGTCCAGCGGCCGCACTGTCTTGTTCTGCGAACCGCTTCGCCACCTTGCGCGCAATGCGCCGATCATGCGCTCCAGCTCGCGCACGCCGGCTTCGCGTGTATAGCGATTGATGATTGCCGCCAGCGCGCCGTCGGTGATTTCAAGCTGCTCAGCAGTGAGGCCGGCTTGCAAAAGCTGACGACGAATCAGATAGCGGCGGGCAATCTGCTGCTTGTCTTCCTCGCTATAGCCAGTTAATCGCAATACTTCCATGCGATCGAGCAGAGGGCCGGGGACAGATTCGAGCGTGTTGGCCGTTGTAATGAAAAACACGCTACTCAAGTCAAAGGGAATGTCCAGATAGTTGTCATGAAACTCAGCATTTTGCGCTGGGTCCAAGATTTCCATGAGTGCCGACGCAGGATCGCCGCGGAAATCTCTGCCGAGTTTATCGACTTCGTCAAGCATCAGTATCGGATTCCGAACGCCAGCGCGGCGTATTGCTTGGATGATTCGTCCGGGCATCGCGCCCACGTAAGTGCGGCGATGTCCGCGAAGTTCGGCCTCGTCGTGTAAGCCGCCCAGGCTCATGCGCTCAAACTTACGACCGATGGCGCCACGCGATGGATTGGCCAAGCGAAGTCTTACCGACGCCCGGCGGTCCAACGAAACAAAGGATCGGAGCCTTGGCGCTCGGATTCATTTTCATCACAGCCAGGTGCTCGATGATCCGATCTTTTACATCATCAAGGTCGAAATGGTCCTCGTCGAGCACTGTGCGTGCGTGACGCAAATCGAGGACGTCTTCTGTCGTTTTCTTCCACGGCATTTCCAGCGCCAAATCGATGTATGTGCGGATGACCTGGTAATCGGCAGCTGCCGGCGACATGCGCTCCAGCCGTGAAATTTCCTTCTCGACCTCCTTGGCGACGTTTTCCGAAAGGTCCGTCTCGGCGACACGGCGGCGTAGTTCGGCCACTTCTGCTTCTCCGGGCTCTGTTTCACCAAGTTCTTTTTGAATCGCCTGCAATTGCTGCCGCAGAAAATATTCACGTTGTTGACGGGTCATCTCCGTCTCTGCCTGGCTGGCAATCTTGTGCCGCAATTCGAGCACTTGCACCTCGTGCGTGAGAAATTCGTGCATGATTCGCAGCGCTGTGGCCTGGGTGTCCGCTTCAAGCAGCGATTGTTCTTTTTCCACACCGAGGCTAAACATCGATCCAAGCAGATAAACATATTGAATCGGGCTGGCCATATTCCCAGCCAAGTCGGATAACGACATCTCTGCTTCGGGCTGGATCAATTGATACGTGCGCTTGGAAAGCTTGATCGTTTCTCCAAACAGCGCTTCCACTTCGGTACTCGTATCGCTCGGTTCCGGAAGCACGGCAAATTTGGCCCGCATGAACGGTTCCCGCGACACGCTCTGCATTAAGCGCACTCGTTGGCCACCTTGAATGATTGCTTGGATCGTGTCGCCAACACGCTGCATCCTTTTAATCACGGCGAGCGTACCGACTGCATAAAGGTCCTCGAACCCAGGAGTTTCCGTCTCGCGATCACGCTGGCTGATGATGACGAGCATTTTGTCTTCACTTGTCAATGCGGACTCTATCGCCGCGGTCGATTCCGACCGCTTCACCGAGACCGGCATGATCTGCGAGGGGAAAAGCACTCCTATGCGCAGTGGCAGTATGGGATATATGTTGGAAGTTGTTGTTGAGTCTGTCATTGCGAAATTCCTTTAGTTATTTGCCGTCATTGGCCACTGCCAGTCTGCTCGCACACCCTAATCAGCCGTTGCATTCGTTCGTTGCGAGGGCGCGTACGTACATCATTCCATCACGAAAATCCACAATGAGTTTCATGTCGTTGATCGGTTCCGGTAGCTGTACGGATCGCTCAAAACGGCTATAGGCAATTTCCATCAGGTGGGCCTCTTGCCATTCAAAATGACGCACGTCGCGGCGCACGCCAGATACGGTTAGGCCATGGTTATTTGCTTCAATTCGAACATCTTCTTGGCGAACTCCGGCCAATTCGAACTTAATCAGCCAACCTTCCGCGCAGCGGTAAACATCGACAGCCGGTTGCCATGTAAGTTGCGGGCCTATTTGAGCGCCGACGATCGGCTGCGCTCCGTGCCGCACCAGAAACAGGTGATTACGTTCCAATTCAACCTCCGAAGCAGTAGTTGAACGATTATGAACTGTAAAGAAGTACGAATAATCAACCGGTTAGCATGACATCAAACTGGCACGCCATTTGAACAAGGTAGCAATGGCGGTGCCAACGTCCTAACCTCCGATTAAGTCTCCGCAAGCCAGGCAGCGTACATGTGAATTATAGAGCGGCAAGTTACGGGCTGTGCGAAAGAGCACACCAAGTATCGATTAGGGAGGGTTGTAAATCTCTCGGGAATCATACGGAATATAGTTTTGCTCTGCTTCTTTTTCTTTTTGAACATGCCCGGTTGACAACGCCGTATGGCCGATATCAACAAAGCATTTGCGAATGAGGTTTTCAACCTCGTAGAAAGCCGTGAGGATGGGTTGACGACAACTGAAGCTGCGCATCGCCTGCAGCAATTCGGCTCCAATCGCCTAATGAGTGCTTGTCCCGGGCGATGGTTTCTTGTGCTCGCCAAGCGCTTCGTAAACTTCTTCAGCATACTGCTCTACATATCTGCGGCGGCCTGCTTTATAGCAGACGCCATCGAGCCGGGCCAAAGTATGTCGGTGCTAGGTTGGGCCCTCATTGCTGTGGCAATTCTCAATGCCGTGTTTGCCTACCTGCAGGAGTACCGCGCCGAAAGGGCCATGGCGGAACTTAATAAGTATCTCCCGCGAATGGCTCGCCTCCGACGCGACGGGAAAGATGTGGAGATATTGGCGGATCACATCGTGTCCGGTGACGTTCTTCTGGTCACCGAAGGCGATCAAGTTTCCGCCGATGCGCGAGTTGTGACCTCGGAGGAATTATTAGTAAACAATGCGCCACTCACCGGCGAAGCGAGGCCAGTTCCTTTGACCAATCGCCCAGCGCGCGGTGAGTTAGTTGATAGTCGCAACATCTTGTTTGCTGGAACGGCCGTCTTACGTGGCTCTGGCGTCGCCGTGGTATTTGCGACGGGGAACAATACTCAATTCGGCAAAATTGCATCGCTGTCGCGAGACGTGCGCCGGCCACCCTCACCGATTCAGCGCGAGACGAACCGGATGGTCCGCCTCCTCACGATCATTGCGGTTACCATGGGCACAGTGTTCTTCATCTACGGCGTCCTCAGTGGACGTTCGTTATGGGCAAACCTCGTTTTTATGATGGGAATCATCGTCGCGAATGTTCCGGATGGACTGCTTCCAACGCTCACTCTTGCTTTGTCATTGGCAAGTCAGCGCATGGCCCGGCGAAAGGTTTTGGTGAAAAGCCTGGAGGCAGTGGAAGCCATGGGAGCCATGCACATCATCTGCACGGACAAGACTGGACCATTGACGAAGAATGAGCTTGCCATTGCAAGAATGGTCGACGGAGTACATGGAACTGACTTGCCAAATGGCGGCACATTGCAAGATGCGCTGAAAGTAGCATTAATCGCATCTATCGTTCGAGGAGAAGTCGGTCGGTTTTCGGGCGACCCGCTCGATGTTTGCATCGTGGAGAAGTACGCCGACGTGTTTGGTGTACCAACAAAGATAATTGAAGATACACGTCGCCATTTTCCATTTGATTTGGAGCGGCGACGGCAAGCTGGAGTTTTCGACGACGGGCAGACAGTGCTATTTGCTGTCAAAGGAGCGTGGGAATCGATTCGTCCCTTCATCGCACAGATCGAGGAGGCTCTCGAAGACCGGCTGTTGCCAGCCAACGAAACTGCTCTCATCACGTGTGATAATATCGTTCACACAATGTGCTCTGAAGGCCAACGCGTAATCGCTACCGCCTACCGTCATTTAGATTCGGTGCCACACCCAAACGCGACAGAGGAATGGCTTGAGCGTAATCTGATTCTGAAAGGGTTTATTGCGCTTGAGGACCCGATCCGTAACGATGTGCCGGCTGCGGTCGAGAGCTGCCACGCTGCCGGAATCCGTGTCATCCTGGTGACCGGCGATCATCCAGATACGGCAGAGGCCGTGGCACGAAAATGCGGGATTTTGAGAGCCACCGACGCGAGTGGCGGCCGCATCGTGCTGGGTTCCGACTTAGCGGACATGACGTCCGACGAACTCATCGAGCGACTGCGCGACGGCTATCGTATTCGCGCGGACGACACCTGAACAGAAGTTGAAAATCGTTTCAGCGATCAAATGTCTCGGCTTTGTCGTGGGAATGACAGGCGACGGCGTCAACGATGCGCCTGCGCTGAAAGCGGCGGACGTGGGCATCGCAATGGGGATTGGTGGTACAGACGTGGCCCGAGAGTCGTCCGACGTCGTGCTGCTCGACAATAGTTTTTCTTCGATTATTGCCGGAGTCGAAGAAGGACGTGCCGTGTTTCGCAACATTCAAAAATTTACAACCTACGTACTGGCCAGCAACGTTCCGGAAATCGTTCCGTATCTGCTTTAGGGACTCTAACAAAACCTCTATTGGAGCATAACAGGCGGAGCGGTTAGGTTTTTGGTGTTCAAGGAGGAACACATATGGCCAAACCGCTGCTTGCAGAAGACTTGTGGGAACGAATCGAACCATTGCTGCCAACGGATCGTCCGAAGCCCAAGGGTGGGCGGCCCCGAGTTTCCAATCGGCAAGCGCTCATGGGCATCTTGTTTGTGCTGCGCACCGGTTGTCCTTGGGAGTATCTTCCCCAAGAACTGGGCTGCGGCTCGGGCATGACCTGTTGGCGGCGCTTCGCGATTGGCATGCGGCCGGCGTGTGGGAAAAAGTGTGGCGCGTGCTGCTCGACGAATTAGGCTTGGCCAACGAGATCGATTGGTCGAAAGTGGCGATCGACAGCTGCTCGGTGCGAGCGCTTTTTGGGGGGCGCAAACCGGTCCCAATCCCACGGATCGCGGCAAAAATGGCTCGAAGCGGCATGTTGTCTGCGATGGCCAGGGAACGCCATTGGCTATCACGCACACCGGCGCGAACGTCCACGATTCTCAAGCAGCGGTCCCATTGATCGACGCGATTCCAGCGATCAAGCGTCCTGGCGGTGGCCGCCGCAAACGTCCCGACGCAGCCTTCGCCGATCGCGCTTACGACGCCGAAGAAAAAATCCGCGTGCCTTTGCGTCAGCGAGGCATCCAGCCGTTTATCGCCAAGCGAAACACGGAACACGGAAGTGGCTTGGGCGTTCATCGTTGCGTTGTCGAATGGGTCTTCAGTTGGTTATTCAAATTCCGCCGCCTTCGCGTGCGCTACGAAAAACGAGACGATATTCATACCGCTTTCCTCACCATCGGCTGCCTGCTCATCTGCTGGAACCGATTGGAAGGGTTTTGTTAGAGTCCCTTATATTGTGTTGCCGGTCCCCCTAGCGCTCTCAATCATTCAAATTCTGTCCATCGACCTGGGGACCGACCTGTTGCCTGCGATTGGCCTGGGTCAGGAGCCGCCTGAACCGGATACACTGAAGCAGCCTCCGCGCCGCAGCGATCAGAGGTTGCTGTCCTTTCACTTACTTTCGATCGCATACCTGTTTTTGGGATTGATCCAGGCGGCGTTTTCGCTTGTTTTATTTTTTACGATATTGCGCCTCGGCGGCTGGGAGTGGGGACAAGAGCTGGATTCAATGGATCCACTATATCGGTCAGCAACTGGGATCGCACTTGTTTCCGTGATCCTGATGCAAATCGGTAACGTCATTGGCCGACGATCGGATCGCGGCTCCGGGCTCGACATTGGATTACTAAGAAATCGTCTAATGTTGCTTGGAATCGCCTTGGAAATCGTATTTGCTTGGGCAATTCTGTATTATCCACCGGTGCAATCGGTCCTCGGCACCGACCAAGTGCCATTGTTTCTTTTTGGGTTAGCCTGGCTAGGGATTCCGTTGGTGTTCGCGCTTGATTTCGCGCGCAGCGCCTATTCGAATGTTCCTCCACAAGATTTTCGACCTCTACATAGGGGAAGCGCAGGCACATCATGGGCTTTAATCGTTCTGCCTAATCTGCCGAGTATCGAGGCGATCGAATCAATTCTTCCTACGCGATCGCGCCTACGTTTGTCACGGCCTCCTGTGCGACTTCGCACATCTTCGGCCTTCAACAGATGCGATGTGAATGAGCTGAACTATGAACGACGGAGGTGTCGCTGTTATCTCGCCGATTCTGATGCCGAAGCAAGAACTAGCTCTAATTACACCAATTGGCACAGCCTTTGATACCAACACTATCTAGGCAGCACGCTGCCCATGTTTACTCGGCACGAGCCTGTCTCGTTAGACATTGTATAAGGAGCGTTGCTATGAAAAGTCTTATTCCCTGGAGGAGCAAACGGAAGGAGCTGACCGGTCGAGCGGGCCAGCTATTCCCGTACTTGCCGTTTGGCGATTTCGAGTTTTCCTTGAGCCGGATGCGCGAAGAACTTGATCGGTACTTCGATCGGCTGGCCAAGGAGTTCGCAGCTTTTATGCCAGCAAACGGTGAAGGATGGGATTGGGGCCTGGACGTGGAGGATGAGGACGAGAATATCGTCGTGAAAGCAGAGGCGCCAGGCTTTGATGCTGATGATTTCGACGTTCGTGTCGAGGATAGCCGACTGGTTCTGCGTGCCTCGAAGAAGGTCGAAACCAAGGATGAAAAAGGGAAAGTGAAAGAGTACCGCGAGCGTATGCGTGCCACCATCCACACCTTGACGCCCGTGCTAGCCTGAGGATTTCCCTGCGAAACCTCTGGAGCACGGGCAATGGCGAAGCGAGTGCGACTTCCGAAGGGTGAACGAGAGGCATTCTGGCGGCGTCAGATCGACGACTGGACCCAAGGCGGCCAGACGATTTCTGGGTTTTGTCGCGAACGCGGACTTACGGAGTCGGCGTTTCATCTCTGGAAACGCGAGCTAGGCCCAAAGACAAGTCGTCGGTATACCGGCAGAAAGAAATCCCAGTCATCCGCGCCTCGACTTGTCCCGATCTCTGTCGCCGCGATGCCGACGTCGGCACTGACGCTGGAAGTGAACGGCGCTACGCTTCACATCGAATCGGGCGTGGACGAGGTTTTGCTCCGTACGGTGCTCAACGCTTTGAGAGTCGGGTGATGCTCGCATTGGCGCCCCGACCGACGGCCGTTTACCTTTGCGTTGGCCCCACCGACATGCGCAAGGGATTTGACGGTTTGATGCGCGTCGCCGCGGAGCAAGCTGCCCGTGATGTGCTGCAAGGCGGCTTATTCGTTTTTGTCAATCGCCGTCGCGATCGAGTGAAGCTCTTGTGGTGGGACGAAGATGGGCTGGCCATCTGGTATAAACGTCTCGAAGTTGGCACATTCGAATTGCCACGGATCGACAATGAAGCGAACCACGTTATGCTCAGTGCTGCCGACTTAGGTCTGCTGCTCGGTGGCATTGATCTCGCGAGCGTGCGGCGACGAAAACGGTATCGAAGAACCGCGTGAAGTTTTTCGTTCACGTCGCAACGAACCATTTCGTCTCGTCGTTCGTCTAATGGTCCATGAACACGGATGCAATTCATCGACCGGACGATCTGTCGCTTTGCCATCAGATCATCGATGAACAGCAGTCGACGATCGATCAACTGCAACGAGAGTTAGCGCAGGCAAAGCATTTCGTCGAACAGTTGCTTCGCAGCCGATATGGTCCTCGCAGTGAACGAGTTGATCCCAACCAACTCTCAATGTTTGACGCAGGCGATTCAGACGATTCGGCACCAGTCCCAATCTCACCAGTCGAAGCCCCCAATCCGCTACTTGTCCGTGAACACCTTCGTCGAGGCGGTGGCCGCGGACGGCTGCCCGATCACCTGCCTCGCGAAGTTGTGGACCACGATCTTGCCGAAGTTGAAAAGTTATGTCCATGCTGCGGTGAGTCCCGACAGCGAATCGGTTGCGAGACGAGCGAGCAACTGGAATTCGTGCCGGCCGTTCTGAAAGTCATCGAGCATCGACGGTGGAAGTATGCTTGCCGTCGCTGCGAAGAACAGGTCATCATCGCTCCGGTCCCCGATAAGCCGATCGCCAAAGGCCTGCCAGGGCCCGGGCTGTTAAGCAGCATTGTGGTCGGCAAGTATGCCGATCATCTCCCTCTGTACCGGCTGGAGGACGTATTCGCCCGCAGTGGAGTGGAGCTATCGCGAAGTACGCTATGCCGGTGGGCGATGCAGGCCGCGGCCATTCTGGAACCGGTCTATCAGACGATGGTCGAGCGGGTACGCTCATCGGAGTCGATCCACACCGACGATACACCGGTCCCCGTGCTCGATGCCAGTCTGCCGAAAACCCGCACGGCGCGATTCTGGGTTTATTGTGGTGATTGGCGAAATCCCTTCACGGTTTACGACTACACGACGAGCCGAAAGCGCGACGGACCTGTGGAATTCTTGAAAAGCTTTGAGGGATATCTCCACGCCGATGCGTTCGCCGGTTACGACGGTATCTACGCCGCAGGCAGCGTTAAGCAGGTGCTCTGTTGGGCACATGCGCGGCGGAAGTTCTATGATGCCCGCACCGTGCAGCCCGAGATTGCCCACATTGCACTCGCTTACATTGCGCGGTTGTATCGCGTCGAACGCGACGCTAAGGAGGTAATCGGCCCCGACGGACTCGAAAGTGAGCAGGCGTGGTTGGTCTGGCATCAACAGCGTTTGGAGCTGCGACAACGACATTCCTTGCCTATGCTCGGCGAGTTTCGCCAATGGCTCCAGGCCACCGAGCAGAGCGTGCTGCCCAAAAGTCCCATCGGCCAGGCATTGCAGTACGTGTTGCCACGTTGGGACGGACTGGTCCGCTACTGCGAGAACGGTGCGCTCTCGATCGACAATAACTTGAGCGAGCGAAGTGTTCGTCCCGTGGCGATCGGCCGCAAGAATTATTTGTTCATGGGCAGCGATCATGGCGGCAAAGCGGCCGCCATCCTG
This sequence comes from uncultured Planctomycetota bacterium, assembly GCA_963807935.1. Taxonomy (GTDB): domain Bacteria; phylum Planctomycetota; class Planctomycetia; order Pirellulales; family Lacipirellulaceae; genus JABDGM01. Next base: position 87,847 of record CAWEDY010000020.1, read on the forward strand.
TACAGCATCATGGCCAGCGCCAAGGCGAATCAGGTCGAGCCGTTTGCGTACGTGCGGGACCTCCTGAGTCAGTTGTCGGGCTGCTCGCCGCCCGCGGTTGCGACGCTGCTTCCAGATGCTTGGTTGGCGGGCCACCCGGAATCTCGCCGGTGCTGGTCGCGGTAATCCGGCGACCGGAGACGGGCACCGGCGAATAAAGGTTTATGGCAATGCTGCTGTCGACACGGTTCCCACGCAGTTATCATGGCTGGTAGGATCAGATGCTTAGCGATATGTGCTTACTGCTATGCTTGCGTGTTTTTGCAGCGCCAGGCGACTTTCTGAATGGGATACTGCCTTCATGGCAGCGCGTTACAAGAGCTACCTAGACGGAAGGGGGCCAGGAAAACAAATATGTGCCATAGCTTCAGCAAAACTGTGGGCGGCTATTTGATGTGTGCGATCTTGACGATGTTCGCACCATCAAAAGTTGTGCCAGCCAAAGAGCCCGGAGACTCACAAAAGCGGCTTATCGCAGACATTCAATTTCTCACTGCCGACGCGGCTCGGGAAGGTCGTAGTGTCGGACGCCGCGGCCTTGATCTCGCCGCCGATTACATCGGGAGGCAATTCGCCGAGTCTGGCCTTCTAATGACTTCGTGTGGCGGAACGCCATTTCAGAAATTTGTGAGCGCCGTAATCGTGAAAATGGGACCGGACAACCATCTCGCCTTGGTCGGCCCACCCAGAGAAATGGGACAGCTGAAACGCATTGAATTGGTGCTTGGCAGGGATTACATACCACTGGCGATCGGCGGTTCAGGCAAACTCGATTCTCCACTGATATTTGCTGGCTACGGAGTTTCAGATGCAAGAAAGCAATATGATGACTACGCAGGATTAGATTTCGCAGGAAGCACACCCATCATGTTCATGGGTTTTGATCGACCCGAAGTTGTCGCGATCCACAAGCAGCGGTTAGCGAAGATACGCCAGCTCAAAGCGAGCGGTTTGATTTTCGTCCGCAACGAGTCGCTCAGACGCAAAGACTTCACGGCATACCGAAAGGCATGGGAGGAATCGTTGCAGCGACTTAGCGACAACCTCGCAGCAATCAAGAAGAATGGCCAAGACGAAGCTAAAATTGACGAATCGCAGATGAAGGACTTGGAGGATGCGGCGAAGAGTGTTTTTATCTGGCAAGAACGCCAACGCGATACAAGTGATCTCCAATTGAAGTTCGACAGTGCTGATTGGACTGAAATTGATCCTGGGATTCCTGTCGTGCGCTTCAGCCAAACAATTGTAAATCGAATCTTCCAGTCCGTTGCAAGAACCGATCTACAAGAACTGGAGCGCCAGATCGACGCGGAGAAAAAGCCGCGCAGTATTGCCCTAAAAGGTTGGTCGGTTGTGGGAAAGGTTGACGTACGTCGGCAATTCATCGAAGCGAAAAACGTAATCGCCGTACTGGAAGGCTCAGGACCTTTGGCTGACGAGACCATCATCGTCGGCGCCCATTACGATGCCCGGCCGGATATCCCTGAAGCGCCGCTGCCGTGCGTACCCCCACACGACTATCCCACGTTCTTGGGTGAGAATTGTGAGGGTGCCTTATTGGGCACATCGGCAACGCCGATCTGTCAGGGGGCGAATGACAATGCATCGGGAGTAGCAGTAATGATGGAAGTCGCCCGAGGCATGGCGAATGTGAAGCAGAATCCGAGGCGCAGAATAGTATTTATTGCATTCGCAGGAGAAGAATTGGGAAGCGTGGGCAGCAAATCATACGTACATGCCCCCCTATTTCCTCTTGAGAAGACTGTAGCGATGATCAATTTCGACATGGTTGGGCGTCTTAAGAATGACAAGCTCACCGCCATCGGGGCGTCACCTCCGGGTCACTTTAGCAAGTTGCTAGATCAAATTAATCAGCGATACGGATTTAAGATTAAAAAGGCCGGAGTGAATCCTTGGTCTGATGATCCAGCGGCCTTCCATGCGAAACACATTCCCACCTTGTGGTTTGCGACTGGACCGGATGAGGCAATCAATACGCCAGCGGACAGACCTCAGAGACTTAATTTCGATGGAATGCAGCGAGTGTCCCAATTTGCAAGAGACTTTCTTGCCGCTATTGCGGTGGATGCCAAACGTCCTGAATATACAAAGACCACGAAATGACGAAGCGTCAAGCTCGCAATTTTATTGCCGCTTCACACTTTAACTCAACTCAGGCATTTCCGCTCTATGCATACTTGCCGAACTTGTACTCCGGAAACGCCGTCTAAAAATGGTGGTGCTAACTGCATAATGAAGGCGTGACGTTTGTCACATCGGCGTGGCCCGAAACGGCCACGCACGCTGGCGCTGGGCAGAGAAACTGGACGCCAAATTTGTCAGCGTTGTTTTCAGCGGGACGCACCAGCATTCCACGGTTTTTTGCAGGTGTGGTTCCTGGGACGGATACCCGCGAGCAGCAATGCTATGAATCGGTGGCGTTGCCGACCGAAGTCGATAAGGAGAAGGTCGAAGCCAAGTATCACAATGGCGTGCTGACCGTCACCTTGCCGAAGTCGGCCGAAAGCAAGGCCAAAAGAATTGCGGTCAAGCAAGACTGAGGGCTTGGCCTACGACCGTTTGTTTGTCGCACCGCAAATTCCCCCCGCGTCCGTGCATTGGCGGCGTGGGCCAAGCTTTCTGCTACGGCCGATGAATAAGGATTCGAGCAATGAAGTCGGATATGGATTTGAAACGCGACGTTGAAGATGAACTCGCCTGGGAACCAAGCGCTGACGCATCGCATATCGCCGTTTCGGTGAGAGGTGGAATCGTAACGCTTGAGGGCCACGTACCAGCCTATGGAGAAAAGTGCATCGCGGAAAGAGCGGCCGCGCGTGTGCTGGGGGTTAAGGCAGTCGCCGATGAGTTAGAAGTCAAACTCCTGGGCCGTGACGAAAGGAGTGATGAGGACATCGCCGCCGACTGCGTCCATGCCGTCAAGGCGCACTACGGCGTACACGCGGTTTCGGTCAAGGCTCTTATCAGCAATGGCTTTGTCACGCTCGAAGGCCAGGTCGATTGGAAGTATCAGAAGGACGCAGCCACGAGTGCCGTGCGTCATCTGACCGGCGTCAAAGGCGTCGTCAATAACATTGACGTCAAGCCACGTGTCTCTGCCGGCGATGAACAGAAAAAGATCACCGCTGCACTGAAACGCAGCGCCGAATTGGACACTCGCCATGTGGTCGCGGATTCCGAGAACGGCAACGTGATTCTCCGCGGCTACGTGCGGTCGTTGGCAGCAAAGGAAGAAGCAGAACGAGTGGCTTGGTCGGCGCCGGGCGTATGGCAAGTCAAGAATCGGATCACAATCATGCCGTAAAGCAACCTGAAAATAAACGAATAATGTTACGCCGCAGATGAACTCAGGCGGCCGGGTGCGACAAGAGTTGAGGTGTCGTTGTTTTATGGAATTAGTCGACGCTATCTTTGGTCGCCGTTCTGTTCGTGATTTCACGGACGAGCCGGTCGGTGAAGGCACGGTCCGAACATTGATCCACGCCGCACTGCAAGCGCAGAACGCAATGAATAGTCAACCATGGGCCTTTGTCGTCATCCAGGACATGGTACTACTCAAGACTTATTCTGATCGTGCCAAACAGCTATGCATTGGGGCGTTCAAAACGGGATCCACAGAGGATGCATTAAAGGACATGCTTTCCGATCCGTCGTTCAACATTTTCTATAACAGCGGAACACTAATCGTGATTTGCGCACAACCACATGGCCAACACCCAGACTGGGATTGCTGTTTAGCCGCACAAAACTTGATGCTCGTTGCTTACGATATGGGTCTCGGAACGTGCCCGATTGGTCTGGCATGGCCGCTTTTCGAACAAGAGGACGTAAAGATAGAGTTGAATATGCCGCCGGACTATGTGGCGGTCATGCCAATCATCGTCGGCTATCCTCGAGGCAAACCTGCCACCATCGAGCGAAAGGCGCACCGATATTCGAAGCTGGAGACGATTTAGATGTTAAATAGGTGCCCAATAGTTGTCGAACTAGTCACGGAGAGAATCGTGAAAGGAGCGAACCATGTCCATTAGCGAACTAGTCAGCCGCAGACTTGTCATTGCGTCTCCCAAAGATCCGTTGAAGAAAGTGGCAAAGTTGATGGAGAAGAAAAACGTGGGTGCAGTCGTTGTCGCGCAGGACAGCAGGCCGATTGGTATTGTCACCGATCGCGACCTGGCATTGGCCGTGTGCGTTCGAGGCAAATCCCCAGACGAGCACGTTCAAGAAGTCATGACGTGCCCGGTCTCAACCATTAATAAGGACGAGGGCGTCTACGGGGCGACGCAGCAATTGATGGAGCAAGCCGTACGACGACTTCCGGTGGTCGATGAAAATGGCGACGCCATCGGTCTTGTCAGCTTAGATGACCTGCTGCTGCTGCTCAGTCGTGAATTGCAGAATATGGCTGAAGGAATCAAAGTCGAAGCGGCCATCGGATAGTGCCTTGGAACGGAGAGCCACGTTGTCACGCCGCGACTTGGCTGCGAACAACCGCCGAATAGGAATTGCCACAACGGGCTGCTCGATCGGAATGCGGAGGCGAAGAAGCAACACATTATCATCCGAAAACAAACGGGCTGATTCTATTTCCACTGCAGCCAGTCCGGCCGAAACACCATGGCCAAGCCAAGTGCTAACACGACGACACCGCTGATGAGTTTGAGCCAGCGGCCTTCCGCCTCGCGCATATTGCGGTGTGAGAGGGTAATGATAAATGCGATCACCATGATGCTGTCATCGAACATATAGCCAACATTATAGAGCCCGAGATAGGCATAATTCTTCCAAGCGGGAAGGTGTTGAAGCGTCAGAATCTGCGTATA
>CAWEDY010000021.1:0-133889 GCA_963807935.1 uncultured Planctomycetota bacterium
CATCGGACTCCTGTCCGGATTCAGCCCACTCATTTGACACATTCCGATTTGATCCGTCATACCCTATGACGAATTTGATGATGAGAAGCGTGACAAATAGGCTCTAGGTGTGGTCGGCGTTGCTTTTTGTGGATCACGGCAGCGGCTTCACTATGATCTTGCGGAAGTGGACTTCGCTGTTTGGGTCGTGTCCCTGCAGGGCGAATGTTCCGGAGCTGAGCACGTTGCCTTCCCAGCCCGGCTCGCGCTTCAGATCTTCCGGCTGGGTGTAATCGTTGACCACTTTGCCGTTGATTTTCACGATAATGTGATGGCCCTTAACGATGACGGTCTGCGTGAACCACTCGTTGTCCTTGGCGGGTGACTTATTCATGATATTGCTCAGGCGGTAGAGGCTGCCCGTTCTGATCGGGTCGGTGTGCGAATTGTCGATTTGGGCCTCGATACCGGTGTGCGGAAATCCATCGGGTTGATACTTGGTGTGAAAGTACATGCCCGAGTTGGAACCGGGCTTGGTGAGAATGTCGCACTTCCATTCGAAGTTTTTGAAGTTCGCGTGCTGCACGGGCCCAACGTAGTAGAGGTGGCACGATTGCCCGTGCGCCACGATCTGGCCATCGATGACCTTGAACGAATCGGGGTGGTCCTTGGATGGTTTCCACCCTGCGAGGTCCTTGCCGTTGAAAAGATTAAACCAACCCTGCGAGTCGGGCTTGGGCTTCACTATCTTTTCTTTCGACCGAGGGGCCGCGGCCAAAGACGTGCTAGCGGTAACAAGGACGGCGATTGACAACGTGACGTGCCACAGACTTCTCATCGGATTTGTCCAGTTTTGGGGTTGCCACGGACAGGTGGGTGAATAAAGTGTTCTTATCTTAACAACGGGCCGGCATTTGTATCTAGCGGGAATATTGTGCCGGCCCCCACCCACCGCACGCCAACGGGCGCTTCAACGCGATCAAAAGGCCGGGTTTTATCGCGGCATCGGCCTGACCGAGCGTTTTTTCGACCCCAGCGTAACACCCCGCCATCTGCCCGTAAGAGAGATTGGATGCCACGCAGGCTGACCACCTTTCGGGCTTTGAATTTGGATTAAGGGGAATTGCGATGAGCCGCCAATCGACAACCGAGATTTCATCCACTTTGCTTTCGCCAGCCGAGGAATTGGCGAACCAGATTACGCACGGAATCGGCCTGGTGTTGAGCCTGGTGGGAGTGGCGGTGATGGCCGCGGTCCTAGGCAGTGGCGATGGCTGGCGAGTTGCCGGGTGCAGCGTGTATCTGGCCAGTCTCATCGGCGTATATGCCATGTCGACGCTGTCGCACTCGTTCGAGAGGCCGCGCTTGCGATTGTTCTTTCGCGCGCTCGACCAAGGCACGATCTACTTACTGATCGCAGCGACGTACACACCGTTTTCGATGGCGTATTTGCACACGGTGCCGTGGTGGATCTTGTTGGGGCTCGTGTGGGCCATCGCCCTATGGGGATTTTTCTCGAAAGTGCTGTTGGCACATCGCGTGGAAGCCGTGTCGATGTGGCCGTGCATCATCCTGGGCGCCATACCTTTCATCTGTGTGCCAAGATTGATCGGAATGGTTTCAATGGCGGCCCTGTGGTGGATGTTGCTAGGGGTTGCCTTCTATACATTGGGGCTGGTGTTCTGGGTTAATGACCGCCGGGTGCGTCATTTTCACGCCGTGTGGCACGTTCTCGTGATGGCCGGCAGCACCTGCCATTTCGTGGGCATTATGCTGTTCGTTGTGCTTGCTCGATAACACAACGCGGGGCAAACATTCGGCCTGCAGACAGAAAGTGCCGGCGTTTCGATCGTTCGGCTGGGCACAAATTCTGCCTCCCCCCTAGCGAAGCGGTCGGGGGAAATCTATGGTTGGTTTTCCTACTAGTGCTTTGTCACAGCTAAAGATTAGGGATAGGCAAATCAGCCGCAGGGCGCTAGCCCACGGGTTTTGCTGATCCAACCGTGGGCTAGCCCCCTGCGGCAAATCCCAAAATCAAGCTGTGACATGGCACTAGTTCCACGAGACGGAGGGAGCGATGTATCGACATTTAATGGGAAGTATGGCGGTAATAGGTCTGTTGTTATCGATGCCGAATGCGCACGAGCGGGCGATTGCTCAGAAGTTGCGCGAACCAACGCTCGACAATCGCTTTCGCGACGCCGGCGACAGGGCGCCGGAAGCTGAGCTGCCTCTGGTGAATCCGCCACAGGGTACGGCGACACTTGACAGCCGCGAGGCCGACGATGGCTTCGCTCCCGCGTACTTAGGCGTGACATTCCGCGATGAGGATCGAGACGCCGTTGTTCAGAGCGTGCATCCGGGAAGTCCGGCCGAGCAAGCGGGGCTGCGGCCCGACGATGTGATCGAGACTCTTCAGGGTTTACGGATAAGCTCGCCGCAGGATGTTCTCGACATCATCGCGAAGATGCGGTCAGGCGACACGCTGGACTTGGGAATCTCGCGCCGAATGCACGTGAGCGCGCAGGCTGCGCTCACCAGTCGGCCCGCAACGGGCCTGCGCAACGTCGGCTATTCGCAGGAGCTATCGGCGGCCGGCAACTTGGACGCTGCAGAAAACCCTGAACGTGAGCTGCTTCCGATACCGTCAAAAGTTAAGAGAGATACCCATGCGACCGGCAGCCCGCACTATCGGAATACGGCGCCTCAACATCCTAACGGCGTCTCGCCCGGCCCGCGTCGCAACGACAAGCAAGTGACTGGCCAGTCCAACGGCGATCGACGATTCCGCGACCGAGTCTTGCGGCGACGTTGAAATCGTCGGCAACCGTTAACCGCCGCCGCCCTGCGAACGTAGCCTCATATACAACTCTTGCACAGCGCGGATGCAACAAGTGCCGTCGGCCGCCAGGACGTGGCAGCGCACTGGTTCGACTTTGACTTCGCCAGCAATTCGCGGATACGAGTGGGCGTGCCTTCGCGGACATCGGCCTCCACGTCGTCATACGTAAGGCCAAAGCAAGCGCACATCGCGGCATTGGGGTCGTACGGATAGACGGGCGCCTTCAGCTCGTTCATGAGCACGACCGTGCCGAACACGTTGAAATAGGCGACCTCGCATCGGGCAAAGCCGCAAAACCAGGCGGCATCGGACATGTTTGCACGCGCGTTGGGGCGGATGTGCGTATTCAACGGTCCACTTTCGACCGGGCGGCCTAACGTTCCGCAGCGCGGGCAGTAAGCACGCCCGTCATCGTCTGGCTCTCGTACGAATGCCTTGTTCATTGCGGTGACCTACCGAATGGGTTCCAATTCGACGCCTGCTTCCCGTGCGTGCGAATTGTAGTGGCTTGGTCTCAACTGAAGTTCTCTAGGTTGTGCAAAAGTTTCGGCACGGGCTCAATTTACCCAACCGATCACCCGATGATAAATAACGACGAATAGGTTGAATGGCGATAATCGGTAAACTTTTCCGATTGACTCTGTGTGCAGCTAGCGAGCCGGAGCTTCAATACGTGACTGTTCGATTGACGGTTGAAATGCCCCCGACTCGGGAAACCGGCAGATCCGATCCGCTGCGGTCAACCCGGGTGGGCATTCGGGCCAACAAGCACCAGCTGCCGCTGGCCCAAACGGCACCTCCCGAGGAAGTCGCAAGTAGCTGTCAGCCGGCGCCGAAGATCGCAGCGGCAGCGCGCCGCTGCGCTCAGCTTCCAACGTTTGCTCCGTTGTTGGAGGAGTTAGAAGTCGCCGGCTGGAGCTCACACCGCCGGGTGTTGAGCGGCAATTTCCACGATTGGGTGCTGATTCAGCGGCGCACGCTGTTGGTAGTAGCAGGGCACGCAGGGGGCAGCGAATCGGGCGACCCAATCGAATCCGCCTTGGTGTCTCAGGGTACGTGGGCGGCGATTCGATCTCATGCTCAACATGCGGCCGACGCGGGGTCGCTGTTATCGTTGACGGCCCGTAGTCTCTGGCCACTGGCCAACGCGGGATTGCCGTCGTCGGTCGCAGTCGCGCTGGTCGACTTGGATGGCGGACAGGCAAGCGTGGCCGCGGCAGGTGATTGCCTGGCATTGAAAATTCGCGCGGCGGGGTCGGAACAAATCGCAGTCAACCAACCGGCGATTGGCGCTGACTGCGACTTGATGTATCCGAGTCACGCGGTTCAACTTTCGCTGCGTGAGCGCCTCGTGCTGGTAGCCGATGAGCCCGCGCGGCGGCCAGCGAAGCTAGTGTCGAAAATCGCCAGCAGTTTTTTGCGACTCGACGCCGAATCGCATCGGCGAATGACGGCGGCGGATGCAGTCGCCCTGATGAAACAATTCTACGATCAGCAAACAAGTGACAACGCGCGCCCCTCGGCCAGCGTCGTCGCTGTGCGGCGACGGTAAAATCACAACTTGGGTCGCATGCCCTGAGCCTCCGGGAAGGGCGCACGGGGCGTTGCCGTTGGATCCACGCTCCTAGAAGATTCAGCGCGTGCCACCCTGTTCGCTAAGTTACCGCCGTCGCTGCTGCTTGCTTCAACATCGCATGCGATTGATGCAAAAGCTGGTCCAGTCCTTGGCCCGTGACAGAAGAAAACAGCAGCACGTCGCGGCCCGATGCGGCTGCGAGCCTTTGTTGCACATCGGCGGCCCCGGGTAGCTCGGCTTTGCTGACGGCCACGATTTCGGGCCGGTCGGCCAACCCGTGGCCATATTGATCCAACTCGGTGCGTATCGAGCGATAGTTCTCGATAGGGTCCGTACCGTCGGTCGGCTGGGGTTCCACCAGGTGGATCAGGACGCGCGTGCGTTCGATGTGCCGCAAGAACTCGTGCCCCAGGCCTGCGCCGGCGTGGGCGCCTTCGATCAGCCCAGGGATATCGGCCATGACGAGCGAGCGATCCAGATCGATCTGCACGATGCCGAGGTGGGGAGTTTTGGTGGTAAACGGATAGTCAGCGATTTCGGGGTGGGCGCGGGAAACGCGGCTTAGGAGCGTGCTTTTTCCGGCGTTGGGTTTGCCGACCAGGCCGATGTCGGCGATGACTTTTAACTCAAGGGTGAGGCGGCGGGCCTCACCTGGCTCGCCGCGGGTAAATTCGCGTGGCGCTTGGTTCGTTGCCGATTTGAACCGCGTGTTGCCTTTGCCGCCTTTGCCGCCGCGAGCGGCAATCACCTGGTCGCCAAGGACGGCGAGGTCTTTTAGAACAAGTCCGTGTACTGCGTCCATGACGATGGTGCCGGGCGGTACGCGGATCACCAGGTCTTCGGCGTTGCGACCGTGGCAATTCGAGCCGCCCCCATGTCCACCGCGCTGGCGCGCCATAGTTTGCGGTGCGCGAGCGCGGCCAGGCTATCGACTCCCGGTTCGGCAACCATCACGATGCTGCCGCCATCGCCGCCATCGCCGCCGGCGGGACCACCGCGCGGGATGTATTTTTCGCGACGAAAGCTGACGCACCCATCACCGCCGCTGCCGGCTTCGACATCGATGGTCACGCGATCAACGAACATGGGCGGGTGGTCTGGGGCTAGGATTCGAGGGACAGGGAAAACGAAAACAGGGATGCCTGGCGGCATCCCTGGCGGTTGACGAGCAAGTTGCGCCGGCGATCAGTTTTCGGAGGGGATAACGTTGACGCGGCGGCCTTCGCGGTCGAATTTTACTTCGCCGTCGACGAGGGCGAACAGCGTATAGTCCTTACCCTGACCGACGCCTTTGCCGGCGTGGAACTTCGTGCCGAGCTGGCGGACGATGATATGGCCGGCGACAACTTTTTCGCCGCCGTAACGCTTGACACCGCGCCGCTGGCCGTTGGAATCGCGACCGTTGCGACTGGAGCCTTGACCTTTTTTATGTGCCATGGGGGTTGCCTTGGGGGAGCTAAACCACAAGCGGATGAAGAACAAATCCGCCTAAAAACCAAGGGGGCAATCGATTTCCCTTGTAGCCGGTCTATCCTATCGGTAGACCCAGCGGAAGGCAACCCCGTCGGGCACGTCGTAAAGTGCGGCTTTGTCTGGGGGTACGCCGTAGCGGAATTCACGCTCGTTGGGCAACAGTTCATCGCCGGGCCGCCAGAAGTTGAGCTGCAGCGTCTTGCGGACGAATTGCCGGCCCTTGCCCGGCGGATCGCCCGGATGGAACGCGGCCGGGTTATCCGTCCAGCGATACGCGTTAGTAAGCCCGCCTACGTAAACGGAAAAGAAATCGATGCGCGGATCGACATCGATCCACGTCGCGACGCCCCACACACTTCGATCGATGCGATCCGCGCTGACCGGGATCGGACGCTGCGACATCTCCACGCTATTGAGCAGCATGTGGCCGGGAGTCTCGCGCTGGCTGATGGCGGCGACCGCCGCCGGGATGACGCGGTCGAGATACGCTTTCGAGACCCGCGCGCCAGACGCCAGTCGGTCTTGAGATTCCAAAACGAACTGCGGCAAAAAGCGAACGGGACCGCCCATGCCCAATTTGGTGGTGTAGACGCCATCTTCGCCCTGTACGGGTTTGAGCGTTTCGCCGGTGTTGCGAACGCGGTACATCAGATACCAAACCAGCTCGCGCTCGGTCGCACCGGAGGCAAGCGGCACATCGACCTCGATCATTCGCAGCGGCTTGAAGGCGAACTCCAGGCAATAGATGTCGCGGCGGAATTTAGCCTGGGCTGCCATGCCGAAAAGTGTGTCGGCGGCGGCGATAAACTCGGGCTTCCACTCCAGCGTGCGGTTGGCGCGAATTTCCAACACGTCGTGCGTGCTGACGGTTTCCGCGGGGGCAAAATTCGGAGGGATCGTGGTTAGTACGCCAGGTGCCAATTGCCGTTCCGCGGTCGCGGCATATGTTGAGGGAGCAAAACCGCCGAGGACCAAGCCGAACGCGATCGGCGCACAGCATTTCCATCCCAAGCGTCGAAAGGCGGTGCAGACAGCCATTGCCAGTAGGTGCATTGAAAAGCCCGCTTATCTAAGCTGCGGGTACGGTTCCGGCGCGGAAGTGCCTCAATTGCAGTATAGATAGGGCGGTCGCTAGCGGCAACCAAAGCCGCCATTCCCCAGTGAAACGGCGGCATTTCGCCCGCTTTGTCGGCTACGGGATGAGGCGAGCCGGCAGTACCGGATCGACCGCTAAAACCGCGCGAGGCGAACGATAAAGAAGCAGCCCGGCCCCGTGTTGGCTGGGACCAGAGACGCGGGACCGGGTGCTAACGAGAGAGCTTCACGTGGCCGCGTCAGGGGGTGGAGCCTGCGCATCGGGCGCAGCGCCACGATCGCCAGCCGGTTGCGGGTGAGGTGGACGAGGGGGATCGGGCGCGTCCGCACCCGCACCCGGCGGACGTGGTGGGCCATCGGGATGATGGCCACGCTCGGCGCGAGGGCCGTCACCGCGCGGTGGGCCATCCGCCCGCGAATGGCGGCGTGACTCTTCGCCATCTCGAGGCGCACCGTCGCCGCGTGGGCCGTCCGCTCGCCAGCGGCGGTGTTCTGCTGCGCCATCAGCAGGGGGCGGGCCATGGTGGCCGCGATCACCTAAGTGCGGATTGTCTCGATATCGGTCGCGGAACCACGCACCGTCCGGGCCTTCGCCATCACGAGGGACATCGAAACGCCCGTCGGCCAGTTGCCGGCCACCGGGACCGGCGAAGCGGCCTCGATCATATCGCGGGCCGTCGAAGCGACGTCCTTCCGGTCGGCCACGCTCGGGAGGCCCGGCGAATCGGTCGCGGTCAAATCCACGGCGTTCGGGTGGACCTGCGAAGCGTTCCCGTTCATAACAACGCCGATTGGGAGGACCAGCGAATCCGTCTCGATCGAACCTGCGGCGATCGGGCGGTCCCGCGTAACGGTCGCGTTCGAACCCACGTCGCGCGTGACCACCGGCATATCGTCGATCTTCGAATCGCGGGCCGAACGGAGGTTGGCCTTGATGCCGGCGCCATTCGGATCGGGCGTTTCCAGCAGGTGCGGCGTGCCGCCGACCCTGCACTCGCGTCGCGCCCGACCGCGGCATGTGTTCGTGGACGAACTTCGTTAACTCGATGAATTCTTCTTTGCTCAGCTTTCCATCGTTGTCTTTGTCGAACTTCGCGAATAGTTGCTCAGGGTTGGGCGGCTGTGGCCCGTTTTGACCGGCTGAACCGCGCCACTCGCCGTTTTGCGGCCTTGGTGCCGCGCACCGCCTTTGGCTTTTCCGCGAGTGGCGCGCATCTCGCGCATTTTCTCGCGAGCCTTTGCGCGCTCCTCGTCGCTAAGCTTGCCGTCCTTGTTCGTGTCGAATTCCTTGAGCATCTTTTCGCGCATTTCGGCGCGTTTATCATCGCTTTTCTTGCCATCCTTGTCGGGGGGCTGAGCGATAGCCGACAGTGTGAACACACTGACCGCGGCTAATGCGAAACATGAGACGAGAGATCGCATTTTTGTTCCTTTCCGAATCTTGAAGCAGGTGATAGCAACGACTGCGCATGCGAGCAGCGCAGACGCCAAGAGCCGAACCCGCCGCCGACCACGAGGCCGTGCGGCAGGCATCAATCGCTATGCGCTAAAACCCTGAAGAATGGGCGTGGGTTCCGCAGATTCCGCAACAAAGATGAAATCTGCCGCGATTACACCATTGCATAGAAGCTAGCGAACTTATCGCAAGATATGGGCTTGATTTTGCGAGCCCAGCCGGCCTGGCCAAAGGCGGTCATGCGCGCAACGCAAACTTTCTTCATCGCTTCGCGGGCCGGCTTGAGGTAGTCGCGGGGATCGAATTTTTCGGGCGATTCGGCAAAGACTTTGCGGATCGCGCCGGTGATGGCTAACCGATTGTCGGTATCGACGTTGACTTTGCGCACGCCGTGCTTGATGCCGCGCTGGATTTCTTCGACCGGCACGCCCCACGTTTGCTTGAGCTTGCCGCCGTACTTGTTGATGATGTCTTGCAACTCCTGAGGAACGCTGCTGGAGCCGTGCATGACGAGATGGCAGTTGGGCAAGCGACGGTGGATTTCCTCGATGCGATCCATCGCGAGCACCTCGCCGGTTGGTTTGCGCGTGAATTTATACGCGCCGTGGCTGGTGCCAATGGCGACGGCCAGCGCATCGACTCCCGTTTCTGCCACGAATCGCTCGGCCTCGTCTGGATCGGTGAGCAATTGGTCTCGCGACAAAGTTCCTTCGGCCCCGTGTCCATCCTCCTTTTCGCCGTGGCCGGATTCGAGCGAGCCGAGTACGCCCAACTCACCCTCGACCGAGACCCCGCGCGGGTGAGCCAGCTCGCACACTTCTCGCGTGACGCGGACATTGTAATCGAAGTCGGACGGGGTTTTTCCGTCTTCCTTGAGCGAGCCATCCATCATGACCGACGTGAAGTTATTTTCGATCGCGCTTTTGCAGGTGGTCGGGCTGTTTCCGTGGTCCTGGTGCATGGCGATGGGAAGCTCGGGATAGAGCTCCGCGGCCGCCAACATGAGATGCCGCAGGTAATTGTCCTGCGAATAGGAGCGGGCTCCGCGTGAGGCCTGCACGATGACGGGCGATTCGGTATCGCGCGCGGCCTCCATGATGGCTTGAATCTGTTCCATGTCGTTAACGTTAAAGGCAGCGAGCCCGTAATCATTCTCGGCGGCGTGGTCCAGCAAGAGACGCATGGGGACTAATGGCATGGTGGCGAACTCCATTTTCGGACGGGTTGCGGCCTGAGCAACACTGGGTTGCGAATGGGTGGCAGTCAGGGCGTGCCCCCTTCGATTCCGACATTTTACCGCCTTATCTGCACGCCCGGGAAGGCTGCGAGCGGGTATTATGTAGGATATCAAGCGCCGTCAGAACTGCGCCGCGGCAACAAACGTGTCGCTCGATGGCACTTCCGCCAGGCGGATGAGAATGAGCTTTTGCCGCAGTCCGTCGGCCGAATCGACGGTGTGGAAGTAGTGGCCCAACAGGCTGCCGGAATTGGGCAGGCTCATGAGGACAAGCATTTCGCCGGGGGCGAGCCGCACGGAGATTTGCAATTGCTCGAATACCTTTCGGTCGCGGAGCGAAGCTTGCTTGAGAATTCGATCTTCGCCACTGGTAAAGCGGAGCTTTGGAGCGCCATATTGCAACTCGGGCGTTAATTCAACCAGCACTGTCCGGTCGGGCCGCGGATCGACGCGCAGGGCATACACAGCCTGCGCCTGTTGATAGGTGTGGCCGCCGAGTTCCGTGCCGCCACTGACCAAGAGCGGCAGCGTAGGATAAACGTCCGAAGCTTGGATTTCAGATCGTTGGTTGCGCCTGAGGTGAACTACGTGACCATGCACGAGAGGCTCCGTCGTAAGCGCGGCGCACTTTTCCTCCGCTGCCGATTGGGCATCGTCGGCCGGCGACGCTCCCCGGTGCAGAACGCGCTCGATAGCCGCTGGCACGGATCCGCAGATCACCCCGCGCGCAGCCCATTATTCACTAGCTCCCGCCGGACCGACGGCTCGATTTGTGCCTCGTCGATTTCGCGCCAAGCCGCATCGTCCAACACGGGATCGTTGGACGGAAAACGTGCCCAGATGATTTCCATGGCAACGCTATCGGGGGAAGGTTGAGCGGGCTTCAGCGGCGAATGTCCCTTGGCCAAAGTCTCGCCTGGAAACAGGCGGCAGCCGCTCGCAACGCATAGCGCAAGCGCCAGTGCGGCGCGAAGATGAAGAGGAGTGGTCATCGCTGGGCGACAAATACGTCGACGGCCCGACACATTGAGCCGGGGCCAGAAGAGTTGGTTTCAAGTTCGCCGGGAACGGACCGCGGAGAGTAGAAACAAAGCGGCGCGCAGTCAATGCAAGCTGGGAGCTAGCGTGTAGAACTTCCGCTGCGCGCGGAAAATGTCTGGACGTGGCAAGGGACTATAAGCAGTTGCAAAATCTCGCGAGCAGAACCGGACGCTAGCGCGTGTCAGCTAATTCAAGTCTCAGCTAATTCAATCAGCCGCAGTGCGCTAGCCCACGGTTTTGAAATGGCTTTGCTATGTTGAAAACAGATTGATGTATTTAAGTTATTCCGGCTAAACGCCGTTGGAATCGCGTAGGCAGAGCACATCGTTGGACGCCGCTTCCACGAATGAGCGATGACGTTCTTGCGTGCAGCCAGCATTGAGCCTGTAGTTCGCTTTAGTCGACTCATGAACGATTCGACGCAGAATCCAGTTGCTGACCGTAACCGATTTCGCTTGGGCGTACCTGAAGGCGTCATTTTCGAGCCTGTCATTTGCCATTTACCGTGCCATCCTTGCGATGTACGGCGGGCGGAATCCAACTCGTAATCTGCCAAGCGATCTCGACAATATTGATGAACCCATTAAGCATCATATGCCGGCATCAGCGAACAGCGTTTTTGGCTGGATTGCAACTCGCGATCTTGTCGAGCAGCGGTCGAGCCACCGCTTTGACGGTTGCAGGGCGCTCAAGCTCATGACGAGGCTGGCCGGCAACATGGTGCCGACAGGTCACACACAACGACAGCTTCACAGTACCTCTTACGCTTTCCACCTCGCCGCGTGTTGGAAACGTAGAGGCACTGGCCGCAGTCGCTCTGCGATGACCCGTCGACATCGATCGCCAGCTTCTTCATCTGCTTCACCGCTCTGAGCCGTCAAAGCGGTGGCGAACGACTGCTCGGCCAAAATCGCGAGTCCACAATCAGCCAAGCGCTGTCCGAGCGGTCGGCAAAGTACTGAAGCGTTCGCAATAATGTGGCAATCCCTTAAGACCCAAGCATTTTTTCGACGTACATCCGAGGATGTCACGAAAACTGGCAATGACAGCCTCGATAGGTCGTCTTCAGGTACGCCCGCAAAATCAGGTCACGGTCATCAACTGGACTCTGCGTGAACTTGTGCATGACTCTTCGTAATGCGAGTACGGCTGCAATGTATCGCTCACGGAGAACTTCATCGCTCAGCCGGGCGACTTCCAACAATGTGTTCTGTTTGGCGCTCATTCCAACAGGTGTTAGCCGCCATCAACTTAAAACGTCAATATGTTTTCAACAAAGCAAAATGGCTTCTAGCTTTTTCCGGCCGCGACCTTTTGCTTTTTTCCGGATTCGCTCTCCGCCGGCGATTCGCCTTCGAATGTGGGGCGAACGCTGTGCTCGATGACACGGTCGCGGACCCCGACAAATTCCAATATCGCGCGAATGCCGGCATCGCCGAGTCGCGGCGTGGCGAGCCGCAGAATGCGGGTGTAGCCGCCGGGCCGGCTGGTGAATCGCGGCGCCACTTCCTCGAAAAGCACCTGAACTGCCTGCTTGTCGCCCAGTAGTTGCAGGCATCGGCGGCGGGCTGCAACCGAAGGAGCAATGGCCGTATTCCACTGTCGCCAGCGATCGCCTTCGCGCCACGATTTCCAGGCGTCACTGCCACGATCGGCATTGGAGGCGAACTGGGCGGCAGCCTCTTCGGCCGCGAGGCCCCGCCGAGCAATGGTAATGCACTTTTCGACCAGCGGCCGCACTTCCTTGGCCTTGGCGATGGTGGTCACGATGCGACCTTTAACCTTGGGTTTGTTATCGTCGAATTCGGCATCGCGTTCGGTGAGAAACAGCCCGCTGGCCAGGGCGCGCGACAATGCGCGCTGATGGCTGGGATTTCGTCCTAGTTTTCGGCCTCGTCTTCGATGTCGCATTTTTATTCTCGCTAAGTCGCAAGCGGCGTTGAGTTGTTGCGCGGCGATGCGGAATGAATAGGGTCTGAATTCGGCGTGGCCGCCGACGCTAAATTTACACGCCGGCGGGGATTTGAGGGAGGCGCATGCCCAGGTGCATTCCCAGCTCGCGCAGTTTGTTGCGGACTTCGGTCAGCGTGGTCTCGCCGAAATTTCGGACTTCCAGCAGTTGGTCCTCGGTTCGCGTGACTAGATCGCGCACGGTCATAATGTTTTCGGACTCCAGGCAATTGCCGGCGCGCACCGACAAATTCAGTTCCGAAAGCGGCATGCTGAGCTTCGTCTCCATATTCGCGTCGATGGTCAGCGAAACATCGCGCGCGGGCGAGCGGACCTGTGGGCCCAGCTCGGTGTACTGAACGAACGGATTGAGGTGTTTGCGGAGAATCTTTGCCGCTTCGACCAACGCCATTTCGGGGGAGATCGAACCGTTGGTCCAGATTTCGAGCGTGAGCTTGTCGTAATTGGTTTTTTGACCGACGCGCGTTTCTTCGATTCCGTAGCGAACGCGGACCACGGGACTGTAAACCGCGTCGATCGGAATAATGCCAATTTCCTGGATATTCTGACTGTGCTCGCTGGCCGGAATATAGCCGCGGCCGTTTTCGACGACCATCTCCATGACGAACGGTACGTTATCGGTGAGGTTACACAAAACGTGATTGGGGTTTAGGACTTCGACCGCTTCGTCGGTTTCGATATCGGATGCCAGGATGGGCCCGGCCGAGTTCCTATCGACGCGCAGGACGCGAGTGGTCTCGCTGTGGTTTTTTACGACCAGCGACTTAACGTTGAGTATGATATCGGTGACGTCTTCCAGCACGCCCTTGATGGTGGTGAATTCGTGCTGCGCGTTGTGAACTTTGATCTGCGTGACGGCGCTGCCCTCCAGGCTGGACAGCAGCACGCGGCGCAGGCCGTTGCCAATCGTTGAGCCGAAGCCGCGCTCGAATGGTTCGGCAACGAACTTACCGTACTTCGCGGTCAGAGTGGCCGCGTCGCAAGTTACTGCGCTGGGCAGTTCTAATCCACGCCATCGGATATGCATGATGAAATCTCCAGTAAGGGTTCAGGCTTCGGGGTCCAGGACGCCGATTGAGGCCCCGAACCTAAACGCCAAAAACGTTATCGCGAGCAAAGCTCAACGATCAATTGAGTTTGCACTGGAATGGACACATCATCGGCCGCGGGCAGGCGGCCGACGACTCCTTCCGGAATTTGGGAATCGCTGCGCGACAAAAAATCGGGGATATCGCGAGAGCTTTCGGCCAGCGCACCGCGAACGAGGTCGAGGCTTTTGGCCCGGTTCTTGACGCGAATCACATCGCCCACCCGGACCTGGTAACTGGGAATGTCGACGCGGCGACCATTGATTGTAATGTGCCCGTGGCGGATCATTTGTCTCGCCTGGGCTCGGCTTTGGCCGAAGCCAAGTCGGTGAACGACGTTATCGAGCCGGCGCTCGTAAGAGCGCCATCAGCGCATCGCCCGTATTGCCCTTGCCCTGCACTGCCTCGTGAAAATAGCGGCGGAACTGTCGCTCCAGCACACCGTAATAGTGCTTCACCTTTTGCTTCTCGCGGAGGTGCTGGCCGTAATCGGTGAGTTTGCCGCGGCGCTGTTGATGCATGCCGGGCGCATGTTCGCGCCGCTCGATCGCGCACTTGGGCGTATCGCAGCGCGTCCCCTTAAGGAAGAGCTTCAAGCCATCGCGGCGACAGAGGCGACAAACTGGACCGGTGTATCGTGCCATAAATCGAGTTCAGGGTTCGGGGTTCAGGAAAGCAGGGTTATGAGCTGAACCCTTTGATCATACGCGGCGTTTTTTACGTGGTCTGCAACCGTTGTGAGGGAGCGGCGTGATGTCTTCGATCGATTTGACTTTCAGGCCGGCCGCTTCGAGCGACGTGATGGCGCTTTCGCGTCCGCTGCCCGGGCCTTTAACCTTCACTTCCACTTCTTTAACGCCGAACTTCTTGGCCTTGTCGGCCGCCTGTTGGGCGGCCATTTGACCGGCGAAGGGCGTGCTCTTTCGGCTTCCTTTGAAGCCGCTGGTGCCCGCGCTGGCCCAGCAAAGTGTGTCGCCCTTGGTATCGGTGATGGTGACGGTCGTGTTGTTAAATGTCGCTTGGATGTAGGCGACGCCGACCGATACGTTGCGGCGCGCTTTTTTCTTTGTTTTGGTTTTGGCCATGTGAATCGGATGATTAGTTATTGGTGGAAGCTAAACAGCAGGCGGGTAGGACGCCGCGGAACTCTGTCCAATGGAGCTATCGCAGATCCTTGACGCCCTTTTTGCCGGCTACCGTTTTCTTGGGTCCTTTGCGGGTGCGCGCGTTCGTGCGCGTGCGCTGGCCGCGGACCGGTAATCCGCGGCGATGACGCACACCTCGATAACACGCGATGTCGCGCAGCCGCGAAATGTTCTGTGTCACCTGGCGGCGGAGCTGTCCCTCGACCACGTAGTCCTTGTCCAAGAGCGCGGCGAGCCGGGCGACTTCGTCCTCGCCCAATTCGCGGGCATGGGCTTGGGGATTCACGCCCGCCTTGTGGCACAACTCGCGGGCGGTCTTCGGGCCAACTCCGTACAAGTACGTCAGCGAGATAGCCGTAGGACGGTCATTCGGAATATCGACACCCAACAAACGCGGCATGCTTGGCGACTCCCCTCTTGTTCGTTATCCCTGCCGTTGCTTGTGGCGCGGGTTGCTGCACACGACGTATACCACTCCGCGGCGGCGGACGACCTTGCACTTATCGCAGATTCGCTTAACGCTGGCTTTGACTTTCATTGCTGCACCCAATGGGCGGTAAACGCTTCAATATACGGCCGCGACCCTTTTCATTTCAAGGGCTGAATTGCAGCGTTTTCAGATCTTGCTGGGCCTTGTTCCGAGCTGCATTCCGGTTGGCGAGGCGCCCCGCCTTATGCTACCGACTTGAAGCCACCGGCTTGATAGCCGAACCGGCCGCGGCAAAGTCCCAGCTTAGGTTGGCTATTTCATCGGGTGTGGGCTCGACCGTGAGAAGAACCGGGCCATCGTTCGTGACCGCAATCGTGTGCTCGAAATGGGCGCTGGGCTTGCGATCGAGCGTCGATTGGGTCCAGTGATCTCGATGCATCTTCACCCGTTTGGTGCCCATGTTGACCATCGGTTCGACGGCGATCACCAAGCCTGGTTCAATGCGGAAGTCGCCACTTCCGCGAAGCGACCGACTGAGGAAATTGGGAACTTGTGGTTCCTCGTGCATTTGCCGGCCAATGCCATGGCCGACAAAGCACTCGACGGTGGAATAGCCATTGTCGCGGACGAATTGAGCCATTTCGCGTGCGACCTGGCCCCATCGGCTTTTGGTGTGCATCAATTCAAACGCCAAATCGAGCGTGGCCATCGTGACATCGAGCAGCCGCTGTATGGCGGGCGCGATTTGGCCGGCCGGATAGGTAACGGCCGCGTCGCCGCACCAGCCATTGAGCCGGCAGCCGGTATCGACGCTGACCACGTCTCCTTCGCGAAGAGTCCGGTGCGCGGGAATGCCATGGACGACTTCTTCGTTAATGCTCGTGCAAGTGGCGGCGGGAAATGCGGGGCGACCGCTGTTCTGATGCGGATAGTGTTTGAAAAGCGGTTCGGCACCGCAGTGACGAAAGTGCTCATCAACGACGGCGTCGATTTCGGCCGTGGTAACGCCGGGCGCAACAATTTGGCGCACGAGCTGGTGCGCCTGCCAGACACAGATGCCGGCTTGGCGCATGAGGGCGATTTCGCGTTCGGATTTAAGCTGAATCACGGTGACAGTAAAACATGGCAGTTGGCCGGACGGCAAAGGCCTGCGGCCGAGCAACGGTTGGCCGGCAGGGTGGCGGTCATGGCACGTGAATAATTTTAGCAAATGCGACGATCGCTGGCGAATCGTTAGCTGCCGGCGGAATCGACAGCGCTGCGAACCTTGTCGAAAACTTGATCGGGCGTACCGTGCGCGTCGATTTGCCGCAGTATTCCGCGGCGGCGGTAGTAGTCCAATAGCGGCTGGGTCAATCGGCTGTATTGCCGAAATCGCACGCGAATCGTGTTGGGGTCATCGTCGGGGCGGCCGCGGGCCAGTAAACGATCGACCAGTTGGGACTCGGCCACATCGAGTGCCAGCACGAGGTCGAGCGGCATGTGGCGCTCGGCCAGCATGCGGTCGAGGGCCTCGGCCTGCGGCACGGTACGCGGAAAGCCATCGAACAAGCAGCCGCCCGCACAGTCCTTTTCCGAGAGACGATCGCCGACAATGCCGACCACGACTTCATCGGGTACAAGTTCGCCGGCATTCATATAGCGTGCGGCTTCACGGCCGAGCTTGGTCCTGGCCTCTTCGGCCTCCCGAAGCATGTCGCCGGTCGAGAGATGGGCAATGTGTAAATAGCTCTTCAGCCGCTGGGCTTGCGTCCCTTTTCCAGCGCCAGGCGGACCAAGGAACACGATGCGCATGGGAGCATTCTCGATTTCGGCTGCGGAATTCGGCTGCAGGTGAAGACGGTTCATCCGCAGTGTGCAGTCCGCATTTGCCACGCTCTCACTTTTCTAATAGTCCGGTGTAGTTCCGCATGACAAGGTGACTATCGATTTTCTGCACGACGTCGAAAGCAACGCTCACGGCGATTAACAAGCTGGTGCCGCCGTAGAAGCTGGCAACCATATAATTGACGCCGAGCGAACCGGATATAATCGTGGGGATAATCGCCACAATCGCCAAAAAGCCGGCGCCGACGTAAGTAATTCGTACCATCACCTTCTCCAAGTAGTCGGCCGTCCGTTTCCCGGGCCGGTAGCCGGGAATGAATGAGCCGAAATTCTTGAGGTTGTCGGCCATATCCTTGGGGTTAAACGTGATGGCGGTCCAGAAATAGCAGAAGAAGTAAATCAGGATCAGGTAGGAAATGTTGTAAATGAATCCGCGGTCGGTACGGCTGAATACGCTGGCAAACCAGTGCACAGTTCCGCCCCACCAACCTTCGGGGGTCGTCATGTTGGCCAGGTTCGAAAAGATAATCATGGGAAACATCAACAGGCTGCTGGCGAAAATGATCGGCATGACGCCCGCCTGGTTGACTTTCAACGGCATGTAATTTCGCGTTCCACCAAAGACGCGGCGGCCGCGAACGTGCTTGGCGCTTTGCATGGAAATGCGCCGCTGGCCGAGCGTGATGAACACGACGCCCGTAACTACCGCCACAAACATGGCGGCCAGCACGATCAGGCCGGCGATACCAAGCTTGCCGCCGGCGCCGCTTAGTTCGAGCGAAGCGGACTGCAGCAAGTCCCATCCCGCTCCGGGCATGCGGGCCAAAATGCCAGCCATAATTAACAGGCTGATACCATTGCCAATTCCGAACTCGTCGATCTGCTCACCGAGCCACATGAGAAACATGGTGCCGGCGGTCATCGTAAGGACAGTGGTAAGCACCCAATACCAAACATCGAACCCTTGGGCGATCAGTCCCTGTCCAATTACGTAGGAGCGAATGTAAAACCAGCTTTGCAGCAGGCAGAGGCCAAACGTGGCATAACGGGTGTATTCGTTGATTTTCTTGCGGCCAGCTTCTCCTTCCTTTTGCAACTGCTCGAGCGGCGGATAGACGCTGGCCAGCAGTTGAAAGATGATCGAGGCAGAAATATAGGGCATGATACCCAGGCCGAAGATCGTCACGTCGCGCAACCGGCTGGCACTGAGCATGGCGACTGCTTCGAGCATGTCACCAACGTTTTTGTTCGAGGGAGCATTTACCTTGGTGGCATCGAGTATCGGAACTTGGATCTGGAAGCCGACGCGGTAGATTGCCAGCATGAGCAGCGTCAGACCAATTTTGGTGCGCAGCTCGGGAATCTTCCAGATGACCGTGATTTTTTCCCACATAACTCCGTCCCTGAGTGGATTGCCCGCTTGGTCCCCTTAAGCCGTCGCCGATTGTTTTTTCTTTCGGGCTGGTTTGAGTTTCTCGACCGGCGCTTTCGCAGGCAGCACGATTGCCTGGCCGCCGGCCGCGTTAATTTTCTCAGTGGCCGTTTTACTGAATCGATGAGCGGAGATTTTCAGTTTTTTCGTCACTTCGCCGTCGCCGAGAATTTTCAGCTCGTCGTAGGGGCCCTTCACCAAATTGGCGGCGGCCAGCGTCTCCGGAGTTACGTGGTCGCCCGATTTGAACGCCGAGTTCAAGTCGCCGAGATTTATAACGAGCACTGTTTTGGCCCAGCGATTGTTAAAGCCCCGCTTGGGCACTCGGCGCACCAGCGGCATCGTCCCGCCTTCAAAGACGGAGAGGAACGACACGCCGTTGCGGGCCCATTGCCCCTTGTGTCCGCGACCGGCCGTCTTGCCGTGACCGGAGCCGATTCCGCGACCCAGGCGCTTTCGTGGCCGATTCTTTTTGACGCCACGATGAATATCGTTGAGGTTCATGCTAGGGTAACCTGCCGTAAGCGTTCTACATCGGATTTGGGCCGCAACTCATGCAGCGCAGCAAACGTGGCCTTGACGAGCGAAACCGGGTTATTTGAACCGAAGCTTTTCGTAAGGATATCGTGAATACCGGCCGCTTCGCACACCGCTCTTACGGCGGAACCTGCGATGACACCCGCGCCCGGGGCGGCGGGGATCAGAATCACGTGCGCGGCGCCGTATCGACCTTCGACGATGTGGGCAATGGTTGAACCCGCGAGCGAAACGCCGACCATGCTGCGCATGGCTTCTTTGCGAGCCTTTTCCACGCTCGGTGGCACCTCGTTGGCCTTGCCGTAGCCCCAGCCGACTTTGCTCTTGCTGTCGCCCACCACGACCATGGCGGCGAAACTAAATCGGCGGCCGCCTTTCACCACGGCTGCGCAGCGTTTGATCTTGACGATTTTTTCCGTCAGTTCGCCTTCGATCCGATCCGTTGTATTGGCTGCCATGGTGTTTTCGTTGTAAACGGTGGTTTTGTTATTGAGAAGACGAAGGTTTTGCTAAGCGGCGGCTCGGCGGAATCCTCTTCTTCCCGAAAGTATCTAAAAGCTGAGCCCGCCTTCGCGAGCTGCATTGGCCAGTGCGGCAACACGCCCGTGATAGCGATAGTGGCCTCGATCAAAGCACACGGCCTTGAGGCCGGCCGCGATTGCCCGTTCGGCGATTGCCTTACCGACTGCCTGCGCGGCATCCTGGTTACCGCCGGACTTAAGTTTACCGGCGAGTTTTTTGTCCAGCGACGACGCGGCCACTAGCGTTTTTCCGGCCAAATCATCGATAAGTTGCGCGGAAATATGCTTGTGACTACGCACGACGCTTAAGCGCGGACGATCCGGGGTTCCACGCAGGCGTTTGCGAACGCGAAACGACCGCCGCTGCCGCTGCCGAATTAGATTCTTGAAATGGTCCATGGCTGAAAGGCCGGAGGCCGAATGTTTTCCGAACTAACTTTTATTCAATGTTCAATCTTGGTCGGCTCTGACTTCCGATCTCTTAACTACGTTGCTGTCTTGCCGGCCTTGCGACGGACTTGTTCTCCATCGTACCGAATGCCTTTGCCCTTATACGGCTCAGGCTTGCGCACTGCGCGCACCTCGGCGGCAAACTCGCCAACGAGCTGCTTATCCGTGCCCTTAATCACGATATGCGTTTGATCGGGGCATGTTACTTGGAGTTCCTTAGGGATCTTTTTGTGAACTTCGTTGGCAAAGCCGACCCGCAATTGCAGCGTGTCGCCTTGAATCGCTCCCAAATAACCGACGCCCTGTATTTCGAGCTTCTTTTCATAACCTTGGGTGACGCCGATCAACATGTTGTTGATCAGCGCCCGGGTTAGTCCATGATAGGCGCGAATCGCCCGCTCCTCCGACGTGCGCGTGCAAACGATGGACTTGGCGCCCTCGTCCACCTTCACACCGATCTCCGGGCGATGCGTATATTGCAGTTTGCCGAGCTTGCCCTCGACGGTTACAGCGCGACCGGCGACGTTCACTTTGACGCCGTCGGGCAGCGGAATCGGTTTTTTGCCTATGCGGGACATAGTTGTCAGTTGTCAGTTGTCGGTTGTCAGTCCGATGCGACTTACTACGGGCCACGGACGACCGACAGTAGCGTATAAATTAAATAGTTGACTTGTGGTTCGTGTGACTTACCAAACTTCGCACAATACTTCGCCGCCGAGGTTTCGTTGTCTGGCTTCGCGATCGCTGATGACGCCGCGGCTGGTGCTAATGATCGAAATTCCCAGGCCATTGAGGACCGGGCGCAGTCTGGTGGCCGGGCTGTACACGCGGCGCCCCGGCTTGCTAACGCGGCGGATATTCCGAATCACGCGCTCGCCGTTGGGGCCGTACTTTAGTTCGATGGAAAGCTGCTTGCTCGGGGCGCCCTCTTCCTGTTCCTCTCGCCAATCCCAGATATAGCCTTCCCGTTTGAGCACCTCGGCGAGACCGCACTTCACCTTCGACAGCGGCAGTTCGACACGGGGGCACTCAATCCGCACGGCATTGCGGATGCACGTAAGCATATCGGCGATGGGATCGGTCATCATGTTGTGTAATACTCCGGGAAACGGCGAAACATTGGTTTAGCGTCGGCGACCACGCCGAACTGCGCCCGGTAGTCCGGCGTGGCCGCCGGCGCTAACGATTCCCTGATTCATCGATTCACCAACTCGCGTTGCGGACGCCGGGAATCAAGCCTTGGTCCGCCAGCTTGCGGAAGCAAATTCGACAAATGCCAAATTTGCGATATACGGCCCGCGGCCGGCCACACAGGCGGCAACGGTTTTCCAGCCGGCTACTGAATTTCGGCTTATCCTTAGCTTTGGCGATTTTCGATTTACTGGCCACCGAGTTTGGTTCCTTTTTAGCTGTTGGCACTTCTCATGCAACCGCGTCCTCGCGACGGAACGGCATGCCGAAGGCACGCAGTAGCTCTCGCGATTCGTCGTCGGATTTCGATTTCGAACAAATGGTGATGTTCATTCCCTGCACGCGGGTGAATTTGTCGGGATTGATTTCGGGAAAAACGAGCTGTTCGTTGAGGCCCAGGCTGTAGTTCCCGTTGCCATCAAAGGCTTTCGGGTTCAGGCCGCGGAAGTCGCGCACTCGCGGCAAAGCGAGCGAGATCAGCCGGTCTAAAAATTCGTACATGCGTGTCCGGCGAAGCGTTACTTTGCAGCCGACATCCAAACCCTCGCGGAGCCGAAAGGCTGCAATACTTTTGCGGGCCTTGCAGCGGACCGGCTTTTGGCCTGTGATTTCGGCCAAAGCCGCCGTTGCTTCTTCCATGTGCTTCTTATCGCTGATCGCACTGCCGACGCCCATGCTGACGACGATTTTATCGAGCTGAGGTAACGATAACCGGTTATCGCGTCCGAGCTTCTCCTTGAGCTGCGAAACGATTTGCTCTTCGTAGAGCGTCTGCAGCCGCGGAGTCGGCGGGGGGGCGGCGTCCTTTTCAGCGGATTTTTCTTTTTTCTTGGCCATGATGGAAATTTCGCGGCGCGACGATGATTACTTTTTACCGGCTTTAACGGCCTTTGTCGGTTTCGCGGATTTGGCGGTAGCTGAAGTCGCGTGGGCCTTTTTTGCCGGGGCGACCTGCCCGGCACTCGCGCCACATTTTTTGCAATATCGTTCCTTGCTGCCGTCCTCGAGGAAGCGTGCCGCCAATCGAGCCGCGCTGCTACAGGATTGACAGAAATATTTTAAGTTCGAAAGCTGGACGGGCATTTCCTTGCTCAGCACGCCGCCCTGCGGATACTTCTGGCTGCGGCGGATGTGCTTTTTAACACGGTTTACCCCCTCGACGATCGCTTTGCCCGCCGTGCGATCGACCTTGATCACACGGTTCTTCTGGCCGCGATCGTTGCCGGCAATTACTTCAACGGTATCACCAGTTCGAATTAGCATTACTTTTGTCCGTTGTCCGTTGTAAGTTGTCTGTTTTTTGCGGCGGACCACAGACGACTAACAACGGACCAAATCAAACGACCTCGCTCGCCAGGCTGACAATTTTCATGAACTTACGCTCGCGCAGCTCACGGGCAACGGCGCCGAAAATGCGCGTGCCGCGTGGGTTGCGCTCGTTGTCGATCAGTACGACGGCGTTCGAATCGAACCGCACGTAACTGCCGTCTGGCCGCCGCGTGGGCGCCTTGGTTCGCACGATTACGGCCCGCACAACCGCCTTCTTTTTCACCTCGCTGGTCGGCAGCGCGTTTTTCACGCTGCAGATAATGACATCGCCCAGGCCAGCCACCCGGCGCCGGCTGCCACCCAGCACCTTGATGCACATCACTTCCTTGGCGCCAGTATTGTCGGCGACGTTCAGTCTGGATTGCATCTGGATCATGGGAAGGGGCGGAAATTAGGGTCAGCTTCTGGAAATTGCCAAAGGTTATTGCCGGGCGGCGACGTCATGCGTCGGCCGGTATTTTTTGCTCGTCTGGTTTGGTCGCGTTCAACTCGGCGGCGGCCCGCATCGCGGCGATATCGACTTGTTGGCAACGCGAGACGACCCGCACGAGGTCCCAGCGCTTTAACTTGGAGCGCGGTGGCGCCTCGATGATCTCCACGGTATCGCCTTCGTGCGATTCATTGTTCTCGTCGTGTACATGGCATACCGTGCGGCGGTGCATAAACTTGCCGTACCGCGGGTGCTGGACCAGCCGCTGGATCTCCACGCGACGCGATTTGTTCATCTTGTCGCTCGTCACTACACCGATGACTTGTCGTTTAGGCATGTGTTAGCTCTCAGCCCTCAGCTCTCAGCTCTCAGCCCTCAGCCGCAAATCATTACTGACGGCTGATGGCTAAAAGCTGACGGCAAATTCATGTAGCGGCGGCTTTCGACGCCCGCTGTGTTTGGATTGTTTTAATGCGAGCAATCAATCGGCGATTGCGCCGCAATTCACTGGGGGCATCGAGCCGTTCCGTTTGCTGTTTGATTCGCAGCCGAAACAGATTCTCGTTCGCCTCCTTGAGCGTCAGCCCAATTTGCTCGTCGCTCATGTCTCGCAGTTCAGTTACTTTGGCCATGGATTTGTTTTGCCTTTGGACTGGTCGCGTAAGCGGCCAGTCCGTCGCACGCAACTCAACCTTGTCTTTTGACCATTCGCACGCGGATCGGCATTTTGTGAGCCAGGCGGGCGAGACAAATCTTCGCCGCTGCCTCGGTTACGCCACCCAATTCGTACAGGATCGTGCCAGGGCGGATAACCGCCGCCCAGTACTCCGGTTCGCCCTTGCCCTTACCCATGCGAGTTTCGAGCGGGATGGAGGTGATCGATTTGTGGGGGAAAACGCGAACGTACAGCCGGCCTTCGCCGCGGATGTATTGCGTTGCCGCAACACGCCCGGCTTCGATCGTGGCGGCGCTTACCCAGCCGCCTTCAACCGCCTGTAATCCGAACTCGCCAAAGACGACGCGCTGTCCGCGCGTGGCGTTACCTTTTATACGCCCTCTTTGGCTTTTTCGGTGCTTGACCCTCTTGGGCATCAGCGCCATCGGACTCGTCCTCGTACATACCTTGGTTAATCCAAACTTGAACGCCAATGTGGCCTTGGGCCGTTTTGGCTTCGACAAAACCGTAATCGATCTTTGCCCGCAACGTGCTGAGCGGAATCGACCCGGCAATCTGCTTTTCGCGGCGGGCCATTTCGGAGCCGCCCAAACGGCCGGCCAATTGAACCTTGATTCCTTTGGCCCCGGCCTCCATCGTTTGCTCCAACACGCGCTTCATCGTGCGGCGGAAGCTGGCTCGCTTGGCAAGCTGCTCGGCGATTTCCTCCGCCACCAAATGGGCCTGCAATTCGGGCCGCGCGATTTCCTCAATCTTGATGTTGATTCGCCGGCCCACCAGATTCTGCAGCTCATCTTGCAATTGATCGACCTGCTGACCCTTGCGGCCGATGATAACGCCCGGCCGGGCGGCGTGCAGCACGACCTTGACCTCGTCGCGCGTGCGCTCGATTTCAATTTTTGGAATGCCGGCAAACTTGTACTTCTCGACGACATATTTGCGGATCTTGTGGTCTTCGAGCAGCAGCTCCGCGAATTCCTTTTTGGAGGCATACCAGCGGCTCTTCCAGCCGATCATGATACCCGTGCGGAAACCAATTGGATTGATCTTTTGACCCATGATCGCGCTTTCGTTTAGCGCCGACGACAACGTCGGATCGAGTGGATTCGGCGTGGCCGCCGACGCTAATGCATTGTGTTTTCGTTTACTCCACAGTGATCCGTATATGTGCGCTGCGGCGGGCGACGACATGTGCCATGCCCCGCGCGCGTGGCCGCATGCGTTTAAACATCGGGCCGCCATCGACGCGTGCATCTTTCACAACCAGTCCGCCGACGTTCGGCGCCCGCAGGTCTTCGGCATTTCCCAATGCGCTTTGGATCAACTTTTCCAGCATGCGAGCCCCGCGCTGCGGTTGGTAGCGCAGGATGGCCAGGGCATCGTCAACGGCTTTGCCGCGGATCAAGTCTGCCAGCGGCCGCACCTTGCGGGCGCTGATCCGTGCATGTCGATGAATTGCGGTATATGCCATAATTAGCCCCTCGCGGGAGGAGCAGCCGGACCGCCGGCCGCTTCTTTCTTGGCCTTGCCGCCGTGGCCGCGGAAGCTTCGCGTGGGAGCGAACTCACCGAGCCGGTGGCCGACCATATCTTCAGTAACGAACACCTTCAAATGCGTTTTTCCGTTGTGCACCATGAACGTGTGACCGACGAACTCGGGCACGATCGTGCATGCCCGCGCCCAGGTGGTAATGACGTCTTTGATGCCGGAGTCGTTTTGCCGTTCGATCTTGCCGAACAGCTTCGCATCGACGTACGGACCCTTTTTAAGCGAGCGACCCATGTTTAAGTTCTCGGCTTTCAGTCGTAAGTCGTCGGTTCTGAAAACTGACGACCGATTACTGATGACTACTTCGTTACCAACTTCTGCACGCCGTAGCGTCGGCTGCGGCGACGGCGAATGATTGCTTTATTCGATGCCTTACGACGATCGCGCGTCATGCCGCCCTTGGCCGATTTTCCCTGGGGACTGACGGGGTGCCGACCGCCCTTGGTGCGGCCTTCGCCGCCGCCATGTGGGTGATCGATGGGGTTCATCGCCGTGCCGCGGACGTGGGGCCGGCGACCAAGCCAGCGGCGTCGACCAGCCTTGCCCCACACGATCGCGTTTCGATCCGGGTTGCCCGTCGCGCCGACGGTTGCCCGACACGCGGACGGTACACGGCGAATTTCGCCGCTGGGCAGCGAGATCTGCGCCCAACCGGCCTCGCGGGCCATGAGCGTGGCGCTGGTGCCGGCGCTGCGGCACAAGGCGCCGCCACGGCCGGCCTGCAGTTCGATGTTATGGATCGCGGATCCCAGCGGAATTTTCGACAGCGGCAGGCAATTGCCCAACGTGGGCGGCGCATCGTCGCCGCTCAGCACGGTATCGCCCGCTTTCAAACCGTGCGGCGCAACGATGTATCGCTTCTCGCCATCTACGTAATTCAACAGGGCGATCCGGGCCGAGCGGTTCGGATCGTATTGAATCGAATGGACTTTTGCCGGTACGCCATCCTTATTGCGGCGGAAGTCGATGAGCCGATAACGGCGCTTATGCCCGCCGCCGCGATGCCGCGAGGTGATCTTGCCCTGGTTGTTGCGACCGTTGGTGCGGATCTTGGGGCGCAGCAGCGACTTCTCGGGCTTGGCGCCGGGCGTCAGCTCGGCAAAATCGCTGACCGTCGCGCCGCGACGGCCCGCCGTTGTCGGATTGTATTTGCGGATGCCCATGGCAGTGGTCGGAGGGCAGAGGCCGCAGGTCAGAAAAATGCTTCTGATCCCGGACCGCCAACCTCTGTCCTGTTCTAAAAGAAATCGATTCTATGTTCGCTGTCCAAAGTGATAATCGCCTTTTTCCAATCGCCCGTGTATCCGGCGCGGAACCGGGTACGGCGCGGCTTGCCTTTGCGGTTCTGCGTGTGAACGCTCAACACGGTTACGTTGAACAGTTCCTCGACGGCGCGGCGAACATCCTTCTTCGTGGCCAGGCGGTGGACTTCAAACGCGTAGGCGTTGTTGCGCGTCGAGCGGTGCATGCCTTTTTCCGTCACCAGCGGCCGCAAAATAATCTGGTGCGGCTCGAGTGTAAGCGTCGTCGATGGTGGCTCGGAGCGTGGCATGGTTCGGAACTATCGTTGAACTTGGTCTGTTTATGCTTTGGAGGCAGCAGCTTCGGCCGCCCCGTTGTGCTTCTTCGCCGCGGCGACAAGGTCGTCGAGCGCGGCTTTCGTAACCAGCAGTCGTCGCGAGGCGAGCACGCTGAGCGCGTTAAGATCGCCGGCCGGGGCGACGGAAACGCCCGCGATGTTCCGCGCACTGCGGTATACATTGGGATCGTGCCTGGCAGTCGCCACCAGCAGCGATTCACCGTGTTTACAATCGAGATGTTTCAGAATCGCGGCCATTTCCTTGGTTCGCGGCGCGGCGAATGCCAAGTCATCAATAACCATCAACTCGTCATCTCGCACTTTAGCGGCCAGGGCCATTCGCGTGGCTGTTTGCAGGGCTTTGCGGGGCAAGCGGTACGAATAGTCGCGATTGTGGATGCGGTGGATATGCCCGCCGCCACGGCGAATGCCGCTGCGTTTGGAGCCGGCGCGGGCGTTGCCGGTACCCTTCTGCCGATACATTTTCTTGGTCGAGCCAGCGACCATGCCGCGGGACTTGGTCTGGTGCGAGCCTTGCCGCAAGTTCGTCTGATACATTACGACGGCATCGTGCAAAAGCTGCTTATTGATGCGCGGAGCGAAATCGGTGGATTCGACGTTGTACGTCCCCACTTTCTTTCCCTTGCGATCGTAAATGGTGAGCTTTGGCATGTTGTGTTTGGCGAATTTAGCGTCGGCGACAATGCCGAATTTCATTCGAAGCCGTTCGTCGCCGCCGACGCTAATGCGATCAATCACTTGACCATATTCGCTGCGCGGACGACGACGTAGCCGCCGTTCGGGCCGGGGACGGCACCGAGGACGAGCAGCAGGTTGTTCTCTGAATCGACTTTCACAAGTTTCTGGTTTCGCACGGTTTTGGTCGCATTGCCGAGCTGCCCCGGCATCCGCTTACCCTTGATGACGCGGCTGGGAAACGCGCTGGCGCCAATGCCGCCCAATGCGCGGTGGCACTTCTTGACGCCGTGTGTGGCCCGTTGACCCGAGAAATTATGCCGCTTGATCGCTCCGGCGAAACCGCGGCCTTTGCTGATGCCGGTGACATCGACGGCCGGCACGCCGGCCAGTGCATCGACATTGACCTGGCCACCGACGGCCAGCTCGCCAACCGGACCGCGGATTTCCCGAATAAAGCGTTTCGGCTCGCAGCCGGCCTTGGGAAGCACTTCGACGCCCGCCGACGAGCGCCGCTTCGAGCGTTTGCTCTCGAGTTTCGCAACATGACCCCTGACACTGCGATTTGCCAAGCGGCGCGGCTTATCGGCGAACCCTAATTGAATGGCCTCGTAACCATCTCGTTCGACGGTGCGAACTTGCAGCACGTCGCACGGGCCGGCCTGGATGACCGTCACCGGGACGACCTGCCCCGCTTCATCGTAGAGTTGCGTCATCCCGACCTTGCGGCCGAGTATTCCAATAGCCATCGGAGTGTACCTAAGGGTCAGTTGCCGGACGGGAGACAAAACCTTTTCGCTTTGCTTACCCGTTCAACTTCCAGTCATTGTGCTGCGTTGTCTGTTTCTTCGCCGAGTCGTTAATCACCAATCGCCAGATCCCAATGAAGTTTCTCATTCGGTCTTGGTCATTGGTTATTCGCGCCTATCCACTTGTTGCCTTGATCTTTATATCCACGCCTGCCGGCAGGCTCAGCTTGTTGAGCGCTTCGATCGTTTTGGCGGTTGCCTGGACGATATCGATCAACCGTTTGTGCGTGCGAATCTCGAATTGCTGGCGCGATTTTTTATCTACGTGCGGGCTGCGGAGCACCGTGTAGCGTTCGATCCGCGTCGGCAGCGGGATCGGCCCGTGCACGATCGAGTTGGTCCGCTTCGCCGTATCGACGATCTCCGCTGCGCTTTGATCGAGCACCGAATGATCGTACGCCTCCATGCGAATGCGAATGATTTCCTTCGAAGCTGCCACGTGTGAACTTCCTCGCGATCCGCCGATTATCAAACAGCTTGGCCCAATCCCAACGCCAGGTTAGCAAATTGCCGGTTCGCTACACCGATTCGTAGGGAACTAGGAATGATACCGCTTGTCGCAAAAGGCTGTCAACGCCACCGATAGCGTGGTGCGCGGAATTCTTGATGGCGGAGTGGCTCAATCTGCAACGCGCACCCAATGCCGCGCCGCAAACGACGGCAAGGTCGGTGGCGGCCAGTGGACCGCAGCTAATTTGTGTTAGACGACCACTTGACCCCGTCGATCTAGTGTATTACTATACTGATACACATGGCCGCTTCCTCTGTAAATTTCGAGATTAACCCCACCTCCGGGGTGCCGATTTATCGGCAGATTGCGAACCAGGTCCACGCACTGGTGGCCGGCGGGCTGTTGCGCGAGGGCGACCTGCTGCCCAGCGTGCGGCACGTGGCGAACGATGCGTCGGTCAACCCAATGACCGTCAGCAAGGCCTATTCGCGGTTGGAAGCGGAAGGAGTCGTGCGGCGCATCCGCGGCATGGGGATGCAAATTCTGCCGCCGTCGCAAAACGGATCGCTGGACGAGCGCAAACAACAATTCCGCCAGACGATCGAGCCGGCGCTGCACCGAGCCCGGCAGCTTGGCCTCAATCCAAAGCAAATTCGCGAAGTTATTTCTCTTCTGTTACAGGACCAGCAAACATGAACGAGCCTGTTGTGCACGTGGACCATATGTGTAAGAGCTTCGGGGGTAAGGAAGTGCTCCGCGGTGTGGATCTGGCAATCGAGCCGGGGACGGTGCTCGGGCTGTTGGGCGCCAACGGCAGCGGCAAAACGACGCTCATCAAGTGCTCGCTGGGGCTGCTGCGGCCGACGGGCGGCGGGGTGAGCATATTTGGCGAAAATGCCTGGGACTTATCAGCGGCGGTGAAGGCACGGCTGGGTTATGTGCCGCAGGAGGTGACGAGTTATCCGTGGATGCGTGTCCGGCAGGTGATCGCGTACACCGCCGCCTTCTATGCTCGATGGAACCACGCGTTTGTAAGCACGCTTTGCGAGCGGTGGCACCTGCCGTTGGAAGACCGCGTCGGTTCGCTGTCGACCGGCCAGCTACAGACCGTGGGAATTGTGCTGGCGTTGGGGCATCAGCCGGAGCTATTGGTGCTCGACGAGCCGGTGGCGAGCCTGGACCCATCGGCCCGGCGACAGTTTTTGCGAACGCTGCTGGAAATGCTGGAAGACGGCCAGCAAACGATCCTGTTCAGCACGCATATTACCAGCGATCTGGAGCGCGTCGCCCAGAAGGTGGCAATTTTGAGCGACGGCAAGATTCGCTTCCACGGCGAGCTGGATGAGCTGAAAGATCGCGTAAAACGCCTGCGGATCACGGCTCGCCACGACCTGCCGGCCAGCTTCGCCGTGCCAGGCGCATTGCGGTGCGAAGTGGATGGCTCACAGGCCACGGTGAGCGTTGCCGACTTTGACGAGCGACTCGTGGCCGAAATGCGTCGAACTTGGGACGCCGAAATCTCGGTGAACGATCTCAACCTCGAGGAAATATTTGTGGAGATGCACAATGGCGCCACAAGCTGAATCGGCAACGATGTTCGAGCAAATTAAGCAAGTCGGCATGACCTATGTAACACAGCGTTACCTGTGGTGGGGACTGGCGTTTTTGAGCCTGATGGGGCTGCCCAATTTCTTCATGCTCACATTCGGCAGCAATCGCTCAGCCACGGATGCTGCGCCGACGATGCTGTTCGTGCTTGGCATGCCGATGTTCATCATTCTTCCGTTCCTGGTTGGCCAGATCAAAATGCAGTTCGGCCACTCGCGGGCCCGTTTGATGCCACAGTTTTTTCCGGCGCATCTCGCCGTGCTGTGCGGCATCTTGCTGACCTCGTTCGTGCTGTATCCCTGGCTAATGGCTGGCTTGTCCGGAATGGAGCCACTTGGGTTAATCGCCTTGACACTGGCCATCGGCGTGCCGGCCATCTGGGGCTCGCATCTAAATCGCTTCTCTGCGATGCTTGTATCTCTCTTGGTGTTTTACAGCCTGCTCACCGACTGGGGTCTCCATTGGTGGATCATTGATGCCTCCTCGCACCGGGGAGTGCACGTACTCCTCGTCGCAGCTGGAGTGTTTCTTGCAATTGCTTGGCTATGGCGACTTTGTGAACTAACGGAGGAAATGGGCGATTACCAAAACGTCTATGCACTCATGATGGCTCGGCGCACCGGCTCGGAAGCGATCGAGCAGCGCCGCATCGTGGCCGCGCAGGTTGGGCGCAATCAGTTGCTCGCCAGGGTCGGTGACTGGTGGTTTGACCGGTTAGGCGGCTACTACGGCGGCAGCAAAGCTGGCCTGGCTCGGATCTTGCGCTACGGCTTTGCGGCGAACCCGATCGAAGTGCAGGCTCTGTTCATGGTGGTCATGATCATCGCGGTCGGCCTGTTCTTGAGCAGGTTCAGTATCCTCGCGAAAGCGGGCGCAGACTTTGCGCGCTGTTTTTCTTTATTCAATTCTCTGTTCTCCTTCCCGCCCAAACCGCGGGCGAGATGATGGCTCAACGGCGGCCCCGGATCTCGTGGGAGATGCTGCTTCCCGTGTCGCGTTCCCAATTGATCGACGGGCTATTCGCAGCGTCGATTCGCAATGCATTTACTTTGTGGGTAATGATGAACGGAGCGCTAGTGGTCGTCATCAGTTTACAGGCAAATCAACTATCGCCGGGCACACTGGGAATGTTTCTGCTAATGTCCGCATCGACGATGTTTGCCGCCCTGGGTGTTGGATTGCGTGTTGCGGTTTGGCTATCAATGGCCAAGCGACTGGCCGTGTTGTTCGTGAATTGCATCGTTTTCCTCGGGCCGATGGCGGCATGGTGGAATCTACGGGAAACGGTCGGCGACTGGCCATTCGCTGTGGCGCCCTAATCGTGGTCGCGCTTGGCGCCGGCTTAATCTACGAAGCTCGCCGCGCATGGCTCCAGCTGGAACTCGGTTAACCTCACGCGGCTCGAATCCTCACATCAAGCCATAATAGCCGCCGTGCTACGCACGGACGGGTCCTGCGACGCGTAGCGTCGCGGCTATATAATGGAATTCATGAAACTCCTCCGCGTCCACCAAAAGCTAGTTTCAAACCCGATCGCGGATATTCGCGCCGTCGTCTACGAACAACTCGATGGGTTGAAGCTAAGAGTCCCCCAGGGCGACGTCGGCATCACGGCCGGCAGCCGCGGGATTGCGAATATCGCGGAAATCACGCGGGCGGCCGGCGATTGGCTGCGCGAGCACGGAGCCCGGCCGTTTCTTTTTCCTGCCATGGGCTCGCACAACGGCGGTACGGCCGAGGGTCAGCGGGCGATGATCGAATCGCTCGGCATGACCCAAGAGGCGATGGGGATGCCGATCCGCTCGTCGATGGACGTCGTGAAGCTCGGCACCGTGTCGACCGGCGACGTATGGATGGATCGCCACGCATTCGAGTCGGCCGGCGTGCTGGTGATCAATCGCATCAAGCTGCACACGTGTTTCGCCGGGCCGGTGCAGAGCGGGCTGATGAAGATGATCGTCGTCGGCATGGGCAAAACGCCATCTGCCACAACATTCCACTCCGCCCCGACGCCGCAGATGAAAGACATGCTGCTGGAGATGGGCCAGGTAGTGCTCGATTCGGGCAAGATTTGGGCTGGCCTGGCGATCTTGGAGGACGGCTATGATCAGACGGCCGAGCTGCACGCCGTGCGTCCGGCGGATATTCCGCGGCGTGAACCGCAGCTAGTGGAGCGGCACCGCCATTACTTTCCGCGGCTGCCGCTGGAACATATCAACGTGCTGGTGGTCGATTCGATCGGCAAAACATTCAGCGGCACGGGCATGGACACGAATGTGATCGGCTTTCGGGGCGTGCGCGACGGCGAAGACCTAACGACGCCGGTCGTGCACGTGATTGCGGCGCTTTCGCTGGCCGAGGCGTCGCAGGGCAATGCGATCGGCGTGGGCTTGGCCGATTTCATTACCCGGCGGCTCCGCGATGCGATCGATGAGCAGAAGACGTTTCTCAATAGCTTCACCACTGGCCACATGGGTCGCGTGAAAATCCCGCCGACGTTCAAGGATGACCAGGAGCTTGTGGAGAAACTTGCCTGGCGGTACGGCGAAACGTGCTGGATCATCATTCCCAACACGCTACACCTGGAGACGCTGTACGCGAGCGAAGACCTGCGCGACGAGCTGGCCGCCAATCCGATTTGCACAATCGACCCCGAGCCAGTTGCACTGAGCTTTAAGAATGGCCGGCATCAATTGGCATTCGGCACTGCCTAGCGGGCGTAATGGGCGTTTCCACCCCGGCATTCCAAAATCGCCACCTGCGTCTGAGTCACTCAACCGCTCCCAACACGAGCGAAAGGATCAGCAGGCAAAAAACGACCAGTGTAATCAGCGTATAGAGCCGATCGTGCTCCTGAAGAAAGGCGACTACCGACACCAAGACACGCATGACGGGCGTGGCGATTAACACCAGCAAGCCGAGGGCCACGATCGACTGGCCATCGACGCTGCGCAAGCCCGCAATCACACCACGCACGGTATGCGGAAACGGAGCGCGAGGATGAACGAGCTGGTGGAGCTCGTCGCTAGACTTCCAATATGCCGGATGGTGGAGAAATGAAACGAGCGTGCCGGCGGCGATCAGCAGGACGCTGGCTGCCACACCGACGCGGAGTAAATTGCTGATCAATAGCTCGACGCGGTGGGCATGCTCACTGACCGGGGTTGGCTGCCAATCGGGCAGCGGTGAGTCTTGCGGGATGTTCATCCGTGAATTCCCTTCCACAGCATCTGCAGTGACACCCACAACAAAACAACCACGAATACGGTGCGAATGGTCGAGCTTTGCAGGCGGCCCAACATATGAGAGCCAATCATCGCGCCTAACAGCACGCCGACGGCGACCGGCGCCGCGATAAATGGCACGATATCGCCGCGCATGAAGTACATGCCGGCACTCGCGGCCGCGGTCACGCCGATCATGAAGTTGCTGGTCGCTGTCGAGACCTTAATGGGCAGATGCATCGCGAGGTCCATGGCGGGCACCTTGAGCGAACCCGAGCCAATCCCCAACAGACCGCTAATGGCGCCGGCGACGTACATCAACATCAGGCCGACTCGAGTCCGGACGACGCGGTAATCGACCTGCGTGTCGGTTGCCGCATCGTAGTACGTGCTGTGCAGGCGCAAATAGTCGGCCCATGGAGCAGGCCGCATGGCGTCCGGATGGGGGAATTTTTGATGGCGTTTGCGATACATGACGACCGAGGAATATGCCAGGACCAGCCCGAAGATTACATACAGCCAGCGCGTGGATATGTGGCCGTTAAGATAGGCTCCCGTCATAGCTCCCGACACGGTGGCAATTTCAAGAACCATGGCCGCTCGGAGGTTTGTCATCCCTTCGCGGACGTAGGCCGCCGCTGCGCCGCTGGAGGTGGCGATCACGGAGACAATCAACGCGCCGATGGCATATTGAATATCAATGCCAAACAGCAGAGTCAGTGCCGGAATAACGAAAATCCCGCCGCCCAGACCGAGCAACGAGCCAATCGCCCCAGCCAGAACCGAGACCGCAAGGACGAGCAGATCGAACTCGAGTGGCGTCATAGGGAGACAGAGTGGCAACGAACACGCGCGGGCGGAACAACGCTATTGGAACTTAGGGGCCGTGCGAAGCCTAGTCTAGCCCTATCTGACCTACAAGCTGTGTCTGCGGCGGCCGGGCGTGCGACGTCGCCGGCGCTGTCCCGATCGGCCGTTGCTTGCTCCCGCGGAAGCAAGTGTTCCGCGATGTGCAGGACGGCCCGATTTTGCTGCATCGCCGCGCGAGTGGCGTGCGCCACTTGTACGATTGCCGGACGAAGCCCGGCCAACTTGCGAATGCCCGTTATGGGACGCCGCAGCTACGTGCGGATATTCCGGCTGATTCTGCTCGACCGTCAGTGTTTTTCGCGTGAGCCGCTCGATCTGCCGCAACTGATCGCGTTCCTCGCGGCTGCAGAACGAAGTGGCAACACCGGCGGCGCCAGCGCGGCCCGTGCGTCCGATACGGTGGACGTAAACTTCGGCCACATCGGGCAATTCAAAGTTGATCACGTGCGAGATACCGTCGACATCTAGCCCACGGGCGGCGATATCCGTGGCGACCAGAACCGGCGGACGATTCGATTTGAACGCATCCAGCGTGCGTTGGCGGACGCTTTGGCTCTTGTTGCTGTGAATTGCCGCGGCACGAATTCCGGAGCGATCCAAATGCTTTACGATCTTATCGGCCCCGTGCTTAGTGCGGGCGAACACGAGTGTTCGCGTGAAGGCCGTGTTCTGCAAAAAGTGCGTGAGCAAATGGGGCTTGTGCCGCTGCTCGACAAAAAATACCGACTGCTCGACCAATTCGATCGGCGTGGCCACCGGTCCAACTTGGACATGCGTTGCGTCGCGAAGCCATTCGGCCGCCAGCTTGCGAATCTCGGGCGGCATGGTGGCCGAGAACATCAGCGTCTGCCGCGTTTTCGGTACCGAGGCGACGATCCGGCGCAGCGGAACGATGAAGCCCATGTCGAGCATCTGGTCGGCCTCGTCGAGAATGAGGATCTCGACGTTGTGCAAATTGATGTGGCCCTGCTCCATCAAGTCGAGCAGCCGACCGGGCGTGGCGACCAGTACGTCGACGCCATTCTGCAGCGCTTGAACCTGGGGGCCTTGTCCGACGCCGCCGTAGACCACGGTGTAACGCAAGCCGGTGAACTGGCCGTACGTCTTGAAGCTCTGGCCAATCTGGGCGGCCAGCTCGCGAGTCGGCGCGAGGATCAATGACCGGATAGGCCGACGATCGGGCCGCGGAAATGAATCGCGAGACTTGCCGTTTTGTTTGTGCTTTGGCACCGAGCCATTGGTAAGCGCCGGACTGACGCTGGTGCTCAATCGCTGCAGCGTGGGGAGGGCGAACGCGGCTGTTTTGCCGGTGCCGGTCTGGGCACAGCCCATCAGGTCTCGCCCGGCAAGCACAGGTGGAATGGCTTGCAGTTGGATCGGTGTCGCCGTGTGGTAGCCCTCGGCGCGCACGGCGCGGAGCAGCGAATCGGCGAGGCCGAGATCATCAAAAATTTTCACGAAATGTTCTCATTCTTTCCCAAAACGGGAATCTGTCGCGCTGGCAACGGAGATCTCGCGCGGAGGGTTCCATCGCAACGCAAAATATGGATTGGCTCGACTGCTGAACATCAGCAGGAACCGCGTGCACGGTGCACGTTCAGGAGCAAGAAAATCAGTCGCGGTCGTGAGCAAGAGATACCGGGGCGATGTCTATTAAAAAGGCCCCGATGGCCGCTGCAATCGATTTTGAATGAACCTGGCCCGGCAAGTGCCGGGGCCGGTCTCGCACCTAAGTTTGTTAGTGCAAGGATAGCACAAATGGGGGGACGGTCAAGGGCAAATCCGTAAGCCACTATTCAACTCGCCCTGATTTGCCACAACTCGCCGCAATATCTCGCGCAATCGCGCGAAGCCACAAAGAGATTCGTGTCGATCTTTGTGCCTCCGCAACTCTGCGTGATATTACCCTCGCTCTGCCCCCCCGCGGGCGGATTATGGTAATGCGGCAGCCTGCCGCTCCCACGCCAATTTTTCCGCGAGCACGAGTTGCAACACTTCGTCCCACGTGTTTGCTCGCGGGCCGGCAAGATGCTCGTTCGTCGAGTTCGTGAATACGATGGTTTCCTGTTCTTCGGCTCGCAGTCGTTCGATGTTCGCGGGCGAGTCTTCGATATAAAGATTGGCTCCGACGGCCGTCTTCTGCTGCATGAAGCACAAGTCCCAGTACGGAATATCGTGCCGATCGAGCCACTGGATCGTTTGGCTCACGGCGACCTGATGAAAGTATTTGATAAACAGGCGGTGCGTGATGATGCGAATGCGCACGCCTTCGATCGAAAGCCGCCGCAGCGCCTGCGGCGCGCCGGCATCGGTGGGACGCACAGAAACAGCTCTCGTTGCGTGACGGCAAAACGGTGTAGTCGCTCGTAGCCGCCGGGAGCTTCGTCCACGCCCCATTCCGCCAAGCCCCAGGAGACACGCTGCGGCAGCGAATCGACAGTAACGCCGAGCCACTCAGCGGCAATCGGGCGCAGGCCGCCGTAGAAATCGGCGACGACGCCGTCCAGATCGACACCAAAGACAAACGAACGGTCAGACATTGTGGAAAGGATGCGGGATGCAGGGGGGCGGGGTTCGAATTCGGGTGCGTTACCTGCCCCCTGCATGCCTCATCCTGCATCCTCCTCTTACGATTCTCCTAGGAACTTCTGCAGCACTTCATCGGGCGCCGGCGCGTACGAGCTCGGCTCCATCGAGCAGCTTGCCCGGCCTTGGCTCAGCGAACGCATCGCGCTGGAGTAGCCGAATAAATTGGCGAGCGGCGCTTGGGCATGCAACACGGTGGCCGTGCCGCGGGATTCGGTGCTCTGGAGAATCGCCCGCCGCTGTTGCAAATCGCTCACCAGGTCGCCTACGTGCTCATCGGGCGTGCTGATTTCGAGCTTCATAATCGGCTCCAAGAGCAGGGGGCCGGCGGCGCGAAGGGCGAGGTCGAAGGCCTGATTCGTAGCGGTGCGGAAGGCGATTTCCGATGGGCCCGTTTCGGAAACCTCGCCGCCAATCACGGTTGCTTTCAACCGCATGAGCGGGAATCCGAGTAGGCCGCCGCCCTGCCCTGCGCTTTCCAGCTCTTCCAACACGACGCTGAGCATTTCGCCGGGCAAGCCGTGGTCCAGCGCATTCGAGACGGTGAGCGGGCCAAGACCCTTGCTAAAGGGCTCCAAGCGAATCCGTACTTTGGCCGCGTGATGAATTCCCTGGATCATGCGGCTGCACTCGCCGGTGACCTCTGCCGGCCGGGCAACTGTCTCGCGGTAACTCACTCGCGGCTTGTGGACTTTCACGTTCAAGCGGAAGTCGCGCAGCAGTCGATGCTGAATCACCTCCAGGTGCAGTTCGCCCATGCCGCTGATGAGCGTTTGGCCCGTTTCCGGATTCTCTTCGGCCCGAAACGTGGGGTCTTGCTTACGGAGCATGTCGAGCGTGTCGCCGAGCTTCTTGCGATCTTCCGTGCTTTCAGGCTCGATCGACATCGAGATGACCGTTTCGGGGAACTCGATCGATGCCAGAAGAATTGGCTCTCGTGGGTCGCACAGCGTGTCGCCGGTGATGGAATCTCGCAGGCCGATAACGCCGACAATGTCGCCGGCCCGAGCCAAATTGAGCTGCTCCTCTTTCTTGGAGGCGTATATCCGCCATAGTTGGGCGACGTTTTCCTTTTTGTCGCGCGTGGAATTTAGCACACGGGAATTGGGAGTTAACTCGCCGGAGTAAATCCGCACCCAAGCCAAGTCGCCCGTCTTGTACGGCTGGATCTTGAATACCAGGCCACAAAACGGCTCGGCCGGGTCGGGCTTGCGGCGGATTTTTTTCGCCTGCTCGCCGGTCGCCGCCTCAGACGATTTGCCCTTGCCTTTGTGTTTTTGGGAGATGTCGGTTCCTTCGACTGGCGGCACATCGGTCGGATTGGGCAGGTACGCGGCGACCGCATCGAGAATTGGCTCGACGCCGACGCCGTGCAGCGCTGAACCGCACAGCACTGGCTGAACCTGCAAATGAAGCGTGGCTTCGCGCAGCACCTTGTAAACGAGCGATTCGGGAATTGGTTCCTCGGCCAAAGCGAGTTCCATGAGCTCGTTGCTGAAGTTGTACAGCGATTCAAGGAGGCGTTCTCGCCAAAGTTGGGCCTCCTCGGCCAATTCCTGGTCGGCGATATCGGACGCGACAATTTTGGTGCCTTCCTTGCCTTCAGGAAACGTGAGCAGCTTCATCGTCACGAGGTCGATGACACCACGAAACGGATCAGCCGTGTGGGCCGGCCCCTGGCCGACGGGAATTTGCAGCGCCACGGGGTGCGCCCCAACCGGCTGCTGATCTCGTCAAACACGGTCTCGAAATCGGCCCCCTCGCGGTCCATCTTGTTGATGAATGCCAGCCGCGGGAC
Source organism: uncultured Planctomycetota bacterium (assembly GCA_963807935.1). Lineage (GTDB taxonomy): Bacteria > Planctomycetota > Planctomycetia > Pirellulales > Lacipirellulaceae > JABDGM01. The sequence continues at coordinate 38,896 of CAWEDY010000021.1, forward strand.
ATGGTACTTGTTAGCCTGCCGCCACACCGTTTCGCTCTGCGCTTCGACGCCTTCGCGGGCGCTGAACACCACAACGCCACCATCCAGCACCCGCAGGCTTCGCTCGACTTCGGCTGTGAAATCGACGTGCCCGGGCGTATCGATCAGGTTGACGATGATATCTTTCCAGGGAAACTGCACGCAGGCGGAATAGATAGTGATACCGCGCTCGGCCTCCTCGGGATCATCGTCGGTCGTGGTCGTGCCCATATCGACCGCGCCGGCCCGGTGCTTCGCGCCGCTCGTGAACAGCATCCGCTCGGTGACGGTGGTTTTGCCGGCATCGATGTGGGCGATGACGCCGATGTTGCGGATTTTTTCCAGGGAGGTAGTCATTGTGGACGCCGGCGCATAAAAAACGCCGCGGCTTATTAAGGCCGCGGCGTGCCGATTGTTTTGCTTACCACGCGAAATGGGCGAATGCCTTGTTGGCGTCGGCCATGCGATGGACGTTTTCACGGCGGCTTACGGCTGTGCCTTCGCGGTTGAAGGCGGCCACAAATTCGTCGGCCAGCTTTTGGGCGGTCGGGCGGCCCTTCTTCTCGCGGATCGCCATCAGCAGCCAGCGAATTGCCAGCGACTGTTGCCGCGTGCGGTTGACTTGCATCGGCACCTGGTAGGCCGCACCGCCGACACGCTTGCTGCGGACCTCGATCGAGGGCTTCACGTGCTCGACGGCTTGCGTGAAGACTTCGATCGGCTCCTTGTCCGGCACGCGCTTCTTGACCATTTCGAGCGCATCGTAAAAGACATTCTGCGCGACGCTCTTCTTTCCACTGTGCATCAGCGTGTTGATGAACTTGGCGGCCAAGAGCGACCCGTACTTCGGATCGGGCTTGAGTTGTTTGCGGCTAGCGGTAATGCGACCCATGGCGAGATGTCAGATGTTTGATGTTAGATATTGGATGTGGGATGTTCGATATCGAATGCTGCGCGTAGACCTGACCTTCAATGTGGGTTTAGCCTTTCTTAGCGCCGTAGCGGCTGCGCGATTGCTTGCGGCCTTGAACGCCCAATGTGTCGCGGGCGCCGCGGACGACCTGGTAGCGCACGCCGGGCAGATCGCGGATACGCCCGCCGCGCACGAGCACAATGCTGTGCTCCTGCAGCGAATGACCTTCGCCGGGAATGTACACGGTGACTTCCTTGCCGTTGGACAGCCGCACGCGGGTGATCTTCCGCAGCGCCGAGTTCGGCTTCTTGGGCGTCATGGTACGCACCAACAGGCACACGCCACGCTTCTGTGGGCACTTATCCAAAACGGGCGACTTGCTGAACTTCCGCTTCGCCTTGCGGCGGCTGCGAACGAGTTGGTTTACCGTGGGCATGCAATGCCTTCTATATGGGCAATTTAGCGAAATCCGCTGAAACCAATAAGTTTACGCTTCCTGGGAGGGCCGTCAAGGGCGGGAAACTCGCGGTAGTGGTACAATTTGGAGTTTGCCAGGATTTGAAGGCCGCGGGAATAGCGACTGTCTGCCTAGCCGCCTTCGGGCGGCTTTTTCATGCGCGGTGCGGTATTCTGTGTTCAATCCCGCCAGTTCGTTTCGGCGGGCAAATGAGATTGGGTCGCCATCATGCCGCAAATCATTGAATGGTCCGCGAATTTTGACACCGCCACGCTCGACCAATTGCTGAAACGCGTCGTTTCTGTCACTAACGAAGTAGTCACTGAGGACCACCAACGACAAATTATGGATTTCGTGCGCTCACTAGAGCACAACGATGAGAAGCCAATCAGCTTCGAAATTCAACACAAGGGGGAGCGGACGTCGCTTGGACTTACAGTCTTTATGGACGATATTGACGCTCCCGATGTTGCATTTTTTGCTCCACCGGAAATCATCGCGATCATTAAGTCTGAATACGAGAAACTATGCGAGGAACTCGGTCTATAACCGGCGACGTATGAAGGCGCTGCGGCAGTCGCCCCGTAACTCGCGTGCCAATCAGCGCGAATCTATTTTCTGAACTGTACCACTACCAAAATCCATCCGTGCTACTATCTCACGGATACCGCCGAATTCGGACGATACCGGCCGAAATTACTGTGAAAGCGCCCTGCATTTCCAAAGCTCGGTCTCGAAAAGTTTCGGCGACGATCTCGGCCTTTAAGGTGGCTGAAATACCCAATAACCGCACGAGCACGACGCCGCCATTTGCTCGACTTTGCCGAAAGACTAATTCGCCAAAGTCCTTGTCGGCGGTCAGAAGTAATGCACCCTGGCTACTTGCTTGGGCCAGAACCTCGTCGTCTGAGATGCTTGGCGCGAGTTCCGCGACATAGCTTACGTCGTGACCATCTTGCCGCAGTCGTTCGACGATTTGCCGATCGATACTTTCGTCGGCGAAAACATTCATGGCGAATGGCTCGGCGCCGGATACACCACGTCAGCGCAGAGCGCCTGCGCGGCAAAGTCGATTGCGGCCAGTACGGACTCTTTTGTGAGCCGCGGATGTGCTTCGAGCAATTGCTCGATGGATTCCCCACTAGCAAGCTTTTCCAGAATCAATTCGACCGTAATACGTGTGCCAACGATTACCGGCTTGCCCATCATCACAGCGGGATCGGAAACAATTTGGGACGCAGCCATTGCTACACCTGAAGTTTCGTCTGCCGCCTCATGCAGCAATAGTTCGTCGAATCAATAACAGCATAACAACATTTCGATTATGAGCCAATTTACTACTTCGACAAGAGCACCGCATCTAACGGAGGAACTAGTCCAGGTCTATTTTGCGGGTGGTAACTGGAGAGGCATCAATAAACACATCCAACTGCTGCCCCACGAACAGTCGCTTGCCGCTGGTGTCGATGGCGTAGATCACCTGCAGCACACGGGTATCGACGCGCTCCGTGTTGTCGCCGGTCAGCGATTTTTTGGGCACCACGTAGGGCTCGATCCGTACAAACCTCAGCGGGAAGAAGTCCTTGGTGGGCTGGCCCTTTAGCGTGGCGCGGGCCGGGGCGTTCGGCACGAATCGCGGGATGTCGTACTCGTCGATATCGACGCGCACGTGAAGTTGCGTGACGTTTCCTAGCACGATGAGCGCCTGGTCGGGCGGCGCGCCGACGTATTCGCCCGGCCGCACGTTCACTTGCAGAACTTCGCCGGCGACGAGGGCTCGCACGGTCAAGCGATCGATGTCGGTTTGAGCCTGATTGACTTGCGCTTGCGCACTTTCAACGGCCGACTTGGCCACCCGGATATCAGGCTCCCACGTACCCGCTTTCAACAGGTTCAAGTCGGCCACCGCGCGGTTATACCGCTCGCGGGCTTGAATGGCCGATTGCTTGCGTTCCAAGAACTCCTCTTGGGATATGGCTCGATCCGTCACCAGCTTCTCGCCGCGGGCCCATTGTTGTTCCCAATTGTCCCAATCGGCCTTAGCCTCCTTCACTTTTGCTTCGGCGGCCGGCAATTCCTCGGGTCGCGGCATGGCTTCTAACCGTTCCAATGCAGCCTTGGCGTCGGCCAGCATGGCCTTGCGAACTTCCAACTCAGCCTTGCGATCGCGGTCATCGATGCGGAACATCGGATCGCCAATCTTTACTCGCTGGCCTACTTTCACCGAGACATCCACGATGATACCGGGGAGTGGTGCGCCGATCGAAATGTTCTCGGTCTCTGGTTCGACCATGCCCGCTCCCGCAACCGTATTCTTAAACGGCGTCTCCGGCGGCTGAACGGGCGGCGGCAGTTTGGGCATCCGCTCCTTGGCCTGTGCCAGGTAGCGAACGGAAAAGCCAATCAACGCAATGGCCAAAAGCGGCAAGCCGAATTTGGTGAACACGTTTAAAACTTTGGAAATCATGTTGAGTACGCGTTTTTATCTGCCGAAGTCGTTGAATTCGGATGCGGGATGCAGCGAGCCGGGAAAGACCATCGACGATCGCATCTCTGCTCCCTTGAATTTGTTATGCAGTCAGCGCGCGATCTCCTTGATGTTGTCGTTCAATCGATACGATCCGGCCATCATCCATTTGAGCGAGCCGATCGGCAAACTCGAAAATGCGATTGTCGTGCGTGACGATGATCACCGCACGGTCGCCTTCGATGGCAACCTTTCGGAGCAATTCCAAAATCGTGTGGCCTGTTTTTGCGTCCAGGGCTGACGTTGGTTCGTCGCAGACAAGCAGGTGGGGCTGGTGAACCAACGCCCGGGCGATGGCCACACGCTGTTGTTGGCCGCCGGAAAGGTTTCCCGGCAAATTATGCAATCGATTGCCCATTCCCATTTTTGTCAGCAGCTCATTTGCTCGCGCCAGCGCGGTCCGTTTGGAATATCCTTGAATCACCAGGGGGACCGCCGCGTTTTCTGCCGCCGTAAGTGCGGGAAGCAGATTGAACTGCTGAAAGACGAAGCCGACATTCTGCCGGCGAAATGCCGTGCGGCGAGAACTCGACAGCCGCGTCAGATCGGTGCCAATCGCCGTCACCGTCCCGCTGGTCGGCCGAAGAATGCCGGCCACCACAGAAAGCAGCGTCGTTTTCCCGCAGCCGCTCGGGCCGACGAGCATCGTGAGCTCGCCGGGGTAGACCTCGAGGTCCACGCCGCGCAGCGCATGCACCTCGGCATTGCCGCTGCCATACGTCTTGACGACGTTTCGGCATGTTACCGACGCATTTGAGTTGTCGCCGTTCATCGCCGTTACCCTTGAAAGACGACGGCCGGTTCAACGACCATCACCCGTTGCATGCTCAACAGACTCGATAAAATGCTAATCGCGCCGACGGCCAAGCCCGTGCCGATAAAGACTTCCCACGGCATGTAAAACGCCAGCCGCGAACCGGGTGAGGTCGCAATCCTGCCGAACCACGTTGCTCCTCCGATGCCCAGGCCAAACCCAATCGCGCTCACCAGCAGCGCTTGCAAAAGGATCATGGTCATTAACGACCAGTTTCCCGCGCCCATCGCCTTCAGCGCGCCGTATTGCTTGATGTTTTCGATCGTAAAGAGGTAAAACGTTTGCGCCGCAATTGCGGTACCAACGATGAATCCGAGCAAAACTGTGATTCCAAAATTGACGGGAATACCCGTCTTCCGCATGAAATACATCATGGTGATCCATTCAAATTGCGGTCCCGTGACGGCCCGCAAGCTCGTTTGTGATTCGATTCTTCGACAAACGTCTTCGACGCTAACGCCCTCCTGGTGCTCGGCCAGGATGAACGATAAAACCTTTCGCTCCGGAGGCACGAAATTGAGGGCCTGAGAATATCGCGTGTACACGACTGGGAATGTTTGAAAGGTGCGGTTGGCTTTACAAATTCCCACGATTTCGGCCACGTGGTCGTTCATTTCGAACCGTTTGCCGATACGCGGCTCTTCGCCGGGCCAGAGCAATTGATAACCTTCGAGGTCCATGATCACGGCGTCCGGTTTGCGCAGGTCGAAAAGACTACCCAAGATCATTCTCGGCGGTGCGCCGACAAGCGTGGCATCATCGAGACCGAGCAGAATGGTTTGCTGAAAATTGCCGTCGGCCAGCCGCGAACGGGTGAGTCCCTTATAGAGCCGAACAGCCCAAGCCACGCCCGGCACGCCGCGGACGCGATACAAATCGTTTTCGGACAGCGGCTTGACATCGTCGGAAAACTGGACGTTGCGGTCCATTACCCAGATGCTGGCGCCCTGGATATCGCGAATTTGGCCGCTCGTTTGCAGCATCAATCCACAAAAGATGGACGCTTGTTGGGCGATCAACAGCGACGCGAACGCGATGCCGAGAATGATCCCGAGGTACTTGCCGCGGTTTCCGGTCAGCATTTTGAGCGCGATCCAACTCATTGCATCGCTCCTTCGCCTTCGCGGGACGCGGCGCGTCGATTGATCGAATCAAAAGAGAAATCGGTGATGTGGCTTGCGAGCTTATCGATATCGAGCGCTGAATAGTCGTCGGCGCTGAGCAGATTCCGAATCACCGGATCGGCAAAGTGATAGAACAAGCACTGGCCAACAATGCTGAAGGCGATAAGCTGCAGTTGCTCGGCCGCGATGTGCGCCGGGAGCATTTCGCGTAAAATCCTGAGCAGTATTTCGAACTGTGGCCGAATTGAGGACTGAACCAGCTCCGCGCAGGCCGCGGTGGGATTTGCCATCTCACGCATCATCAGCCGCGTATGCCACGTGCCTCCGGTCCCACCACGTACACGTCGGATAAAGGTGGCGATGAAGTCGGCGAACTTGGTTTCCGCGCTCGTGCCAGTCGGCCAATCCGGCAGGGGCGCTTGTTCCATTCGCCAGCGATGCGCCCGTTTGACAGCCTCAACATACAAGCGCTGTTTGTCGCCGAAGTAATAGTTCACCGCGGCGATGTTTGCACCGGCACGTTGGCAAATGTCGCGGACGGTCGTAGCATCGAAACCGCGATCGGCGAACATTTCACCGGCAGCGTCTACGATCCGTTCGCGGGTGGTGTCTAAGTCGTTGCTGGACATAACCATCGGCACAGAAAACTAGTGTTTGAAACAACCGTTTTAATCAATTGTATGCGTTGCTACCAGCAAGTCAAGGAAAGTTCGCTGGCAACAATAAAAAAGGCGGGCCCGGTTTAGGATCCCGCCTTAGAGTTATTGGCCAAGAAGTGCTACGTTGAGGCTGCAGGGTCGCTGCCGAGAAGTGCATCCAGGCTGCTGGGGGCGGGCTGTTGCGGCGTCTCGGGGGGCGCACCGTCGCCATTACCACCACGCTCACCGCCTTCGGTTGTTTGCAGCAACGGGAACGCACGTTCGAGGACGCGACCTTTTTCGGCTGCGAGCGCTTCGAGAGCCTCCGGCCGAATCCGCACTTCCGCATCGTGAATGTTGCGGAAGCCGGTGCCGGCCGGGATCAAGTGGCCGAGGATGACATTCTCTTTGAGGCCGACGAGGTGGTCGGTTCGGCCGGCCAAAGCGGCTTCTGTCAACACTTTGGTGGTCTCTTGAAAGCTCGCCGCGGAAATGAAACTGGAGCTTTGCACCGAGGCCTTGGTGATGCCCAAGAGTTGCGTAGCTGCGGTTGCCCGCTTCGGCTTGGTACCCTTGGCGAGTTCGCCGCCGAGGGATTCGATCTGGGCATTGGCCTGATCCAGCACGTCTTTGGGAACGATCGAACCGACGGCAAAATCGCTGTCTCCTTTTTCCGTAATCTTCAAGCATTGCATGATCGCTTCGTTAGCCTGCCGGAAATCGAATTTATCCATCACGCTTCCGGGCAGAAGATTCGTGTCGCCGGCATGCTCGATGCGCACCTTGCGGAGCATCCGCGCCACAATGATCTCGATGTGCTTGTCGTTGATCTCAACGCGTTGACTGCGATAGACGTTCTGGATTTCGCGAGTTAGATACTGCTGCACCGCCTCCTCGCCCGATATACGAAGGATATCGTGCGGCACGAGCGGGCCATCCACCAACGCATCGCCGGCGCGGACGATGTCTCCCGAGTGAACGCGCAAATGCTTGTTGTGCGTGATCAGGTGCTCGCGCTCGATGCCACTCTCGCTGCGGACGATAATCGAGCGCTTGCCGCGCTTCTTCTCGGAGAGCAATTCGACGGTGCCATCGATTTCGGCGATAACGGCCGGGTCTTTCGGCTTGCGGGCCTCAAAGATTTCGGTCACGCGCGGCAAGCCGCCCGTGATATCCTGGGTGCCGGTGGCTTCGCGCGGCGTTTTGGCCACAAGCGTTCCGGGCGAGATCATTTGGCCTTCTTCAACCTCCAAGTGGGCCCGTTCGGGCATGTAGTAGAAGTCGAGTATCCGGCCGTCCTGGGGATCTTCAACAACCACCTGCGGATGCAGATCGCCCTTGTGCTCCATGATGACGAAGCGAATGTGCCCGCTGGGGTCTTTTTCGGAGCGCATCGTCTGGCCGTCGATGAGGTCCTCGAAGCGGACCTTACCGCCGGTTTCCGCGAGAATCGGAATGCTGTGCGGGTCCCATTCGCACAGGACGGCGCCCGCGGGAACGGTCGCATTCTCATCGACTTTGAGAATTGCGCCGGCGGGAACCTCGTACTTTTCCACCTCGCGGCCTTTTTCATCAACCAGCGAAACCTCGCCATTGCGCGCCAGCACGATCTTCTGGCCTTCGTCGGTGGTCACGACCTTGAGCCGCGTGTATTTGGCGATGCCGCCGCGCTTGGCCTTGATGTCGCTTTCCTCGACGTCGTGCTGACCGACGCCGCCGATATGAAACGTACGCATCGTAAGCTGTGTTCCGGGCTCGCCAATGCTTTGGGCGGCGATGATGCCCACGGCCATGCCTTCTTCCACCAGCGAGCCGGTCGAAAGGTCCATGCCGTAGCATCGGCGACAAATGCCTAGCGACGCATCGCATGTCATGGCGCTGCGAACTTGAATCTTTTCCAGGCCGAGCTCTTCGATTTTGCGACCGATCTCCGCGGTAACCAACTCATTTTCGCTGACGATGACTTCGTCGGTAATTGGATTAACGATGTTGGCACGGCTGACGCGGCCGCGAATCGAATCGGCCAGGCTGACCTCGACCTTTTCGCCGCGATAGATGATGCCCTTGGTAATGCCCTGGGTGGTGCCGCAATCTTCCATCGTGATCACGACGTTCTGGGCCACATCGGCCAGCTTGCGGGTCAAATAACCGGAGTCGGCCGTCTTGAGAGCCGTATCGGCCAAACCCTTGCGAGCACCGTGTGTCGAGCTGAAGTACTCCAGCACGGTGAGCCCCTCGCGGAAGTTGGCTTTAATCGGCGTTTCGATGATCTTGCCGGATGGCTTGGCCATCAGACCGCGCATGCCGCCGAGCTGCCGCATCTGTTCGACGCCGCCGCGGGCACCGGAGTGGGCCATCAGGAAGATGGGGTTTACGTAGCCGCCCTGGCGGAAATCGGCCTCTAGCGCGTTCATCATTTCGGTGGTGATCTGTTCGCGGGCGTGCGTCCAGGCATCTAAAACCTGATTGTAGCGCTCGCCCTCGGTGATGATGCCGCGTTGGTAGAGCTTGTTCTTGCGCAGGACTTCCTTTTCGGCGGCCGCGATAATTCGCGTTTTCGCTTCCGGCGTGATTAAATCGTCGGTGGCGAACGACAGACCGCTTCGTGTCGCTTCGCGGAAACCAAGCTGGTTCATGTCATCTAGCAGCTCGATCGTTTTGCTGCGGCCAAGAAACTGGTAGCAGTCGCTGATCACGCGGGCCAGTTGGGCCGATCGCAGCGCCGTATTGTAAAACGGCATGCCCCTGGGCAGCACATTGTTAAAGATTACGCGGCCGACAGTGGTATCGATTATCCTGCCGTAGCCATTCTCGGAATCGAGCTCCTCGCGCAAGCAGCGGGTTTTTGCCAGGCGGACCTTGATCTTCGCGTGGGTGTGAATGGTACCGGCCGAATAGGCCATTTCCACTTCTTCAAGCGACGAAAAGATCATGTCGTCGCCCTTCGCCTCGGGTACGCTCATTGTCAGGTAGTAGCAACCCATCACCACATCCTGCGACGGGCTGATGATCGGCGCACCGTTGGCCGGACTGAAGATGTTATGCGTGCTCATCATTAGCGTATGGGCTTCCACCTGCGCTTCAATCGACAGCGGCAAGTGGACCGCCATTTGGTCGCCGTCGAAGTCGGCGTTAAAGCCCTTGCAAACCAGCGGGTGAAGCTGGATGGCGTTGCCTTCGACGAGCACCGGCTCAAATGCCTGGATTCCCATGCGATGCAGCGTGGGAGCCCGATTAAGGAGTACCGGGTGGTTGCGGATTACTTCCTCGAGAATGTCCCACACCTCATCATCCTTGCGCTCCAGCATCTTCTTCGCGCTCTTGATCGTGTCGGCATGGCCCAACTCTTTTAACCGACGAATGATGAACGGCTGGTAAAGCTCCAAAGCGATTTTCTTGGGCAGGCCGCACTGATGCAGCTTGAGGCTGGGCCCAACGACGATCACGCTGCGGGCCGAATAATCGACGCGTTTGCCCAACAGGTTTTCGCGGAACCGGCCTTGCTTGCCTTTGATCATGTCGGTGAGCGACTTGAGCGGTCGGTTCGATGACCCGAGCACCGGCCGTTTGCAGCGATTGTTGTCAAACAGCGCATCGACGGATTGCTGCAGCATCCGCTTTTCGTTGCGAATGATGACTTCCGGCGCGTTGAGGTCCACCAACTTCTTAAGGCGGTTGTTGCGGTTAATGATCCGGCGATACAGATCGTTCAAATCGCTTGTGGCGAAATTACCGCTGTCCAAGAGCACGAGCGGGCGCAGATCGGGCGGAATCACCGGGATCACGTCGAGCACCATCCACTCCGGTTTGTTGTCCGAGTCGCGGATCGCTTCGACGGTCTTCAGGCGATTGATCAGATCCTTGGCCTTTTGCTTGGAGCCGGTTGTCTTCAGCTCCTCACGCAGCACTTGCGAGAGCTTCACCAGGTCGAGCTGTTGCAGCAGCTTGCGGATCGCCTCGGCGCCCATCGTTGCCTCGAACGCATTTTCCCCAAACTGATCGCGGGCCTGGCGAAATTCTTCCTCGGTCAATAGCTGTTGCGGCTTCAGCGCCGTATCGCCTGGGTTCACAACCACGTAATCCTGAAAGTAAATGACTTTCTCCAGGCTGGTGGTTTTCATCGCCAGGAGGCTGCCCAGGCGACTGGGCATGGCCTTGAAGAACCAAATGTGCACGACCGGCGCGGCAAGCTCGATGTGGCCCATCCGCTTGCGGCGGACACGGCTGTGCGTGACTTTGACGCCGCAACGGTCGCAGATCATGCCCTTGTACTTCATGCCGCGGTACTTGCCGCAGGCGCATTCCCAGTCCTTTTCGGGGCCAAAGATGCGCTCGCAGAAAAGGCCGTCCTTTTCCGGGCGGTAGGTGCGGTAGTTGATCGTTTCGGGCTTTTTTACTTCGCCGAACGACCAGCTACGAATATCGTGCGGCCGAGCCAGACTGATCTTTACCGAGGCGTAGTCGTTGATTCGATCGTAACTGGCGGTATCTAAAATGCTGCTCATTTCCGTCTCTCCAGCAGGAGGAAAAATGCAAAGTGATCTCTCAGTCAATCGTCCAATTATTTGCCTGTTCGGCAGTCAAACCGATTTCCAGCAACTCCCCAAGACTCAAAGTATTGATTCTCTGACGTGCCTCGTCGCTGCCGCGACCCCGTTTCCTTCTTTGCTCAAATCCCGGAGCCATTCCGTGCGGAAGATTTCTCCCATTACGTCGGGCACTCATCCATCGATCTCGGTGGTTCGAACATGCAATGGCCGTTTTGATGGTTCCTTGGACGCTATATCCTCCGCTTCTCAAGTTGCATATTCAGACCCAGCCCGCGGATTTCATTGGTGAGCACGTCGAAGCTGGCTGGCGTGCCGGCTTCGAGCGTGTTTTCGCCTTTGACCATCGACTCGTAAATCTTCGTGCGGCCTTCGACGTCGTCGCTCTTCACCGTCAGCAGTTCTTGTAAAATGTACGCGGCGCCGTAGGCTTCGAGCGCCCACACTTCCATCTCGCCGAACCGCTGGCCGCCAAAGCGGGCCTTTCCGCCGAGCGGCTGTTGCGTGATGAGCGAGTAAGGTCCGGTGCTGCGGGCGTGAACCTTGTCGTCCACCAGGTGGTGCAGCTTGAGCATATAGATGTAGCCGACCGTTGTTTCCTGCTCGAATGGCTCACCGGTGCGGCCATCGAAGAGGCGCGTTTTGCCATGCTTGGGAAGTTGGGCTTCGTCCAACGCCGCGTTGATATCAGTCTCCGCCGCACCGTCGAAGACGGGCGTGATTGCCCTGAAGCCAAGTTTAGCGCCCGCCCAGCCCAAATGCGTTTCCAAAATCTGGCCGACGTTCATGCGGCTGGGCACACCTAGCGGATTGAGCATGATCTGCACTGGCGTGCCGTCTTCCAGGTACGGCATGTCTTCGACCGGCAGAATTTTGGAAATCACGCCTTTGTTGCCGTGCCGGCCGGCCATCTTGTCGCCCACGGAGATCACGCGCTTGGTGGCGATATACACTTTCACCATCTGCAACACGCCGCTGCGCAGCTCGTCGCCGCGCTTCATGGAATTGAGCCGGCGATCGCGGGAGTCGATCGCTTCCTCGACATTCGGCCAAAGCTGCTTGTAAATGCGCTCGGCATCCTTCTTGCGCTGCGGACTACGCAAATCGAGCGACTCGATTTTGAACGTTTGTGCGCGTTCGGCGACGTAGGCCGGGTCCTGATCGTGGACGAGCGGGTTGCCGTCGTCATCGGTCACTTTCCGGCCGATGATTTTCTCAACTTCGATGATCAGCTCGCCGAAGACCGCCGCGATCTGCTCGTTGCCTTCTTTCTCGGCCGCCTTCAGCGTGCGCTCGAACTCCTTGCGCTGGTCCTCGGTCAGGCTCATGCGACGCGAAAATCGTTGCGTATCGATGACGATACCCTCGACGCCGGACGGCACTTCAAGTGAATCGTTTTTCACATCCTCGCCGGCGCGGCCGAAGATGGCGTGCAGCAATTTTTCCTCCGGCGTCAGTTCGGTCTTGCTTTTCGGCGAAACCTTACCGACGAGAATATCGCCCGGCTCGACAAACGTGCCAATTTGCACGATGCCATTCTCATCGAGGTTGCGCAGCATTTTTTCGCTGACGTTGGGAATATCGCGGGTGAACTCCTCTCGGCCCAGCTTCGTCTCGCGGATTTCCACGTCGAACTCCTCGATGTGGAGCGACGTGTAGGTGTCGTTCTTCACCAGCTCCTCGCTGATGATGATGGCGTCCTCGAAGTTGAAGCCTTCCCACGACATGAATGCGACGAGCACGTTGCGGCCCAGCGCAAGTTCGCCCTGGTAGGTGGCGGCGCCGTCGGCGATCACTTGTCCCTTCTCGACCTTGTCTCCCAGGCCGACGATCGGCTTCTGATTCTGGCAGGTGCGTTCGTTGAGTCCGACGAACTTTCGCAGCCGGTGCACTTCGGGACCGATTTCGATTCGATCGGCATCGACGTACGTAACGGTGCCCTTGTGGCCGGCGCGGATAATCATGCCGGAGTGAAGTGCGACATCGCGTTCCAGACCGGTGCCGACAATCGGCGGCTCCGTGACCAGCAGCGGCACTGCTTGGCGCTGCATGTTCGACCCCATCAAGGCCCGGTTGGCGTCATCGTGCTCGAGGAACGGAATCAAGCCGGCGGAAACGCCGATCATTTGGCTTGGCGTCACATCGATGTATTGGATCTGGTCGATCGGGATCAAGACGAAGTCGGCCCGATGGCGGGCAACGATCGTTTCACCTTGAATCTTGTCGTTCTCGATTGGCGAGTCGGCCGAGGCCACAAATGCTTCGGACTCCTCGTCGGCCCGCAGCCAGACGACGTCATCGGTCAACTTCCCCTTTGTGACCTTGCGATAGGGCGTGATGAGAAAACCGTATTCATCGACGGACGCGTACATGGCCAGGCTGGAAATGAGGCCGATGTTCGTGCCTTCCGGCGTTTCGATGGGGCAGATGCGACCATAGTGCGAGATATGCACGTCGCGCACTTCGAAACCAGCCCGCTTACGATTGAGACCACCCGGGCCGAGCGCCGACAGCCGCCGTTCGTGCGTGAGCATGGAAAGCGGGTTGGTCTGATCCACAACTTGGGAAAGCTCGCCGCGTCCAAAGAAGTACTCGATCGCCGCGGAAATGCTCTTGGGATTGATCAGGCTGCGCGGCGTCATGTCTTCAATATCCTTGAGACTCATCCGCTCTTGGACCGTCCGGCGGAGCTTCAAGAAGCCCTTGCGCATTTCATCCGAAGCCAATTCATCGATCGTACGCAGCCGGCGATTGCCCAAATGGTCGATGTCGTCGACCTGGGCATCCGAGTCGCTGGTGACCAACCGCATCAAATATTTGACGGCGTTTATTAAATCTTCCGGCCGCAACACCATTTCGTCTTCGGGCACCGTAAGAGCCAGTTTGCGGTTGATGCGGAAGCGGCCGACGCGGCCCAAGCGATATCGGTTCGTATCGTAGAATTTTTCGTGGAACAGCGCCTTGGCCTTCTCCAGTTGCGGGGGGTTACCAGGCCGCAGGCGCTGGTAAATTCGCAGCAGGGCCTCCTCATGGCTCGATGTGCCGTCGTCGGTCAGCGCATTGAGCAGCAGCATGGTGGCGGGGGGGTCCATGATCTCGACCAGTTTCTGGCCGGAACTGCAGATGGTTTCCGCCGCCGTTTTCGTAATTTTTTGACCGCCTTCGACGATAATCTCGCCCGAGCGGTCGCTGCCGACAGGGTAAACAATATCTCCGACCGCGATCTTGCCTTCGATCTTTGCCGCACTGCGGCCATCGCTAATCTTTTGTTTGGTGGTTTCGTAGAAGGTGCGGAGAATATCGGCGTCGAGCCCGTACTTGGGGTCCATGGCCCGCAGCAACGTCATCACCGAGAACTTGCCGCTCTGGTCGATACGGACGGTGATACTGTCCTTTTTGGTGGTGTTGATTTCAATCCAGCTTCCGCGCTCGGGAATGACGCGGCAACTGAAGAGCCGGCGCTCGCCGGCTTCCATTTCGGAGACGAAATCGATGCCGGGGCTGCGATGCAACTGGCTGACAACCACGCGCTCGGCGCCGTTGATGATGAACTCGCCGCCGCCGAGCATGATCGGCAAATCGCCCAGATAGACCTCTTCTTCAATAGGCTGCTCTTTGTTAAGGCGAAGCCAGATGCGAAACGGCCGGCCATACGTTAGGCGCAGCTGGCGGCATTCATCGGGCTCGTAACGCGGCTTGCCCAACTCGTATCGTAAGTAAGCAAGTGCGAGCTTTTTGTCGTAACTTTCAATCGGAAAGATTTCTTTCAGAACGCCTTCCAAGCCTTCGCTTTTGCGTTTATCCGCGGGCGTGTCGTATTGAAGAAAACGCGCATAGCTCTTGGTTTGGATCTCGGTGAGATCCGGAATGGCGTACGGGGTGCGCCCGCTGCCGAAGCGTCGTGTATTGGTGGTTTCCAAACGCCGTCGCTCAGTGACTGCCATGGATTTGATTACTCCGTCTGGAAGCGAGATGCCATCGACGCCGACGACAAGTGGCGGCACATTGCGTGCGCAGCCGCGAACCGCAGCGTCGACCGACATGCAGAAATAAGAACAAGCGATCGGGGAGGCTCATGCAAACCGGTGCCAAAATCTGGCTGACCAAGTGCCACCGCGGGGTGGCACGTCGAAGGAAGACCGAACCATGCGGCGATTGCCGGGGCATTACCCCAGCTACCGCCGAACGTTCCCGGGAATCGATTACTTAATCGAAACCGTTGCGCCAGCTTCCTCCAACTCTTTCTTGAGCTTCTCGGCGTCGGCCTTGGAGAGACCTTCCTTGATCTTGCTCGGCACACCTTCGACCAAGTCCTTGGCCTCTTTGAGACCCAGACCCGTCGCCTGCCGAACCACCTTGATAACGCCAATTTTCTTATCACCGAAGCCTTCTAAAACGACAGTGAACTCAGTCTGTTCGACGGCCGCGGCCGCGCCGCCTTCACCGCCGGCTGGGCCGGCCATCACGACGGCGCCGCCCGCCGCCGGTTCAATGCCGTGGACGTCTTTCAAATAGTCGCTCAATTCCTTGGCCTCTTTCAGCGTGAGGCCCACAATTTGGTCGCCCAATTTCTTGGTCGTATCCGTAAATTCCATCGTTGCGGTGGACATCGGTCGTATCTACCTTTCTCGTAACGGGGTCGCTGAGTGATTTAATGGGATTTGGCCGGGGGTGGGTCTCGCGGACTCGACCCACCGCACGTGTCATTCACCTTCTTCGCTCTTTTTCTTGATTTGGCTCGCCAGCTTGCCGCCTACGCCAAGCAACTGAGCCGACAACGTGGCTCCGGGGCTGAGGATTTGCCCGGACAAAATGCTCAACTGCTCCTTTCGGCTGGGCCACTTGCTAACCGCCTTCACCTGATCGGCGGCGAGCGCTTGGCCGTCCATCACGCCGCCCTTGGGAACGAACGGCTCGAAGTTCTTATCCTGCGAGATGTTGATGACCTCTTTGGCCAGTGAAATGATGTCTTCGCCGCCCCAAATAAGCGCCATGTTGCCAGCAGCGCTTTCGAACGCGGGCGCGAGCCGCGTGCCTTCCGTGGCTCGCCGGGCGAGGCTGTTTTTGACGACCAAAAGATGGATGTTCTTCTGCCGTAGCCGCTGTCTGAGCGCGACATTTTTGTTATTTTCCAGGCCAATCACGTCGACCAACAGCGCTTCGTCGACACCTTCCAGCCGATTGCGAAGATCCTTCGTGATCAGGTCTTTGACAAATTTGCTCATTGCTGTCGCCCTACACTGCGAGTCGGATGCTGGGACTCATGGTCGCGCTAATGTGTGCACTTTTAACGAACGTGCCCTTCAACGAAGCCGGTTTCAGGCTCAATACTTTGTCTAAAAACGCTTGGATGTTGTCGTTCAATTTGGGCGCGTCGAAGCTCATCTTTCCGACGACAGCCTGCACAATGCCGGCCTTGTCGTTACGGAACTCGACCTTGCCGGCCTTGTACTCGCGGACCGTTTTGCCGATATCGGGAGTGACCGTGCCGGAGCGGGGCGAAGGCATCAGCCCTCGCGGACCAAGCACCTTTCCCAACGGACCGACGAGCTTCATCATGTCCGGCGAGGCAATGCAAGCGTCGAACTCGGTCCAGCCGCCTTTGATCTTGTCGGCCAGTTCTTCCTCGCCGACTTCGTCGGCACCGGCCTCGCGGGCTTCGTCCGCTTTGGCGCCCTTGGCGAACACCACAACGCGCTGCTGCTTGCCGATGCCGTGCGGCAACACAATCGAGCCCCGCACGAGCTGCTCGGCCTGCGTGTTATCGATTCCCAGCCGGATCGCGATCTCGACCGACTGATCGAACTTCGTTCCCTCAAACCCCTTGAGAGCCTTCACCGCCTCCGGCAACGGGAGTGGATCGACCACTTTCCGCTTTTCAGCCAGGGCCCGATATCGCTTGGATTGTTTTGCCATGTGTTTTTGCTTTCGGCTCCCGGCTTTCGGCTCCCGGCCAGATGATCGCGTCTGGACCGATCGTCGATAGCCAATAGCTGGCAGCCCCTTTTAACCTTTCACTTCCAATCCCATGCTGCGCGGTGCCGGCCACCATTCGCACGGCGTGGTCCAAATCGCTGGCGTTGAGATCGGCCATTTTGGTCTTGGCGATTTCTTCCATTGCGGCCCGCGTCACCGTGCCGACCTTTTCCTTGTTTGGTACTGGCGAGCCCTTGGCGATGTTGGCCGCCTTTTTGAGTAGCACGGCCGCCGGCGGGCTTTTCGTAATGAACTCAAACGAGCGGTCGTTGTATACGGTCACGACTACAGGAATCATCATCCCGCCCGCCTCCTTGGTCCGCTCGTTGAACTGTTGAACGAACTGGCCGAGGTTAATGCCGTATTTTCCCAACGAAGTGCCCACTGGCGGGGCCGGCGTGGCCTGCCCGCCCGGAATTTGGAACTTCGCCATACCTGCAAGTTGTTTTGCCATGATTCAGATGTCGGGTATCGGGTGGCAGGTGTCAGAATATTAACTGGCACCCGACACCCGATACCTGGCACGTTCTCCTCACACTGCTTCGATTTGCCAATACTCCAATTCGACCGGCGTACTACGGCCGAAGATGTTGATCATCACGGTCACGCGACCGCTCGCTTCGTCGATCGTGTTCACCTCGCCCTCAAAACTTTCGAAGTTGCCTTCCTTCACCTTGACCTTGTCACCGGAGGCAAACTTGATGTCGAGCTTCGGAGACTCGCTGGTTTCTTCTTCTTCCGTCTGGATGATGCGGGCCACTTCTTGCGGCAGCATCGGGGTGGGCTTTCCGCCGGCGCCCGTGAAATCGCCCACGCCGGATGTCTCGCGAACTGCGAACCAAGTATCGTCGTTGATGTGCATGTGGACGACGATGTAGCCGGGATAGAGCTTGCGCTCGACAACCTTCTTTTTGCCTCCTTTGAATTCAGTCACTTTTTCGGTGGGCACGATCACTTGATCGAAATAGCGATCGAACCCCTCGATTCTCATTTTTCGCTCAAGCGCCTCGGCAATCGACCGCTCGCGATTGCTTTGCACTTTGAGGATGTACCAGTCCATGCGGATTTCTTCCGGCTCTTCGGGCGTCTCTTCGACAGGCCCCTTGCGGACGGCAATCGCGGCCGGTTCGTCCGCTATGTCGGCGTTCGTTTCCGCAGTCGCATTCTCTTCGCCTTCGGGCTCGGCTACCTCGGCGCTGCCGGACTCAACGTCGGGCTCTTCCGACGTCTCTTTCGACTGGGCGGTCGCTTGTTCATCGAACGTTCGCTCGCTCGCGGCGTCCCGTCCGTTCGACTGCGCACCATCCCCGTCGTCGATTGCCGTATCGTCGCTGCGGTTGCTCACCGCATCGTCCGTCACGAAGGATGGTTCATCTTCGGTCATCGCAATTTAGCGCCATTGCCACGGGAGCTCGGGTTTCGTCAGCCAAACATCCAGCCAATTAGCCGGTCGAGGAAGTGAATCATCCAGGTCAGCGCCAAGTCGTACACATATAACAGCAACGCGAGGAAAAAGATGACCAAGATGACCACCACCGAGGCGCGAAATAAGTCGCCCCGCGACGGCCAGGAGACCTTGTTCATTTCTCCTTCGACCGAAATTAAAAAATCGGCAAATGCCGGCATTTGCACGACGCGAAAGCTCGCCCACAACCCGATCACCAAAAACGCGAGTGGAACATAGTACTGCAGCGCCACCGGCTGATCGCTGTAGTACTGGGTCAGTCGCCAACATCCTAAAGCCACGATTACCGCCAGTGCGCCAAACGTGACCTGCCGGGCAATGCGTCCTTGGTTTCGCTTGTACAGCCCGAAGCGAAACAATTCGTGAACGATCGCTGCCACGCTCTATCCTTATTCCATTAAATGACTGGGGCTTGGCCAACTCGATCCTGAATACGGCCTCGGACGCTGGTCTCGAAAACAAATTGCAGGGGTGGTGGGACTCGAACTCACAACCCCCGGTTTTGGAGACCGGTGCTCTGCCAATTGAGCTACACCCCTGGGGAAGCAGGGAGCAGGAATTCGAAGCACGAAGTCAGAATTTCTTACTCTTCGCGCCCCGCTTCCTGCTCCTAGCTTTGTCTACTCACTAATCTTCGTAACCACACCCGAACCAACCGTTTTGCCACCCTCACGGATAGCGAACCGTACTCCTTCGTCCATGGCGATCGGCTTCGATAATTCGACCGCAATTCGCGCATTGTCGCCGGGCATGCACATTTCGGCACCGCCCAACAAGTTCGCCGAGCCAGTGACGTCGGTCGTGCGGAAGTAAAATTGCGGCCGGTATCCGCTGAAAAACGGCGTGTGCCGGCCACCTTCCTCTTTCGAAAGCACGTACACCTCCGCTTCGAATTTTGTGTGCGGCGTAATCGAGCCTGGCTTGGCCAGCACCTGACCGCGCTGAATTTCTTCTCGCTTGACGCCACGCAGCAGGCAACCGACGTTGTCGCCGGCCTGGCCCTGATCGAGTGTCTTGTTGAACATCTCGACTCCGGTGCACGTCGTCGACTTGGGCGCCGCTTCCAGGCCGATAATATCGACCGTATCGCCGACTTTGACGATCCCGCGTTCGATCCGGCCGGTCGCCACCGTACCGCGACCTTCGATGGAGAACACGTCCTCGATGGCCATTAAGAACGGCTTGTCAACCTCGCGAACAGGTTCTGGGATGTACGCGTCGATCGCGTCCATCAATTCCCCGATGCACTTGTTGGCCTCGGGGTCGGCGGGGTTTTCATAAGCCGCCTTGGCCGCGCCACGAATGATAGGAATTTCGTCGCCCGGGAAATCGTACTTAGACAACAGCTCGCGGACCTCAAGCTCGACGAGGTCGAGCAGCTCCTGGTCATCGACCAGGTCGCACTTATTGAGAAACACCACGACGCGCGGCACACCGACTTGACGCGCGAGCAAAATGTGCTCGCGAGTTTGCGGCATGGGGCCATCGGCCGCGGAGACCACCAGGATCGCGCCGTCCATTTGGGCCGCGCCGGTGATCATGTTCTTGATGAAGTCGGCGTGGCCGGGGCAATCGATGTGGGCGTAGTGCCGCTTGTCGGTTTCGTATTCAACGTGCGCGACCGCGATCGTCACGGTTTTCGTCTCATCGCGCACCGTACCACCCTTGGCGATGTCGGCGTACGACTTGAAGTTAGCCAATCCCTTCTTGGACTGCACCGCCAGGATGGAGCCCGTCAGAGTGGTCTTACCGTGGTCGATATGACCGATGGTACCTACGTTTACGTGCGGCTTTTTGCGTTGAAATGTATCCTTGGCCATGTTAGTTCCTGACTAAGCAACAAGAGGAATCAAAAAAAGGGTTTCTGCGATATCGTTCATCGGTCGCGAGCCAAAGCTGTCTCGCTCCGCGAGCTAAAGCTGCTGAAGAGACTTGAACTCTTGACCTCGTCCTTACCAAGGACGCGCTCTACCAACTGAGCTACAGCAGCGGAAAGCTGTTAGCTATTAGCCGTTAGCTGTTCGCTCAAAGTTAATTCGTTTTCCTGCTTCTTTCTGGCTAAGAGCTAATAGCTAACCGCTAACAGCTTTTCCCAAAAGCGGGTGAAGGGAATCGAACCCTCGTAATCAGCTTGGAAGGCTGTTGCTCTACCATTGAGCTACACCCGCAACTTGGGTCCAAAGCTGAGAGCTAAGAGTCGAGAGCCAGCAAAATCGTTCGGGCTCTCGACTCTCAGCTCTGGACTCTCGACTTTTCATTGGGGAGTGCAGGATTCGAACCTGCGAAGGCATAAGCCATCAGATTTACAGTCTGACCCGTTTGACCGCTTCGGTAACTCCCCGTGCCATGAACAACTCAGTGTCGAGCCGTCAGGCCGAGGACCGACGCGTCGCAACTCGCCGATCGTAACGAAACAGTCGACAGCGACGATCGACAATTCGCGAAAACCGGTAAGCTGTGTGCCACGAGTCGCGATGGTTCGAGCACTTCGCAAGCCACATGGGGTGAGCGGCCGCTAGCCGCTCGTTCAATCCGATTCGTCCACCCGACGCACTATCCACGTATCTACGAGCTAGCGGAGGGACTTGAACCCACAACCTGCTGATTACAAATCAGCTGCTCTACCAATTGAGCTACGCTAGCCGAGCGGTGGCAAACTCGTGCGAATCAGTTAATATAACGGTCTGGCGCTCGGCCGCAAGGGCGACTGGCAACAGATTTGCAGGCCGGCTTTCAATGCCCCCGCTCTTTGCTTGGGACACAAAGATATTAGGGATGGGTTCGATTTATCGCAGCCGAAAGACATCAACGGCGGATGCCGCTTCAATAAAAACCGGTAACTTTCGAAAAAAATCGCTTGGCTGCTCCACCTCGCTTGGTTAGCCACCCGACCTCGCGAGTTGAACAACGCCGAGTGCAGGACAATAGAATTCGCTGCACTGGTTACAGCGTATCGAGCAGAATCTTTTCCTCTTGCGCCGCTTGCCGCAGCTTCGACAGGGCCCGCGCCTCGATCTGACGAATGCGCTCCTTGGTCACCCCCAGCGACGCACCCACTTCCTTGAGCGTCTGAGGCTCTTGGGCATGATCGAGTCCGAAGCGACTGCTAATGATTTTCTGCTCGCGCTCGTCGAGCCGCCGCAGAATTCGCTCGATTTGTGCTTCGCGCTGGTTTTGCGCACCCTCTTCAGCGAGTGGATTGCCGCGATGCTCTTGCGTGCTGGCGAACAGCTCGTCCTGACTCGTGCGGAAACGATCGCGATGCTTGAACTCGCCGGGGATCGTCCGCGCGAAGTTCTTCATGATCGCCCAACTGGCATACGTGCTGAACTTGTTGCCGCGCGCGAAATCGAATTTCTCGATCGCCCGCAGAAGCGACATGTTGCCGTCGCTCACGAGCTCGAAGAAATTCTGGTCCGGCGTCACATGGCGCTTGGCGATCGAAACCACCAGCCGCAAATTGGCCCGAGCAATTTCGTTCTTTACGGCCACCGATTGCTGCTGCAGTTGCTCGATTTCATCCATCAAACTGGACCGCGGCTGTGCCGCGTCGAGTTGTTCGCGCAGCTTCGAAGCCTTGTACTTCACGTAATTATACTTGCGGAATAAATGGGCTTCCTGCTCGCGGGTTAGCAGTGGCATCTCGTACAGACTGGCCAGATACGGAGGCAGCCCGGACGGGCGGCGAGCCTTCTTCGTCGGCGTATCACTGTCGGGCATCGGCCCCAAAATGGCCTTATCTGCGCCTTTGCGAGCGAACCGCGAGTTGGGAATGAAATCCAGCGGCAGTTCGATGATTCGTGCCGCGCGGACCTCGTTGATCACCCGGTAGATCGTGGTCTTGGTGCGGCCGAACTGCCTAATCAGCTTCTCGACGGGCACGCCGCGACGAAACGCCTGATAAATCCGCGTCTTTTGCGATTCAGTCAGCGGGCCATTGAGATCGGGAAAGATCGCCAATTCCGGGTGCTGCTTATCGAATTGCCGGATCGTGGAGCGGATCGTCTCGACGCTTCGCCCGGCCCGTTTGGCCAGCCGGCGCGAAATCTCCGATTGTCCACCGCCGGCGTTCGCCAAGCGGCGCGCTCGATCGATAATGTCTTGTCGCTGCTCATCTGTGAGTTGGCTGAACCGCGCACCGCGCGCTACCCGCTCGTGGTTGGTCTTCACGAACCGATCGACGCTGCTCCGCAGAAAGCCGACGCGCTTGCGGCCATCGAATACCAGGCGCCGGCTCACCAGGCCTAACTCTCGCCACCGCGAAATTGTCTTTGTCGAGACGTTGAACTGCTTGGCAAGCTCTTCGACGGTGAGCACCTGCTCGCCGATGTTCGCAGCCGCCATATCGGCGGAATCGGACAGATCTTCGACGAATAGCCGCAGATCGTGACGCAGATCGGCGCCTGTGATTTTGGTCCAATGAGAATCGCTTGGCCGGTAACCGGTAATCCGGAAGCAGACATATTCGTAGGGATACGTCTTGTCCGAATCAATTTCGGGGATCAATCGCTCCGCGGCTTCCACTTGCTGAAGCTTTTTGGCGCGCGGTGCGAAACGGATTTGCTGATCGCGAAGTTCGCGCAATGCCGGCGTCTGGTAATCTCGTTGCATGGTCCACCTCTTCTTTGCTACGGTCGCTCTCCTGTGCTGTTGTGGTGTTCCTTGCGTATCCATCGCCCACAGCCGTGTCGAACGGTCGCGCACCTTACTAAACAAGATGCTGGACGGTTGGACATGGCCATTCTATCAACGGTAGCACTGCGCTGTTTGCCTTCGAGTTGCCTCGCTTCGCTTGGAGTTTTTGGGGATCAGGAATATACCGCCTGCACGATTGCCACCATGGGGTGGCAGTTTGTTAAGGGTACGTAGGGAGTGGAGCAATTTTGGTGCCGCCAAATCAGTTAATTCGGTACCGCAGTAGGAGCCACCGAGCGTAAGTCAAGTGCCACCAACAGCTCCACGCTCTCATGTTGTACGCAAATAAGTCGAGTTAGGTCGAGCCAAAGTTCGCGAAATTGGTCGGATTATTTTGGGTTGGGGCTGAATCCAGGCGATGTCGATGTAACCTATCTCATTAAATCATAACATGTTAAGTGATTTCACGCATCGCCGGCGCGAAGGTAAAGGCCGGTGCCGACCAGCTTGTACGAAGTCCTGCCATTTTTCCCATTTTTACATTTTTTGGAGTCGGGGCGAAATTGCGGACATTTTGCAATGAAAAGTCGATCGCTTGCTGGACGATTTAGCCGAAGTCGAACCAGGCGCCCTTTTGGCAGCCTTCCTCCTACCCTGGGTAGCACACATGTCGTGGCTTCAACGTCTGGCATTTACCGGCTTATTTTGCTTATTTGTCAGCGGGAGCGTTGCTGCAGAGCGTATCGAGCTAAATTCGAGCAACAAATCGGCGCAGTTCACGCACGTGTCCATCCTGCTCGACGCGGGCGGTCACAATTTGGTTCGCTCCGAAGGGGATGGAAAGACGGCCAGCGCAGAACAAACGCTTCCGATCAGCGTCGCGGCCAAATTGACATATGACGAAAAGCGATTAGTCGCTGGGGGGCCCGGGGCGACGCTCGGCACACGGCTGGCGATCCGCTACTACGACCAGGCCGAAGCCGTGATCAAGGTAAGCGAAACCGGCCGCTCGCCTCACCTTGCAGACGACAACCGGTTGATCGTGTTGGAACAGGGTCCGCAACGGCCGATCGCGTATTGCCCTAACGGCCCACTTTCCCGCGAGCAGTTCGACCTCATCGACGCAGTGGGAGATTCGTATTGCATCGACCGATTATTGCCGAAACAGCCGGTCGCCGACGGCGAGTCGTGGGCCAACGACGCATCGGTGATCGGACCTCTGCTGACGCTTGATACAGTTGCGGTTTGCGAGGTGAAAAGTGTGTTGGATCAGTTCAATGGAAATTTCGCCAAAGTCCGCCTGGCAGGCGACGTCGATGGCACGACCGACGGCGCCGCGACGCGGCAAGAGGTGCGGGGCGTTTACTTGTACGACCGCCAGCTTCACCGCATAACGCGGTTAAATCTGGCGGTTCGAGAGAAGCGTTCGATCGGCGGAGCCACGCCAGGTCTCGATGCCGTGGCGAAAGTGCAGATCAAGGTTGATCCGATCGAAACGTCGCCCCAATTGAGCGACGACGCAATTA
This sequence comes from uncultured Planctomycetota bacterium, assembly GCA_963807935.1. Classification (GTDB taxonomy): domain Bacteria; phylum Planctomycetota; class Planctomycetia; order Pirellulales; family Lacipirellulaceae; genus JABDGM01. The sequence goes on from CAWEDY010000021.1 coordinate 63,536, forward strand.
TCAAAGCTACGCGCGGCACTCGCACACCGCTGCGCGATCTTTTATTCGAATCACCGACGCTTGGTTTCCGCATCAAGCACGACCGACAGTGGTATGTGACGGCCGAGGGCCGAGAGGCCGTCACCTTTCGGCGAGTGGATGGCGGCGACCTGGTGGCCCAATGCACGGTGACGACGCTGGCCCCGAAGTCCGCCGGTCGGCAGGCTTCGCTCGAGCAGTTCCAGAAGGACGTCGTGTACTCGCTGGGGAAGAGTTTTGGCGAGTTGGTGTCCAGCCGCCAATGGCAAAATGCCGCTGGACTGTATTGTTACGAGGTAGTGGCCCGTGGCCTCGTCGAGGAACTGCCCGTCGAATGGCACTATTATTTGGTTGCGCCAGAAAGCGGCAATCGCGTATCGGTCGCGGTCACAATCGAAAAGCCGATGCTGGAGCGAGTTGCCGGTGCCGATCGCGAGCTGGTGGAATCGCTACAGCTCTTTCCGCAAATGGCGCCGGCCCAAACCGCCGAGCAAGCAAATAGCACGACGGTCAAATAGGCCCAGCCTGACCGCGTCGCACTTTTCGGCTACAATCGTCGGCTACAGAAGAGACGTCCGCCACGCGGATTTCTGGTGGCCGGGATCGACATACGTTAGGTTTAGCCATGGCAATAAGAGCCGACAACGATCCGCGCTATTCGCGGCGATTTCTGATCATGGGAATCATCGCGATTGGCTTCGCATTTTGGTGCCTGTACGACGGGATGTTCACGTTTCCCAACCAGCGCCGGCGGGCGTTGGCTTATCACGAGCTGGAAGCCGACAGCAAAGACCGGGACCCGAAAGTGTTCCGCGACAGATGGCAAGAGATCACACAAAAAAACAATTGGCCCACTTCGTATCCGGGCGAGCCGAAAGATCACGGCTGAGATCATCATGCAATTTGTCCTGGCGGCGGTCGCCGGAACTGCCGGCTTGGCGCTGTTATCGATTCCGCTGCGCCGCGTGGCCGGTGGATTGAGATCGATGACACCGGCCTGCGATCGAGTTGGGGGCAAAGCTTCCATTTCGATCAAATCGAATTGCTCAACAAGCGAAGATGGCGCGACAAGGGCATCGCGAAGATCTTCTATCGCGACAGTGCCCGCAAGCGGCGGTTCGTTTTGGACGATCTCAAGTTCATGCGGATTCCCACGGATGCCATTCTTTTGGAACTAGAGCAAAGAATCGGCATCGAGAAAATCGCCGGCGGGCCACCCGAGCCCATCCCGGAGGAGTATGGCGAGCATGCCGCCGGCGCTTCCCCCCTATCGGCGGGCGATGCTTCGTAAGCTCCCCAAACGCCCCGAGCTAATTCGGACGCGCTCATCTCGGCTGGCGGAAGGAAGTCCTACATCCGCGTAACTCCCCCCTGTTTTTCGGCCGAAACTCCGCTGGCAGCGTCTGGCGTATTTCAGTAGAGTTGTGCCCCGTTTGGCCGATAAATGATGACGGGGTATTTTCGGCCGAGAGAGCGCAGAACCCATTCGCTTTGCACCACTGGCTCAAGGAGAGGCACACCATGCAATTGCTGGAGTCCAAAGAGTTTCGCGGGTTCAGGAGCGTCGTTGCCGTATTAACGGCCGGGTTCCTGTTGGTTCAAGTTGATTGGGCCCAAGCCCAACCCTACTACTACCAACCGGCGCCAGACTACTACCACAACGACACGGCCTCCGGGACATTCCTCGGCGGCGCCATGGGCGCAATTACCGGCGCGATCATTGGCGGCAAACACCATTCCGGGCAAGACGCCTTGATCGGCGCCGGGGTCGGTGCGGTTACGGGCAACCTCCTCGGTCGATCCAAAGATGCAACCGATGAGCGCCGTGCGGCGGCCGGCGCGGCGGCCGTCGGACAGCTTAACCAGCAAGCGGCTGCGATGGCCGTCACCAATTACGACCTGTTGCAGATGACACGGGCCGGTATCAGCGAGGATGTGATCATCAGTACGATGCGTTCGCGCGGTGCGCGAATCGATTTGAGCCCGCAATCGCTGATCGCGCTGAAGCAGCAGGGCATCAGCGATCGAGTCGTGTTGGCGGCCCAACAGATGGGCGGCGGGAGCGGGTATGTTGCGGGCACATCGGCCGTTGGGCCGACCGTCGTTAGCGAGGTGCCGCCTCCGCCGGCAGTGATTGTCGAGCCAGCATGGCGGCCGTACTACTATCACTATCCGCGGCCGTACTACGGATATCACTATTATCACCCACACACGGTCGTCCGCGTGGGGTTCTAAAGCGTACGGTTGCAACGCGTCTGCACCGCGCCAGCCGCTAAGAATTCGCCGGCGTCACGGACGGTGGTTTATGAGGCACGCTCCAAGTCCGATTCAAGAAACGCTTTCTAACGTCCGGCCTCAATTCGAGCCCATCTCTCGATTGCTCGCGCTTGTTTAATTTGCCGACGTTTGCGAAATCCGCTTGTACGGTGCCAGGCAGCGCGTCACTGGCGTTCGCGGCGCTGCCTTCCGAGGCCGCTGGTGGTGGCGCACCGTTTAAGTTGCCGGTGCTGTTAGCGGAAAGCAGGCGACCGGCCGCTGCCGACCCGAGAAGCTGAATTTCGATGGGTACTCGGGTGTTTTGTTTGAAGACATGAGTTTAGACACACGCGCAGCCCGAAGATTGCGTTACCACGATACTTACGTCGAAGGTACCGGCAAAACAACTATAATTGGCATCCGGGAGGCAATCCGCCTTCTGATGTCGGGAGCGAACTACCGTTCCGTCGAGAACAAGTACGAAGAATGCGATTGGAGTATCGACATCGGGTGGGCGCATTAGTACAATCGTGGCTTGACCGAGCCTAGATCCGTTCCAGCTTACCGATAGGAAGCTTGGCTGCGATCAGGGATAGACTAATGAGCTTCCGACAAGTTGTTCTGAATTGATTACTCGTAACAGGATCGCTGCGAGGGTTGTCGCTTTGCTTTCAATTTGTGCGCACGACGGTTTAGGCCACGTATCGTGTTCCAGGACGATTTTAACCGCGTCGACGACAGATCGCGAAGCCGCTCGGAGTCGAGTTTCCGGATCAATCGTTGGTATCTGCATCGCGTGGCTGTCTGCCAGCCGTTCATGACCGGTGGCTGCCAGCAGGCGTGAGTCGTGTCAATGTCCGGACGTCGTATCTCGGCTCTCGACGCCGGCCCAATCTAACATCTTTCTCTTCATCGAACAGGATTTCCCCGAGGAACGACAGCGTAGCACTGCGGAGACGACGCGTCGCCAGTGCATCGCGGCTTCGCACGCCAGTTCTACTTGTGTCAATGGCTTTGGCAGGCCATCCGTTACGCGCGGAGCGACGAGCCAACGCTGTGGCCATGGCTTCGGCGAAGAACTCGGCTGGAGAGGCGTTTATACAACGCATGGTCAGTGGTGCTGTCAGCATCGGGCATTACGGAAGTCGGACTGGGCTAACGGGGTTACGTTTGGCGTCCGGCTTGTGGAAACATTCCGTTCTCAACGCATGGTCGGCGAGTACGCCGTCGCACCCGTACGCCGACCAATCATCGCGATCGACGGTTTCGCCGGTGCCGATGCTCGCTGATCGCCAACATTCGAATCTCGGGATGATTTCGGGATCGCTCTTGCGGCCCTAATCGACATGTCACGCTCAATGGTATCGCGGTGGTGCCCGCTTTGACGCTGCGTGAGTCGATCCGCTCATAGCAGCTTGATGGGACTGACGATTAATCATTCGTGCGGTAGAGCTTTCAACGTTGGGCGTACTACGCTGCGGAGGAAACTCATACCAAAGCTCCGGCTAGGCCAAATTGGTCTGGCGGGGCTTTTTCCGTTCCGCAGTTGCATCCGCCGTACCGTATTGTCCCATCGAGTCAACCCTTTAACGGGACGCCAAGAAAAGGACTGTTATTGAAACTGTCCAACCCCCGATATTTCTTGCGAACAGCCTACTACGGTTCGCATTGCCCAAAGAATCAGCTTAAGCCAGCTTAAGCGTCAAATACTCTCGGCCATCATCGGCTCGATGCTTTCCGCCTTGGCAATAACGACCACGCCGCTGGGGGAAACAATGAAACCGCGGGCCTCGTCCTCTTCCTGATCGTAGCCGACGCGGAAGCCCTCGGGGATCGAAACGCCTTTGTCGATGATGGCTCGCCGTATTTTGGCACGCCGGCCGATATTCACCCGCGAAAATACGACTGAATCCTCGATCTCGGCGTAGCTGTTGACACGGGTCTGTGGGCCGACGACCGTCCGCGTCACCTGGCCGCCGGAAATGATCGCCCCGGGGCAAATGATACTGTCGAAGGCAGCTCCGCACCGGTCGGCCGACTTGAACACGAACTTCGACGGAGGCAGATTCGGCTGGTAGGTGCGCACCGGCCAATGATCATCGTACAGATTGAGCTGCGGCTCAACGCCCGTTAGCTCGATGTTCGCCTGATAATAGCTGTCGATGGTGCCCACGTCGCGCCAATAAGCGTCTCGCTTGCGGTTCTCATCGAGAAACGGGAACGCCTGCACGTGGCAGTTGCGAATCATCGACGGTATGACGTTCCAGCCAAAGTCGTGGGCGCTATCGGGAAGCGTGGCATCCTTGCACAATTCATCGAACAAATAATGGGCGTTGAATACGTAAATGCCCATCGATCCGAGGCAATAGTCCGGATTGCCAGGAATCGACTTGGGTTCCGCCGGCTTTTCCTCGAAACCGATGACGCGATTACGCTCATCGACTTGCATAATGCCGAATTGCCGGGCCGCTTCCTTCACTTTCACCCGCAGCGCGCCAATCGTCGCATCGGCACCCGATTCCTGGTGATAGGAGATCAGCTTTCCGTAATCCATTTTGTAGATGTGGTCGCCGGCGAGAATGACCACGTAATGCGGCCGCTCTTTTTCGAGCGTGTAGATGTTCTGATAGACGGCGTCGGCCGTGCCCTGGTACCATTGCTCGTCGATCCGCTGCTGGGGCGGGACGACATCGATAAATTCGCCCAACTCGCGGCACAAATAATTCCGCCAGCCGAGCGTAATGTGACGATCCAGGCTCATGGCCTTGTATTGGGTGAGCACCAAAATCCGCCGCAAGCCGCTGTTGAGACAGTTGGAGAGCGTGAAATCGACGATGCGATAGATGCCGCCGAAGGGCACGGCCGGCTTGGCCCGATCCCGCGTCAGCGGCCCTAGCCGTGATCCCTTGCCGCCAGCTAGCACTACGGCCAAAACGTCCTTCATCGTGTGCTTCCTCGCTTGCTCTGAAATCATAGAGTGGCGGCGTTCGCCGGTGCACCCAACACAATTCATTCCCGTGTTGGCAACAAAAACCTCCAAGACCAGCATTCTAACGAAATGAGGTCGAGGGCCAAGGGTAACTGTATAATCGACGGCGTAAATGACACCGCAATATGAACGTTCTCAGGCCAGCGGTTACTTTTTCATCGTGCTTGGCGAATGCGCGAACGAATCCCGACAATCGAACGGTAACCATTCAACCGGCCACCCCGTCCAAACCGCGCCAACTCGGTCTCGACGACCGCCGATTCACCGTGTTCTGGAAAATGACGAACGGGGGCGAAAGGCTGGAAGATTGTCAGGGAATGCCAAATTTGCGATACAACTCGCTATACCGCGCTACCATCTGCTCTGCGGTGAATTGAGCAGCAACGCGTTTTTGGGCGGCAGATGCCAGCCGCGCGGCTAATTGGGCGTCTGTGAAGATGCGATCGGTATGTCGCGCCCGCGCGGCGCGGCCGGCGCGGGTGCCGAGCGGAACCAGGTAGCCGGTTTCGTTTTCGATCACCAGCTCGCGATTGGCGGGCGTGTCGCTGGCGATGACCGGAACGCCAGCGGACATGGCTTCGAGAATTGTCATGGAAGGACCGCTGTGCTCGCTGGCGTTCCAGAGCACGTCGAGATGCGGCATGATCCGCCACGTATCACTTCGATCACCGAGGAATCGTATGTGCTCGATGTCGCTCGCCAGCCGAGCGTACTCTTCGAGCTGGGGGCGCAGCGGTCCATCGCCGACGATCAACACGCGCAGGTTGTCGTGCAGCACGCGCAGCAGGTCGGCCGCCCAAACCAGGTCCTTCACGCGGTTCTCCGGCGCCAAGTGGCCGACGACGCCGATCAACCGTGCGTCGATCGGCAATTGCAGCTCGCGCAGCAGCTCTTCGCGTGGAACGTCGCTGGGCCGTGCGGGGGATACGCCGGGCCGAATCACCACGAATTTTTCGGGTGGCAGACCATGCTGAACGTACCAATCTCGGACCGACGCGCTGCTGACGATCAAGCGTTCTGTAAGCCAGGTCAGGCGGCGTTCGATAAACCAATCCGCGGGGCCCATTGAAGGAACCAGGCGATGGTGACCGGCAATGAGCTGCCGCACGCCGGCCATCCGCGCCGCCACCCGACCGTGGATTCCGGCGTCAAAGTCCCAGGTGTGCACCAATTCGGGTCGCAGCCGAAACAGCAATCGTTCAAATCGAACGAACGCAATCGGGTCGATCGGCCAGCGGCGACCGAGCTGGGTGACGGAAATTCCGGCGGCACGAAACTCGGCGGCTAGCGTCCCGCCGCCGTCAAGCGACGCCACATGAATGTCCAACCCGCGCGATTTCAAACCTTGAGCGAGCAGCAAAAGCTGCTTCACCGAATCGGTGCGGTTCAGTGAGTCGATGATGTGCAGGATGGATCGCATCAAAAGAAGGAGGGGAAGACAAGTAAGATGACCCCCACCGCGTAGACGTTCATGCAGACGAAAGATCCTCCGGTTCCAGGGCCGCGACAAACGGCAAGTTGCGAAAGCGGTCCTCGTAATCCAATCCGTAGCCGACGACGAATTCGTCCGGAATGTCGAACATCGCAATATCCGGCGAGATGGGAACCTCGGAGCGGCCGATCTTGCGCATCAGCACGGCGGAACGGATGGAGGCTGGCTCGTGTTGCAGTAATTGGGCCAGAACTTCGACGAGCGTATGGCCGGTATCGAAAATGTCGTCGATCACGAGGACGTCGCGATTCTTAAGATTCGGCAACAGCGTGTCGGAAATCACCAGCCCTTCGCGAGGCTGGTCCGGAGTGCGCAAACGGCTGGCCTGTACGAGCGCGACGCGAAGGGGCATTTCGAGTTGCCGGATAAGATCGGCCAACAACACGAGACTGCCCGTGAGAATCGCCACAATCGTCAGGGGGCGGCCCGCATAGATGGCCGTTACCTGCTCCGCCACTTGGCGCACGCCGTCGCGAATCTGATTGGAGCTAAGGATTTGCTTCACGCGCTCTTCCGTCCCGTGCAGGGTGGGCATGGCCCGCCAAACAGTCGTCGCGGCAATCGGTGGGCGGTGCCCGCCCTACTCAAGGCCGGCCATTTTAAACGTCAACTCGCCAGGCCACTAGACTGCCGCCGGGCGGGCGACAAGCATGGAATCCATGGGCACGGCAACGGGATTTTGGGGCGAAGTCGATTTGGCGGGGCATGTGTGCCACACGTACGAGCCAATATCGCCCGGTCCGCACAATTACACGATTGTATATCTCCACTGCAGCGAGGCAGCGTCACTGCGCGCATATCCGGCATTCGAACGCGAATTCGATCGTTATGGATTACGTGTCGTTGAGCCGGTCAGCGGACGAAGCTGGTGGACCGATCGCATTTGGCCAGATTTCGATACCGCGATCTCCGCTGAATCGTACGTGCTGCAACATGTTGTGCCGCATGTTGAACAGCGTTGGAAGGCCGCGCCGCCGCGGCTGGCGCTCTTGGGAATCAGCATGGGCGGACAAGGGGCACTGCGGATGGCCTACAAGTATCCGAATATCTTTCCCACCGTGGCCGCGATCTCGCCGGCCATCGACTTTCAGAAGCGGATCGAGGAAGGCGTCGACCCGGGCCTGGAGTTCATGTACCTCGATGCGGAGGACGCCCGCCAAGATACGGCGCTTTTGCACATCCATCCGCTTAACTGGCCGCGGAATCAATTCTTCTGTTGCGACCCGGGGGACGTGCGGTGGCACGAATCGGCCGATCGACTGCGGATGAAGCTAGGTTCTCTCGGCGTGCCGTTTGAGTGCGACCTGGACACCGAAGCCGGCGGACACAGCTTCGAATACGCGTGCCATATGGCGCCGCGTGCAATCGGTTTTCTTGCGGCACGGCTCGAACAAGAGCGGCTACGTGTTGTCTAGCTGCCAGCCGCCGGCGGTCTGGCACGAAACGTCGAGCGGCAGTATCGACCCTCGTGCCAACTACCGCGTAGTAGCCGGAGTTGGCCGGCGTGCTTTTTGGATATCGTCCGGCGAAAACTCCAGAAACTGTTCTTCCTGAATTTTCAGGTAATTGGTCGAACGGCTGAAGTAAATCTTCCGAGCTTCAATCGGGGGCGAATCGATACCCGCTCCCTTTCGCCGCCAAAGCTTGGCCGGAGTGCGGCCATCCCCTTCAAGCAAGAACATGTCCTTTGCTTGTTCGTAGCTGGCCCGATCGGCCTGAATGCTGAAATCGCCTTGTGACGAACTTTGGCCCGCGATCCGTACGTCTCCCTTGGCCAGCAGTTGAAGGGGGCCCATCGACTTGGCGCCCGCAGCACCTGCGTTGTTTGGATTCGACGTCGCCCGGGCGGCGAGCGGATCTTCATTCAGCCGAAGGTCGTCGCACGAGAGCGTCATGCTTTCGGGCGGCAGCGACCCTGGCTGGGTCAGCTCCAATTCCTGCTCCCAGGCATCGACGGGGCCGTACACGGCGCGAACGCGGTCGTGAAATGTCAGCTCGCGCGTGTACATGTTTCCGTCCACACCCGTATGGAAATCGACACGTAAAAAGTGGAGCTTGCTTCCGCCAGCGCCGGGCGGCTGGGCGGCAGCTTGCGGTGACGTAGCCTGAGGACCGGCAAGAGGGCCAAGCCCGGCGCCAAAGCGGGTAGAACGAATTACGCCCGGTCCTTCGCCGCGGATTGCGCCCGTTTGTTGATTAATCGTCAGGCGGCCAAGTTGCATCCGGTCGTGCGAAGTCACCCCGCCCATATCGCGTGATAAATTTTCAATCGTCACCTGGCGTTCGCATTCGATCTGGCGGAAGCTCGTCGCCGATTGGTCGATGTGCTGGCCGAATTGAAGCGGTGCGGCCAGCGTTGCCAACATGCGGTCGCAGCGCAACGTGCTATCCGCACTGGCGACGATCACGTCGCGGTCAAACGCGATCGTTTGGCCATCGAACTTCAAGCTGCCTTGCCAATGAATCTTTACCGGCGTAGGAGCCGCCGAGGCGTTGCCTTGCAAATCGCGCGTCATGAGGACAGTCGCTTCGCCCGGCCCATCGCTCCACATGCGATTGTCGCGCCCGTCCATTTCGACCACATCGGTCAGCAACGTGACGCCACGTCCGGCGAGTTGCGCGAGTTGCCTACCACTGGCTCGTCCAGTGCCGGCGGTAAGACCGGCGGCGCCAGTGGCACTCGCGCCCTTCAACGTGAGGTGTGGCGCCTTGGCATCGAGTTGGTCAACGGTCAGTTGGGCACCGCGAATCTCCAGAGGCTGTTGGTCGGTGGCCACAAGCGGTATTTCGCGCAAAAAGATGTTTCCGTCACAAGCCAGGGCGGCCGGTATCGCCGATTGGCCGTTCAGGAAAACGTCGAGTCGCATGTTGTCGGCATCGACATGATAGGATTGTTGCGGTTGCGTGCGGCCAGGCGCCGAATCAGTCCGACCTGCTAGCCCGGCTGCGGGTGCTTTGCCGGATTTCGCGGCGTTGGTGTTTGAATTAGTCTGGATGCGAAAGTTGACCAACAACTGCTGGGTCCGCCCACTGAGCTGCGGCGATGCGATTTCCACCCTGCCGGTTGCAATTAAGCGGTCGGGCGTCAGCCGCGATTGCTTCTGCTTATCACCGCTCCCGCCGATGGGAATTCCCGCGGTGGCGTTCCCATCGAGTTCGCGCAAATAGAGGCGAATATGATCGCCAATGAGCGATCCGGCCCCGGCAAATGCCAGCTCGGGCCGGCCTTCCATTACGATGACGGGCTGACCCTTGTCGCGGCCAAGCTGAACCGATGTTTGCCAGGCCGCTTGAAAAATCTGATCCGGTTTCGTCGCGTCCGCGACGAAGTGCAGCGAGCCCGGACCCGTGGCGCGGAACTGGCCGATCTGCGACGTCGAGTCGCGCTCCGGCCGTTGATAATCGATCACCGGCGCCCGCAGCACGTTGGCGCCGTTGGTGAGCATCACGTCGTTCCCGCCGTCGAGCCGCAAGCGCTGCTCGCGCAACGCGATTTGAATGCGGTCGCCGCGGGCCTCGGCTCTTTTGGCCGGTGAAACGGCGATTGCCGGGTGACCTTGCGCGACAATCGCCGCGGGCTCCAGTCGACCCAAATCGCGCTGCTGCCGCTTGCCCGGATCCACGACCAGCGGCTCGGTCTTGGCATCCGCCGAGATCTTGGGCGCGAAGTGAATATCGAGTTGATTGCATGTAAGCTGGTCGCAAGGTCCGTTGGGGTTAAGCTGACGCACCTCAACATCACGGTCCACGCTGGCCACATAGCGGACGAAATCGAACGTGAACGATCCGCTGCAAGTCACCTCGACCGGCGGCTTCGGAGCAGGCGGGGGAGGGTTGGCGGCGTCGCTTACTTGCACGGACGGGTTAGAAGCCGATATGCCGCTCCCTTGCGGGGAGCGACTGGCGGGGGGTTCTTGCTCTGTTCCCGGCACCAAGCTTGCCGTATTCAGCTGCATCCGCATCCGCACTTCGCGGCGGATTTCAAGCGTATCGAACCCGGCGATTTTCAGTCCAGTTTCGCGGGGTTGAACGTGCTCATTGGCGAGGAACCGGATTTCCAGCTCACGCCCGCCGCCAACATTTTGGCCCATGCGAAATCGCACCGGGCTCGTCGTGTACAGCAGCTTCGTGTTCATTTGGAGATCGGAGGTTTCCACTAGCAAATCATCATCCGGACCCGGTTCGTGCATGTCGCTACGAATCGTGATTGGGCCCGGGAATTCGCCGTGGACAATCTGGCCGATGCGGCCCATTTCAGGATGGAAGTCGTCGAAGAACAGGCGAGCGCCTTGCTGCGACTCGAGTACGATTGCGTCGCGCGGGGCCGGAACGCCCTCGTGCGGCGGCGTCGGAAACATCAACATCGCGAATCGCTTGATATCCACCTGAGTCGATCGATCGTGTTCGCCGCCGCTTTCCTGGTGACGTGTGTAGTCGTCGATCACTAGCATTGCCTGTTCGGTGGCGTTGGCGAATACCTTGGGCGGCCGAACTTGCGACCAGTGATCATTCGGAAAGTAGTTCGAAAGTAGCCGCTGATACTTCGTGACCGATTTGGCACCAGCGTCCAGATGTTCACGATCGGCGTGGCGCTGTTGGAGCACCGCGAGCGACGGCTCCATGTGCGGTACGGCGAAGATGACGTACGCCTGGTACGCCCCAATGAGCGCGGCTAAGACAATCGTGCTGCGGAGGATGCGGCGGAACATGAGAGAACAATTCGGCGTGGCCGCCGACGCTAACTGTAGTCAATCTGAAGCGCCGTAACGCGTCAGCACGTCGTCCCAACAACCCGTGTTTTTGAGGATCAATTCGATAACTTCGCGGACCGCCGCCTGGCCGCCGCGAACGCTGGTGGTGTACTTCGCCGCGTGGCGAACGTCTTCGACGGCATCGGCCACGGCGACTCCCAAGCCGACGGCACGGATCGTCGCCAAATCCAAAAGATCGTCGCCGATGTAGCAAACCTGCTCGCGCTTGAGTCCAAATTCACGGGCTAGCTCATCGACAGCCGGTAGCTTGTCGTCGATGCCGAGCCGCACGATATCGAGCCAAAGGTCGGCCGCCCGGCGGCGGATCGACTCTAAATTGCGGCCCGTCACGATGCCGAATCGCTTGCCCGCTTCACGCCACAGCCGCACGCCCATGCCGTCGCGGATGTGAAATTTCACGAGCTGCTGGCCGTCGTCGAGGATGTGGATGCCGCCGTCGGTCATCACGCCATCGACGTCGCTGAGAATAAGTTCGATCTTGGAACAAATATTCGCGAGAGACATTGATTGGTTTGCATGTTGTAGCGTCCCGTGCCCAGGCGGTCCCTCGGCTTGCGGTCAACAGTTATTGACATCAATTCGGCCTTGCGGCCGACGCTAACGGCGGAGCGCGCTAAGCCACTTTCTTCGATCTTTCGTTTGCCGCCTCGGCTTCGGCCTTCAGCCCGACGACATCGGTCACGTCCACCAGCCCAATGGGTCGGCCTTTTTTATCGACAACGGGAAGTTCGCTGAATTTTCGTTGGGCCAACAATGAAACTGCATCGCCCACGCGCGTGCCGCGTCGGTACTGTCGTCGGCCGCGCGACCATGATCTCGCGGATCGGCCGATCGAGCGCCGGCTCATCGCGCCGCTCGAACAGCCGAGCGAGGTCGCTATCGGTAAACAAACCGGTCAGCCGGCCCGACGAGTCGGTCAGCATGATCGCGCCGCTCCGCCGGCCCGGTTTGCTGCACGCGACAATCACGTCGCGCACGCTTTGGATATCGCTGGCGCAGCGGCATTCGGCCAGCGGCCGCATGATGTCGTCCACTCGACTGAGTTTGCGGCCGAGCGCGCCGCCAGGGTGAAAGCGTGCAAAGTCGTCGGCCTGGAAGTTTCGCATTTTGCTGAGCACCAGCGCGAGCGCGTCGCCCACGGCCAACATCGCCGTGGTGCTGGTGCTTGGCGCGAGGCCCAGCGAACAAACTTCTTCCAGCTCGCCCAGCTCGATCACAACGTTGGCCGCCCGGCCCACCGAGCTCGTTCTTGCGGCCGTGATCGCGATGAGCGGCACGCCGAATTCGCGCAGCGACGGTAAGAGTTGCACGACCTCGGCCGTTTCACCACTCTGGGTAAGCATGACGACGACGTCGTCCGGATGAATGCTGCCCAGGTCGCCGTGAAACGCTTCCGCCGGGTGCAAAAAATGGGCACGTGTGCCGGTAGACGAAAAAGTGGCCGCGATCTTCTGGCCGATCAGCCCGGCCTTGCCCATGCCGGTAACGACCGCACCGCCCTTACAGGTGTAGAGCAGCTTCACTGCCTCGCAGAACGAAGAGTTGAGCCGATAGGAAACCTTCCATACCCCGGCCGCCTCGCGTCGCACGATCTCGCGGGCCGCGCGAAGCTGCTCCTCGGCGGAAAGTGTGCCTAGTTTCTTTGGCGCCGGGCGCCGCTTGGGAGCTTCCTTGCTCATGGGGCGCGTCTTCCTTGACGTGCAAATGTTTCGCGAATGGCGTAAAGCCGGTCAGACTGTCGCGCTGTCGCTAACGACAGAAACAAGTTCGAGGGGGAAGCATTTTAGTGCGTTTTGTTCAACGCCACAACGCGGTTCGCGGGCGGCACGCGCAAAAAAAGCTCCCAGAAAAGCACACGTCCCAGGGGGGCAAAGGACGCTGTTACCTTTCCGGGAGCGATTGGACGCAATAACGCTTGCGTGCGGGCGGACTCGCAACAGGTCGCCTTTGGGGGGAGGAAGCGACTGCCGCGTGTCGGGGAGTGTATCGTAGCGGTGGCTGGCCTCCGTGCCAACGCCAACCGCTGCGGGGTCTGCGCCTCCCTATGTGGGGGGTAGACCCATCCACGTGGTTCGTTGGTCTCCGGGGCGATGGAGTGATTCGATCAACAATTTAATCGCCAAGACGCGGCAATCCAAAAATAACTTGGGTACACGCACGACGACTTGCCTCTTTCCGAGCAACCATGCCCTCGTCGTGGGCCGGGAAGATACGGGAGGCCGCCCTCAAGGGTCAAGGCGAGTTTCTTGCCAAAGTAAGAATCGTGCCAGCAGCAGATGCAACAGCATCAAGCCGAAGAATGGCCTTTTTCAGCCACGTGCTGAATATGCCGCAACACGCGCTGGTGAATGCGATGCACGAGCCAATCCGTCCAAATCGTCCAATAGGCGTGCGGGCGCATGTCGAGCGCGTACCAGGTGCGGCCGGTGAGTCGGGTGCCGCCATTCGGCAATTCGACGAGCTCGAACTCGCCGCGCGTTGAGCGGAACGCCAGATCGAGATGCGGCGGGTGAATGTGGCGATACGGGGTAAGCTCGATCATTGGGTCAGGCTGATCGCGAACATCGAACGCCAGCCTCCGCGGCGCATCCCACGTCGTGATCGGCTCGACGAATTTGCCTGTCGTGAAGATGCACTCTCGCACTGCACCCACGCCCTGGCCCATGATTCGAGCTTCGCTGGGGCAGGCGATGCCCATTCGAAAGAACCATTCGGGCCGCTCGGTGATCTTCGAAAAGCCGATCACGTTACGCCAAACAGTCTCGGGTGGGGCAGCAACTTCAATCGTACTGCTGACGACAAACTCGCGGTTGCCCGGCAACTGCGACTCGACGGCGGCGCACAGTGGAATGACCAGTAGCGCGCCCATCAATCCGCCGCGAAGTCGTCGCCGGCGGTCGGCCAGCAGCTTCCCGATCGGCGCGCCCGCGATGCCAAGCGGCAACACGATAGGCGCTGCCATCACGATGCAGATTGCACCTTCCAGCGCGAAGAACAGAATCGCCACGCCGCCAAACAGAAAGCCGCGCATGGCCACAATGATCGTCAGATGGATGCGATCGGCTTGCACGGAGGTTAAGCAGATAGCCGGATGCCACGCCCGTAATAAAGGGCGTGCCAAAAAACAGCGCCGTTCCATAATCATGGAACACGTACACCGAAACCTGGGCCAACACTGAGGCATACAGCGCACCGACCCCAATTCCGCCAATGGCAGCTTTGACCATCGACGCCACATCGGCCTGTCGATTTGATGGTTGCAGCTGTGACTTCGACATCCGCCAGAGACTGGCTGTTTGAATGGCCGATCGGCAGGCAGGCCAAGAACCAGCATCGCAAGGAGGTTGGCAAACGGCACCAGAACCCACAATCCGTGCCACGGCGAAATCCCGGCATCGAGCGCCCGCCGCACGCTCATTCCGACCGCGATCCACAGAAACGGCAGCGCCCATAGCACCCAGACGAACCCAAACCAATCGGGTGCGCCCTGGGCGAAATTCTCCCGCGCGCTCATCATCGGATTAACGAAATCCAGCGGCGTGTACAACTTGCCCGTTAGTTGCCCGACAACGACAAACTCGAGCACGTACTTGAACGCCATCAATCCGAAGCCACTAAGAGCGTATTCTCGCCGCCCGACCGGATCGCGTAGCAGGAACCACAACCGCAGCCACTCCAACGGCGTGCTTGGTTTGCCGGGCGCATTGGATCGGTCGCCAATAGTCGCCATCGAGCCATCCTCACGAAGTTGGAAAGCGCTCTTGGAGCGATTGCACTTGCATTTCCTCTTCGCGCAGTGCTTCGATCGCCTTCACCGCGGCGGTGGCCGCTTCGAGCGTGGTGAGGCACGGCACGCCGGCTTGGACGGCCGCGGCGCGAATGCGACCGCCGTCAGACCGCGCCCGTTTGCCACTCGGCGTGTTCACCACAAGCGCGACGTCGCGGTGAGCGAAATAATCGAGCAAGTTGGGCTGGCCCTCTTTGAGCTTCTTCACGCGGCGGACCGGAACGGAGCCGGCTTCCAGCGCATCGGCGGTGCCGCCCGTGGCCAACAAAGAAAAGCCAAGTTCCACCAGCCGGCGAGCGAGCTCCACGGCGGTGCCTTTATGCCGGTCCGCGACACTGACAAAGATGTTGCCTTCGTTCGGCAGCACTGTACCGGCGGCGAGCTGGCTTTTGGCGAACGCCATCGAAAATCGGTCGCTCACCCCCATCACTTCGCCGGTCGAGCGCATCTCAGGGCCCAGCACAATATCGACGCCCGAAAATTTGATAAACGGAAACACGGCTTCCTTCACCGAAACATGCGCCGGCACCGGATCGGAAGTAATGCCTTGCTCCGCCAACGACACGCCGGCCATAACCTTGGCCGCCACCTTGGCGACCGGCAAACCGGTCGCCTTGGCAACAAACGGCACCGTGCGACTCGCGCGGATTGACCTCCAGGACATAGACCAAAAAGGTGTCAGCAACCGTTTCAATTGTCGGAGAGCGCTTCGATCCGCCAGGTTGCTCACCGAAACGGTCCCTGACACCTTTTTGGACGGCAAACTGCACGTTCATCAGTCCCACGACGTGCAGCTCTTTCGCTAACGCGACCGTCGCGGCGCGAATCTCCGCAATCACTGGCCCCGGCAAACTGTACGGCGGAATCGCGCACGCTGAGTCGCCCGAGTGGATGCCCGCCTCCTCGATGTGCTCCATAATGCCTGGCACAACCACATCGTGCCCGTCGCTAATACAATCCACATCGACTTCGGTCGCCCCTTCTAAAAAGCGATCGATGAGCACGGGCTGACCTTCGGCGACGACAAATGCCTCGGCCACGAAGCGCTCCAATTGGGCCGCGTCGTAGCAGATTTCCATCGCCCGGCCGCCCAGTACAAAGCTCGGCCGGACCAGGATCGGGTAACCGATCTTCTCCGCCTCGCGCCGGGCGTCTTCCATGGTCCGGGCGATGCCATTGGGCGGCTGGCGCAGGCCCAGTTTTGTGAGCAAGCGCTGGAACTTCTCGCGGTCCTCGGCCGCTTCGATAGCGTCGACGCTCGTGCCGATAATCGGCACGCCCGCATCCGACAATCGCCGTGCCAAGTTGAGCGGCGTCTGCCCGCCGAACTGCACGATCACACCATCGGGCCGCACGCTATCGCAAATATTGAGCACGTCTTCGACAGTGAGCGGCTCGAAGAACAGCATGTCGCTCGTGTCGTAGTCGGTGCTCACGGTCTCGGGGTTCGAGTTGACCATTACCGATTCGATGCCCAGCTCCTTCAAAGCGAAACTGGCGTGGCAGCAGCAGTAGTCGAACTCGATCCCCTGGCCAATGCGATTCGGGCCGCCGCCGAGAATGACGATCCGCTTCTTCCCCGGCGGTTTCGTGGGCACCTCATCTTCATCTTCGTAGGTTGAGTAGTAGTACGGGGTATAGGCCTCGAACTCGGCCGCGCACGTATCGACCGATTTGAATGTTGCGCGAATTCCGCGCCGCAGCCGCTCGGCTCGGATCTTCGAATCGGTCGTGCCAAAGATGCGTGCGAGTTGCCGATCCGAAAATCCCTGGCGCTTCGCCGTGCGAAGCAGCAGGCCACCTTCCCCCTTCCACCCTCCCCCTTCCGCACTCTTCCGCAGCTCCCCCTCCGTTTCGACAATCTCATGCAGGTTATCCAAGAACCACGGATCGATGCCCGTCAGCTCATGGACTTTCGCCACGCTCATGCCGGTCTTGAACGCGTAACGCAAGAACCAAACCCGCTCCGCGCCAGGCTTCTGAAGCCGCGCGACAATTTCCGATTCGCTCGGCTGCTCGTCGGTGCCCCATAAATCGAGCCTGTCACAGCCGAAGCCGTCGCTGCGAACCTCCAGCCCGCGGAGGGCCTTCTGGAAGGATTCCTTGAATGTGCTGCCGATAGCCATTGTTTCGCCAACGCTTTTCATCTGCGTGGTGAGCGTGGCATCGGCGTGGGGGAACTTCTCGAACGCGAATCGCGGCACTTTGGTCACCACGTAATCGATCGTCGGTTCGAAGCAGGCCGTCGTCTCGCGAGTGATGTCGTTGGGCAATTCGTGCAGCCGATAGCCAACGGCCAGCTTGGCGGCGATTTTCGCAATCGGAAAACCAGTCGCCTTCGACGCCAGCGCGCTGGAGCGGCTCACCCGCGGGTTCATTTCGATCACAATCATCCGCCCCGTGCCCGGATGGATCGCGAACTGAATGTTCGACCCCCCCGTCTCGACGCCGATCTCGCGGATGACGGCTAGCGACGCATCGCGCATCCGCTGATATTCTTTATCCGTGAGCGTTTGCGCCGGAGCGACCGTAATCGAGTCGCCCGTGTGGATGCCCATCGGGTCGAAGTTTTCGATCGAGCAGATGATCACGACGTTATCGTCCGCGTCGCGCATCACCTCCATCTCGTACTCTTTCCAGCCGAGGATCGATTGCTCGACAAGGACCTGATGGACTGGCGACTGCTCAAGCGCACGGCGCACCTTCTCGTCGAATTCGCTAGGCTCGAACGCAATTGCCGAGCCGCTGCCACCCAGCGTGAAGCTCGGCCGCAGCACGGCTGGGAGCCCAATCGCGCCGACCCAATCGCGGGCTTCCTCGACACTCCGCACCGTGCGCCCCGGGCCAAGTCGAGGCCGATATTCTGCATCGCCTGTTGGAAGCGGTCGCGGCTTTCGGCCTTGTCGATCACATCGGCATTCGCGCCGATCATCTCGACGCCGAATTTTTCCAACACGCCATTGCGCGACAGGTCCATCGCCACGTTCAGCCCCGTCTGACCGCCAAGCGTGGGCAGCAGGGCATCCGGCCGCTCCTTTTCAATCACCTTTGCCACGATTTGCCAAGTCAGCGGTTCGATATACGTGCGGTCGGCCGTAACTGGGTCGGTCATGATCGTGGCCGGGTTCGAGTTCACCAGCACGACCTCGTATCCCTCTTCGTGCAGGGCTTTACACGCCTGAGTGCCCGAGTAATCAAACTCGCACGCCTGGCCAATGACAATCGGCCCGGAGCCGATGATGAGAATCTTCTTGAGGTCGTCGCGGCGGGGCATTGTTGATGGTTTATGGATTGAAACGCTTCGCGTCACGAATTTCGCACGTCGCTGAAAATCGCCGCGAGCAGGCAACGCTTCAAGCGTGATCGGCTCGCTTGCAGCACGGTCAGCCATGCTATAATAGGGTGACGCCGTCACACAATCCATTGGTGAAAGTTCATATGCACGATGCCGACCTCTCGCCGGACTTCAATGATCTCGTCGCCGCCGGCCAACGAGCAGGACACGAATTCTGGGATAATCCAGTCGATGATGAGGACGGGAAACAACGCCTGAACAACGGCGTAAGCCTGCGC
This sequence comes from uncultured Planctomycetota bacterium, assembly GCA_963807935.1. GTDB lineage: Bacteria > Planctomycetota > Planctomycetia > Pirellulales > Lacipirellulaceae > JABDGM01. The sequence continues at coordinate 82,423 of CAWEDY010000021.1, forward strand.
GGTAAAGGCGCGTTGGACTGGCCATCCCGAGGCGAAACCCAGGGCTTATACCGCAGAAAAATGGGCGTGAACGCTGCTGACGCAGCCGCAGCCACGCTACCGCGGAAGCTGCGACCGCGGCGGTGCTCATGGGCTCGGCGGGTTGCATTCGCGGCCCCAATTCCTGCTTCAGTTCCGCGTTCTCCGTTTGCAGCTTGATGATTTGCCGGTGCAACTGGTCCAATTCGTGCATGACGGCCTTCTGAAACTCGGCCGCATCGACTGCGAGCGGGCCATGCGATCGGTCGAGCAGTCGCGATGCCTCATCCGGCATTGTCGCTGGTGATTTAACTTCTGTTTATTCATACTGGGATTCGGCGAGCGGGCACATGGGCACCGGTTTGCCCAGGGTCTGCCGCATTCTCAATGATCTGCGCGACAATTTTTGCCTGCACATGCAGTCCCTCGGGCGTAAAGAGCAAATTCGCTGAGCTTCACACGATCTCATTCTGGGCCTGTCCAACATTTAACCCTTCGACTTTCACGCTGCTATACTGGGGGTCAAGAGCGATGATTGCCCATCGCGTCCACGCGAAAAGTGTTCTCGATTGGCCCATCCGCCAGTGAGCCTTTCGCTCGAATCAAAAGAACGTCATCCGGCAGCAGCACATAGTCGGCAGGTGGCCGCGGGCCGGCCCGCCATGCTTCTTCGGGCACCCGCCACGTGTCTTCGGATACCTTTTCTGTGTCAAGCGGCGGCTGTGATTCTTGCGGGAACTCCAATTGAATGCTTCGGCGATCCAGTTCATCAAGTCGTCGCTGGATGCCCAACAGTTCACGCTGCCGTAGTTCGACGTTATTCGATAACTCGGCCACATGCAGGGCACGTTTTTCCAGTTCCTTCATGATAGCTTCAACATGGGTCGCGATCTTGTCACGAACGGTCTCCCGCTGCTGCCGTGCTGCGTCGTCGTGGTCGACGGCCGTTATGTTCGCCAATTCGATCTCTATAAGTTTGTTGCGCAGCTGCTCCAACTCGTGCTGCAGCGCGGCTTTCTCCAACTGCGCCATTTCCAGCTGAACCGCCATCTCTGATCGATTCTGCATCTTGCGCTTGAGTTCATTGGTAATATCAGTGATCTTCTTCTCGATTTCGCCTGAAATGTTTTCGCGCTGCCGGCGCGCGCTGTTTTCGACTACGTTTGAATTCGCAGACGGTGACCCGCTTGGTTTCGAATTCTCAGCCGAGTCGTTCGACGTCCAATCTTTCTTATGTAAAACATTGTCCCCCGTGCCGAAGTAGACGTTGGCGAAGTAGTGGGAATACTTCTTGGGCGAGGCCATGTAAAGGTGAAAGTAACCGGGCCCGCGCATTTCGTGCAGGAGCGTGAACTCGCCGCTCTCTTTATCGAGCGCAACCGTTTGCAGGTCGACATCCGGCATCGGCTGGCCCCAATTGCCGGTTGCTGTTTCATAGAAAAAGAGCTTTCCGCGCTGGCCCGGTGGCAGTCTGTACTTGCCGCGTACGAGATACTGCCCGCCCACCTCGATCCGCGGGCGAGTACCCCAGACTTCTTCGATTTCGATGCGGCCACCTTCCTTGCTTTCGGTGGAGCCGATCTCGAACGGAACGCGATACTTGAGACGTTTGGCCAAAAAAGCGTCCCGCTGGTCGGGCTTCTCGCTGCCACCTTCGGACGCGGCGATCTTGGTAGGCGCCGTCTCTTGTGCGCCGCGGGTTTCCGCAACGGCTGTTTGCAAATCGAGATGCGCCGGCGCGGTGGTGACGCCGGAACGTGCCGTGCCGTCGCCTTGCTGCGCAGCCCACACGATTCCGGCGGCGACGAGCAGCGTGGCGACGGTTGCGAACTTGGTAATCGATGCATACGACATGGCTTTCACTCCTTCTTTGGCAAGCTCCAGCGCGGCGGGTGACAGGCCGCTGGTGGCCCCGGAGGCCTTGAATGCGAGACACGTTTTTGCCGTAGTCGACGCCAGTAGTGGCGAAACCGCGGCCTCCGCGCCGGCCGCTGTGCCGGCCATTGCTCCGGCGGCGATCGACAGTGAGACACCGCGACGGATCAACCGAGAACGCAGCAACCGGCGGCCGCGGGCCAGTCGCCCTTGAATCTGCCCGATGGTTGAATCGGTCTGCTCGGCAATGGCTCTCCGCGATTCGCCTTCGATATACCGCATCACCAGCGGCGTCTGATACCGCTGCGGCAACGTGCGCATCTCTTCCAACAGCACGTACAGCATGTCGCGGTCGCGGATCATGGGCAGAGCGTTATCGCCCACGGGCAGTTCGGTGGTCAGCGGCTCCTCGCGTCGTCGAGCGCGTTTGCGTCGTACCGCCAGTGCAGTGCGCGTGCGCAACCTTGAAGAGCCACGCCGCCGCCGAATCGCTGGCACGAATCGTGCAACCTCGCTCGGCAAGGATGAGAAACGTCGCCTGGAACGCGTCTTCGACGTCCTGGCGGTGCCGTAATACCTGGCAGCAAATCATCCACACGAGCCGGCCATGGCGCTCCACGATTTCGGCGAAAGCCTGGTCATCGCGCTGGCGGGCGAACCGCATGAGTAGCTCGCCGTCGGTGGCAACGACCGCGCCTGCGCGTTCGCGCCAGTCGGTCAGGGCTGTCGGTCGATCTAAATGTGGTGGCCAACGTCATGCACAACTCGGGATATCGGGGGCTATAAGAATAGTGTGCGCCCGAGGCCGATCGGGCCGCAAGAAGTTGCGAATTCCGAACTTAATACGTTTCGAGGGGCAGTTTGCCAGCTAAAAACCAGCAGCCTTCGCGCTACCGAATAGAAGTATTTGACAGAAATTGCTTGAAAAGGATGTCGTTTTCGAGGATACTGATGGCCGGGGCACGCCCCGACTGTTGGGCCAGCCGATGCGACGGATCAGTCGGACACGGTGTTTTACAACTTGTGGATGGCGGAGATTCCTATGGCCCAGCCTCGTTGCGAAGCGCGTTTCGCGTTGCTTCTCACTCTGGCAGCTTCGTTCTGTCTGGTGGACAATGCCCGCGGCGTTCCGGTGGTCTGGACCGGTCCGACGATCACCTTCACGAAGATGGGTGTCGACACGGCCGACCCGACGGATCCTGCAAATCAAGACCGATTGACGGACCATGTCTGGCTAACGCGCGCTGCGACGGAAGGCATATTCAACATCGCCCCGGGCCAAGAAGATGAGTACGTACGATTCACCAGCCCGGCCGACACGCTGTGGGCCTCCGGCGCGATGCCGGAGAATGCGGGCAAAACCATCGCGGCAACCAACTGGCAGCAATTGACGTTCACCACCTGGGCGGCGGCTTACGGCGGTCCGGGTATGACCATTAGGTGCTAATATCACGACGCACAACGCCGTCGTGCACTTGCTCACCGACGACATCTATCTGGACCTGACCTTTACGCATTTCGTCAGCGGCGGCGACTTCACCTATCAACGCTCAACCGCCCCCGTTCCAGAACCGGCGTCGGCGTACCTGGGATTGGAATTTATTGCGGTGGTCGTTGGCGCGTTCCGCTGGCGCCGCTTCGGGACAAATTCATTTTGGCGCACCGTGCGTTTCGGGTGACGAGACTTGGCTTAGGGCGTACTTTTCTTTTTGGCCCAGGAAGCGATCCAACGTTGCACGGCGTCTTCCGGCGGCATCGCGGCTTCGATGATTTTCGTGATCTCATCGGCACTCATGCCGCGCTCGATCATGTCGCGCTTCATATCGGCCTCCACGCGGCGACGGTGCATCGAATTGATGGTGCTGGCGGCAAACGTCACAACAGTGCAAACGACGCCCGTTGCGCACCCAATAACCACCACGATCAATGCAAATCGTTCTTTAGGTTCCAAGTTACTAAACGCGCTCGTCCACCAGTCGGCAAGCAGCGGAGTATTTAGTAGCCAAGTGCACATGCCTATTTCTCCCGACAGCTCATAGGTCGCAGCAACTGCCGCCACGGGCCCTTACTGGACTTCGCACCGACGATCGTTGCAATCTCATCAGCACTCATGCCACGATCCAACAGCTCGCGCTTCAGCGCATCTTCAGTGCGATTTTTGTGAATCGTACAAACGGTGATGCATATAGCTCCAATTCCCGCGATACACACAAATCCTGCGAATACTAACAGTCCCGTCAGATCGTCAGACTTCAGCGTACTTATCCACAGCCAAAAACTGCTTGGAACATGTTGCATGATTTCGCTCTCCTCACTTCGCCTATCACGGAAACACTTCTACTCAGTCTGCAAACGCCCCTTAATGGTCGTCGGATAATGGCTCGCTTGGCGGCTTGGCGGCTACTACTCGCTCGATCTCCTCCGCGCTCAATCCCCGTTCCACAAGTTCTCGCTTAAGTTGTATATCCGCGCGGTGACTGGCGTATTTGCGAGCTTGCGTAGCAATCGTGCCGATCACGCCTGCTATGCTCCCAATCAACACGACGAACACGATCATGTTGAACGGCGGCGCGATTTGCGTGATGGAATGGAAAATGTCCGACATGGAGAGCCTCACGGAGTGGACTTCGTTACTAGTGTTACTAGTGAGACCTGCGCAGTAAATGACACCAGCGGCTCATGCTACTTGTCATTCCCGCGAAGGCGGGAATCCAGGCGATAGGGCCGAATTGCTGGATTCCCGCCGGCGCGGGAATGACGCATTCCGATTCCAAGGACCAATGGCCGCGCAGTCCTCAATAGTGCAACAACGTCACATCGTTAGTTTCGCCGAACTTATCGTACGCTGCTCTAGTCAACCATTCGCCGGGTTTGGGCCAATATTGGCACCATTATTACTCCTAAGGCCTATCACGATGTAAATGCACGCTGGGTCGCAGCGGATGTTGCGAGCTGGATGACTGATCGGCAAAAACACTGCCTATTTTTTGGGCGATTCGTGCCGCACGCTCGTTGACAACTTCGTCGTAAGGTGTTTAGGCTAAAGGCGTTGCCATTTTTTGCGCTGCTCCAATTTAGAGCGCACTTTTAAGAAAAGCCGCGGATTGGCGGGCCAGTTAGCCTAGCGATCGACGGCGGTTACAACTCGCTGGAGATGAATGTTGGCCGACAAACCCTGGGGTGGAGTTTTTGATCAGCCGACCGACCACCGAGTCGAGAAGTTCACTGAAAGCGTGAGCTTCGATCGACGGCTGTACGCTCACGATATCCACGGTTCGATCGCTCATGCCCACATGCTATCGAAGGTGGGCGTCCTTTCCGACGAAGAACGGCACCAAATTGTGGCGGGCTTGGAGGAAATTGGTCGGGAAATCGCCGCGGGTCGGTTCGTTTTTCGCCAGGATTTGGAAGACGTGCACATGAACATCGAGCGGGCGCTGGCGGACCGGATCGGCGACGTCGGCCGCAAGCTCCACACCGGCCGCAGCCGCAACGATCAGGTTTCCACCGACCTGCGACTTTGGGTCCGCGACGAAATAGACGCCATGTCGGCCCGCCTGGAGCAGTTGCAACGAACCTTTCTCGGCCGAGCAGAACGGGATGCTGGCGTCATCCTGCCGGGCTATACGCATTTGCAGCGGGCCCAGCCGGTGCTAGCCGTTCATTACTGGCTGGCCTACTGCGAAAAATTCGAACGGGACCGCGACCGGCTGGCCGATTGCCGCTTGCGGGTTAACCAGTTGCCGCTCGGCTCCGCGGCGCTGGCTGGCACGAGCATTCCCATTGATCGCCACATGGTCGCCGAAGAGCTGGAATTCGATGGCATCCTGGCCAACAGCGTGGATGGCGCCAGCGACCGCGACTTTGTATTGGAATTCGCGTTTTGCCTGGCCACCATCGGCCTGCATCTCAGCGGCTGGGCCGAGGAGTGGATCCTGTGGTCGACGATCGAATTCGGTTTTCTGCGGCTGCCACAGGCGTTCTGCACGGGCTCGTCGATCATGCCGCAAAAGATCAACCCGGATGTGCTGGAATTGATCCGCGGGAAGACGGGTCGCGTTTTGGGCAATCTCACAGCATTGCTCGTACTCATGAAGGGTCTGCCGCTAGCGTATAACCGCGACTTGCAAGAGGACAAGGAGCGGCTGTTCGATTCAATCGATACCGTGGCGTCCTGCGCGGAATTGGCCGCCGCGATTATTGCGGGAGCAGAGCTAAACCGCGAAGCGATCGCGGCACGGCTCGATGAGGGCTATTTGGATGCCACGACGTTGATGGAGTATCTCGTCATGCAAGGCGTGCCGCAGCGGACCGCACACGAAGTCATTGGCCGGCTGGTGGCCACGGCCATGAAACGCGGCGTGCCACTCAGCAAACTTCCGCTCGATGACTTTCGGTCGGCTCACAAATCGCTCGATGCGGGCGTTTATGAAGTATTGGGAGCCGACCGGGCGGTAAAAGCGTTCACTAGCTACGGCTCAACCAATCCAGAACAAGTCGAACACCAACTGGCAAATTGGCGAGAGCGGTTATCGGAAACGGTGTAGTGGCAAAGCACACTAACCGTTTCCCCTTTAGAAATCCAACCAATACGACACCATGAACTTCAAGCCAAAATTCATTTCGTTTTGTCTGGCGATGACTTTGCTACTCGCCCCCGGCGCCGCCACGAACGGACAGACGAGAACCAGAACACCAGCAAAAAAGCCGGCTACCACCAAAACGACGCCCAAACGAACCGTAAAACCAGCGGCCCCCAAACCGGCGGCTGCGAAGGCGACGCCCAGACCCGCGGTGCCTCATGCCGCGCCGAAAGCTGCGAATAGCAGCGCTGCGCCGAAGCCAGCCGAACCGCTCGCTCCGCCACCGGCGAATGAGGCGCCCAAACCGAATGCCACACCACGGCCGGAAGACATTGGACCCAAGCTGGAAACCAATCCGGCTGTTTTGTCCGCGCTGGAACTGCCCCGCAAGAGTCCACGCGATTACTTTCAAGCTGTCTTATGGCTCATCGATCTCGGTCGGCCGGAGCTCGCCAAACCGATTTTCGGCGACTTAACGAAGCTACCGCTCACTGACGCCCAACGCGCAGCCCTGGTCGATGAATTCGGCTCTAGCAGCATGCTCAAAGTGGCTCGCGCGAAGGAACTGGCGCCGGGCGGCGCCGCCTTTGCCGATGCGTGCATGGCGACGGTCGCGGCCGCCATGAACAATCCTCAGCGCATCTCTGCGTTAGTCAAGCAGCTCACCGATCCATCGGCCGAGGTGCGAGCAATCGCGCAACACGACCTCGCTGCCACCGGCCAAAGAGGCGCGACGGCTACCCTTGAAGCAATTGCCCGCGAAACTAATCCAAGCCAGCGGGCCGTATTGGCCACTGGAGCCGCGGCGATGCATCCGCTGGTGGATGGCCCGTTGTTGGCGATGCTCGATACAAACGACGCGTCGCTCCGAGCGCTGGTGGTTGCCCTTTTACGCGAGCTCAAAGTGCCGCAAGCCATCCCACTTGTGCAACCGACAGACGCGCTCGCCGAACGCGAGCTTGCCGCGGCACTGTACTCGTACGCACATGGCACGCCCGTTTCTGTATCGGACCAAAAGAATCAGGTCGAGCTTTGGCGCTGGAGCGATGCGACCAAGGAACTGTCGTCAGTGCGCATGCCGGCCAGTCACGCGCGAATTATCTGGATGTCGAAGTTGGCACGTACTTTGTCTCAACTCCGACCGCAGAACCCCAATTATCGGCGACGAGCCCTGGTGCTCTCGTGGGAAGCCGCATCGCTGGACCAGGCGACACACGCTTCGTCGGCTAATGCTCGGGACGCCTCGCAGGCCGATCCGTGGTTGCTCAACGATGTTTTGACAGAAGCAATAAAAAATAATTGTCCACACGCGGCTGTGACTGCGGCCAATGCATTGGCACAGCGCGGCGACCGAAGCGTGTTGCTTACGGCCGACGGAACACCATCTCCGCTGGCCGACGCGCTGGCAAATCCGAATCGCAACGTACGTTTCGCTGCGTTGGGTGCCATCATGGCGCTTGATCCGTCGTCGCCCTTCCCTGGCTCCAGCCGCGTTCCTGATGCACTTGCCTGGTTTGCCGGTGGCACTGCCGAGCGGCGGGTCATCGTGGCGATGCCAACAATCGCCGACGCCAGCGCGCTGGCCGGGCTGCTTGACGCCGAGGGTTTGGTCGCCGAAGTAACCAACCGCGGACGCGACGCAGTAAGCATGGCCCGCAATGTTACCAACGTGGAAGCCATTTTCGTCGATATGAATATTCTGGCGCCCGGCATCCGCGAGGCTCTGTACGAGTTGCGGTCCAACCCGACGAGCGGCGAAGTGCCGATCGCCATTCTGGCCGGCGAGGGACGACTCGAAGCGGCCGAGCGACTCGCCGCCGAACACCAGCGCGTGATTGCGGTGCCACGCCCCAATTCGGCCGAAGTGGTCGCGAACACCGTGAAAGAGCTCTCGGACCTCGCCGGGTCCGACGCGATTCCGCCAAACGAGCGTGAAGCCCAGGCGACGCAGGCCCGGGCCTGGCTTGCCAAAATCGAATCCGGGGATCGGCCGTTCTACGTCATTCGGCGCACGGCCCTGATGAATTTCGAGCCCCCAAGCCGCAATATCCCCGCCAATCGTCCCCCACAATGAGCCGCATCGCCAACAGTATCGGCACACCGGTCGAGCCGCTTTCGGGCATTATCGGCTCAAGCAGGCCGATGTTGGATGTCTACCGCCTTACGCGCCAAGTCGCTCGTAGCCGCGCGTCGGTCCTGCTCCTTGGCGAAACGGGCACCGGCAAGGAGCTGATTGCCCATGCGATTCACGACCTCAGCCAGCGCCGCAACCGGCCGTTTGTTCGCGTCAACTGCGGCGCGCTGAGCGAAAGCCTGTTGGAGAGCGAGCTGTTCGGTCACGTCCGCGGCGCGTTTACGGGCGCCATCGATAACCGTACGGGCCGATTCGAGGCGGCCCACAGCGGCACGATTTTTCTCGACGAAATTAACTCCACAACCCCTCACCTGCAAGTGAAGCTCTTGCGGGCACTGCAGGAGCGCGAATTCGAGCGTGTCGGCGATACGCAAACCATTCGCGTTGATACCCGCGTGATTGCCGCTAGCAACCGCGACCTGCTGGCGGAAGCGGCCGCCGGCCGGTTCCGCGACGACCTTTATTACCGGCTCAACGTGGTGCCGATCCATCTGCCGCCGCTGCGGGATCGGCGCGAGGATATCCCGGAACTGGTCGCCCATTTCCTGGACTTATACAATGAGCAGAACGACCGCTACGTGGCCCACATCGATCCACGTGCTTTGGCCGCGCTGCAACAATATCAGTGGCCCGGCAACGTTCGCGAATTGCAAAACTACGTCGAGCGGGCCGTGGTCATGGCGCCTGGCGACGAGCTGACGCTCGATTTGCTCCCCAGCGCAGTCACAACCGGCCGAACACCTCGGGCGATTGGCGTGGCGCTCGATTTCGACGCGCTGGCCGAGGAATTGGTCCATTTAGGCCTGGGTAACGCCGGCAACGAAGCAGACGACATTCACAGTCGAATCGTCGATCGTGTCGAGCGGGAGGTGATTGCGCAGGTGCTCTTCCAATGCGACGGTGTGCAAATCAAAGCGGCCAGCCGCCTGGGCATCAACCGCAATACATTACACAAAAAGCTCAAACAGTATGGCCTGGATGGCGACGCGCTACCTACAAAGTAACCAACAACTTGTTCCCACGCTCTGCGTGGAAACGAAATTCATATGCTCGCCGGCACTTTGATCATCAGTTTCGCCGCTGGTTACGCGATCGCCTTCGTCCTGGAAATCCTGGGTCTGAGGCGCCGGTTCGTGTGGCACCAGCTGCTGCTCATTGGATTAACCTTGGCCGCGTTGCTGGCCCACTCGCTTTACCTTTGGCAGACCGCGACCCGCACGCTAGCCCTTCCGTTGTCGACCGTCGATTGGTTGCTTTGGACTGCCTGGTTGCTGGCAATTGTATATTTCGCCGCATTGTTTTACCTGCCGCGCAGCCCCACCGGAATCGTGTTGCTTCCGATCATATTGGGTCTCATCATCAGCTCGCGGTGGGCAAATACCGAGCCGCTGGCCTCCGAGCGTTCGTTTTACATCTGGGGACTGGCTCATGGTGTGCTTCTGCTCGCCGGAACTGTTGCGGTGTGCATCGGCTTTCTGGCCGGTCTGATGTATCTGGTGCAGAGTTACGCATTGAAACATGCTCGCTCGCCGGTCGCTGGCATGCGCCTGCCTAGTCTCGAATGGCTGGAGCGCATCAACAGCCGCACGCTTGGTCTTTCGGCCGTGCTGATTGCCCTAGGTTTCGCCTCGGGGGTCGCGATGAGCCTTATTATTCATCGCGGCGAAGCGGCGTATACCTTGTGGACAGATCCCGTCGTATTGAGCCTGGCGGCCATGCTGTTGTGGCTGGTGGCCGCAGAAGCGTTCCGACTAGTCTATCCGGCCGCGCGGCGGGGCCGCAAAGTAGCGTATCTCACCCTGGCGTCGTTCGTCTTTTTGGTTATCGCGCTGGCCTCCTTCACGCTGCTCGATACGGTTCACGGCTCCAATCGCCGCGAGAACACGCATCAACGTCCTCGCTCGGCATCGAGCCCGCAAATCCAAATCCGAAATCCGAAATTTCTCGGCTCATCCGCAGTTTAATTTGGTTACATGAACACGTCGATTCGACTCGCGATGATCGGCTGCAACCACAGGCTCTCCAGCCTGGCGGCTCGCGAGCGGCTTGCCTTCACTCCGGAGCAAACTCGCGATGCCTTAGCCGCCTGGCGAGTCACGCACCCGGACCGAGAGGCGGTGCTGCTATCGACTTGTCATCGGGTTGAGTTTTATGCCGCGGCCGCAGATCCTCAGGCAACTATCGATGCGTCTGCGCTGACTAATTACCTGGCCACCTTCCACAACGTGCCGACGGAGGAAATCGGAGGCGAGCTATTTGCGCTGGAGGGAGAAGATGTTGTTCGCCACCTGTTTCGCGTGACGGCCAGCCTGGACAGCATGGTACTTGGAGAAGCTCAAATTCTCTCACAGGTCAAGCAGGCGCATCAGATTGCCAGCGACATCGGCAGCATTGGTCCGCTAATGCATGCCGCATTTCAAGCCGCCATCCGCGCTCGCCGGCGGATCGCCAGCGAGACTCCGCTATACCGGCACCGCGTGAGCATTCCAAGCGTGGCAATCGCTGATTTCGCATCGCGAATTTTCGAGCGGTTCGACGACAAGCGGATCCTCGTGATCGGTGCCGGAAAGATGGCTCAAGAAACGCTTCAATATCTGGTCGACGCCGGCGCGAATCAGATTGTCGTTCTGAATCGCGACTTCACGCGAGCTCAATTGCTGGCGAGCGAATGGCATGGGCGGCCGGCGCCCTGGAGCGAATTGCACGATCAGCTTGTCGAGGCCGATGTCGTGGTCAGCACCACCGGCGCGGATCGGCCGGTGGTCACGCTGCTGGACTATCAGCAGAACGTTGCTCGCCGCCGTTATCAGCGGCCGCTGTTTATTTTAGATCTGGCTATGCCCCGCGATTTCGAACCTGCAATCAGCGATGAGCTTGGCGTATTCTTGTATGGAATCGATGACTTAAGAGAGGCTAGCGAACGAAATCGTCTTGCCCGGGAGGGCGCACTACCAAGCGCCGAGCAAATCATTGATGAGGAAGTACGCTCGTTTGTCGCCGAGACGCGGCACCGGGCTTCGGTGCCCGTGATCGCAAGATTTCGCGAAAGTCTGGAAAGCGTGCAAGCCGCCGAATTGGACCGGCTTTTCGATCGGCTGCCGGAGCTGGACCAACGCTCGCGAAAAGAGATTCACCAGTTCGCCGACCGGCTAGTGGCCAAAATGCTCCACCCGCCCCTGGAATCGCTGCGCGACGAATCTCGCAACGGCTCGACGCATGGATTGCTAGAGGCCCTTCAACGGCTGTTTCAGCTTAAAGAGAACGACGATTAAACCGGCGCAGAGTGCGCTTGCGCGGCAAACGCTTTACTCGTCTTCGTCGTCTTCGAACTCGTACTCGTATTCCTCGTCCTCTTCGAGTTCGGCATCAAGGTCTTCTTCGTCTTCGAGATCCTCGTCATCTTCGTCATCTTCGTCTAAATCGTCGTCGTCCTCTTCGAGGTCGTCATCCTCGACTTCCTCCCACTCATCTTCTTCGAGGTCGTCGTCTTCCTCCTCGTCCAAGTCTTCATCATCTTCATCGTCGTCGAAATCGTCGTCGTCCTCGAATTCTTCGTCCTCGATCTCTTCATCGTCGTCGAGGTCGTCGTCGAACTCATCATCGTCGTCGAGCTCCTCGTCGTCGTCCTCGTCATCATCCTCTAATTCCTCGTCCTCTTGCGCAGCAACCAGCGCACGTTCCAAAAGTGCGGCGGCATGTAGTTCGTCCAGGCTCATCTTGGAGGTCTCCAATACTTCGATCAGTAACGGTTGGGCCGCTTGCGCAGCGACGATTGGATAGGAATGTAATTTAGCGAATTAGTTAATGAGCAGGCAAATAATAAGATTGAAACTCGCCCCCTCAGTCTCTAACTCCGCTCGGCAAACATGAATAACAATCTTACCACAGCACGCAAACACACAGCCTATGCAGCATCGCCTTCGCCGGTCAAGACTGAGCCTAAATCGGCAACTGCCGGCTGTAAATCGGCATTCTCCGGCTCGATTTGCGTCGTTCGCCGCAATCGGGCGGCCCACGGAAGTTCTTCCAAATTACAAAGGCCAAATACTTCGAGAAACCGCTTCGTCGTTCCATAGCGCAGCGGACGACCTAATTCTTCCGAACGACCCACGATACGCAAGAGGTCCCGCTCCAACAATTGGCGAAGAATCTCACTACACGCTACGCCGCGGATCGCCTCGACCTCCGCCCGCAACACGGGTTGGCGATACGCCACTACCGCTAGTGTTTCCAACGCCGGGCTGGAAAGACGAATCTCATGCTCTCTCGCCGATTGCGGGCGCAGCCACGGCGCAAATTCACGCCGGCTCATTAATTGGTACCCTCCGGCTACTTGGGCAACTTGGAACGCGCAGCCCCGCTCGTCGTAACGACCCTGCAAACCTTCTAACACGGCTCGGGCCTCAGTGCCATCAGTAAGATTGGCTAATTGGGCCAATTTACGTAACGTTAGGGGTTCTCGCGCCAGATAGAACACGGCTTCCAGCCGGCTACGCCGGGCCAATACCGCGGCCCTATCTGACCCGCATGAAGAAATGCTGCCAGTCAGTCGCAACAGCGGGTGTCGCATCGGGGGGACGGCTGCCGAGATATCGGCAATCGCATGTGGAACACGCCCCCAGTGCCGGCATGTCCGTCCCGTGCCCCTCGATTGTTGGCGTAAGCTATGCATATCGCAGCAAGACGGGAGTTCGATTCTCCAAAATATTGCCACCAAGCAAGATGACCGGTCGGTTTACCGCAACATCGTGTCGCGGTGCTGCTCGGTGCGCCAAGCCTCGACTTTCGCCACAACTTGTTCGACCGCCATGACTGGCTCGGGGGCAACCGACTCGAAATGCCGCGCGTACGCAGGCGAATCCGTCATCGCTGCGCGGCAGCAAAACCGATACAAGTGGCCGCTGCTTCCCCAGGGCACCAATTTTGTTTCAGCCGCACCGAGCTGTGCCAACCGCGACAACAAGGCGGGCATTCGGGTGCCGTCGCCGGCCGGTACGGCTGATGGCGTTTCAGCTGGGGGGGTGCTCGAATCCGGACGCGGTGGAATTCGCGCCTTGGAAATACTGTCAATCGGCGGTCCAGGCGTATCGGCTCGGGTTAGTGTAGCCGCGGGCGGTAAAATCGCACCTGCCTCGGCCGCCGGCGGCTGTTTACTGAACCGCGGTGCGGTACCACGCGCATCGGACGCCATCTGGGTTTCCTCGTCCGGCGACTGGTGGTGCTGCATTGCCGTTTGCGCCATGTCGATGGCAGACACGACTGTTGACTTTACTTGTTCGGCCGAAGGACCATATGTGCGCCAACCTTTGACGACGATCGCGCCGACGGCCAGCATCACGATAACTCGATAGATTGTTGTGAGCGAAGGCATGACAAACTCTCCGGTATGGGTCGCGGGGCTGATGCGGAGCGCAGGGGCGGGCGAATCATAGCGGCCCTGTTTTCCCGCCTGCAATGTCGATTTCGCCTACAACCAGATAACTATGGGGCGATCCTGGGGCAGGGCCCCATCTGATGTATCATTTATCCATGGCCGCTGCATCGATGCATCACATTTATCTCGACTACAACGCCACGACGCCCGTCTTCCCGGAAGTCGTAGAAGCGATGCGGGCATGCTGGAACGAACCGTACCTGAATCCGGCCAGTCAACATGAATTTGGCCGCCGGGCCCGACGAATCTTGGAAGATGCCCGCGATCGAATCGCCGAATTACTCGGCGCCGAGACGGCGGGAACAACGGGCGACCGCGTGATCTTCACCAGCGGGGGCACAGAAGCCAATAATCTGGCAATTCGAGGACTCGTGCACGGCGAAAACGCCGATCGCCTGCGGGCGTCTTCCCGCCACATCGTTGTTTCCGCGATCGAGCATCCCAGCGTTACCGCCGCCGCCGATCATCTGGCCCAAACCGGTTGCCAGGTCGATCGTCTCGGCATTGATAGCAACGGCGTCATCCGCGTTGACGATTTGCCGCGTATGTTGCGGCCGGAAACCCGGCTCGTTACCGCGATGCTGGCTAACAATGAAACGGGCGTGTTGCAGCCTGTGGCAGAGCTAGCCGCAATTTGCAACGAGCGCGGTCTGCCGCTTCACACCGATGCAGCGCAGGCGGCCGGCAAGATTCCGGTACGCTTTCGGGAGCTGGGCACTGCGACCATGAGTATCGCGGCCCACAAGTTTGGCGGCCCGTTGGGTATCGGCGCCCTTGTCGTGCGAAACGATATTCGCCTAACGCCGCTCTTGCGCGGCGGCGTTCAACAAGCCGGCATGCGCCCGGGAACCGAATCGGTCGCGTTAGCAGTTGGCATGCGGGTTGCGCTTGAACTGTGGGAAGCCAATCGTTCCGAATGGCTGCCGCGTTTGGAGACGGTTCGCAACCATTTCGAAACGGAGCTGCTCCGTTTCGATTCTTACGGAAAGCGCCGACTCGAGAATTGCGAACCCGTGATTATCGGCAAAGATGCGGCGCGTCTTCCCAACACGTCTAACATCGCCTTTGTTGGCCTCGACCGGCAGCAACTATTCCTGGCGCTCGATCAGGCCGGCGTCGCCTGTTCCACCGGCTCGGCATGCGCGAGCGGCTCCAGCGAGGCCTCGCCCGTACACGTTGCTATGGGCTGTGATCCGGGCGTAATTTCGAGCGCGCTGCGGTTCAGTTTTGGGATACAGACGACTCACCAGGAGATTGTGGAGGCGGCCGATCGTATCGTACGAATCTGCAATCACTTGCGGCGGCAAAAAGAAGGTTGAAAATCGTCTTCCGAGGCTCCCATTCACAACCCGAATCGGGTAGAATTTGGGTTTGCGTTTCTAGCACTAGGTGAAGGCCGCAGGCGGACCGTTTGCTTCAGCAACCAAGTAACCGCGGGGCACAAACCAGCAGATTATTTTGCTGCCCGATTTCGGGTCTCTAGATTCGCGGATGGAGCCGACGTGATTGAATACCTCAGCGAGATCCCACTGCCCGGGCGAATGCTCGTATCACCGACAGTGCCAACCGAAGCGCGCTCTGCCAATACGCCGTCACTGGGGTTTATCGCCGGTGCCGAAAACCGCCTGGTTGCCAGTGCAGTGAATCAGTTCATGCAGGCACGGCCAAACAAGGCCGACGAAAGTACGGGCCGCATCGCGCCCAAACTGCTTGCGCTGTTCGGTCCCAGTGGAACTGGAAAAACTCATTTGGCGCGCGGGCTGGTGCATTATTGGAACGCACGGCGGGGGGCCGAGAGCGCCGTCTATCTTACGGCCGGCGATTTTTATCGCCACCTCCTCGACGCCATCAAGCATGATGCCGTAGTCGATTTTCGCGGCAAACTTCGCAGTCACGAGCTGCTTGCGATCGACGACCTGGATCAACTACGCCGCGAGGATTATGTTTCGCAAGAGCTGCGAAGCACGCTCGATGCTTGTGAGGAAAATAGCGCGGCGGTCATTGTCACGTCTCGCCGGCCGGCTAATACGCTGGCGAATATCCCGTCCGATGTGCGTAGCCGGCTATCATCCGGCTTGATACTTCAATTGGCGCCGCCGGAGAATGCCGCACGTGTGAGGATCATCCGCCGACTATCCGAAACGCTTGGCAGGCCCCTGCCGGAGCACGTTGCAAACAAACTGGCGGCAGGTGTGCCCGGCACCGCAAACGACGTGTTTGGCGCCGTGTTCGAGCTTTGCGCCGCAGGCAGTGACGCTCGAAATGGCGGGGCTGCGGATCCAGAACGACTGCTGGCCGCGCGCGCGGCGCCGGCCCGACTTGCGCAAAATTCTCGTTGCGACGGCGCGATATTATGGTTTGTCCCAGACGCAGCTTAAAGGCGCTTCTCGGCGGCAATCCATCGTTGCCGGGCGGGCGATGGTTGTATACCTGGCGCGCGAACTGACCGCAGCCAGCTACCAACAAATCGGCCGCGCGCTTGGCGGACGCGACCACACGACAATCATCCACAATTACCGCAAAATCGATCGCGGCCGATGGCGCGATCCGGCCATCAAGGAAGCGATCGAGGAACTTAGCTGCACCTTGTTACGACGTTAAGTGCGCTTGTTAACAACATGTCTGGAAGCTGTCGATGCACTAGCGTCGTTTATTCCCAAAAGCGTTCCGCCTCACACGCACTAAAAATAGACGGCAAGCTTCGACGCTCGCCCAACATCCAGGCAACGCCCTGCAAACATCTTTTACACACCAACGATTCCGTCCTAACGGTAACGAGCCGCACGCGTTCTGGCGAAAACTCGACCGCAATCGACATCCGACGCCGCCACAAGACAACTACTACAAAGATTTAAATAGACTTATTCATTCCATTGGAATCTCATCCGTCCGGTCATGACGGCCAAGATATCACGCTTTTCAAATTGAACGCAGCGAATGCGTTCGGAAGGACTTCACCTGCGATGAAAATTATCTGCAATCGAGAAAAGATGTTGCACGCGTTTCAAACCGTGTCGGCAATCGCACCGGCTCGCAGCCCGAAGCCGATTCTGCAGAACGTCAAATTGGAAGTGACGAAAGAATCGGCAACACTTATGGCCACGGACTTGGAAGTTGGCATCCGCTACGAGGTATCCGGCGTGGAGGTCGAAGCGGCGGGCGCCGCGGTGCTACCCGTGGTCCGGTTTGGGTCGATCCTTCGCGAAAGCAGCGATGCGACATTTCGCATCGAGGCCGGGAGCGAGGGAACCACAATCCGCGGAGAGCGCTGCCAGTTCAAGCTGCCTTCGGAAAACCCGCAAGATTTTCCTCCCATCGCCGAATTTGGCGAATCCAGCTATTACGAAATATCGGCGCGGCTGTTTCGAGAATTGATCCACCGCACGATTTTTGCCACCGACAACGAGAGCAGCCGCTACGCGCTAGGGGGCGTAAAACTAGAATGGACAGAGAATCTGCTCACGGCCGTCGGCACCGATGGCCGCCGCTTGGCCAAGATGGAGGGCCCGGCCCAATCCGTCGGCCAACCTGCGCCATTCGGCGACGTGACGGTGGTCCCCACGCGAGCAATGCAACTCTTGGAGCGTGCCCTTGCCGAGGATGGTAGCGAGGTCCAGCTCGCCGTTCGGCAGAATGATATTTTGGTCAAGAACCCGCGAGCAACGATCTACTCGCGGCTATTGGAGGGCCGCTACCCGCGTTGGCGAGACGTCTTTCCGCAGCGCCCGAACTCGATCAAAATCGATTTGTCGGTGGGGCCGGTGCAGTCGGCCGTGCGGCAAGCGGCAATCGTTACCAGCGAGGAGAGCCGCGGCATCGACTTTACATTCGGCGAGGGCACGCTGGTGTTGGCCGGCCAAACCGCTGAAGTCGGCCAGTCGCGTATCGAATTGCCGATCGCCTACAGCGGCCAATCGATTTCAATCACACTCGACCCGCGATTCGTGCTCGATTTTTTGAAGGTCCTGGAGCCCGAGAAGGCATTCACCGTTGACCTGCAAGATAGCGATGCGGCCGCCGTCTGCGCCACCGATGACGGTTACGGCTATGTGATCATGCCCCTGGCCCGTGACCGTTAACCACCACTTTCGGCCTTTGTCGTAGGTGGCCACGCCGAACCTACCGCGACAAGCGCCGCCACTTTGCGAAACCCAATTGATGCACTCTCCCAACGCCGCCGCCGATTTTCACGCTCGACGCGAACGCGAGCAGCGGCGGCACTACGCGCGCCGCCCCAAAAAAATCGCCGACGTCCTGGCCCAACTGATTACGGCCCGCGGCTACGGACGCATCCAGGCCGATGCCGACTTCGCTGCAGCCTGGCGGCAAGCTGCGGGCGAAACGATTGCTCGATACACCCGCCCCGGCCGATTACACCGCGGCAGGTTGGAAATCACCGTTGGCAATTCCACGATCGTACAAGAACTCACCTTTCAAAAGCAGCGAATTCTGGCCCAACTGCAAACGCAACTGCCTGACGCCCGCATTCGGGGCATCCGCTTCCGCATCGGCGCGGTTGCTTAAGGGTCGGGACACAGCGGTAAACCGTAAATAGAAGGAATCAAGACGAGGAGAGGGGGAGACAACGAGACATAATTCCAACACGGTTCTCTCTGCCTCCTTGTTTCCATTCTCTTGGTCTATTGAACCAGATGGCGAACGATAACGAAGAAAACGATCTATCCGAATTCGAGCCCCTGCCCGGCGGCGAGAGTTACAGCGCAGAGGATTTGGAGCACCTCAGCGACTTGGAGCACGTCCGCGAGCGGCCCGCCATGTACATTGGCGACACCACGACCCGCGGCTTGCACCATCTCGTCTTCGAAGTCGTCGACAATTCCATTGACGAAGCGATGGCCGGACACGCCTCGATTATTAACGTCTCGATTAACGTCGATGGGTCGGTGACCGTGGAAGACGATGGCCGCGGCATCCCGGTCGAGCGGCATCCGCAGCTTTCCGAAGAAATTGGCCGCGAGGTCTCCACGCTTGAAGGCGTGATGACCGTGCTCAAATTCGGCGGCAAGTTCCAGAAAGGGGCCTACCAGACATCGGGCGGGTTGCACGGCGTCGGCGTAACCGTGGTGAATTTCCTCTCCGAATGGTGCGAGGTCGAAGTCTGCCGCGAGGGCTATGTCTTCCACCAGGAGTATGAGCGCGGCGTGCCCAAGACCGATGTCCGCCGCGTCGGCCATACCAGCAAACGCGGAACGAAAACCACGTTCAAACCCGATCCGCTCATCTTCCCCGCCACGAAGTTTGTTTACGCCATTTTGCAGAAACGCATGCAAGAGCTGGCGTTTCTGAACCAGGGCGTGCGGATTACCATCGCCGACGACCGCACCGGCGAAAAGGAATCGTACCAGTACGACGACGGTCTGCGGCAATACATTCAGCATCTGAATCGAGCCAGCGAGCCGGTTCACGCCGATATTCTGCACGTCAAAGGAGACAGTGAGGGCGTTACGGTCGAAGTCGCTCTACAGTACTCCACCGAATACACCGAAAACGTTCACTCCTACGTCAACAACATCAATACGACCGAAGGCGGCACGCACCTTTCCGGCTTCCGTACCGCGCTCACCCGCTCGATCAATAACTACGGCAAGAAGTCCAACCTGTTTAAAGACCTCGTGCCCAGCGGCGAGGATTTTCGCGAGGGACTCACGGCCGTCATCAGTTGTCGCGTGCCTCATCCACAATTCGAGGGTCAGACAAAGACGAAGCTGGGCAACGGCGAGGTCGAGGGTATCGTCAATTCGCTAGTTGGTGAATTCCTGGGCAAGTTTCTCGAAGAGAATCCGAAGGCGGCCAAAGCGATCGGCAACAAGGGATTGCTCGCGGCCGAGGCCCGCGTCGCCGCGCGCAAGCAGAAGGAGCTCATCCGCGAACGCAAAGGCGCCCTTTCCGGCGGCGGCCTGCCCGGCAAGCTGCGCGACTGCTCCAGCCGCGATGTCGATAAGTGCGAGCTGTACCTCGTGGAAGGCGATTCGGCCGGCGGCAGCGCCGAAGGCGGCCGCATTCGCGAATTCCAGGCCATTCTTCCGTTGCGTGGCAAGATCATCAACGCTTACAAATCGCGCGAAGATAAAGTGCTCGAAAACGCTGAAATCCGCAGCATGATCTCCGCCGTCGGCACCGGAATCGGCGAGGACCAAGACGTTTCCAAACGCCGCTACGGCCGTATCGTCATCATGACCGATGCCGATGTCGATGGCTCGCACATCCGCACGCTGCTGCTGACGTTCTTCTATCGGCAAATGTTCGAGCTCGTCAAAGGTGGCCACGTGTACGTCGCCCAGCCGCCGCTGTTCCGCGTCCGCAACAAATCGAACACCTACTACGTGCAGACCGAAGAGGAGATGCGCACCCAACTTCTCGATCTGGGGCTGGCCGACGCAGTATTCGACCCCAGTGAGCCGGGCAATCCTCGGCCCCGAATTGAAGGCGATGAAATGATCCGCCTCGTCCGGACACTCGCGACGCTCGAAGAGGCGGTTATTGCCCTGGAACGGCGTGGCATCAGTCTCAAGATTCACGCCCAGCGGCAGGACGCCAACGGTCGCCTGCCGATTTATCATGTTTACTTCGACGGTCGCGAAGAATGGTTCACCACTCGCAGCGAACTCGACAACTTCGTCGCGGTCCAGGAAAAGGCCGCCGGTGGCAAACTGAACGTCGATGTCGGCATTCCCAGCCACCAGCCAGCCGCCCCCAGCACCAACGGCGACCCCGCTTCCGCCGCCGGCTCGCTCGCTTCAGCGTCCATGTCCGGCACCCATCGCCTCCGCATTGTCGAGCTGCACGAGGTCCGCACCATCAACACGATGCTGGCCGACCTCGCCAAGCTTGGTTTCACGATCGAGGCCCTCATCCCTCAAGAGCGCACTGGCGAGGAAACATCTCGCTACACGCTCCGCCGCGGCGAAAACGCGACCGGCCTCGAAGACCTGCGCGGTCTGCCCGCCGCGATCCGCGCCGCCGGCGAAAAAGGCCTGCAGATCACCCGCTTCAAAGGCCTCGGCGAAATGAACGCCGAAGAGCTCCGCGAAACCACACTCGACCCCGCCAACCGCACGCTCATCCAAATCCACATGGAAGACGTCAGCGGCGCCGACGATTTGTTCCGAGTCCTCATGGGCGACCAGGTCGAACCCCGCCGCGAATTCATCCAAAAGCACGCACTCGACGTGCGGAATTTGGATGTATAAGAGCTTGGAGAGCATTGGGGTCTACTATCTCGATCCCCAATTGGACAACATTATGATTAGGAACTCTAAAAAACCGCCGGGGACTGGCTCAATTTGCGCAGTCCGCGGAGCAAATTGTGCCTGTCCCCCTCTCCGAAGTCGGTTTTGTTAGAGTTCCTTAGGTTCCCAGATTTGTAGTATGCTAGCCGGCCTCACGCCGCCGCCTCATCCAGATATTCCTGCGACTCTTCCTCCACATGAATGGCCAGATCCTCCGCAACGGCCGCCGCTCGATTCATCGAAAGCCTCGCATTCTCCTTTTCGACTGCCTCGGCCAGGTGCTGAGCGTACTGCCGAATGCTGTGGTCCGTGAGCATGTCGAGCCGCCACTGCAATAAGCCGTTGAGGAATCCCCGCCAACGATCGCGGCTACGCCAAACGCCGGTAAGCTTCCGAATCCGCCCATAGCGGTCAAAGTAGATTTCGTCGCCGCCATGCCGGTATCCCATCATTACGGGCGGCACGCGAGTCACGATATCGTTGTTGTGTACCCAACGATAATGGGTCACCTGCGCGTGGCGAACGTAGCGCTTGCAACCCACGCGCGGCGAGCCAAATGTGTGCAGCTCTTGCGGATCGCCGACGATCGACGACTTTTTGCAGCGATATGCGCAAATCGTGGCCATCGCAGCCCCCAGTGAATGTCCACAAAACCACACGGGCTGCGTGTCGCCGCGCAGGTGCCGTTCGAGCATCGGCCACAGTATATCGACTTCGCGGTTGAAGCCACTGTGAACGTTGCCCAGCGCGCCGAGGGCCGACATCACGGCGTTGGCGTCCGCCTTGATGTCGTTCCACTCCGTTATTTGTGTTCCGCGGCACGTCAAAACGACGTCGTGCTCGTTGCGAAATCGAAACGCCTGCGCCCCTCTTTTGTCGAACAACTGCGCCTCGGGAAAACCTATCGCGGCCGCCGCTCGCTGCGCTTCCGCCTCGTCGTTGTAAGCAATCATCGCCAGCTCGGCCATTGCCAGGGCGCGGCGTAGAAAGGTCAAACTGGCCAGAGGCCCGCGCACATCTGAATACAAGACGAAGGGCACTTCGCCCGGGTCCCGAATGACCTTCGGCTCAAGGGATTTGATCATCGCTAGAATTTCCTTCGCTGAGTGCGCCGCCGACCGCCGCGCGCCGCCAATAACACGGGTGCCAGTCGGCTGTCCGTTTTGCAATGTTCGCCGCGATCGTTTGTTTCGTTTGGAGATTCCCTCAAATAGGCGTGTTTTGCATTGAGGCGAATACTAGCAAGTCCCCATACTCGGGTCTATTTGGAACGGGTCGCGGATGGACGACCCAATATCGACCAACCCTTGCCGTGCTAGCGTTCTCGCCCCAGCATGCTGTAAAACTAACTGTACAAACACTTACCTACTCAGAGTCGGTGTATAGAATTCTCGAAAGGACTTCGCATGTCCGTTTGCCGCACGACTCGACGATCTGGTCCGATGAAACGTCAACTCATCAGCAAACTTGCTGGCACGCTGGAAAAGCTCGTTCACAAAGAGACTGCCACCGGCACCGAGTTCTGGCTCGCGCGCGACCTGCAGCAGGTGCTGGGCTATGTCCGCTGGTCGAACTTCGAGAAAGTGATCCAGAAGGCGATCGTGGCCTGCGAGCTGGCAAGCAACGACGCAGACGATCATTTCCTGCCAGTCGATAAGATCGAGGAGATCGGCTCGAAGACGTCGCGCAAGGTGTGCGACTACGCGCTGACGCGCTATGCTTGCTATTTGGTCGCTCAGAATGCGAATTCGGCTAAAGAGGCAGTTGCGTTTGCCCAAACGTATTTCGCCTTGCAGACTCGCCGGCAGGAAATGATCGAAAGCCGGCTGGCCGAACAGGAACGCGTGGATGCACGCCGCAAGCTAAGCCATTCCGAAAAGGTGCTGTCTGGCCTGATCTACGAGCACGTCGAGAACGAAGGCGGCTTCCGCCGAATCCGCACCAAAGGCGATCAAGCCCTGTTCGGCGGCGTCACCACACGGCAAATGAAGCGGCGGCTTCGCATGCCCAAGGGCCGGGCCCTGGCCGATTTTTTGCCCACGATCACGATCAAGGCCAAAGATTTCGCCAACGAGATCACCAACTTCAGCATCAAACGCGATTACCTGCACACCGAGGCGCAGATTACGCGCGAGCTCATCAAGAACAACCGCGAGATCCGCAAGTTGCTGGGCCGCCGCAAAATCAAGCCCGAAGAACTGCCGCCGGCCGAGGATGTTAAGAAAGTCGAGCGACGCCTTTCGATCGAAGAAAAATCACTGCCCCAGGAAGCCAAGCTCATCGAATCCCGCAAAGCGCAGCGGTTTATCTTGAGCCAGGGCAGCCACGCGGCCAACGGCCACAACGGCAAGTAACGGGCGCGCCCTCGAAATGCATGCCCTGCTCTAATTGGTCCCCCGCCGCTGAGGCGAATCTACCGAATCCTTCTTCGGCCCCACCGCGCCCAGCAGCATATCGGGCGTTAGGCGGAGCCGGTCGCGACGCTTGTCGATCGAGCGATTGATCTTGGCAACCAGCTTTGGCCCCGACAATTCCCTTTGCAGAGCATTGCGTAGAAGATCGCCCAGATCGTGCGCCAGCGCACCGCGCACGTCGCTGATCCGGGTCAGCCGGAAGTCGTCGAACTTCAAGCGGGCATCGGTGATCACGGGCCGGATTTCCACCCCCGGGAGAAAAGACGCAGTCTGCACCGATTCAACGGCAATATCCGCATCGAGCCACAAACGCACCGACGTATCGCCCTCAGCCTCGAGCGAAATGACGTGCATCCCGCGCTCGTACACGGTTGCTCGTGCCCACCCATGCACTTTCGCTCCGACAAAGAGTGTCAAAGTGTACTGGCCCGAACCAGTGCTTTTGAGGCCGTCGATTCGCACAGTTAAGTACTTCTCGGGATCGACAAGCGTCAGTCGATATTTTTTCCACACGCCGTCATTCACTTCGCTATTCCGGCGGTGGATATCGAACTTGAAGAAATTGCCGTAGCTGCGTAACCCGCTTGTGACGCGCTTGGTCTGGCCCCAATCGCGAGAGCCTTCATATTCGCGTGGAATGGCCTCCGCAATGATTGGGGCGACAATCGGCGCAACCACTTCGGGTGCAATTCCGGCCAGGGCTGTCAGTGCTGGACCGGCCGGCGCTTGCACGATTGCCGCGATTCCGGCGAAAAACACAACGGCCTGCACGGCAAGTTTTGGGGCGTGGTCCATGCGAATGGCTCAGTCGTTTCCAAAGGCAAAGCAGCGAACTTTCTCGGCGCGACGGTCGCACGAGGATATGTGCATTTTCTACTACGCATCAATCGCAATTCATGTTTTTCGGCTTGGTTGCTGCTAGCAAGCGGTTAATGCCGTGGTCGGCGCGAGGCACTGCTGGTGCGCGGGCAATTTGACCGGGGTGTTTCGCCGCTCTACGATTCGTTCCCATGCTGTTCTACTTTTTCTTGCTCTTCATTGTTTTGCCGCTCGTCGAGATTACGATCCTGTTCCAGATCGGTGAGGCGACGGTGTGGTGGGTGCCGATTGCAATTGTGGTGGCGACCGGGATCGCCGGGGGAACGCTCGCGCGGTGGCAGGGATGGAGGGCGCTCGAGCGAATTCGCGAAGAGATGCGTTCCGGCCGCGTTCCGGCCGATGCCTTGATCGACGGGTTTTTGATCCTGCTCGCGGGCATTCTGCTGGTGACGCCCGGCATTCTCACCGACCTGGTCGGCATCGCCTTTCTGATCCCGCCTGTTCGTGCGCTGTTCAAGCGAGGTGTGAAGGCGTGGATCAAGAAGAATGTGGAACTGCACGTGGGGCGATTGAATGGCGGCTCCTGGTCGGATTCGGGTGGCGCACGCCATCACGCGAGCGACGAAATCATCGATGCCAAAGTGCTCGAAACGCGCGTCGAGGATGCCAGGAAATCGCCGCCTTAAGCGGTTGCTCCCGGCTCCAACAGCACGTGATGATAGACCGGTGCGGCGGCAACAGCACCCGCGATCGGAGCCACTCAATAGCACCAGCGGCGATCGAAGTTGCCGCGAACGAACGCGGGCTTTGCGTGAACGCGTACATCGGCTTGCCCATTCGCTAAAGGACCGACTCGAGCGCTTCCATTGCCGCGTGATAGTCCGGCTCGGTAGTCACTTCGCTGACGTACTCGGCGTGCAGCACTTTGCCGTTCGCGTCCAGCACGAACACGGCTCGGCACTCGATCTTAAGCTCCTCAATGAGCGTCCCCCAATTGATGCCGAAGTTGCGGTCCTGGTAATCGCTACCCACGCGCATGTTCTTGATATTCTCGGCGCCGCAGAAGCGATTCATTGCAAATGGCAAATCCAAGCTCACGGTCAGCGCATTGATTTTGTCGCCCAACGCGCCCAACTGGTCGTTGAATTTCTTGGTCTGCATCGCGCACACTGCCGTGTCGAGCGATGGCACCACGCTGATGATAGCCGGCTTGCCCTTCACATCCGCGAGTGTGATCGTCTTCATGCCGCTTTCGAAGTAATGCACCTTGAAGTCGGGGGCAGCCTGCCCTTGCTTGATTTCGTTGCCCGCCAGCGTCAAGGGCGTGCCTTTGAATGTGATGACTCCCGAGCGTGACATAGTAGCCCCTTCATCGATCGGCCGGAGTTGGGAATGAATAAGACCAGACGCTTACCGCAAACGCCCTGCGTTAAACGTAAGTATCCGAATTTGCGCCGCACCCGCAAGGGGCGCCCGCGAGCCGGGAATGGGGAATCAAGCGCCCGGTGCGATACCGCCTCGACGAAGCGCTCACGGGCTCACCGCCGCGCGGTAGCAATGGTCAAAGAGCAGCTCCCACTCGGCCTGCTGGATATCGAGGCAAAGATCGCGGTTAGCAAACTGATCGTGTATCGCGGTCTGACACAAATCCACGAATGCCAGCGGGCCCCAAGTGCCGGCTGCGCGTGGACGAGTTTCTCCGAGATTTGCAACAGCGTTTCGGAGAGACGCGACCGCGTCAATGCCGCGCACGACCGCCAACTCCGCAGCTTTCGGGTCGAAGGAACCCACAGGGAATTCCGCATGCTGTAGCATTGGACAGGCTGCAGCCGTAAAACGAAAGGATATGCCTCTAATATGTTGCCGCTCTCCAACACGACTATTGATCCGAGGTCAATGATCGATCGTTCGCCTTTTTAGTAGATGTGCGTGCTGCTGGGTTGGCTGGTTCCAGGATGCCGAGAAGCTCCTCCGATTCGGCGCGCAGGTCGTAAAGCTCTCCGGCTTTGATTTGGGGACGCCGCTCCAGCCGTTTGATGGCCTTTTGGTGCCATTCACGCGCGGCATCGTGATTGCCGAGCTGCCATTCGGCCATGGCGAGATAAAGGAAGTTAGACGGCCTGTCGTTATTAAACTCGCTCGACTTTAGGAGGGCCCTGACGGCGTCGCGATGATTTCCTGCACAATAGTTGGTTACGCCGAGGGTGTTCCAACTGAGGCTGTCGAGCGGCGCCAGTTCCACCGATTTCTGCGCTACTTTCACTGCTTCCTCCAACTTCTGTCGATCGCCTTCCGAGTTGAACGCCAACGTCCGTGCGAGTGTTACAGTCGCTTTGAGTTCATTAGGCGAAAGGCGAACCCACTCCCGCCGTGCTGAAATTAACATGTCCAATAGGTCACCAACCGGCTTGCCTTGTGAACGCTTCAGGCAAAGCAACCTCTCATAGCAGAGGCCCAGAGGGGCAACGTAGTCCCTCACGTTGGGATCTTCACGGAGAAACTGCTGATAGAGAGCGATTGCCTTCTCAAGCACGGCTGGTGCCTCGCCTGACCCTTGAGACCTTAACGCCGCAAAAAGTTCGTAGTGACTCCAGCCTAATTGATTGCGGTAAGAGAACGTGGCTGGATGTTCATCACACAGTCGCGCAAGAATCCCTATCGACTTACGCAAAAGTGCTTCAGCCTGTTGATAATCCTTTCGGGCAATATACAGTGACCCGAGCGAACGGTAGCCTACAGCCGTTTCATATTGCAGCGACGCGTCGGCGCTCTGCTCTTGCAGCAGGCTCCGATAGAAGGTGATAGCGTGTTCACTGAACTTATTGCGCAACGATGGGTTAAGTTCAGACCACTCACCATTGCCTTTCGCAGCTTCTACCAAAATGTTAGCGGCAACATCTCTGGCCCGCCCAAAGTTTTTTTCTGCGCCTTACTCTCGGACTCCGCAAGTTCTCTCTGCGCCGCTTCACGGTTGTAGGAGTTAGTAACAAGGACCGCGCTAACTGAGGAAACAATCGTGGTCGCCAACAAGAGTAAGACGGCAGCCCAGATGGCGGCCGGGTGCCGTCGCGACCACTTTGCGGCCCGATCACGCCATGTAGGCGGTTTTGCCTTAATCGGCTGGTTCTCCAGGAACCGCTGTAGATCGTCTGCCAGATCATGGGCGGTGGCATAGCGTTGCTCAGGGCTTTTGCGCATTGCCTTGAGGATGATGGTTTCCAAATCCACCGGGACGAGGCGATTAATTTGCCGCGGGGGCTGCGGCTCGTTGAAGGCGATCTGCTTTAATAACTCGGCGCGATCTGTTTCGCCGAACGCGGGTTGCAGCGTGAGCAACTCGTAGAGCGTCACTCCCAGCGAATAAATATCGGCCCGGTGATCGACCACCGCGCGCTGGCCCAACACCTGCTCTGGGGCCATGTACCGCAACGTGCCAATCACATCGCCGGTCATCGTCATGCCGGCGTCGGCTTCAATTCGTGCCAGGCCGAAGTCGGTAACGGAGAGTTTGCCGGCTGCATCCAGCATCAGATTGCCGGGCTTAATGTCGCGGTGGAGAATGCCATTTTGATGGGCGTGGTCCAAGGCTTCGGCCGCTTGAATGCCCAGTTGCGCAATTGCGCGAAAATACTCACGGGAGCCATAGGCCGGGAGTGGCGATGCCCCACCGCTAGTAGCCTTGTCGCTTACAGTTTGCGGCGCGGGAATACTCGACGGTACAGAAATGATCGGATCCGTAGTAAGTTGCTGATCGTCCGTGGAAGCTGCCGGAGCTTGCGGTGCCGACGGGAGCGGAGGTTTCTCGGCGCGTCGCAGGGCAGCAATGATTTGGGCGAGGCTCTGCCCTTCAATGAGCTGCATCGCATAATAGTGGATGCTGCCTTCGGAACCGACCGAGTACACGGATACAATGTGCGGATGGTCGAGCGTAGCGGCAGCCCGCGCTTCGTTCTTGAAGCGGGCGAGCTGCTGCTTGCCGACGAGCAGCGTGTATGGAAGCACTTTGAGCGCGACCCGGCGACCTAATGAAAGCTGTTGCGCCTCATACACGACTCCCATGCCGCCATGGCCTAACTCCCCGAGAATGCGAAAGTCGCCCAATGGCTGGCCTGATAGGATGTCCGGGGGCGCGGGCGCGTCGATCATGGCCCCTTGTAACTTGCGCTCTTGATCGAGGAAGCGGCGCACTCCCACTTCGCAGTCGGGATAAGCTGCTATAAGCTGCGTAATGTCCACACGCTCGCCCCGGTCGCGGCGCGTGAAATACTCGGCCAGTGCTGCCTCCACTGGGCCGTCGTTCCGCATCACTGACTTTTCGCGCTGGATCATTTGTTCCCCTTCATCCTGCGTGAATGATTAGTCGGCCGTCGCAATGCACTTTCACATTAGCTCGCCAAACTCGGAAGGTAGATAAGTCTCCAGCGCCTCGACGCCGCGGCGGATGAGCCCCGCAACCGACCCCACAGACCTCTTCAACTCGTCGGCGATCGCTTGCAGCGACTGCTGCCCAATATAACGCATTTCCACAGCCGCACGCTGTTCAGCGGGCAATTTATCGAGGGCCATCGCTAGTTGGAGGGCCGCCTCGCCGCGGAAGACGCTGCTTGCCGGCGACGAGCCATCGCTAGCCAGCGAGGCCCACACCATCTGGGCCGAGCCGCTGGCGTCGGTCCAATCCTGTTCCAGCCGCACGTCGCGCTTGCCGAGCGTGTGATTGCGGATGCTCATAAGCACGTTTCGCTCCAGGAGCCGCATCATCCAGGCGGTGAACTCCGGCTCCGTTTGCCCGCGAAAATCGGGCAACCCCCGCACGGCATTAATCAGCGTCTGCTGCACAAGGTCCGACGCATCTACTCGCTTTTGCACCATCACCGGCAGCCGCCGCCCTGCAACCAACCGCAAATAAGGCCGGTACATTCGCAGCAATTCCTCGCGTGCCGCCTCATCACCGCGCACTGCTTGGGCCAAAAGGGTCTCTAAACTCGGTTTGCTCGGTCCAGAGTTCATGAGCCCATTCTAGCCGCCGAGGAGGCAGATTGGCGCACTGAAAACGTGAATTAGAAGTCCCCTGCTCGTTGGAGGGAGATTATTGACCCCGGCCCGTCCATTGGTCCTTTGCTTTCGGACTCCGTCATTCCCCCGCAGGCGGGAATCCAGAAATTCGGCCCCCAGCGTCTAGATTCCCGCCTTCGCGGGAATGACATAGCGAAATGAGTAGCTGATGTCATTTACCGCGCAGTCCTCATTTAGGTGAGCGGCCGAATCGCTGAATGAGAATACTTTCCGAAAATCCGCGCAAACAGCCAGCAAAGATTGCATCTTAATCCTCGGGCCTGTGCGGATCTCACCGGACGCGGCATCGAGTGACTCGGCTGGGGCGGAGCATCCGGCGAATCCTTACGGGCAACTTGGCCGCTCTGCGGGATCGCGATAGCGTCGCCCCGGCCGATTGGACCCAAAATCTACCCTGGAACTTGGAGCGCGTACGTTGGACTTGAAAGTGAGTAGTGCGGAATGGGCAACTCTTAGCAAGAGTGAGCAATCTCGAATCGAAGACATTATTACGCGCATTCTTAAAGGACGCGAAGATATTACCGGACAATTCTCTCGTTGCAGTGGGACAGAATGCAGCCAATCCGAATCATTGTGTAAGTCGGCATGCAACATTGCACAGGCTGAAGTGGACCCCAAAAACTGGACAGCCCAATAAGGTATAAAAATCCCTGCTTAGGGATGGCCTTTGAGGAGTCCGGTCGATGACACGGAAGCGACGAAGTTTCAGTGGCGCATTCAAGGCGAAGGTAGCACTGGCGGCATGCCGCGGCGACAAGACCACGGCTCAGTTGGCGGCTGAGTACGAAGTCCATGTGGGCCAGATCACGGCCTGGAAGAAGCAGCTATTGGAAGGTGCTGCCGCATTGTTTGAAGACGGCCGCAGCAAGCGCACTGCCAAGGACGCGGCCAGTGACGAAGAGCTATATGAGCAGATAGGCCGGCTGAAGATGGAAGTCGAGTGGTTGAAAAAAAAAGCTGCCGAGCTCACCTGAAGGATTGAGGCGATGCATCGAACCGGAACACGAGTGGCTGTCGATCGTGCGGCAATGTACCTTGCTCGGGCTCGCGCACAGCACGTGGTATTACCGCGCGGCCGGCGAATCAGCGGAGAACCTGGCACTGATGCGGCGCATCGACGAGCAGTATTTGCGGACTCCGTTTTACGGCAGCCGGAAGCTCTCGAAGGTGCTGGGAGTCAATCGCAAGCGCGTTCAGCGACTGATGCGGGTGATGGGAATCGAAGCGATCTATCCCAAGCGGCGTACGACTTGGCCCGGCGCCGGGCACAAGATTTACCCCTATTTACTGCGGAATGTGGAGGTCACCCGTCCCGACCAGGTGTGGGCCAGCGACATCACCTACGTGCCGCTGCGGCATGGCTTTCTTTATCTCGTGGCCGTGATGGATTGGTACAGTCGCTACGTGCTCTCGTGGAGATTGTCGAACACGCTCACGGGAAGCTTTTGCATCGAAGCGCTGGAGGAGGCGCTGTCCAAGGCCCAGCCCGAGATCTTCAACAGCGACCAAGGGAGCCAGTTCACGGCTGCAGCGTTCACGTCGAGATTGGAATCGCGCGGCATCGCGGTCAGCATGGATGGCCGCGGCCGGGCGATCGACAACGTGTTCATCGAGCGGCTGTGGCGGAGTGTGAAGTACGAGGAGATTTACCTGCGCGACTACACCGACGGCTGGGAAGCCGAAGCGTCACTGGCCGCGTACTTCCGCCTCTACGACGACGAAAGAATTCACCAGGCTCTTGGCTACCGCACGCCGGCCGAAGTTTATCGTGATCGAGGCTCAAGCGGCGGGCAGCCGCCGGACGAAAAAACGAATTGAAATCGCGCACAACAAGTTGATAGCTGGTTAGTACATCAGATAGTTAAACAGCTGCCGCGGCCGCGCAAGACCTATGAGGGTCTTGCGGGCCGCCAGCCCCACTACCTTATTCAACCCCAAAATCTGTCCAACTGATGGGGTCCACCTCAAACCGCCGTTGCCGCTGCGCCCGAGCCAGGCACAGCGCGTTACGCTTTGTCGGCATATGGTGGTGGCGGGTATAGCGGCTGTTTCGTTCTGGATACTTCCACTGGCCAAATGTGGCACGGTACAAAAGACGGCGGAATTAGATCAATCGGCAGCGTGAATTTGGCAAAATAATTCCGGTAATACTCGCAATCGGCGACGCTCCGGTGCCGGCGGCCACGAAAGGTGAGTGAGCGGCGGCAATCCGATGATTCAAAAGATCGTAATTTGTGTGATTATTAGCGTGGGCGTAATCTTGGTCTGCGTTGCCGCCCTTTCGCCGATCCTGCGAAGTTACCCGCCTGCAACATGGCAGAGCACTGCCACTAAGTTTGGCGCAGGATTGGCGGCGGTATTGCCGGGACTTTATCTGTCACGCCAGGCGATAAGATATCTCGACAAAAAATAGCTTTGACACCGCTTAGAAAACGCTAAGTCGCTTCAACCGCCCCGCACCAGCACGCGGTTGCCACGCGCTCGCGAACTCGGGAAACGCCGCTACTTCGCGCGGGCCTGACGTGAGTGGTTGCGGCCGATGCGTGGCGGCTGCTTGGTCTCAGAGGCGGAAGCCCCCGCCGATTTGGCCAGATCGGCGTATTTCGCCGCGTTCGTGTTCTCGCCCATTTGTTGATACATCGTAGCGAGGTTGCCATACGGCACCGCCAGCGTCGATTTGGCGAGAACGCCATTCGCGACGGCGGCTTCGACCAGACCGACACCAGTTTGCGTGAGATCCAATGCACGCGTTTGGTTACCCAACTGCCAGTAGCTAACGCCCATGCTGACCAGCATTTCGCCTTCGCGTCGAGGGGCATAGAGTTCGGAGGCTGGTCGCGGGCCGGTCAGCAGTGGTGCTGCCTTTTCGTACCATTGGGTTGCCGTGGCATGGTCCAGCTTGTGGACGGCGTACACCGCACCCATTTGGAAATAAAGTTGGCCGACCAATTGCTCGGAGGAATGAACAGCTTGCCGGCAGGCGGCGCCATCGGCCAGGTTGTCGATGGCCTGCTGCCCGTATTTCAGTGCCAAATCGGTTTGGCGGCGCGTATGTTCAACGCGCAGGGCGTTAAGGTAGGCGATGCCCAGCTCCCATTTCACGTGCTGCTGCCACAGCTCGTCGTCTGACTGCGCAAATAGCGTTTTGGCCGCTTCTTCGGCCTCGGCCACCCACGGCGCGGGTCGCGTGTCGGCTTGAAACTGGCCAGCGACGCCAGCACCCGTTGCGAGATGTACAGCCGCAGTTCGACGCTGCCGCCGTCGTTGGCAATATAGTCCTCCGCCAGGCCAGAGGCGCGGCCGACCCATAGCGATAGGCTTTCAACTTTTTGGTTGTACGACTGGCGGGCGATTTCCTCCGCAATGCCGATGTGGGCTTCAACCAGAAGCTGCTTCGCCGCGTGGCGCTCTCTGGCATCCTTGCTGTTCGCCAGCTTGTCCGCGATATCGATTGCCCGCGTTTCAAACGTAATGGTCTTTGAGGCAATCTCTCCGTCTCCTAATGACGCCAAGCGTCCCATCTGATGCTGGGCTTGAGCGCGGTCGATCGGAGCCAGGTCCTCGCGATCCAGTACCGCACGGACCTTAAGCACCGCATCGTCGTATTCGCCCAGTAGCTCGCGCGCCTGAGCGCGGCACAACTGGAACGACGCGTTTTTCGGCTCGATATCGCAGGCCTCCGCCGCGGCCGCATCGGCAAGGTCGGCCTGACCGGTCGCCAGGTAAATCTTTGCCAGCAGGCAGTAGGCGTACGCGAATTCGGGATCGAGCGAGATTGCCGTTTTCAAATCGTTGATGTTTTGCGTGTATGGCCCGTTGAGATGATTTTCGGCACGCAGCACAAATGCGTGCGGATCGAGCGGCTCAATAACCACGTGCGAAACAGTTGTAGCAGCGGCCGCGACCGGCTTGTCTTCATCAACTGGCGTGATTTTTTCGGCCCGGGCGTACATGAACATCACGCCGCGCTCCGGAAACGCCAGGCCCAGCGGTTTCCCCGCGTTATCCGCTATAGTGGCCGCGCCGATTCGGTCGAGTGAAAGCTGCTCGGTCAACCGTTTCGATTCCAGCGGCGCGGCAAGCGTGATCTTGATCGATGCGACAATGCCGTTCGTGCCGACCAGCACTTCAATGGCTTGAAATGGCGGCTTTCTATAAATGAGCACCTCGCCTTCGGCGGTGGTCGCCGCATCGTCCGGATGTCCCCAAGTGGTCGTTAGTTCGTGCTTGGTCGATTTACCGACGGCGATGCCTTGGAATTTGACGGCATCGTAGTGCATGGACTCGGAGCGGGCCGCCGCTGCGCGGCGAGCGGACCCATTATCTCTTGCCGTCTCAGCCCACGGCCGACTGGCTGTTGCGGCGCGCTCGTTGTTCGCCGACGTTTCCTGCTTTATTGGCTGGGCGACTTTGGCTAACGCTTCGC
Organism: uncultured Planctomycetota bacterium; assembly: GCA_963807935.1. GTDB lineage: Bacteria > Planctomycetota > Planctomycetia > Pirellulales > Lacipirellulaceae > JABDGM01. The sequence goes on from CAWEDY010000021.1 coordinate 116,449, forward strand.
CAAACTGGGTGCCCGCGTCTCCACTTTCGCTGCTATTCGCCAGATCGGGGTTGTGGTCGGAAGATTGAGCGGTCGGCTCTAGAGCCTCGGCGTCGGCATTCGTCGTTTTCAACGTGCTTGGGGGGGCCTCCCGGGTTGCCACCAGCACCGACTCTTCTCTCGCCGGAGGTTTGGTCGTATGCGCTGCCAGCGCTGAAAGCGGCAACGACACAATAAGAGACGCGATACTCAGCCAACGTGCGGAAATTGCGAACAACCTGGAACTGGTCGACGCGTTGGTCGCGATATGTGGCGAAGAAACCCGCTTGGTCATGGCCTGTCCCCCCTATTGAACCGATTTAGCGGTTAACCAAACTCTCGGGCTAGTGGCTAACTGCTAAAGGCTAATAGCTCTTTAATCGAAGCACTCGATACGATCCGTTCATTCGGATTCGTAGTATTCATCGGCATAACCCGAAGAGGTTTACCACGCTTTGTGGCAAAGAAAGCTCGCAATGCGATTGCCGATGCTGGCACGCACGGGCCATCGGAGAGATGGGAATTGCAAGCGATTTAGCGGCAAGTGGCCCAAAAGGGAGCAGCGCAAATGATGGTTTTGGAATAGATTCCCATCTTCGATCGCGCATCAAACTTCCGCCAGCAATGCTTGCAGGAAATCGGTCGCCATAATTGTGTCGCGCCGTTCGACTGCCTCCTGGGCGGTGGAGAGGCGATCGATTTGCGCTTTGGTAAATGGAACGGCTGACCCTGCTGGTAATGCAACCGGCACAAGCGATCGGCCGATCGACGACACCAGGCCGGCAATCCCTTCACCCGTAAGTGCGCTTATGAATTGGGGATCGCATACGTTCGCGTGCGATTTGGCCAACTGAAGCATTACTTCGGGACGTTTGGTGGCCGAGATCAGATCGGTCTTGTTGATAGCGTGGATCGTTCGCGCCGGCGGCGCAAGTTTAAGGTGGACGTCGTTCGTTTCGTCATTACGAGAAGCGTCGCACAGCTTCACGGCATCATGAATAAAGATCACAAGATCTGCTCGGGAAACAGTTGTGATTGCGAGTTCGATACCCGCGGATTCCAGTTCGTCCCGCGTTGTGCGAAAGCCGGCCGTATCGGTCAGCTGCACCGGCCAACCGTCGATGGCCGTCCAGGCCGTGACCGCATCGCGAGTTGTACCCGGCGTAGGCGAAACGATGGCTCGCTCGTAACCCGCCAGCGCGTTGATGAGACTGCTCTTGCCGACATTGGGTGCACCAAACACCACGACGCGCCAGGGCACAGTCAGGTGCAGGCCCAAATCGTGCCGGTCGAGCAAATCGTTGATAATTTTGGTAGCGCCGACCCGATTTCCAGCCAAAATGGCCGTAATAGCGGCGTAAATCGCCGTCTCCAATGCGCCATTTAATTGATCGACCAACAGTGCCGCCGTGCGTTCCGTAGCAGCGTTTGTGAGAGCGATCAGCGCGGCATTTCGAATCGGATTCGGCGAACACCGGTCCGCCCAATCTTGCCAAGTAATCGGCTGGCACCCTTCCTTCACTAATCCGCGGATAATCGCTCGTACGGCGGCCGCCCCGCCATGACAATGAATCTCGATTTGTTCACGGTCCCGCCGGCACGCAATCAGCTCTTCACCATCCGCTCCGCCCCAGCGGCCCAGCACGATCCGGCCTGATGGAATCTCCGGCATAGTTCGGCCGTTTGAGGGCGTGAAGCAATTGCGAACGGTGCGCAGCGCTTCCGGGCCTGCAACCGAGACCACTGCCACGGCGGCGCGGCCCGGCGGCGTGAGTTCGACAACCACGGTCGCGCTCGCCGATCGTGTCATGTCTTCACCAGCGCGATTCCGGAAAGGACAAGGTGTGGCACGTGGCGAACTGAGCCTTGCGGTGCGAGCAGATTAACCATCTGCGCCGATGCGCCGCCGGTGACAAATACTTTCGGCGGCACCGGGAACGCCGTCGTTAACTGAGAGATCAGTTCGCGAATCGAACCCACGGTCCCCCAATAAATTCCCGACTCAATTGCTCCCACGGTCGATTTGCCGAGCGGCTCTGGCGGTTTTTCCAAAACCTCCAACGCGACGTGCGGCAGCGCATCGGTTTGTTCCTCGAGTGCCCGGGCCGACATCGCCACACCCGGCAAGATGGCCCCGCCCGCAAATCCGCCGTCCGCCTCCAGCAAATCGACCGTTATCGCCGTACCCACATCAACGATGATCGCTGCCCGGTCGCGTTGCCGCAGCCGATCAGCGGCCAAGGCAGCGAGCAGGCGATCGATGCCGACGCGTTCCGGCTGTTCGACGCGAATCGTCAGCGGCACATCTCGATAGCTCAGCAGCCGAATCGCCCAATCCGCTCCCGACCGCGATGCCAAGTCGGCGAGTGCGGATGTAAGTCGCGCCGCCGCCGCGCGATGCACGCTGGCAATCAGCCATGGCGTGTCATGCAATAGACGTTCCCCGCTCCAATCGGCAAGCTTCTTTACGTCGAAATCACCCATTTTATTGCTAATGGGCAAATCTAAAGTGGCGATGGGATCGGGCAACTGTCCCGTTGCCGCAGATTGAGCGCGTAGCTCGGCGCTATTCTCGCCTTTGCCCGCTTGCCGAAAGTGGCCCAGTTTGATCCGGCTGTTGCCGATGTCAACCGCAATCAAATTGGATCGAACATCTGACTCGTGCATGCCCGCCATTTTAGACCACGCGAGGGCTTTCAAGGTAGCGAATCGCCGGATCACTGCATCGCTTGAATGTCCACCCTGGAGCAGGTAAACTTGCATATCCGCGGCGGGCCTCCCGACCGCGAAGTCCGGGCTCGTGGCGGAATTGGCAGACGCGCAAGGTTGAGGGCCTTGTGCCCGCAAGGGCGTGCTGGTTCAACTCCAGTCGGGCCCAATGTTATTTCAGAAAAAGCCCTTCGGCCGCCAAACCGAAGGGCTTTTTCGTTCCTACCCGCAGATTGGTGTCACACGGGATGGATCGTCGTGAGTTTCTTTCGGTTTCGGCCGCTGCAGGCGCGCTGCTGTTGCCACACGCATTGCGAGCCGCCGAACCGGGCGCACGCAAGCGGCCCGCGGGTAGCGACGACGAGCCGCAGCTTCGCGTCCTGATGAAGGAGCCAGATGGCTCGCCACTGAATAAAGAGCGCGCGGCGACGTTGTGTGCGCACGATCGAGCGAACGACCCGCTGCCGCAATCAATCGCGCACGCCGAAGGTCGTGCACGAATCGTGTTACCTACCGAACCCATTCAACTTTCGTTGCGGCTCAAGGTGCCGGGTTTCGGCGAGGTGTACTGTTGGGGCGACAACGGCGGGAATGGATATTCCAGGCCAGGCAATATCGAATTCGTGATCGATGCGGCAGACACCCGTTTGCGGCGTGTCCGAGAGGTCTTTGAACTCGCCAGACAAGAAGCCGCCACCATCGACCCGCAAACCGAAAGATATTTGGAGGACGCGGCGCGGCCGGCCACAGATGTCGGTTCGGCTTATGCGGCCTTGGCAGCCGGATTGCATGCGGGGGAGCGAATCGCACTGGCACGAGCGCAATCGCATTTCACGATTTTCGCGGCCGCGCAAGGACTTCTTGTTCGGTGGCATGATCAGTGGCTACGACCGCCTCGGTCCAAAATTCGACTCGCTCGTGCGTCAGCGATTCAATTTTGCAACCGCAAATTGGTACACCTGGGGCGCCGAGCAGCCGGTCGAGAAGCGAATCGATTACGCCCGCATGGACGGCTCGATCAATTGGTGCTTGGCGCGCGGCATCACGCCCAAAGGCTTTGGCTACTGTTACATGACGCGCGGAGCGACGCCTGAGTGGATCCGCCAATGGCCGTACGAAAAAATTCTCCGCGAATATGAGCGAGTGGTCGCCCAAACGATGCGACGCTACTCAGGCAAACTGCCCTATGCCGAGATTATCAACGAGGCCCACGACAAGGCAAACCTGTGGCAGCTATCACATTCTCAAATTGTGGAAATCACCCGCACGGTCTGCCGGGCCGCTCGCCAAGGTTCGCCGACGGTGAAGCGACAGATCAACAACTGTTGCCTTTGGGCGGAGTACGCCCGCACCACCAACGGCAACAGCTCGCGCCGATGGACTCCCTATCGCTACATCGCCGATTGTGTTTCTGCGGGCGTCGAGTTCGATGTTCTGGGACTCCAGCTTTACTATCCGCAGATTGACCTGCTGGAAATCGAACGGATGCTCGATCGCTTCCGAAGTTTCAACAAGCCCCTGCACATCACCGAAATCGCCACAGCTTCGGCCGACGGGCCGGACCCCAAAAGCATGCGGCCGAAAACCACGGCCCCCGGCTGGCACGGCCCTTGGAGTGAGGCTATGCAGGCCGATTGGTTGGAAGCGATTTACACGCTCGTTTACAGCAAGCCGGAGTTCGAAGCCATCGGCTGGTGGGACCTGACGGATATCGCCGGGCACTTCTGGCCCCACGGCGGACTTCTACACGCCGACCTGACGCCCAAACTCGCCTACCACAGGCTCGGCAGCTTGCAAAAGGTCTGGGGTGTGGCCCGCCGTGCCTGATCGCATCTAGAGACGGCGGTGTGGTACGCTCACAAGTCTTCGGTGGGCGTTGCCGCATTGAGATGGGGTCTTTCGCGGACTGAGGCGCAACGCGCCCCCTTTCGTCGCCACTTCCTCGCACTAAGGACCATGCACATGTCGCACATTTGGCAAGATCTATTCGTTCCGGGAATTCCCGTTTTGGAGAAGATCGTTCGCCCAATTCTGGTGTACTTGTTTTTGATTGTTGGCCTGCGGCTGGCTGGCAAGCGAGAGCTGGCTCAGCTCAATCCGTTCGATCTCATCGTGTTGCTCACCATATCCAACACGGTACAGAACGCGATCATCGGTGACGACACATCTCTCATCGGCGGCGTAATCGGCGCCAGTACGTTGCTTGCGGTCAATTACCTGGTCGCGCGGCTTGTCTACCGGCATAAGCGATTGGATCGCCTCGTGGAAGGTGATGCTGACGAACTGATTGCCGGCGGCAAAATTCTCCGCGATCACTTGAAAAGAGAGCTGTTGAGCGAGAAGGAGCTGCACACCGCCGCCCATCGTCAAGGGTTTACATCGTTGGCCGATGTGGATCGGGCCGTGCTGGAACCTAATGGCACGATCTCGTTCTTCGCCAAAGAACCGATGCCGGCGGTGGCGCGGCACACCGAAGTCCTCACTCGGCTTGACCGAATAGCCAGCGAACTTGCCGCCTTCCGTCAGGCCATGGGCCCCGGAGCTTCGCCGGCGCAAGCCTAAAGAAGGCTCGCGATGTCCTCGAAATACGTTTGCCTTCGGGCTGCAGCGCATGCAGTTCGCTTATTTCGCCGCCTTGTCCTGCGTCTCGCCGGTCCGACCGCCGGTATTCGGCAGGGCCGCTTCCGCCTCGTCCACGTCGTGCTGCGCTCGTTCGACGCGCTTCTGCTGCCGCTCGTAGGCCCGCACCTCTGGCATCGCGGCCAGTTTTTCCTGGAACCGCTTGGCCTCCGGCGTGCCGGGCGTCTTGATCTTGTTCATGACTTCATTGGCCTTCGCCACCGGCGCCGAGAGTTCGGCTTGCTTCTCCTGCACCTTCTTCTCTCCGGCGATCAGGTTGTCGATCGTCTTGTCGATATCGGAGGCCTTCTTGGTGTTGGTGGCTTGTTTGCCTTCGTCGGGTTTCCCGGTCGCCGTTTGATTTAACACGTCGCTCAGTCCCTGCAAGGCCGCACTTGCTGATTCTTCCGGTGTCGTGCCGGCGATTTCCCTGCACACGGCATTGGCGGCCGTTTGCCGCGCCGCATCGTACGCCGGCCGGAGGTTATCGAGCCGCGCTTGGGCTCGATCCAACTCTCGGACCGCATCATCGTATTTCTCTTTTGGCGACGGTCCACAACCGCTGAACAGCAGCAACGAGACAAAGAGAACGGCGAAACGTCGACTCATCGGTCGGTCCTTATGGGTTGGCGCGGGTACTGCAACAGCCTTAGTTCAATCGTCGCAGGAGAATCGTCGGTTTACGAGTTCGATAACGCTACAACCGGCACAATCCAATCCAGCGGCCCGTCATGACTCGAAGGCAGTTTCCAGTCACCGCTTCATGGACAATAACATCCATGATATTACCCCCCCGTCTGTAGTCGCGCCCTATTCTACACTTGGGAGGCATCCCGCGGCACGGGTCTGCATTCAATCTGTCAAACGAATCAATCGGGCAGAAAAGCAGCGACCATTGATGACCACCATCGCAACGCCAAATCTCAGTCCGGCTCAGCCGGCGTCCGGCTACATGCCCGTTCAGGTGGAGATGCTTCGCCGCCTGCCTCGTTCCATCGTCGACTTGTATGTCCAGTACGAGGCGGAGCGCGAACCCGTATTGTACTATCGGGCCGGCAGCCCGCTGGAAGCGGACCAGGCACCCCGGCTGATGGAAAGCGGCGTTCGGGAGGTGCTCGTCCGCTCGGACGAATTCTACCGCTTTGCGTCGAACTTACTTGATACTGTAGATTCGCTGGCCAGCGACGAGGCAATTCCGGCCGGCGAACGGTTCGCGGCACTCCAGCTTGCCATGGCGGTGGAAATCGAACATGCCGCGCGCCTGGTCGATAGCGGTCCGTATGTCGCCGTAGCTGATAAAGTCGGCCGCGAGCTGACGTCCTTGTTGGTCAACAACAACGCGCTTCCGCGCGACCTGTTTCGCCTGGCTCGCCACGACTTTCTGACATTCACGCACATCACGAATGTTGCCAGTTACGGCGTGATATTTGCCGAACGCTTAGGTCTCTGCAACGGCAGCCAATTCGAGTCGCTGGCGAAGGCTGCGATGCTGCACGACATCGGAAAGCGATTCATACCCGCAAGCATTCTGCAGAAGCCGGCTAAGCTGGACCCGAAAGAACGGGCTATTATCGAGACCCATCCGCAGCGCGGATACGAGGAATTGTGCGGTCGCCCGGATATGACGTTTGAACAGCTGATGATCGTTTATCAGCATCACGAACGGTTCGACGGCAAAGGCTATCCGGTCGGCTCCCAGGGAGAGGAGATCCATCCCTGGGCGCGCATGCTCGCCGTCGTCGATGTGTTCGATGCCATGACGGGCATCCGGCCGTATCGCCGACCGGCTAAGGCCGCGGAGGCCATGGATTACATTTGCAAAAGCGCGGGGACTCATTTCGATCCGGAGATGGTGGCATGCTGGAAATCGATCATGGCCAAAGCTTGATGGACGATCTTTGGGACGCAACGGCCCAAAAAGTCGAGCTGCCAGATTCCGTTATACGCGCGTTTTTCGGTGCGCAGGGGCCAGGCCCCGTCTTCTACGACAACAAGCGGTCGTACCACCGCTATTTCATGCGCGGTAAGGCCGTGCTCAAGCGCGGAACGACGACGATCGGGACCTTCACGAAAGACGTCTCTCGCCAGGGCGTGGCGTTTTTCTCACCGATTCCCCTGCTTCCCAAAGAGCGGGTGAAACTTCGCGTTCCTGCCGCTGAATTGAGCCTGGAAGTGACCCGTTGTAGGCGCTGGAGCCAAACTGTTTCGAGTGCGGGGCCAAATTCGCTCTGTGACGGTCTTTCGACCCAGAAAGGTGCATGTTGTGATCACGATTCGCCAGGTAATGAACCCAAAAGTCGCGGCAGTCCGCCCGGACATGACCGTTGCGGATACGATCGAGTTCCTTACGGAGAACCACATCGGCGGGGCACCGGTCGTCAACGGCCTGGGCGAGCTCGTTGGAATGATTTCCGAGATTGAACTGATCGACGTTGTATTCGACGAGGCGGTTAAAAATGCACCGGTGTCCAAGTTTATGACGGAAGACGTGCAAGTTGTTTGTCCAGACGAGCCGCTCACACGTGCCGCTCAATTGTTCGCGTTGTTCTCGTTTCGGAGGCTTCCGGTAATCGAGCGCGGGAAGCTCATAGGAATCATTACGCGCCGCGACTTAATGAATTACACTCTGCGATCAAACCAGGTGCTTGGGGACCCACTCATTGAGCTGATTCCTTCACTGGCGCTGTCGCGCTAATCGGGACCGCTTTCCCGATTTGCAAAACGTTGCTTACGCCGATCTACCACGATGACAGTCCGCGCGCCGACGAAGCTTCGACCGTCGTCGGCAAGAACTTGCAATGGTCTAGTTTACCAGCCCTCCCAATTTCAATGGTCGGTGCACATGAGCGTCCTGTTGCAAATAAAACCGCTGCGCTGGAAGAGAAGGTCCATTCGCCCAACCGGCTCGGCCAACGCTAACCGTTTCGGTCGCAACGCGCCTACGCTGCAAGACCTGCTACAATTCATTACATGGGCAAACCTTCTGACAATGCTGAGCCAATCTCGCCTCACAGGCAACCGAACGCGGTGCGCAACAGAGGCAAATCAGGCGTTCAGGCGGTTACTAAGAAGGAATACGCTTCGCTGGCCAGCGTTCTCGAAGGGAGAGAGGGGGTGCAGCGAGTTCACAAGAAGGAGCCTTACGGCGACGCCTTGCGCACAACTGGAGAGATGTACGGAAATCGTGAATATGTCGCGGCGTACGAATGCTTTAAGCCGGTTTACGATAAGGTCGTCGCCGACATGCAGCGCATCACGGCGCGCAATTTGGAATTCGAAGCCAATAAATTGGCGAAAGTCCAGCGCACGCCCCTGGCAATCGCGAAGGAAAATATTCAGAACATGAAGGCGTTCGCTCAGCAGGTTATCGACCAGTTCGATAGGCTGCTGCATGACTTGGAATGCAAAACCCTTGTGCGGGCTCATTTGAAGAAAAGTGGGAGCAAACGTACTGTTGCCGCGCTTCCGCCAGAAGAAACGCCGCACACCAAGCTTAGCAGCGCAATTGAAACTCGGATCGACGCTAAAACCTCGCCGCCACGTGAGATAGTCAGTGGGGGCATACATTACAGAAAATGCGCTTACTCTCCGCCGGAGAAAGGAGCCTTGTACTGCGTTCGTGACAAAGCGCGCGGCCAGCGCATCATTCGAGTTGCGGCGAAGAGTCCGGACGGTACCCAAATCCAAGTAGAAACTTTAGAAGATGGGAAGCCGTCGAAGCAGCCAATTCAGCTCGCGGTAGATTCACTTGCTCGTCAGGCGGCAAAAGGCTGGTGCAGTTTGCTGTTACCGGTCGCTGAACACGACGAGGCGTCCGCGAGCCAGCCGGAAACATCGAATGCGGCTACCACCGTAGCGATGAGGCTGGACATCCAAAATTTCGGGCGGTGCTGCGCCGACATTGTCCGGGCCAATATTAAGTTTGGAACTCAACTCATCAAAGACGTAGGCGATGGTCCCTTCCGGGCGGGAGACTACGGGCAGGCTTTCCTGACGTTCGAACAACTCTCCGTCGGATTTGCCGCCGCCGTAGCGAGCAGCCGCCGGGCAATCGCCGATGGCCGCCGCGCCTTAACTGCGGAAAAGGGAAAACTGAGCGGCAAGGAGATCCAAGAGAGGACCGCGACGTTTATCCGCAGCGAACAGCTGATCCATACGGCCGAGCGAGAGTTCGCGACGATTCTTGAAGGGTTGCGGATGTATCTGAGGTCTCAGCAGGTTAGCCCCAGTGGCGGCTCGCAGTAACTTCTGCCGTTAACAAATCTGCCTGCGGCGCGACGGCCTTGAATCGCCGATTGTTTTGCAACCCCAAATGCGATAGAATGTTGCGTTTCCCCTGAGCCTGGGTTTCGGTCGGTCGCGTGGTCGGCCGGGCGGCGGGGATTGCACCATTTTGTTGGCGCCAGAGGGGCGAACGGTTCGCTTGGTTCGGCGCGAAAGCTTCACACCCTTTTATGGTTAACCGCAATTTAATTCGAGAGTTCGACGTATCGGACGAAGACTGGAATGTTGCCATTGGCGACGCCCTGCCCGACGACATGGGCTGGCTCAAGGGAGGAGATGTCGGCCCCAATCAAATCGTCGAGGGCCGCGTGCTGCGGATCGATGACGACTTCGTGCTCGTCGATGTCGGCTACAAGAGCGAAGGCATTATCCCGCGAAACGAATGGGAGGAAGGCGACACGATTCCCGAAATCGGCGAGGCGATCCGTGTCCTCGTCGAAGACACCGAGGATGTTGTCGGCCGCCAGGACGAGCGCGGCATGATCGTCCTCAGCAAACGCAAGGCCGAGAAGATCGAAAAGTGGATGAAGGTCATGGAGACCGTCCATGAGAACGACGTCGTCACCGGCATGGTGACGCGGAAGATTAAAGGTGGGCTGCTGGTCGATATCGGCGTCAACGTCTTTCTGCCTGCCAGCCAGGTCGATATTCGCCGGCCACACGACATCGGCGAATACATTGGCAAAGAAATCAAATGCCTCGTCTTGAAGATCGATGAGGCCCGTCGCAACATTGTCGTCAGCCGGCGCAGCCTGATCGAAGCCGAGCGGGCACAGAAAAAATCTGAGCTGCTCAAGCAGCTAGAGGTCGGCCAGTTGCGCAAGGGCGTGGTGAAGAACATCGCCGATTTCGGCGCGTTCGTCGATCTGGGCGGTATCGATGGTCTGTTGCACATCACCGATATGAGTTGGGGCCGCATCAATCACCCGTCGGAAGTAGTGAAGATCGACGACCAGATCGAGGTGGTCATTCTTCACATCGACTACGAAAAAGAAAAAATCGCACTCGGCCTCAAGCAAAAGAGCGCGAGCCCCTGGGAACACGTGCCGGCGAAGTACCCGGTCGGATCGAGCGTGAAAGGCACCGTGGTCAACGTGATGAGCTATGGCGCATTCGTGAAGCTGGAAGACGGCATCGAAGGGCTGGTGCACATCAGTGAGATGTCGTGGACCAAGCGGATCAGCCATCCGAGCGAGCTCGTGCACATCGACCAAGAGGTCGAAGTCATGGTGCTCGACATTAACCAGGAGAAGCAAGAGATTTCGCTCGGCATGAAGCAAACGCAATCGAACCCGTGGGATAAGGTGGCCGACCGCTACCCACCCGGCGCTGGTGAAGGGCCGCGTTCGCAACCTCACGAACTACGGGGCATTCATCGAGATCGAGGAAGGAATCGACGGACTGCTGCACGTGAGCGACATGTCGTGGACCCGCAAAATCGGCCATCCAAGCGAGGTCGTTGAAAAGGGACAGGAAGTCGAGTGCAAGGTCGTTTCGGTCGACCAGGAACGGCGTCGGATCGCGCTGGGCCTCAAGCAAATGGATGATGATCCCTGGGCAACCGATATCCCCAACCGCTACCAGCCTGGGCAGCTCGTCAAAGGCAAGGTCACGAAGATCACGAACTTTGGAGTCTTCGTGGGGTTGGAGGACGGTCTGGAAGGATTACTACACATCTCGGAGTTAGCAGATCATAAGGTCGAGAACCCGGAAGATGTAGTAAAAGTCGGCGACGATATCGAAGTGAAGATTCTCCGCGTCGATCCTGAAGAGCGGAAGATCGGGCTATCGCGCAAACGGGTGGAATGGGCCGACGATGAGCTAGGTGAGGAAGAAATCGCCGCGGCTGCGAACGGCGGAGCAGGCAGCGCGGAGCTCAAGGGCGGAGTCGGTTCCACATCCGGCCCGCTATTCAAGCCGACCGTCGCCAAGCCGGATGCCGGCGCGGAACAACCCGCAGATGTGGCGCAGGCCGATACTTAGGCCTGATACGGCTAAACCGACCGCAAGAGATTTACGAATACTTAAACGCGGCGCGGCGGGTGATTGCAACCCGTCGCGTCCTTCTTTTTGATACGGTCCGAATGCGGCGCACATTCCTTGCACTGCAACGTATCTTGCCCAACGTGCAGGTGCTAGCGTCCGCGCGTCGATGGAAGAAGCTGGAAGCAGGGAGCACGGAGTAAGAATTCCGCCTCCCCGCTCAATACTCCCTGCTCCTACCTCCCTCCCGCCCATAAGCTCCGCGATGGCCACTTCTACGACGCCCAAGAAACGCAAAACGGGCAGCGCCGTTCAGACGCCGCTCGAGACATATCTCCGCGAGATCAACGAAACGTCGTTGCTCAATGCCAAGGAAGAGCGCGAGCTGGCCACCCGGATCGGCCAGGGCGATACCCAGGCTCGGGATCGAATGGTTCGCGCCAACCTTCGTCTGGTCGTGAACATCGCCCGCGGCTATTCGGGAAAGGGACTGGGCCTGCAAGACCTGATTGAGGAAGGCAATCTGGGTCTGTTGCGAGCCGTCGAAGGCTTCGACCCCGCGATGGGAACTCGATTCAGCACCTACGCCAGCTATTGGATCAAGCAATCCATCAAGCGGGCGCTCATCAATACGGGAAAGACGATTCGCATCCCGGCTTACATGGTGGAGTTGCTGTCGAAGTGGCGGCGGGCCACGGCGCGGCTAACCGAAGAGCTCGGTCGTTCGCCAACACCGGAAGAGGTTGCCCGCGTTCTGGGCCTGGCGAAGAAGAAGCTGCCGATTATCAAGAAGGCCATCAAAATCTACAACGCCACGCCGCAAACCGACCAATCAGAAGCCGGCTGGACACTGGGCGACATGGTGATGGACGAAAGGCAGCTTACGCCCGATGACGCACTTGTCGAAAGCGATTGCCTGCACCACGTGATGGACATGCTGACCACGATGGACCAACGCGAAGCGACGGTACTGCGGATGCGGTTCGGCCTCGATAGCCACGAGCCGCGAACGCTCAAAGAGATCGGCGAGCAGCTCGGCCTGACACGCGAGCGGGTCCGGCAAATCGAAACCGAAGCGCTCAACAAAATGGCCGACAGCATGGAAGATCCCCAAGAGCGGCTGATGGAAGAACTGTAGCAGCCCAATTTCCAACCTTGCACGTCGTGCGCCCCAACCAGTTGCCTGTCACGGCACACGGAGTGTGCCTACTGCGTTCTCGACGCGTCTCAATCCGGACCAAAACTCTCAATTCGGGACGCGAATTCCATTGTGGCCCCGCCGGGCCAGCGCTCGTGCCAACGGAGAGGCGGACGTAACTGCTTGGCCGATCGGCGATTTGAATCATTCCTCTTGTATCCCCCCTGGCGCGGGTATATTTGGCACCCCACTTGCTGGAGTTATACGCACCGTTTGATGCGAAGAACGTGATCTACTTTCCATGACTCGGCAGCATCGAGTTCTTCTTGACTGATGAATTGGCCGTTGTGCTGACCATACCGGCACAACTTTCTGCCAGGAACCGAGAAGCGGCGAAACGCGAGGCGGTCAGCGTGCCCGGAACTACATAGTGTGTCTTTTGTCGTTGTCGCGTTGCTTATCGCTCGCATCAATAGTAAGTCACACCAGGGACCGGAATGTTCCGCTCCGGCGAACCTGAGGACGATTTGATGCGTCAAGTTGATCGAACAGGAGTGCCACCATGGCTACCGAATGGTATTGCAAAATCATGGGTGATGAGTGGGGTCCGATGTCCTCGCAGGAATTGATGGCCGTTGCCCGGCGGGGGAGATTGACGCGCGACGACAACGTGAAACGCGGCAATCAGGGCACGTGGGTTCGAGCGGAGCTGGTGCGGGGGCTGTTCAATTCGCCTCCGGCTTCCGCCACGGCGATCACGGACCGGTTAGCGGCGGCCATACAGCAGGCGGCGCCGGAGAAGCGCTCGATGCGCTCCAGTGTCCCAACGCGGTACTGGATCAAAATTGGGGCGGTTGGGACGAGACTCGCCGGCCCCTTCTCGGCGAGACAGATTCGGCAATTCGCCGAGCAGGGCATTTTGAAACCGTTTCACCTGGTCAGCAACGATCGCCGCCATTGGACGCGTGCCGTCCACGTTCGTGGCTTGGAGTTCGGCGGAGCGGCCCCGGAGGCGAAAACGGCTTCGGTTCGCTCGGCCGTGTGGCTGGAGCAGCCGCTGATCTCGCCCGATTCCCCCACGGCCGGTGCAGCGTGTTGCCAGGGGAGCGTCGCGGTCCTCGTTCAAGTCGAGTCTTAGGTTCCGTTGCGCCGGAAGAATGCTTGACAAGGCGTTTGGAATCGGTATCATCACGCCCGTGAGCAGGTAATTGTCCCGCGTAATGGGGAGCCGCCTTGTTTCTAGGGCGACCGCGTCGCGGGCATTTACCAAGGCGAGTCTAATAACACAAAAGCGACGATTGAAGACTTTCAGCGCCCGACGTTGCGGCGCTTAAGGTTTCAGTCGTCGCTTTTTTGTTGCCATTGCTACTCGGCGGGAGTCAAGCAGATGTTGCGTTGTGCGCGGATCGGCGTTGTCGGGTTCGCGCTGTGCGCTGGAATAGGCACCGATGCGGCCCGTGCGGCCACGATGATCATTGACCTCAATGACGGCGGTGCCGCCGCCATCGGCATCCAATACAATGGCACGGTTCTGTCGACCGCCGGTCCCCAGAATACGCCGGCGGAGTTTCTGGACTTCTTGGACTGGTATCCCGATATCCTCGCGCCAACCGCCTCGTTCACGTTGGACGGCGTAACGCGTTCAGGCCCGGCCGCCGTGTTTAACGGCTCGTTGATCGTCCAACAGTTTGCGGGCGGAACCTTTTCGCTGTTCGACCCGACCCATGCGCTGCTGCTGTCGGGCAATCTGTCGAACTCTGGGCTAACCGGCACCGCCGGGCTGGCAGACGGTGGGTTATTCACCACGTCATTCAGCATGCCTATCGACGGCGCCTTGGCCCCGTATATCAACCCCGGCACGTTGGTATTGCAGATGCACCTTTCGAATATCAATGGGGGCGCCGGGTTGGACGTTGGTCCGACGGCCCCGCCGAACGGCGGAGAACTTTCCCCGTTCACTGCCAACGTGACCGCGAATATCAACGGCGAACAAATACCGGAGCCGACAACCGCCACGGCCCTGCTAATTATGCTCTGTGCCTTGCCGTTCGCTCGAACTACGCGTTTGGGACGGCGGAAAAAGGTCGTGCTGCCCCGTCATGATTTCGTCCGACTCACCTTGGAAATTCATTCGTACTGTCGGGTGCTCGGCCGGTAGCGATGCTCGCCGTTCGCGCAATGTCGTGTTCCAATACTGCGAGCAAATTGGGGATATTGGCCCGTCGTTGAACTTACCCCCAAAACAAGGTAGCCTAGGATGCATGGGAGGCGTGCTGCAAAGTCTTTATGGCCGGAGTGCGGCGTGGCTTAATTCTCTTCGTGGCCACGAAAAGTCGCCGGAGATCGCGCATCCACAGCGCGCAGGATCAACGTCGGGCGCTCGTCGCCACACCGTTGGCATCGACCTGGGGACCACGCTCTCCGCCGCTGCATATATCTCTGACACTGGGCAAACCACGATGGTACGCAATCGCGAGGGAGACATTCTTACGCCGAGCGTCGTGCTGTTTGAGCAAGATAAGATAGTCGTTGGAAAGCAGGCGCGATCGGCGTTGGGAACTCATCCAGACGCCGTCGCGGAGTATGTGAAACGCGAGATGGGAAGCCGGACCTATTCACGGACCATACTCGGAAAGCGCCTTCCCCCGGAGGTTATTCAGGCCTACATTCTCAAACAACTAAAGGCGGACATCGACGCGTTACTGGGCGAAAAGTACAGCGTCGTCATTACGGTACCGGCTTACTTCGACGAGCCACGCCGACAAGCAACTGCGGACGCCGGGGACATGGCTGGGCTTGATGTTATCGACATCGTGAACGAGCCTACGGCTGCTGCACTTGCGTTCGGAGAACATTTGGGGTTTTTAGGAGCAACAGCCAAACCGCGGGAAGCGGTTACGCTGCTCGTTTACGATTTAGGTGGCGGGACATTCGACGTCACACTGATGCAGTTGAAACCCGGCGACATTCAAACGCTGGCCACTGATGGTGATGTTCGACTGGGAGGTAGGGATTGGGATGGCCGCTTAGTCAAGATGTTCGCGGAACGGTTGGTGTCCGAGCATGGGTTCGACCCTCGCGAAATACCGGGTGGCCAAGCGGAGCTTTATGCCGTAGCGGAGCAATCTAAATTTGCTCTTAGCCTCCGACCGAAGACCAACGTCCGATTGGAGTTCAATGGTCGCGAAAGCGCTTTCGAGTTGGCGCACGACACATTCGAAGAAATTACAGCGGACCTGTTGGAAAGGACTGCTTTTACCACGAGGCAAGTTCTGGCGGCCGCAAAGGTTGAGTGGAAGGGCATTGATCGAATTCTCCTGGTAGGAGGTTCGACAAGGATGCCGATGATTGCGCGGGTGCTTGAACAGCAGTCAGGAATTACGCCCGATCGGTCCGTAAACCCGGATGAGGCGGTCGCTCGCGGCGCTGCTCTGTATGCGCAAGCGCTGTTGGCTGAGAGAGTTGGGCAGAGCCATCTGAAGATCGTGAATGTCAATTCCCATAGTCTGGGGCTTGAAGGCACAAATCTGCGGACCAACCGGCGAGAGAACGCTATTCTGATTCCGCGCAATACGTCCTTGCCCGCAGATGCGACTCGGCGATGCGTGACCGCGAATCCTGGTCAACGATCGGTCGTAGTGAAAATTCTCGAAGGAGAAAGTCTTGATCCGGCAAATTGCATTACGGTTGGACGGGCAATGCTGCCGGAGTTGCCTCGCGATTTGCCCAAAGGCCATCCGGTCGAGGTGACCTACCACTACAGCCGGAGCGGCCGGCTCCAGGTGCATGCGCGAGTGATTGGGACCGATCGTGCCCTAAATGTTGAATTTCAGCGCGAGCGAAATTACTCATCCGAGCGCATTCTGCAGTGGCAGGAAACCGTGCGGTCGAGCAACGGCATAGCGGGATTTGAACAGATGCTCGACGAGGTTGTGTCTGAAATGAGCAGCGCGTCATAGCTGCGTACGCTGCTCGTGTGAGGTTCGGGACATGTCCGTTGGCTTCGACCCGTACCACAAATGGCTTGGCATTCCTCAAGAAGAGCAGCCGCCCCACTACTATCGGCTGCTTGGAGTGCAACCGTTTGAATCCGATTCAGACGTGATCAGCTACGCGGCCGATCAGCGGATGGGTCTTCTCAAGACATTCGCCACGAGCGAGCACAGTTCGTTGGCGGAGAACTTGCTAGACGAAGTGGCACGGGCCCGCGTTTGTCTGCTCAATTCGGAGAAAAAGCAATCTTATGACAACGCGCTTCGAGAACGGCTGGGCACGGCGGCGAGTAGCCGGCAGGTGCCAGAAGGCTTTTGGCTTCCGACCCAGAACGGCACAGCAGAAGTTTTGGACGTAATGTGCCCGCATTGTGAAGCGACCGCGGTGTACCACTTGGCGTCGTCGCATCGAATCGTGCCGTGCAGGAATTGTAATAAGCAGATGTCATTGCCGGGCCGCAAGGAGGTCGTAAGCGCAGCGGCCCTGCTGAGGCAAGGGTCATTATCAGGTGGCAGTCCTATCGCGGCAAAGATGCCCGGCGAACCTGTTCGTCCACAACTTCCGACACAGCCAACCCAAGCAAGTTGGCCTGAAATCGATTCAATAGCCGCACCCACCTTCCCGGATTTCGGGATTGCGCCGCCTCGTCGGCGAAAACGGCAGCGATCCCCGGCCGTTTTTCTTCTTAGTGTCGTAC
>CAWEDY010000022.1:0-257500 GCA_963807935.1 uncultured Planctomycetota bacterium
CCGGTTTGCGATCTGGGCTGTCGCAGGCGCCGTTGCTTCGCGAAACGGTTTAAGCAATTCTTGGAGTGTGTCGTCGGACGGGGACTCATCGGGTTCGTTCATGGCGTTTGCTCAAGAGGTTTGAGTATTTCTAAGAGTCGTTGCCGTCCGCGCGACAGACGACTTTTGATCGTTCCGATCGGTTCACCGAGCTCCGCCGACACTTCGGCGATCGACATCTGTTCCACAAATCGCAGCAAGAAAATATCACGCGTCGGCTCATCGAGCGACCGAATGGCCACAATAAGTCGCGTGGTTTCTTCGACCGTTACCAACATTTAAAGGTGGAACGGTCGATGGTCGGCATGCTCGACGGCGCTGCTGAGTTGAACTCGCTCGCGAACGTGCCGTCGCCACTTGCGCCGCAGGACGTTCCTCGCAACTGCGAAAACGAACGGTCGCAACTGTTCCGTTCCGCCACGCATTTTCGGCAGCGATTCCACTAAGTCGCCGAAGCAGTGGGCGGAACTACATTGAGAGTTGAGGATCGCCGTGAGAGGCCAGGAAAAAGCGATTCAGGGGCGTCTCGAACCAGCGGACGAACGCTTCGTAGGCGTCCGCGTTGCCGGCCTTCAACCGCTGCACGAATTCGTCTTCGATTACCAAATCTCGCTCGCAGAGCTCCTTCCAACTTCCGTTCGTCCAAATAAAGAGCCACCTCGAACCGTTAAGGTTGCAGATTCCGCGGCAAATCTCTAGGAATTGGGAGAGTATCGATCGCGACAAAGCGGCGAACCATTATTTCTCACGGCATCTTCACCATTTTCACTTGTCGGTCGGGCAGAATTCCTCTACGAATCGCCGCAGCCGCGACGATACGGATTTTGGGGCCTCGCGGTGGCACCCGGCACCGTTTTTGCTAAATCATAGATCCTTGCATCATTGAATGCGTACGAGGTTCGTGGGAAGCAGGCGCGAGAAACCGCAGCAGATTTGTAGAGAAATGGCTGATAAACAAGATGAAAGCCGTGGAGAAAGCTGGCCCAAGGTGCCGACGATGGCGTTGTGCGCGATCGGGTGCGGGAATTGACGTGGGATTTGCTTGACGAACAGATCAGCAATGATGAGTTTCGCCTGCTGGAAAACCTGCTGCTCAGCGATAGAAAAGCCCGCGATACGTACCTTGGGTGCGTACAGTTGCAGGCCGACTTGATGTCGCATTTCGCTGGTACGGCTGTGGCGGCTGATTCGCGCGTCGCAGCGAAGCCAGCCGTTCTCGCCTTTCTTGATGCGGATTTGCCGCCTTTCGGGTTTCCGACGCCATCGGCCGGCGAAGCCACGCAATAGGTCGATCGCCCCGAATTAAGGCGCTTGCCGCGCAGGTTACCACTTAGTTTGATCCCATAGATACTTGGCCGATCAAGTCACTACGCCGAAGGCGTTTACTCCACAGCCCAGCGTCGCCGTGCAAACGGCGCACGCTGGGTGCAAGGTGTCCCGAACGTCTCGTTACGCTGAAAGCGTTATACAATCGTCCGCTAGGCGTGTAACGCCTTCAGCGTAAATAATCGCTTTTTTATTGTTCACCCAGCGTGCACAGCTGCGCCGCGACGCTGGGCTGTGGAGTCGAACCGCTTCGCGGTAAATGCGAGGCGTCGTGTCGTGCGCACGTCTTCTGACCCGCACAGTTGTTCAACCGAAGGTCTTCCGGCCCGACGGCATCTCGGAGACTTTCGGCCAGCCTTGTGGCTCGGTCAGGCGGCTCGCCACAACTGGTAACCCAAGCGGGCGTCGATTTCGTCCAGCATACCGGATGAACGCCGGGCGAGAGATAGCCGAGTTCGTTGAAGGACGGGATCACGGCCATGCATTTACTTGTAGGTGAAGAAATCCGGGATGTCTTGGACAGGTGTCACATCCTTATCGATGGCGATCCACCCCGAAGTGATTTTGCGCAACACGTCGCGAAGCGTTTTAAAGTCCGATTCATTTTTTGGGACTTGATCGGGCGCGCGGAGGATGTAACTGTAGTGCGCGTCTTGGTACATAGGAAAAGGTATCATTTCAGCTTCTATTGATTGGCGTTTGGCAGAACCGCGGTGAGCTGACTTAAGCCGAACTTCAAATTGGTGATTGTAAGCGTCAATTCGCTTTAGCATTTCGGCGGAATACCTGGCAATACTTCAAACTCAATCCAAATGGGCACTTTTCTTTCGCCCTCACCATCGCTGTAATGTGATGGAACTGTATCCATTGAATTGGTTTCGATGCGAATGGTGCAGTTGCGATCGCGACTAAGAAGCTGCACTTTCCATGTCTTTGGGAGGACTCTGGAAATCTTGGCAATCGGATCGCTTTCGGCGTTATTACCCAATGTTATAACTGGTGTTCCAGCGATGACGATGACTCGCGCAAGCCTGACTCGCAACGGTTGATGAATCATCGAATGGTCTCCGGAAGCATGGGGTTATTCATAGGCCCGAAACGGAATCACGCTAATCCCGCGATCGCCTTGAAATCCTCGCGCAGCGACCGATAGAGTTGTTGGTATTCGGGAAATGCCTTTTCGTAGTACCGGCGCACGATGCAACCGGTTTTGTTTGGCCAGCAGTTTTCACCGTGGCCTCGCAAGCTTCGGGCACGTCGTTGAATTCTCCGGCCCCGACGGCGGCCAATAGTGCGACGCCATACGCCGGGCCTTCGTCGGCTTTCATGGAGACGACGGTTTTGTTGAGCACGTCGGCTTGCAGTTGTCGCCAGAAGGCGCTGCGGGCGCCGCCGCCGGAGGCGCGGATTTGTTTGACGGCGACTTTTTGCTCTTCAATGATCGCCAGGCAATCGCGGAGCGAGTAGGTGACGCCTTCCATAATCGCGCGCACCAGGTGTCCGCGGCCGTGCTTGAGCGTGAGGCCGATGAAGGCGCCGCGAGCGTTGGGGTCGGCGTGGGGCGTGCGTTCGCCAGCGAGGTAGGGGAGGAAAAAGAGGCCTTCGGCACCCGGCGGCGTGAGGGCGGCTTCCTCGGCCAGCACATCGTAGGCGTCGACTTTGCGGCGTTTGGCCTCGGTCACAAGCGTTTCGCAGACGGCGTTGCGGAACCATTGGAGAGAACCGCCGGCGGCGAGCGTCACGCCCATCATGTGCCATTTGCCGCGGACGGCATGGCAAAACGTGTGCAACCGGCCGAGCGGATCGACCTGCGGCGTTTCGCTGTGGACGAAGACGACGCCGGACGTGCCGATCGAGGTAGAGAGCACGCCGGGGCGTACGATGCCGTTGCCAACGGCGCCGGCCGCGCAATCGCCCGCGCCGCCAACAACCATGCAATCGGGCGACAGGCCCAGCGATTTGGCGACGTCGCGCGTGAGGTGCCCGGTGACTTCCGCCGATTCGTAACACGGCGCGAGCAGGCTGGTGTCGAGGTCCAGTTTGCTGAGCAATTCTTTGGACCAGCGGCGATGGGCTACGTCGAGAAGCAGCATGCCGCTGGCGTCGCTCACCTCGGCGGCGAATTCGCCGGTGAGCCGGCGGCGGATTTCATCCTTGGGCAACAACACCTTCACGGTCTTGTCGAAATTCTTGGGTTCGTTGTTGCGGAGCCAAAGAATCTTCGGGGCGGTGAAGCCTGTGAGGGCTGGGTTGGCGACCATTTCGATGAGCCGTTTGCGGCCGCCGGCCCGGCGTTCGATCTCGTCGCACTCGGCCGCGGTTCGCTGGTCATTCCACAACAATGCGCGGCGGATGACGCGGTTGTTCTTGTCGAGGAACACGGAGCCATGCATTTGGCCGGAGAGGCCAATCGCGCGAACGTCGGCCGGTTTAAGCTTGCCTTTCTTCACAACCGCGCGGACGGTCTTCACCGTGGCCTGCCACCAATCATCCGGGTCTTGCTCACTCCACAGCGGTTTGGGATGGTAGCAAGGGTAGGTGGCCAGCACTTGCGCGAGGATTTTGCCGCGGTCGTTGATGGCGAGCACCTTGGTGCCGGATGTGCCAATGTCGATGCCGAGATAGATGCTCATTGTGTTTTATCAGCCTGTCATCTTGCGGAGTTTTGTATGCGCCCGGGGCCAAACAACGAGTCAAGGAGAAGGGGAGACAAGCAGAGGTCGTGGCGAAGGATTTCGCTCCTTGTCTCCTTGTCTCCATGTTTCCTTGTCTCGGCTGCCTGTTAGTGTGCGCCGCATTGACGCTGGCCGGCTGCCCGCGGCAAGGTCCGCCCCCGGCACCGCTGACGTCGCGGGCAAGTGTAGCATTGCGCGTGCTTGTGGTGAATGAGCCAGGCGTGGTGGAGGCAATCAAACGGTTGCACGGCGAATGGGCGGAGCGGTCGGGTGGCGAGTTAACAGCCGTGGCCGCCGAGTGGAAAAAGGTTGCGGCCGAAAAAAGCTTGGACGCGGACGTGGTGATCTTCCCGTCGCGATATCTGGGCGATTTGTGCATCCGCGGCTGGCTGCGGCCGATGCGGTCGAACGTGCTGGAGAGCAAGGCGTTCGACGACGCAGACGTTTTTCCGCTGGTGCGCCGCATGCTTGTCCGCTGGGGCAAACAAGTGATGGCGCTGCCGTTAAGTGTCGACGCCACTCTGCCGGGCATCACTTTCGGCAAGTCGATCAGTGCCCATCCTGCGATCGAGTTCTTGGCCACGGCAGCGCCGACGGTGATTTCAAACGAACGCGACGGAGTGCTTTTTGATCCGCCAACGATGAAGCCGCGGATTGAGGATCCGGCGTTTGTCGCGGCGTTGCAATATTGGTCCGCGTCGAAATTGAAGACAATTGCGCGGAAAACTGAGGCGGCGGCGACCATTCCTGTGTTTGGGTTCGACGACCGGCTAATTGCGGTTACCACCGCGACGCGAAACGCGGCCAGCGCCTTTCAGCTTGTCGAATGGTTGGCGTCGGCCGAGATCAGCGCGCAGCTCGCGCACGACGGCAGCCCGTCGATGCCTGTTCGGCAGTCGTCGGCGTCATCATCTGCGTGGTATGGAGCCGCATTGAGCGCCGAGGAGCGCACGAAGGTGGCTAAGGCGTTGACGAGCGCGCTCAGCGGCGACAAGTTCTTGATGATTCCACGGATTCCCGGCGTGGATGAATATGTGGCCGCGCTCGATGATGCTGTGAAAGCGGCGGCGTTGGGCAAAGTTGCACCGCAGGCCGCTCTGCAACAAGCGGCGGAGCGTTGGGAGCAAATCACCGACGCACATGGCCGCGAGACTCAGCGCGATGCCTATCTGAAGCATCTGCAAATCACGGAGTGACTGAATCGGTCCCACGCTGATCGAGTTGGCTGCGACAAATTCGTCGACGTCATCAGTCGCGTGGCAGGTTGTGCCATGCTGCACCTTCGGCACACGCATTGCGGCGCAGATTTGTGATGACCGCCAAAGAATCCGAACGCCTTTCGCGAGCCGTTAGTCACTTGCTGCAAGAATGCCGGATGGTTTTGCCCGGCATTCAGGCGCTGTTCGGGTTTCAACTCGTTGCGGTGTTCGAGCCCCGTTTTGTTCATGTACCGTTCGGTGACCAGCTATTGCACCTGGCGGCGGTGGCGTTGGTTGCATTCTCGGCCGCGCTCGCGATAGCGCCGGCCGCCGTCCATCGGCAGTCTGTCTCACACGGAGTATCGGAACGGTTGCTCAGAATATCTACCTTGCTGTTGTTAACGAGCATGTTCTTTCTAGCAATGGGAATATCGATCGACTTTTTCATCATTGCGGCCTTCATCTGCAAGACGCGATTGCTACCTGTCGTGGCTGCCGCACTGCTGTTCTTGGCGCTGGTAGCTTTATGGTTCGTGTTTCCGCAATGGCGTCGCCGGGACAGACCGTAAATGCGCAGGGTTAGGGCAATCGCTGCTTGCTCAACCGTTCAAGATAGAAAAACCTCGGCGTACCCCCGCGACCTCTCGAAATCGGACCCGTCTTGGGGGCCTCGCGGTCGCTTGTCAAAGCCGTTCGTTACCGATAGGTTCAAGGTTTCTCGAAACAGCGGCATGTATCGGAATCACGCGGCACGCGCGGCGAGTCACTAGTGCTTGCTAACCGTGCGAACTTCGCGCCCAACTATGACCTCAATCGACGATCATCAACGGATTGTCATCACGGGCATCGGGCTCACGGCGCCGAACGGCAATTCGCTGGCCGAGTTTCGCGAATCGCTTCTCAATGGGCGGAGCGGCGTGCGGAAGTACGAAATTCGGTACGTCGGCGAAACGCTGGCCGGCATCTGCGATTTTGACGAGTTGAAATACCAGAAGCGCAAGGAAGTGCGACGCGGCACGCGGGCCGGCAGCATTGCGATTTATTGCGCACAGGAAGCCGTGGCCGATTCCGGGCTCGATTGGCCGAATATCGATCGCGAGCGCGTGGGCGTTTACATCGGCGTCACAGAGCATGGCAACGTCGAAACGGAAAATGAGATCTACGAGATCAAAGGGTATGATTACGACACGTCGGTGTGGTCGCACCATCACAACCCGCGGACGGTGGCCAACAACCCGGCCGGCGAGATTACGCTCAACATGGGCATCACCGGACCGCATTACACGATTGGCGCCGCCTGCGCGGCCGGCAATGCGGGGATGATTCAGGGCGCCCAGATGTTGCGGCTGGGCGAGTGTGATGTGGCGATAGCGGGTGGTGTCTCGGAAAGTATTCGCACGTTTGGGATTTTTGCCGGTTTCGCCAGCCAAGGTGCGCTCGCCAAGCACGAAGATCCTACGAAGGCATCGCGGCCGTTCGATTTGGACCGCAACGGCATCGTCGTCGCCGAGGGCGGATGTCTGTACGTACTCGAACGGTTCGATGACGCGAAGCAGCGCGGCGCCAAGATTTACGGTGAGCTGGTCGGCTACGCGATGAACAGCGACGCGAGCGATTTCGTGTTACCGAATCCGAGCCAGCAGGCACGTTGCATGGACATGGCCTTGCACAGCGCGCGGCTCAACGCCGCAGACATCGATTTGGTGAGTACGCACGCCACGGCGACCGATTCGGGCGACAAGCAGGAGTGCATCGCCTTGCGGAAAGTTTTTTGCAACGGCGCACAACCGGCCGTTAACAACACCAAGAGTTTCATCGGCCACGCGATGGGCGCGGCCGCGCGCTGGAACTGGCCGGCAACCTGCCGGGTTTCGACGACGGCGTCTGTCATCCGACGATCAACGTCGATCGGCTCGATCCAGCGTGCGAGCTGCCGGGCCTGGCGATCAACGAACCCCGCGTGCGGAAAAGTATCCGCTATATCCTCAACAATTCATTTGGTATGTTGGGGATTAATTCGGTAGTGATTGTTGGCAAGATGTAAGTAAAAAAGAGATTAGCGTCGGCGGCAACGCCGACTTTATTGGTGAAGTTCGGCGTTGCCGCCGACGCTAAATGAAGGAGAACCGACGGCATGAGCCCGGCTGAAATTAGAGAAGAAGTTTTGGATATTCTGCGCGATATTGCGCCGGATGAGGATCTGTCGCAGCTTGACGATGAAGTGCGTTTTCGCGAGCAGTTGGAGCTCGACAGCATGGACTTTTTGGACATTGTGATGGAACTCCGCAAGCGGCATCGCATCCAGATTCCGGAGGATGATTACATCAATCTGGCCAGCCTGAACAGCACGGTGACGTATCTCGAGCCGATGATGCGCGACATTGAGCGCGAGAAAGTGTGAATGAGTTGCGAGGATCGATGCGCGAGGAGCGAGAGATCCACGAACGGGATATTATCTCGCTCCTCGTAACTCGCTCCTCGCTCCTCATGTACGACACCATCATCATCGGCGCGGGGATGAGTGGGCTGGCGGCCGGGATTCGGCTGGCATACTACGACCAGCGTGTGTGCATTCTGGAGCGGCATTACACCATCGGCGGGCTGAATTCTTTCTATCGGCTGCGCGGGCGCGACTACGACGTCGGCCTGCACGCCCTCACGAACGTCACGCCGAAGGGCACGAAGACCGGGCCCCTCGCGCGACTGCTGCGGCAGTTGCGAATGAAATGGGACGACTTCGCGATCGCGCCACAGTTAGGCTCGGAGATCGCTTTTCCCGATGCGCGACTGCGGTTCGATAACAACTCGCGCACGCTACGCGACGAAGTGGCTTGGGCGTTCCCGCACGAAGCCGACAATTTCGATCGCCTGACACGTGAAATTGTTGCGTATGACGACTTGAATGAAACGCATGCGGGAATCTCGGCGCGCGGGGTGGTGAGCTCGATCATTCGCGAACCGCTGCTCGTCGAGATGCTGTTCTGCCCGCTGATGTTTTACGGATCGGCCCGCGAGCACGATATGGATTGGGGGCAGTTCTCGATCATGTTCCGCAGCATTTTCTTGGAGGGTCTTGGCCGTCCGGCCGCCGGAGTGCGCCTGATCCTCAAACACCTGGTGCGCAAGTTCCGCGGGCTTGGCGGCGAGCTGAAGCTGCGCAGCGCGGTGAAGCGACTGGAGGTGGAAAATGGCCGCGTTAACCGAGTCGAATTGGAGAATGGCGGGGAATTGGAAGCCCGCAACGTCGTGTCCTCCGCCGGTTGGTGCGAAACCATGCGGCTTTGCGACGATGGGCAGCCTGTCGTTACGGCGCGCTCCGCGGGTCAATTGAGCTTCTGCGAGACGATTGCCACGCTTGATGCTCCGCCAGCCGATCTCGGTCACCATCGCACGATCACCTTCTTTAATGACCACGACAAATTCGTCTGGCAGAAGCCCGAGGCGCTTTGCGACGTGCGCAGCGGCGTGATCTGCTCGCCCAACAATTTCGCGTACGATTCGCCGCTGGATGATGGCACGATGCGGATCACCGCGCTCGCCAATTTCGATCGCTGGCGCGCGCTCGATGATGAGTCGTATCGGCTGGAAAAGCTAAGGTGGTACGATCGCATCACCGAGTCGGCCGTCCGGTTCGTGCCCGATTATCGGCATCGGGTTGTGGAAACCGATATGTTCACGCCCACCACGATCGTGCGTTACACCGGCCACGACAACGGCGCGGTGTATGGCGCACCCCAAAAGCAACTCGATGGCTGCACGCACCTGAAGAATCTTTTCATCTGCGGCACCGACCAAGGCTTCGTCGGCATCATCGGGAGCATCACGAGCGGCATCGCGATGGCGAACCGGCACTGTTTGCGGGGGTGATTTCACGATATAATAGTCACGGTTTACGAAGCCTCGGAGCAGTTGCATGGAACCAGATGAATTGAAAGAAATGATTCGCGATTGCCCGTTGCTCATCCGCATGAACGACGGCCGCGAATATTTCGTTGAGAAGCCGGAAGTTTATCACGTCGGCGACTACTCAGCCGGACTTCTTAGTAGATATCAAAGACTTCAAAGGGAACGTAGCAATCACTATCGTCAGCGGTAGTTCCCAACGCGACGAGATAAACGAAAGGCGCCAGCGAAAAGCGACCTGACGGAGATCAGGACGTGGCCATCGACATTTGCGAAATCGAGTTGACCGACGACCAAAAACGCAGCATCGCTGAGTTGTCGGAGCAAACTGGTCGCGTGGCGCGATCTATTGGATGAGATGGTTCCGACGGGAGATGAAGCGAAGCGGATGAAACTTTATTGGTCGTATAAAGATCCCTACATTGAGGACCAACGGGACGCATTTCCGCGAATGGTTGTCGAAGCAAACCTCGCACAATCCAAACTTCGACGACAGCCGTGAGAGCATTTACGACTAGCGAACCCGGCACTCATTACAATGCCACGCTTCCGCCCGCGAATTTCGCTGCTTACGATGCTGCTGCTCATGACCATCGTCGGCATGGCGATTGGCTCTGGCGGCTGTATGGCGAACTTGGGCCGCTGCCGCGTACAAGCACTCGAGCTCCGTCGGCAGGCTTGGACATCGACGATCGACGACGATCGCAAGATTTACGTCGTCCAAGTACCGAGAACCTGGCGGACTATCGCTGGCGTTGGCGAATTTGGCTGCCAAAGGTAACCGACTATTGGTTCTGCGTCGCAGACACTGTGCCCAAAGAAGGGAATTCCGCAACCCGCGATCCGACAGTTTTCTGGGGGTGGGCGGCAAGGAAGTCAGTCTTCAATTTGAGATTCTTCCCAATGAAAGCGGAAAGCGATGACCTCTACATGAGTTGCAACTCACTTAATTCGAAACCATCAACACCCGTTCTTTGAAGTGGACGATACGAAATGGGTGAAGCGGCGAAGGTAATGGTCGGCGAGGATGTTACCGGGGCCACGAGTCAGGTATCTTCAAGTGTAGACGAGCCGCTGGTGCTCTTGCGGTTCAGCGAGGATGAGCGTCCACGAAAGAGAATCCCGCCACATGGCCTATTGATCTGGATTGCGATTCACGAAAGTTTTAGCCATGCCGCGCGATTTTCTCAAAAACGCCAAAGACGAATACGACGTCGTTGTCATCGGCAGCGGTCTGGCCGGGCTGACGTCGGCGAACGTGCTCGCACGGGCCGGGCGGAGCGTGCTGTTGTTGGAGCAGCACTACAAGCTGGGAGGACTCGCGACGTGGTTCAAGCGGCCGGGCGGGCATATTTTCGACATCTCGCTGCACGGCTTTCCGTTTGGCATGGTGAAAAGCTGCCGCCGGTATTGGTCGCAGGACATCGCCGATTCGATCGTGCAACTTAAGCACATCCGCTTCGACAACCCGATGTTCTCGCTCACGACGACGTTCAACCGCGAGGATTTCACGCGGCTGCTGACAGACGATTTCAAAGTCGACCCGGCAGGCGGTGAATGGCTTTTTCGACACGGCCCGCGGGATGAATTTCTATGACGAACAGTCGATGACCACGCGCGAGCTGTTCGACAAGTTCTTTCCCGGCGCGAGGACGTGATTCGGCTGTTGATGGAGCCGATCACGTACGCCAATGGTAGCACGCTGGAAGACCCGGCGATCAGTTACGGGATCGTGTTTTCGAATTTCATGTCGAAGGGTGTGTTCACGTTCGAGGGCGGCACGGACAAGCTCATCGGGCTGATGGAACGCGAGCTGCGGAAGAGCGGAGTCGATATCTGCATCAAGGCGGATGTGTCGCGAATCGATTGCCGTGGCGGGCGGGTGCGAAGCGTCGAAGTGAATGGCCGCACCATTCGCACTCGGTCGGTCATGTCGAATGCGAATCTGAATGCGACGATTTTCCATTTGGTGGGCGAAGAATATTTCGACCGCGCGTTTGTTGATGATGCCCGGGCCGTGCGGCTTAACAACTCCAGCACGCAGGTGTACATGGCGCTCAAGCCGGAGGAGACGATCGACGAATCGACGGGCGACTTGCTGTTTAGCTCGACTGCGCCGTTATTTCGCACCGAGCTACTGCTGAGTCGCGATATTACGAGTCGCACGTTTTCGTTCTATTATCCGCGCACTCGCCCCGAGGGCCGGCCGCGGTGCCTCATCGTGTCGAGCACGAACGCCAACTACGAGGATTGGGCAAATCTCAACGCGGAGGATTACGAGGAAAGCAAACGCGACCTCATAGAAACTACGCTCGACGCACTGGATAAGTATGTGCCGAGTATTCGCGAGCGAATCGATCATGTTGAGGCTTCAACACCCGTGACTTTCCAGCATTACACCAAGCACGTCAACGGCGCCAGTTTTGGAACGAAGTTTGAAGGCCTCGGCGTGAGCCGGGCGCTGCCAAAACAAATCACCGGCCTGTACCACGCTGGCAGCGTGGGTATTATTATGTCCGGCTGGTTGGGCGCGATGAATTACGGTGTGATCGTGGCGAATGAGGTCGATAGTCAGCTCATGAACGACGCGGTGGTGCAGCAGGCCGAAGCCGCAAGCGTCTAATCGTCCTCTAGAAGTTCCCAAATTGACATGCCAAATGGCGATCCCAATTTCGACGTTGAGGATATGGAGCTGTTCTTTGCTCCGATTGCGGACGCGGTCCACGAATTCGCCAAGAGAAGAAACTTGTTGGTCGACAAGTATTATCACGATTCTTGGGTTTGGTCGTTGCGTTTTAATCATCCAAAGGGCGGGCAAGCGAGCATGCAATTGAGACGGGACGATGTCAATCACTTGCTTCTATCTTCGGTTTGGTACTATGACGATTACGAAAGATTCACACGTTACTTGGACTCGCGTCAAGAACACGAAGTACCGTGCGAACCTGTAGCGCTCGGCTACGCGCTCGAGACCGAATTGAAGAACATAGTTGCGGAAGAGTTTGGTAATTGGAATCAAGTAGCCGGCGG
Source organism: uncultured Planctomycetota bacterium (assembly GCA_963807935.1). Taxonomy (GTDB): domain Bacteria; phylum Planctomycetota; class Planctomycetia; order Pirellulales; family Lacipirellulaceae; genus JABDGM01. The sequence goes on from CAWEDY010000022.1 coordinate 12,173, forward strand.
ATACGAGAATAATTGGGGCCGTCACCCGAAAGAAGAGTTCGTGAGAATGGCTCCAAAATTGCCGGTCCCAACACTCGGAAATTGGACTCCTTGAACCTGTCGTCTCTATTGTGAGTGGCATCGGGCAAAGCGAAGCCTTATGGCCTAGCCAGAATTCGTCGCATGAAGCAAACGCCGTATTTCCGAAATCGCGTGTTAAAGCAACGGCCGTATATTAAGCTGGAATGGTGCGAGCAGACGGTGCTGAATCCTGAAAAGACAAAAGTGCAGCCCGACGGCCGGATCCGTCACTGGCGGTACATCGATGAACTTGGTAAGCATTTGCGCGTCGTTACATTGAGTGATGGCGAGACGTTGCATAACGCCTTCCCCGACCGACGGTACAAATCCTAGCAAATACCATGAAAATCGATTACTTCCCTGATACCGACACGCTGTACATTGAGCTCCGCCAAGGACCAGGTGCCGACGCGCAGGAAGTGGCTGACGACATCGTGTTTGACTTCAACGAGGCGGGCGAAGTGATCGGAATCGAAATAGAACACGCCAGCCAGCGAATGGACCTACGCGATTTTCATTTGTCGGCGATTCCAACTTCCAGCGCGGCACCGTCCGCGTCGTGATGCGCCATGTCCCGCGAAGCAATTGAACGCGCCATTCCCCACCGCGAGCCGTTTTTGCTCATCGATGAGATTGTCGAGCAAACGGAGAACCGGATCGTTTGTCGCAAGAAGTTCACGGGCGAGGAGTTTTGGTATCGGGGGCACTATCCCGAGTTCCCGCTGACGCCGGGCGTGTTGTTGTGCGAAGCAGCGATGCAGGCGGGGGCGGTACTGTTAGCGAAAGTTGTGGCCGACAATCCGGATCGCGTGCCCGTCGTTTCGCGAATGAACAATGTGAAATTCAAGACGATGGTCCGGCCGGGCGACACCGTGACGCTCGATGTCGAGCTAACGGAAAAGATGGCCGGGGCGTTCTTTTTGACTGCCAAGGTCACGAAGGACGATAAGACGGCGGTTACTTTTGATTTTGCGTGCAAAATGGCGCCGCGACCTTGAGCAAGGATGCAGGATGCGAGATGCTGGGGGCAGGGAAAAGACATTCAATTCGAGCCCCGTCCCCTGCATCCTGAATCCTGCACCCTATGCCCGCCGATTTCTTGCAACTTGCTGGTAAGCGCGTGCTGGTGATGGGCGTGGCCAATCGGAAGAGCGTGGCCTGGCATGTTAGCCGCGTGCTGGTCGATGCGGGGGCCGAAGTGGTTTACGCGGTGCGGAACGATGCACGGCGCGAGCAAATTCAACAACTTGTGGGTGATGCCGCGGTCTTTGCCTGCGATGTCGAGTTCGACGATCAGATCGAGCAATTGGCTCGCGAGTTGTCTCAAAAATATGACCGGCTGGATGGTTTCGTGCATTCCATCGCGTTCGCCGATTATAACGAAAGCATGAAACCGTTTCATGAGACGCCCAAGCGCGACTTTCTGCGGGCGTTCGATATTTCGTGCTTCTCGCTGTTGGCGGTGTCCAACGCACTGAAGGAGTTGCTCGCCAAAGACGGCTCCGTGGTGACGATTTCAATTTCGACGACCCGGATGGCCAGCGAGAACTACGGCTATATGGCCCCCATCAAGGCGGCGCTCGATTCGTCGCTGGCATTTCTGGCCAAGTCGTTCAGCCGGTTTTCGCAGGTGCGATTCAATGCTGTGGCCCCTGGACTGCTTAAGACTTCCGCCTCGGCCGGTATCCCCGGATACGTCGATTCGTATCTTTATGCGGAACAGGCGACGCTGCGAAAAGAGGCCGTTCGAACCGAAGAAGTGGCCCAAGTGGCGGCGTTTTTGCTCAGCCCGCGGTCGAGCGGCATCAACGCCCAGCGGATCGTCGTGGACGCTGGAATGAGCACCAATTATTTCGACGCCGGGCTGATAAAGGCCGCGTTGGCCGGCCCAGAAATTGGCCGCGACACGCCCGGAGGCTCGGCCACGGGCGTGGATTCCTGACCGGTTAACGCGCCGCCACGCCCTTCGAAGCCTCGGGTTGTGTCACCTTTCCCGACTCCAATTTTCCGCCAAAACTGCTGGCCGGAAGCATTCCAGCGTGGTATTGTGTATGGTGTGGCGCACCGGCGCCCTCATGCCGCCAGCGAGGCATTTATGGATTCATAGCATTATTCGTTGGCCACGTTCGTGGGTGATATGGTTGGGGAAGGATTCATGCGGAACAGGCAAACGAGGCGACCACTCATCTTGTCGCACTTCGGCGGAACAAGCGCGATTCGGAGCATGGTTGCTGTGCGGCGGTATTGATGCTGCCGGGTGATTCGTGCTCTTTTGAACATTTCGGACCCAATGACGAAGGTGACCACCAATAAGCTGGTCGACCTGTTAAGGCGCAGCAACCTCGTCGATGAGGCGAAGCTCACGGCGTTTCTGGATAAGGCCGCGGGCACGCATGGCGAGGCGGCGCTGGAGGACCAGGCTCGCCTGGCCGAGCTGCTGATTGAGGAAGGGCTCATTACCCGCTGGCAGGCCGATAAGCTGCTGGCCGGGAAACACAAGGGCTTCCGACTCGGTAAGTACAAGCTGCTGGGCCAAATCGGCAAGGGCGGCATGAGTAGTGTCTACCTCGCCGAGCACGAGCTGATGAAGCGGCGTGTGGCGATCAAGGTGCTGCCGCCGAGCCGGGTTAACGATTCGTCGTATTTAGAGCGTTTTCGCCTCGAGGCCCGCGCGGTGGCCAAGCTCGATGACCCGAACATCGTTCGCGCCTACGACATCGACAATGAAGACAAGATCCATTACATCGTGATGGAATATGTCGATGGCCAGGATCTGCATCAGATCGTTGCCGGGCAAGGGCCATTAGACTACGACACGGCTGCCGATTACATCGCCCAGGTGGCCAACGGCCTGCAGCACGCCCATGAGATGGGCCTTGTGCACCGCGACATCAAGCCGGCCAACTGCCTGGTCGACCGTCACAGCACGGTCAAGCTGCTCGACCTGGGTTTAGCCAAGCTGACCGAGGACGACCAGGCTTCGCTCACGATGGCCAACGAGGAGAACGTGCTTGGCACCGCCGATTATTTGGCACCCGAGCAGGCGCTCAACAGCCACGAGGCGGATAGCCGGTCGGACATTTACAGTTTGGGCTGCACGCTTTACTTCTTGCTGACGGGCAATCCGCCGTTCCCAGAAGGATCGATTTCCGAGCGGCTCTTGAAACACCAGACGGCCCGGCCTGAATCGATTTTCAAAGCGCGGCCCGATGCGCCGCCATCGTTGGTGGATTTATGCGAGTCGATGATGGCCAAGAAGCCGATCGAGCGGCCGCAAACGGCGGGTGACGTGGCCGGGCTGCTGAAAGATTGGCTTGCCGATCGAGGACGTTCGCTGGGCGGCGGGCACATCGAGCACCGCGACCAAACTCAAGACAGCGGCGTGGGAAGCGGGGTTTTCACTCGCTTTGCAATGGGAGTGCCGCCACCATCTTCCGGCCAAAGTCCCTCGGGCAGCAGCCGAACCATCTCGGTCTCGGACCGGGACACAAAGAAGTTGGATGAAACGGGCAGCGCCGCCGGCGCACCCGAAGAGGAGATCGGGCTTGCGCCGCTGGATGAGGAAGACGTGCTGGGCGTGGCTAACCGCCGGCCGACGAAAAAGCCGGCTGCCGGGTCGGATAAGCAAGGCGGATCGACGAGCGATTTGGCGACTTCCAGCGATATCGTGTCCGCCGGCTCTAAATCGGGGTCCAGTTCCGCGAATTCGCGTTCGCTTCTGGAAGAAGAGTTGACCGATCCGGAAATGGAGCAGATCAAGCGGAAGGTGGCGCAGCGGGCGCAGTTTAACCCACTGCAGCCGCCGAACTATGTGCCGCCCAGCAGCGGGCCGTCGTGGATTTTGTGGGTTTCGATCGGAACCGCGGCGGTCGTCGTGCTCATCATCGTGCTGATGCTGATCTTGTAGGGTGGGCACAAGGCAGCTTCTAAAACTAGGAAGCGAGGCTTCCGCCGCCCCGATACGTTCGATCAAAGGTTCAGCGGGAGCTGCGCCCTGCCCCGATACGAGCTTTCTCGCGGCGTGCTGCGGACGACTTCTGCCAATCGACGGCCAGCATCAGGCAATTGATACCGGAGCCGATGCCGAGCATCGCGACGTGGTCCCCGGCGCGGAGGCGGCCTTCTTCGATGCCGATTGCCATCGTGACTGGCAGGGCGGCCGCACCCGTGTTGCCGAGCGTTTCGAGCGTGGCGAAATCGATTTGTGGATTGATGCCTAGCGATTCGAACATCAGCTTGCGATGGGCAACGCCAACCTGGTGGCAGAAGGTGCGATCGATATCGTCCGGTTCCCAACCGGCTGCGGCCAGGAAACGGTCGAATGTTTGCACCCCGGCGGCGATTCCTTGCCGCATAAGTTCTTCGCTATTGGTTTGCATGATCGCGTGCAAGCCCCGGCTTTGGCAGAGATCGTGTCGAGTCGTGTCGCAATAGGCGGCGGCGGTCGTCAGCCGGTTACCGGTGCGGCTGAGGTCCTCGTCGCAGAGGACAATGGCCACGCTGGCCGAGCCGATCGTGAGCGAGGCGATTGAGTCTTTTACCGTTTCGCGCGTGAGCGTCGTATCGGCGTTTAGCATCGCGATGGTGTTTTCCACCAGCTCCCGGCCACACTCGGTGCCGACGACGATGCCGGCTCGAATCTGCCCCAACTCGATCATGCCGGCGACTTGGACGACGCCGTTCAATAGACCCAGGCAGGCGTTGGAAATGTCGTAGATCATCGCCTCGTTTGGCAGACCGAGGCCGTGATGGACGCGGCAGGCGGTGGCCGGTTCGAGGAAATCGCGGCAGACCGAACCGTGGATGAGTGCGCCGAAAAACCGCGGGTCGATGCCGCTGACTTCGATCGCGCGGCCAGCCGATTCAATGCTGACCGCGCTCGGCCGCGTGCCGGGCGGAAAGAACCGCCGCTCGCGGATGCCGGTCATCAGCTCGAGCCTCCCTTCCGGCAACCGCAGGCGCTCGTAGAGCGGCGCAAGCCGGCGTTCGAGCGCGGCGGTGGTGACGATTTCGTCCGGCAGCGTGTAGCCGAACGATTCCAAATAGACGCGGCGGAAGTGCATAGGAGCTTCCAGTGTACCGTGCTCGCTCGGGGAGCAGAAATTCCTCTCGCAAAGCGCGAGAACAACGCTACATGGTACACGATCTTGTGCTAGCAGTGGGGCGTTCGACCCCAAAATGCACGGGGTCTTGCAAAGTGTTTAACGAAGTCTTAACGTAACGCCCTTACTTGCATTCCCAAACGCAGCCGCGTGACACGGCCAAAACGAGAAAGGGAGTTCTTCGGGCCGGAGGAAAGGGACTTCCGGCTGTCGGTGCCCAGCGCCGGCTTACGACAGGATATCTGGGCCACAATGCTAGCAGACCGCGCGGGTGTCGCTGTGTCTGCGTGAGGGCAGTCGCGAATTATTCGCATGCCTTTGTGCGCCAGTTGCACGGTGCACGGACGGCATCGGGCTTGTGAGCTTGTCGTGGGGGGGAACTCCTTAGGACGCGTCGGGACGACGCCCAACAAGGGAGTGCAAAGATGTTTAAGCCGATCATTGGTTTGAATGCTGATTTCGCCAACGCATCGGGTGACAAACCGAGTTTTACTTACGTCGCATCGGGCTATTACGATGCCATCAGTAAGGTCGGTGGCATACCGCTGATTATTCCGCCTCTCGACAACGACGAGGACCTGGAGCAAGTTCTGGATCAGGTGAACGGCGTGGTCCTTGTTGGCGGGGCCGATCTCGATCCACGCCGGGACGGCTGGATGTTGCACCCAACGATCCGCCCATCAGCGCCACGGCGGGAAATGTTCGATCGCCGCCTGGTGCGGCTAATTGCCGAGCGACGCACGCCCGTGTTCGGAATTGGCGCGGGGATGCAGCTCATCAACGTGACGCTGGGAGGCACGCTGCTGTTGCACATTCCCGAGGATCGGCCCGCGGCATTGCCGCACCATGATCCGCTCGACCCGGCCCACCGGCACACGCTGGAAATCGCCCCCGGCTCGCTCATGGAGCGGGTGTACGGCGACGGCGAACTGCGCGTTAACAGCATGCACCACATGGCAATCGACGATGTGGCACGCGATTTCGAGGTGACGGCCCGTTGTCCGGACGGTATTGTAGAAGCCATCGAGAGCCGCAAGCCGATTGGTTCGCCATCGGCACGCAGTTTCATCCCGAGGCCGAGACGGCATCGGCGCTCGATCTGCGGGTGTTCGAGGAGTTTGTCGAGGCGGTGAAAGAATCGGCCGCGGCGATGCGGCTGGTGGCGTAGTTGTATTGAACGCTTCTTTAGCCCCGATGACTGACCGGCGGCTAAATTGATGAAATCTGATCAGACGCGGCTTGGCGACGCTAGGACGGTCGGCGCCAAGCCGCTCTTTTTTGCGCGGAAGTGAATTGTGTTTTCGTACGAGCTCACCTGCCGGCGATGCGGCTGGCGGACGGTTTGCGGCCGCGAGGATGCGGTTGCGCGGCTGCGGCTGATCGGACTGCTGCGCCGGGAGCGCGCGGCCGCCGACGAACTAGTCGAAGCGTTGTTCGTGGAAGCGGCGCCGCGGATGACCTGCCCAATTTGCAAAGAGAAACAGTTAGGGGCGCAACCATCAGCGGACGATGCCGCAGACGATTGGCAGGCAGCCGTCTTATGCGAAGTCTGCCGAGAACCAATACGGCCCGAGCGGCTGGAAGCGATTCCAGGCGCGAAGCGTTGTGCGGCCTGTGCGGCCAAAGCCGAGACGGGTCAGTTAACTGAAATCGAACCCGAATATTGCCCGCATTGCGGCTCGCTTGTGGAAGTGCGCGTCAGCCGTGGAACGGGCATCACGCGCTATAAACGAGTTTGCACCGGCGATCCGCCGTGCCGGCTGTAGTCGTGCGCCCGGGCGTAGAGCCTATCCCAGAAGCGTCATCCGAGAGAAGGCCAGGCACATTTTGCTCCGAACACTCCGCGCTACCATCGCGGCGGTGGTGCCCGGCCAGTCGGCAACGGTTCTGGGATTGGCTCTTAGACTTCGCCGATGTCTTCGTTCCACAGTTCAGGACGTGCGGCGATGAAGTCCTGCATCAATTGATAACACGTCGCGTCATCGACAATTTCGAGCTCGACGCCGCGGGAGCGAACGTAATCTTCCGGTCCGCGGAACGTGCGGTTCTCGCCGATCACGATTCGCGGGATGCGGTAGAGCAGGGCGGTGCCGCTGCACATGTCGCAGGGCGAAAGCGTCGAGTAGAGCACGGCCTTGCGATAGTCGGCCGGGCGGAGCCGGCCGGCGTTTTCCAGGCAATCCATCTCGGCGTGCAGGATCGCGCTGCCATTCTGCACGCGGCGATTGTGGCCGCGGCCGACGACTTTGCCTTCGATCACCAGCACCGAACCGATGGGAATACCCCCTTCGGCCAGCCCCAAGCGGGCCTCGTCGAGCGCCATTTGCAGAAACGGGTCGGCCATAAGTCGAGTATGGGTGGAAGTTTGGGGGTTCGGCAACTATCCTAGAAAGGTAGACGCGGCGCGACAATCCGACCCTACATCACCCCGATTCGGCATCCATGAGTAAGAGTGTGTTGAGTGCCGCACAACGCGCCGCGGTCGCTTCGTTCGTTCTCGTCGCGCTGGTGCTGAGCACCGGCCTGGCCGCCGGGGCTTCCGAGCTTCAGGCCACGAAAGATTTCGCAGACGTGGCTGCGGCGGTCAACCGCTACATCGACCAGTTTGGCGCCGAGCACGTGCTCTTGGTGCTCGACATCGACAACACGGTCATGTCGATGGACGACGACCTGGGCAGCGACCATTGGTTCGAGTGGCAACAGTATCTGCTGGCAAACGAGCCGGACTCGCCCCACCTGGTGGCCAGGACATTCGCGGGACTGCTCGAAGCCCAAGGAATTCTCTACAACCGCGGCCACATGCACCCGACGGAGCCGGATGAGCCGGAGATGATCGCCGCGCTGCAAAAGCGCGGCATTGCGACGATTCTGCTCACGTCGCGCGGGCCGGAATTTCGCGGCCCCACCGAGCGAGAACTCAAACGCTGCGGCTACGATTTCGCTGCTTCGGCGCTTCCTGTGCACGATGTGCCGTCGGCGAGTTATCTTGCCTACGACCCGGCCAAACCGGAAAAAAGCGGACTAACGGCAGAGGAAATTGCCAAGTATAAATTGGGCACGCCGCGGCCGGTGCTGTACGCAAATGGCGTTTTCATGACGGCCGGACAGCACAAAGGCATGATGCTGCTGACGCTGCTGAAGAACGCGACGCGGGACATCAAAGCGATCGTGTACGTGGACGACAACGTGCGCCACGTCGGCAATGTGTTTTCGGCCGCCGTCGCTCGAAACATTGAAGTTTCGTCGTTCCACTATCAGCACGAGGACGTGCGGGTCCAGCGGTTTCAATATGGCGACAAGACGGCAGTGGATGCTGCCTGGCAGGCGGTACAGCGAAGCGCCAAAGAAGTGACCGCCGCAAAACCGCAATCGCTAGCGCCGACGTCGCAAGCGCACCGCGTGCCGGTAAAGATGTGCAAGCCGATGCACAAACGTCCCCGGCGACTATTCCGCGCCTGCAGGTAAATATCGCAGTCTGGTAGGAGACCGCTGCGCAACATCCGCACACTGCGAAACGTCCTTGCTTGCGCCGCGGGCTCCGAACGAGATTAGTCTGCGGTTTGTTCCTGCAGGAACTCGCGCAGGTCGGCCAGTTCTTTATCAAACCCGCTGTTGAGAATCGGAAAGCGGCACCACGTTTTGGGGTCGAGGTTCTCATCGTCGAGGTGGAACGACGGGGCATAACGCTCGCGCTTCCACTGATTGCGGCACCAGAGCCGGAAGAACCGCTCGACCCACATGCCGATTTGGCGGGTTTCGTATTGGGGAAATTGCGGCCGCACCGCCTGGAAGACTTCCACCGGCAGTAGCTTGTCGCGAATGGCTGCCCGCTCGATCGCATCCAGCAAGCGGTAGGGCATGAGGTCGGCTTCATCGGTCTGATCGGCCGACGGCGGCCGCAGCTCGGCAGTCGGCTTCAGAGTTGTTCACGACCGAAAGCGCCGGCAGCGGACCGATGCCGGCCGGGCCGGTCGTTTCCATCCACTTCAGCCAATCGAGCAGAAACGCTTTGTCGATGCCGGCGATCGGCGCAAGGCCGCCGCACGTGTCGCCGTCCATCGTGGCGTAACCGACGGCAGCTTCGCTGCGGTTGCTGGTCGTTAGCAGCAGGGCGTCGCGAAGATTGGCCAGCAGCCAAACGCCGGGGCCGCGGGCGCGGGCCTGGATGTTTTGCAGCGCCATGTCGTGGTCGTTCCAGGTGAGTTCGCGGCCGGTGGCGGCGGCGACTGTTTCCACGTACTCGTCGACCATCGCATCGACATTCCAGTGGAAGAACTCGGCCCCGACGGCGCGCGGCAGCTGCCTTGGCCGCTTCGAACGTTTGCTCGCCGCTGTTGCGCGTCGATTGGTAGACGCAGGTGAGCAACTCATGCACAATCGCCTGTGGTACCTCGTCGGCCGATCGCTCGATAGACACGTGGCCGGCTGCTTCCGTTGCGTGCATGCGATTTGATATGCGAAAGCTTTGTCGGCCAACCGTCGAACGCCCAATTCACGACCCGCCGAGTTGCACGAACAGATGGACCAGCACGGCGACCGTCGATGAATCGGCGCCGCCGCTCAGCGAGACGACGAACCCCTGCGCCCGGCTTTTTCGCAGATAATCGAACAGCGCCAAGCGAAACCGACCGCGCAAATTCTTCTTCCTTTTGATGCGGACCGGTTTCCCAGGCCGGATGCCCGGGCACCTATGAGCGGAATTACACGCGATAAGTCGTATCGGCGTCATCGGACTCGCCGACCTCGATGCTCTTGGCTGGGCAAGGCCGTCGGCTCGTGTCGCAGTTACCGTGCCCGTCGGCTCCGTCACGTCTGGAAAATCTAAATTCCGTCACAACCGAACCCGCCTCAATGTCTGCCGCCGGCCGCGGGATTCGTATCGAGAAAGCTCTCGGCTTTCGCTCGGCGTGTCTGATCCACATCGATCACGGCTGCTGTCAGCAGCCAATCGGCATAGGAGAACCGCGGCCCGCGGGCCAGCATCTTGCCGCCCATGGCGATGAGCGTGCCGCCGTCGTAGATCGAGCGGCCCGCTTCGTTGCCCAGCAGGTTTGCGTAGGCATAGCTGACGCAGAACGCCCGCGAACCTTCCAGCACAAACCGCTCGCGAATTTGCTGCTTGGCGAACGCGAAATGGCTGGCGCTGGGATTGAGCAGCACGTCGGCGCCGCGCTGGGCGAGCCGGGCGCCGGTGCGATCGGCCACCCAGGCATCGCGGCAGATTTCAAAGCCGATCCGCACGCCGCCGCAGTCGAACAGCAGGTCGCCGAGCGGGTATTCGCTGTCCGCCGATTTCGATGCTGCCGACAACGCCGGCCGGCCAGCGGCGGAACCACCGTGGCTCGTAATGGATGCCGTCACCGGCCAGGTGCTGCTTGGCCACAAGCCCCAGCAGGCGACCGTCGCACGCAACGGCGGCTGTGTTGTAGACTGCCCCCTCGTAAAACACCGGCAGGCCAAAGCAGGCCACAAGGCCTTTTGTGTCTGGGACCAATTCCTGCCAGCATGTCCAACGCAGTGGCTTGCACGCCGGCGGAAAAGAACATGTCCTCGCAGCCGTAGCCCGTGATGCACAGCTCGGGCAAGCAGAGAATGCCGACGCCGGCGTCGCGCGCCGCAGCCATGGCGGCCCGAATGTGTCGGCTGTTCGTGTCCCAGGCCATCGGCGTCTGGTTGACGGCGGCGGCGGCTAGCGAATGCGATTCAATGTCGATTCCATATCTAGCAGCCTCTGATTTACAGCGATAGTCGTTACACTTCGCGGTTTCAGCAACGTCAGGCGGAGCATGTTGAGTGCTTGCTTCGCGGAGCGGGTTTTCGTAATCGCTGGGTGGCTGGCGAGTGGAAAACTCTTCATGCGTGACATTGTCGCCTGAGGCGAGCGCCACGTGCAACGTGCCGCTCATGTCCATGCGATGCCCAGCGGCCGTGGTGGGCACTTCCGGGCCGCCGGTGGGGAAGGCCGCAACGGCCAATCCGTAATCGGCGCCGAACATATGTCGGACGGCGCGGGCCATTGCGCGGGCGGTTTCCGGGGTGGCCGCGGCGTTCGGCTCCACGTCGAGCTTGAGCACCGCTTGCGAGCGCTGCCACATCGCGCACGACCATTCCACTCCGAAAGCAATTGCTATCGTCGGCTGCCTCGGCCAGCCATTGCGACACGAGTCCGTCGGTTGCCCATTCAGCCACCGCGACCGTTTGGCGGCGAGCTTGTAGCAAACGCACGACCGCGTGTTCCAATTCATCGTCTTCCTCGCCGAAAACGAGCACGCCAAGCAGCTCGCGAATTTGAGCGACCGTTGGTTCCATCGCTCAGCGGCAAGCCGCCTCACTCGGGCCGCTCGCGGTAATGCGGAGCGTGATCGTGGCGCCGCTGACCGTAATGCCGACGAGCGGCTCCCGTTTGCGGCGGATCATGTCGGGCAGCATCGCTTCGAGGTCGCTTTCGCCGACGCCGAAGCACTTGATGCGGCGATGGCAAATGACGCGCTGCGCAGGTTGGCGCGGCGATCAGTGAACTCGCGACGGACTCGTGCCACATCGTGAACATCTCGGCCGGCACGCCCGGCAGCGCGATCACGCGGCAGGGCGGACCGCACGAACGCGGAACAGTAAGATCGATGCCCGGCGCGGTGCCATCGGGGTTCGGCACCACACGGCTGCCGCGCGGAAATTGGGCCTGCACGATGTTACGCTCCGGCATCGCACGCTTGCGTCGAGCGAACAAGTTTCGGATGTGGGCTAGTGCGCCTTCGTCCTGCACCAGATCGACACCGGCGGCTGCGGCAATCGCGTCGCGCGTGAGGTCATCGGCCGTCGGGCCAAGTCCGCCGGTGCTGACGACGATTTCGGCCCGTTCAATCGCCGCGCGGAATACGGCGATGTTGTTTTCAAGATCGTCGCCGACCGTCGTGTGGAACGCGACAGGGATGCCGATCTCGCCCAGCCGCTCGCTGAGCCACTGGCTATTGGTGTCCAGTCGCTGGCCGCTGGTCAGCTCGTCGCCAATGGCAATGACTTCGGCAAGCATTCGAGGGGGCTTGGGACTGGGGGGTTCAATAGGGCCGCCACGTTACGTGTCATCGGTGCTAGCCGCGCTGCTACGCATCCGCGGGCTGGACCGTCATCGTTAATTCTGGGTCCTGACCGGGTGTCCGCCCAGGGGTAGCCGAAGTTGATTACAATGGCAACAATACGCGAAGAAGTGCCGGTTGGCGAAACATGTCGTTGTCTGCGCGGTTTAAACGGTTATGGGACTTCGTTTTCGCTATCTTTTGATCGTGGTGTTGGCCGGCATAGGTTGGCTTTACGTCGGCGGATCACTCGGGCGCCAGCAGGGGGTCTGGGCTCAGGATTCTAGCCATAGTTCCCGGCCGGAGGGCGAAAGTCGCGATGAAAGGCGGGAACGCTATCGAGCGCGATTCTCCGGGGGCGATCGGGGGAGTGACCGCAGTCGAGATGGGCGCAGCAGTCGATTTCGTGGCGGCGAAGAGCGGCGCGGCGAGGATCGGTCGGGCAGCACCTCCACATCCACCAGTCCGAGTGCGGCGAGCAGTTCGTCTCGCTCCACAACCTCTTCCAGCAGTGCAGCCAGCACGCCGAGCGCGAAATCGGCCGCCGACAGCTCCTCGCCAAGCATGAACATGTCAGATTACGCGAAGAGCCTCGTAAAGCAATATGACAAAAACGGCAACATGATGCTCGAGGGAGATGAGCGGAAGGAATTGCGGGGCCGAGCGGCGGAGTCTGATCTGAATCACGACGGCGTGATTACGATCGATGAACTAGTGATGCATCTTGGGGCGCCGGCAACTGCCGCGCCCGCGACGACGGCTGCGAGCGGCGTCGCACTTCATGATTCTTCTACGGATCACGTTCGATCGGGCAGCTCTGGTTACCGCCGTCACGAAGGCGATCCGGCGAACTCGGAACGCGGTAAGGCAGAAGCCGATAAAGCGCTGGCGGGGCGCGTGTTCACCGGCTCTGCGGGCGGGAAGGGCGCAACAACCAAGGGGGGCGACAAGCGGCGCTCGTATCGATTTACACCGGCGTCGGAAAGACCGGCCAACGCGTTGCCGAGCGAACTCAAGTCGCGCGACGCGAACGGCGACGCTCAGGTGTCGATGAGCGAATATAGCCGAACATGGTCACAGAGCACGGTAGCCAGTTTTCGGCGCTGGGACCTGAATAACGACGGAATCATCACTGCGACCGAAGCGGCTAAGAAGAAATAAATCCCCACGGAAAACTCCAAGCGGTTTCAAAACCGGGGCCTAGCGCGCCGCGGCGGATCGGATCAGCCGGAATGCGCTAGCGTCCGGTTGATGGGGTGAGTTTTGAAACCACTTCTCGCAATCGGGGCGGCGAGCCGTCGAGTGGGCACGATTTCCGATTTAGGGCCTATCCCAGAACCGTCGGGGACTGGCCGGGCACCATCGCCGCGATGGTCGTGCGGAGCCTTCGGAGCAAAATGTGCCTTTCCCCCTTTCGGCGGACGATAGCCTTTTAGTTGCGGCGGCCGTCGCTGCCGCGACTACCGCGATCGCTTTCTCCGCCGCGGCCGCGGTCAGATCCGCCGCGTCCAAAATAGCGACTGCGCTCACTGCCGCTTTCACCGCCGGATCGTTCCTGCATGCGGCGCATTTCCTGGATCATCTCCCAGTTGTGTCGCATTTCGCGCCGCATGCGGTCTTGCGGTGATTCTTCATTGCTGCCTTCGGTTTTCGTGGCCTGGGCTGTTTGGCCCTGGGCAGGCGTGGTGTTGGTCTTCACATTGCCCATGATCGAGGTGAGCGCTTTCTGAACGGCGGCCGAATTGGTGTGCTGAAGCGAAACGACCCGCGTCGTTTCGGGAGAATCGGCCCCGGCCGACTGGTCCAGATAACTCACCAGTGCTTTAACTTCTTCAAACAGTGGGTCGGGCGCCCGCACCACAAGCATGTTGTTGCGAGAATCGACGGCAATGGACATCTTCTGAACTTGCTGATCGACGTTGTTGCCGCCGCGGATCATTTTCATCATTTCCTGCGGACTCACCACCGCGCCGGGGCCGGCCATGCGATCCTGATAGAGCTGCTGCACGGTTTGGGCGATCTCGCTAGCCGTGGTGTTGTACACGGGGATTGGGCGTGGTTGGGCTTCGGCCTCAACGTTTTCCGGCCCGGTATGCTGATCGAGCACTTTGAGCAACTGCTCGATGGTATCCAAATCGGCCGGCATGGCGTGAATGATGAGGGCATTCAGCCGGGCATCGGGCACGATCGAAACGCTGCCGGAAGTGAAAGAACCGCCACCGCCGCTGCCGCCCAGCAGTAAATCTCCCATTAGCCCGCCGCCGACATCGCCCAGTGCGTTACTGGCAATATCGCCAATGAGGCCCTTGTCCTTGCCGCCGGTGGTGCCGCCAAAAATGGCCGACAGCACTTCGGCGATCACCGGCGCTTTGGAGTACTTCAGATAGAAGACCGCATATTCGCGACCGGAGGTCGCGTTGCGCCCGGCAACGGTCGAGAGCAGGTCTTCGAGCTGATCGAGCGCTTCGAGGTCGTCGGAGGCAATCAGCGTGCCGCCTGGCCCGGGGGCGACAAGGATCGGCGCGCCGCTGCTTGCCGACGGCTGCGGGACGGGCGGCGATTGCGCCGATGGTTGGGGCGCGGGTGGTTTGCTGGCGGCCGATGCGGCCGGGGGCGGTGCCGGCTGAACGTCGGTCGCCACGAGCCGAAAGCGGATTGCGACATCGTTCCGCGCGGCGCGGTCCTGCTCGCTGTTTAGTTTTGCGCCGTCGGGTGCGGGCGGCGACGGCTGCGTGGCCGGCGCCCGGCGATCCTTGAGAAATGTTTGCCACAATTGCTGGAGCTGGTCGGCAGAACCGTCTGGCCCCGGAGGCGTCTTGGGCGTCGCAGGCGGAGCGGGTGATTTGTCCGATGAGTCGCCAGGTCGAAAACTTGGGATGGCTGCGGTTGGTGCAACTACCCGGATGCGGTTCGTTCTAACACTCGGCCAAATCTGTTGGATTTGTGCAATCGCCGACTGAGCCGCAGCGCCGGAAAGCGGCAATAGACGAACATGCTGCTGCGATTTGCTGCCCGCGCCTTCCTCCCCGGTCTCTCCAAGTTTGTGCAACAGATCGCGAATTTGGGCCACCTGGCCGGCCGTGCCGCGAACGAGCAAGCTGCGCATGGTGATGTCGGCATCGACGCGCGGCGCTTTTGGATCGGGCTTGTCGTCTGCGCTGCCGAAGAGCTTGTTAATCGCCACTACCGCGACTTGGGGATCGACATTCGACAGGCCGATGACATCGACCTGCTTGGCTTCCTTCTGCATTTGATCGATCGTCGCTCGAATCGTGGCCTGCTGCGGTGGCGTGGCGAAGGCAACCACGTGACCCGCGTCCTTGTCGGCTGTGAGCACCACGTTCGGATCGCCGTGCAACAGCGTTTGCAGCATTTTCACCACGGTTTCGGGGTCGGCGGTGGTGACGGAATACACTTCCAACTGCGGCGCGCCATTTACGCCGCGGGCAGCCTCCGGCACATCGATGAGTCGCAGGATTTCGGCCAGCCGCGTCGTTTGCTGCGCGGTGCCGCGGACGAGTAGCTTTTCGCCCGTCGCGCTCTTGGTAATTTGCACCGTGCCATCCGGCGTGCTGAACGCCTCGGCCGGAATGCCGAGCATCTGGCGAATGGTTGGCATCGCGGCGTCGAACGTAAGATACTTCAGCGGGAACTCGCGCATGCCGGCAGTGGCCATATCCGGCTGTTCTACCGAGTTGATGATCGAGCGAATGGTTCGCAGCCTGCCGGCCGTTTCGGTGACTTGAATTTCGCGGGATTGCGGCAACGTTACGACTTTACCCTGTGGCCCCAACAGCGGCTGCACTTCGGCCGCGGCCTGTTCGGGTGTCATGTTCCAAACCGGAAACAGGACGCGAATCAGCTCGTATTCGCCGCGCTGGTCGAGCTCGGACAGCGGGACGTCGGGAACCAGGTTAGGCGGGATCCCGTCTTCGAGGTTCACCACAACGAGCATCCGCCCGTGCCGCACTAGGGTGTAGCCCTTGGTAAGCAGCACGCCGTTGAGGACATCGAGCGCTTCGGCAGGTGTGTAGGTGCGGGTATCGGTGTAATTGAAGGTGCCGGGCGGCGGCGAATCCATTAACAGCGACAAGCCGGCTTGATCCGCGAACCAATCCAAAACTTGCTGCCAGGGTTGGTAGCGGAAGCTGAATGTCAGCCGAACATCGCCGGGTGGGGTGGATGGCGCCGCGGCAGCCGTCGGCGGGGAAGCCGACTTGGAGGTCTTGGACACCGCGGATTTGGCGTTGGACGGGCCGACTCGCTTCGCTTCGCCACCCGAGCGGGACGCTGGCGCAGATACCTGCTGGCCGCTGGCGCTCAAGCCGATCATGCCAACAACCGTCACGCACAACACCGTGGAGAAGGCGCGGCAGTACGGGCCACTAACATAACACGCACAAGCCATAACGCTAGCTCCGATGAGTTCCGCGCGTTCCGGCGCCCGGTGACTCGCGAAATGGATGCGACACTGTGCCGCAACCTCTATAATACCAGCCCAAACGGCTAAAAACCACCGCTGCCGAGACGGCAAACATGGTTGGTAAAGATTAAACCCCGTCCAGCGCCGCAAGAGCCGAAAAGAGTTGGGGATGTTTGGTGAGTGGCTCGTGTGGGCTGATCGTCAGCGGAGCGGACGGCTGCGAGAGTGCGGAGACGCCCCGGCTTGCTCTCAAGCCGCGGTCCGGGACGATCCGGCTTGCTGGTCGATCAAAAAATGATCGAAATCCGTTGTTAATTGGTTTTTGCGGCGGCGTTTTTTTGGGCTGCTCGCCACTCACGCCATTTCGCGATGGCGTCGGTTCGCTGCTGATCGTTGTCGCGATACAGCGTTTGCAATTGAAACATTTTTGGCTGCTGCACCCGGGCATTGACGTAGCCATAGTCGGCCGGACGCTGTTCGGTAAGCTGCAGCATGACGACGAGTGCCACGTCTCGGATTTGCACTGCGGCGGGCCGGCCGGGCAGTTGCATTTGTGGAGGGAAGCAAACAGACGCATCTTCCAGCAGCGGCTCCAACCGCTCGACGTCCTCGCGGTGGCCAAGTTGACCGACGATCAGTATGGCCGCGGCCTTGGTAAACGGCTGAACGCGTGCATACTGGGAATCGCCGCCAGCGACATCCAATGCCAGCGGCAGCGCGTCCTCCAGTCCCGCGGCTGCGATAAGGTTCAGGCGGTGCCTGAGGATTTCTTCGCTCTTGTTGGGACAATGCAAAATCCAGCCGACAACCAGCCGTCGCATCGCTTCTTGAGCGCGGTCTGGCTGCAGCGACTCGCGAATCGGCGGACGCTGAATCAGGTTTTCGATAAGGATGGCAGCGGTTTGCGAAACTTCCATCTCCGCGACCGACCCGAGGAAAAGCATCGCGGCGCAACTGCCCAGCGGAGGCGAGGCGGCACGATCTCCCACCGCGGCCTGCCATTGAACGAGTCGCACCAAGCGCGACTCCAACATCTCGGCGGGAGCTCGCTTGTTAACGCCGAACACGGCGGCGAGGAGCGCACCTTCTTGCCGCTGCATATCGACGAACAGCGCGCGGGCGGGCGGATCGGCGCCGACCAGTTTTTGGAATTTTTCCCAGCCGGGCAGCGTGAGGCCCTGGCGGCCGTCGGTGTCGGCGGCGAACGCCTCCAGCCGGCGATGAAACTCGGATTGATCAATCAGGGCGACGAGACGGCGGGCGGCAGCTCGGGTTTCCGGATCGGGACCGTCGATGATTCCCAGCAGTTGCTGACGTGCCGACGTGCCGGCCGCCAACAGTTGCGCCGCGGCGGCTTGCCGGACAGCAAATGCGTCGTGACTGAGATCGCCGATCCAGTGACTGATTTGTTCGTCGGTGGCAGCAAAGCGCGCGGACGTGCTGTCGGCGGCGACAGCCGGCTGGGGCCGTTCTTGCGCGACGGCGGGGAACGGATCACTTGAGGCCGAAAAAACCGCCAGCATGCATAGAACGGCACGCAGAGCTCGGCTAAATCGGACAAAGGCGTCGCGGGCTTGTTCTGCCAGGTACATAATCCACATCGAGCAAGATGGCACTGGACGACGTTTATAGTACGCCCTTCGGCTGACAGTTTCCAAGGGGTGTGGTGGTGAGCCGCCTCTGCCGGCTCTGCGGCGCAGGCATCGTCCCGCGAAGCGAGAAGACCGCACTTTCCGGGGGGAAAAATGCCATTTTCCGCGGATAGTCTTGTGTCGCCAAGCTGCGCGTACTAGAATTAAGAGCGACTCGGGATTTGTGGCCGCTTGCAGCCTTAACTGCTAAAGAGCCGACGTCGCGAAGTTTGGCGCTTGTTCCTGAGCCGCCCATCGCACGTTCTTTTGCATATTCTGGAAGCAACGAGCCGCGGTCGCCGAGAAATAGGCGCTGCGGTTTTTTGTTGCGCTAAAGGTTAAACCGGCAAGCGATCGCTTGGCGATTCGGAGTAATGCAGGATGAGTATCACGCATATGACCAAGCCGCGCGATGATGAAGCGCTTCCGGAGCCGCCGGCGAAAACGTCGCCGCCAAAGTTTTCAACGTTGAGTGTCCACGGCGGCGAAGTGCGGCAGAAGCCGGCTGACTCGATCACCGATCCGATTTTCTGTGCTTCGACGTATACGTTTGCCGACACGCAGGCGGTGATCGATTTCATCGAAGACCAGCAGCCGCGGGAAGAGTACGGGCGCTATGGCAATCCGGGCGAGCGAGTGGCAGAGCGGAAGCTGGCCGCGCTCGAAGGCGGCGAGATAGCGGTGCTGTTTTCGAGCGGAATGGCGGCCATCGTCGGCTTGTTGATGGCGAAATTGAACGCCGGGGATGAGGTCATCTTTTTCGACGAATGTTACCATCGCAGCCGCGAGTTCTGTGCCAAGCACCTCGCGCGGTTCGGCGTGAAAACCGTGCAAGTGCCTGCGTGCGACTACGACGCGATGGAAGCGGCGATCACGCCGAAAACTCGGCTGCTGGTTAGCGAGTCGCCCACGAATCCGCATTTGAGCATCGTCGATTTGGACCGATTCGCGCAAATCGGCTGCGATCACGGCGTCGAGACGCTGATCGATGCGACGCTCGCGACACCCTACAATTTGCGGCCGATCGCGGCGGGGATTGATTACGTGCTGCATTCGGTCACAAAATATCTGGCCGGCCACAACGACCTGCTGGCCGGCGTGGTGATTGGATCGGCCGAGAAATTGGAACCGATCCGCAATTTGCGTGGAATCATGGGGGCGGTGAACAGTCCGCAAAATTGTTATCTACTTTGTCGGGGTTTGAAGACATTTGAGCTTCGTATGCAGCGGCATAACGAGAACGGCCAGCGCGTGGCCGAGTTCTTGCAGGGGCACCGCCGAGTGGAAAAGGTGTTTTATCCAGGGCTGGAGTCGCACGCTTATCATCACGTTGCGCGGCGACAGATGCGCGGCTTCGGCGGCCTTGTTACATTTTTGGTGAAGGACGCCGATTGGCGTGCGACGGCTGATATCGTTGATGCCGTACGAATTCCGCGGATCGCGCCGAGCCTCGGCGGCGTGGAGTCGCTGATCGAACAGCCGCTCGTGATGAGCTATTACCAGTGCACGCCGGAAGACCGCCGCCTGTATGGCATACCGGATAACATGATCCGGCTATCGTGCGGCATCGAGAACCCGGAAGATCTGATTGCCGATTTGGCGCAGGCGCTCGAAAGCACCGCGCGAAACTGAAATGTTGATTTGGTACGGCGGTGGTCTGATCGCGGCTATTTTCATCGCTTGGATCGCGGCGATCATCCACGCGTCGGGCAACGCGCCGCTGGGGCTTGTTTCGCTAGGCATCGGCGTGGGCCTCGGTGCAGCGATCGCCGGATTAGGTGCGATCCTACGCATCGCGGGCGGCCGCCGGCTCATCATCGGCACGATCCTGCTGGCAATCGTTACCGTATTGGCCGAACACGCTTGGCTGTACGTCGATTTCCGCCGACAATGGCATGAGGCGCGACTCAAATCGCCGGTGGTGGCGATGTTTCGACCCGAATCGCCGTGGTCGCCCGCTGAGTATTTCACGCATGAATGGACGCCGCGGCAAGCGGCTCTTTGGTGTCTGGACGCGGGCTTCATCGTGGCTGGCGCGGTTGGCACTGTGTTCGCGTTGCGGCGCCTACCATCGTAGCTTCGGCCTTGCGGCCGACGCTAAAACACCCCGACCCCTGACCCCTCATCTCGCTACCATGGCCATCCTTGGCACCGGAATCGACATCGTGGAATGCTTGCGAATCGCTCAGATGATCGAGCGTCACGGCGAGCTGTTCATCACGCGCGTATACACAGATGATGAGATTGAATACTGCACGGCCCGCAAGGCGGCGACACAACATTATGCGGGTCGCTGGGCCGCCAAGGAGGCCGTGCTCAAAGCGCTCGGCACCGGTTGGCGGCGCGGTATTGGCTGGCGCGACATCGAAATTCGCAACGATTCGAAGGGCGCGCCGACCGTGCATCTCCGAGGCGGCGCCCGCGACGTCATGGAGCGAACGGGGATTCGGCGCATGCATGTAACCATCTCGCACTGCCGCAGCTTCGCGGTGGCGTACGTTGTGGCGGAAGGAGATAGTTGAAGATGCACGCACAAAGTCTTACATTCTCGGATAGTTCCATGACTGTCCAGTTCGATGATGGACGAGCGTTATCTGTTCCGCTGACCTGGTATCCAAGACTTCTGCACGGGACGCCGGGGCGCTGTGGAGACTTTCGCGGCCATGACGAGAGACTATCCGCCGAATGAATAAGTTGCTTCGGATCAACAGTTGTCACAGACCGAATGGGAACGAATCATCAAATCTTCTCCTAAAACTCGAATCGACGATGCAATCAAACGCTCATCGCAGCAGCTTGCCCGACTTGAGCATGTACTTCTCGAACGATTCG
The DNA here is from genome assembly GCA_963807935.1 of uncultured Planctomycetota bacterium. Classification (GTDB taxonomy): domain Bacteria; phylum Planctomycetota; class Planctomycetia; order Pirellulales; family Lacipirellulaceae; genus JABDGM01. The sequence continues at coordinate 33,294 of CAWEDY010000022.1, forward strand.
ATCAGGACGAGGAGTTGCGTCAGCTCGAAAAGCATATTGGTCGCTTTAACATTTTCCACGCTCTCAGGAAAGAAGCCCGAACCACGGCGCGGTAGTGTGGCGATGGGAGCGTCGCGACCTTTGATCGTCAAACTCCGGATTCCACTTGCCCAGTGCAGGCGCAGGTGTTCTTTGGCCGCCGCCAGTAATTGCTCGTCGTCAGCATCCCACATATCCTGGTCCGCCCATCCGGCAAGGTTGGATATTAGTTGTCCGAGACGCCAATCCGGATAGCGATTGCCGAGTTCAGCCAGCGCGTCGAGCAAGTCGGTACGAGTTGCTTTATTCATGGCAATGTGGCCGGGTCTTAGTTTCGCCGCACGCGTAGCCCTCGTAACTCCATCGTTGATTCGAAAACGGCCACCACGGCCGCGGATAACTTGTAACGGCGGCATTCCCTGAAGCGAGCTACCATATTTGGCTATTTGCCGCGCCAACTTAGTTGGATCGGCACCTTGCGACCGGCCGGGCGGGAGGTGCAGCTCGCCTGGATCGACTTGGATGAGTTGAGGCATTTCTTTAGCCGGCAAGCCATCACCTTCGAACCATTGCTGCAATCACCTGCAATTTATTATACGATATGCCCGGTTTACGTCGAGGGTTGCTGGCCAATGGCTACGCCAATACGTTCGAACCGCGTGTCGCCGTCTCACGAAGGAATCCCCTCCTCGATTCGCGCCTCCTCGCGAACGCGCTCTTCAAGCTCGACTTCTTCGACCAGCTTCGTGCGCTTCCAATCGCCGCCGAGGAACCACAGCATGCTCACCAGGGCTGAAGTCACCATGGAGATCGGATACGCCCACCAAATGCCATCGATGCCGAGCGACGTGTGACGCGAGAGGATATAGGCCAGCGGAAATTGAATGACCCAGGCGGAGATGATCGTTAGCACCATGGCGGCCAGCGTGTTTCCGGCGCCACGCAACGTGCCGTTGATGACGTGCTGAAAGCCGATGCATCCCAACGCAGGCGAAATAATGCGAATGAATCGAGCACTTTCGTCGATGGCGGCCTGGCTGCGCGGTACGAAAACGGCGGCGAGCGGTACGGCAAAAATGAAAAGCAGTGCGCCCGCAACTGTCGGCACGCAGAACGACAGCAGGCTGGCGATGAGTGTCGTTCGCTCGGCGCGAGCCAGCTTCGCCGCCCCAATGTTCTGGCCCACGATGGTTGTCGTGGCCATAGCCATTCCCATCGCCGGGATGATGACAAACGTGATTATGCGAATGCCGATTCCGTAGGCCGCCAGCGGTATCGTGCCGAAGCTTGAGACGAGGAGCGTCATGACCGTTAGACTAAGCGCCCTGGTCGATTGCTCGACCGACGCGGGAACTCCGAGCGCAATCGTTTTGCCGAGCAATGGCAGGTCGGGGCGAAAATCGGCGGGCCGCGGGCGCAGGCCGTGACTGCCGCTAAAGAGCAGCGTCAAGCCAATGGCGGTCGCCAGCGCCTGCGTGCAAAGCGTGGCCATCGCCGCGCCGGCCACACCCATCGCTGGCACGGGCCCCCAGCCGAAAATGAATAGCGGGTCGAGCGCGAAATTCAATAGCACCGTCACCAGCACGATCAGCATCGGAACCTGCACGACGCCAAGTCCGCGGGTTAGCGACTGGTAAACGAAGAATCCGAACACGAACACAAATCCGATAAACGTGATCTGCAAAAACCGCACGGCATCGGGCAATACGGCCGGCTCCGCGCCCATGAAGTGAATGATCGGTTTGCTCAACCAATATCCGATGCCGGATAACACTACGGAAACGGCCAGAACCATAATCAGGGTCTGGCCGGCGACGTGATTCATCCGCCGCTCTTCACCGCGCCCCTTGAACTGAGCGATGAGCACCGAGCCGGCGATCGGCAGTCCGCCGCCAATGGCAATCATGAGAAAGTTGATCGGAAAGCATAGCGACACCGCGGCCACTGCCTCGGCACTCAACCGGCCTACCCAGAACGTGTCGGTGATCTGGTACGCGATCTGCAGGATATTGGCGAGCACGATGGGAATCGAGAGCCGCACGAGCGCGCCCACAATCGAACCGTCGGTCAATGAACGATCCGATCGTTGTGGCTTGGCTGGTTTCGCGGCGGCGGTCATCGACATGCGGCGTCCTAATTCCGTTGGACGTTTCGTCCACTAATAGTTGTTGCCATGCCCGCAACAAAATGTATGCGTCCCAACATACTCGTGGTGCGCTGAACGTCGTCGACGCGGGATTGCCACGAACCAAGGAAACCCCAGTAACACCATGGCCAGTGTCGGCGGTTCGGGAATGGCGAACGCGGCAACGCTTGTGCCGCTTTCAGCGTCCATGCCAGCCGCGCTGAAATTAGAACGCCAAGAATTGTAACCCGACGGGGTGTTGAGCAACTTGCGCCACAAAACGTAGTCCCCTGCATCCACCACCTGGTTTTTGTTGTAGTCGCCAGCGAGCCCTGCCAAGAGAGTAGCACTAAGATTATCGATCAGGAAATCCGTTCCATCGACTATGAACGAATTGATACCGCCGGTTGCAATGATACGACCCCATTCGTTAGCCGGAAGCACTTTTGTGACGGAAATTCCATTAATCGTTTCTGGCAGTTGGCTGTAATCAAACCAGCTCCCATTGACCACAAACGCGACCGCCGGGCTACTCTCGTAGAAGTCGAATTGGATTTGGGACGCGCCCGTCGGGAGATTGACGTTCAGCAGAACACTCGAAGTTAGGTCCAGATAGTTGCCGGCGAACGACGGATTGGGCGGAGAACTGCCGACGGACGCGACCTTCAGTGAGTCGAGGCCGAAAAGCACATCGAAGTCCAAGCCGCCATTAGAAAACAGCGACCCCGCCGCGTATGCGGCGCCGGTTGGTAGCGCGTCGAAGTTAGCGGTGTTAGCCCACACCTTAGAACCAAGCGCAGCGACGAGTAACATGACAAAAAGTCGCCGGACCATCTATCCCTCCAACATCAAAGCTACCAGTCCATTGTGTCGGCGGGAATAGTTTTTTGAGGGGGGACGCTTTACCTCTCGTTGCGGGACGCTTTCTTCTTCGACGACTTCACGGCGGCCTTGGCGGTGCGGCGTTTGGTGGCCGATTTCTTTGGCGCTGCCGAGCTGGCTTTACCTTTGGCCGTCTTTCGTTTTGCCGATTTGCGTTTGGAAGGGCCGGCGGCGGCGCGGGCGGCGAGCAGGTCGAGCGCTTCGTTGAATGTTAACTCTTCAATCGCGGTACCTTTGGGCAGCGAGGCGTTCGTCGTGCCATCGGTGACGTACGGGCCGTAGCGGCCGTCGAGGAGCTGCACCTTTTCACCGGTAACCGGCGATGCATCGAAAACCTTAAGCGGCTCGCGCTTGGCGGCGGCGCGGCCGCGGCCGTGTTGCTTCGGTTGGGCCAACAGGTGCACCGCTTGTTCGAGCGTGACATCGAGCGGCGAGACATCGGCGGGCAGCGAGCGCGTCTCTTCGCCACACTTCACGTAGGGGCCAAAGCGACCGTTGTGCGCCATCACAGGTTCGGCCTGCTGCGGATGATTTCCCAAGTTTCGCGGCAGCGTCAGTAATTTCAGGGCGGTCGCCAGGTCGACTTCCGACGGGTTCATGCCCTTCAAGAGCGAGGCGTTTTGCGGTTTGTCTTCATCGTCCGGATTGCCGCGCTGCACGTACGGACCGAACCGGCCGACTTTCAGGTACACCGGCTTGCCCGTGTCGGGGCAAACACCCAGCGGCTCCTCCCCCTGCTGTGCCTGATCGAGAAGTTTGAGCGCGGCATCGAGCGTTACCTCGTCGGGCGGCGTATCTTCGGGGAGCGAGGCCGTGCGATCGGCCTGTTCGACGAACGGCGAATAGCGGCCAACCCGCACATACACCGGCTCGCCGCCCTCGGGCGTGCCGATTCGAATACGGCTGATATCGCGGGCATCGATGGCTTCGCCTTTGTGCTCCAGTTGCGGCTTGAGCCCCGGCAGGCCATTGCCGAAGTAAAAGGCGTTCAGGTAGTCGACGTATTCCTGCTCGCCGCGGCTGATCGCGTCCAGGTCATCTTCCATCTTGGCGGTAAACTGATAGTCCACCAGGCTGGCCAGGTGCTGCTCGAGCAATTGGACAACGGAAAACGCGACCCACGTTGGCACCAGCGCGCCGCCCTTTTTAAATGCATAGTTTCGATTCTGAATCGTATCGATGATCGAGGCATACGTGCTCGGCCGGCCGATCCCGCGCTCCTCGAGCGATTTGGTCAGCGCGGCCTCGCTGTACCGGCTGGGCGGCTGCGTGGCGTGCTCCTTGGCGGTCATGTCGATGCACTTGAGCGCCTCGCCGATCGCGACGCTGGGCAACACGGTTTCCTGGTCGGCTAGCTCTGTTTCCGGCGTATCGCTGCCTTCGACATAGGCCCGCAAGTAACCGGGAAAGTCGATCGTCTTGCCGCTCACTTGAAACGCGCACCCTTCGCCTTCAATCGTAATCGTAATTCGCCGGCCGCGGGCGTCGGCCATTTGGCTGGCGATCGTGCGCTTCCAGACCATGTCGAATATTTTGAATTCATCCGCATTCAGCTCGTTGCGCAATCCGCCCGGCAGCTCGAAGGGGTGACCGGCGGGGCGAATTCCTTCGTGGGCTTCTTGCGCGTTTTTCACCTTGGATTTGTAGACGCGTGGTTCGGCCGGCAAGTACTCGTTGCCATATTCCTCGGCCACAAGCCGCCGGGCGTCGTCGATCGCAACTTGCGCGAGATTGGTCGAATCGGTCCGCATGTACGTAATGTGGCCGTTCTCGTACAAGCTTTGGGCGACCTGCATCGTGCGGCGGGCCGTGAAGCCAAGTTTGCGGTTGGCTTCCTGTTGCAACGTGCTGGTGGTGAACGGCGGGTAGGGTTTCGAAGTGTACGGTTTGTCCTCGACATTCGTGACCCGGAACTGCCCGCGGCGCACGCGTTCGGCCAGCGCGGCGGCTGCGGGCCCGTCTAGCAGCATCAGATCGTTGTTTTTGAGTTTGCCGGTCGAAGAATCGAAGTCCTTGCCCGATGGGATGCGGCGCTCGTCGACGGAGACGAGTTCAGCTTCGAGCTGTTGACCGTTTGTTTTCTCGAATTGGCCGATCAGGTCCCACCAGGTGGCCGAGACAAAGGCCATGCGTTCGCGTTCGCGCTCGACGATCAGCCGCACGGCGACGCTCTGCACGCGGCCAGCGGATAGCTTTGGCCGCACTTTACGCCACAACAGCGGCGACACTTCGTACCCGTAAAGCCGATCGAGAATGCGGCGTGTTTCCTGAGCTCGCACGAGGCCGCTATCGACGTCCCGCGGCGACTGCAACGCTGATTGAATGGCGTCCTTGGTGATCTCGTGAAACACCAGCCGATGCACCGGCACTTTCGGTTTGAGGATTTCCAGCAGGTGCCAACTAATGGCTTCCCCCTCGCGGTCTTCGTCGGTGGCGAGATACAAAGCGTCGGCCGATTTGAGGCGGTCCTTCAGCAGTTTGATCTGTTTACTTTTGCCGGGCGGAATGATGTAGATCGGCGTGAAGTTATCGTTCACGTTGACGCCCAAGTTCGACCAGGGTTCGCCTTTGAATTCGGCCGGGATCTGTTTGGCACCCTGCGGCAGATCGCGGACGTGGCCAATGCTGGCCTCGACTGTGTACCCGCTGCCAAGGTACTTGCTGATCGTCCGCGCTTTGGCGGGCGACTCGACAATTACCAGGGCGTGGCTGGGTCTGCCGTCGTTCTTTTTGGCGGGCGTGCGTTTTGCCATCGGGCGCTGACTAGTGTTAAGATGACAAATATGGGTAAAATGCGTAATTCGTCTCGGACAATTATCTGTCTGGACCTTGTATCTGCGTGAGCGGGAGCGACGCGGGCCGCATCATCGGCCTTTTCGCACGTGAGTCAAGGCGGTCCAACCGCGTTAGTCGTTTCGAAACGCACATTCATCACGCGCAACGTGACCCGGCCTGGCGCCCTCGTCCGCGGCGAGAGCATTGTTTTCGCGCGATCGGGTGGCGGCAAGGCAAATGTCACGAATCGATCGTCGCTTTTTGGGGAGACGGCAAGCGACACTCCGTATTGGGATTGCATTTACGTCAATTCGACATAGAATCGGGCGCTTTGCCTTGAGCGACCTGGCCGACAATGATTACTTGCGGGCTGGACCGGATGTCAAGACGGTCCGTTGCCTGCCACGTAGTTGCCGCGAGCCGAGCGGCACTATCTACAGCTCGTCCGCCGCGGCTCAGCGGACCTATTTGAGTAGCGCACCAATGGCTAGTCCTTTTCGCGTTTTTCGTAAGTATCAAAAGACCCTGCTAGTGGTGGCCGGTGTCGTCTTGATGTTTGTATTCGTCGTTGGCGACTCGCTGATGTCGTATCTATCGGGCTCGCGGAATGCCCGCCCCGGCGACGATCAGGACTCGAGGGCGACGGCCGTTCACTGGGACGGCGGCAGTTTGACGAACCGGCAGGTGAACGAGCTCGTGTTTCGTCGCCGCATTGTGAATAGTTTTTTGCGGCAGGTGGAACTGGAGGGGAGGCGGCCAGCCTACGAGGCAGGCGTTGAAGCCCGGCCGCTGCGCATTGAGCCAATGATTGGCCCGGAAACTCCGGAACAACACGTCGAATCAAGCGTCGTGCAAACGAAGCTGTTCGCCGATGCCGCCCGCCAAGCGGGGATGAAGGTGAGCGACGAAACGATTGTGCAGTACCTCGATGAGCTAGGCCGCGGAAACGTGCCGCGAGAAAAAATGCGGACCATTCTCAGCGCCATGCAGACAAACGGGGGGCACGTGTCGATCGATTACGCAATCGATGCCCTGCGCGAGGAGATGCTGGCGCGAAATTATCTCAATAGTCAGCAGTTTGCCTTTGAGACAGTGACACCGCAGCAGCGCTGGAAAGACTGGCTGCGCGTGAACGACCGCGTCGTGCTCGAGGCGGCCGCGATCCCCTCGGAGTCGTTTTTGGTCGATGTCAAGGAGCCGAGCGAGGCCGAGATTGAATCGTTCTTCGATAAGTACAAGGATCGCGAATCGAGTCCCGAACTTGCATACGGCACGACCGAATTGCCGTCGCCGACGCCTGGTTTCAAGGTTCCCCGCAAGATCGACCTGCAATTCGTACAAGCTGGTTACGACGACTTTTTAGCCAAGGCCGAGGAGAAAGTCACAGACGCGGACATCGCAAAATACTACGACGAACACAAGAAATTGTTTGAGAAAGCGGACATGGGCTTGATCGAGGACACGGGCCAGAAGCCGGATGTCAAAAAGTCCGACGCGGCAACCAAGGCCGGCGCGAAAGAAAGCGCTAATCCGGCAAGGCCTGCGGGCGCTGAGGAAAAGCCCGTCGCGCCGGACACGATGAAAGCGACGGAACCGGCTGCAACGGAAACAAAATCGTCGGCAGCGGGTGGCGCCGCGACCGAATCGAAGACTGCGCCCGCCGCGGACAAAACAAGCGAAGAGCAGAAGCCCGCGGGAAGCACCGAGGCGCAGCCCCCAACTAAACAGGAAAAGAGCGAAGCCACACCCGGAGAGGAGAAGAAATCTTCGCAGCAGGGCAGCCGCATCAACAGCGTGTTCCGCCTGGCCGCGTTCGAGGAAAACGCGGAAAAGAAAGGCGCGGCCGCCGACACGGCAGGTGAGACTGCGGATTCCAAAGCCGAGAAGACGCTCGAAAAGCCCGCCGCTGCCCCCGCGGCAAAGGCGGACACCGGCGCCGAAAAGCCGGCCGCCGATAACCCGGCCGCCACAACGCCGCCGGCGGCTTCACCGGCCGCGTCGAAGTCGGCCGGCCCTGCTGTCGAGGCGCCAAAAGCAACGGGCGCTCCAGACGCTACGAAAGCGGCTCCTTCAACCACTGCGCCGGTCGCCATTAAGAAGCCGGTCCAGTATCAGCCGCTTGCTGAAGTGAAGGATGTCATTCGCCGGCAGTTGGCCGAGGGAAAGGTGGCCGAGCAACTCAGCCAGCTCACGACTCAAATACAAACCCAGCTCGAGGGCGAGTTCAACAAGTGGTTCAACGAAAAGCTTTCCACTGATGGTGACAAACAAGAAGCCCCTGCGCCGCCGAAAGCGCTAACCAATCTAGGTCCCATCGCGGAAAAGAACGGCCTGAAGCACGGTCGCACCGGCCCGGTGTCGGCGCTAGTGCTGCGAGATATGCCGCTCGGCAAATCTTCTGGGGTGGATTCCAGCACGCCCTTGCTGTCGATGCTGTTTATCGGTCACGATCTGGATTTGTATCAACCAGTGACCACGGTCGATTTGGACGGCAACCGTTATGTGGTGATGAAAATGAGCGACACGCCCGCGCGGGTGCCGAAGCTGGCCGATGTTCGAGACGAAGTGGTTCGCCATTGGAAGAAACAAAAGGCAGCCGAGTTGGCACAGAAGCACGCGGAAGAGCTGGCCAAGAAGGCACAAGACGCCAAGTTGCCGCTAACCACCTTTTTCGCCGACAACAAGGCCGTGAAGGTGGTCCGCACCGATCCGTTCTCCGAGCTCACCGGGGGCGACGTGGGCCTGGTGAACGGCCAGTTTCAGCCGCAGCCGTATCGGCTCAGCCAGCCGGAGGGCATCGTGGCGCCGGGGCCCGATTTTATGGCGCGGGTATTTGAATTGAAGGACGGCGAGGTGGGAGTTGCGCTGAATCACGATCACTCGATCGCCTACGTGATTCGAGTGGTGGAACATCAGCCGGCGCTACCTGAGCTGCGGTCAGAATACCTGTCCGAGGCCAACACATGGTCCGGCCTGAACACCATGACCCAGGGCCACGTGCAAGAGGTTGTGAGCGATCTGAGAAGAGATATCATCGCCGGTGCGAACCTGAAGTGGGACCGCGATCCGGATAAGACAAAAGAGCAGCAGCACGACGAAGGATAGATCTGGGCGGAGGAGCTAGGTGGGTGCCACGAGGGCTTAAGCGGTCGAAGAAAGATCGTGAACGATCCTGAGGCGCGGACCCGAAATCTGACCGATCAGAGGGGGGAATTGCAAAATGAAAATGCAAATTGCGGGGAATGCAACGCGCTGCTCACCCGGTCTTAGCGAGGAGATACAAGGCGTAGAAAACCGTCTTCTAGCGTTGTCAAAGCTGGATTTTGGATTAGCCGCAGATCAGCAAGAACCGTGGGCTAGCGCCCTGCGGCTGATTTGCCTATCCCTAATTTTTAGCTGTGACAAAGCACTAGCCTTTCTTCTTAGAAGAGTGCGGTAATGTATTTACCGTCGCGGTTTGAACATGACGGTGGCCAGCGGCGGGAGGGTGACTTCCATGGAGGCGGGGCGGCCGTGGCTTTCTTGCGGCAGGGCTTGGATGCCGCCAGCGTTGCCCAGATCGCTGCCGCCGTAGAACGTGCTGTCGCTGTTGGAAATCTCATCGTGCCAGCACGCTTCGGGCACGCCGATCTTATAGGCCATCCGCGGCACGGGCGTGAAATTGCAGCAGGCGATCACGTAATCTTGCGGATCCTTCGCTCGGCGCATGAACGACAAAACACTGTCTTGCCAGTTGTGGCAATCGATCCACTCGAAACCGTTCGAGTCGAAATCGACCTGATGCAGCGCCGGCTCGCGGCGATACAGGGTGTTGAGATCGGACAGGTATCGCTGCACTCCCCGATGCGACTGCCACTGCAGCAAATGCCACTGGAGCGATTCGTCGTGGTTCCATTCGTTCCACTGGCCGAATTCACCGCCCATGTACAAGAGCTTCTTGCCGGGGTGAGACCACATGTAGCCGTATAGCAAGCGCAGGTTGGCGAACTTCTGCCAGAGGTCGCCCGGCATTTGGTCCAATAGCGAGCGTTTGCCGTGAACCACTTCGTCGTGCGAAAGGGGCAGGCAGAAATTCTCGGTGAAGGCGTAAATCAGCGAGAACGTCAGCTCGTCGTGATGGAACTTGCGGTGGATCGGTTCCTTGTGCATGTATTCGCGGGTGTCGTTCATCCAGCCCATATTCCACTTGAGCGAGAAGCCGAGTCCACCCACGTACGTTGGCCGGGAGACGCCGGTCCAGGCGGTCGATTCCTCGGCGATGGTCAGCACGCCGGGGTATTGCCGATGAACCTCCTCGTTGAACTTTTTGAGGAAGTCGATCGCCTCGAGGTTTTCGCGTCCGCCGTAGATGTTTGGCTCCCACTCGCCTTCTTTGCGGCTGTAATCGAGGTACAGCATGGAAGCGACGGCATCGACGCGGAGTCCATCGACGTGGTATTTATCTAGCCAGAACAGGGCGTTGGAGAGCAGGAAATTGCGGACCTCGTTGCGGCCGTAGTTGAAAATGAGCGTGCCCCAATCCGGATGCTCGCCCTTGCGGGGATCGGCGTGCTCGTACAGCGCGCTGCCATCGAACCAGCGCAGGCCATGATCGTCCTTGGGGAAGTGCGCGGGCACCCAATCGATAATGACGCCGATGCCGTTTTGGTGGAGCAGGTCGACGAAATACATGAAGTCTTGCGGGGCGCCGTAGCGGCTGGTGGCGGCGTAGTAGCCGGTGGTCTGGTAGCCCCAGCTTCCGGTGAAGGGGTGTTCGCTAACGGGCAGCAACTGGACGTGGGTGAAGCCCATTTGCCGGCAATAGTCCACCAACTGCGGGGCGATTTCGCGGTAGCTCAGCCAGCGACTGGGCTCGCCCGGATCGCGCCGCCAACTGCCGAGATGCATCTCGTAGATCGAAAGTGGCGCATCCAGCCCGTTGTGTTGGGCGCGCGAGCCAATCCACTGCGAATCGTTCCAATGGTAGCTGTCGAGGTCGGCGACGATGTTTGCCGTGCGCGGCGGCACTTCGGCAAAGAAACCGTAGGGATCGCACTTGTCGACCACGTGCCCGCCGCGATGCTTCACCGCGAACTTGTAGTGCGTGCCCGTTTTGATATCCGGGATGAAGAGCTCCCACACGCCGCTGGGGATGTGTTTTCGCATGGCGTGGCTGCGGCGGTCCCACATATTGAAATCGCCAACGACCGCCACGCTCTCGGCGTTGGGCGCCCAGACGGCGAAGTTCACGCCGACCACGCCATCGACCGTGCGCAGATCAGCGCCTAACTTCTCGTAGCTGTTCCAGTGCTGCCCCTCGCCGAGAAGGTGAAAATCGAGTTCTCCCAACATCGGCGGGAAGGCATAGGGGTCGTGCATGGTGTGGGTCTCACCAGATTTGTAGGTTACTCGAAGCTGGTAGCTGGGGGCCGGGGACTGAGGGCTGAGGAAATCGCCAAAGCATTCCTTGTCGACGGAACAGACCGCCTCATACAGGCCGGCCGGATGAATCCGCCGCATCGGTCGGGTCATTCCCTGCGTGGGGTCAATGACCCAGGCTTGTTGCGCTTCCGGCAAGTAAGCGCGCACGGCGAGGGCGCGGCGGCCGTTCTGTTCGATCTCGTGAGGACCGAGCACCTCGAACGGGTTTTCATGGTAGCCATAAATCACCGGGCCGATGGAATTTAAGGGCAACTGCGTTTGCACGTTTATTCTCCTGGTGCGATGGACGGGCGGCACTCCCCCATCCGATAAGGTCCGCCGGTCGCGAGTATATTTTGTGCCCTCAAGCGGCCCGAGTAAACGCCGGCCGCCAGATCGCCGAAAGCGGTGTCAATACGCCGCGTCGCAGCGTGGCGAATGCCGCGGCCACGGTCCACCCGCGCCCGCGGGATCGAATACGGTTGATTGGTTTCCAGCTCGCTGCTGGCGATTCGGTGGGGAAGCCGCGCCTCTCCGGAGCGTCGTCAACATGCCATGGGCAACATTCGACCCGATGAAACTGCAACGCCCGATCGATGCGTTGCCACAAATCGTGGTCGCGAATCGGCACCAGCTTGCCGAAGCTTTCCCACCGCCAATGATGATCGCGCCACTGGTTAAGCTGTCGGCGAATGCCGCGGCTGACGTAATGACTGCGGGTGAGTAGTGTCACGCGCGATGGACGATCGATCGCCTCGAGTCCGCGGACCACGGCGAGCAGCTCCAATCGACTCCGGCGCGAGTCGAGCTCGGAATCGGCAGCCGACAATCGCTCGTCGCCGCCGACGGATTGCAGCACGAACTTCCAACGCGGCGCGAAGCGGCCGCTTCGCGAAGATTCGGTGTAAAGCAGGAAATGGGGCACAGGCGCTTGCATAGCTCATCTCGCGCCGGTTCGAGCGCCTCGCGCTGCGAGCCAAAGCGATTCCATAGGGCCCGATCCATCTCTGGCAATCCGTACTGGCCCACGTCCGATGCAAGCCGATCGGCTACAAGGGAGGCCGACCAGTTTGTGCTATCGGCATATTGTCCCCGACCAATAAAGGTTCGCAGAAAAAAATTGAACGTGAACGGCTGACCGGGCGCGCTTGCGCGGCGCGAGTCGCCCTACGTTTCCCCTTCGATGCGGCGTACGCAAGTCGAGCTGGGTGCGCTGTGAGTCTCGCCGCTGCCTGGTGACAATCCGCCGGCTTGCAAGCCGCACAATTGTTACAGTTCGATGGACCGCGCTCGGTTGGCCCATTAAACCTTACGACCGCTGTGGCCATCACCCCCCGGCACGTCGCCTCGCGCATCCTCGTCGTAGACTTTATAGTAGTGACACGATTGGCACCATTTTGGCATTTGCTCACCAAAGTTACAGAAGAGGCGGACGACGCCAGGGGTTGCCATGCACTTCGCACTTCATTTGAAAAACAAAGGGATTATTTCGGCCGAGCAGTTGGTCGCGGCACTGGAGGCGCAGCTTACGACGATCCCCCGAATCGGCCAGTTGGCTTTGGAGGAAGGGATCCTCTCGCCGCGCGATATTTTCGACGTGCTGCACGCGCAGAGCCAGTCGCCCCGAGAACGATTTGGCGAGCTGGCTATCGAGATGGGGCTGATGACGCGCGACGACTTGATGCGGCTGCTGATGATTCAAGGCGACCGGAAGAGCCCGCTATCGCAAGTATTCGTGACGCAGGGCGTGTTGAGCGAGCAGCAGGTGTTCGCCGAATTGGCCGATTTTCGCGCATCGCTGGCTCGTCGCCGGGCCGGAAAAACGCTGGCTTCCAAGATTGTTCCGGCGCCGCGCGGCCAGAGCGCCGCGTGTCAAAGCTTTGAATGGAGCACCGCGAACTAGGGACCGCCCATGGTCCCACCAGGGGTGGCACTTCCAGAGTTTTCGAGGGCGCGGCAAGCGTTGATGCTGACCACGCCCTTGGCAGATTCCCCACCCTATGTGGCAATCGTTGCCGCCAACCGGGCCGATAGGTCTGGCAGCTTGCGCGCCGAGGCCGCTAGGCGCGGGTGGACAAAAATTCGCACGCGCTTCACATAATCGTCGAATTGTTCTTGCGCCAACGTGCGGACAACGGGCGAGATATCGCCAAGTCGGCGATAGACGTTCTGTTTGGCGAAGTACACCTCGATGTCAAAGTCGACTTCAAGCTCGGCGGGCGGGGCATCGACAAGCACTTCGTGCGGGGCAACTTCGTCGCCAAGTGCCCGCGACAATGTTATGGCGAATTGCTCGGCGAAAGTTACCAGCTCGGCATACGGTCTGCGAGCCATCCGACGATACAGTTGCGGTTCCTCGAAGTAGCTGTATTGAGCGAGTCTTTTGTAGAGCTGGCGCGTTGGGCCGAAAATGCCGCTGAGCAGCATGCCGGCGGACGAATCGCGGCCGGCGTTTCGCAGCGATTCGATCATCGGCTGCTCGGTCATCGTAACCAGGCGAGCCACATCGAGCTTGTCTCGCAGCAAGTAGAAGGCCCGCTGCAACATGGCAGTGGCCGATCGCACGGCATGGTGCCAATACACTTCGCTGAACATGACGTACCGTGCGAAGACCATCATTTCGGCGGCCGTCTTGCCTTTATCGGTGATGGCCAGTGCATCGCCGGCCTCGTTGAGGCACAAGCTGCCGGTAAGCCGACGGCGATCGAAGTGTTGCCCGTAGGGAACTCCGGCGTGCAGGCTATCGCGCATTAGGTAATCGATCTTATCGACGTCAATCGGGCCGGAGAGGATGCTGCGGAGAATTCGTTGCGGCGGGCCGTGGACGTTGCCGGAAATAAGGTCGGCGACTTCGGCGGGCTCCAGGCGCCAGTCGTCGCGCAAGACACTGGCCAATTCCCCGCTGAGGATTTCGCTGACGGCGAGCTGCTCGTGGCCGGAAACTTCGGGCAAGCCCAGGTCTTCGATCGGATGACCAAATGGCCAATGCCCGATATCGTGGAGCAGCGCAGCGGCGAGCAGCAATTCGGCGTCGTTTGGCGAAATTGCGGCGCGAAAGCGGTCATCGGCCGCCAGCCGATCGAGATATTCGATCGCCGCCAGGAAGACGCCAAGCGAATGTTCCTGGCGCGTATGATTGGCGGCCGGATAAATGAGCCGCACCAATCCCAGTTGGCTGATCTGCGCGAGCCGGCGAAACGGCGCCGTGTCGATGAGTCGCCGCACGCGATTGGTGAGCGGCACATCGACACCCGGCGGAATACGTACACGGCCGCTTGCCGCGCGCCAGCGGCCAACTTCGGGGATGTCGTAGATTGTGGTCACGGAGATTGCGTTGTGGACAAGCTCCAGCAGCAGGCCTTTAGGCGCCGCCCAAACCTGGAACGGCCGGCAGGTGTGCCACCAAACGAAGCAACACGGTCACTGCAAAGTACATCGCGCAATGAAAAAACGCACTGCCCGGATCGAGATCGAACGAGGCATAAGCGGCCAGGGTACCAGCGGCGAAAACGGGCACAACCAGCACCACCATTTGAAAGATTTCCAAGCCCTTTTGCATGGTGTCGGTTCCGAAGAACCTGTAGCCGAGGAACGTAAAGAGACCCCACAGCAGCGCGTAAACAAGACCGCAGATGAGCGACCGGATGGCCAGTGTACTTCCCTGGTAAGCTTCCAATTCGGGGTCGCGCATGAATGTGTAGCCTGCCCATGCTAGCGGCGGACCAAGCACGATGGCCGCGAGAGCCTTTAGCCACGTCTCCGGCGCGCCAACGCTGCGAATCACCAGCGCGATGAGCAGGGCAACGAGTACGAAACCAACCACCGCGGTAAAGACGAGCGGCTGGAATCTCGTGTCTTTGCGCTTGTAAGTCTTAAGGACGTGTCGGCCGCCGGCGCCGATGGCGCCCTCTTCGGAGTGCGCCGGCGCATGGATGATCACCTCGTCCTCTTTTTTAGGAATGGTGATGATCGCCTTACAATTGGGGCAAGGCCCCTTCTGGCCGGCGAATTTATCCGCGACGCTGAATCGCTTCATGCAGCCGGGACAAGTGACTTGAATTGGCATGGTGGATGGCAGCGAGCAGGGAGCAAAGAGCGGGGGGCAGGATTATGATCGAGTTATGTCTGGCTATCTGCTCCACGCCCCTCGCCCTTGCCCTTAGGTTTCTTTCAGTTCGTCCTCGTTGATGGCGTGGAAGCCCTTCATGCGCAGAGTTTCGACCGCGATTTCAATATTATCAACCATCAAGGCCACCGCCGGCCGGCCAGTCGGGCGAAACAACAGCGGATAGATTTGCGTAATGTTGACTTCCGCCGCGAGCAGGGCGGTGCAGATTTGGAGCATGGGCTGTTGGGAGTCGGGCAACTCGACGCCGATCAGATCGGATTCGACGAGCGCGAGCCCGGCACGCTCAAGAATTTCCCGACCCTGCTCGGGATCGCTGAGCAAAAACCGCACCAGGGCACATTCGGTCGAATCTGAAATTGTCAGCGCGACGATTCGCACATGGCTCCCTTCGAACCGGCGGACCACGTCCATCAACTGTCCGACTCGATTTTCCAGAAAGACCGTGAATTGGCGGATCGACGGGTAATCGCGGCCGCGTATGGTTGCGAACTCCGTTCCCGCTCCTGCGCCGGAACCCTCACCAATACTCATGGCTAAATCCTTGTCAGTAGATGGAAGAGACCGGGGTTGTCCGAGAGTAACATTGTGAGCGCAGCGAAGAATCCGGCCTGCCGGAATCCGAGATATTTCGCTTCGCTCGGGGTAACAGGTGCCGCCAGTCTCATAACGATCCGAACGGTCCCGGCGCGGCCGCCGCATTCGTAACTATAAGCATTTACAGCCGTTTTGCAACTCGCCGAGCGGCCGACCGACGTTGGTCGGCGGCGCTTTGGCCGCTACGATACGTTGCACGGCGACCGGTCGTTTTAGGTCATTCATCCCAATTTGACACCGAGATGCTTCCCAACCACGAAATAGAAATCCGCGTTCGCTACTACGAGACGGACGCGCAAGGGTTTGTGCACCACGCGAACTACTTCCAGTATTTCGAGCTGGCCCGAGTCGAGCAGCTTTTGGCGCTCGGCTACGATTATGCGCAACTGGAGCGCGACGGTATTCTGCTGGTGGTGAACAAGATCGCGTGCAAGTTCCATCGACCGAGCAGGTTCGGCGACACATTGCGACTGGCGATTCGCACGGTTCGTTCGCGCGGCGCGCGGATCGATCATGAGTACCGCGTGTACCGCGGCAACGAATTGCTGGCGGAAGGCGAGAGCACGCTCGCGTGTATCGATCGAGAAGGCCGCGTGCAGCGGCTGCCGGAGTTTTTGCTGGAAGCGGCCAAGGTTTCATGATACCAAATGTTAGGGCGCAAGTGCGCCCCGCCACCTTGCGGCTCGGCGCGAGGCGATAGACGTTCGCCAGGATTGTGCGCTGCCCAGCGCACGGCGAATTGGAGAAATGATTCGCAGCCGGGTGTTTTTTCCGGGTGCGGGCTGAAGCAGACGACGCGGCCCTTGCCGAATTTTCCGCGGGCGATTGCGGCGGTGCCTTTCATCACGCCTTTCGGCGCGCCGTTCTGGACAATCTCGGTGTCAAACGATGCCAATGGCTCGTAGTCATCAATTTCGTCTTTGTGGCCGGGTCCCAGGAGCGGTCCATTTTCGAAGTGAATCGCGCAAAACGCTTGATGAGTGCCTAGCGCGGTCTGCCCCGTCGGCGACAGGTGCAGTTGAACGTTGCCCTGGCCGCGGGCCCAGTGGGCGTCGTCAACGACATGAGCATCGAGCACCGCCAGCGACCAGGGATATTCGGCCGAGGCAAGGTAAGCGCCGGCGCAGATACCAATGAACCCGCCGCCGTGGGCGACAAAGTGCGTGACAATCTCGCGGCCTTTCCCACCCAGCGTTGCGGCCTGCTTCGAACCGCTGCCGCCGGGGTGAATCAACACTTCGACGTCGTCCAATCCGCCACGGCGAATTTGCTCGGCGGTGAGCAATTTGATGGCGAAGCCCGCTGACTCGGGCAAACATCGTTGCACTTCGGGCAGGTCGCTTTTCGTCGCGCCGGCATCCGCATAGATAGCGACGCGGGTCGCCTTCGATGCCGCAGCATCGGCGGCCATTGTGGCTGAATGAATCGATCCGGTCCACGCAAGGCTAGCAATGGCCAGGACCCCACGAACCATCGACATCTTGTTTCGGCCGGACATTGAAGCGCTCGCTAAACAACGTGAATTGATCCCGCGCAGCGCCGCGGAGAATCGTCTCGATGCTATTTTCATCGCGTCGCTCAGCCATGTCCAGGCTATTGTGAGGCGCGGGCGAGCCGTATGATGGGTTTACGCCTCGCGTCTCGATTGCCGATTGGAGCCAACCATGGTGGCAAAAAAAATTCTGCTCATTGCCGGCGACTTTGTGGAAGATTACGAGGTGATGGTTCCGTTTCAGACGCTGCTCACCGTCGGCCACGAAGTTCACGCGGTTTGCCCCGGCAAGAACGCGGGCGATTTTGTGGCTACCGCCATTCACGATTTCGAAGGCCATCAAACATACAGCGAAAAGCCGGGGCATCGATTTCGATTGAATTGGTCGTTCGATGCAGTGAAGCCGGACGCATACGACGCTCTGGTGCTGCCCGGCGGAAGGGCCCCTGAATACTTGCGGCTGGATGAAAAGGTGCTGGCGATCGTGCGGCACTTCGCGGCCCAAGAAAAACCGATCGCCGCGATTTGCCACGGGTTGCAGATTTTAATCGCTGCCGGCGTGGTGGGAGGCCGTCGCTGTCAGGCCTATCCCGCCGTGAGGCCCGAGCTGGTCCAGGCCGGCGCCATCTGGGACGAGCCGGCGGCCGGCTTGGATAACGCCTGCGTGGATAGTAATCTCGTCACGGCTGCCGCATGGCCCGCGCACCCTGAATGGTTGCGGGCTTTCTTAAAGCTGCTCGCGGCCCGAGAATCATAACAACCGGCCAATTCGTCGCCACCGGTAAGTAAGTATGTCCACCTGCGAGAAGCGTAACGGTGATGGGCAGAATGCAGGGCGGAGCGTGCCTGCCAAGACTCCGCCAATCCGTCACATCTTTTGACGTATTTGTAACGGCCGATTAGTCTAAATGTTTCGGGAACATCGAGCGGCACTTCAATAGACATCCGGCAGGTCGAGGCATGCATTTTAGAATTGGCATCACGGTGGCAATCTGTTTGTATTTGGTGCCGGCGGCCGCGGGCCAGGTGGTGCGGTTCCAAACGAGCGTCGGCGATTTCGACATCGTCCTTAATCCGACGAACAACACCGCGTTGCAAGGGTACGTAAACAATTTTCTGAATTACGTCGATTCCGATCACTATTTGGGCAGCTGGATCAACCGGGCCGATACGGGCTTCGTGCTACAGATGGGCGGCTTTTTTTCGCACACCAAGCGGCCGCCGCCGACGATCGATAGCACCCGGCCGGTCGCGCCCTTTGCGCCCGTCGCAGGCGTACCGGCCGCCGAGATTGGACTTTCGAATACCGTCGGTACGGTTGCACTGGCGCTGCCGGGCGATGGAATGGGCGGCACGAATCAGGACGCCGGCACCAGCAGCTTCTTCGTCAACCTCACCAACAACTCGTTTCTCGACCCGGACTTTACTGTGTTCGCCGCCATTCCCGATATGACGGTCGTTAATCAGATCATGGCATTGACGACGATCGATCGAACTACGGACGCGATGTTCGGGGCCGGTCCCGGCAACTTGGGGTTCACCAACGTGCCCGTCCAGGACAATGGCTTTCAGGTTTTCATCAAGCGTGCGTTTGTTGTGTCGGACACGCTGGCAGTTGCGAGGGCGATGGCGGGCGTCGAGCCCATAATGGCGCAATCGCTGTCAAGCTTTGGCGGCGATTCACCCGCCGAGAGCGTAAGCGCCGGTTCGAGCGCGCCGCTGCTTAACTACTCCGTCGTACCTGAACCAGCGAGTCTGTGCATGGCATTGCTTGGCGCGTTGGGAATGGGGCTCGTAGCTCGCGGCCGCCGGCGCATGCGAAGGGCTATCGATTGACGCTGCGGTTTTGCCGTACGCCACCAAAGCCGAATTGCATCCTACGGCACGGCGGGCAATGGGGGAGCCGTTGGCAGGTCGTCGAACGCGGCGGCGTTCGGATCGGGCACTACGTGGCCGGTGTTACGCAGATCGTTGAACGTGTCGTCTTTAAGGAACACGTCGAAATCTGAGCCGGCCAGTTCGTGCAAGTGGTATTCGCCCAGGCCGGCGGCCGCCGTATTTCGATCCGTGCCGTCGCCACCCAAGTTCAAGCGCATGAAGGCCGCGGCGCCGTTGGACGTCATGTTGTAATTGAGGCCAGCCGCGTTCGCGTTGGTAAACGTGTTGCCTTGAATCGTGGCATTCATCAGCGACGTTTGGCGAGCGGTGATATCCGCGCTCGCGGAGCCCGCACTGTTGTTGGTGAACGTGCTGTCTTCGACTAACAGGTTGAAAGTCTTGCCGCTGGCGCCGGCCGAATCGATGAACAGCGCGTTGGCGTCGCCCGTCGTGAAGTTGTTGCCATTGCGGAATGTGACGTCGGCATTTTGTGCCGAACCACTTTGAGTCAGCGCGAATGCGACATCGGTCCCCGATGTGGTGATGTCGGTGTTGTCCACCAGCAAACCGAAGTGACCGGAACCGGTAAGGGCGATCGCTACGTTGTTAGCCAGATCGCCGTTGGTGAGTCGTAAATTGAACTCATTGCTGTTGGCGCCTGCCACATTAATGGCCGCATCAAATGCCGTATCCACTTTGAGGCCGTCGATTGTGATATCCATGGCGGTTGTGGCAGCCGCGGTGTGCGAAATTTCTACGCCGTTGTCGCCGGCCGCGTCGCCGGCGCTTAGTATTCGGACCTGCTGAACGAGGGCGCTTTGCACGTTTTGAATGACGATCGCGTCGTCGGTCGAGCGCAACTGGCCTCCGGCTCCCACTCCGCCGGCGGCTGGGCCAATGGCCACCAGGCCGCCGATCAGGTTTTGCATCACAATCGCATTGGCCGGACCCGTGCCGCCGTCTACCGTCACCTTGTTGAAGTCGACGGCGCCGATCGTCATATCGGTAATCGACAGACCGGTGCCATTTTCGGAGTGGATTTGGTTGGTCGTTCCGGTGACCGAAAGGGTTCCGCCGAGCTCCGCCACGAAGCCGCGACCCGTGCCGGTGGTCGTAATATTGAGCCCCGCGAACGTTATATTCGCGTTGGTGCCGCCGACGTCGTTATTGGTGACCTTGACGGCGTCGGTGGTCGTGTTAAACGTGTTGGTGCCCAGGAAGTTGATGGAAGCGGTGCCGTTGTCGTGGACCAGCATGCCATCATTATCGTCGTTGATCGAGCTGGCCGCCGTGAACGTTACGTTGCCGCCGGTGAGTCCGTGGACGACGACCGAGCGGCCTGCAGTGTCGGCAGCGTTGACAGTCGTGGAGTTGACAATTCCACCCGCAAACGTGATCGCCCCGGCGCCGCCGTTGACTTCGAAGTCGGTGCCGCCAAATTCGCGAATGCGGGTCGCGCTGTCGAAATTGATCGAGGCATCGCTGCCCGTGATGAGCACGCCGCCGGCGGTGCCGTTCACGTTGTTGCCGTCGATGGTGGCGTTATTGACTTGCACTGTTCCCACATCGAGATTGTTGAACGACATTCCTTGCGCGGTCGAGCTGTTGGTTGCCGTATCGTTGACAGTCATCGTTACAGCGCCGGTGCCGCCGCCCACTGTCTCGACGCCGATATCTCCGCCGTTGATCTCCAGATCGCTCAGATTGACGGTGGACGCCACGGAGTTGCTCTTTTCGACGCGCACGCCGGAAACTGCGGACGTATTGTTGATGCGCAGGCCCGTGACGGAAACGTTGGCCGAATTGGTGATCCGAATGGCGTCGGCGGTTCCGCCCACGATCGTGCCCGCGTCGCCGGCGGTGTCGGTCGTATTGCCAACGGTGATCGGGCCGCCGGTGTTATTCTCAAATTGAATGGCGCTTGTCGCAGCGGAAGCCGTGCGGTTGACGTCGCCGAAATTGGCCCCGATCGGGTCAATCGTCATGTCGGTGATCACGACACCTTGACCGGTTGCGGTCGAGACCGAGTTGACCGTGCCTGGTGCGGAGAGCGTGCCGCCACCGGTGGCCACGAAGCCATTGGCCGATGATGTGCTTTGGATGACCACGTCGCTGGCGAAATCGATTGTCGCGCCCGTGTTGTTCGTGAGGGCGACCGCGGTGGCGGCGGGCGTGTCGATGGTCATATCCAAGTCGCCGACGAAGAAGATCGATCCACCCGAATTGGAATTCGCGAGAATGCCATCGCCGGTGTCGGTAATTTTTCCGTCGAACTCAACGGTGGCGCCGGAGGCAATGTTCTGCACCGAGACGCTTCGGCCCGTATCGTTCGTAATATCACCTTGAACCGTGATGGTGCCGTTTAGTTTGTCGGTGCCGGCATCATCGCCATTTACATCGAACGCGGTGCCGCCCAGGTTATTGAATGCGACCGTACTGTCGAACGTGACCGAGCCCTCGGTATCGCCGAGAACCTGCACGCCGTTGCCGGTCGTGGCGCCGTTGGTTAGCGTACTATTCGAGGCGACGAATGAGCCATCATAGTTGTTCAGCCGTATTGCGCCGGCGCTCGTTGTTCCACCGTCGTAGGTGTAACCTGTGAGTGTTGCATTGCCCACTCCGGTGTGCGTGTTCTCGATATTGATACCGGGGCCAATGCCATTGGTACTCGTAATGTTGGACAGGGCAAGCGTTTCCTCCAACGTGACTGTCGGCAGCGTTACATCGACGGCGGTGGCGGAATTGATGTCGATGTCGTTGCCGCCCACGTTGTCGAACGTGACGTTGTCGATCGTCACGTTGCCGCGAACGAGCCGTTCGGTTGTGTTGCCATTGCCATTGACGTCGTTCGTGTCGATGAAATCTTCAGGCTTAAAGAAGATGCCGTCACTGGTCGTGTTCTTGATCGTCAGGTCGTGCAGGTTCGGATCGCCCGCGCCCGTTGCAGGAGCGGCAATCGCCCGGGCCGTGATGTTTTGGCCGTCGATATCGAAGTTGGCCACCTCGTTGGCGTCGGCGAGCTGGACCGCATCGCCGATTGCTTGCAGGATCATCGGCCGAGCGAGCGCACGTGCGCCCGGCGATGATTCTGGAATGACGATCGTCCCCTTTTCTTTCGTGTCGACCATGAACTCGACGTTGTTCCCTTCGCCCAACAATCGCTGGTTGTTCTTCAGCACGGTTGTTTGATCGCCCGTGAGTTCGCTCGTTGAGTGAACCAGGATGATGGCGCCTTGTGGGCTGCCCGTGCCGTTGATGTCGGAGAGCAAGTCGTAGGGATGTTCGAATGTGCCATCGCCGCCCGGCGCCGCGTTGCTGTCAACGTGCACGAAGGGCAGGGCGGAGCCATCGGGCTGCGTAAGTGCAGTTCCGCCCTCACGCTTGTGGTGCGACAAGACGACATAATCGTTTCGTGCCACGGGCTCGCGCATTCTGCCGGCTGGGCCGCAGTCGGGTTGGAAGTTCGTGCGCGTGCGGCCGACGAACCACGCGATCGAGAACGTGGCATTGGTATTAAAAACCTCGTCGTGGCTGACGGCAAATTGCAGCAGCAAGTCGGGATACGCGTAGCCGCGCGCACCGAGGCGGAAGCCGGCGCTGTCGTCGGTATCGTTGGCCACGAAATAGGGACCACCGAAGGCCCAAGCTTCTCGTTCCGGTCCCATTCGCCGCGCAAACTCCAATTCGCCGGCATAAAATGACCGATCGACGGTCGCTTGCGTCAGGTCGGCGAGCGAATTGCCCGTGAATCCGATCTGGTTTGTCGCCTCGAACGGGCCCACTTGTTCCCTTTGGCCGACGGGGATGTAGCCGTTGGCTCTTACATCCCACGTTTCGCCGAGCGACTCGACCGAGACGCCAATTTGCGGGAAGAAATTGCCCGCATCGGTATGCGTACCATCGACCCACAGGCTGACGCCTTCCATGCGGCCTGCGGGCGAATACGGCGGATCGCTCATCCACCGGTAGCCGAGGCCGATGTTAAAGCCGACGCCCTCGACTTCGTTCATTGTCACCTGACCATCAACGAACGCTGCCGTGTCCTCCATCGTCACGACCTGCATCGTGCCGATATCGAAGTTGCCCGTACCGTCCTGCCCGTAGTTCTCGGTGTTGTAGCGCAGCCGCAGGACCGTTCCCAGGTCTTGCGAAAAGAAGTCGATGTCGCCGGAGCCGGATTGACTTATTGGAGGCGCGCCGGATCGCTGGCGCACGCTTCCATGGCCGGTGGTAATGTGTCCTGTGCTGCCGCCGGGCAGACCAATACGAACAATGCCGCGAAGAATATCAGCGCAGGCGCAGCGAGTGCAACGGATCGCGCCCAGCGGGTGCGATAGGCGCGAATCGCAACGCTTAAGTATCCAAGGCGGTCGTGCATCGATGAGCTACTCCGTCAACGTCGAATACACGCGCCGCGCGTGCCGCTCGAATATTCGCGTCACACACAGCGGGAGCGCAATTCGTTCCGATTGAGTGCGGTGGGGCGCGTCTTGCGGTGCACCGCGGCGCCCGTTGGCCGAAAAGCAATTGAAAAGCGAATCGTAGAAAAGGTAGAAGCAGTGCCTCACCGAGACGGTGTGCGGCGGGATGGTAGGGAGCCGCCTTGTGACCGGCAAGAGCAGTTTCCCGTGGCATCGAGAATGGTGCCCGATCGCGTCCCGTTCTGCTTGCATCGCCTGCCCGAGCCTGCGACGAGAAGGCCTTACCGGGCTTGGGTTTAGTAAGTCCTTTGAGCACTAAGAGTAAAGCGTCCGAGCCATGTCCAAGAATATGCACATTATTACATAACATATTGACAAGCACTCAATTTTATGTATTTATATCGTTTGACTACTCAATAAAACAAATAACCAGTTGCGACGATGCCGGCATCCAATAATTGCCCATATTGCAACCGAACGATGACCGTGAGCCGCATGACCTGCCACGAATGCGGCGTCTCGATCGAGGCGGCTTTTCCGACGCCGCGACTCGCGAATCTTCCGACCGAGCACCAGCGGTTCATCGAGATCTTCGTGCTCGCCGGCGGCAATTTGAAGCAGATCGCCGAGCAGGCCGGCGTGTCGTATCCGACTGTTCGCTCGCGATTGGACAAAGTCATCGATTCCCTTCGCCAAGAGATCGCCGCGACCCAAGAAGTTCGGG
This sequence comes from uncultured Planctomycetota bacterium, assembly GCA_963807935.1. Classification (GTDB taxonomy): domain Bacteria; phylum Planctomycetota; class Planctomycetia; order Pirellulales; family Lacipirellulaceae; genus JABDGM01. Next base: position 57,732 of record CAWEDY010000022.1, read on the forward strand.
GGACAATTCTGGACGCCGTCAGCACCGGTAAGTTGGCAAGCGACGAAGCGGCGCGAATTATCAAATCGGTCTAACGGTCCGAGGAATGCGATGGCGCAAATCTGAAATACATCGACAAATCGAGGCGCAGAAAAGTTATGAATGAGAGAACGAAAAATAGTGTCGTAGACGATTCCGGAACCGGAAGGGACGAGGAAGCTCTATTCGAATCGGCATTGTACGGCTCCGACCAATTGCTGCGCGATTCATTACGGACGGACGAAAGGCGTCGCCGTATGCGGCGCTTTCTTTTTTTCACCCTGTTTGTAGGAGGAATTGCCATGGGGACTGTATTGTTAGCTTTTTTGAGCGGTTGGCTGGTGATGACAGCACCACCACCGGCCAAGGAGAAGCTTCAGCGCGGACGCGCGAGTCGAGAAAGGCGAAGAGCTGAGCCAGCAAGGCTGGGGGTTGTGGCAAAAACAGCAATTCGCTCAAGCTGCGAAGAAATTCGAGCAAGCGGTCAAGTTGGACGCCGATTCGGCCAACGCCTGGAATGGACTCGGTTGGGCCCGATTCAACAGCGGCGACAGTGAAGCAGCCATTCAAGCATTTGAAAAGTGCCTGGCCCTCGAACCCGAACAACCGGCCGCACTCAACGGACTGGGGCAGGTGTATCTCAGTTGGCGTGATTACGAGAAGGCACAGAAGTACTTAACCAAAGCGGCGCCGAAAGCACCGGCCGCATGGTTTGGTTTGGCGAGACTTTACCTGTTAACGGGCAAATACGACGACGCCCAAAAATGGATCAAGAAAGCGCAAAGCGCCCAACCAAACGACGCGACGCTCCAGCCAATGCTCGCGGCCGCGAAGCAGGGTGAATTGTCGGCCGAGCTGCGTCGGCAGATTGAGCCGCCTGGAAATCCGGAGAACGCTCCGGCAGCGAACTTGGCCGCCGACGGATGGCGACAATTCAGCACGGGCAAATCTCGGTCCGCGGAACGCAGCTTTCGCCGCGCTGGCCAAGGACCCCGATAATCTTTCCGCAATGAATGGCCTGGGCTTCGTTTTGCTCAACAACGGCACGTCGGCCGAGGCCAAACATTACTTCGAAAAGTGCCTCAACAAGGAGCCGGATGCCGCCGGGCCCATGAACGGTTTGGCCCGCTGCTTGAAGAATGACGGCAAAGTGGACGAGGCAATCACGCTTTGGGAGAAGATGTACAAGAAGTACCCCGGCCCGAACGCCGCGGCGGTTGGCCTGGCTACGACGTACTCCGAACGCAAAGAGTACAGCAAAGCGCTTCCATACTACGAAGAACTCGTGAAAGCACAGCCAGGCAACGCCGAGTTCAAAGAAGGATTGGAACAAGCCCGGAAGGAGGCAAAGAACAACCAGAGTAAGTGAGTTTCAGAATAGGGCGGCCGGCGATGCCGCGTAGCAAGGCTCCTAAACGTTGGCACGACAGGGCCTTACTTTCGCGACACCACCGACCACCGCATGAACGGCCACGAGCCGCCGGGTAAAATCCGGCGGCTCTTTTTCGATAGCAGGCTCGTCTGACAGTTCCCTTCTATAAACCGCATTTCCGAAAGTCTAAAACCATTCTACTTCCGCGCCACCACGCGGTTGAAGTGCAGCTGCACCTCGCCGTCCACAACGCGGCGGACGCCTTCCACGAGGCAATGCGGCTCGTTGTCCTGCTGTCCGCGGCGAATGATTTCGTCGCGCGACGTCCCAGGCGGCACCATGAATGTCGACTGGTAAATGATTTGGCAGCCGGCGTCGAGCTCCGGGACGATGAAGTGGCACGTGGCGCCATAGGTCAGCATTCGGCTTGTGTAGGCATCGTGATACGGCTGCATACCAGGAAAGCTGGGCAACAGGCCGTGATGCAAGTTTATGATGCGGCCCCCGGCGTACTTCCAGCAGCTTACGGCAGGCAGAATGCGCATGTATCGCGCAAGCACGATGAAATCGACCTCCTGTTCGTCGCACAGCTCGATCAACCGCGCATCATCTGGCTTGCCCGTCGAGTCGCCGATATTAAACCAGGGGACGCCGAATTGCTCGGCCAAGCCGCGGCAAGCGTCGCGATTGCCGATCATCAGCCGCACGTCGGCTTTGATTTGGCCGTCCCGAATCGCACGCAGTAGTGCGAGAACCGGCTCATGCCGATAGGTGACGCAAATCGCAAGCGCCGGCTGGCGATCGGAAATTTCCGGAGACCAAGTGCGAATCGACAACTTGGTTCGTCGCGAGATCTCCGCCATTTCATGGCGAAGCTCGCCGTATCGTGACGGATCGAGCTCGATTCGCGTGAGCATCGAGAACACGCACCGCTCATCGTGGTCGTACATCTGAATTTCGGCAATGTTGGCGCCCATCGCGGTGACTGAGTGGACGATGGGATCGGCCAAACCGCGATTATCCGGTCCAATGGCGGTAATTACGACCTGCATAGCAGTTGCGGGCTGGGGAGCGGGGGGATAGAGAGCGCGGGCAAATCGCAACTGGATCCGCCGGGCCTCAGCAGTTCGCCGATTTGAATATCAGAACAGCTCTACGGGCTGCCTCAATGCCAGTCTAACCCACCGGCATCACAGGCGACACGGCGCGGTGGGGCCAAGCGCGTGACGTATTCGCTACGAGCGTCAAATTCGGGCGAGACGTGCGCTAAGGGATAAGATTGGGCATTTGCCCCTTTGTAGCGGCAACCTACGTTTGGAGAGTGGTTTCCAACCAAGGTTTTCTTCCCGGCCGATCGCAAAGATGCCAAATCAAAAGTCAAACGGGCACCCGGGCGCGACGGCCTCCGTAGCGCAGCGCGAGGCGGACGAGCACAGCCGGCTCGATGCGCTGATGGATCGCATCCATCAGCTTACGGTGGCGCAAGGCCAGCCGACGAAACGGCAAACGGCCGAATCATCGGACCCGGCGCCCGCTTTAGAAGCCGCACCTTCTAGCGGCGAGTGGCTGCCGATCGAGCCCGATACACTCGCCGCCGCGGGCCTAACCGATAGCGAGGTCGAGGCGCTGCTCCTGAAGACGCTCAACGGCCGATCGGAGGCGACCGGTCGTCTGATGTCGGATCATCTCAAGCTGCCCTTTCGAATCATCGATCCGCTGCTGCATTCGATGAAGCAAGACCGCCTCGTTGCCCACAAGAACGCGGCCGCGATGAATGATTACGTATACCAGCTAACGGAGCTGGGTCGCGAACGGGCCAAGAAGTTTGCCGAGCACTGCACCTACTTTGGCTCCGCTCCGGTGCCGCTGGCGGCTTATGTCGAAAGCGTCAAACATCAAACGCTGACCAACCAGCATCCGACCGAAGAAGCCTTGCAACGCGCGTTCGATGATTTGTTGATCGACAAGAAAATGCTGCTTCGGCTCGGTCCGGCGATCAATTCGGGTCGCGGCATGTTTCTGTTTGGGGCGCCGGGCAACGGCAAGACGAGTATTGCCGAGCGAATCACGAAGGCCTTCGGGCAAACGATTTGGATCCCCCGCGCGATCGGCGTCGACGGCGAGATCATGCGGCTATTCGATCCGGGCATGCATGAAGAAATGCCCCTGCCGGCGAACGAAGGCCTGATCGATAACCGCAAGATCGACCTTCGTTGGACGCGCATACGCCGGCCGACGATTGTGGTCGGCGGCGAGCTGACGATGGATCACCTGGAGGTCACGCTCAACACGGCCACCAATGTGAGCGAAGCGCCCGTTCAAATGAAGAGCAACTGCGGCACGCTCGTGATCGACGACTTTGGCCGGCAGCGAATGACTACCGATCAATTGCTGAACCGCTGGATCGTGCCGCTGGAAAAGCGATACGATTTTTTGAATTTGGCTAGCGGCAAAAAGATTCAGGTGCCGTTCGACCAGTTGATCGTGTTCTCTACCAACCTGGAGCCGAAGGATTTGGTGGATGATGCGTTCCTGCGGCGCATCCCCTACAAGATCGAAGTTACAGATCCTGATGAGCCGTCGTTCCGCCAACTGCTGCGTATTATGGCTGGAACGCTCGAAGTGGAATACGACGAGGGGGCGGTGAATTATCTAATAGAGAAGCACTACCGCGCCTTGAACCGACCGATGCGCTGCTGCCAGCCGCGCGATCTCATCTTGCAAGTGCGCAACTTCTGTCGGTATACCAATAAGCCGGCCAAGCTGACGCCGGAGAATCTCGACTTCGCGGTCGAGAACTACTTTGCAGTAATGTGAGGTCGTTCGTTCAGCCGTGCGACCGTTCGATGCTGAAATCCAGCGGCAGCTGTGGGTCCCGCTTGCGGCGGGCAGACAGCTCCTCGAACATCAAGCTCGGCTGGATGTCGCGGTTGTGTTGATACTTACTGGCGTATTCTTCGACCGGGCCCAGGATTTCGTGGTAAAAGATTTGGCAGATCGGAATGCCGGGGTAAATGCGCACGGGGTGAACGGCGAACATCTCGAGCGTCCAATAGCCGCTGAAACCAACGTCGCCGAAGCCGGCCGTAACGTGTACGAATAATCCGAGCCGGCCAACCGACGAGCGCCCTTCAATCTGCGGTACAAGATTGTGCGTGCTGGTCCGCTCCGCCGTGCGCGCCAAATAGAGCTGGTTCGGACTGAGGACAAGTCCGTCGTCTGGAATCTCGATCCGCCGGACGCGATTGGCCTTGGCCATATCGAGCATCAGCTCTTCATAAACCATCAGCTCGTCGTGGAGCGTGAGGTTATAACTGTTCGGATTAAGGTGAGCGGTGTCGAACGGATCGATGACGATGTCGCCGCCGAGTCGGTCGCGGATGGCTTGGCCGGAAAGGATCATTTTGGGGCTGGTGGGCTGGGGATTAGCATCGGCGGCCACGCCGACATAATGGAATCGACGTGGCTGCCGACGCTAACGGGGGTTAGGTCTCCACGCCGATTTTCGGACAAAAGCTATTCATCGAACAGAGCGCACACTTTGGTTTGCGGGCGGTGCAAATTTGGCGACCGTGATGGATCATGCGATGGGCGAAATCGACCCACTCGCGTTGCGGCACAAGCTCCATCAAATCCTGCTCGATCTTTGTGGGGTCGGTGTGCTTGGTTAATCCAAGCCGCCGGCTCAGACGGGTGACGTGCGTATCGACCACAATGCCTGTGGCGAGGCCGTACGCGGTGCCCAGTACGACGTTGGCCGTTTTGCGACCGACGCCCGCCAGGGCGACCATTTGATCCATCTCGCGCGGCACCGCGCCGCCGTGCTTTTCGACAAGGTCGCGGCTGGCCGCCTTGATGTTCTTGGCCTTGTTGCGAAAAAAGCCCGTGCTTTGAATGACTTTCTCGATTGATTTGATCGGAGCACGGGCCATTTCGGCGGCGGTCGGCCAACGGCGAAATAGCTCGGGCGTTACCATATTGACCCGCTCATCGGTACATTGGGCCGAAAGAATCGTGGCCACCAGCAGTTGAAACGGCGTTTCATTTTCGAGGGCACAGGTAGCGCCCGGGTAATCGGCTTTGAGACGCTCGACGACGCGGGCTGCCTGGACTTCTTTGGCGGGGGCGGCGGGCTTGGCCGATTTGCCGGCATGCTTGGCGCGAGATTGTTTCTTCGCAGCCGCGGAAGGCGACGCGCGACGCTTTTTTACCAGCGATGTCCGTCCCGCAGTTGCCATCGTGTTCCCATCCCCAACCGATCCAATCGCTGGGGCGTTCTCAATTGCCGAATTCAGTTGAAAAGTAGCTCCGCGTCGCCTTTCGGAAGCCCTTTGCGTTGTAATGGCGGCTTGTTCGGGTCATTGTGGCCGCTCGTCGTCTGCTGTCAAGCGACCGCGGTCGATCGCTGCTGACTGCGGCGGAATCGGCATAAATCTTGACCTCTCCAGCGGCTAAACCTAGACTTACTCAGTTGAACATGCCTGGGGGAGCCGTGTTAGGGCATGGCGACTTTTCTCACTAGTGAGGGGACCTGCCGATGAACTCGGGCGAATTTCTCGCTGACACACCCTATGCTCGTTTTGGCAGCCTCGCGGTCGATGCGACAGTGGATGCCCGCCGGACGTTTATTCGCAAAACCTACGTGCATCTGACCGCGGCAATCTACGCGCTCGTGATGCTCGAGTTTTTGTATTTCAAGACGCTCCCCGTGAACGACTGGGTGCAGACATTATTCCAAATGCGCTGGGGCTGGATGGCATTGTTTGGCGGTTACATGATTGTGAGCTGGATCGCCGAACGTTGGGCGCGCTCGAATACGTCCGTCGGAACCCAATACGCCGGGCTCGCCGCATACGTGTTTGCCTTTTCGGTTATCCTCTGCCCGCTGTTGTGGATTGCCAACCATTATGCGATTCCGGTCGGCGGCCATTCGTACAACACGATCGCCGTAGCCGGTGTGTTGACATTGGCCGTATTTGGCGTCTTGACGGCGACAGTCTTTGTATCTCGCAAAGATTTTTCATTTCTCGCGCCAATATTGGGGATTGCCGGCATGCTCATGATGGGTGCAATCGCCCTGAGTTTTTTTGGATTGCTGAATCTGGGCACGGGGTTCTGCATACTCGGGGTGGCGTTCGCGTCCGGCGCGATTTTGTACGATACGTCAAACATTTTGCATCATTACCGCACGGAGCAATACGTCGCCGCTTCGCTGGCATTGTTTGCTTCGGTCGGTTTATTGTTTTGGTACATCCTGCAGATCGTGATCTCGCTCTCCGACCGCCGCTAAATGGCTGGCCAGTAATCGGGCGGATTTCGATGAGCGCCTCCAATGGAACTCGACGCGGACGAATATGATCCGCTTTACTTAAAAGGTATCGCGTACTTCAACGCCTGTGAGTTTTTCGAAGCCCACGAAACGTGGGAAGAATTGTGGAAGAATTACAGTGGCCCGTTGCGGCTGTTTTACAAAGGTTTGATTCAGGCGGCCGTCGCGCTGCATCACTTTGGTAATGGCAATATTCGGGGCGCACGCAAGGTTTACGGCAGCAGTCGCGGTTATTTGACACAGTACGCGCCAAACTGCGTCGGATTGGATTTGCAGAAGTTTCTCGCTGAATTCGACACATGTTTCGCCGAAGTGGCTACCAGCGATGATGAGTTTCCAAAAATCGAGCTTGATCCGAATTTGATTCCAGAGATTTGGCTGGAGCCGCCGGCCGAGCTGCCGCCGATCGAAATTGAGAGGTAACTTGCGATGAAACCATGGGACTCGGCCGAGCTCGATTTCGATGCCCAAACTTTTTCCGGCGTGGTGCGGCTGTTCCCGCTGCCCAATCTCGTCCTGTATCCCCACGTGATGCAGCCGCTGCACATCTTCGAGGATCGTTATCGGGAGATGTTGGAGGACGCGCTGGTGGGCGATCAATTGATTGCTATGGCCGTGCTCGAGCCCGGTTGGGAAGACGATTACGAGAGCAGGCCGCCTGTCGTGCAATACGCTTGTCTGGGCAAGGTGGTAGCCCATCACCGCTTGGACGATGGGCGATACAACGTGCTGTTGCTGGGCGTGCAACGAGTGCGGATTGTGAAGGAGCTTGAGCCGCTGCGGTCGTTTCGGCAAGCGAGTGTCGAGCTGATCGAAGATTGCTACGATTTCCATTCGACTGCCGCGCGGAAGCAGTTGCAGGAACAGTTGTTGACGGCGTTTCGCAAACACCTGCCATGCGCTTGTGAGCTGCCGGAGCAGCTCGAGAACATGCTTTCGGCCCAGCTTCCGCTAGGACTTTTGACCGATCTGGCGGCGTACGCATTGCCGCTTGAAATGACGGTGAAGCAACAGCTTCTGGCTGAATGTAACGTGCGGCGACGGGCCGAGATTTTGCTGGCCGAGGTGGAGAATCTTGCCGTTGCCGACTCGGCGCCTTCTGCGCCGACCTTCCCGCCATCGTTCAGCGAAAACTGATGGTACTGGGGCAGAATCTTCGGCCTCCCGCTTCCCGAGGAGATTTCTGCTCGCCGAGCGAACAGCCTACACTTGAGTTGACCCCGCTGATGGCGGCTCCGTAAGATCGAATAGGGAAAATACCTATGGCAAAAGCCACCGACATGATGGTCGACCGCTCGCGTGACGTGGGCAGCATTTCCGGCGAGCTTTCGGACACGAATGGTGCGCCCAACACGTCGCAGGTGGATCTGCCACGGATCGAGCGCGCAGTTCGCGAGATACTGGCGGCCGTTGGTGAGGATCCGAACCGCGAAGGCCTGCGCGAAACGCCGGCCCGCGTCGCCCGCATGTACGCCGAGCTTTTTTCCGGACTACACGACGAGCCGCAGCTCCATTTGCGCAAATTCTTCACCGAAGAATACGACGAAATGGTGCTCGTCCGCGACATCAGTTTCAACAGCATGTGCGAGCATCATCTGCTGCCCTTTTCGGGCGTGGCGCATATCGGCTACATACCGAATGGAAAAGTCGTCGGCCTCAGCAAGCTGGCCCGCGTGGTGGAGAGTGTTTCGCACCGGCCGCAGGTCCAGGAGCGGATGACCGAACAAATCGCCAATTTGCTAATTGAAGAACTCGGCGTGAAGGGCGTAGCTGTCGTAATCGAGGCGACGCATTCGTGCATGACGATCCGCGGCGTGCGCAAGCCAGGCAGCATTTGTGTGACTTCCGCGATGAAGGGAATCTTCCGCTCAAATCTTTCCAGCCGCTCCGAAGTGATGACGCTGATCTACGGCGAGCGGAAGTGACTGTCTATTGAAATGGGGATCCTTGCACAGTTCCTCTTGCGGCTTTCGTTTGGCTTGGCCGTCGGCATGGCGATTACGCCGTCGCGGCAAGTTTCCAGCGGTTTCTTTCGGAATCATTTGTATGTCACGCTGGGGCTGACGACGCTTGCGGCGTTGGTTTTGGTCACGATGTCTCCCATCGCTATGTGGTTGGCCATCGGCGCCGCAATACTGAGCTTCATCGGCTCGGCGGCGTGGCTATTCGAATCGAATCGAGTTGGCAAGCTGATGTTATGGCTCATCGCGGCCTCCTCTGTCACGGCAGCCATATTAAACGGGCCGGTCGCCGAAACAAGCCGTCAAATCCGGCTGTGGTATTCGCTGAGCGTTGCAAGTTCCGGTTTGGTGCTTGGCCTCACGATGGCCGCCATGCTCCTCGGTCACTGGTATCTCAATGCGCCGGGCATGGAACTCTCGCCGCTACGTCGGCTGCTCGCGGCGGCAGCGCTGGCAATTATCGCGCAGTCCCTTCTTGTCGGTGCCGGACTTGTAGCAGAGATTTCCGCGCGACCCGGTCTTTCATTCGCTTGGTTCCTATTTGTCGTACTGCGTTGGTCGTTCGGTTTGTGCGGCGTATTGGCGCTGCTTTGGATGGCATGGCGAACACTCAAAATTCCCAACACGCAGAGTGCAACGGGAATCCTCTACGTCGCCGTTCTCGGCGTGTTCATCGGCGAACTGACCGGTCTGCTACTGTCGGCCGAGAGTGTCTATCCCCTATAATAAATGGCCGGACAACAGCAACATTACCTATATTAGTCAGGTCCCTTCCGGTAGTGGGGCCCGCTTTCGCCTTGCCGATGAACGTTACCTATAATTGTGCGGGATGCGGGCATACTGTCCGGCAAGCAATATCGGCTGAGTCCGGCGCGCTAAGCTGCCCCGATTGTCGCTACCAGCTTGCGATTCCGAACGAAGCAATTGACAACGGGCGGATCAATCGCTGCCTGGTATGTCCGAGTAAAGACCTTTACGCTCGCAAGGATTTTCCGCAGCGATTGGGGGTCGCGCTGGTGGTACTGGGCTTTGTCGGCAGCAGTATCGCCTGGGCGCACTACCAGGTGCTGTGGACTTTTGCAATCTTGTTTGGCACCGCCCTTGTCGATCTTTTGTTGTATATCGTGATGGGAGAGTCGCTCACCTGTTATCGCTGTGGCGCACAGTACCGGGGTTGTGAGGATATCGAGCGGCACGGCGGCTTCGATCTGGAAACGCACGAACGCTATCGGCAACTGGCCGCACGAACGAAAAGCAAACCGGCAATTTCGAGTTCGGAATCGCCACAAGCCAACCGCTGAGTCAAAGATTTCACGCAAACGCGCCAAGGCGCGAACAAGACGAAAGATTGGACACGCCGTAAAGTTGCGCTAACGGGCGCTGATAGAATTCAAATCAAGTGCATGTTTGCGTCCATCCGCTTCGACAAGCGGTTTAACGATTATCATTCGTCCTTTTCGCCTTCGCGCTTTGCGTGCGCTTGAAATCTTTTAACGTAATGGATCCAGATCAGCAGCGAGTTGAAGAAGACCTGCGGGGACTCGTGCACGGCGACGTCCTCTGCGATGACGTGTCCACGCAACTCTATGCGACGGACGCCAGCATTTACGAGCTGCGGCCGCTCGGCGTGGTGCGGCCGCGGAGCATCGACGATCTCGTGGCGATCGTTGGCTATGCCGCGGAAAACCATTTGCCGATTCACGCGCGGGGGGCGGGAACCGGTCTGGCGGGGGAGTCGCTGGGGCGGGGCCTGGTGGTCGACTTCTCGCGCTATTTTCGCCGCATTGTGGCCGACGAGGGCACGCGCGTCCGCGTGCAGCCCGGCGTCGTTCTCGAGTCGTTGAACCGCTATTTGCGGCAGAGCGGGCGGTTGTTTGGTCCCGACCCCGCGATGCGCAGCGTCACCACGATGGGAAGTGTCGTGGCGATTGACGCGGGCGGCAGCCATTGGCCGCGCTACGGGTCGGCCCGACGGCATGTCGAAGAGCTGCAACTCGTGCTGGCTGATTCCACGGTTGTGCGCGTTGCCCGCCACGCAACGAGTCGAGTTGCCAACGGCGAGCCGCACGACCCGAGCGATCCTGCACATCGACTGCATGGCTTAGTGGATTCTGTCGCCGGGCTGATTAAGCGGCACGCACGGACCATAGAAGACCGCCGGCCCAGGAGCCTGGTCAATTGCAGCGGGTATCGGCTCGACAACGTGCTGAAAGACGGGCACCTCGACCTCGCCAAATTGCTCGTTGGCAGCGAGGGAACGCTGGGACTGATCACCGAAGCTACGATCAGTGTCGATCGGCTGCCGCTGCACCGAAGTTGCGTGCTATTGTTGTTTGAAAGCCTGGACCAGGCGGCGCACGCTGCGCTGGAAATTGCCGGACTGAATCCGGCGGCGTGCGATCTGATGGATCGGCGTCACCTGAGTTTGGCTCGCGAGACGGACGTCCGTTACGAGTTGCTGATTCCCGGTGAAGCCGAAGCGGTGCTGCTCGTAGAGCATCACGCGGACAGCCGCGAGGAGCTTCAGCAAAAGCTGGACGAAGTCGTCGAATTGGCGCAGTACAAAAAGGGCCTGGCCGCGGCTTCACACTATGCCGCGGACGAAATCGATTTTCAACTCTACTGGGGACTCGCACAGCGATTCGTTCCGACGTTGTATCGCATGCAAGGCAGCTCTCGGCCGACGCCGTGTATCGAGGATATCGCGGTGCCACTGGCGGCTTTGCCTAACTTTTTGCGACACGTGCAGGATACGCTCAAGCGATTGCAAGTGACGGCCTCGGTATTCGGCCACGTCGCGCAGGGTCAGTTGCATATTCGGCCGTTTCTCGATCTTCGGACCGATGAAGACGTCCGCACCATGGAGTCGCTTGCCGCCGAGCTCTATGAAAAGGTGTGGCTGATGCGCGGGACGATCAGCGGCGAGCACGGCGACGGCCTGAGCCGCACGCCATTTCTGGCCAAGCAATACGGTCCGCTCGTGAATGTATTCCGCGAGTTGAAGCAAGTCTTCGATCCGCAAGGAATTTTCAACCCGGGAAAAATCGTACCCATTGCACCGAGCCGCATGACGCAACACATGCGCTCGTCGGGTGTTAACTTGCCGGTACCAGAAGCGAGCGCAGCCGGCGCAGCCACGACCGAAAATGGTCGCGCACAAAGGCTCTTGGAATTGGAATTAGCCTGGAATGCCGAGGAAATGGCATCGGCGGCTCGGGCATGTAACGGATGCGGGGCGTGCCGGACGACTTTGCCGGACACGCGAATGTGCCCGATTTTTCGCATGAATCCGCGCGAAGAGGCCTCGCCGCGAGCGAAGGCGAATCTTGTGCGCGGCTTGTTGGCCGGCAATCTGCCCGGCGATACGATGCTGCACGACGCCTGTAAGGAAGTCGCCGACTTGTGCGTGCATTGCCACATGTGCCGCTTGGAATGCCCGGCACACGTCGATATTCCGAAGCTGATGCTGGAGGCCAAGGCGGCCTATGTCCATACCAACGGCCTGACTTTGCAGGATCGGATGCTCACGCGGATCGATTCGTTGGCCGCTTTGGCTGGACGGTTCCCGGGCGTCGCGAATTGGGCATTTGCCAATCAGCAGGCCCGTTGGTTGTTGGAAAAAGTAATCGGGATCGCCCAAGGCCGTAAGCTGCCGCGGCTGGGGCGGCGCAGCTTCCTCCAACAATCGGCCATGCATCGGCTGCATCATCCGCCGCGGACCGCCGGCGAGAAGATCGTGTACTTCGTCGATACCTATGCAAATCACTTCGACACGCAATTGGGCGAGGCACTGGTGGCGGTGATGCGGCACAATGGCATCGCCGTATTTGTCCGCCAAGATCAATTACACGCGGGAATGCCGATGATTGCCGCGGGTGCGTTGGAACCGGCACGAAGCGTGGCCGCACAAAACGTCGCCGTGCTGGCCGAATCCGTGCGGCAAGGCTATACCATCGTTGCGACCGAGCCTTCGGCCGTGCTCGCACTGACGCACGAATATCCGACGCTGCTGGATAACGACGAGGACGCGCTTGCCGTGGCACAACATACCCAGGAGGCGTGTCAATACTTGTGGCAGTTGCACCTGTGCGGCCGGTTAAAGCTCGATTTCCAGGCCCAGCGGATTTCTGTCGGTTACCATGTACCTTGCCACCTGCGGGCGTTGGGTGTCGGGGCGCCGGCTGAGAATTTGCTGCGGTTGGTGCCGGGCATGCGCGTCAATCGTGTGGAGAAAGGCTGCAGCGGAATGGCTGGTCTGTGGGGCGTCAAACGAGATAATTACCGCGCAAGTTTGCGCCGGGCTGGAGTTAATCTCCGCGGTCCGCGACGGTCCATTTCAAATTGGCACAACCGAGTGCAGCACTTGCAAAATGCAAATGGAACAGGGCTCGACGAAACCGACAATCCATCCGATCAAGCTGCTCGCGCTGGCGTATGGGTTAATGCCGGAAGTGGCCGACTTGGTTCGCTCCAGTGGCAAATCGTTGGTGGTTACATGAAGGTTCGCCTGAAGCTGTTTGCAGTTGGCAGGGAGTTGGCCGGTTGCGATGAGCTGGCCATCGATTTGCCGCCGGGCGCAACGGTAAACGACCTGCGGCTGGCCGTTGCGGCAGCATCTCCGGCCCTGGAGCGCATCGTTCCGCACGCGCTGTGGGCCGTAGGGGCCGAATATGCTGCCGGCGATACGGTACTGACGGAGCAATCGGAGGTCGCACTGATCCCGCCGGTCAGCGGCGGCTAGTCGTTGGCAGCGACACCGATGTGCTCCGCGCGGCGGAGCGCCTAACTGCCGAGGAAGTTGGCCAACCAATGATCCAGCTAACCAACGAGCCAATCGATACTTCTGCGCTCGTGGACCGCGCCGGCACCCCGAAGCCGGCGCGATCGTGCTTTTCCTGGGCATCACGCGGGAACTGACCGGTGGCAGGCAAACTGTCGCGCTCGATTACGAGGCATATCGCGAAATGGCCGAGCGGCAACTGGCGAAATTGGAAGCCGAAGCCCGCGGCCGCTGGCCCGTGATAGAATGTATCATTACCCATCGGCTAGGCCGCGTGCCGACAACTGAGGCCAGCGTGGCGATTGCCGTCAGCACGCCGCATCGAAGCGATGCTTTTGCCGCCGGCGAGTGGCTGATCGATTCGCTCAAACGAGAAGTCCCGATTTGGAAACGCGAGCAATGGGCGGACGGGTCGACCGAGTGGGTGCATCCCAGCGCGGGAAAGGACCAGTAGACCAAGAGACCAAGAGACACGATAAACGGCCGCGGACGAAACGTCTTGTCCCCCCGTCTCCTTGTCATTGATAACCAACGAACATGGTTGAAATCAGCAACACAGCGCCGCTCACCGACACGCTTGGCCGAGTGCACACCAGTTTGCGGATCAGCGTTACCGATCGCTGCAACATTCGGTGCTTTTACTGCATGCCGAATGAGAATATTCGATTCCGGCCGCGCGATGAAATCCTCACCTTCGAAGAGATCGCGCGATTCGTGCGTGTCGTTTCGCAGATGGGCGTGCGGCGGTTCCGACTGACCGGCGGCGAGCCGCTCGTGCGTGCGGAGCTGCCCCGGTTGGTACAGATGCTGGCGAATTTACCGGGAGTTGATGATCTTGCGCTTACGACAAACGGCATCCTGCTCGCCGAACAAGCGGCCGACCTGCATCGCGCCGGCCTTCAGCGGCTGAATATCAGCCTCGACACGCTTCGACGAGGAGACTGTTCCAGAAAATCTCCCGGCGCGAAGGGCTCGACCGCGTTCTGGCCGGCATCGCTGCGGCGCAGAAGGCGGGCTTTCAAAAACATCCGACTGAATGCCATCGCAATTCACGGCCTGACAGAAGACGAGATCGTTCCGCTCGCCCGCTTCGCTCGCCAACGCGGCCTGGAGCTGCGATTCATCGAATACATGCCCCTCGATGCCGAGCAACATTGGCAGTCGAATCGACGTGCTCGATGGCGAAACGATTCGCCGCATATTGGAAGCGGAATTCGGTCCGCTGGTGCCTGTCGGCCGTGCCACATCCCGAGCCAGCCCGCGAGTGATTTTGAATACGCCGATGGCCGCGGCCGCATCGGCCTGATCCAACCCGTCTCGCAATCCTTCTGCGGCGCCTGCGACCGCCTGCGCCTCACGGCCGAAGGCCAGGTCCGCAACTGCCTCTTCTCAACCGCCGAGTGGGATGCCCGCGCCATCCTCCGTGGCGACCGGCCAGCGACGACGACATTGGCCGACCTCAGTCCGCGATTGCGTGCGCGGCCAAGGCACCGGCCCACGGCATCGGCACCGTCGAATTCATCCGACCCGAACGAGCCATGTACCAAATCGGCGGTTAACCATGAGCTAAAGCAGTTTCAAAACCGTCGGGGACTGTCCCGATTTTGCGCAGTCCTCGGAGCAAAATGGGACTGTCCCCTTCTCCGAGACGGTTTTGAAACTGCTTCTAGTAACATGGAAGCCGAAAAGCAACGGAATTGCCGGGGCGAAGAAAAGCTGGCAGGCACCAAGCTGAGTCCGGCTTCCGAAAACCGAAAAAAAGTCGAAAAAACGACCGGAAACATTTGGACAACGGTCCGCCGTCGGATTAGAATCCCGGCAGCACTCAATCGGCCCCTGCGGGGCACTAGCGAACAATTTCTGGTTTTCGGAGTCGAGCTAATGCAAAGCGATAAACTGTTCGCATTGTTTGTCCTATCGTCGGCGATTTTACTGCCGTTCGGCTCACTTCACGCCGCAACTTTGACCATTAACACCACCGAGCCCACCGGACCCGGTGTGGTCATCGCCAATCCGCACACCACTTTCACTTCTGGCAGCCCGGGACCGCTTGGGGAACGCGACACCTTTACGACGATCTTTCCCGTCTCCGCCGGCGCAGGCTCACGCGGGCAGTCGTTTTTCATGCCTAACAACCCGGTCGGCCCGTCGTGGGACTTAGGCGCCATTACCCTCCGTGCCGATGCCAATGCCGCCGGCACCGGGGCCGCACAGGATCTCTCGTCCGGCGGACCGAACACGCTGAAGCTTTGGATCTTCGAATGGAACCCCAACACCGACGCGACCGACGGCACCCAGTGGACCCTTGGCGACGGCGCCGCCGACAACGACCCCTTTAACGGCACCAACGTCACGAATTTCCTCGTCAACGGCGAGTCGTTCGACGTCACCCGCACGTTTTCCGGAGAGTTCCTTCACTTCAACACGCCCGGCGTCCAGCTCGCAGAAAACACTGCGTACGGCATCATTCTCTCCTTCGAGTCCCTCGCTGCCGGCTTTAAGCTCGATGACGTCCGCGACGGGATGGCGCCCAACGGTCAATCCTATCCAAACGGCGGAATACTGCGCTCCGACACTTCAAGCAACTCCGTCGGCAGCAACGGCGACGACCTCGTCTTCTACGTCGAGGCGACCTCAGTCGTCCCGGAGCCGGCTACCGCAACCCTCCTGGTACTCGGTTCGATGGCCCTCCTCGCGTCACCCCGCAAAAAAAGGGTCAGAACGATTTATTGAATTCGTCTCGACCGTTTAAGTTTTCCTGACGCTTGCGGCATCGCCGTGTTCAACAAGCTCGTCGATTAAGCGCGATGCTCTGTGAGCGGTGCGAACGCCGGATGAAACCGTGTGGATCCAGCGGGCGTCGGATATCTACCAGGTGGCGAGAACGAACGACTTCATGCTGACCGGGCCGCGTCCGCTGCCTTCGAGTCGCTAGACAACGAGTTCCAAAAAAACTACCCTCCGGGAGCGGCGCAGAACATACGCGCTCATCGCAAAACGCAAATTCTGCCAAGACAGTGCTTCTCTTGCCTCCCGGCGCCAGGCCGACTGCGAAAGTAGCTCCTGAGCGTGGCACGACCATTCCTATGACGAGTGACAACATCATCACCATGTCTGCATCCGCAATTCCGACAGTGATCGAAACTGACGAAGACGCCGCCCTCCGCGCTCAGACCGGTCGCCGTGCCGCCGTCTTCGTCCTCACGTGGATCGCCTATGCCGCCTACTACTTCGGGCGAAAGGGTTTTCCCGTCGTCAAGTCGACCCTGAAGGAACGACTGGGCGTGAGCATCGGAATGCTGGGGGCCATCGACACCGGCTACCTCGCCGCCTACGCCATCGGGCAATTCGTCAACGGCGCCCTGGGCGACCGCATCGGTTCGCGGCGGTTGATTGGGCTGGGAATGCTGGGAATCGCCATCTGCTGCACCGTCTGCGGCGCCTCATCCACTGCCGCCGTCTTCTTCGTCGCCTACGTTTGCAACGGCATCTTCCAGTCCAGCGGCTGGCCTTCCACCTGCAAGGCCATGGGCGCCTGGTTCACGCCCCGCGAGCGCGGCACAGTGATGGGCATCTGGTCGACCTGCTACCAGGCGGGCGGGCTCGCGGCGACTGCGTTCGCCACTTTCCTCTTCGCCCAATTCGGCTGGCGCTGGGCCTTCTTCGGACCGGCACTGCTCATCGCAGGCGTCGGCCTGCTCAACTTCCTGTTTCTTCCCGAGCGCCGCACCGAAGCTCGCCCCCGCGCCAAAAGGCCCCGACGCAGCGCCGCTCTCGGTCCCGCCGCCACCGCTGACTCACGCCTCCGCACACATCTTGGACCGCGAGCCCACCCACTCCAGCTTCTCCGTGCTCCGCTCACCGGTCCTCTGGAGCCTGGGCGCCGCCTACTTCTGCTTGAAGCTCATTCGCTACAGCATCCTCTTCTGGCTCCCCTACTACCTGAATGTGGCGCTGGGCTACACCAAGGCGCAGGCCGGATATCAATCGGTCTCCTTCGAGGTCGGCGGGATCATCGGATCGATCGTCGTGGGCTTCCTCTCCGACCGCTACTTCCCCGGTCGGCGGCGAAGCATTTCCGCCATCATGGTCGCAGCCCTGGCCGGAGCATTGCTCCTCTACACCTACTTGGCTCCCCTCTCCGTCGTCCTGAACTTCGCGGGCATGGCGCTGGTCGGCTTCTGTCTCTTCGGGCCCGACACAATCATCTGCGGCGCCGCGGCGCAGGACCTGGGCGGCAAGCACGATGTCGCCAAGGCCGCCGGTTTCATCGACGGCGTCGGCTCCATCGGCGCGGTCTTCCAGGGCGTGCTCACGTCGACTGTCTCCGCGCGATGGGGATGGGATCGGCTGTTCGACGTCTTCGTCGTCGCCGCACTGGTCGCCTGCGTCGCGCTGATGCTCGGCAAGCGAAGGGACTAGAAGCAGTTTCAAAACCGTCGGGGACTGTCCCGATTTTGCGCAGTCCTCGGAGCAAAATGGGACTGTCCCCTTCTCCGAGACGGTTTTGAAACTGCTTCTAGAAATAAGGGGAGTCAGAACGATTAGATTTAATCGTTCTGACCCCTTATTCCAACCTTTCGCATCTTGCTTTCGAAACAGATCAACGTCGGGTTATTGGTTGAGTCCACCCCTGAGTATATAAATCGTCACGAAAAATAACATGCTTGCATACGCAACAGTAAATACGGAGCAGAGCAGTGCGGCGGCTACGGAAAATCTGCGAGGCCAGCCCTCCGTGTGCTTCGTTCGAATGAGCGCAGCGATGGCGACGAACGGAGAGAAGGGTAGCATCCAGAAGGTTGCAATACTGCATACGGCAAGAGCTTTCGTGACGACGCCCGGATGAAATACCGTTGATTCGCGATTCATGGTTTATGCCTCATTGCTTTCGTTCGCACATCGGGACGCTCACCCGACAAGCTGCCGGCGAATTTGGTTATAGACCCGATGTCCCCGTGTAGTATTGTACGCCTTTTCTGTCATAGCGGGACAGAATAGCAGTTTTGCCTGGGTGCCACCGACTTTCGGCAGTTCGTGCGCTGCCATCGTGTAGACTTGCCACGGCCGATTGTCGGTGCGGCGCAGCCGTACGAGGCAAAGCGTGTGAACCTCCGGCGCAAGCGCACCGACAAATGGCCGATTTTCGCCTTCCTGATGGCGACGCCGGTTCCGGCCAAAAGTCGGTATTACTCGCTAATCGTCATTCCCGCGTAGGCGGGAATCCAGTCGCGGTTTCCTGTAGATTCCCGCCTGCGCGGGAATGACAAGTCGATCGCCTTCTCTGTGCCCTCCGTGGCTCCTCTGACCTCTGACCCTGGACCTCGCGACACCGCCCTCCATGTTGCGCAGGATGCGAACTGCCTATAATACTTCCATGAATGAACGCCGCATCTATCTCGACAATGCCGCTACCTCCTGGCCCAAACCGCCCGCGGTCTACGCCGCCGTCGATCGTTTCCAACGCGAAGTCGGTGCGCCGAACGGTCGCAGCAGTTATACCCACGCGATGGAGTCGAATCGAATCATCGATCGAGCGCGCCGTGGCATCGCCAATTTGATCGGTGCTCATGACCCATCGCACATCGTCTTCGGCTTCAACTGTACCGACGTACTCAATATGGCGATTCGCGGAGTCGTCCGGGCGGGCGATCATGTTGTCACGACCGTCTGCGATCATAATTCCGTGCTTCGCCCCTTGCGAGCGCTCGCCGAAGAATCGGGCGTCAAAGTCTCGTACGTGCCATGCGATGGCGAAGGATTTGTTTCGCCCGACGACGTCCGCGCTGCCATTCGGTCCAATACCCGCCTCGTCGCGGTTAATCATGTCTCGAATGTAACCGGCGCCATTCAGCCGATTGAAGAAATCGCCTGTAAAGTTCGCGAAACCGGCGCGCTGTTCCTCGTCGACGCGGCCCAATCGCTTGGGCACGTCCCTCTCCACCTGAAAACGCTCGACGCCGACTT
This sequence comes from uncultured Planctomycetota bacterium, assembly GCA_963807935.1. Lineage (GTDB taxonomy): Bacteria > Planctomycetota > Planctomycetia > Pirellulales > Lacipirellulaceae > JABDGM01. Next base: position 77,159 of record CAWEDY010000022.1, read on the forward strand.
GCTAGCCGCCCCGGGACACAAGGGACTGCTCGGTCCGCTCGGAACTGGCGTCCTTTACATCCGACCCGGCTTGGAACGCGAGTTGAAACCACTGCGCTGCGGTGGAACGGGCACGCAAAGTGATGAAGATCGCCAGCCAGACGTGCTTCCTGATAAATACGAGCCCGGCAATCACAACTTGCTCGGCCTGGCCGGTCTTGCGGCTGCGACCGAATTCCTGTGCACCAAAACGATCCATGCGATTCGTTCCCACGATATTGAATTAGTCACGCGACTGCTCGAAGCCCTTCGCGAAATGGACGGTGTCCACGTCCACGGGCCACCCTCGCCGAGTAACCGCAACAGCACCGTCAGCATCACGGTCGATGGTTACGACCCGCAAGAGCTCGCGGCAATTCTTGATGCGAACTATCAGGTTCAATGCCGTGCCGGGCTCCAATGTGCTCCGCGAATGCACGAGGCTCTTGGCACGGCCGCCACCGGCGGTACCTTGCGGATTAGCCCCGGCTATGCAACAACGATCCAGCAAATCGACACGGTGATCGGCGCCGTGCAAGAGGTCGCAAGTGTAGCAGGCACGATCCGTGTGCCGTAGCAATCCATGAGCGAAACGAAGAAGCCCTGGTACAAAGACGGTTTGCCGCTTCCAGTGCACCGGCTGCGGCGATTGCTGCACGGGGGCGCCGGGCTATGTGTGGGTCAACAAAGAAGACGATCGCCAATCTCGCTGCCGCAGGTCGGCTTGGAGGTGGAAGATTTCGAGAGCGAGTACGTCCGCCAGATCGGCGTGCGTAAAAGCCTCGTCGAATTCGAAAACGGCGATTGCGTGTTCTTCGACGGCAAGACACGCAAATGCCGCGTGTACACCGCCCGGCCACGCCAGTGCCGCACGTGGCCATTTTGGGAGTCGAATGTCCGCACTCCGGAAGCTTGGGCGGAAACATGCCAGGTTTGCCCAGGAAGCGGTACGGGCCGGCTTTACCAGCTCGGCGAAATCGAAACGCAAAAAGCCGTCATTCGCGTCTGAAAAGCGGTCGGAGGGGCTGCCGGGTAACTCTATCGATTAGTTAAAGTTTGAGGATTGCAGCGACGATGATAGCCGGGACAGTCCCAACTCTGATCGATCGCGACGCCGTCTTATAACAGAGATAAGTGTTTGCGGGACAATGCCTTGCGTACAACTGCGAGGCTTGCCTGCACGGCCGTCGCTGATTTTCGAGCTGCTAAGTTCTTTGACAATCTAGATTTACCGCCAGTGCCTCGATTCAAGATTTGAGCCAGGCATCGCAATCAGGACGTCGGCTGCGCCCGCTGAGCGCGTTGCAATCTTGACACTAGTGCTTGGCACAATTACACTTGGGACATGAGAAACACCATCCCAGCGGTGTGGCTTCGCATCTGTAGCCGATTCTCAGAGGGGATCCCACGTGACCAAGAAAGAGATCGTCAAAACCATCTCCGAGGAGATCGGGCTGACGCAGCTCAAGACCAAGGAAATCGTCCAGAAGACGTTCGACGCGATCGTCGAAACGCTGGTCGAAGACCACCGCATCGAGCTGCGAAATTTCGGCGTTTTTGAGGTAAAACGGCGGGCCGCACGCAAGGCTCGCAACCCTCGAACCGGCGACAAAGTGTTTGTACCAGAGAAGTTCGTCGTCACGTTCAAGCCGGGCAAGGAGATGGAAGAACGGGTCCGCGAGATGGAGCGCCGAGCCGCCGAGCAGGCCGGTCATCCACACGCCAATGGCTCGCCCGAATCCGGAAACCATTCGCCGCCAACAAGTTAGGACGATTCCAGCCCGCCTCATTGCGGTTCCGCCGAGCTAGCACCGCCAGATTGTCGGTCCTTCTCGACAGACCACGCTGTCACCCAATCAGCGAACACCATTGAAGTTGCCCTCGGCGCATCCTGGCGAAAATCGCTAATTTCCCGCCGCTTCCCACCGAATACTTGTCGTTTTTCGCAGCGAATACGATCTGATCCAGCGCTGCGCCGCGCAAGCAGCGCAGGAAACTCGAAATAATCGTGCATTGCGCACGACCGGTTTGGCGGTAGTCGTACGGTTAGTCGGACAGCCAGGGTGGCTGTCTGACAGGCAGCAGTGCCTGCGCCATGCGTACCGCAATTCGACCGCGCGAGCGCTGAAAGACCGTCAGGGAGGAGAAGTGCGAATGCGTAGGATACTATTGGCTTTCGTTGCCGCTGGTTGGCTGGCGGCCGGCACGGGCTGTCTGATTCCGATGTATTCGGCCGATCCGGCCCGGCGTGCGCAAGAGTTGATTTTCACGTCCGAAGATCTTCGCGCGATCCTCGACGAATGGGAACGCATCTGGTTTCTCGACCAGCCGAGCCACATGACGCCGATGCGCACGCACGGCGGCATCATCTAAACTGTGGCTGAGCGTATGAACGCGCCAGGGATTGCAAATTCGCCAAATTGGCAATTGAAAATCTGCAATTGCCAGTTTGCGACTTAGACAATCCTTCCCACGCTGGATTTTCGCCTTCGTGACGCAGCCGCCCGCACCATCGAATCGATCTTTCCGTCCAACTCGGCCGGCTGCGGCTGCCGAACCCGATCCTGGTCGCGTCGGGCACGTTCGGCTATGCCCGCGAGATGGAAGGCCTGGTCGATCTTCGCCGCCTCGGCGGCATCCTGCCCAAGACGATCACGCAGGAGCCGCGCGCCGGCAACGCGCCGTGGCGAACCATCGAAACCGCCGCCGGCATGCTCAACTCGATCGGCCTCGACAACGACGGCATCGAGGCGTTCATCGCCCATCACCTGCCCTATCTGGCCACGCTCGGCGTGCCGATCATCGTGAGCATTGCCGGGCGCACGCACGAAGAGTTCGTGCAGATGACCGGTCGGCTCGAACGGCCTGGCCGGCGTCGCGGCGATCGAGCTCAACATTTCCTGCCCCAACGTTTCCGGCGGCGTCGATTTCGGCACCGATGCCGGCGATGTGCGAGCGGCTGGTGGCCGACTGCCGCGCAGCGACGGCCGTGCCGATCATGGCCAAGCTGACGCCGAACGTGACGAGCATTCCCGCGATGGCCAAAGCCGCGGCAGCAGGCGGGGCCGACGCCATTTCGCTCATCAACACCTGCCTGGGCATGGCGGTCGATTGGCGGCGGCGGCGGCCGATGCTCGGCAACGTCATGGGCGGCCTGAGCGGCCCGGCCATCAAGCCGATCGCCCTGCGGGCCGTCTACCAGGCGGCTCAGGCCGTCAAAACGCCGATCATCGGCATCGGCGGCATCGCCACGATCGACGACGTGATGGAATTCCTCGTCGCCGGCGCATCGGCGGTTCAACTCGGCACCGTGAACTTCTACAATCCAAAGGCGTCTATGGAAGTGCTCGATGCGCTGCCGCAGGCTCTGGCGACCGCAGGCGTCAACAGAGTCGCCGACATTGTCGGCACGCTTGACACGAACTGAATTCAAGGATTGAGGATGCGGGAGCAGCGAATACGCATCAAATCCCGCCCTCCGCATCCCGCATCCGCATTCAACGAAATCTGAGCGATCCATGCGCGTTCTCAGCGGCATCCAACCGACCGGCCCGATCCACTGGGGCAACTACTTCGGCGCCATCCGCCAGTACATCGCCCTGCAGGATAACGAGCAGGCGTTTTACTTCATCGCCAACCTGCACGCGCTGACCACCGTGCGCGATCCGCAGAAGCTGCGGCAATACACGCTCGACATGGCGATCGATCTGCTGGCCCTCGGCCTCGATCCGAACAAGGCCACGCTGTTCGTGCAGTCCGACGTGCCCGAGGTGAGCCGAGCTGTGCTGGCTCCTGATGACCGGCACACCGATGGGCCTGCTGGAGCGGTGCCACGCCTACAAAGACAAGAAGGCCAAAGGCCTGACGGCCGACGCCGGCCTGTTCACCTATCCGGTGCTGCAGGCGGCCGACATCCTGGCCTACGACAGCGACACCGTGCCCGTCGGCGAAGACCAGGTGCAGCACATCGAAGTCTGCCGCGACCTGGCCGGCAGCTTCAACCACGAATTCGGCGAAGTGTTCGTGATGCCCAAGGCGCACGTGCTCGACACTCGGCCCGCGTGCCCGGCACCGACGGCGAAAAGATGTCGAAGAGCTACAACAACACGCTGGCCGTGTTCGAAGACGCCAAGGTCGCAGCGCAAGCAAATCATGCGGATCGTCACCGACTCGCGGCCGATGGACCAGCCCAAAGAACCAGCCGGCGACGTGCTGTACCAGCTATATTCGCTCGTCGCCGCCGAAGCCGACCGCGAGTCGATGGCCGCCCTCTATCGCCGCGGCGGCTTCGGCTACGGCGAAGTGAAAAAGGCACTGGCCGACGCCGCCGAAAGATTCTTGGCCGAACCCGCGCCCGCCGCGCCGAACTGGCCGCCCACCCCGAACGCATCCGCGAAATCCTGGCCGCCGGCGCAGCAACAGCGCGCAAAAAAGCAGCGGAAGTTCTCAACCGAGCCCAAAAAGCCTGCGGCATTTCCCAGGAAGGTGATGTTTGCAGTCTACTGCGATCGAGCATAGACTTCCTATATACGAGTTCTATACGGGGCGAACGATCAATGATCCTCATCCAATTTCCCGACCGCGAAACGGAGATCAAGGGCTTGGCGGTCCTGATGAGCGGTTTTTCCGGCAAGGTGCTGCGCGGCGGGCTTCATATCGTACCCGAACCAGCTCTCGAGGCGCTCTGAAGCTGCAGAATATTCCCTACACCGTAAAGGGACCGGCAACGTATGAGCACGAAGTGGCGGCGCTTCGAGGTGATGCTGCCGCGCCAATTCAATGACGGCCGCGCGGTGCCCGTCGAATGGCTCGCCCAGGCGGCCCGTGAAATCGGCGACCACTTCGGCTCCGTCAGCTACGAAACGCTGGTCATCGAAGGACACTGGCAACACGCCGGCGCTGTCTATCGCGACAATCTCGCGCGTTATCTTCGTCGATATGCCAGACAAGAAGGAAAACCGCGCGTGGATGAAGGACTTCAAAAAGCGATGGAAAGAAAACCTGGAGCAGCTTGAGATTTGGATGGTCAGTTATCGCATTGATATTGAGTAAGCGCAGAGCGGCACCCGCGCCAAACCCGCGTCCTACCCCGAACGCATCCACGAAATCCTCGGCGCCGGTGCCGCAAAAGTCTCGCAAAAAAGCGGCAGGAATTCTAAGACGTGCGCAAAAAGCGTGCGGAATTCAAAGCTGGGGATGAACCGTGACAAGCATGCAATTCAATTTGACGAAGAAATCTTAGTGTCATGCTGACCGTTCTGGGCCTCGCGATGGCGGCAACTATGTTGTTCGTAAATGCCCATTTCGCGGGTGAACCACCCCCAGTCCTGCGCTTATTTAGTTTTCAATCCAGGATTGTGCCCTTATGGGTGCCATTCTCTCTGATGATGTGCGCCGGCGCTTTGATCGGTGCCGGTGTGACTACTCCGTCTAAGAAAGCAACGAGTGGCGCGGTAATCGGCATATTGGTGCCGCTTATGGTGGTTCTGGTTATTGTGATTATCTTGATGCGTGTGGGAGTAGGGGGTTGGGGGCCTGAATAGTGCAACTAGGTTTCGTCAGCGCGATTCTCGGCGACCTCTCTCTCGACGAGGTGCTCGCCACCGCCGCCAGCATCGGTTACCAGTGCGTCGAGGTCATGTGCTGGCCCGAGGCCAAAGAAGATCGGCCGTACGGCGGCGTTTGCCACATCGACGTCAACAGGTTCACGCAGGCGCAGGCCGACGATGTCCGCGCACTCTGCGAGAAGCACGGCGTCCAAATATCCGCTCTCGGCTACTACGCCAACGCACTGTCGGACGATCCGAACGAAGCCGAGGTCGCCCGGTCCCATTTTCGAAAAGTGATCGACGCGGCTCCGCTGCTGGGCCTCGTCGAACGTCAATGGCTTCATCGGCGCCAACCGCTATCAGCCGCTGGATGAAAACTTCGAGCAGTTCACAAAAGTCTGGCCCGATATCATCCGCTACGCCGAAGATCGCGGCGTGAAAATCGGCATCGAAAACTGCCCGATGCTCGCTCCGAACACCTGGCCGTTCGGCGTGAATCTGGCCCGCACGCCGGCCATCTGGCGGCGGATGTTCGAGACGATTCCGTCGCCGAATTTCGGCCTGAATTACGATCCGTCGCACCTGGTGATGCAGTTGATGGATCCGATCGCTCCGATCCGCGAATTCGGCCCGCGGATTTTCCATACTCACGCCAAAGACATGCGAATCGACCGCCATCGCCTCAATGACATTGGCTCGCTCGAGCCGCCCATGCTGCGGAGCACGGCCAAAATCCCCGGCCTGGGCGACGTCCCGTGGGGCCTCTGGATCGGCGCCCTTACCGACGCCGGCTACAACGGCCCGGTATGCGTGGAAGTCGAGGACGAAGCCTTCCACGACACGCTGGAAGGCCGAAAACGGTCGCTGCGAATCAGCCGCCGCGTGCTGCAACCGCTGATTGCGTAGAAGCGGTTTTAAAACCGGGCTAGCCTGCGGCTGATCGGATCAGCCGGAACGAGCTAGCATCCGGTTGAAGGCAGTGAGTTTTGAATCCACTATTAGTCTATTGTAGGACGCCAATGCCGCGAAGCCCGGCGTCCCGGCGTATAGAACGTCAGCTACAATAAGGTTAATGGTTCCCCGTGGAAAATGGATCGATGGAATTACGCCCGAAAGCCGGGTCGAAGAGGCTGCGCGGCGTTCGTTGGAACTGCGGCTGGCAACGGTCGCCCAATGCCTGCCGCTGGCTGCCCACGTTGCGGAGTACGATGTCGAGCACGTGCATCGGCTGCGTGTAGCGACCCGTGCGCGGCGGCTGCGCTGAAATTGTATCGCGAGTTGCTGCCGCGAAAGCCCGCGCGTTGGATGAAAAAGCGGCTGCGTAAGATACGGCGCGCTGCCGGCGATGCCCGCGACCTGGATGTGCTGATCGCGCGTTTGGGTCGAGAGCCGAGCGTACAACGCGGCGGAGTTGTGTGTTTTCTTGCCGAGAAAAGAGTCGCCGTCCAACCGGCAATCGTCGAGCTGGCTGAGCAATTGCGTCACGAGGATCGCTTCATTCGAAAAACGGCGCGGTTGGTGAACAAGATCGCCGCCCCGGACGAAATCGGCGGATCCGCGCCGACGAATTGTTTTCGTGTATGGGCGCCGCGAAAGCTGGCCGAACTCGCAGCGGCGTTCGTCGAGAAAATGCCAAAAGTTGCGGTTGAAATTGAGGTCCTGCACCAATTCCGCATTCGTGCCAAAGCGCTCCGCTACGCCATCGAACTTTTAGCTCCCGGATTTGGGCCTCAGTTGCGCGAAGAGCTTTATCCGGCAGTCGAAGAGTTGCAGGAGCGCTTGGGAAAAATTACCGATCACATTGCCGCGATGAAGCTCCTTGCCGAAGGGCAATCTCGCGTGGCTGGCGATGCCGGGCAGGAAGTCGCACACGGCTTGCTCGAAATGGAGAGGAGTCGTCAGATCGAAGATTTGCAGGACTTTCAGCAGTGGTGGACGCCGGATCGAGCGGAATGGTTGAAAGAGTGCCTCGCGCAACACTCGGGCGAGCGCGACGTCTTATAAACTTACCGCTCCTAACGGAGCAGGCTGTAGATCGGCCGGTGACCACACCGCCGGAGCACCCATTTTGGTCTAAACCCGGCTATTTTTGTAATTTTAAGGGATTTCAATCGAAACTCATTGACAGGACTTTATGTCATGGTAAAGTCCTAGTTCGCGGGGTATTCGCCCAATCGACAAATGCTAATGAACTGAACAACCTAATCTATTCTAGGAGTGCTCGCTAATGAGTACATCGCGTTTGGATCGCAGAGCGTTTGCTAGCTGCATTTGGTGCCAGCATCGGACGATCGTTGCCCTCATTTGGACTGCGTCTCTCCTGCTACCGGACGGTGCATTTGCCCAGACCAAAGAAGATATCCTGGCGCAGATTCAGAACGAGATAGCTCCCGCCGGTTGGGATCCGAGCGATAAGGTTCTCTACTCATTCACGCCGAACGACCCGTACTATTTCACCGGCACTCCAGCCGGTTATCCGGGACAGTGGCATCTGAACGTCCAAAGCTCTGGCGCTGTTTATGACGCGAACGTCACTGGCGCTTGGAACCGCGATATCACGGGACAGGGCGTCATCATTGGCATCGTTGATGATGGCCTGCAGCGCTTGCACCCGGATCTGAGCCCGAATTATGTAGCGGCCGATAGCTGGAACTTCGGGAATAACACGGCCGACCCCAGCCCGATCAATTCCAATTCGAGCCGCTGCCTCTCCCGATGGCGACAATCATGGCACGTCGGTGGCAGGAGTGGCCGCAGCGCGGGGCGGCAACGGAATTGGCGTCACAGGCGCGGCGCCTTTCGCCGGTCTGGCCGGGTTGCGCATTGACTTCCCCAATCAAACGACGCAGATGTTCGTCGATGCGACGCTCTATCACAGCAGCGGCGCGAACACCGACATCAAAGTCAAGAACCACAGCTACGGTATCTTCACGACATATATTCCCACAGTTGCGGAGGCCAACGCCGTAGTGACTTCGGCAAATGCGGGCACGATTCACGTGTTCGCCGCCGGCAATGAGCGATGTGGCGGTATCGATCAAGGGTGCACTTCCAGTGGCTATCCGGTCGATGGCGACGCGAACAAGAAGAACCTGCAAAGCTTGCAGGAGACCATCACCGTCGCAGCTTTGGGCAGCAACGGCACGTTTGCCAGTTACAGCAACTGGGGCGCTAACGTGTGGGTCACCGCTCCTTCGAACACCGCCGGCGGGTTCGGCATCACGACCACCGATCGAACGGGCGGCGCAGCCGGCACGGGCGGCTACAACAACTCCCTCGCCGGCGACATCGATGCCTTCCCGGATTTGGATTACAACTCCATCTTCGGAGGCACCTCGTCGGCCACACCTCTTGTCTCCGGCATCATGGCCCTCGGCAAACAAGTGCAGCCCAATCTTGACATGCGCATGGCAAAACACCTGTTAGCGCGCACGAGCCGATTGATCGATCCGGCCGATGCTTCCACAACGGGCGGTTGGATCACCAATGGCGCCGGCTACCATTTCAACGAGAACTATGGCTTCGGTTTGATCGATGCCGACGAATTTACTCGTCAGGCGGCACATTTCTCGGGCGTCACGCCGCTTATTACCGAATCGATTGGCACGACCGGCGTCGGTCAGGTCATTCCCGATGCGAATCTAACGGGCATTTCGCGAAACTTCGGTCTGACCGGCACGCTGCCGCTGGAGGAAGTCGAAGTCCATCTCAATATCTCTCACACATGGCACGGTGACCTCGAAGCGTTTCTTACGTCGCCAATGGGAACTATCAGCCGGCTGATGTATCGCGACATTGGAGACAGTTTTGACAACATCGATTGGACCTTCCTGAGCAACGCATTTTGGGGCGAAATTCCGCTTGGCACATGGACGCTAAACGTGCGCGATGTTTATGGCCAAGATGTGGGAACGTGGAACAACTTCAGCATCCTGGCGAAGATGGGCACGCTCATCGCCGTGCCGGAGCCGGCTGCCCTGTCGATGGCGATGCTCGGTATCATGGGAATGTTGTTCCGCCGTTCGAGACCGCGCCGGGGAGATTGCTGCCGAACTTGACGGGCAAGTGAGTCGCGCGCTGCAGGCGGCGCAAGTATTCGGTCCGCGAAATCTCGATTGCGCCCATGCTTCCCGTGTGCTCGGTCCATTGTTGAACGTCAAGAAGCTGATATCCGCATGCCTTCAGGTGTGCTACCAAGTGCGCAAGTGCCACTTTCGAGGCATCGCGCGCGACGTAGAACATGCTCTCGGCCGCGAACAGGCCGCCTATCGCGATGCCATATGTACCGCCGGCCAGCCGGTCCTTTTGCCAAACTTCGATGCTGTGCGCATGGCCAAGCGAGTGCATTCGGCAATACGCGGCAATCATCGCGGGCGTCAGCCACGTGTTCCCTGTCCGATCGCCCGCCGTGGCACAGCCGCGAATAACGGCCGCAAAATCCTGGTCGCACGTGACGCGAAATTTCCCGCTGCGGATTGTTCGCCGCAAGCGACGGGAAATGCGTAGCCCGTCTAGCTCGATAATTGCCCGCGGGTCGGGCGACCACCAGGCGATGGGCTCATCATCCCACATGGGCCAGGGAAAGATACCGTGCCCATAAGCATCGAGAAGCCACTCGGGCGAAAGCCGTCCGCCAATGCACAGCAGGCCCTCGGGTGTGGTGGCAGTTGGCGGGGGAAAGAATCGCGACGGCGACAGGCCGAAATCGGTCGGTAGCGGTCGGGAATCTACATCAACCGGCACAAAGAGCTCATCAGAATGGTTCGGTTCCCGCGCCATACTGCCGAGCATACCGCGATAGCAGTGAGGTGAGTAGGACTACGATGGTGCGCGAATAGGTAAGTACGGGGCATGCGGTAGCGACTACGCCAACGGCCCGTTTACCGCGTTTGCATGCTGCCGAGCATTTTGTTCCATTCCAGATCCCGCAGCCGTCCGCTCTTCATTTGTTCGGTGAAGTTGACGCGACAGGTGTACTTCGCCTGCACCCAATGAGCTTCCGCCTCAATTCTAATGAATGGCTGACTGGTTGGGATGGCCTTGAGCAGCTCGCCAAGCGCGCTCAGCTCCTTGTCGGACAGTTTCGGAGTGACGGTGCCTGCGTAGATCAATTGGCCGCGATCCGCGGTGCCAAGCAGCAGCGTGGACAATCGGCCATCGCGATCGGATCGGTAGCCAAGGATCACGCAGTCGGCGTGATTTTGCGGCTTGGGCGGTTCCGGCTTGGGTTGTTCAGCACCTGCGACATCCTGGCTGCCGGCGAAGTCGGCGACCGCGTGTTCAAGGTCGTCGCTGCCCGTGCCGCTATCAAGCTGCTTGACGCGGTTCATCACGGCGCCCATCAGGTCCTGTTTGGGCGGCTCGGTGAAGCCCCAATCCCACAGGCGGTCGTAAGGGATGCCGCCGATCACTACCAGCGAAAGGATGGCTGCCACCAGGCCGCTCGCTGCCGCATCGGCGATCCACAGCCGCGCCGGTAAATTGTGTACGGCGCGAATCCACAACTTAAGCGGTTTCATCAAAAGATCGAGCAGGCCAATATCCGCATCGTCCGCCGCAAGGGCGAGGAAGTTGAAGATGTGGCAGCCGGCCGCTGCCGAAAATCCGATTGCCAATTGAATGAGAGCCCACGCCGTCCGCCCCCCACTGCCAGACGGCATCGTCAGCCGGGCTGCGATGCTTTCCATAGTCACCACCAGCAGGCTGGCGATGATGATCCACGCCCATCGCGGCAGCAATTCGATCCAGACACGCAGGTGCGAAGGGTGCGACGTTTCGGCGGCGGCTGGAGCGGACTCCTCGTCCGTTTCCCAATTCGGATCAACTTCGACGAATGCGCCCAAACTCGAGTACCAGCCGCATCGGCGGCAAATGCTGACGATATCGGACCCCAGCGGCGCATTGCACTTATCGCAACGAGGGCCGGTCCACTCGACCCGGCCAACGTCTAAGCCGTCGCCAGGCTCGAGCACAGCCGGCCCGGTCGCGGCATAACTGTCCACCCGAGCAGCGTCGTTGCCATCATCGCAAATAACGGAGGTCTCTGACATTTGATCTCGCGGATTAAGGATATTGGTGGCTAAGAGCCTGTCCAAGAGCCATCGGAGACTGGCCGGGCACCATCGCTCGCGATGGTCGTGCGGGGTCCTCGGAGCAAAATGTTCCCGTCCCCCTTTCTGTGGACGGTTCTGGCACAGGCTCTAACTTTTGTTGAATCGTGCATATGCAAAGGTAGATTGCAGAGGCAGCATTTCCCCCCAGCCAGCCGGTGCTGGGACGTGATAAGTCTGCTGGTTGCATCGATTGAATCGGCGGTGCCGAGCGTCGTGCCGGCCAATCGCCTTTTTCTCGAATGTTCTTTATAATCGGTGAGAGCAAGCTGGGCCCGCGGCCTGGATTTCGCTCGCATCGGAATCACTCGAAGTCTGAATGATGGACGACGCAATCGCTGCCCCTCAAAATGTTTCGCTGTCGGAGCTGGCGCCGGCTCTATTACCGCCGCGCGAGCCAACGGCTCCGGTCGCGACGTTGCCCGTACCGCCGACTCACCGCTCATCGTCTGCGCGACAATCGAGCGCGCTGGTACTGATCCTCGCGATTTTTATCCTGCTGCTGGTCGGGCCGTTTCTAGTGGGGCGGTTCGTTTACGAGACGCGATACAACGAGCTCAAAGCCGGTTATGACGTAGCCAGCGGCACGTTGGCGCATCTCAAATCGCGGCTCAATGATCTGGAACTTGCGTCGCGGCTGGTGGCCAAGCGCGTCGAGCCGAGCGTCGTAAGCATCATTCGTACCGGCGACGACCGTTTCGGCCGCGATTTCGATGGCCAGGGCTCCGGCGTGATTGTCGATAAGGCAGGCTACATCGTCACCAATTACCATGTGGTTGCCGACGCGAAGACCGTGCAAGTGCGCCTGAGTGACCGCCGGACGGTCGATGCGACCGTCGTCGGCACCGATGCGATGACCGACATCGCGGTGCTGAAAATCAGTTTGGGGAACCTCATCGCTGCCGAGTGGGGCGACAGCGATAAACTGCAAGTCGGCGACTTGGTATGGGCACTGGGCAGCCCCTACGGGCTGGAACGCAGCTTGACGTTTGGCATCATCAGCGCCAAATCGCGCCGCAGCGGCAGCGTAAGCCACAGCCCGTATCAGGAATATCTTCAAACCGATGCGGCGGTGAACCCGGGCAATAGCGGCGGGCCGTTGGTGAACATCGAAGGCCAGGTGATTGGGATCAATGCGGCGATTTTCGGCACAGCCTACCAAGGAATCAGCTTTTCGATTCCGAGCGCGCTCGCTCGCGATAAGTACGAAGAGCTAAAGACGAAGGGCCACATCGACCGCGCCTGGCTGGGTATTCTGCCGCTTGATGTCCCGGAGGGCGTGCGTCAGAAGTTCGGTCTTGGATTAGGTGAGGGCGTGCTTGTCGGCACGGTCGAAGCTGATACTCCGGCCGACCGCAGCGGGGTGCGTCAGGGCGATGTGATTCTTAAGTGGAACGATCATCTGGCAACCGACCCCACGCTTCTCAGCCGCGCGATTGCGTCTACCGAAATCGGTTCCACTGCAAAGCTGGTTCTGCTGCGACGCAAGGGCACGGGCAAAGAGGAAATTGCCGTGAACGTAGCAGTTGAACGACGGCCGAAGAAAGAGGAACCGCGTTAGCTCGTGGGGCAGGCCTTCCGCCTGCCGTGAATGAGTTTTGCTGGCGGGATGTGCCGGCCACAGGTTCAGTCGTCATGGGAGGACTCGCATCGTGAGTTTCGGCGGGGCGCTCGACGCCAAAGAGCAAGTTCGGCAGGCGGTGGACATCGTCGATCTGGTGGGCAGCTACGTGCAATTGCGGCGTCAAGGCCGCAACTATGTTGGCCTTTGTCCGTGGCACGACGACAGCCGGCCAAGCCTTCAGGTCAATCCCGAGCGGCAATCGTTCAAGTGTTATGTGTGCGACTACGGTGGCGACGTGTTCAGCTTCGTGATGCGCACCGAAGGCCTCGAATTTCGCGAAGCCCTGGAACTTCTCGCCGAACGCGCCGGCATTCAACTCCACCGCCCCAGCGAGCCGGGCGGTCCTCCGCCCCGATCCGACGCCGCCAGCGAAAAGCGCACCCTCTATCGTGTCATGGCCTGGGCGGAAGAGCAGTTCCACCGCTGTCTCCTCGAATCTACCGAAGCCGAACCCGGGCGCGCCTACTTGTCCGACCGCGGCATCTCAAATGAAACGATTCAGCGCTTCCACCTCGGCTTCGCCCCCAACCGCTGGGATTGGCTGCTCGAACGTGCGCGCGGCAGCGAATGGTCGACGAACGTGTTGGAACGCGTCGGCCTGCTAAGACGGAAAGAATTGGGCGGCGGATTTTACGACTGGTTCCGTGGCCGCGTGATGTTCTCGATTCGCGACAGCCGGTCGCGGCCAGTGGCATTCGGCGGCCGCGTGCTGCCACAGCTAGCGGACGAGCATGCCGCAAAGTATATCAATTCGCCAGATACGCCGCTGTTCTCCAAAAGCCGCGAGCTCTACGCGCTGGATGTTGCCCGCGAAAAGTTCAAAAACGACGGCGGCGCGATCGTCATGGAGGGCTATACGGATGTGCTGATGGCGCACCAACATGGTATCGCGAACTGTGTTGCGGTCCTCGGCACGGCGTTCGGCGAACGCCACCTGCAACTTCTGCACCGAAGTAATGCCGATCGCATCACCCTCGTGCTCGACGGCGACGACGCGGGTCGTCGTCGTACCAACGAAATTGTCGATGCACTGCTTGCACTCTTTGAAAAAAAAGAAGTCAATCTTCAGATTCTGACCTTGCCACAAGGTGCCGATCCGTGTGATTTTATTGCTACACATGGAAGTGACTCGTTCCGCGCGTTGCTCGCTCACGCGGCCGACCCGCTGGAACACAAATTCAAAGTAGTGACCAACGGATTGGACACACTCACCGATACCCATCGCGCCTCGCAGGCCGCTGAGCAATTGCTCGCGACGCTTGCCCAGATACGCCCGGCCGGCGGCGGAGCTTCTTCGGCCACGCTCTTGCGCGAAGAGCAGATGCTTAGCCGCATCGCCCGTGAATTCCATCTGCCCGAAGAAAGTCTGCGCGGCCGCCTGAAGACACTGCGTCGCTCGGCTCGCCAAACGACGCCACGGGCAACGGCAACTTCAACGGAGGATGTGGTCTACGGTCCTACCGCTTCACTAGCGCTACAAGTCGCCGACCTGCCGGCATCGGACCGGCTATTGTTGGAACTGCTCCTATCGCACGGCAGTCATTTTGCCCGTATTCGCTCGACAATCGATCCCCATCAAATTGAATTGGACATTGTTCGCCGGATTTACGCCGTCTGGTGCGAGCTGACCCAATCGAATCAAGAGCCGGAAGTACCACGATTCGTCGCCGAGTTCGACGATGCACATGTGAAAAGCTTGCTGGTGGGAATCGATACCGAACTCGCCGATAAACCGCCCATCGAACCCGAGCGGATGTTACAGGATGTCTTGGCGGCTTACGAGCGACGCGCTACCGGTAACGACCGCCGCATCGGCCTTGCTACCGCCCGCCAAAGTGACGACAGCGCCGAGCAATTGTTGGCAGACTTTTGCGCACAATCAAAACCGAAACACCTCAGCGATTACGAAAGGAGAAAGAAGTAGGGTGGGCAGTACGACCAAAAGTAATGCGGTGGGCAATGCCCACCCTACGTAACTTTACCCCCGGCAGGCGTTTTCCTTGCTTACGGAAGAGCAGGGCTCCTGGCCGGTCGCCGCTTGCGGATTTAACGTTCCCGACTCTATCGCTAACCGCAGCGCAAGATTAGCACCTCATACCAGTCGCACAGGAAGTGCGGGAGGAGCCGAACGATGTTACAGCGTACTGATTCCGGCTTGCAGCAACTGATTGCCAAGGGCAAGGCCCAGGGACATCTCACCTACGAAGAAGTCAGCAGCTATTTGCCAGACGAGATCGAAGGGACCGATCGGATCGACGCCGTGCTCGCGGCGGTGGATCGCCTTGGGATCGAGCTCGTGGACGGCCCGGATGCTCATCGTCGAGAATTGGCGGAGCAAGAGACGAACAAGAGCGAAGGCGATCGCTCCTTCGTACTGACCGAGGGCATGCAGCATGGTTCGAGCGACCCGATTCGCATGTATCTTTCGCAAATGGCGAATATCCCGCTGCTGACGCGGGAAGAAGAAATCCGCCTCGCGAAGAAGATCGAGCTGACCCGCAAGCGATTCCGCCACAACTTGCTGCGGTCCTTTTCCGCGCTGGAAGCTACCGTCAAAACGCTGGAGCGCGTGTACCAGGGCGAATTGCCGTTCGATCGCACGATTAAGGTTTCGCTTACTGAGAGGCTGACGAAGGAGCAGGTGCAGGCCCGTATGCCGCACAATTTGCCGCTGCTGCGGCATTTGATGCAGGCCCAGCAGCGGGATTTCGGCCTACTCATTAGCCGCAAGGCCCCGGCAGAGGATAAGGCGGCCGCTCGATTGCGCTACATCCGGCGCCGCGACAAAATGCTGCTGCTGGTCGAGGAGTTGAGCCTTCGCACCCGGCGCGTGCAGCCGCTTATCCGCCAGCTCGAAGAGACATCGCACCGGATGGATGAGCTCAAAGGGCAACTGGCGGAGCTGCGCCAAGCGGGCGGGCCGCCGGAAAAAATCGCCGCCGTCCGGCACGAGTTGCGAGAGCTGATGCTCCGCACGATGGAAAGCCCCGCGAGTCTGCGCCGCCGCAGTCGCCAGCTTCGCGGCCAGTTCCAGGAATTTGAAAACGTTAAGCGCGAGCTTTCCAGCGGCAACTTGCGGCTGGTGGTCTCCATTGCGAAAAAGTACCGCAACCGCGGCCTGAGCTTCCTGGACTTGATACAGGAAGGAAACACGGGCCTGATGCGGGCGGTGGACAAGTACGAGTACCGCCGCGGTTTTAAATTCTCTACGTATGCCACGTGGTGGATTCGGCAGGCCATCACGCGGGCGATTGCCGATCAGGCCCGCACAATCCGGATTCCCGTCCATATGATCGATGTGCTGATGCGACTACGGAACGCGGCCAAGAAGCTGTTGCAGGAGATGGGCCGCGAGCCGACGACCGAGGAGACCGCGCTGGAAGCCGGTATCACCTTGGAAGAAACAGAGCGCGTGCTGGACATCGGCCGGCACCCCATCAGTCTCGACCGCCCGATCGGCGAGGGCGAGGACGGCTGCTTCGGCGAATTCGTTCAGGACACCGGAACGGAGGCGCCGTACAAATTGGCCAATAACGGCCTGTTGCGCGAGCGAATCGAGGAGTTGCTCAAAACGCTGACCTTTCGCGAACGGGAAATTATCCGTTTGCGCTACGGATTGGCAGATGGATACTCCTACACGCTGGAGGAAGTCGGCCGCATATTTAAGGTTACGCGCGAACGTGTGCGGCAGATCGAAGCCAAAGCCGTTGCGAAGCTGCAAAATCCGGTCCGGAGCAGGTACTTGGAGCCGTTTGTACCGGGTGTTGCTGCCGCCGCTTAGGCAGCTGTAGCACGCACATTCAGCCTGCCGTGCGCCGCACCCTGCGCTAGCCCAAGCTTAAGCACACCAAGTGTGCCTGCTGCTTTCGAGCCGCCGACCCAAGATCGGCGGCTTTTTTCGTGCATTTCACACCGATACTTTCCGATGCTGTTGCGCGGTATGATAGAAGTGTGTCATTCAAAACGCATTCTGGGAAATACAATGACGCGATCGTTCCAGTCACGCGTTTGCAACAGGGAGGCCGCACATGAGCGTTACGGCTGCCGCATTGCGGGAGTTACATCGGATTCATCAACAGCTCGCTGAGCTGCGAGACCGCCTGGAGCGTGGACCCAAACAGGTAAGGGCCCGCGAGGCGAATGTCGCCCAGCTCGAGGCTCGTTTGAGCGAGGCTCGCGATCGAGTCAAGCAAACGCAAATGGCAGTCGATCGCAAGCAGCTCGACTTGAAGGCGGGCGAGCAAAAAGTTGTCGACTTGCGAGTGAAGCTCAATACGGCGAACAACAACCGCGAATATCAATCGCTGCTGGAGCAGATCGCCGCGGCGGAAATGGCAGGCAGCGTGCTGTCGGACGAGATTCTGGAGGGTATGGAGAAAGTCGATCAGTTTGCCGTGGCGGTGAAAGAGGCGGAAAAAAATCTGGCAGCCGGCAAGCAGGAGATGGAAAAGTCGAGGCAACTTGTCGAAGACTCGGCCGCCACAATTCGCACCGATCTTACAAGATTAGAAGGCGAGCTGGCCCAGGCGGAAAAAGCCCTGCCGATGGAGCTAAAGGTCGACTATCAGCGCGTCGTTCGCAGCAAGGGGGCCGACAGTCTGGCGGCGTCTGAGGATGGCGTTTGCACCGGCTGCGGCCATCAGATAACGCTCAACATGCAAAACGAATTGAAGCTTTCAAAGCTGGTTTTCTGCAAATCGTGTGGGCGTTTGCTGTACTTGCCCGGAGATTGAATTTTCGATGTGTGGGCGGGCGGGGTCGATTTTCCCGCGTAATTCCCGCTGGGCCGCCACAGCCACTCTTTACAGCCGCCATTGTCTGACCGAAAATACACGCTCCTCAACTTGGTCTCCGCGCGGGAGGCCGCTTTTTTTGCGCTTGCTTGAAATGAGAGAAGTATGTCATGTCTGAACGCGTCCCCATGACCCGGGCCGGGTACAACAAAATCAAGGCCGAGGTGGATGAGCTGCAAAACGAGCAAATGCCCGAGATCGAAAAGCGGATTGCCGCCGCGCGGGCGGAAGGCGACTTGAGCGAGAACGCCGAGTATCATGGAGCGCGGGAATCGCAGGGCTTGTTGCAGGCAAAAATCAACTTGCTGAAGGATAAGCTCGCGAGGGCCGCTATCGTGGACGCGACCAAAGTGCCCAAGGACCAAGTGGCTTTCGGATGCACCGTCGTCGTGAAGGATCTCGCATTCGGCGATACGGAAGAGTTTACCCTGGTCGGCGCCGGCGAAGAGGATTACGACAGCGGTCGAATCAACATCGCCAGCCCACTCGCCCAGGGCCTGGTCGGTAAGAAAGTCGGCGATCGCGTAGAAGTCGAAGTACCCGCCGGGACAAACAAGTTCGAGATTCTCGAGATTCGCTTCGAGGACGAATAAACCGCCTGTAATTTACGTTACGCCGCGTCGCTCTGTCCGGAATCGGCGGCATTCGCGTCGGGTGGAGATGCCGGTATTTTCTTTCGTCGGCGGGCCCCGGCAGTTCGGTTCTGGCTGTTTCGCTTCTTTGCCGAGGCCTGATGGGTTGCCGGTACCTGCGGCGACGTCGATGCGATCGCCGGAAGTGCTGGCGAGGCTGCCTGCCGCAAGTCGATCATGTCGTGCATGTCGGCGCCGATTGCCGCGAGTCGTTCGGCCGCTTCCCGTTGCCGCGTGAATACAAGCACCTGGTGCCCCTGCCGGCTGAAGCCATCGAGCACGGCCGCCAGTGCGGCCGTATCTCTCCCGTCGAGTCGCTCGAATGGTTCGTCCAGCACAAGCGGGAGCCAAACACCGTGCTGGCCGGCCGCCGACAAGAGCGCCAGACACAGACTAATGTATATCTGGTCGCGCTGAGCGGCGGTTAGCGAATCCGGCGATACCGTTTCGCCTTGATGATTCACGACACACAGGCCGCGACCGTGGTTGACCGGCATCAATCGGCCAATTTCGCCGTTGGTCAACTGAGCTAAAAAGTCCGACGCCCGCGCCGGATAGTCGCCCGAAATAGTAGCTGTGTCGAACGCCATGCTCCCACCGGCGACATTTTCCAGCTTCTTTTGCACGTGGGCCAGTTCCCGCTGCACATGTTCAATCGAGCGGGCCGAAAGAAGCGATGCTCGTTGGCGCTCGATGTCATCGCGCTCGCCGCGCAAGACTTTGAGTTTGCGCCCCGCCGAATTTACCAGTTCGGCCAGGCGGAATCTTTCTTGTTCCAATTCCAGCAGCCTGCTTTCCAACTGCTCCGCATCGGCCGCGCTGAATCCTGTTTTCGCTCCGTTTGCCTCGTGCGCGCCGCCGCGGTGCCGCGCAGATGCTCCTGGCTGCGATCCAGTAAATGTTGCAAATGACGCCGCAATTCGGCCTGCGCGCGCGTTAGATGTTCGACTTCGACTTCAAGCTCCGAGGCCTTGAGCGCTTGCTGCTGAGCGCTGACAGTTTTTTCCAGCACGGCCAATTGACGCTCGATCGTCTCGGCAATTGGGCGCAGCCGCGGATGCGCATCGTGGCACATGCATTGCTGCGAAGCGCTTGCCCGCGCCAATCGCGCTACCTCGCCGGTTAAGTCGGCCGACACTTGCCTCGACACGGCAAGCCAGGTTTGCTGATCGGCCAAGACAGTTGCCGAAGTCATTCGCATAGTTTGCGTTTGCGCTAAGCTCGCCCGCACGGCGGATTCTCGTTCGCTGAGTTCCGCCAGAATTTGTCGGCAGCGTGAGATTTGCGAATCCAGTATTAGCGACGGCTCCGCTGCAGGCGCATCCGTGGTTCGCCATTGCAGCTCGACGTTGAGCTCCAATCGCCGGTAGCGCAAGCGCGAATCGGTTTCCGCAAGCGAATTCTCAACGGCCTGCAAACGCTGCTCCGCTGCCGCGGCCTGCTGTTGTTCCTCGCGGACGAGTCGGTCCAGCTCGCGCCATCTGGCCTCCAGATCTTTGCTGGCGCGGCGCTCGGTCGCTATCCGTGTTTCCAATTCTTGTGCTAACAAATCGCGGCGAGCAGCCAGTTCGGCTGCCCGGCAAGAGGCAGTACCGCTTCCTTCGGCCGCGAGAGTCTGAAAGCCGCTGACAAACTCCGGAGACAGTAGCCTCGCAATGTCCGGCGACTCGCGGAAATTTACGGCACAAAGCGGAGCCAACACGACGGGTGGCAGGTTACCGCCCAATTTGCGGATGGTCTGGCGGTCGATCGGAGAGCCGTTCAGCGCTGCGACGGTAAGTCGCGAATGACCGCTGGCATCCTGATACCGCCGAATGCGATATCGGCCTCCGCGGTCTTCGACGACCAGCTCCCCGTAGGGAATGTGGCGTCCTGCTTCCCTGTGGGGTGAACTTCCGAACAGGGCATGAGCGAGCAGATCGGCGAGCGCCGTTTTTCCGCTCAGAGTGGGCCCATACACGGCGGTGAGCGGGCGCTTTATGGATTTCAGCGTGATCCGATAGCGGCGGTCAACATCGTGGGCGGCAATCGCGGCGATTCGCATGGTTCTGCATCCTTGCTTCCAGCGGCAAAAAAACCCTCCGAACCGGCCAAACATAGTCATTTAACGTCGCCGAAACAATGGCAAGCTAGCGGTAGCAATCGCTGCTGGCAGTATGACCAGTTCGGCTAACGAGAGTTGGCGGTTACGCTGCCGCCCGCTGTGCCGCGACCATGGCAAGAGCGTTGCCTTGGACAAAACTTATTTTGCGGCGAATCGCCTTTTCCACGCCGATGTAGTCCGTACAACATCGCCGTGGTCGGTGTGCAAGATAAACATCGCGGCGATCCCGCATCGCTCGGCGCATTGGCTGCCGAGGTCCGGGCCCAGGACCATCAGCGGCGTGTCCCAGCCATCGGCCTCCACGCATGTATCGGCCGCGACGGTCACCGAAGAAAGCGCGTGTTCAACTGGCCTGCCCGTTGCAGGATCGATGATGTGCGAGTACCGGTGTCCGGCGTATTCGAAAAAATGGCGACTGCCGCCGGCGGTAGCCATCGCCGCATCAATCAACGGTACGGATATCTCCATCTCGCGCCGTTCGGAAAGCGGCCTTTCGATGGCGATGCGCCACGGTGTGCCGTCAGCCCGCTTGCCGGCCGCGCAGCTCCCCCCCAAGCTCGATCACGAAATCGTTGATGCCGCGCTGGCGAAGGAGCTCAGTTAGCCGGTCGATCGTGTACCCGGAAGCAATCGACGACAAATCAATCTCCAGCCCATCGATCTGCTTTCGCAAGGCGGGCGGCTGCATCCGCACGTCGAGCTTTTTGTAGCCGACCCGCGCGGGCGGCGTAAATCTGACCATCTGACGGCGGTTTGAATGCCTGCTTCGTCGGGTCACTGCCGCTCTCGGGCGGGCCGAAGTGCCACAGCCGCACGAGTGGGCCGACTGTTATATCCTGCGCTCCGCCGGACTTCTCGCTGATGTCGCGCGACGCGGCAACGACCTCGGCCGTGGCGCGCGACACGGCAAACCACTCACCCGCCGGTGCGCGATTGAAGCGGCTGATCTCGGAGTCTCGCCGATACGTCGACATCTCCCGATCGATGTCGGCCAGCTTCCTTTCCACATCGGCTTGCAATCGGTGGACATCGATCCCCTTCGGCGGCTCCATAAACTTGATGTGGTACGTGGTACCCTGCGCGCGCCGTGCAGCACAACCGGCTGAGGAACGTCGGCGCGTGCGACAAGCGCGAGCAGAAGCAGAATTAGGTGCATGGGCGGTTGACCGAGTTCGATCGCGGGCGCATACTCGATCGCTTAATTTACGTCGAAACAAATCATCAGAATTGAGTCTACAAGGGCCGCGCCGATGGGAATAGACGGATGAAGATTCACGAATATCAAGCAAAGCAGCTTCTGCGGGAGGCCGGCGTTGCGGCGCCGCCGGGAATCGTGGTTTCGACGCCGGACGAAGCGGCGGACGCATTCAAGGAACTGGGTGGCCCGCTAGCCGTGGTGAAGGCCCAGATTCACGCAGGCGGTCGCGGCAAAGGCACCATCAAGGACAATCCCACGCAACACGGCGTACAACTCGTCCGCAGCCCTGAAGAGGCCGCTTCAACTGCCGCGGCCTTGTTGAACCACAAGCTGGTCACCATCCAAACCGGCCCGGAAGGCCAAACCGTTCGCCGCGTGCTGGTCGAAGCAGGTTGCGAAATTGCCCGCGAACTCTACGTCGGCATCGTGATCGATCGCGCCGCGGGTCTTCCCGTCCTCATGGCCTCCAGCGCCGGCGGCATGAATATCGAAGACGTCGCCGTGAAAACGCCCGAATTGATCTTCAAAGAAACCTTCGAGCCAGACGCCGGCCTGCAACCCTACCAGGTTCGCAAGCTGTGCGCAAAACTGGATCTGAAAGGCAGCAGTGTTCGCTCGGCCGACAAGTTCATGCGTTCGCTCTGCCGACTATTCGTCGAGCTGGATTGCAGTCTTGCCGAAATCAACCCGCTGGTCGTAACCAAAGCCGGCGACATCCTCGCACTCGACGCCAAAATCAGCTTCGACGACAACGCACTGTTCCGCCACCCGCAACTCGCCGAGTTGCGCGACACCTCCGAAGAAGACCCCAACGAACTGCGCGCCGGCAAAGCCGGTCTCAGCTACGTCCAACTCGACGGCAACATCGGCTGCCTTGTGAACGGCGCCGGCCTCGCGATGGCCACCATGGACCTCATCAAGCTCCACGGCGGCGAACCCGCCAACTTCCTCGACGTCGGCGGCGGCGCCAACACCGAGCAAGTCACCGAAGCCTTCCGCATCCTGCTCTCCGATAAGAACGTGAAGGCCGTCCTGGTAAACATCTTCGGCGGCATCATGCGCTGCACCACCATCGCCAATGCCATCGTCGAAGCCTACAAACAAGTCGGTTTCAACGTCCCGCTGGTAGTCCGCCTCGAAGGCACCGAAGTCGAACAAGGAAGAAAAATCCTCGCCGACACCGGCGTCAACATCACGAGCGGCAAAGATCTCACCGACGCGGCGAAGAAAGTCGTAGCGGCGGCAAAGTCGTAAGTCGTAAGTCGTAAGTGCGGAATGGAAAATGCGGAACTTTCGACAGCTTGATGTTTGGAAGAAATCGCATGAACTGACGCTGGAGGTCTATCGGCTTACGGCAAGCTTTCCAACTCAAGAGCGATACGGCTTAACTTCTCAACTGCAACGGGCTGCAGCGTCCATTGGTGCGAACCTCGCGGAAGGATGCGGTCGCGAAACAGCTGCCGATTTCAAACGATTTGTCCAAATGGCAACCGAGTCCGCTTGCGAAGTCGAATACGACTTAGTGCTCGCACACGACTTGTCGCTGATCAATGATGGAACACATGATTCCCTGAACGCCGAAATCAACGAAGTAAAACGAATGCTCGTCGGCCTTGCACGATATTTGGAATCAGAAAAGTCACCGCGCAATCACCCGCCTCGATAGGCGTCCTTCTTCGTTCCCCACTTACGACTTACGACTTACTACTTATACCTATTTCCATGAGCATCCTGATCGATAAAAACTCCCGCGTCGTTTGCCAAGGCATCACCGGCAAGTCCGGCGAATTTCATTCGAAGAACTGCATCGACTACGGCACCAAACTCGTTGCTGGCGTCACGCCGGGGAAGGGCGGCCAAACGACTCTCGGCGTCCCCGTCTTCGATACCGTTCACGAAGCTGTCGAAAAACAAGGCGCCAACGCCGCAATGATCTTCGTCCCCGCCGCCTTCACCGCCGACGCCATCCTCGAAGCCGTCGACGCCGGCTGCAAGGTAGTCATCGCGATCACCGAAGGCGTCCCCGTCATCGATATGGTTCGCGTCTACGACCGTTTACAGCGCTTTAGCAATCCGCAATCCGCAATCCGCAATCCGCAATCGTCCAAAGACTCGCGCCTTGCGCCTCGCGCCTCACAACTCGTGCACCTCATCGGCCCCAACTGCCCCGGCGTCATCACGCCCGAAGAATGCAAAATCGGCATCATGCCCGGCTACATCCACAAGAAAGGCCCCGTCGGCGTCATGAGCCGCAGCGGCACGCTCACCTACGAAGCCGTCTGGCAGCTCTCGAACCTCGGCCTCGGCCAGAGCACCTGCGTCGGCCTCGGCGGCGATCCGATCGTCGGCACATCGTTCATCGATTTATTGAAGATGTATCAAGCCGACGACGAGACAGAAGCCATCCTGATGATCGGCGAGATCGGCGGCACCGCCGAGGAGGAAGCCGCCGCCTTCGCGCGCGAACATGTCACCAAACCGATGGCCGCCTTCATCGCCGGCCGCACTGCGCCCAAAGGCAAACGCATGGGCCACGCCGGCGCGATCATCTCCGGCGGCAAGGGCACTGCCGCCGAAAAAATCGCCGCCCTCCAAGCCGCCGGCATCGAAATCGCCGAAAGCCCCGCCGACATGGGCGCCGCGCTGCAGCGCGCGATGAAGCGCTGATCTTATCGCCGAACGAAGCTCTATTGAGAACTGCGCGGCCATTGGTCCTTGGAATCGGAATGCGTCATTCCCGCGCCGGCGGGAATCCAGCAATTCGGCCCTATCGCCTGGATTCCCGCCTTCGCGGGAATGACAAGTAGCATGAGCCGCTGGTGTCATTTACTGCGCAGTTCTCAATAAACCTGATCCCCTAATCTGTGACCTCCGACCTCTTTTTTCCTTGGATTTGGCCACCACTTGTGCTACGGTAGGACGTGAAATGTCCGCTCGACGTTAGCTGCGGAAGACGTCTGGCCCACGCCTCGTGCGAACCACCACGCATTCCATTGATACGGTAGCCCCGTCCCTGATGCGAGTGCGTGAATGGTCTCGCCGTGTGCTTCGGCTCATTATGACCGCAGGACCACGCCCGGACGGATGAGTCATGGACCACGCGTCGTCGTTGCGGCCCGCAAGCCACGGAGCGCCGCCGCGCGGTCGTCAACTCAGTGCGCGCATCATTTCCTTTTTCCAAAACCTAACTGAGTTCGTAGGAATTCAGCCGAATTACTAGGCAGCGGAATTCTGACGAATTCTGCTACGCTGCAACTTCTACAGGCCGATGAAATCGAACCGCTTTCGCCTCACGCCGGCGCTCGCCTGCGCCGCCGCGCTGATTGTCCACAACTGCGCCTATCCCGCGCCGCAAAAGCTCAATCGCCCCAATATCGTCGTCATTCTCATCGACGACATGGGCTTCTCCGACCTCCAATGCTACGGCGGCGAAGTGCCGTCCCCCAATATCAGCAAGCTGGCCGCCGAGGGCGTCCGCTTCACCCAGTTCTACAACACGGCCCGCTGCAGCCCCTCTCGAGCGGCCCTTCTAACCGGTCTGTATCCCCACGAAGCCGGAATGGGATACCTCGATAATCTAGTGATCCCAAACTCACGAGGAACGCTGGGCAAACTCCGCACCGACTGCGTCACCATGGCCGAAGTCGTTCAGGACGCCGGCTACTTCACGATCATGACCGGCAAGTGGCACCTCGGCCAACTACACGGCACACCGCCACACGAACGCGGGTTTATGCGCAGCCTGTCCGCACCGATCGGCGAGTTGTACTTTCCGAACCAACAGCAGCGGCGCGAAGTCGGCCTCGTTTTGAACGGCAAACGCTACGAACTGGATGACCCCATTTTCGGCAAGAATTGGTATGGAACCGATCTCATCACCGACTGGGGCTTGAAATTCATCGACGAATCGATCGCTGCCAATAAGCCGTTCTTTTATTATCTGCCGTTCTGCGCCGTTCATTTTCCGTTGCAGGTGCCGCAGGCCGACATCGATCGCTATCGCGGCAACTACATGGTCGATTGGCAGAAGCTTCGTCAGGCCCGCCACAAACGGGAAATCGAAATGGGCCTGGTCGACGCCAAATGGCCCCTCTCGCCGCTGCCCCCCGACGTGCCCGATTGGAACACGCTGAGCGACAAAGACAAAGATCGTTTCGACCAGATCATGTCGATCTATTCAGCCATGATCGACCGCTTGGACAAAAGCATCGGCAAACTCGTCGCCGGCTTGAAAGATCGCGGCGTGCTCGACAACACGGTGATCCTCATCATGGCCGACAACGGCGGCAACGCCGAATCCGGACCGCGCGGCCGCTTGGAAGGCGCCCATCCCGGCGGGCCCAAGTCGACCGTCTGGCTCGGACAATGCTGGGCCACCCTCGCCAACACGCCCTTCCGCCGCTACAAACACTTCACGCACGAAGGCGGCGTCGCCACGCCTCTCATCGTCCACTGGCCCGATGGCATTGCTTCTAGCCGCGATGGGAAACTCGAGCCGCAGCCCGGCCATCTTGTCGACATCATGCCCACCGTCGTAGAGTTATCCGGCGCCAAATATCCCACCGAATACGACGGCCATGCCATTCAACCCGAAGAAGGCACCAGCCTCGTCCCCGCCTTGGCCGGTAAGTCGATCAATCGCAAACGGCCCATCTATTTTGCCCACGAAGGCAACCGCGGCCTCCGCGACGGCAAATGGAAAATCGTGATGAAGTACAAGGGCCCGTGGGAGCTGTACGACATGGAGGCCGATCGCACCGAGCAACACAACCTCATCGATCAACAGCCCGAGCTCGCCAATAAACTAATCGCCAAATGGAACGCCTGGGCCCAGCGCGCCGATGTTGACCCCTGGACCGGCCCAGCCCGCACCGACTGGGGCGCAGAAATCAGGCCCAAGAAAAAGACTCAGAAGAATTAGCGTCGGCCGCCAGGCCGAATGTACCGCCAATGACCGTGACCATCATCGGTCCGTACATGCACGTAGCCGAATTCGCAACAATCAAGAATTCGCTGGAACGAAAAGCGCTAATTGGACAATGAATTCTCTGAACTCTTGACAGTTCAGCTACGACGAATATGACCAACTTCATCGCCCCCCATCCCGGCTCGTGCGCCATGCCGCAATGGGACGTCGCCGATTTGCCGGAGGCGCCGCGACTCACACTACGCAGTTGGGCGCTGCTCGTCGGACCGGGGCTCGTCGCCGCCGGCGCCGCCATCGGCGGCGGCGAATGGCTTGCCGGTCCGCTCACGACCGCCCGATACGGCGGCGCAATCCTCTGGCTCGCCACGATCTCGATCCTCGCACAAGTCCTCTACAACCTGGAAATCTGCCGCTACACGCTGTACAGCGGCGAACCGATTTTCACCGGGAAGTTTCGCATCCTGCCGGGACCGCTCTTCTGGTTGGCCGCTTATGTGTTTCTCGATTTCGGTTCCGTCTTCCCGTATCTGGTCGCGAGCGCCGCAACGCCGTTGGCAGCCGTCATTGTCGGAGAAATCCCCGACGCCAATAAAACCTACCTGCTATTAGGAATCGCCCTACAGGGTGTGACGCTGATGCGGTTGCTCACGTACGTTGTGTTCATCATGGCCCTCGTACCGCTGGTATTCGGCGGCAAAGTGTACAACTCGTTGAAAGCCGTCATGAGCTTCAAGATCGTCGTGGTATTCGGCTTTCTCGTGTTGGTCGCGCTGCTGTATTCATCAGCCCAAACGTGGGCCGATATCGTGAGCGGGTTTTTCAAATTCGGCAGCATCCCCGTCTTGGGCGGCGATCCCGGTGCGCCGCGAATCGACAACGTCTTTCTCGACCTGTGGCATGGCACGCCGTTGCCCAAAATCGATCTGACCATGATTCCCTTGCTCGGAGCACTCGCGGCCATCGCCGGCAATGGCGGGCTCACCAACACGGCCCTCAGCGGCTACGTCCGCGATCAAGGTTGGGGCATGGGAAAACACGTCGGCGCAATTCCCAGCGTCGTCGGTGGACAACGCTTTACCTTGTGTCATGTCGGCAGCGTGTTCCCGATCACCACGCAGTCTGTTGCCCGCTTCCGCCGCTGGTACCGCTTTTTGGTTCGCGACCAACTCATTGTGTGGTTGCCCGCATGTTTTGTCGGCGTCGCACTGCCCAGCATGCTCAGCGTGCAGTTCTTGCCCCGCGGAACCGAGACGCAACCGTGGGTCGCCGCCGGCATGACGGCGGATGCCTTGCGGCATGCGGTCGGGCCCAGGCTCGGCCCTTATTTTTGGCTGATGACGCTGTTTTGCGGATTCCTCGTATTGGCGCCCGCCGCTGTGACAACCTTCGACGGTGCACTTCGGCGGTGGGTCGATTTATGCTGGACCGCCGTTCCTTTCGTTCGCAAATGGGATTCGCACCGCATTCGCTGGTTGTATTTTGGCGCACTCTGCGGTTACGCGGTGTTTGGATTAACCGCGCTGTCCCTCTGGAACCCGAAGCAACTTCTCGAATGGGCAACCAACATCTATAACGCGGCCCTCGGATTCAGTTGCTTCCACGTGCTGGCCGTGAATACGATCTTGCTTCCCAAGGAACTCCGACCAAGCTGGTTCATGCGAATCGGATTAGTAATCAGCGGCCTCTTTTTCACAGCCTTGACGACTATCACCACGCTGCATTTGTTACACAAAATTTAATTTGTGACTCATGAGCCATGCCGCATGCTTAGCGTCGGCGGCCACGCCGAATCTACCTGTCATAAATATTGCGATGAATTGGGCCGTTATTCTTCTACGCCCAATGATTGCTCGCGCGAACTACGTTCGGCGATAAAATAGATCATCATGCAACCCAATATCTTCACCGCCGATGATCTTACCGCCTACCAGCGCGACGGCTATCTTATCGTTCCACAACTATTCGATGCGGAAGAGATCGAGCTACTTCGCGATACAGCCAAGCGCGACCGCGCGCTCGATCAGCAAGCCTACGGTCGCAACGACGGCGAAGGCGGCAGCGTGCGGCTGTCGCTGTGGAATCATCCGGGCGACGATTTATACGGCATGTTTAGCCGCAACGAGCGCATCGTCGATCGCGTCGAGCAATTGCTCGGTGATGAACCGTACCATTACCACTCGAAGTTGATCATGAAAGAGGCCCGCACCGGCGGCGCCTGGGCCTGGCATCAGGACTACGGGTATTGGTACGAAAACGGTGTGTTGTTTCCGAATCTTTGCAGC
The DNA here is from genome assembly GCA_963807935.1 of uncultured Planctomycetota bacterium. Lineage (GTDB taxonomy): Bacteria > Planctomycetota > Planctomycetia > Pirellulales > Lacipirellulaceae > JABDGM01. The sequence continues at coordinate 106,396 of CAWEDY010000022.1, forward strand.
GTCTTTGTGGCGGTGGATCCGGCCACGCGCGAAAATGGCTGCCTGCAAGTGCTCCGCGGTTCGCACGCGATGGGGCGCGTCACGCACCTCAAGACGGGCGACCAAACCGGCGCCGATCCCAAGCGGGTCGCGGCAGCTACCCAGCGACTGGAGCTGGTGTACGTCGAAATGAAGCCCGGCGACGCGCTGTTCTTTCACGCGAACCTGCTGCATCGCAGCGATCAGAATCGGTCCGCACACGATCGTTGGGCGCTTGTTTGCTGCTATAACGCCCGCAGCAACGACCCATACAAGGAGGGTCGCCACCCGCGCTACACGCCGCTGAAGCGGGTGGATGCCGGAGCAATTCGTGCAATGGTACACGACGCGGTGCGATGACCTCGTTCGCGCCCTCGTACTTTCAAATTTCTTCGGTCTGCATGCGGACGTTCAGCCCGACACATGGCAGCGTTTTCGCACATTTTGGCCCGACCACTGGCACACCATTTGCCCCTTACTCGCTCGTGCTGCAGTTGATTGCCAGGATGGCAGCATGCGGCGTCTGGTCGAAGTGGTTGAAGATCGGCCACCATGACACGGAAGACATTCGCGTCTGTAGTTGCACGGGAATACCCGTCGCAGGCCGCGTCTGGTTCCCTCAACGCAATTGCGCTCCGTGGATGCTGCGCGCCCGTCAGGCAAGTGCTCTGGGAGCGACGAGGTAATACACATGGCATGGTTCTTCACAAACTGGAATTGGCTGCATCTTTCTTTTTGGGCGAGTCCAAGTAACTCGATCTACGATCTGATTCTGGAATCGAGTGACTGGTCAGCGCAGAGACGGGCGCGGGCCCTCGACCCCGGCGTTCCGGGGGAAGACCCGGTCGAAGAGCCGCCGATGCGGACTGTACGGCCGCTACCGACAGACGTGCCGGTGCCTGATCCACACGATGTGCCGGCGCGAGAACCAATGGATGTCCCGCCGCCTGAACCAGGCGTGGTTCCAACCCCGGCCAAGCCGTCGCAGACGCCGCGGCCCGATCCGAAGCCGCGGCCAACGCCCTGATTAAACGTGCAAATGCAGACAAGTCGCTCAAGCGACTGAAGTCGCGTAAACTCAATCGAGTTTCGTCAGCTTGATGTTTCTAAAACGGACTTCCTTTGTGTTCGTCGATTTCCCGACGGCGTGCACCTGTAGCGCGATGAAACCCTTTGGCGAAAATGCCTTCTCATCCTTCTCGGTAAAGTCAGCGGCCGGGACGCCGTTGAGCCAGGTTTGAATGCGATGGCCCTTGGCCACGATCTTAAAGTGATTCCATTCGCCCAGGTGGCGCTGTTTTTGAGCGGCTTCATTTTTCTGTAGGTCGTACAGCCAACCACCCTTGCGAATCCAGTGCCCCTTTTCATCTTTGCTGCCGCCCTCGAAATAAATTCCGCCGGTCCAAGGGCGATTGGCAAGTGTATCGATTTCGACTTGATAGCCGTATACTCGCTGCTGCTCGCCTTCCGGGCGGCTATGGCTGCGAAGCTGAACGCCGGAATTGAAGTTTGTCGGATCAATCTTGAAATCGAGCTCCAGTAGGAAGTCGCCGTATTCCTTGTTCGTGCATAGAAACGTATTGGTGGTGTTTGGCGCACTGTGTCCGACAATTTCGCCATTATCCACCGTGTATGTTGCGTCGCCGCCTCGCTTCGTCCAACCTTTGAGATCTTTGCCGTTAAAGAGACTGATCGTTTGGGCGGCGAACAGCACCGCGGGCGAAACTATCAGTACGAAGCCTATTAGCGCGCCGCGGAAGTGTGTTTGCATGGTTGTTCCTGGAAGCGAGGTACGACGAAAGTGCCGAACCGCACGGGTGGGCTGTCGTCGAGGGGAAGTCGAGGCGATCGAAATGCAGAACGAACCAATTTTGGCCAACGGCGACCGGCTTTGCAACGGGCGCCGAGCAATCACGTGGGCCGTTTTTCTAATAAGTGATGCCGGCCCGCACGAGGAGCGTGTCGTCCATGCTGATATCGTCGCCGGAGACGCTGGCGATTTTGATATCCCGATTGAACACATAGCCAATTTCTAGGCGGTGAGAACATCCGCCCACGATTTTGCGCTCCACGCCCAGTATCAGGCGATAGTCGCGCGAGGCAAGCACATCGGGCGTGCCGTCGGTCTTTTGAAATGCCCATGCGGAATTGCCGTACTCGGCAGCAACGTAGAGCCAGCGCTCGTCCCGCCCCGGTATCGGCGACCCGGGCAGCCGCCATGAGATGCGGGGCGTCGGAAAAATGATCTGGTATTCGACATCGTCATTCGGCTTGTAGATGACCCCGGCAATCGGCACGACCTTGGACCAACCGCCGTCGACGTACGTGACGCCCAAGGCATACTTCAGGTCAATGGTCGGTGCATACACGCCAACCGCTCGGCCATTGACGCGGAAGGCGTCGCTCGAATCGAAGCTGTAATCATCGGCGAACAAACCTGGAGTGACGGCGAAGTCGGCGATCCAATGGTTGCCGAAAACGCGGAAGACATGGAAGTCAACAGCCGCGTCGTGCAACTTCGGCGGCAAATCGAATCCGATCGGTCGGTCGAGAATATGCATTTCGTAACTGGGCGTAATGATGATCGGATTCTCGCGCGTAAAGAACGGCAGCGCGGTGATGACTTCGGCTCGAAAATCGGTCCAACCGAGGTTATCGTAAGCGAACTGCGGCAGCACGTCGGCCGAGAAGTCGACCCCCTGGAAGAACCCATTGCGGGCGCCAGCCGGCGTCAACGAGTCGCGCAGGCTGGGCTCCGCCGTGCCGGGATAGAGCGGCTGGTCGGGGGCAAGTTCATGCGACTGGGGCGGCATAGGGCCATCGAGAAAGACGGTATCGCCAGGTGCTCCCGTCGCCACGGTACCCGCCGGCAAAACGCTACTCGCCGCGGGATAGCCTTGCCAGGCCTCGTTCGCATCGAACGAGGCGGCCGCAGTGGGGTCTGTTTGCAGCGTGGGCTGATAGGGCACCTGAACCGGTAGTGGGTATCCGCCCCACGGCTGCTGCGCCGGGGGGTTCGCCGGGTAAGGCACTTGCGCCGAAGCAGCGCCGATTATCAGCATCGTTAGGAGCGGGGCAAACAGCGGTCGCATCGAAGCATCTTCTGGAGAGTAGATGGGAGCGAGTTAAAAATTGACGCCCGCACGCAGCATGATGGTATCGTTCGGCGTAAAGTTGGGAGGAGCGCCCGAGACGAATACCACTTCGCGATCGAACACATACCCCACTTCAATGTGACCGCGTATTAACGTTTGTGTTTCCCATTCCACGCCGCCAATTGCGCGGATGTCGTTGTAATCGATGCGGTCATCGGTGAATTGCCGCCGTACGGTCCATGAGCCACCGCCATATTCACCGGCCGCATAGCCGTACCATTTCGTATTGCCGATGGCCGTGAGGAACTTGCGAACCTTCGGGTTGGGAAACACAAGATACGCGTCCCAATCTGGCGTCGGGCGCCAATATACGCCACCGGCCGGCAGAATCTTGACGTCCACGCGGTCCAGATAAACGGCACCGAAGCGGATGTCCATATTGGGCGAAATTGCGATGGTGGCCAGACCGCGTCCGAGCAAGCGGAACGAATCTGAATCTACATGGTGAAAATCGCTCCAAATGCCGGGGCGGAGACCCAGCTCGCCACCGAGCCACTGGTAGCAATGTGGATACCAGGCCAAGTCGAGGTAGGCCGCATACAGTTGCGGCGGCAAATCGGGGTGACCTGGCGCGGAGCTCAGCGGTCCTTGCAGCCAGTCAACCGCAAAGCCTGGCGTCACCAGCAGCGGCGTCTCGATATTGTAGAACATCGGGAATGCGAACGTGCTCGAAATCTCCGCCTCGTTGATGCCGAAATCGAACGGGTCGGAATGCCGGCCGTAGAGGAATGTGTACTCGAAGCTAATCTCCTGGAGCAGTCGTTGCGTTTTGGCCCAGTAGCCCTCGCCGCTCGGGGTGATGTCATATGGCGGGGGTTGATACTGTTCAGGCGCGGCCGGTGGAAACTGTGGGAGGGGCTGCGGCGGATACGGGGCAGCCGGCGGCGCCGTGTAACCGTACGGTGCGGCCACGGGCGGGGCCGGGGCGACCGAGCCGCCGCTCGCGTACGGATCAAATGCGGGCGGCGGGCCGACGGCTTGCGGCGAGTAGGTGGGCGGCACTGCTGGATATGATGGCGCGCCAGGCGGCGGGAAAGTTGTCGCCGCTCCCGTCGCGGGGGGCGGCGCTGCGTAGGGATTTGCTGGAACGACGTACGGATTCGGCGGCGGCGCGTACGGGCTCGTCGTTTGCACCGGCGTCGGAAACTCCACTCGTTGTGCTGCCGCTGGGGCTGCCAGCAAAGACAGTACGCAGATTGCGCCGCATAAAGATAGAACCCGGGCGCACCACCGGGAACGCCCTGTGAAAGGGCGCGTGCGCAACCAGTGAGGCGGATGAATGGGTTCAACGTGCGGTCCGTTTCACGTTGGGAGAAGAGTTCTCAATCGCTGCGCGCAGCACGTGCGCCGCGGGCCTAGTTATCAGCCGCGAGAATGCGAGTCAATAGAAATGCCGAGCTATCCCGAAGACCGGAGAATTAGCGAGGGGCAGGGGAAGTAGGCGACTGTGCGGACAAGTGGATCCGACTAGCGCGCATTGATAGCGGACAGGATATCGATGGCGGTACTCACTGCGACTTACTTTGCGTAAGCGGCTCCACCTCATTAATGTTGATGATCGACAAGAGTCGAATACGCGGCCACTCGAAGCCGTCTTCGTACACGCCCAGGGCGAGCACTTCATCCCCGATGATCGCATCGTCGGGATGACGCACATCGTGCGCACGGCCATTACTCATATGCAGTCGCACGGGAGTAAATGGCTGCTTTTTGATTGCTTCATGTAACTCGTGGGGGCTCATTTGAACTCTCAATTCTAATGATCGATTGCCCATCCCTGCTCGCAACAATTATAGCATTTCGCATCGAACGTTTCGAGGCTTAGCGCCGATTCCAAATCGGTTCGTAGAGCCAAATCAGCAATCGTTCAATATCGGCAAGCTTGTTCGGATCGTGCACGACAAGCCATTTGACCTGTACGCGATCTTTGATGAATCGACGCCGCTCAACTCGATCCGGAAAACGGACGGACAGAGCATGTTGAATCGCGTGGCTCTCGTCGCCTGAGACATGCTTAAGAAATCGGTCCGATAAATTTGCCGAAATGCCTGCATAGGCCAGCGTTGTATATTCGTCGAACAAGACATATACGCCTAGTTCCCTTGGCGGTTGAGCTTTTCCAAGTTCGCAAGTTGGGTTGGCCAACAAGCTTCGAATGTTACCGGCAAATTGCTCCCAGCGGCGCTTAAGTAAGGAGTCGATCGAATCGTTCATGACAATCGTTGTTGAGCGATTAATGAATCCATCTCCTGCTTCAAACGCGGGAGGATTTCATTATAACCGAACTGCCCAACCGTTTCGCTGCCGCGTTTGAGGTTCACGTAGTTTGGTCCGCACCAGAGGCCGAGGTCGGCATCATCCGTTTCGCCGGGGCCGTTCACGCGGCAGCCCATCACGGCGATCGTGATCTTGTGCTCGCGGGCGTACGCGGTCATTCGCTTCACTTCCTCGGCCAGTTCGACGAACGCCTGATTCTCGACGCGCGAGCAGCTTGGGCAACTGATGATGTTGAGCGTGGAGAGGCCGTAATCGACGACCGAGCGGACGCGGCCATTGGCGATGTCATCCAGGATTTGTCGGCCGGCGGCGATCTCTTCCGGTTTGCGGTCATTCGGCACGGTGAGCGAGACGCGGACCGTGTCGCCGATGCCGCGGCTAATGAGCTGCTCGAACGCAATGCGCGTTTTGATGATGCCATCGGGCGGCAGGCCGGCTTCGGTGACGCCGAGATGCAGCGGCACGTCGGGCCGCGCTTCAGCAAAGCGGCGGTTTACTTCGATGACTTCGCGCGGGTCCGAATCTTTCAGCGACACGCAATATCGGGTGTAATCCAGCTCATCGAGCAACCGACAATGGTCGAGCGCGCTATCGAGCATCGGCGAGAGTCGGTCGGAAGGATCGTATTTGGCTTGCTGTGCCGGATCGACGCTGCCGCAATTGACGCCGACTCGCATGGCGCAATCGTTATCGCGCGCGACGTCGACCAGATAGCGCACCTTGTCTTGCCACGGCTTCTCGCGCTCGTGGTGGTACAAGTGGCCCGGATTGTAGCGGAGCTTTTCCACGTGCGGCGCAAGCCGCTCCGCGAGCCGGTAATTCTCTTGCAGATCGACGACGAGATTCGCAGTCGTCTGGCGGCGAATTTCGGCGATCGCCTCGGCCTCGGCCGGGCTATCGACGGCGATCCGCACGACGTCAGCCCCAGCGGCGGCGAGCGCGTTCACTTGCGTCACGGTCGCGTCGATGTCGCGCGTGGGCGTCGCCGTCATGCTCTGCACGGCGATCGGGTGGCCGGCGCCAATGGTGATCGAGCCGATGCGGACGGATCGGGTTGGATTGTGAGGAATGTTCACTTCGATTTGGTCCGACCTCGGGCTGGTCGCTTAAGCGACCAGTCCACGAACGCTACTCCCAAAGTAACGTGCCAATGCGCACGATCGTCGCCCCTTCGCGGATTGCGACCTCAAAATCTCCGCTCATGCCCATCGATAGGTCATTGAGTTGAACGCAGCCAGGATTGTTTCTGTTTAGGCGCTCGCGCAGTTCGCGAAGCGTCGCAAAATTTCTGGCGGCGACGCCCGGTCCGCCGTCTAGCGCCGCCATCGTCATCATGCCGCGAATCGCTACATGTGGATAGTTCAGCGCGGCCCCGAGTAAGGGTTCAACTTCAGGCGGCGTCAATCCATACTTGGCGGCTTCGCCCGATGTGTTTACTTCCAATAATACGTTGGCGGGTGCCGGATTGTCACCCGTCTCTGAGCGCGCCTCATTGATAGCGGCCAGAAGTCGCTCGCTGTCGACGCTATGGATGAGCGACACCAATGGCAGCGTGCGGGGGACTTTGTTGCGCTGCAGATGGCCGATGAGGTGCCAGCGGACGGCCGGGACTGAGGACAGCCCGGCTCGCTCCGTGCTGATCGCCGACGCTTTTCTCCAGAGTTCTTGGGGGCGGCTTTCGCCTAGGTCCGAGCAACCTGCAGTGAGGAGCTCGGCGGCTTCCTGTGGGCCGACGTATTTGGTTACGCCGACGAGCGTGACTTCGTCCGCGGAGCGTCCGGCCGATTCGGCGGCCCGGGCAATTCGCTCGTGGACGCGGCGGAGATTCTCGGCAACCGACATGGCTTCTTCATTTTATACTGCTTCGATTTCCGTCCACTCCTTGAATTTGCCGCTTGGGAAAAACGGGCCCGCGCAGAATTCGCCTGCGATGTTTTGACCCAGCACGGTGCGATTACCGGCCGGGCCGAGCGAACGGTAAAAGAGCCACTGGTCTCGGCCCGATTGGGCGCGGAAGCCGACCGCCGTGTCGCGAGAAACCTCCTGCAAGTTCTCGCCCACTGTGAGCTGCCGCCAGGTGCGCTCTTGCTTCGCGCGTCTTCGCTCGAGATCAAATAGGAGCGGGCAACACAAAGCGCGAGCGTTGGATTCCTGTGTGAGTGTCAGCCGGCCAGCGCTTTCTGAAAGCGATCCACCGCGCGGATCGGATCGCCATTCGCACAGCGCAAGCGGCAAAACCGCGGCGCGCCGCTTTCGGCCTGCGATCACGCCGTCGCGAGTTTCCGCCTCTGGTTGCCAATGTGCATCTTGCGCCAGCGGCAAGCCGTATGAATGCCGAACGCGATGCGCTGTGCGATCGCGGCAGCTAACGATATCGGCGATGTAGAGAACGAGGTCGTCGCGGGCAAACAGCAATTGCCGCTCAAGTCGCAGGCCTTCAGAAAGTTCCAAGCCAAGCTCCAGAAAATCGAATCGTTTTCCGCTTTCCCAGCAAAGTTGCTCCCACTCTCCGAGAGGTTGCGCCGGCTTACCGTCGCATGATGTTTCGAATGTCCACGCACCGGCCAGCAATCGATGACCGGCGGCCGAGAGCTCGACCGTCATCGGATGTTGGGCATACGCCACGGCAAGCCGCGCGTCGGATTGCGACCAGCCGTCGGCCATGATCGAAATGCCGGCCCAGTCTGAATTGAGCGACGGAGCAGGTGAATCGGGAGTGTCGCACTTACATTCCTTGGGCAGGGCACTGCGGGGCAGTGCGGCAGTCGCGGCTGCACGATCACCGCTGTCGCCGGACAGCTGAAGTGCCGTTTTAAAGAGCTTGCCATCCCAAGATTTGTCGATCGATCGTGCGCCTTCGGCCCCGACGGTGTCTAGCGTCGTTAGCAAAAACCTTCCGTCCTTGTCGGCCAATCGAATCGCTTGCCGCACGAGCCATCGGAATTGCAATTCAGCTTCGGGCGACCACGAACCGCCATGCAATCGCGCACCAAGCCAACGTGATCGTGTCCAGCAAGCGAAGAGCGGCCCGAGCACGCTCAGCAATCTTGCATCTGGCAAACCTTGCCCATTGGTAAACTCGATAATCGCTTCGGTAAGGGAGGTTCGCGCCTCGTTGCGAAGCGTGCGAATTGCCCGCACTTCGGGAAACAAGTAACTGAGCGCGAGCGGCAATTCGCCGGTGAGCAATTGGTGCCGCAACAGATCGCGAGGGTTGGCCAGCCCATCGACCCGCTGGATGCGCGCCAGCGCGACGACCTCGTGCAGTCGATCCAGAAGCCGCCACCAGGCTTCGGCCGGCAGTTCTTGAGCCAACGACGGTAATGCATAGGCCAACGCGACAGACTGCAGAGTGGCCGGTAAGTCGGCGGCGGCGGGCTCCTCCCCGATAACGATTTCCGCAATAGTCGTCGGCGAGCGGATGGCCCGTTTCAAGGCTTTTCGACCCCAGTCGCGGGGCCAACCCCACAACAGCGGCGATTTCTTCTGCGCGAGAAATGTTGGCGCGGCGGGTTTTTTTCTTTTGTGCAGGTATTTCTGCCACACCGTCCAGCCGCCGAACGGATCCTCGGCCGGACACGTCTCGACGAGCAGGCGCGATGCCTTACGATGCCAAAGCGGTTGCAAATTCGGCAAACAAGCGGCGGATTCTTCGGTAATGACAACTGCCATTTGGGCAAGAAAACTCAGAGGCTTACGATTTGAAATGAAGCGGGCGAACCGCGCAAACGCTCATCTGACAAATAGACGACCGTCCGCGGCGCCGTTATCTTACAGAGCGGCGAAGTGGCGGTCGAGGGTCGAGCGGCGAGGAGAATCCGGATATGCAATTCAGCACGGAACACACGGCCAGCGCGGCAGGCGTGGTATTCGCAGCGTCCTTAATGTTGAGCCTATCTGTTGCGGTGGACGTGGCCAACGCTCAGGATTCGTCGCCAGTTAAGGGTACTGCGAGCGGCTCTTCAACCGCAGAAACAAACGGTGAGTCTCCGCCGGCGCCACGGAAACTTCCCGAGCCAAAAAATGCGCAGCGTTTGTCTCCGAATTATCCGGTTTGGGTCGATCCAAAAGAAAAGGTAGTTATCGTGGATGGCCAGATTGCATTGCGCGAGGGCATGCTGGAGATGTTTGCCTGTACGCGCAATACGAAGGAACATGAATCCATCGTATCGGCCAATACGAAGGCCTACCTTGTGCATGCCGGGCTGCTGAGCTTGGGAGCTGAGCCGGGTCACCCGGTGCAGTATCGCCCGGTCTACAAGCCGCCGGCCGGTAATGAAATCGAAGTGCTTGTTCGCTGGATCGACGAGAAGGGGAAGGAACATTCGGCCCGCGCTCAGGATTGGGTCAAGGACATTCGGACGGGCAAAGCCATGGCCTATCCGTTTGTGTTTGCGGGCAGCGGGTTCGTCGTTGATTCTGAAACGGGTAAGCGACATTATCTGGCCGAAGGTGGCGATTTTGTCTGCGTATCGAACTTCGGAACGGCGATGCTGGATATCCCGGTCAAGAGCTCGCAGTCGAACGAGGAGTTGGAGTTCGAGGCATTCACAGAGAGAATTCCGCCCTTAGGCGCGCCGGTGCGCCTCGTTTTCAAGCCGAAGCTGAAGAAGCAGGGAGCGGGGAGCCAACAGCGGGGAACCGGAGAGCGAAAAGGCGGAACGCCAAAGGCGGCCGGCGAGGTAAAGTAACCGAATGAAAGTTCTTGTTGGCGTCGATGGTTCGTCGAATTCGTTTGCGGCGGTTGAATTTGTTGGCCGGCTGCTGTCGGTCGATCGCGACGAGCTCGTATTGCTGTTCGCGACGCCCGCAATCTCGTTCGCCGACGAGCGCTTGGACCCAGCCATCGAGCAACGTGCTCGTTCGGCGTTAAGCCGAACGGTTCTTGACGCGGCGCTCGAGCGTTTACCAGCCGCATGGCAGCAGCGATCCAAGCAACGCGAGGTTGCCGACTCGGCAAGCACGGCACTATTAGATGCGATCGATTCCGAGAAGGCGGATCTCATCGCAGTTGGATTTCGCGGAACGAGCGGCATTTTGGAAGAATTCGTGTTGGGAAGCGTGAGCCGGGAAATCGTGCATTCCGCGAAAGTCTCCGCGTTGGTGGTCAAAAGCCAACCGGAAACCGATGAACCGGCAAAACAATCGCCAGGTTCCGCATCAAGGCATATGCACTTGTTGGCAACGTACGATGCGCCGCAGAATTCCCAACGAACGGCCACCTTGTTGCAACAGTTTGCGTGGCCCCGAGAGACGCTTGGCTGGGTGATGACGGCGGCTCAGCCGTGGTTCCTGACCGATCTGCCGGATTGGGTCAAATTGCAGCGCGACTCCGACGTAGCGACGATGGCCGCCGCCTGGAAAGCCGAGCATCAGCAGCACTTGCAGACCGCACGTCTGGAGTTGGAAAAGTTTCGCGCGATGCTGCCCGCTTGTTTCGCCAACAACGAGATCATCGTTAGCGAAGGACGGCCGGCGGACGAGATACTCGCTCAGATACGCTCAAAATCGATCGACCTCGCCGTGCTCGGAAGCCGGGGCAGCCGATCGCTTAAAAGGTTGTTGCTCGGTAGCACTTCCGAACAAGTGTTGCGGGAAGCACCTTGCTCGGTGCTGATCGTGCGCTGACAGTCCAGATCGAAGTGATGTGGTTACGCGAATTGGTGCGGCCATCTTGGCCAAGCGCTAGTTCGACCCGCTGGTCCAGCCGATGGCGTCTTGTTGGGCTTGCTGGGCCGTAATCGTGCCGCGGGCGGTCGATATCTGGTGATAGGAAACCGGCTGCTCGTAGAGGGCCGTTCGCACCGGTGCGATGCTGCGTTGAGCCGTGCGATCCTTCGGAAAAAGCTTGGGCGCTTCGAAATACGTCGCGTTGTCGTTTTTCTTGACGTCGTACGGATCGTTGGTGCCCGGCTGCGGCTGAATCTGCGGCTGCGCGCTGTCGGTCGGGATTTTGCGATATGTGTTTTGGGGCGGGCTTTGCTGATTCTGGTCGATTGTAGGACGCGGTTCCGACGCGCCATTCTGTTGAATCACGGTCGTGCCGGGGCCGGCAACGATCGGTTGCGGCGGCGCAGCGGTGTTCTGTGCAGCGTACGTCATTTGAGCGCCGCCGCAGCTCGAGCAGCCGGATGGCTGATAGGAAGCTTGAACCCCAGCCTGCGCCGAACAGCTCGGGCAGCCGGAGCACGATTCACACGATGAGCATGGCGAACCACACGTCGTGCACGGCGATGCACACGTCGTGCATGGCGCGTAGGCTGCCGTGCACGTTGAGCATGTGCTGCATGGCGCGTAGCTCGCGGTGCAACTGGAACAAGTTGAGCACGAAGGACACGAGGGCGCGTAGCTCGTGGCGTACCCGCCGTAACCATACGACGCATAGTAGCTCGGGGCGTACGACGCGTAATAGGTCGATGGATAGCCGGCCGTCACATATGTCGATGGCGAACCCCATAGCCGAGCGCTGATGCGGTCCATCCAGTAGCCTGGATACCAGCCGCCGCTGTAGTACGACGTGTACGCCGGAGCATAAGCGCTTGTGTAGGCCGGAGCGTAGTAACTCGTGTACGCGGGTGAGTAATACGCGGTGGTTGCGCCGCAGCATTGCGCGTTCGCGTTTACGGCAACAGTCATCAATAGCAATAAGGCGCCCGCGATCGTGATCAGTCGTTTTGAATTCATAGTCATGTCAAACACTCGCTTACTTCGTTGAGAGGAGAAGGACCCTATCTTTTGGTTTAACCAACCGCGTGTCGGATTGCAACGATCCAAGCCGTTGGAAAACGAATTTGGTGAGGATTGCTTGCTGGGCAAGCTTTGCCGGCTAGCGAAGCGGTACCGTCGTACCGCAATTCCAAGCCCCCAGACCCATGGGCACCTCGGTGAATTGTACGTCAACCGCGGCGAACGATTGGTGCGGGTTGAAAAGAAACAACATTCCATGCCAGATGATGCCTTGCGGCAACGTCGGCAATCAGTGCCGCGTGTCGTCGGAGCGTCAGCGACGGAAGAACTGCACAGATTGGCAGAAGGCCCTTCCGACCCAATCGTTACGACGCTGAGGGCAGTTAGTTCAATCCGCGGCGACGCTGTTCGTGACGATCATAAAGATCGAACAGAATCTCGCGCACATTGCTGCCATGGCAGGCATGGCTAGCGACGATGTCCGCACGCGTGATCGTACTGGACACCTTCGTACACAGATCATCCACTAGCTGCTCGACTAGACCGCGATCAGGTGAAAGTCGGATGAGCGTCGGGACGTGGATTGGCATATGCGAAGTAACCAGCAATCCGGCGCCCGAGCGACGACAGCGGCACAATACACGCAATCGTTCCAGCCAGCCAAGCTGCTCATAACCATCGATGACGAGTAGGAAGCTGCCGGGCAGGGAGGCTGACGGTCCTGCCGATCCTGTCAACTTTCGCGGCACGGCGGGAGCCTCGCCCTCCCAACCTGTGCGTCGGCGCCGTCGGGAGTCGTGAAGCGAAACCGAACAGATGCTTCGGCCTGCCGCGACCAATGCCGGCTTGATCGATTCAAGCAATGTCGATTTGCCGCTGCCGTGAGGGCCCACGATGGCCCCGCGCCAATTCAGCGCGGCCAGTTTCGCAACCAGGTCTTCGGCGCTTTGTCCTGGGCTGAAGCGAAAGGGAATTGCCCCGGGGCGCGTCCAGCACGTCGCGAATGGGTTGGTGTGCCTCGTAGGTGTGTCGGCGAAAAGAGCTGGCAATTGGCAAGTCATTCGTTGTTCGACTCAGTAAAACGGCAAGCGGCAATTCAAGTTGATTCACTCGGAGGTGGGAGGCGTTATCATGGCGGTCGGCACATCGCCCAGGCGAAATGCCGTTTCGCTCATTGTTTCCCGCCCTTGCGTTAGGAAAACGCGTACCCGAACGCACCAACATATCTTCACGATTACGCCGTCGTAGCTCTGGGGGCTGGCCGGGAGCATGGTGGTAAAGCGTCGCGGTACGCGCAAGTCGAGCGGTTTGCCCGGTTCATCCACCAGGCGCTCGAAATGATGAACGGCCATATCCTCTTCACCCTTGCCGGATGTGTACCAAAGCACGGATAATTCGACCGCCCGCGCCGGCCGTAGCTGCATGCCCTCGACCATGTATCGGCCGGTCAGCCGCTCACCCGGCCGATAGTGCCCGGTGGGAGCGTCGAGCATTATTCGAATGGCCGGCATGGTCATCGGCTTAGGTCCTGGTTGTCGAAAGCTGGGGAGCAGGTTCCGATGGTTTCGCGACGGCGCTTGGATAGACATAGATGGGGAAGCGTCGTTCAAAATCGCCCCACCGTGCCATCCGACCACGAACCAGGAGTTCCCACGTCACCGCGTTATGCGGCGATACGAATGAGTGCATGGCGGCTTCGGGCACGTTGATGTCGAATGTCATCTCGAAAGATTGTTTCGGAGTGATGTCGAATTTTCGCTGGCTCAAAAGTGTGGCACGGTACACGCGGGTTACGGTGCGCCGCGTGTCGGTCCCTTGTTGATGAATGGCCTGCTCGTCGCACACGAGTTGCACCTGAAACCAGCGAACGTGCAATCGCCCCGTCTGCGACACGAATCCGCTACAGGTGCTACCCGGATAAAGTGGATGGCGCGAAATTTCAACGCGCGTCGTGCCGATGGCGATATTAAATAGCACTTGGCGGCCAAGCTCGACCAGTGTCCAGACTCCGGCCAGCACGAAAGGAACCATCAGCCACGTGAGAAGCCAATTCGGTCGGCCTTCGCGGTACCATTCGATGACTCGTACCACGAACACGGCCACAAGCGTATTCCAGGCGAGGCAGATTGCAGCCATGGTGAACGAAACCCAACCGGAGGCCGCGTCAATGGGCAGCCGATAGGCCAGCCGAATGCCCGGGCTATCGTTGACGGCGTCGATGGGTGGTACGCCTGGTACGACAGGGCGGCTGGGTCGGATATTGGCGCCCGGTATTTCCCAATCGCTCGCCTTGCGAACGACGGCGGCGCGGCGTTCGGTCGACGCCGCACTTTGCCAAATTAGCGCTATCACACCCGCGGCGCCATAAACGAAAACCGCGATGGGGATGACCATGGCGAACCACGGCCACCAACCTGCGCCTTCGGCACGGTTCACTCGGTCGACGAGCCAATACAAACCATATGCGCCGGCCACCATCAAGGCGGCACATAGCAGTCCTTCAGCAACCAGGCCGGACCAGCGCTCCCCGGTGCGGCGCGTGCCACGTTTTTTTACAAATAGACGCGGGCGAGGGAGCATGGCGAGTTTGCAGCCGAGCGGCAGGTGCGGGTTCGGCTCTGCTGCGCATCGCGGCAGAGTCCTAACTCGCTATTTTCCCACAAAACTCGGACCGCCGACAGATAGCCGGCAATCGCCGCTCAAGCATGGACAGGCTCGCGGCCCGGGCGGAAGAAGCCGATGTTTTCCAGGGCCTTGTAAACCTCTTCGAGCGTCTTCTCACCAAAGTTCGAGATGCTGAGCAGGTCCTCGCGCTTGCAATGGAGCAGGTCATCTACCGTGAAAACGCCGCGATCTTCGAGGCAGTTGGTGGTTCGAACAGCCAGGCCAATTTCGGCGGTGCTCATCTGCAGTTTTTCTTTTAAGTCTTGCGAGTATTCGTAGGATCGGTTTAACGGGACGCGTGTCATGTTGGGTTCCCTCCCTTCGCGGAGTGTTGGTGGTACAGGGCGACCAGATTGCGGGAGTCGCCTCGATATCGTCGCGGAGTATACCAAGTTTCCAACGCGGTGCGAACAAATCTCCGCAAATAATCAGGCAAAATCTGGTCGCGTGCTAGCATCGGCGGGCGGGTCGAATCGTTCGTCGAGATGAGCCCGCGCGGCGGCTCTTTTACGAGCGGGGATGTACGGCCGAACGCGAATGCGAAATGATGGTGTCGTACGACTATCAACCTGGGAAATTGCCGTGCAGCATTTGCTCGAAACGCTCACCGATCCGCAGCGCGAAGCCGTGACGCATCGGGAGGGGCCCCTGCTGGTCCTGGCCGGGCCGGGCAGCGGTAAGACCCGCGTCATTACCCATCGAATCGCTCACTTGATCGAAAGCGGCGTGCCTCCGTCGCAAATCCTTGCGCTGACATTCACCAACAAAGCGGCCGCCGAAATGCAGCGCCGGGTTGCCGAGCTGGTGCCCGGCGCCCGGGTCTGGTTGAGCACCTTTCACCGCTTCGGGGCGATGCTGCTGCGGCGATATGCAGGTTATGTCGGCTTGGAACCAAATTTCACGATTTACGATACGAGCGACTCGCGGCAGACGATCAAGCGTGTGATCGAAACCCGCGAGATCAACACGCTCAATTATTCGCCGGAGCGGCTGGCGGAGGCGATCAGCGCCGCCAAGAACAAACTTATTACCGCCGACCGCTACGAACCCCGCGCGAGTAGCATGCTGGGGCGCGTCGTCGCCGAAGTGTATCCGGCCTACCAGGAGCGGCTGTTGGCGTCGTCCGCAGTCGATTTCGACGACTTGTTGCTGCACGTCGCTCAGTTGTTGTACGAGCATGCCGAAATTCGAGCGGAACTGGACGAGCGACATCGTTACGTGCTTGTGGATGAGTACCAGGACACGAACCGTGCGCAGTACGTAATTCTGCGTGCGCTTTCTACCGATTATCCCAACCTGGCCGTGACGGGCGATCCCGATCAATCCATTTACGGCTGGCGCGGGGCCGATCTCAACAACATTCTTGAATTCGAGCACGATTATCCCGACGTGAAGATCGTGCGGCTGGAACGCAACTATCGCAGCACAAAACGAATTCTGCGGGTGGCCGACGGGCTGATCGGCCACAATCTGCGCCGCAAAAAGAAAGAGCTGTGGACAGAGAACGATGACGGCGAAACGGTGCGGCTTGTCGCCTACACCGATCAGGATCGGGAAGCGGTCGGCATTGCCGAGCAGATTGGCACGGCAGTCGCAAGCGGCCAGCGCAAGCCGAGCGACTTTGCGATTTTTTATCGCGTGAATGCCTTGTCGCGCTCGCTAGAGAAAGCGCTTCGTTCGGCGGGCGTGCCGTATCAAATGGTTCGCGGCCAGGAATTTTACGCCCGTAAGGAAATTAAGGACGTGCTCGCATATTGCCAGTTGATCAACAACCCGCGCGACGACATGGCATTCGAGCGGACGGTCAATACGCCTCCGCGAGGGATCGGCCGCAAGACCATTGAGCGGCTCACCGAATACGCCTACCGCTATGGCACGCCGCTGTTGGAGGCGGCCCGCGGCGCGTTCGAAATTGAAAGCCTGTCGAAAGGCACGGCAGCTAAAATTGGCGCGTACGTGGAGATCATCGATCGCATCGCCGCCGTCGTACATGGCGACGTAGAGGAAGTGATCGGCACCGTGCTGGAGGCGTCCGGCTATCGCGGTGCGCTTGCTGAGAGCGAGGATGAGCAGGATCAGAATCGGCTCGCCAACATCGAAGAACTCCTCACCGATGCCCGGCAATTCGACGAGGAAAATCCGGGCGGCGGTCGGCTGGAAGAGTACTTGGAACGCACGTGGCTCGTGAACGAAACCGACAATTGGGACACCGACATCGACAAGGCAACCTTGATGACGCTTCATGCGGCCAAAGGACTGGAATTTCCTGTCGTGTTCATCGTGGCAGTGGAAGACGGCGTGCTGCCCCACGAGCGGGCCGGCCAGAACCCAGACGAGCTGGAAGAGGAGCGCCGGCTGGCATTTGTCGGCCTCACGCGGGCTAAGGAGGAGCTGCAGCTTAGCTATGCGGTGACGCGCGATTTCCGCGGCGTGCGTCGGCGGACTATCCCCAGCTCATTTCTCATGGAAATGCCACGTGACGAAATGGAGATAGTTAACGCAGCCAGCACATTTGACGCGGCCGTCAATCCATGGGACGAGATCGAGGATGGTGACGGCGACGAGTCGTGGGATGATTGGCAAATCGAAGATGTCTCCGTTGAGCCAGCCGGCACGAGCGATTCCAAGCCGGTGCTAAGTGTGGTGGCCGCCTCGATCAAAACGGCCGCGACGTTGGAGCGCGAGACAGGCGCCGGCGATGCGGCCGCCGAAGAATTGCCGCGCGTCTCACCCGATGTTTTCAAACAGGGCATGACGGTATCGCATCCTGAATATGGCCCTGGAAAAATCGTGGCCCTTTCCGGCGCCGGGAAGAATCGACGAGCAACGATTCAATTTGCGACCGTCGGTCAAAAGAAAATCATTCTGGTTCACAGCGCGGTGCGACCGGTTTCATCGTGATGCGACCGAATGCCGTCGCGAGTGCGCATGTGCAGCGCGCTACGCGGTTTTTGCGGAGAGGTGGCGTGCGGCGGCGATCGATAAATCGGCAGCGAGCGATGCCATCGCTTCGGCAAGTGTAGTTGCGATTTTGCTCAAGTTATCGGCTTCGAGCGTAGGTATGACGTCCTTGTGGTTCGCGCCCGCCCAGAATCCGAACCACGATGGGAAGATGGGGGTAGCGGCTGCGAAGCCGTTTCCACAGCAGCCGGCTTTCGCGCGATCGAATGGGCGGCACAATGGAAATGACAACGATGTCGCTGTTCGAATCGGCGACTCGATCGACGACTTCGCTGGTCAGCGACTTGACTCCTTCGGTGACGACATCAAACCCTTCGGCAACGAGCAATTGGGCGAGCATGTGCGAAGTTGCCTCATCCGCCAGATCCCGCAGCGGAATGCAGAGAACGCGAGCGGTCGGTGCTCCATTGCCAGATGGGGATTGGTTAATACTTGTTGACGCTGCTTCGTCCGCGTTGGCTTGCTCGGTAATAGCGGCGAAGGCTTCATCGCCCAAATCTTGTACAAGGTCTTCGGCTGCTTCGAACACGAAAGTGGTTTGATCGTCGCTGAGCAGATCATCGTGCCGGTCCTGCTCGGCCATCCGCAGCGCGGGAATGAGTACGTCATCGTAATAGCGAACAAGCGGCAACTCTTTCAGTTGCAGTTGAGCAAGCTTAAGTGGCTCGCGATAGTCGAACGCCAACAGCCGCTGATATACGCGTTCGGTTGGAGATCTGCGGCGACTCTTCGGCCAGCAAGACGGTGATAAACCGGAGCTGAGGCACGTAGCGTGCTGCAACCACCAGGCAGACCGTCATGGGCACTGCAAGAATCAAGCCGAGGGGCCCCACAGCCAGGTCCACAAGATGGCGGAGACTAGGACGCCCACGGTCGAAATGCCGAGACTGCTGCTATACACGAGCGGTTCGACCAAATTGTAGGTCACCAGCTCCACAACAACGTACCAACCGAACACCAATAAGGGTTCGACCCAGCCGGCTGAAGCTGCGATGGAAACAAGAAGCGGCATCGAAGCGGCGAGCCAGGGACCGAGGTAGGGAAGGAACCGCAACGCGAAGGAAAGGACGCCCCACGTCATCGCGCTGGGACGCCGATGAGCCACAATCCCGCGGCAATGACGACGCCATAGCAGGCATTGACGAGGAAAAGCGATGCGCAGATAGCGACCGACCCGCCCCGCGACATCATGGACGGCTTCGGTCGTGCTGTGCAAATGGGAACGGCCAAACAATTGAATCAGCCGGCTGCGCTGGCCTTCGCGATCGAGCAACATGAAAAGTACGAGAATGACAGACCATGCCGGCGGTCGTGAACGGGGTCCGACTAACGGCCCTAACCAACTTTGAATGATCTCGAGCGGCGATGACGGCAATTCCACGACTTTTACGGGTATCGCTTCAATTTCGGCTGGTGGCGGACGTCCATTTTTCCGGATTCCACTACTGCCGGCAGTGTCTTCGGATCGGGGAGGCGGTTCCGCAGGCCCTTTGGCGGGCGGTTGCTGCTCTTCGGCAGTGTGACGTCGGCCGCTGGTTGCGTGTCAGCCTTACCCTTTCCATGATCCTTCTTCTTTCCGCCGTGTACCAGTTCGTTGCGTAAGTCGTCCAGCGTTTCCGAAACTTTGGTGATGCGGGAGAATTCGGCCGTAGCGATTTAATTTTGGCAATCAGGTTGTGCTGTGATGGCGGAAGCTGGCGGCCAAGTCGACAAGCTGGTTGGTGACGATCCAGCCGAGGCCTCCCAGAACGGCGAACGGACATGAGCACGATGCGAGAACCGCCACAATGCGTGGGAAGTGCCAGCGTTCGAGATCGGCGGCAAGTGGGCTGAGTAAAAAGCTGAGCAGGATGGCGAATGCGATGCGGCAGCAGAATTTCCTTGGCGAAGTACAAGGCAGCGACGGCAGAGAGCATCGCCACGAGAATAAACAACGGAGAGGAACCGCGATCTTTCGCCATGGAACACCTTTGTTATAGCCGCATTGTGCAAAGCGCGTGCCGCGCGTTATTGAGGGTAGCCGCGGTTTTCTTTCACGATGAGAGACTTCACAGCTCGATCTTGCCCATCACAAAATCGGGGAATTCGCCCGCGCCGATGGCGGTGCAGCCGTTTCGCTGGGCGAAGTCTTGTGCCGCGCCGGTGAATCGGCGATTGATGATAACTGCGCAAGAATCGCAATGATGACGCTCTCGTGAGGCAAGAGCCTGATGAATGGTTGCGCTGCTGACATTCTGGTCGCCGGCTTGCGTCAGCACGGCAACGCGGTGGGCCGAAATCGACGATGAGATTAGCATCGCCCGCCGGCAGAGCGCCGATGCGGTCGACCTTCGCTCCAAGCGTGCGGCAAACCTCGACGACGTAGTCGTCCCATTCGGCGTCGCGCATCGCCTTCCAATTTCGCTGCAAGAGCGCGGCCTTTTGCAGTTTGCCGGACGCGATTTGATCGCGCCGCTCGTCGACGAGCCGCTGAAGCCGCTGTTTCGTCTCGGTGATACGCTCGACCTTTTCCTTAAGGCGTGCTTCGACCAGCCGGATATGACTTTCGGCCTCGGCGATAGCCGCTGTTAGCACGGCATCCGGCGGCCGATAAAGAAGCGAGGCAAACCAAGCCGCTCCGCCGGCGATGCCAAGAAGCAGCCCGAGCATTGCCATCGACAGTGAATCGAAGATGAGGTGGACGATCACAAACGTCACCACGCCGACGACACCCGAACCGACGAGCAGCAACATCGTGGGCCACATCTCGAACGAAGCAGCCGGTTTGCGTGCCGATCGTGCCGACCGCAAATATCGCATCCGCCATTTCGCCCGCGATGCGTCTTTGGTGACGGGCTTTCGCTCGGCTTCCAAGCGCGCGGTGTCGGCTTCTAGCGCTTCAATTTCATGATTGAGCTGCGTGAGCGGGCGTTTGGACGTTGCGTCAGTCATGGGATCTGGGTGAATCTGAGCAGCGCATGGCGAAATGCCGACGTAGTGCGGCCAGCCTCTTTCGCGTTTCGAATTTAAACGCGAGATTCATAATTGGATGCAACACGAATCGCAACCAGCGAGGACGGCTAGTGAAATTGTAGTTGTATTCAACCGTTGAGGAACCGTCCGGCTGAGCCACATGACGAATCGTTGCGGCGAATGTTTCGAAGAACAGCGGCCGATTGATCATCCGCACGGCCGCAACATCTGGAGGACGAAAGGAAATGTATTCCGTCGTCAGTGCAATTCCGCCCAAGGCGATTTTCCTTTGCAAACGCTTCGTGCTCCCACCGTCGCCTGTTTGCAACCGTCGAGCAAGTAGGCCGCTTGAAGCAGCGTGTCCCATTCAAGACGCCGGTCGTAGTCGTGGAGAAGCCGGAAGACCTCCTCGGCCGGAGCGGAGATGACATCGCTGACGCGACCATGAGGCATCGTGAATGTCTTACGACTCGTTTTGCGTTCCGATTTTTGTCAGCTATTTAGGCCAACGCCGGATGTTCGTTGCGGATAGTTACCGTCGGATCCGGGTTTGTCGGGGGTACCGGCAGGTTGCGTTGCGCGAGCAGCGCAAGGTGTTCTTTCATACCCCAACGCGCCTGATAAAGGCAATCTTCCACGGAATGGCCGACGCCTGTGAAGCCTTCCAACTCCGGCGAGTAGAATCCGAAGAAATCCGGGTCTTTTGTTGCTTCAACGACAAGTGAATAAGGCAAATCAATCATCAGACATCCTACTTGCGCTTTTTTATACCGGCAGCTTTAAGAATCGCTTTGCAGGTCCCGGTTGGAACTTCATTTGATCCATGATAGTCCACCCGAACTAACTTGTCCCAATCTTGCTTGTGATAGTAACGAATCGAGCCTTTATCCTTCGGCGGGGAGAAGCCATTTTGTTCCAGCAGCCGTACCAATTCGGAGAACTTCACTATGAAGTTCCAAGTGCAAGCTCAAATTATTTTACGTCTTTTGGCTCAAACTTCAGCGACGCGCTGTTGACGCAATAGCGCAGGCCGGTGGGCTGGGGGCCGTCTGGGAAGACGTGGCCGAGATGGGCGCCGCATTGGCTGCAGATGATCTCGTCGCGGACCATGCCGTGGCTTTTATCCACCTGGGTGTCCACGATTTCGTCGTTGGCGGCGGCGTAAAAGCTGGGCCAGCCGCAGCCGCTGTCAAACTTTGTCTCTGAGGGAAACAATTCGGCCCCGCAGCAAACGCAGCGGTATTTGCCGGCTTCGTGATGGTTCCAGTACTCGCCGGTGAAGGCGGGCTCGGTTCCTTTTTGGCGGGTTACGTAGAATTGATCGGGCGTGAGCTGGTCGCGCCACTCGTCGTCGGATTTTTGGATTTTGTTCGCCATGGTTAGCAGTTAGAGTAGCGTATTAGTGCGAATTGTTGGAGAGCAGTTAGATCTCAATGGCGTATGCACCGGCTCGAATTCGTTCATCGTCGATTGTAGAGTTTGGAAGTTGATGTCACAGGATGCCGCCCAATTCGTGTTTATGACTTGCCGCGCTGGCGCAGAGGGTGCGCTCAAGCAGGAGGTTGCGCGCTCGAGCCGGCGTGGCGTCCGTCGTTTTCGCGGCCCGGTTTTCTGACGTTCAAAAATACGGGCGAGCGGCCGATCGATGACGAGCGGCTTGCCGAGCGGAATTGGACATTTGCGCACGCCCACGGCATCTCGCTCGGACACTTGGCGGGCTGCAACTTGCCGACCTCGTGCGGCAATTCTGGGAGCATCGCGGCGTGGCGGCCCTCGCCGCTTCCGGCGAGCTGCTCGATCTTCATGTGTGGCAGCGCGAGCCAGCATGCGATGATGACGTGGACTTGAAACATTCGTAACGCCGCTCTGCCGGGAAATTGAATCGGCGTTGCGTGCGGCAGCGCCGGAAAAGGCCCGGCTCGAGCGAACGATCGCTGCCCATCGCAAGGCGACGCCACGCGGCAGCCGCGTGCTGGATGTGGTGGTTGTCGAGCCGGGCGAGTGGTGGATCGGTTATCACATGGCGATGAAGACTCGCTGAGCGTTGGCCGGGCGGCGCGATTCCCGTTCGCTTGCCATCGCATGCCGTGTCGCGTGCATATGCCAAGATGGAAGAGGCGATCCAATGGAGCGGCTTGCCGATGGCTGCCGGCGATGAGTGCGTTGAAGTTGGCTGCGCCCGGGCGGCGCGAGCCAAGCGCTGTTGGATCGTGGATTGTTCGTTACCGGCATCGATCCAGCCGAAGTCGATCCGGCAGTGCTGGAGCATTCGCGGTTTCGCCATTTGAAAAAGCGCGGCACGGACGTTCGCCGCCATGAGTTCGAAGGTGTGCGGTGGCTCGTGGCGGATATGAACATCGCGCCCGAGGCGACGCTCGATGAAGTGGAGGCGATCGTCCGGCATCCGGGCGTGGCGATCCGCGGCATGGTGTTGACGCTGAAATTCTCGGATTGGAAAGTGGCCGAGGAACTGCCGAAGTTTGTTTCGCGGGTTCACGACTGGGGATATCGCGACGTGCGTACGCGGCAGCTTGTGACCGGCGGGCAGGAGATATGCCTGGTGGCACTGCGGCGAAAGGCACTCGGCGGTTGGGAAGGAAGCGGAAACGCGCGTCGTCCGGTAAGCCGAAAGCGGCAGGATGATGGGCACGCGACGCTGCCGGGGCCGCATTTCTGATCTTCGGGCTGATCGGCGCCTCCGCTAGAATTCCGCGCTTCGCGGAGGAGCCGATGCGTTGGATTGCGATTTTATTTGCCGTGCCGTTGCTGGCTGTCGTCGGTTGCCGCGGGTTGCCGCAGCCGACGAAGCTGCCCGATGCGCACCAGATTCCTGTCGGGCAATTGGTGTTTCACAGCGACTTCGAGTTGCCGCCCGATCATCGCCTCGTGCGCGAATTGACGATCGAGCGCGACGACGTGTACCGATACACTCGGTCTCCCGCCGAGCAACGAGCCGATCGAGGTGTACTTGTTCCGAGATGCGGAGATTTACAGCGAATTCTTGAAGCGAATTTTCCGAACGTGCCGTCACGGCGGGCGTTTTTCCTGGAGACCGACACGCGACTGGCTGTCTACGCACATTGGAGCGACCGCGTTGCCGAAGATCTGCGGCACGAGGTTGCCCACGGGTACCTGCACGCCGCTGTGCCGAGGATGCCGCTGTGGCTCGATGAGGGATTGGCCGAGTATTTTGAAGTGCCGCGCGGCCAGAGCGGCTTGAACCGTCCGCACGTCGATTTGCTCTCGGACATGGCGGAGCACGAAAACTGGCGGCCAAATCTGCCGCGGTTGGAAAAGCTCACCGACGCGGCCCAGATGGATCAGCGCGATTATGCCGAGTCGTGGGCGTGGGTATATTTCTTTTTCAATTCGCCGCCGGAACGCCGCGAGCTGTTAACGGTTATCTGGCCGAATTGCGAAACCGCGGCGCTGTCGAACCGCTTTCTGTACGGCTGGCGGCGTTGCACGTTGAGCCCGAACGGCCGATGGCGACGTATCTGGCGAGCCTGAAACAAGGCGCGACGGTGCGATGAAATTGCAGCGGCAGCGTGGGCACTGTCGACCATTTTCGCTGTGGGAATCTCGGGTGAGCGGCGCCCGCCTTACGCGTCTTTTCGAAACATAACGCCTTCATCGACTTGTTTGAAGCCGAGCTTCGCGTAATCGCCGAGCCGGCGCATTTTGCTGCATCGTTTGGGCTTCCACTAGCAGGATGCCGCGGTTGCGAAGCCGTTCGAACGCTTCGCCGAGCAGAAACGTTGCGAGCCCTTTACGCCGCTGGTCCGAGGCAACGTTCAAATCGAACATGCCGGCGGTCGGCTGCCCCAGGAGGTGGAGAGTGGCTCGATATCCCAGAACCAAACATCCGCCAGCGGCTCGCAGCTACTCGGTCGCGTGAGCAGGAATCGAATTCGCTCGAAGGCGCCGGTCGTGCAAGCGTCCCACCACGATCGGGCGGCGGCGAGGGAATCTCCTGACAGACCATTTCGCGGCGCAATTGCCGCTGATTGCGCGTGATGGGGGCGCGGAAACAGGCCAGATCGAGCTCCAGCACGATCACGCGATCGATTTCTCGGTAGCCGGCCTGGCGGCAGGCGATTTGAAAAACCGTGTCGCCGACGAGCACGCCGGTCAGCTCGCTGCCGCCGTAAAGTCCGAGATAAAAAGCGTTGAGCGGGCGGATGCCGCCCGCATAAATCACTTTCGCGCCGCGCTCGCGGAGATAGGCTTCGGAATGCGCCAGAAGTTCGCCGGCCAGCGCATCGTCGCGATGGTCGGTGCGCACCATCAACTGATAGGTCGTGCCGATGTCGGTCGCGATTGCGTTTTGTTCGTCGTTGGCGCCGAATCCGGCATGCGCGAAGCCGACCGGTACATTGTCGTGCAGCGCGACGATCAAGCCCGCCGGGTCGAAGTACGGCTTGGAGAAGACGAGTTGTTCAAGAATTCCCGCCGTAGCCGGCTGCATGCGGCCCCGCTGCGGCGGCTGCTCGCGCCAGATTTCGGCCAGGCGCGGCGGATCAGAATTGCGAAACGGTCGGAAAGTGTACACGGCGGGCGGCAGGTGGAAATCGTTGGGCCGTCTAATCGATAGACGGATATCGTAAGCGGAGATCAGACAAGGAGACAAGGAGAAGAGGGGACTCAGGAGAACGGTTGACCAGCGATTTCTCCTTGTGTCCTTGGCATTCTCGTTCGTTACGCTGCTTCCTGATGCTTCTTCACGTCTCGCTTTCTCCGGACGCCGGGCTCGCCTTTCCAGCGGCGATGGAGCCACCAGTATTGGCCGGGCGAACGGCGGATGAGATTTTCCAGGTGATCCGTGTACCACTGAGCCAACAGCGGCACGCTTCCCAGTTCGAAGTTCGGGTCGCGCGGATCGCAAATGGCTTCCGGGCCGACTTCGTAGTGCAACGCCCGATCGAGCCGGCGGGCATAGCTGACCATCGTCGGCGCCTGGTTGCCGAGGGAGAAGATCGAGACGGCTTTGTGGGTCGAGGCGGGCTTGCCGAAGAAATTCACCCAGCATTGTCTTTGGCCGGCGTGCTGATCGCCCAACAGCGTGAGGATGCCGCCGCGCTCCAGCACGCTTTGGATATCGGCCCCGCTGCCTTTTTTGGGAAGGATGTACTGACCGGTGCGGCCGCGGAAGTCGTTCACAAATCGGTCGAGATAAGGGTTGTCGAGCGCGCGAGCGACGGTGTACGTCGGGAAGCCGAACAGCCCCATCAGATAGCCGCCAAGCTCGAAGTTGCCGAAGTGACCGGAGATCACGACCAGCGGCCGGCCGGAAAGCAACGTGCGTACGAACTGTTCCTGGTTGACAATGTGTGAATGCTCTTTCCAATTGGTCTCGTGCACTTTGCGCGGCGTTTGGGCGATCTCGACCATCATCAGGATGAGATGCCGCCACATCTGCCAGGTGATCGTCTCGCGTTCTTCGGCCGACAGATCGGGAAACGCGATGCGGAGATTCTCATCGACGACATTCCCGCGAATGCGGAGCACGCGGCCGGCAAGCGTGGCCAGCACTCCGGCGGTTTTTTCGCAGGAGTCAAGCGGCATCGCCTGAATGAGTGCAATCACTACCCGCACGACCACATACACAGCCAAGTCGATGCTTTTCGCAACATGCGGCGGATTGTTGCACAGCGAATTGAGAAGGTGGAATAGCGTTTCCCGGCTGCTATCAGGGGTGGACTCCGCCGATGCGAAACGCCATAATGACGCCGGATTGGTTCGACGAAACGTGTTTGCGTTGCCGCGTCTTTCGGCACGGCTGCCCGGATGCTCTTTTCGGCCGTCCTTCCTGGCGGGCCACCATGTTGGCCATTTTCCGATCAGCTTCAAAATCAGGGGTAGGTTGTTCCTCCCCAGTCCTAGGAGAACGTAACGGTGGGAAAGAAACTTTATTGCGGAAATCTGAGCTACAACACGTCTAGCTCGGAACTCGAGCAATTGTTCTCGGAGTTTGGCCGAGTGCAAAGTGCGGAAGTCATCATGGATCGCGACACGGGCCGCAGCAAAGGTTTCGGGTTCGTCGAGATGAGCACTGATGCTGAAGCTCAGGCAGCCATCGAGGGGCTCAACCTTAAAGAGCACGACGGTCGAGCGCTGGCCGTCAATGAAGCCCGGCCACGCGAAGAGCGTCGTGGTGGCGGGGGTGGGGGTGGCGGCCGCGGTGGACGTGGCGGCTACGGCGGCGGCGGTGGTGGCGGCGGCAGACGCGGCGGCTACTAGGTCGCGCGCCCTCCATTTGCCTCATTGCGACGAAGAGATTTCTGTCGGACGCTCATATTGCGCAATAACCGCGCTTTCGCGCACTGCTGCACGATATCGTACCAGCCAACTCAATTAAGCAAGGCGCCCTGATGGCCAAAAATCAAAATACATTCGAAAAGCGTCGGAGGGAAATTGAGAAGAAGCAGCGGGCTGAGGAAAAGCGAAAACGCCGGCAAACGAAGAAAGTTGCCGACGCAACAACCCCTGCGCCCCGTTCCATTACGCCACCGAATGATGATGTGGATTAGCAAGAATCGGAGATCATCGATTCGCCGCTTTTCTCCTCCTGTCTGTGCAACGCCGACATTTGCGTGTTGCACTCGTGAATCCCCTCGGCAAACTCCTCGACGGCTTTCGCGCAAAATGCCGGCAGGTCGTCCGGTTTTCGGCTGGTCACGAGGCCCTTGTCGACGACCACTTCCTTGTCCACCCAGTTGCCGCCCGCGTTGGCGATATCGGTCTTGATGCTGGGGTATGACGTCAGCGTGCGGCCTTCGACGACATCCGCTTCGACTAGCATCCACGGGCCGTGGCAAATGGCCGCGACTGGTTTCTGCTGCTTGAAGAAGTCGCGAACGAAGTCGACCGCCTCTGCATCCATTCGAAGCGAATCGGGATTGGCGACGCCGCCCGGAAGTACGAGGCCATCGTAATCCTCCGCGCTCACATCGGCGACTATGTTGTCGACCGAAAACTTGTCAGCCTTTTGATCGTGGTTCATGCCTTGAATTTTGCCGGACTTGATCGAAATGAGCTCGGCTGTGGCGCCGGCGTCCTCCACGGTCTTCCACGGCTGCGTCAATTCGACCTGCTCGACGCCATCGGTCGCCAAAAACGCTATACGTTTGCCTTTAATCGATTCACTAGCCATGGTTTGTCCTCCTGATTTACTCGGTGAATTCCGAAATGCTACAGGTGCAAGTTTCGTTCCCGGTGAGCAACGTTTAGAGTGGAATCTGTCATTTCCGTTCGACCTGCGAACCAAGCAACGAGACCGATCGCTGCCGGAACGAAGCCGATGAGCGATAGCCATCTGGCATAGACGAGGCTCGCATGAAGCATGTAGAGGCATGTCGCGCAGAACAACAGTGCGGGTAATGGAAACAATGGCATCTTGAAGGGCCGCTCTGTCGATAGACTCACGGCAGCGGAGGACGAATACTGAGACGCCGGTCAAGCAAAGTGAGCAGCCAGAAAAGCGGTGCTGAGCCGACGACAAGCGTTTCGAACCCACCATTGAACCTTTCCCAGACCACGGGCCGCAGGCCGGCGGTTCGATAGTGCGAGGTTAAAGGCATGTCGACCTGCGTAGGTTCCGACGAGGAGGACGAGGAAAACGGCGATCAGGGCTTGCACGGCGATCGCGGCGATCGGTGCAACGCGTCGGCGGTTCCAAGTAGCGAGCCAATTCAGCGCAGGGTAATCGGCCGCCCAAACGGCATAAACACGGGTGCCCGTCAGGATCATGCCATTGATCGCCCCAAGCGCTGAAAGCATGACAAGTTTGCTGACGGCGTTTGTTCCCCAGGAACCAAATACATGATCCATGACATCAGCGGCCGGAGTTGCTGTGTGCCGGGCGATATCGAAATCGAGCACGTAGATATAAGCGGCATTCACAATCAGATAGATAAGCGTGATGCCGGCAATTCCGAATCCGAGAGCCCTCGGCAAGTTTCGGCGTTGATCGCGGACTTCGGCTGCAACGAACGCGGCGTGGGCCCAGCCGCCGAATGCATACAGCACGAAGACCAGCGCTAGAGCGATGGAACTGGGGTTTGTTGCTTGGGGACGGAAAGGACGGCTGAGAAATGAGGTTTCGCGAAAGCGAATCCGAAGCCCGCCAAAACGATTCCAGCAATTCCTAGAATTTTCGTCGCAGTTAGTACATTTTGGGTGATTTTTCCGGCGACAATGCCCAGCGCGTTGAGAGCGGAGAGTGCAATGACGGCGGCAACGGCTGCCACGGGGACGGGTTGGTCCCAGGCCGGCCAAATGCGTGCGCCGTAATCGGCAAAGGCGTATGCCATGATCGCGATGTTGCCGCTGATGATGGTGGCGAGCTGCGACCAGGCGAACAGAAATCCGCACCAGCGTCCGAAGGCGCGGTTGAGGTACTCGTAGTCTCCGCCGTCGCGTGGATAGGTGGTCGCCAGCTCGGCATAACAAACGGCGCCGCACCACGTGAGACCGCCACCGCCGAGCCAGAGGGCAAGCGCAGTCCACGGTCCGCCGGCGTTGTCGAAAACGGGCGCGGTGCCGCGGAAGATCGTGGTGCCAACAACGATCCCCACGATGATGCTCACGGCATCCCACAGTCCAAATCGTGGAGGCATTGGTGCAGCGCGCGGGTGTTGGTCGATCGGCAGACATTGTCTACGCTGGACGCTTTAATTTGACGAGCGCCGTCGTCGCACTTATTTCGACACTTTATTGGCTTTTATTGGCGACGAGATTTGGTCTAGACATTGGCGCGGCAATGGCGATAATATCGCCGGTTGGTTCAGCGAACGTGTCTCTGTTAGCCGCTTCTTTTGGTCGGCTGCCTCTGCCTCTTTCAGCCGCACCTCCTGGCGGGCCGCCATTTTGGCCCCTTTCTAAGCAGCCCCGGAAAGTGAAATCAGGGCTGTGCGTTTTTCCAATTGCAGGAGATGCATCGTGGGAAAGAAGTTGTATTGTGGCAATCTGAGTTATAACATCGCGAACTCAGATCTCGACCAGATGTTTGGTGAATTCGGGACGGTACAAAGTGCTGAAGTCATCATGGACCGCGACACGGGCCGGAGCAAAGGCTTTGGCTTTGTAGAGATGGGAAGCGATCAGGAAGCCCAAGCGGCCATTGCCGGCATCAACGGCAAGGAGCACGACGGGCGGACGCTGACCGTCAACGAAGCCCGTCCGCGCGAAGAGCGTGGCGGCGGTGGTGGCGGCCGAGGCGGACGCGGCAACTACAGCGGCAGCCGCCGCTACTAAGCTGCGGTCGGTCACCGCTTGGTTCGAGATGATGGTGGCTACACCGTTATCTCATCCAGACAAAACATTCATGCACTGTCGTGCGAGGGCGCGGCAGTGCATGTTTTTTTGCTCGGTGTCCCATTGCGTTTGTCTCGGCAGCCCGGAAGGGTCGATATTGTGTAGCCGGGCGGCGTCACCACTCGTAAGAAATCGGAGACTGCGAGTGGCGCGAATTCTTGCGAATTCGACTACAGCAAATTCGAACGCCAATCTATCCGACGTTCGCACGAAACGCCCCAGGTAATCAGCCTTTTGTGAGTGCCGCAATCATTTCGGCGAAGTCGGGGTATGAGGCCGTTAGTTGTGCGCGATCGGCGAGCTCGAAGTCGGTGTAGTCGAAGCCGGGGGAGACGGTGCAACCCATCAACGCCCAACTTCCGCCGGGGATGAGGCGGCAGCCTTGCCACACGCTCGGCCGGCACGACGACCTGTGGTTCCTGCCCGGCGGCGAGGTCGTTGCCGATGAGGATGATGCGGGCGCTACCGTCGGGCGCGAAGTTGCAACATTTCGACGGCGTTGCCGGCGTAGAAATGGAAGACCTCGTCGCTGCGGACGCGGTGGATGGCGGAGTAGGTATCAGGCGTGAGCAGGTAGTAGATGGCGGTCGAGGCGTTGCGGTCGCCGGCGTATTCGTCGGGCAGAGCACTGGCGGGGATGGTGGTCGGGGCGCGGTACGTTTCGCGGAAATAACCGCCTTCGATCGTGAGCGGCACGAGTTGCAGGTGTTCAATGATTTGTTGGGCGGTGAGTTCGGTCTTGTGTGCGTCGGGTGCATGAGCGTTCCGCGGGGACAAGGGCCGATCTCCGTGCTTTATACGCCGCCGGCGTTTTCAGATAAAGTGCGCGGTTTTTCGTCGAGAACACGACATGCACGTAGAGTGGGCCAGCGATTGTGCATGATGCGCGCATGAGTGCAACGCTTTCAGCGTAGGTCAGCGATTGGTGGCCCTCGTGCCAAGCGCGCCGCTGCGCGGCGACTCTGGGCTTTGGAGTTGAACGCCTATGGTGTAAGTGCTTAGTCGATATATCGGCGGTCGTATGCAGACGTTATACCGCGTGCGTCGTCCCACATATTCGCAAAGCCGTTGAGGTTAAGAAGTGTGTCGATACCGCGAAGCGGTTAAACTCCAAAGCGAAGGGTCGCGGCGACAGCCGCGCACCCTGGAACGCGAGGCAATACATGATTGTTTACGCCGAAGGTGTTACACACGAATCCGTGACATCCGAGGAGTTTAACACCTTCGGCGTTACCGAATTGGATTGGGTTTGGCCGATACCCAGCGTGCGCCGCTATCGCGGCGACGCTGGGCTTTGGAGTTGAACGCCTTCGGCGTTAGGCGTCGCGATTCACGGCACCCCGGGGGGCGTGGTATCGGTTGTCATTGTCTTGTGCGAGGTCTTTGGCCACGGCCAAAGTACAACGAGCAAGCTGAGAATACAAATCAGCCCAAGTACGAACACGCGAATCAGCGCATTCACAGTACGAATACGATACGCCGTGTAGATACCATTGCCGAACCCGGCGACAATCAATGCGGCGATCACCCATTTTGCCCACGCACGCCGCTTGGCGAATTGCCAGAACAGAAGTGCAAGGAGGGCAAGACTCACGGCAAATCGATACGGATAAGACGGATTGACTATTTGCCCCCAAACCTCGACCGATCCCATTAGCGCATATGCGATGCACGCTCGATAAACCAACGACATGTCGTGTTTGACTGAATCCATCGCATCTACAAAATAAACTTACTCAAATCCTCATCCTTGGCGACTTCTTCCAACCGTTCTCTCACATACGCGGCGTTGATTTCGACGCGGCCCATTTTCATGTCGGGGGCTTCGAACGAAAGCTCTTCGAGCATTCGCTCCAGGATCGTGTACAGCCGGCGGGCGCCGATGTTTTGCGTGCGCTGATTTACGTCGTAGGCGTAACTCGCCAGCGCGTCGACCGCATCGGGAGTGAATTCCACAGACACGCCTTCGGTCTTCAGCAGGGCCATGTACTGCTTCGTGAGCGAGCTTTTCGGCTCGGTAAGGATCCGCACAAAATCGTCCTTGGTGAGATCCTTCAATTCGACGCGGATGGGGAATCGACCCTGCAGCTCAGGCATTAAATCCGACGGTTTTACTTTGTGAAACGCCCCGGCGGCGATGAACAGCACGTGATCCGTCCGCACGTAGCCATAGCGGGTGTTGACGACGGTGCCTTCGACGATCGGCAGCAAATCGCGCTGCACTCCTTGGCGCGAGACATCCGCCCCGCGCCCCCCCTCGCTGGCGACGACCTTGTCCATCTCATCGACGAAAATGATGCCGACGTTCTCGGCCAGCTCGATCGCCTGGCCATTGACCTTTTCGACGTTGATTAGCGCCTCGGTTTCTTGCTCGAAGAGGACGCGGCGGGCCTCGGCGACGGTCATCTGCCGCCGCGATACCGATTTGGGCAGCACTTTTTCGAGCATGCCCTGGAAATCGAAGTCGACCGAATCGCCGCCGGGCCCCATGCCGGGGATCATCATGGCGTGGGCCTTTTGCTCGATCGTAATCTCGACGGTGCGATTCTCCATTTCGCCGCCGAGCAGCATCGCCCGCATTTTCTCACGAGTCCGTTCCAGCCGCTCGGGAGAGTTTGGCGAATCGACGCCGACATCGAAACTGGTTGGCGGCGGCGCCAGCAAATCGAGCAGCTTCTCCTCGACGCGTCGTTTGGCCTCCGGCTCGACGCGCTCCAGCTCCTTTTCGCGCACCAGGCCGATGGCGTTTTCGACCAGCTCGCGAACCATGCTCTCGACATCGCGGCCGTAGTAGCCGACCTCGGTGTACTTCGTGGCCTCGACTTTGATGAAGGGGGCGCCGGTAAGCGTGGCGAGGCGGCGGGCGATCTCGGTTTTGCCGACACCGGTGGGACCAATCATGAGAATGTTTTTGGGCGCGACTTCATTGCGCATGTCTTCTTCGAGCCGCTGCCGCCGCCAACGATTGCGAATGGCAATGGCGACGGCCCGCTTGGCATCATCCTGGCCGACGATGTGTCGGTCGAGCTCGGTAACGATTTGTCGGGGAGTTAATTCGCGCATGGCGATTGTAGGTCAGGCTTTAGCCTGACTCCTTCGTGACTTGTCAGGCTGAAGCCTGACCTACGCGGCAGGCAGTTCTTCGATGACAATGTTCCTATTGGAATACACGCTGATGTCGCCGGCGATTTCGAGGGCGGCGCGGACGATCTCGGCCGCCGACAGGTTGGAATGAGCAACGAGCGCCGCGCGGCCGCCAATGCGAAGTTGCCGCCGGAGCCGATGCCAAGAATGCCGTCGGTGGGCTGAATGACATCTCCGGTGCCGGAAACCAGCAGCGTGTATTGCGTGTCGATGACCGCGATCATAGCTTCCAGGCGTCGCAGGGCACGATCCATCCGCCATTCCTTGGCTAGCTCCGTGGCGGCACGCGGCATGTTGGCCGGGTAATCTTTGAGCTTGGCTTCGAACCGTTCGAGCAGCGCAAAGGCGTCGGCGGCGCCGCCCGCAAAACCGGCGATGACGCGGCCCTCGGCGAGCGGGCGAATTTTTACCGCGTCGGCCTTCATCACGGTGTCGCCAATGCTCACTTGGCCGTCACCCCCAATGGCCACACGGCCTTTGTGTCGCACGGTGAGGATGGTCGTGGAACGAATTATGCAGCGTCTCGAAGCCATAACTTTTTAAGCGGCGACCAGAGCCGCGAGCCTACGGATCGCCGGTCCCCCGGTGAGACATCAGTTCGCGGCTGGCAATGGTAAGCGCAATTATTGTGTCCCATTGTGGCAGAAGCAGCCAGGGGTTAACTTGTCGCCATGGCAGAGAAACCTGTCGAGAAAGCCGAGAAATCCACCGCGCTGCCGCGAAGTCCCGAGCTGATGAATCGGGAAGACTCCGCGCTGCTGATCATCGATACTCAGGTAAAACTGCTCGAGTTGATCCCCGAACGGGCGCGGATTGTGTGGAACATCCGCCGGCTGCTCGACGCGGCCGCTGCGCTCGATGTGCCAGTCGCCGCTACGGAGCAATATCCGGATCGGCTGAGTCCGACGGTGCCGGAGCTGAAACCGCGGATAGGTCCTGCGCCGGCGAAGATGTGCTTTAGCGCGCGCGTGTGCGGCGAGATGTTTGAGGGCTGGCGGGCCGATAACCGTTATCGCGTATTGGTGTGCGGCATTGAAACACACGTTTGTATTTTGCAAACGGCGCTCGACTTGATCGCGGCGGGCTTCGAGTCGTATGTGGCCGTCGATGCGGTGGGAGCGCGCTATGCGATCGATCACGACACGGCACTGCGGCGAATGGAATCGGCCGGCGTAATTCTGACGACGGCCGAGACCGCGATGTTCGAATGGTGCCAGACGGCGGATCGTCCGGAGTTTAAAAAGATCAGCGCGTTGGCGAAGGAAACTCCGCCATAATCCGCCTATAGTAGCCAAATTTCGCCACTCGGTCCGGCCACCGAGTTTTAGCTCGGCTAGCATTGCCGGGCCAAAAATCTTAAATTGATAGGCTATACCTTCAGGATCTCGAAACGCCCCACGGGTCGGATGACGCGGCATTGACGGGGCAAGTCAGCAGCGCAAATCGCGTGGATGGAACATGAATATTATTGAAGCGGTTGGCGTGACTAAATCGTTTTTCATCGGCGAATTGCGCGTCGATGCAGTCCGCGGCATCGATCTGGCGGTACGGCAGGGCGAGATGCTGGCAATCGTCGGCCCTTCCGGCTCCGGCAAGAGCACGCTCTTGAACTTGCTCGGCGC
Organism: uncultured Planctomycetota bacterium; assembly: GCA_963807935.1. Taxonomy (GTDB): domain Bacteria; phylum Planctomycetota; class Planctomycetia; order Pirellulales; family Lacipirellulaceae; genus JABDGM01. The sequence continues at coordinate 141,191 of CAWEDY010000022.1, forward strand.
CATCGAAACTCCGACCAGCGGACACGTGCTGTTGGAAGGCATCGACATGGCGACGCTTAACGATAACGAACGGACTCTCTTACGCCGTCGCCGAATTGGTTTTATTTTTCAGGCGTTCAATTTACTGCCCACCTTAACCGCGATAGAAAATGTCGCGTTGCCGCTCGAATTAGACGGTTTCAGCGAAGCGGCGGCACGCGAGCGTGCCCGCGCGTCGCTGGATTTGGTCGATCTGGCCGATCGCTACGACCACGTACCAAGCACGATGTCTGGGGGCGAGCAACAGCGTGTCGCTGTCGCTCGCGCCTTGGTCATCGAGCCAGCGTTGGTGCTGGCCGATGAGCCAACGGGAAATCTCGATAGTGTCAACAGTGGGCAGGTAATGCGGCTATTGCGAGACCTTGTGGACGCGCGAGGGCACACAGTCGTAGTTGTGACGCACGACAGCGACATCGCCGATCAAGCCGATCGAACCGTTCATGTGCGCGACGGACGCCTGGAAGACGGTGAAGCTCTGCACATCCATATGACCGCTCAGCACGCGACGAGCAGAAAATGATGGTCTATTGGAAATTCGCGTGGCGGGAGGTTCGCCAGCGGCCGAGTCGTGCGATACTTACACTATTGAGCATCGTCATCGGCGTCGCGGCGGTCGTGGCGGTAACGATTGCCTCGGGCACAACTCGCCGTGCTTTCGACCAGATTTATCAGACGGTCGCCGGACGGGCTGCGCTGGAGATTTCCGCTCCGGTCGGCACCAGCTTCGACCAATCGATCGTGCCGAAAGTTCGCAAGCTGCCCGGCATTGAAGCCGTCGCGCCGCTCGTTCAGCGACACACGACGATGTGGGTGGGAAAAAAGCTCTATCGCCTGATCGCGTTGGGCGTCGACCCGGCGGACGACCAGGACGTGCGCGATTACGACGTTACGGTCGGAAAATCGCTGCGCAAAGGCGCCCACGGCGTGATGCTGGATGAAACATTCGCCCACAATGCGGGAATCAAGCCGCCGGTCCAGTGGCACGTTTATCTACCAGCCGTTGGCGGGTGTATACCGATGCTGGTTCCCGTCGAGACAGTCGATTCTGTTGATTTGCTCACGCGCGTTGGTCTGGTGCGGGCTAAAGTGGTCGCGTTTTACAAATCGCGTGGGACTTCAACCACGACGGAAGGCTCCACGCTCCTGATGCCGCTAGATGCGGCGCAGAGCTTATTCAAAACGTATAAAAAAATCGACTCCGCGCAAATCGTGCTAAAGCCCGATGCGGATGAGCCGGCCGTTCGAGCGGAAATCGCCAAGGAGTTGCCGGCGGGAATTTCCGTCCATCCTCCGGCGGCGCGCAGCTCGCTCGCCGAGGAAACGTCGCTCTCCACCGAGCAAGGCATGCGTATGGCCCGCGCGTTCTCATTACTGGTAGCCGTATTCATTATTACGAACACGTTTTTGATCAACGTCACGCAACGCCGCAAACAACTGGGGATAATGCGGGCGATTGGCGCGACACGCGCCCAAATCGCCGGCATGGTTTATCGAGAAGCGATCTTGATGGGAGTTGTCGGAACGGTGATCGGCTCGCTGCTGGGGGTGGTTGCGGCCCACTACCTGACCGCTGCCATGGGCACGCTTTATCAAGCATCGTTGCCGCCGATTGAGTTAACCGTGTACCCGTTCTTGATAGGTACATCCTGCGGGCTGGGCATTTCGCTGTTGGCCGCCGCATTGCCGGCCCGCAAGGCCAGCCATCTCTCGCCGCTGGAAGCCATGCGCGATGTGTTGCAGGAGGAAATCGAGGGTTCGTCCCGGTGGCTGGTCGCATCGGGCGCGGTCCTGGTGATCTTATGTATTTGCATTATGACGGCGAGTATCCTGGGATGGTTGCCGATGATTCACGCCGTTTGGGCCGCGATTCTACTACTCACGGGCTTGGTTCTGCTGCTGCCCGTTGCACTGAGACCGCTCACATCGGTGACAGCGGTAGTGTTGCGGCGGCTGGCGCCCGTAGAAGGCCGCCTCGCCCGCCTGCAATTGCTGCGACATCACTCGCGGACCACTCTTACCGTTGGCGTCGTATTCATTGCCATCAGCACGGGAATCGGCCTGGCAAATTCGGTGATGGACAATGTCGCAGACGTTCGAAATTGGTATCGAAAGGCAATCGTCGCCGACTTTTTTGTACGCGCAACGGCACCCGATATGGCAACCGGTACGTCCGCCGACTTGCCCGACACGGTTGGCCCGGAAATTAATAAGATCCCGGGAATCATCAGTAAAGACGCCATGCGTTTTGTCAACGTCCATGCCGCAGGTGAGAACGCCATTGTTATTGCGCGCGATCATAGCAGCCCTGAACCTCCCGACCTCGATTTGGTGAGCGGCGATCTGAACACCTTGCGACAGCGGTTGCGCGATGGCCAAGTTGCGCTCGGTTCCGTGCTGGCCGAACGGGCCAAGTTGAAAGTCGGCGACCAGATCACATTGGATTCCGACAAAGGCGCGAAAAAGTTCCGCATTGCAGCGATTGTGAATGACTATCAGGCCGGCGGTCTCACGATTCACATGGAGCGGAATGTCGCGCGCCGCGAGCTTGGTATCGATGGCGTCGATGCCTATATCATCAAGGCCGATCACAATCGGCTGCCGGAGGTGCGGCAAGCGCTGCAAGAGATCGTCGATCGCAACGGCTTGATCCTGCAATCGTTCTCCGACATTCAACACACGATTGATGTGATGATGTCTGGCGTGGTCGCCAGCTTGTGGGCAATGGTCGTGCTGGGGCTGCTTGTTTCCGCCGTGGGTGTGACAAATACTCTCACGATCAACGTTTTGGAGCAGACACGTGAAATTGGCCTGCTGCGTATCGTGGCGATGACTCGCGCCCAGGTGCGGAAGACCATCTTCACCCAGGCGATGATCATGGCGATTTTGGCACTTGTGCCAGGGATAATCGCGGGCATCGCGGTTGCCTACCTTATTAACCTGGCGATGTTGCCCGTGACTGGCCATCCGGTCGAGTTTACGCTGCATCCCTGGCTAATGAGCGGTGGCTTCGTCGTTGGCTTGCTTGTCGTGTCACTCGCCGCGTGGTTCCCCGCCGATCGCGCCTCGCGTCTCGACCTTCCCACGGCACTTCGGATGGCCTAACCCAACGGCTGTTCGGGAGTACTTGCGTTTTGAACGTCACGCTGCACAATTCCGACTAATTGCTTGCCAATCCCCCAAAGCTGAGTGGGATTTGGCTGGCGAGATTCAAACAAATATCAAACATGACTGCAATTCCAAACACGGTGATACCTCCGGTTCGAACGCTCCTCGGTCCCGGCCCAAGCGACATCCATCCGCGCGTGTTGGCCGCGCTGGCCAGGCCGACGGTCGGCCACATGGACCCTTACTACCTGCGGATCATGGACGAGCTGCAGTCGATGCTTCGCGATGTGTTTCGCACGAAGAACCGCATGACGATGGCAATCAGCGGCACGGGTTCGGCGGGGCAGGAAGCAACCGTGGCAAATCTGGTCGAGCCGGGCGAGCGCGTGCTGGTGTGCGTCAACGGCGTGTTTGGCGGCCGGTTAGCGGATATGGCGGAACGGGCGGGTGGCGAGGTGACAAAGATTGAGCGGCCGTGGGGCGAAGTGTTTACAGTCGCCGAAGTGAAGGAGGCCGTGGCGCGCGTCAAGCCAAAAGTCGTGGCGATCGTCATGGCCGAAACATCCACGGGCGCTTGGCAGCCAATTGACGAAATTGCTGCCGCGGTGCGCGACGCCGGTGCGATGTTGATTCTCGACACAGTGACCGCGCTGGCCGGTATACCGGTGGAGATCGACCGGTGGCAGATCGACGCTGTGTATTCCGGTACGCAAAAATGTTTGGGCTGCCCGCCGGGGCTGGCGCCCGTCTCTTTCAGCGACCGGGCGGTCGAAAAAATTCTCGCCCGGCGCGAAAAAGTGCGAAGCTGGTATCTCGATGTGTCGCTCATCGCCAACTACTGGGGCGGCGACCGCGTTTATCATCACACCGCGCCCATCAATATGACTTACGCATTGCACGAGTCGTTGCGGCTGGTGCTCGAAGAAGGTTTGGAGAATTGCTTTGCGAGGCATCGCAAAAATCAGCAAGCGCTCCAAGCAGGTCTGGCTGCGATTGGAATCGAATACGCCACGCAACCGGGCCGCGCACTGCCGCAGCTTAATGCGGTGCGTATTCCAGCGGGCGTGGATGATGCGGCCATCCGGAAGGAACTTTTGGAGCGATTCGGTATCGAAATCGGCGCGGGCTTGGGCGCGTTCAAGGGAAAGGTGTGGCGGATCGGATTGATGGGCTACTCCAGCCGGCAAACGAACGTCCTGATTCTACTGGCGGCCCTGGAACAACTGCTGGCCGCACATGGCCATCGGTTTGAGCACGGCAGTGCGGTGGCGGCGGCAAACGCGATATACGCGGCGTGATCGGGGCGCGATTAAAACTGCGCTGCCCATCTGAACCACGCATTTTAACATTGCCGACTTGGGGAATTCCCTCATTCGGCGTCGAACGCTTGCAATCTCAACTTCCGACCGATAGCCTAATCGCATCTCGCACCAACTTACTGCGGAGAAGCCAAGGACGTGCTAGTTCTCAGTCGAAAAATCGGCGAGCGGATTTTGATCGGCGACAAGGTCACGGTCACGGTGGTCAAAATTGGCCATGGCGGCGTGCGGATCGGCGTCGAAGCGCCGCCCGAAATGGCGGTCGTGCGCGAAGAATTGGCCCAAGAGCTGGAGCGCACCGAACGGGCGCTCGCATCGGGTCAAACAGAGCGTGTCGGCGAATAACGTAGCGGAATTCATGAGAATTCCGCGGTCGTCGCGGCGGGCTGAAGTCTCACGACTTCAGCTACGATGGCGCATTACTTCGTTTGCGTGGAATCTTCTTTTGACGCGGCTGGCTTTCGCTGCGCTGTGCGTGGCGTGATGATCAAATCGCTGCGTACATCGAGCACCGCGTGTCGGCGAATAACGTAGCGGAATTCATGAGAATTCCGCGGTCGTCGCAGCGGGCTGAAGTCTCACGACTTCAGCTACAGTGGCGCATTACTTCGTTTGCGTGGAATCTTCTTTTGACGCGGCTGGCTTTCGCTGCGCTGTGCGTGGCGTGATGATCAAATCGCTGCGTACATCGAGCACCGCGGGTCCCTCGATCGATTCCAGCTTGCCGTGATGCGCAGCATAATCCAATAGCCGCCGCCGTTTTTGATCGAAGGGCGCCTCGCCGGCGGATATTTCCTGTCCCGGTATGGCGCCCCAAATTATTCGCGTGCCGCCGGTCGTCACGAGTTCAAAAGTGTACAGCGGCGTTTCTTCCCGCGCAGAGGGCTGCACGTTGGCGAGAATTTCCACCAATCTCAACTGTTGCCAAACGTCGGCGAGCTGGGCCGCCAGTTTCGCTCCACCAACAACGCGCGGATCATCCCAAACATCACCCACCAGCGGCCGGCCTGTCACCCCTGACACCCGCGGTAAATAGCGCCGTTCCGTCTCCGTGAAGTCGCCTTCCGGAAGACGCACGGCATGTTCATCGATGGGCAAAAACATGACGCCGGCCGAGTCGCTCGATTCGACGGCAGCAATCGGACGGCGGTACTTTAATTCGACTTCCAGCGAACTCGGCAGGCGCCTCGTAATCCGCTCGACCGAAGCCACCCAAGGATGCAGCTCAAAAGCGTCTTTGACGCGGCGCGCTAGCGTATCCCAGTTATCCAGGACCGAAGCCGTGGAAATTAGCCCGGAATCTCGCAGCACCTGGGCTTTGACATCGGAGCGAATCCAGGACGGCGGCGGCGTAATCTGGATATGGTCGGCGCTCAATACATATTGCGGATCGCGGGCAACGACGGGAGCGGTGCGCAACCAAAGCAAGTGTGCGCCAGCTCCCACTCCGGCCAACATTGCGAGACAGGCCCACACACGCGGCCTGATACGAATTAGCCGGCCTCGCACTGCCGGCAGCGGCGACGTCTCGGGCTTAATTCGCGGACTCACGCGACACCTCCATGTGTCTTAAACGATTCGGTGAAAGCACCGTAACTTCGGCGTTAGTTGGGGTACCACCCGGAACTCTCGGACAGCCTCAGTTCATTTCCAAGTCACCAGATCTCGATCTCCGTCTCCAATTCAACTCCCATTCGCTCGGCCACGCGATCTCGTACGACATCAATCAGTTGCAGTATATCTCTGGCGGTTGCGCCGGGCTTGGCAACGAAGAAATTCGCGTGTCTTTGACTCACTTCGGCGCCGCCCACTTGCTCGCCCTTCAGTCCGCATTGATCGATGAGCATTCCCGCGCTCATTCCTCTGGGATTTTTGAAGATGCAGCCTGTGTTTTCGTGGGTCATCGGCAGACTGGCTTTTTTGACGATCCACTGCTTCTGCATCCGCTTGGTTACGACGAGCGCGTCTTCCTTTTCGAGCTCAAACTCGACAGAGAGAATCACGAGCTCATCGAGGCTGCTTTGGCGATAGGCAAAGACCAAGTCGCCGCGATCGCGCTCGATAATTTCACCGTTGCGAGTCATCACAGTTGCGCGGGAGGCCCACTGGCCGATGTCGCCGCCGTGGGAGCCCGCATTGCCGTGCAGGGCCCCGCCCACGGTACCGGGGATTCCGACCAGCGGCTCGAGCCCGGCCAATCCGGCCCCGACGGTCACGGTAATCGCGTTGGCCAGCATGGCGCCGCCGCCAATGGTCACACGTTCGCCGGCGGCGGTGATATTGGTGAAGCTTGGATGCGTGAGGCCGATCACCATGCCGGCCGCGCCTTCGTCGCGCACGAGGAGATTGGAGCCGCCGCCCAGCAGGTGCACGTGCAAGTTCTCATCGCGGCATCGCTCGATAACCGCCTTGAGTTCGTCAATCGACGACGGCTCGGCAAAATACTGGGCCGGGCCGCCCACCTTAAACCACGTGCGCTCGGCGAGCGGAACTTGCTCGCGGACACAGTCGATATCGCTCAATGCTGTCATCTTCGGTACCTCGGTTCTGCCTCCAATGTTGACGGCTGGGGGGCCGAGCGTCAATTGCGAATAGGCCGTCAGAAGTGGCCGCTTCCCCGACAAATGGATCGCCCCGACAGGGGCAAAGGAATGTAGCCGGGGACTTCAGTCCCCGGACATGAACGCGAGGGAATTGGAGCGCCGCGCAGCCGCGAAGGAAGACGACCGTTACGATAAGATTCCGTCGCCACTGCGCGGCTTTGTATAGGATGCCGACCCAACACCCGGGGACTAAAGATTTCCGGCTACACGCCTTGGCTGCTACGCGGCCGCCCGCCGCACTTCTCTCGTCCGTCTCCCGCCCCTTCGACGGGGAGGGATTAAGCGAGGCCACAATGTCACAGGCAAGCCACCGTCTCCCGGGTACCACCGCGCTAGTTTCCCCCCGCGTTCTCATCTCGTAAACTTCCGTGATCCCAGACCCCAGACCCTGAACCCCGAACCGTGAACCCTCATGCCCACCCCCGCCAAAAACACAATCTGCCTCTGGTACAACGGCGACGCCGAGGAAGCGGCCCGCTTCTACGCCCAAACATTCCCCGATTCATCCGTCGGCGCGGTCCACCGCGCCCCGGGCGATTTTCCATCCGGCAAGAAAGGCGACGTGCTCACGGTCGAGTTCACCGTGCTGGGCATTCCCTGCCTCGGCCTCAACGGCGGCCCCGCGTTCAAGCACAACGAAGCCTTCTCGTTCCAGGTCGCCACCGCCGACCAGGCCGAAACCGACCGCTACTGGAACGCCATCGTCGAGAACGGCGGCCAGGAAAGCGCCTGCGGCTGGTGCAAAGACAAATGGGGCCTGTCCTGGCAGATCACGCCGATTGTTCTCACAAAGGCAATCACCGACCCCGACCCCGCAGCCGCCAAGCGTGCCTTCGACGCAATGATGACGATGAGAAAGATCGACGTCGCTGCCATTGAGGCGGCGCGACGGGGTTGAGTCACGACCGGGGACTGGCCGGGCACCATCGCTGCGATGGTCGTGCGGAGTCCGCGGAGCAAAATGTGCCAGTCCCCGGCCTTCGCGCAAAACTCCGGGGGAGAGTTTTGGGAATCTCCGCACTTTTCATGGCCCGGATGTTCGTTGGCGGCTGGCGGATCGCCGGAATCGCGTTCGGAACGTGAATCAATGAACGTAAATTCGGTTCATTGTGCTCGCCGGCGCCGTGCGGGTGACGTGGCAAATGCCGGTGGGTTTGCGGCCCGTCACCGCGAAATCGGGCAATAGTGCACGCCCGATTGGGACTCCTGGATGCGGAGCGAAATTGCAGCTCGGGACTGGGGGCTGGCGTTTGTCATTCCCGCGGACGCGGGAATCCAGAGCGCTGGCTGCTATGTGGGCGAGTCTCTCCGAGACTCGCATTCGCGTCTCGGAGATACGCGACCACGGAATGACGACCGCATTCGCGTCTCGGAGATACGCGACCACGTGGGGTGTCAACCCCACTGGCGCAGTGCTTCGTAGGCGGCAACCGCCACCGCGTTCGAAAGGTTCAGGCTGCGGACCTCCGGGCGCGTCGGAATGCGGAGTTGCGAATCGGTTGGATGAGCGCTCAAAATCGCATCGGGCAGCCCCGATGACTCGCTTCCGAACACCAATACGTCGTCGGGTTGGTAGGCGGCATCCAGATACGATCGCCGCGCTTTTTTCGTAAAGAACCATTTTCGGCAAGTCGGAAGTGAAACCTCCAGTTCTTCCCAATTGTCGACGACTTGCCAGACCAGGTGTTCCCAATAGTCGAGTCCCGCCCGGCGCAGGTAGTAATCATCGACCCGAAAACCCAGCGGCCGAACCAGCCACAGCTTCGCTCCGACGGCCACGCACGTACGGCCGACGCTGCCGGTGTTGTACGGAATCTCCGGCGCGTGAAGAACGATGTGCAACTGCGGTTCGTATTGGCTTGGTGAATCGGCCATCGGCGCTTGGGGTTCAAAGTGACACTGCCTATAATAGCGGCCCGTGTTGGAGGTGTCAGGTTTCAGATGTCGGTTGTCAGAATTCCGAACCCTGACGCCGGATACCATTCCTCCTCAACAAGCGCCATCTCCGTCCAAAGGCAACCCCAATGACATACGGTTTCGGCATCGTCGGCTGCGGCATGATTAGCACCTTTCACGCGCGGGCGATCGCCGACGTCCGCGGTGCTAAGCTCGTCGCTTGCTTCGATACGCGCGCTGCGGCCGCGGAGAAGTTTGCGGCCGACAATGGCTGCAAGGCCTATACAAATCTGAGCCAGATGCTGGCCGACCCCAAGGTTTCGATTGTCACGATCGCGACGCCCAGCGGCGTCCACATGGATCCGGCCGTTGCCGCGGCCCGCGCGGGTAAGCACGTGATCGTCGAGAAGCCGCTGGAAATCACGCTCAAGAAGTGCGACCGCATCATCGAGGCGTGTGAGCGAGCGGGCGTTCAGTTGGGAGCGATCTTTCCATCGCGCTTTCACGATTCGAGCACGAAGCTAAAGCGCGCGATCGACGCTGGCCGATTCGGCCGGCTCACGCTGGGCGATTCCTATGTGAAGTGGTTCCGTACGCAGCAATATTACGACAGCGGAGCGTGGCGCGGCACGTGGGCGCTCGATGGCGGCGGCGCGCTCATGAACCAGGCAATTCACAGCGTCGACTTGCTCACATGGCTTATGGGACCGGTTGTTGAAATTCAGGCCAACGCGGCAACGCTGGCCCATGTGCGCATCGAAGTGGAAGACGCAGTGGTGGCCACTTTGCGATTCGCCAATGGAGCGCTTGGCGTGCTGGAGGCGACAACCGCCGCCTACCCGGGTTATTTAAAGCGGATCGAGATTCACGGCTCCGAGGGATCCGCGCTGCTCGAAGAAGAAGACCTCAAGGCCTGGGACTTTGCGAAACCCCGCAAGGAAGATCAGGCGATACTCGATGAGATGAAGCGGCACAGGAGCACGGGGGGCGGCGCGAGCGATCCGGCGGCGATCGGCCATCACGGCCACGCGATGCAGTTCCGCGACTTCGTCGAAGCCGTAAAGAAAAATCGGCCACCGGCAATCGACGGCCACGAAGGTCGCCGATCGGTGGAGATTATCCTGGGCGTTTACAAAGCGGCCGAAACGGGAAAGACGGTGAAGCTGCCGCTCAAATCGGACCCGGTGCTGAAAGCGCGCCGCGTGATGCAAAAAAGGCCGCGCGTATCACGCTGAGCGACAAGCGGTCGCGATGCCACCGACAATTTCTTCCATTCGGGGCGACGTGCCGCGGATCGCAATATGGCGCTGCGTTTCGCTCGTCACCTCGAGTGCGATTTCTAAGCGCTCCTCGGGAAGAAGTCTGGCCACGCGGTCGGCCCACTCGACGAATGTCACTCCGTTTGAGTCGAAATACTCGTCCGGACCAAGATTCAAAAACTCGTCATCATCCTTGAGCCGGTACGTGTCGAAGTGATAGACGGGCAATCGGCCACCCGTATATTCATTCACGAGTACGAAAGTCGGACTGGTGACGATTCCCGCTGGAACCCCGAGCGCGGCCGCAACAGCCTGTACGAGTCGCGTCTTGCCGGCACCAGCGGACCAACCAGCCCGACCACGGTTCCGGGCGGCAACACGCTCGCCAGCGCGGCGCCGAGCCGTTCGGTATCGTTTTCGTCCTGGGCGGTGAACGTGAACATCGGGAAGTCGAAAGAGTCGTCGAGTCTCTCGCCGCAAGGGAGGAGGATTTATTTGTGCATCCAACCGGTCGCTTCGAGCGGTGCGCGAACGCCATCGGCCGATTGCTGCCACAGCCCCGGCTTGGCGATCAACTCACCGACGTGCGTCACAGGGCAATCGATCGGACGATCCCGCAGGATAGATTGGGCCACCTGCGGTCCGACCGCCAACAGCAGTTCAAAGTCCTGGCCATCGCCCAATGCATGTTGCAGCGCGGCAGCCTTTCGGTCGGCCGCGGCTTCGCGATCGGCAAGCTCGAATGCCGCGGAGGAGACTGGCACGCGGGTCGTGAAAATCACCGCGCCGCAGCCGCTCTGGCTGGCCAGCCGCGAAGCGTCGAGCGCCAATCCATCGCTGATATCGATGCCTGCGCCGAGTATATACCGTTCGTGCAGCAGCGTCGCCTCGCGCACCCGTGGTGTGAAATCGAACATATGGCCGAGGATGCTTCCGCCGAGCGAGCCCGTCACCAGGAGCCAATCGCCCGGGCGACCTCCGGAGCGGGTGAGGGGCCCGCGCGGCGATGGCTGGCCAAGCGCCGCGACGCTAATCACGAGTGGGCCAGCGTACGTATTCGTATCGCCACCGGCGATCGCGACATCGAACTCGCCGGCGAGCGGCAACATGCCTTCGTACAAGCCGACAGCCAATTGCAGCGGGTCGAGTGGGCCCGACCCAGTCTGCGGCAACGCCAGCGAAATAAACGCCGCTAGCGGCTTAGCGGCCATTGCGGCGACGTCGCTCAAGTTTGCCCCCAATGCCTGGCGACCAATCCGCCGCGGATCATCGGTGCCGACTCGAAAATCGACGCCGTCCGTCAGCAGGTCCGTCGTTACCACGACGTCGTTGTTCCCGGCGAGCGAAATGAGAGCCGCGTCATCGCTCAACCCAAGTTTCGCGCGCGGATGGTTGGGCACATGCTCGCGCAGCCACTGAATGAACTGAAGTTCCATGCCTCCAATCTAAAGCCGGAGACGACGTCTGGCCACAGAGCCATGCGGCAGTAGGTCGCTTTGGCGAGCAACGTGTAGCCCTGTCACGCCGCGGGAGGATTTCTGCACGGGGAGCGAGCAGACTACACTGCTCTCAATGGCGCAGCGCCGCATGATCCGCGGCGTCGGGTTTGCCCGCCACGCTAAGATGCCCGTAGAGCGTATTCTGGCCACGGAGCACGTAAAACTTCAGATTCCCCAGTTGGGCGAGATTGGGCCGCGAGATAATGTACTCAATATCTTGCGGAGAGGCCGTTTCCCACTTGTGCATGCCGACGAGTATGTCGCCCGGCAAAATGCCCTCCTCTGCTGCCGGGCTATTTGGCCGAACGCCATCGATGTGCATGCCGCCGCGATACCGCGTGCTGCGGTGCTCGAAGGTGCTGCGAGGCTCGGGCGAGAGATTCAACCCCAAAATGTCCCAGACCTGCGCCGCATCTCCTACTAGCGTTGGCGGGGCGCCGACAGCGCGCAATTGCGAATCGGCCAGCGCGAGGTTTAAGGCCAACGTTTGCCCGCCGCGTCTCACTTCGACGGTTACAGGCTCGCCAGTCGCGCGATCCAGGAATGCCCGCTCCAAGTCCAACGGCCGCGATACGTTCAACGTGCCCACTCGCACGATCTGGTCGCCCGGCTGAATTCCAATGCGTTGAGCGGGGCTAGCCTCCTCGACCTTCTTGACGAGTAACGGGCCGTCCGGCCCATCCTCGGCTTGCGTCACCAATCCGTGCCATTTTTTGTTGAGCCGTTGCACGTTGAGCAGTCTGGCGGCGACCGACAGTGCATTGTCGATGGGAATCGCGAAGCCAATTCCCTGCGCCGGCTCGGACGGCGACGTTGACGCCGATCATTTCGCCGTCGATATTGAGCAGCGGGCCGCCCGAATTGCCCGGGTTGATGCTGGCGTCGGTCTGAATCAAATTGTCGTACGATTGCGTATCGCTGACTTGCACGTCGCGGCCCAACGCACTGATGACGCCGCGCGTGACCGTTTGTTCGTATCCGAATGCGTTGCCCAAGGCGATCACCGACTCGCCCACCATCAAGTCGGCCGAAGTGCCGAGGCGAATCACGCTGAGTGGTTTAGTCGCCGGAATCTTGACGATTGCCAAATCGGCCGCCGCGTCATAGGCAATTAAATCTGCGACGGATGCGTGGCCATCGTCCAGCGTAACTTCGATCCGGCGAACATCCGACACGACATGGTAGTTCGTCAGGATATATCCGCGCTCATCGATGATCGTGCCCGTCCCCATGCCATTCACTTGACGCGGTGTTTCGGGCGCCTCCGATGAACTGCCCGACTCGGCCGGTTCGGTGACCGTCTTCTGTCCCTTGATGCTCACGACCGACGTGCGGGCATTGCGCACGGCAATTACAACGGGCGTGAGGCGCTGCGGCGAGACCTCGTGGGCGGCTGCTAGATCAACCCCAATCAACAACAGACAGGCGGCAACCGCGGATACTCTCACGCGCGTACGAGCAGCGCATGGAAAACGACGATGGTCGCGCGGTGGATGGGTCATCTACTGCGGAGCAGAGCGGGTTCGAATGAGGCTCGACGCTAGGCGAGTCGATCGGGGGCGAGCCGGGTCGTCTTCGACCCCCGATTCAGGCTACGTGGACGGTATGCAGGCAAGATCGACGCGCCGCTATGGTCCGCTTAAACCCTACAAATCTGGGGCATACAGATGGCCTAGCTTCACGCCGAACGATCTGGTTCTGATCGATACAGAAGATATCCCGCTTCGATTGAAGACCAGCACCGCTGTCGCAGGCTCCGCCGGCGGCCTAAAACTCTGCCGGGTAGGGGACCTGGGACGGTGCTGGCTCGAAGACCGGATGCGTAGGTACGGGATGAAAGCGCCCGGGGCCAACCACATCGGGAGGGCCGACCATGCCGTCAGGAACGCAAAAATTGACGAGCTTGCCGCAGGTTCGGTAAGGCAGGCAAACCGTATGCACAAGCGCGCGGCCGATACGATACGCGACGCCAGCGTGGCCGCAATCTTTCGAGCAGCAACGATCGCAAACCGGGGATTCGCACTTGGTACTCTCGCACACGTCGGTACTACATGAATCGCATCTTTGAGACAGGCGAAACGGTGCCACGCAGCCCGCGCACAGTAGAATTACCAACAGCCCCTCGGCCGCTCGGAGCGACTTTCTGCGGTTATCGAATCGTGCGGTCAAGCGAGGAATCCGGCGATTGTGAAAGGCGGCCGACGCGCGCATAGCGACCCGGCTTCATCTTTCGTCATGTCGGCCGGAAAACTTTACGCTGTCGTCACGACTTGCGCGATTATGAGAATCGCCTCGCCAGCAGCTCGCTATTTCTCGTCTCCGTCCGGCCGAGTTGCTTGCCGCTTCCGTCGATTGCGGCTCGACATCTGGGCCATCAACGGAATCGCTTGCAGCAACAGAAAGAAAGCCAGCACTGCCAGTAAGACCAACGACCAGGATGGGGCTAATCGCTGTCTCACAATTCCCTCGGCGCCGCCGAGCATCGCGATGACAATCACCGCTACGAAGGCGATAAGAAGCAGTCCGCAGCCAATAGCAGCCATTGTGCCGCGGAAGGCAAGTCGCTCGGTAAGCTGTTGCTGAAAAACTTCAATCGTGCGGCCTTTTTGCAGACTAAGCTCCGCCGCATCGACGACTTCCATCGCCCGCGTGGCCGAATCCCAAGTCGAAGCACCCGCACGCTGCTCTACGTGGAGCGCACCAACCGCGTCCGAAAGCCGGATGATCGCGGCGTGCGCCGCATCGTACTTTTCCAGTGGCTGATTGTTGCGGACACCTTCCTTGGTGGTTTCGAGCTCCCAGGCCGGACCATCAGCTTGCGCTTCTTGCGTCATCCGAAGCGTTGCGTTTCCACTTTCACCTTGCAGCGTCACTTGCAGCCCGGGGGTGCCACCAGCCGAATATCCGACACTCCATCTCAGCGACGCGTCGATGCTGGCAGACATCTGAATCTGTAGCGATGCGAAGGATGCGGCGCTGCCCGTCGGACCGATGGCAGTCACCCGGCGGATATTACCTGCCAACGCAGCCATCAATTCGACGTCGCGGGCAAAGTGGTCCAGGACCTGTTCGCGCGCCGCAACCGCAACGCGGCGTTCACTGCTGAGCTGGTGAATCTGACCGATCTCCGGATGGCCTTCGCGCAGCCACTTGGCTACTTCGAGCGAGATCGGAAAACGTATGACTGGGTTGTAATGTTGCACGATGGCGCCCGACTCGCGCCGAATCATATCCACTTCATAGTACGGAAGCACGGAATCGAAGACCGGATACACGACCAGCAGCGGCACGCCTTCTGTCGCCAGGCGCTTGATACGCTCGGCCCGCAAATCGCTCGATGCCGAACCTTTGCCAATCAGCACGGCATCGGCAATCCCTCGGTCCAGCAACATTTCCCATTCGCTCGTGCGATCGATTAACCCGGCGGCGAATTGAGTGATCGCGGCGTCCTCCGGCCGCACATCGCCAAGCCAAACGATTGCGTGATTCTGGCGTCGCGCGGCGGCCGCAAGATTGAGAATTTCCGAATCGGTGCCAAGGATCGCCAGCTTCATGGATAGGCAGCGTCAGAGCTTCAGAATGGATGGATTGAGCCACGACGGGACAGTTGGCCGTCGTGCCCGAACATTAAACTGGATTATCGCCCGATTCGTCTTTTGGTGTAAGATTATGAGTAGGCATAATCCGAGCGGAATGCGATCTTTATTGGCCTTCGGAAACCGCGTACTTTTATCGCTATGGCACCCAAGCAACGATCACATCTGCGAATCGCTGGCCTTTGCCTATTGGCCATCTCCGCGGCCTCGAGCTTGAGGGCGGCCGATAAAACTACGTCACCCGCCACGGTCAAGTCGGCACCCACCGCGGACGAGATCGCCCGCTGGATTACCAATTTGGACGACGACCACTATCTGGCCCGCGAGCAAGCCACCCAACAATTATTAACCGCTGGCGCCGCGGCGCTCGATCCGCTGTTAACCGAGGCAAACGGCGACCGACTCGAGTCGGCGGATCGCTCCGTTTGGATTTTACGGCGGCTTAGCACGGGCAAGGAAATTCCGCTGCGGCGACAAGCGTTAGAGCATTTGTCGAATTTGAAGAAACGCCCGCAGGTGGCGGCTGCGGCCCGCGAGGCACTCGCGGAAATCGAGCACCAAGAGGCGCTGCAGGCAATCGAGCAGCTCGGCGGGCGATACAACGCCAGCGAATACATGACGCAATTCGGTCCCAATCTCAGTGGCCGGCTCATCCTCGATGAGCGCTGGCGCGGAGGAAATGCGGGCCTGACTCACCTGCGCCATCTCATGGGATTGCGTCACGTCATTATCATCGGCACCGATATTTCGGCCGAAGGTCTGACCGAGCTGAAACATTGCAAGCTTCTGCAAGAAGTGTGGCTCTACGGAACCAAGTTGGAGCCGGCGGACGTGGCCAAGCTGCGGAAGATATTGCCGGAACAGGTCGTAATCGACTATCGGCAGGGCGCCCTGTTGGGCGTGGGCAGCGCCACGCCGGACGGCGTAGGGCCAGCTATTGTGGGTCGCGTCGAGCCCAACAGCGCCGCTGCGGCGGCCGGTATCCAGCCCAACGACGTGATTCAGAAGTTCGACGGCGAAGCGGTCCCCAACTTCAAAGCGTTGACGCTTAAAGTCGGTGGCCATCATGCCGGCGATGAAGTATCGCTCGAAGTCCTCCGCAACGGCCAGCCGGTTGAATTCAAAGTAAAACTCGGCCAGTGGAAGACGATCGAGTAGATTGGACTGTGCCTGAAAAGTGTGTGCGCGGTCACGCGACCCGGAGCGGATCTCTCCGCGACGACGCACTCTCTCGCGGTGGCCGGACCGCCCAATTTGCGAGATCTTCCGTTTTTTGTGTCGGGAGCTACTCGGCAGGGGCGACCCGCATCCTGTAAAATCAGCGGCGGGTGCGGTAGGTTTGTGCAGTCGCAACTTCTCTAAGCGGCCGAGCGATGCGCCGAGAGCTCGATAGCGATGGTAGCCCGGCCGACCTCGACGCGGTCCTCGCTGACTATATGCGCCGGGCCGATCGGGGCGAGCCGGTCGATCAGCAGGCGCTCTTTGCAGCTCACCCCGAATTGGCGGACGAGCTGCGCGCGTATTTTTCTCAGGCGGTGGCTGTGGAACGCGTTGCCGTGGGTGCGACGGCCGATTTCGCCCACCAAGCCACACCTCGCGGTGCCCTCGAAGTCCGCTGCCCAAGCTGCCACGCGCCGATGGAAGTAGCCGCTGATACGGCGCTCACTGATCTCACTTGTTCTGCGTGCGGCAGCCACTTCAGCCTGGTGGATCAGAGCAAAGCCACGCGGATGGCGCCGTCGCTCACCAAGCTGGGCCGGTTCGAACTTGTCGAGCGGTTGGGAGTCGGCGGCTTCGGCAGTGTATGGAAGGCCCGCGACAAAGAGCTCGACCGCACGGTGGCTATCAAGATTCCGCGTGCCGGCGACATGACAGGCGAAGAGCAGGAAAAATTCTTCCGAGAGGCTCGGGCGGCCGCCCAGTTGCGTCACCCCAGCATCGTCAGCGTCCACGAAGTTGGTCGCGATGGTGACTCGGTTTACATCGTCAGCGACTTCGTCCGCGGCGTCACGTTGGGCGACTGGCTCACCGGCCAAAAGCTCACCAGCCGCGAGGCGGCCGAGTTGTGTGCCAAGATCGCCGATGCGCTGCATCATGCGCACGAGCAAGGTGTCGTCCACCGCGACCTGAAGCCGGCCAATATCATGATCGACGGCGATGGTGAGCCGCATCTCATGGACTTCGGACTCGCGCGACGAGAGGTCGGCGAAATCACCGTGACGATGGATGGCCACGTCCTGGGGACTCCGGCCTACATGTCGCCCGAACAAGCTGAAGGCAAAGCCCACACCGCCGACCGCCGCAGCGATGTGTATTCGCTTGGCGTAATTCTCTTTCAGCTTCTCACCGGCGAATTGCCGTTTCGCGGCAACGCACGGATGCTCATCAAGCAAGTCATCCAAGATGAACCGCCCAGCCCCAGAAAGCTCAACGCGAACGTCTCGAAAGACCTGGAAACGATCACGCTCAAGTGCCTCACGAAGGAGCCGTGCGCCGCTACCAAACGACCAAGGAACTGGCCGAAGAATTCCGCCGCTTTCTCTCCGGTGAGCCCATCCACGGCCGGCCGGTAAGTCGCTCCGAGCGAGCGGTTCGCTGGGTCCGACGAAATAAGACGGTTTCAGCCGTGTCCGCATTAGCCATATTGGCGCTGGTCGGTGGCACCGTCACCTCGACGATCTTTGCGGTCGATGCACGCCGTCAGGCAGCCGCCGCCCTCGCCGCCGCCGCCGAGGAAAAGAAAGCTAAAGAGATCGCCGTCGCAAGGGAAACCGAAACTGCCGCCGTGCTAGATTTCCTCGAACACAAAGTCTTCGCTGCCGCCCGGCCAGTCGGTCTAGATGGCGGTCTCGGCAACGACGTGACCCTGCGC
This sequence comes from uncultured Planctomycetota bacterium, assembly GCA_963807935.1. GTDB lineage: Bacteria > Planctomycetota > Planctomycetia > Pirellulales > Lacipirellulaceae > JABDGM01. The sequence goes on from CAWEDY010000022.1 coordinate 159,379, forward strand.
CAAGCAATCGAAGCAGCACTGCCCTTTGTCGAATCGATCTTCACTAACCAGCCGCTCATTGAAGCCCGTTTGAGGATGACACTGGGCGCCTCGTTCTACTACTCGGGTGATGCAAAGCCTGCGGCCGAGCAATTTGAACTGGCGAGCAACCTTTTTACCCATGAGCTAGGTGCGGATCATCCCGACACACGTGCAAGTATGCATAATCTTGCGGAATGCTATGCCGCACTTGGGCGTTACTCGGAAGCCGTAAAGCTCTATGAAGAAGCTCATGCCGCAAGTAAAGCTAACTCACATCTCGACCATCCCGATATGCTGGAGAGCACTTATAACCTGGCCAAATCCTACGCTGCCCTTGGCCGGCAGGCGGATTCCCTAAAGCTCTACGAAGAGAACTTCACCCGAAGAAAAGCCAAGCACGGCCCCGAACATTCCGCCACACTCGAGAGCATGGATGACCTAGCCGATAGCTACGCCGCCCTCCGCCGGCACGCGGACGCCGGGAAGCTGCGTGAAGAAACGCTCGTTCTAAGGAAAGCCAAGCTCGGCCCCGATCATCCCGACACGCTGACGAACATGGACAAACTAGCCAACAGTTATGCCGCGCTCGGCCGGCACACGGATGTCCTGAAGCTGCGCGAAGAATTGCTTTTTCTAAGGAAAGCAAAACTGGGCCCCGAACATCCTGAGACGCTTGGGAGTATGCATGATCTCGCAGTCGCCCAAGCTAAGACAGGCTGTGTCGACAAAGCATGCTGGGTGCTCGAGCAAATTGCCAAACGCGGATTCTATAGCAAAGCCCTGGCAAGCGCTACCAAGATCGGCCCGGACGGCATCAATGAACTAACAAAGAGCGCCGCGGCTTATCGCGCGGAACAGACACTCCAGTCGCTTGACGCGCTCGTCCTTGGTGAACTGCGGCTCCTAGCCGGCGATCCGCGGTCCGCGGAAGTAGCGATTCGGTCCGCCATTAAACGGGACAGCACCAAAGGATATTGTTACAAAAGCCTCGGATTGTGCCTTCTCGCGCAATGCAAAACCGATGAATCACGCCAGGCTTTCCAGGAAGTACTGAAAGATCGCAAACGCAAAGATGGTACGTACGACCTGGAAAAAGCCGACCCCGACCAATTAACCGCCGCCTATTTTCTTGATCTCATTACCGAGCAGGCGTACATCGAGCGTTTTGCATCCGACAAGCGTCTTTCCTGTTTTCCCTTGTTCTACATTGCTCAAAGACGCGAGATTGAAGGCAAAAAGGATGAAGCGATCAAAGCCTACGAGCGCTGCGTCGAGTTGGGCAAAGGTGACAACCCGCATACGGTCCGCGCGCTGGCTGAATGGAAGTTGCGGAAGCTAAAAGAGACGCAGTAAGCCGGCCAAAAATAACAGCGGATCCGCGTTGTGCGTGTGTCTCCAGGCCCCGCGCTTGACCGTAGGTCTTCCGCTCGTCTTTATCTGGCATCGCAAGATGGTAGAATAAAGATGGCGAGTAACCATGAGTTTTGGAATCTTGTCATGACTACTTTCGACCGCATCACATCCGACCCCGCCGTACTGAATGGCCAGCCCTGCATTCGTGGTATGCGGCTTACCGTGCGCCGAGTGCTGGAAGCGTTGGCGACTTATCCGGACCGGGAAGACCTGCGGGCCGAATACCCCGAACTGGAAGACGAAGATATCCGCCAAGCGCTGGAATACGCGGCTGCTAATTTGGACGATCGCGTCGTGGAACTTCGCACGGGATGAAACTGCTCTTGGATCAAGGGTTGCCGCGCTCGACGGCCAAGCATCTGGCCAAGGCTGGCATCGTGGCGGAACATGTCGGCGACTTGGGCATGGCGACGGCGTCCGACAATGTAATCCTCGATGCAGCCAGACAGCGGCAAGCGACGGTCGTCACGCTTGATGCCGACTTTCACCAAACGCTTGCCGCTACTCGTGCGACTTCGCCGTCCGTAGTGCGCATGCGAATCGAGGGATTGAAAGGCGATCAACTGGCTGCGATTCTCGTGAAAGTTATTGGGACGGCTAGCACCGAACTCGCTGCCGGTGCCGTTGTATCTGTCTCGCCGGCGCGAATTCGCGTGCGCTCGTTACCGATCGGACGCTGAACGATGGTTTTCGGCGTGCAGAAAACGGCGATTTCGCAGTCGCGGCTAAACTCCGCGGTGCCGTAGAACACACATACCTAGCCGCCCATCAGCAGGTACCCGAATCGGTGCAAATAAGCAGGTCTGGGCTTCAGCCTGACTAATGTCTGAGAACGAGAGAGTTGTCAGGCAAAAGCCGGACCTACGTTTGACCGATCATCCGTTTGACCTTCGACCACGGCCGCGTGTTGGCGACGTCGTTGGCCGTTAGCCCTCCGCGGCGGGCTTGGAGGACGCCGTAACGCAACACGTCGAGGCCGCCGGTGCTGTGGGCGTCGCTACTGATCACGAGGGGGATTCCGTGCCGCTTCGCCGCGGCGGAGGCGACATCGTCTAAGTCTAGCCGGGCCGGATTGGCGTTGATCTCCATCAATTTCCCGTTGCGTGCAGCGGCGGCGAATACCTTGTCGAGGTCAGCCGCATATGGCTCGCGGCGGCCGATGAGGCGACCCGTCGGGTGGGCGATGATTGAGACATACGGATTTTCGATTGCGCCGAGAATTCGATCGGTGATCTGTTCGCGCGCTTGCTGCTGGCCGTAGTGGACGCTGGCGATGACCCAATCGGCCTCGGCCAGCACATCATCGGGCAAATCCATGCCGCCTTTTTCGAGGATGTCGCACTCGATGCCTTTGAGAATTATGAAGTTGTCGAACTCGCGATTGAGCTTGTCGATTTCTTTCCACTGATCGCGAAGCCGCTTAGGATTCAAGCCATTGGCCATGCTGACGCGCGGCGAGTGGTCGGTGATCGCGATGTACCTCAGGCCGCGTTCGATTGCGGCGACGGCCATTTCGCGCAGAGTCGCCTTGCCGTCGCTGGCGGTGGTGTGCATGTGCAGATCGCCCACGAGGTCGGTCACTTCGATCAGCTCGGGCAGCGCGCCGGCGGCGGCCCAAGCGAATTCCTGCCGCGCCTCGCGAATTTCCGGCGGGAACCAGGGTAGCTGCATCGCGGCGTAGACCTCTTCCTCGGTGCGGCCGGCAACGTAGCTTGGCGAATTCGGATCTTTGTAGGTCGGCTCCTCCGCTACGTCTTCCGTTGCCTTTTCCTGTTTCGTGCTCTTTGTGGTTTTTGTGGCCGCTTTGTCCGGCACACGAAACACGCCGTATTCGTTGATCAGCAGACCGCGATTCTTGGCCATGCCGCGCAGAACGACGTTGTGATCTTTCGAGCCCGTGAAGTATTGCAGCGCGGCGCCGAACGACTTCGGCGGCACAACGCGCAAATCGATCTGCAAGCCTCGACCCAGGCGGATCGACATCTTTGTTTCGCCGCGGCCAAGCACCGTGGCCAATTCCTCGAACCTGCCGAGTTGATCCATCACCGCTTCCACATCGTCGGCATCGACGAGCAAGTCGATATCGCCGATCGTCTCGCGTCCGCGGCGATAACTGCCGGCCACCTCGATTTGCCGAATGCCTTTCACCTCGCGCATGTGGGCCAATAGTTCTTGCACGATTTCGTCGGCGTGAGCCCAATACATTCGCGCATGCGCACTAGCGGCAAGGTCGATCCCGGCCAGAATTTTGTCTTGGGTCTTCTTTCCGAAGCCTTTGAGTGCTTGGACCTGGTCGGCCTGGCAGGCGGCACGCAGCGCGTCGAGCGACGTGATGCCAAGCTCCTTGTGCAGGGCGGCCGCCTTCTTGGGGCCCATGCCGGGAATGCGGACGATCGCCAGCACGCCGCCGGGAATCTCCGCGCGCAGTTGTTCCAACATCTTGATAGAGCCGCTTTCCAGCAGCTCGCCGATTTTTTGGGCCAGATCCTTACCGATGCCTTCGATTTCGGTCAGGTCGCGTTGCGGATCGGCTGCCACACTCGCCAGCGGCTCCGATAGATCAGTGATCCGCCGCGCCGCGTTGCGATACGCCCGCACGCGAAACGGATTCGCGTTTTGAAACTCCAAGAGATCGGCGATCTCATCGAAGGCGGCGGCGACGTCGCGGTTGTTCATGCCGCCATGATAAGCCAGACCAGGAGACTAGTGCTCCGTCAAATCCAAGTTTTCGGATTAGCCGCCGGGCGCTAGCCCGCGGTTGAAGCGGAAAAACCGCGGGCTAGCGCACCGGCGGCTAATGCGCCAAGCCCGAACTTTTGGTTTTGGCAGAGCACTAGCAGAGGGGGCGGCAAGGCGAGCACCGCGAACAGTGAATTCCGCGGTTCTCGTTATCTAGCCGTCTGTTTCTACACAAGCATGGTCTCTTGAACTGCGGCGGTGTCGAAGCCGATCGCCGGAATGACCTCTCCAGTCGTGCTCTCAGCTTCCTCCCACAGCGACAACTTGTTGAGCCCGTCGAGAGCCGCGACTTTGTAGCATTCGGCCATGGTCGGGTAATTGAACACCGTGTCGCGGAAGTAATCGACCGTGCCGCCGAGTGCCATTACGGCCTGGCCAATGTGGACGATCTCGGTGGCCGATTCGCCGATGACATGTACACCGAGCAGCTTGCGCGTATCGCGGTGGAACAGCAGCTTCAGCATTCCCGCATGGTCGCCGGCAATCTGGCCGCGGGCGATCTCGCTGAAGCGGGCCATGCCAACTTCGTAGGGCACGCGCTGATCGGTGAGCTGCTGCTCGTTTTGGCCAACCATCGAGATCTCAGGAATCGTGAACAGCCCGTACGGCATGTGCTGGCAGGGGTCGAAGTCGTGGCCCAGCATGTGGCAGGCGGCACGTCGCCCTTGTTCCATCGAGGTGCTCGCCAGCGCCGGGAAGCCAACCACGTCGCCGACTGCGTAAATGTGCGGCACCGAGGTTTGAAAATGCGGGTTGCATTTAATCCGTCCGCGCTTATCGGCTTCCAAGCCGGCCCGCTCCAGGTGGAGCGCTTCGGTATCGCCTGCGCGGCCCACGCTGAACAGGACGGTCTCGCCCAAAAGCCGCTTGCCGCTTTCCAGCTCGACCGCGACTCGCCCCGGTTTCGGCTCGCGAATCTTCACGACGCTTTCGCCCAATCGGAACACCATGCCCAACGACCGGGCGTGATGGAGGAGGGTTTCAATAATTTCGCGGTCGCAAAACTCGAGCAATTGCGCGCGGCCATCGACGACGGTCACTTGCACGCCCAAGGTCGCGAACATGATGGCGTATTCCAGACCGATCACACCGCCGCCCACGACAATCATCGAGCGCGGAACGTGGTCCAGCGAGAGGATTTCATCGGAGTCGAAAATCGTTTCACCATTGAAGGGGATATGGTCCGGGCGCGAGGGCCGCGTGCCGGGCGCCAGAAGTATGTGCCGCGCTTCTACGACTTGCGATTCCCGGTGACTGGAAATCTCCAGCCGGTGCGGATCGACGAAACGATGCCTCTCCGCAAGCGACAGTCACCCGATTGCGAGCGAACTGATCCTGGACGACCTGCCATTCGGTTTGATTGACATTGCGGATCATCCGCCGCAGGTCGTCCATGGTGATGTCGCGCTTGCGCCGGTAGCACTCGTCGTAGACATCCCGGTGGCGGTAGCCAGTGAGATGGATGATAGCCTCGCGGATGGTCTTTGACGGGATCGTGCCGGTGTGGAGCGAAACGCCGCCCAGCAATTCCTGACGCCGTTCGACGACCATCACGTGCCAGTTATGTTTTGCGGCAGCAATGGCAGCTTTCTGCCCCGCCGGCCCGCTGCCTACCACAACTAAGTCGTACTTCATATTCTCATCTTTCAATGCCGCCAAATAAGTGCCACGAAAACGCGACCAGAAATGGCGCTGTCAAACTCGCGATTCCCACCGATATGCAAACGTAGCTGACGCGACAGGCATTTCGGCAATGCGGTACGTCGGGGCTCCAGCGTCCGCGGCGCGCCGGGCCGGTTAACGCGATTGCGCCGAATAGAGGGGCCAATGAAGCCGCCGCCGAACGACTGTGTGCAACGACGTGGCAGGCCGACGTCGGCGAGGGCATGTCGCGAGAATTGCTGCTGCGATAAGCATCACCATGCTCATGGGCTCGGGCACGGAGGCAGCTGCGCTCGAGCCAGCGCCGCTGCCGGCCCCACTTGCCGTTTGACCGAAGTGCGTGCGCCATACGTTGAAGTCACCGTTGTCGATGGTGCCGTTGCCGTTGCCGTCGGCGGCGAGGCCGGGACCCGTTTGGCCGAGTGTTTTGCGCCAGACGACGTAATCGCCCGCATCGACGGCGCCGTTGTTGTTGTAGTCGCCCGCAAGAGCCGGCGTGTTTACGACTTCGAGTCGGACGGCAAACGGCATGTAGTCGACCTGGAACGCGAGGCCCGCGGGCATGCAACAGACGTCGACCGTATCAAAACTCCCGGATACCCCCGCCGAGGCCGTGATGATATTGAACGTGTTGCCCAAGATCGGCTCAAAGCCCCCGTCAAGATCGATGTTCAGATTGCCGTCCAGTTGTGCGGCGCCGTTCACGACCAGCCGGTCGAAAGCGTTGAGGGCCGTACCCGTCAGCTCGACTAATAGCTCGCCGGTGCTCGCCTGCTGATAATCCCTGACGTCGACTCGGCCCACCGTGTTGAATCCGGCAATGTCAATCGCCCCCTCATTGTCGAGGAGCACGTTTAAACTCGCGTTGGCATCGGGAACGACCTGGGTGCCGGCGGGGACGATAATCGCACCGGTCCCGCTGAACGTGGCGCCGGCCGCGATCTCGGCAATGTTTGATTCGAGTCGCAGGTTGCCGTTCAGGGTGGTGGTGCTGCCCGACTGGATCGTGAGGACGTGGTTGAGTTGGACCTTGAGGGTCGAATCGGGGCCTGCATTCACGTTGACGGCGCCGCCGATGTCGGTCGCGTTGGTGGAATCGTAGGTCGACGAGGTGAGGTTAATCGACGAGCCGGGATTGAAGTCGAGCGCGAAGCCATTGGTGAACACTCGGCTGCCGCCGGTCGCGGTCACCGTACCGGTGAAGCCAAACGTGGCGTTGTCGTTCAGCTCGAGCGTGCCGCCGGAGGTGGCGACGAGCGCGCCGGTGTTGGCGGCGCCGTCCCAATCGCTAGCCGCGTTCGTCACTTGCAGCGTGGCCCCGCTGGCCTCGACCTCGCCGGAGTTGATGATTGCGGTGGTGACGACGCCGGCGCCGCGAAGCGATTTGGAGGAAGAGGCGATGGTAACTGTCGCACCCTGGAGCGTGCCGCCGCTCATAAGGATGCCGTCGTCGGTGACGCTCGTATTGAAGGCCGTGGCCAGGTTCAAGATAGCGAGCGCCCCGTTGGTTCGCAGCGTCCCGACGTCGGTGATCGTGCCGTTAACATTGAGCTGTCCGCCGGTCGCCTCGAGGTCGGCGTTGCCGTTGAAGTCAATGTTCGCGTTGATCGTGCCGTTGCCACTGAGGACTTTGCCGGTCTCGGCGACCAGCGTGCCCGCCCCGTTGACCGTGGCGCCGGTGATTTGGTTGAGGTTGGTCGCGGAGTCGCCGCCGTTAAGATCCAGGTTCTGGCCAGAGGCAATATTGACTGTGGAGCCCGAGCCGAAAGTAATCGGAGCCGTGACGACGGCCTGGCCGTTGACGTTCAGGATGGCCGCCGCCCCGGTCATGATCAGCCGAGAAGAGCCGCCGATCGTCGCCGTCCCCACCCCGGTGTTGTTGGCGGTGAGCGTGCGAGTCATCGTCCAGGTGGGAACGTTGTTGACGATGATCTGCGCGCCGTTTCCACCGAGGTTGATGGGATCGTCGACGTCGCCCGCGTCATCGGGGTCCCACGTCGTCGAGTTGATCGTGAAGACGACGCCGTTGTTGATCGTGTGCAACGTGCCGGAGCCGATGCCGTCCCAATCGAAGCTCGTCGTATTGATCGTGGTGTTGGCGGTGACACTGGAGGTCGAATTGAGGCGAAACAGGCCGGTGCCCGAAATGGATGCTCCGGCGAGCGCGCTGGCCGAACCCAAGCTGATCGTGCCGTTGTCCACGACGACCGCGCCGGCGTTCAATGTCGTGGTGGACATGGTTGCGGTCGCGCCGGCGTCGACGTTGAAGTGGGTGCCACTGTTGAACGTCGACGTTCCGCCGCTGAGCGTTCCGCCGTGGACGTTGACAGTTCCATTGACGATCATCGCCTTGCCGCTGACGGTGGACGTCCCGGAGTTGTTCTTGTTGATCGTGCCGGCCAGCGTCCAGTTGGCCGCGGCGTTGTTGACGGCGACGTCGCCGTTGTCGTTCAGGTTGAGCGTGCCGCCGTAGACGTCGTCGGTGGTGTCCACCCGATTGACGTCGAGCGTCAACTGACCCGTGCCCTGAATCGTCGTGGACGCGACGCCTGGACCGTCCCAGTTGAAGTCTCCGGCTGGCTCGTTGATGTGGACGTTGCCGCCGATGATGAGCTGGGCGGTCGAGCTGCTCAGATTCAGGGCCGACGCATCGGGAATCGTCACGGCGCCATTCAACGTCAGCGACGAGTTGGCGCCGACGGTAATCGTGTTGGCCGTGCCCACAAAGGTCAGACCGTTGTCGATCTGCGCGGCGCCGGAAATTGTCCAAACGCTGTTTTGAATCGACGTGATATTTCCAGCCCCGTTGAGAGTCGCGGTGGCGCTGCCGCCGGTCATCTGTATTTGGGCCGGCGTGGCCACGGCGCCCGCGATAGAAAAATCGTGGGTGAAGGTCAGCGTGTCGCGTTGGCCGATCTGGATCGTGGCGGCTGTAGCGCCTGCGCCGCCGAAAGGATCGGCCAACGGCCCGTCGATTACCAGCGTCACCGTATCAGCGTTCGTGTTGGCCAGTGCGTTGTCCACATCCACGACGCCGGCTTCGTTGTCGCCGTCAAGATCGATCGTATCGAGTCCGTTGGCATGGATCGTGAGCGTCTGCGGCGCCGCTGTATTCCCCTGGGGTTGCAGCAGCGCGGAATTGTCGAACGCCTGTTCGGCGAGCGCGTCGGCGTCGCCGACGTTGATCGTGCCATTGCCGCCCAATACAGATCCGGCATTGATTTCAAGTTGCCCGCCGCTCACGGTCGCGATGCCGCCAGACATCGTCAACCCGCCGCCGTTGTTCAAGGCCAAGCTGAGCGACGTCAATGCGGCCGTGCCAGGAGTTGCATGCGAATCGACGCGAATCGTGGTCCCCGCGCCGTCGACCACCGTTGCTCCCAGCACATTGAGCTGATTGCCTTTTGTGAACAAATCAGCGCCATTCGATACAGTGAGCGTGGAGATGGTGGCGCTTGTCCCCGCGGGGGGAATGAACGTAACTTGCGCATTGGCTGCGACCGGACGGTTGCCGATCTGGACGTTGAATGTGAACCCGCCGCCGTTGTTGGGCGAGGCGTTCGGAAACCAATTAGCAGCCACATTCCAATTGCCGTTGGCAACATTCCATTCGCTGTTGACGATTTGTGCGAGGGCAGAGTGGCTAAAAAGGACCACAACAAAAGCGATTGCCAGCATTCGGCGAAGAGTCAGCATGATGCACCTCTGTAGTTTGCCAGGAATACGAACTGCGGCGAATCGGCGCAGCGTGGTCGAGCGAGAGCAATATACGCCGCGGGTCATCACGGGAGCGGTGTACTAGCGACGCGCATCGGTTCGTGTCTGATTATGCAGTGTGCCTCAGAAACTAGCAAGAAAAACTGCTAGCGCGACTATTGGAATGCGAACCGATTAGAACCACAGATGAGTATCTGTCTTTAAGCAGTTTCAAAACCTCGCGAGGAGAACCGGACGCTAGCGCCTCTCGGCTAATTCAATCAACCGCAGTTCAACAGCAAACATCAGCTGCGCGGAAGACGGCGGTCTATTGTTTGTTTTTCGCCTTTGCCAATAGTCGCTCCAGCTCGGCGAAGTTCACCGGCTTCACGAGGTGAGCCGAGCAACCGGCCTCAATGGATTGCGCAACGTCGCTCGCCTGTCCCCATCCGGTGAGCGCGACGATCGTGATATCTTTCCCAAGCGAGGTCTCGCGAAGCCGCCGCGTCGCCTCGTATCCATTTAGTTTGGGCATGCCGACATCCATCAAAATGACTTCCGGCCGGAACTCCTCGGCGGTAGCGATTGCTTCTAAGCCATCTTTGGCGGTTCGCACGTCGTGCCCTTTGACTCGCAGCAGCATGGCGAGGCTGTGGCCGGCGTCTTGATTGTCGTCCACGACCAGGATTCGAAGCCTGGGGATTGAAGCAGCCTTCACTGGAGATGGTTCGGGCTGCGTTGGCTTTTGAACGGCATCGGCCACGGGCAGTCGCACGGTGAACTCACTTCCTTTCCCGGTCCCTTCGCTTTGCACGTCGATCGTTCCCCCATGGAGCTCGACGAATCGCCGCACCAGCGTCAGTCCGATTCCCAGGCCACTGTGTGATTTCTCGAGCGATTGATCGGCCTGCCGAAACATATCGAAAACGTATGCCATGTCTTCGCAGGCGATGCCGATTCCGTTATCTCGAACGCTAACGACGACTTCCCACCCCTCGCGCTTTGCCTCGACGCGAATTCGACCGCCGGACTCGGTGAATTTGGCCGCATTGTTCAACAGGTTTGCGAAGACCTGCTCCATTCGTGCCGGATCCGCGTCTAGCAGAACCGGTCGAACGGGCAACTCTACGTGCAGTTGGTGGCCGGCCGATTCGATCTCGGGGCGACTCGTTTCCACCGCGCTATCGATAATCGACGCCAGATCGACCACTTGTTTGCGAAGCTCGATCTTATCGCGGGTGACTCGGCTGATATCGAGCAAGTCGTCGACCAGGCGAGTGATCTGGGCCAATTGCCGCCCGATTACGCTCCGGGCTTCTCTTCTGGTCGCTGCGTCGCAGGCGCGGACATCGAGCAATTCCAAAGCGTTTTTAATCGGCGCCAGCGGATTGCGCAATTCATGCGAAAGGGTTGCGAGGAACTCGTCCTTGCGACGATCGGCATCGACCAAGGCTTTTTCTGCTTGCCATTGTTGCGTGATGTCGCGCGTGAAGCAGCGCATGTAAGCAAACTCGCCGTCGTCGAAGCAGGCATTGGAGTTGATGAGAACGTGCTTGATTGACCCGTTTTTGCACCGCAGGCGCGCCTGCTGGTTGACGAGCGATTCGCCACGTTGCAGCCGCTGTAAGATATCGGCAATTACGTCCGCATCGGCGTGAAATTCTGTAATCGGATGGCCGACGTACTCAGCCTCCGAATAGCCCAGCAAGTTGCACTCCGCTCGATTCGCCCACAAGATCGTTCCGTCAGGGCCTACCTTATGCAAACCTTCTACCGCGTTTTCGAAGAAGTCGGAAAGCTCGCGCTGGCGCTTTGAGAGCGCCTCTTCCACCTTTCGGCGGTGGTCAATTTCCGCCTCCAGCGACTTGGCCTTTTGCTGCAGCAGGCTGATCGCTCGCAGCCGCTTGTCGGCGGTATCGGCACCGGCGTAACTTTCGGCCGGAATGACACGCGAATGACAAGAGCAAATTCCTTGGAAGGCCTCCGAGTGGCTCTCGCCTTCGAAGCCGGTGAGCGGATAGGCGCAAAACAGGGCGAAATGGTGGGATTGCGCCAGGTTGTTCCACAGTTGCTCCAGCTCAATGGCTCCATCGCGGTTGCCTTCTGACCAGAGCAGGGCAACCATCTCGCCGAAGGCGTGGATGCGCCGCCCGCCTTCGCTCAACTGGGCCATCAGGCCGCCGACGCTTTCATCAAAACGCTGCGGCTCCGGCGAGCCGGCGACCATAAATCTGGAAAGTGTTTGCGCCGCATCGAGCACCACGTAGCGGCCCGCCGCTGCGGCTTCTATTACATCGACTCCGCACGCGATGAGCCTTGCCTGCAGGGCACGGCTGTGCTCGGGAGTGACAAGGACGACGCTCGAATCGCCTGCTCGAAGTGCGGCGCCTACGAATCCGCTGACGGACTCGATGAGGAATTCATCGTTCTCGTAGAATTGGACGAAGTGCTCCGAGTCGTGCATTTGCGTCCAATCGACCTGCGGCGCAAACGATTCATCGGTTAGCGTGGACAAATCCGCCGACCGCAGAACCGCCTCCAGGTCCTCGTGGAGATAAATGCGATATCCATTTTGCGGATGGCGCCGGGACTTCAGCTTGCCGGATCGGTCCCAGTTGCGGAGAGTCGCCGTCGAGACACCCAAGAACTCGGCCGCCTGGCCGATGCTGAGGTAATCGGCAAAATTTGGCGCCGTTAGATTGAGACGAGCCATGGCTTACCGTCCTTGTTAAACCTTGCCAATGATTGCAATAGTTGTATCATTACGGCCCCGATGGCAGCCGTCAATAGAAGACCGAGTTCTTATGATTTCAGGTCCAAAAGGGCTAGCAGAGGCTCGGTATCGGCAAGGGTCTGGACCAGAACGTCCGGCTTGCTGCCGGCGAGTACGGCGGCCGAACTGTGGCCAGTGGCTACCGCCACGCAACGAGCCCCAATCGAGCGGCCGCACTCGATATCGTGGAGAGTGTCGCCAATCACGATGATTTCACCGTGTGGATGCCCGTCGCCATCTTTGTTGGGCTCGGTTCGCCCACTAAGGTGCAAGCGTGCGGCGGCCAGGGCGTCGGCCGCGATCCCGCAGCGTTCCAGGCATTTGTCGCCAAAACCGCCAAACGCAAACCAGTGCCACAATCGGTAATGGGTCAGCTTTCGCCGCGCGCCTTCACGCATGTTACCTGTCAACAGCCCGAGCGCGACATCGCCGCGGGCGGCGAGGACTTCAAGCAGTTCTGGCACGCCCGGTAACACGAATCCTTGGTGCGTAGCGAGTGCCTGGTCCAAGCGGCTTAAATAACCGGTATAGAAACGCCGCCAATTGTCTTCCGTAGGTTCGACGCCGTGTGTGCGAAACAGATCGGTGGCAATCGCCCGATCGCTGCGGCCTGCAAACGCCACGTTGGTGTCGACCACCGGGATGGCGAAATCGGCAGCCAGGGTTTGCGCGAATGCGCTCTGCCCCGCGCCCCCGGTAAGAAGTAGCGTGCCATCGATATCAAGAAAGCAGATGTGCATGGAGTCGAGAGCGGCGAGTCTAGAGTCGAGAACCAGAAAACGAGCAGCCAAATTCTTAATTGTTCGCGCGACACCCAATAGATCGCTCGCGTCATGTTGAAAGCATACGCAAGTCTGCGGCCCTAGCCAAACCGAGCGACTTTTGTTAGTTTCTGGTGGATGGCTTCTGGCTCTCGACTTTAGACTTCCAGCGCTCGACTTTCATGACACAACCTGTCGCCGGGGTCGCCCCCACCCAACTGCAAGAAGTTACAGCGATGACCGTTTGGCCGTCGCTTTCGGCTACGGGTTTTGGCCGCTTTTGGGGCCGGCTGTTTGGGATCGAAGCCGGTTTCCGGATATTCGGTGTGCCAATCACCATTGGTCGTTTCTTCGCCCTGGCGTCGATACCGTTTATGGTGGCACTGTATTTCCTGATGCGCTTGCCGCGATTCCCCGGCATTGTCATTGGGATCAAAAATCCGTGGTGCTGGCAGTATCGGCTCACGAATCGGCGCGTGGTAGTTGAGAATCCGTTTGGGGGCGAAATCAAAAGCGTTTCGCTCGACCGATTCGACGCGATTGATATCGTTGTCGAGCCGGGCCAGGCGTGGTTCAAAGCAGGCGACCTGGTATTTCGCCAAGGCACCACGGAAACGTTTCGCATCTGGGGTGTACCGCGGCCCGAGACGTTTCGCCACACGTGCCTGAAGGCCAACATGTCGTTTGTGGGAGTGCAGAAGGCCAAAGCCGCTGGCGTGGCTGTTTAGCGCCAATCCCACAGAACCGTCAGCCGAGAGGGGAACCGGCGCGTTTTGCTTCGAAGCCTCCGCACGACCATCGCGGCGATGGTGCCCGGCCCAGCCCCCGACGGTTCAAAGTAGGCACTTAGCTTTCGGGGTGTGAGGCCGGTGATTCCTTCACTGCGGCGGCTTTGGCGTCGATCTCTTTTCCCTTGCGGAGCGATTCGCCAAGCGGCACGCGATATTTCTTGTCGCCCGTCTTATAAACGAGCGAATGTGCCTCGACGCTAACGATTTCGCCTTCTAATGCGCCGACCTTCACTGGGTCGCCGGCAACCAGGTGAATGGTTTCGCCGGTCGTTCGTATATTGATCCAAGCTTGCAATCCCTTGCCGCTGCTGACTGCTCCGGAAAAGTATGCCAGGTCGGAATCATCAAATTTTGGCGGAGCGGTCGGCTCATGATGTGCCCGGGGCGGAGTGGGCGGTCGCGGCGGCGAATAGGCACTCACCAAATCGCGCTCACCGAGGCTTTTTTTGTAGTCGTCTGCACTTGCCAGCTTGAGCCGCTTTGAATCGCCTTCCGGCAAATGTTCCGTTTCGACCGCACCTCGTATGCTGAGTGCCTCGACAGTCAGGTCGACTTTCAATTGCGGCGCGCCGGGAGGCCGGGTTAGCTGCAATCTCGTAATTTGCTGCAATTGCGGACTGCGGTAGAACTCGTACAGCATGGCCGCCACGTTCGAGAGCGAGCCGCTGGCGACGATTTGATAACTTACTAGCCTGAATGCGGGGTTATTGCTGGTCGCCGGAAACTGCTTGATGTCGCTTACGTTTAAGCCGGAATCGTTGGCTTTGGCCAATAGCCACGCCTTATAGAGCGACAGCGCTCTCTCGTAATTGTCCGGCAGCGACCGTTTCTGGGCGGCTTGCATCTGCTGGACCGCGTTTTGGCCGGCGTGAAGTTTTCGCTTGGCGTCTTGGAGTTTCGTCCTGGCAGTATCTACATCCGCCAGGCGCCAGTGAAGCGCCTTGGTGTACAGCCCATAGTAGTGATTCCCACCGATCAGCGCAACGAGCAGCAGAACGACCGCGGCCAGCATTTTTTCGCGATTGTTCATGGCTTGGAGACTCCGCCGTCTTCGTCGTCGGGCCGAGCGACACGCACGTCGAGCCCGAATGACAAGTCGTATCCGGGGACGGTTTTATCTTGCTTTTCGCCGCCCGGGGTGACGCGATGATTCTTGTCGCGCAGTCGTTCTTCCAGTTCTTCGATGGCGGTCGAACTCTTGGCCACACCGTCGAAACTCATCCGTCCGCCGGACGCCTCGGTACCCATCGGTCGCAGGATTGTGAGCTGCGTCATCACGGCATCCTTGGCGACAGAGAAGTCCTTGGCGGTGAATGACTTCGGGCGCACGCGGCGGGCTAATTGGTCGAGTTCATCCAGCCAATCGACGTCAGTCGCCAGCCAGCGGTTGAGGGCCGCCGCTTGCGCCGTCACATCTTTGAAGCTCTCGGCCTGCGACTCGACATTGCGGATTTGATTCTGCAGCTCGGCGAGCTCGCGCGTTGGATTGGAGATTTGCCACCAGAGATATGCCCCAAACGCCACTACGGCAATAACGGCCGCCGCTGCCGCCACGGCATGAATGCGGCGAAATCGGCGAGCCTCGACCCTCTGGCGAACGTTGGAAAAATCGACAATCGGCGGCCGTCGATCTGCTTCGCTCAGGGCCATACCGAGAACGGCGGCGATGCGGCCTAAACTTTCCGGCTCGAGTCCTTTCGATGACAATCCCGATGGCGCTTGGGCCACGGGGTCGATCACGGCGACCGGTACTTCAAGCTCCTCGGCCAAAGCGTCACTACCGATGATCGATGCCTCGTTGCCGCAGACGATCACCTTGCTGACCTGCCGATCGGTCAGTTGTTGTCTTACGGCCGCGATCGTGCGGCGAATCTCGCCAACCAAAGCGCGTTGACGGCCTTTCGGTTCGCTCGAATCGGGCAGCCGCACCGTGCGTAGGAATAGAACTTTTTCATCCGCCTGCACGGCCAGGTCGGCTTCGTCGGCGAGCGGGTTGACGATCAATGCGACCTGGCCCACTCCAATCGCGCCGGCGCGGGAAGCGAGCGCCGCTGCTGCGCAGCCCCGCAGTGGAATGCGATCGGGCTCGAAACCCAATGCCTGGCAAATCTCGCGGGCTTCGGTCATGCCGGCCGGATTGAGCGCCACTGCCAACACTTGATTTGGGCTGTGTTCGTCGCCGGATAGCGGGATGAAATCGAGCGCGGCATCGCTGCCGAGCGCCGTGAATTCGCGTTCCGCCTGGAACCGGACCAAGTCGGGAAGTTCTGCGGCCGGCGCCGGCGGCAGCGACAAGAGCTTGATCTGTACGTTGTCGCGGCCCACGCCAACGAGGGTCGTGACATTGCCCGTCACGTGACCCGCCATGGCCGCAGCCAACCGGCCGCCGATTTGTTTGCCGCTGAGTCCGGCGGGGTCCGCTGTGGCGAGTGATGCCGCCCAAGCTCCGGTTATCGACATACCGGTCGGGCCGGAGGAAATCAGCAGGCCGCGAACTTCGTGGCGGTCCCAATCAATGGCGAGAATACGCGGCATGGGGAGGGTTCAGATTTGACCTTAAGAGTATGTTCTGAAGCGACCAACTTGTCGGCGGTCTGAACTACGCAGCATCAACCACCATTGTACACAGCAGCCTTACTGCAAGTCGTCTGCCGGTACGCCGAGAACGTCCGGGGTGTAGCCGGAGCCCAGGTTCCGCAATTCCCACCGCCGCCGCACAATTGGCGGCTTTTTCGTGCCGTCGACTAGTACCTCGAGCCGCTGGGCTGGCCCCTGGGCATCAAAAAAACCGACAACCTGCGCTCGGTACACGCTGCCACCGGCCGTCACGAGCGGGATGAGCTTTTTCATCGCGGCCAAATCGACGTAACCGGCCGTTAGTATCCAAGTTTCATACTTCTGCTCCGGTCGTTGTTCGCTCAGCGCCACATCGCGGTTGGCAACGATCTGATCGACTATGTCTGAGGTGAAGCCCGGTACTCCCGCCAGTAGCGCGCGTGGCGCTTGGTTAATGTTTAGTCGGCCCGGGATTGAGGGTGCGGCGTTGACCGCCAGATTGTCCATCAACTTGGGCAAGTAGTCTTGCATGGAG
Source organism: uncultured Planctomycetota bacterium (assembly GCA_963807935.1). GTDB lineage: Bacteria > Planctomycetota > Planctomycetia > Pirellulales > Lacipirellulaceae > JABDGM01. The sequence continues at coordinate 176,326 of CAWEDY010000022.1, forward strand.
GCCGAATCATTGGGGAATGCCGGTTCGATGACGATGCGGCTGTTGTTGCCACCGTTACTTCCGCCCCCACCGGCCGAGTCCTGGGAACCATGCGACTCGCTGCCACCGCCGGGCGCAGGCCGGAATTCAAGGCGCCCGAACCTCCCTGGCTTTCCGAATGAGATTGACTGTTTCCACTCGACTGCCCCTGTTTGGCGATGCGAGTGCGGGCGCCGATTAGGTCCAGGATCGTCGTCAGCCGCTCGTTTCCCTTCTGCGTTAGATCAACCTTTGCGTTCGATATGGGTTGTCCCGTGTCGTTGCCGGTGTACGCGCCGCCCTGACGAAACGCGACAATAAAATCCGCCTGGTCCTGGTCCAGCACTTCCAATAGTTGCTTGTGAAGCTCGCCGAGGTTGTCCATGTTGACGTCGATCTTTGGGCTTCCGTCCGGCCGTACATTGGCTTCCGCGCTATCGACGGTCAAATACGCGGCCCAGCCTCTATTCAAAACGCCGGTCGAGTTGTCGACGTTATCGATGTTCACGAGGTTTTGTTCGTTGCCGTCGATCGCTCCATTTCGATTTAAGTCGGCGCCAAACAACAGCGCGGGCGTAACACCGCGCACGAGCAGAAGCTCTTCAATCGAGCCGAGCGGTCCATTGCGCGGAGCATAGGGTGGGTCGAGCGACGCATAGTATTGCCGCTCGGCGCCTTGCTCACGTTGGTCGTCATCCGTATCGATCCAATCGAGAATTGCGTCGGCAATTGGCTCGGTCATGCCCGGCAGCGCCATGAGAATCTTCCGCGCATTACCCGCGCCGGAGCTGTCGGCAAGCAGCAGCGTATTGAGGTTCAGCCGCGACGACTCATTTTCTAATCCGTAGCGGATGCCGCCGTAGTAACCGTCGCTGGTGAGGTCCGGTGACACGATGGTGAAGCGGGTGCGAAACGCGGCCATTGGATCGTCGTTTACCAAAATGCCTTGAAACAAGGTCGGATTGGCGTACAAGCCGCCGGATTGCGTCAGCACTGCGGGATCCTGCGTGAGCACAGTCTTGATATACTCGACGCCCGACTCCGCAACTTGTGCCGCCTGAAGTTGCCGGCCGTGGGTCCGCTCGGCCTGGTTCTCGGCGAACATGCGCCGGAAAAACGCCGCAGCGCCGAGCGTCAACATGGCCACCACGATCAATGTGAGTACCAGCACGCTTCCGCGGCGGTGATAGCAAATTTGCAGCGATTGTTTCATAGGAATCGTTTCATGATTTTAGCGCCGGCGACCAAGCCGAATCGCGACAATCAGGGCTGATCAAAACTCGAGCCCGTACCGGACGACGAGGTATCCGAAGACGAACTGCCAGAGGAATCGGTGGACGACGAGTCGCTCGACCCGCCCGATTGCGCCGAATTCATCACCGCCGCCATCGGCAAATTCACGACCTGACGATACTCGCGCGCCGTGTCTGCCAAACTCGCAGCGTCGTAGTGTTCGGCGATCGGGTCATCGGCGGCAGCCGATGGCCGCAGCCAAATGCAGACCTCAACAGCCGTCGGCAACGACTGTTGCTCGGTCATGTCCCAAGTGTCAACGACCTCGCCACCGCCGAAGTAATGGAACTCCACGTGTACGACTTCCGGCGCAACTAGCGACTGCTCCAATCCGGCAGGCGCCGAATTGCCAGATTGCTCCGCCATGACGCGGATTGCGCGGCACCGACTCGCGCACCAGCCCGCCGACGCGCGATTGTGCGACCGGATCAAGCGAGGTGGTGCTCACGCTGCCCGCTTCGACGGCCTCTCCCGGTCGCACAAAATAATGCACGGTCTTTAAATCAGTAGGCGGCGCAACGCCCGATAGAGCGGTCGCTCCGTCGCCCGTCGCCCCAGCTCCGCTCGCCGCTGGCGAGGCAGCATTCGTATAACCGGTCGCGCCTGAAAACAATTCTTCGTGCTGTGGCAATCGGGTGGCATCGACGTACAGCTCCTCGAGGGTACCATTAAGCCCCAACGGCATCGAAACGTCCGACGCCGAATCATTGGTGGATGTGCCCGCGGACGACGAGCCCGTGCTGCCCGAGCTGCTTGCCGCGTTGCCCGTTCCTCCGCCACCCTGATTTTCGTTGGTGCCGCTTGTGTCGCCTGTGTCCTGTTTCGCTTTGTCGATCGAATCCACGTCGAAGGACGTGCCTTTAGCCATCAATTTCGCGATGGCCGAGGTATCTTGCGGTTGGTAGATCGTGGTCGCCCGAATGTCATCGGCGATCATCGACAGAATGCTCCGGGCAAGCTGTGCCTCCTCGACTCGCGTTCGGCTGGCATCCACCCGCACGAGATACAGATTGATAGCGGTGCCAATAAGCGCTAAAAGAACCGCGGAAAGAGCGATCGCCAGGATCACCTCGAACAATGTGAAGCCGGTGCGGCGACCGTTCATGGCTGGCCTCCGGCGCCCGCGGAGCTCGACGAATTCGATGAGTCGCTTTGCTGATCGCCGGTGTCGGCCGGCGTGAAGTCCGGGTTCGGCAGCCAGCGGACCAGTTCGAAATGGACCGGTTGCAATCGCGGGTCCAGGTTTTGTTCAACACGCACTCGTACGGCGATAAGTTCGTCGTAGGGCGTGGGTTCCAAGTCGATGGAATAGACCCATATTGGGTCGGTGTCCTCGTCAAACAAGGCCTGACTCACCGCGGTCAAGTCGCGGGAGCCCGCAACAAGCTCGTCCATGAGCGACGCCGCGAGAATCTGGGCTTGAGTTTCGTCTTCAGCATTAGCTGCGTTCTGGTCAGCCAGGCGCATCACTTCGCCCAATGCGGCCAGTGCGCCGGCCAGGATCGCCAGCGACAAAATAACCTCCAAGAGAGTGAAGCCGTGGTTCGGTTTGCATGGCGCCAGTGGCTCTGCCCGAACTTTTCGGCGCCTGAAGCAACGGCACCGGCGAAGCCAGTGGCACACCAAGCGATCGACGTTCATTGCACGGCCTCCCGGGAGACGTCGCTTGCGCTTGAAATCCCCGTCAGGCCGCGCATCGTCACGCGGATCGTCTGACCAATTTCGTTTTGCAATAGTACGGAGGCATCCGACGTCGTGCCGTCGGCGCGAAACAGGATCGGTTCGGACCAGGGCCCGCCTTCACTCGAGCCCATTGTTGCCGTCACCTGGTTGGAATTGGAGACGTCTGCGCTGGCAAATACAACGCCCTTCGGCAATCGGTTGCTGGAGAGTCGCAGGATATCGGCCGGCGAATGTTCGGCATCTGGATCGTCCGGTGGAAGGTTTTCGCTTTCCGGCATGCCGAGCTGATCCAAGGCGACGATCTGATAGCGGCTGCCCCGCGGTTCGAGTCGAACGACAAACGTCTGGCCCGACTGCATGGCGGCCAGGCGGGCTTTCGACCATGCACTGCGCAGCATGTCGGCGCCGCCACGGAGCAACGCGCGCGCGAAAGTGCCTTCCATCACCGGTGCGGCAATCGCACCGATGACAACCAACAGAGCCAAAACGAGGCATACTTCGACAAGAGTTAGACCGCCGCGTCGACGTGATCGTGCAACATCCGGAAACATAAGATCACATTAGGAGTTTTCCCAATTCCCGATATCGTCGGCAGTGCCGTCTTGTCCATCCGGACCGACCGACCAAACGTCGTACGAGTCGGTATTGTGTTTACCGGGGGCGATGAACTTAAAGTCGTTGTCCCAAGGATCGCGCAGTGAACTAGTACCCTTGAGATAAGGACCGGCCCATCGTTCGGCTGCTTTTGCATCACTTGGCTTGTTAATCAGATCGTTGAGGCTACCTGGGTACGTCCGCATATGCAGTTGATACGTATCGATTTGCCCAGTGAGAATGCCTACTTTCGATTTCGCGGCATCTTTTAGGGCGCGATCCTGCACGCCGCGGTATGTACTTACGGCTAGCGATGCTAAGACGACGAGAATGACGAGGACGAGCAGCACTTCCATCAAAGTGAAACCTCGACGCACGTCATCTGACCGGAATCTCCTCGTGTTCGATTTGTAATTTGTCATAATCGATTGCTCCTATTTGCTTTTGCTTTTCGTGTAATTGAATCGTGGAAGGCGAATGCGATTTCGGCGTTACTACATTGTTGAGCTCATCCTCAACACGGGCACCAACAGGGCGATCACCACCATCAGGACGATGCCGGCAAGCATTAGCAGCATCAGCGGCTCCAATAGTCTCACGAACAAGTCCAGTCGCCGCCAAGTATCGCGCTCCAGCGAATCGGCGATGTGGGGCAGCACGCTTTCCAGGTTGTTCGACTGTTCGCCGACGGCAATCATTTCGACAACATCGGGTGGAAAATGGCCACTGGCCTGAAGCGGCGTTGCCAACGATTGGCCGGCAGAAATATTTTCCGCGGCCTCGCGAACCGCTGAGGACAGCACGCGGTTACCCGTCGAATCGGCGCTGATCTCGAGCGAGCGCACGATCGGCACGCCGCCCCCCAGCAATGTGCCCAGTACGCGGCAAAAACGCGAGACGGCCAGGCTCAGGTAAATCCCGCTGGCAACCGGTACCTTAAGTCGCCAGCGATCGAGCCAAATGCGGCCTTCTTCTGTTTGCAGGCGAGCGCGAGCGATCAACCCGAGAAAGACCAGCGCCGCCACAATGAATATGCCGTAACTCTGCAACGTATGACTGGTCCACAACAGCCAATCGGTGATAGTCGGCAGTTCGCCTCGCTTTCGCAAATCGGCGAAAAGCTGTTCAAACTTCGGCACAAAAAAAATGATTAGCACGTTGACGACTATCGTGCCCAACACAAACAAGATAGTGGGATAAGCCAACGCACCGATGACCCGGCTTTTGAGCTCGTCTTGTTGCTCGGTAAACTTGGCCAGCCGATCGAGTGCTTCTTCCAGGAAGCCGCCCTCGCCGCCGGCTCGCACGATGCTGGTGGCTAGCTCGCCGAATGCACGCGCGTGGCGGGCCATCGCGTCGCCGAGCGTCGAGCCTTCCTGAACGCGCGAATGAATGTCCTCCAATATACCGGCCAAGTTCTTGTGCGGCGTTTGTTGGCGAATGACCTCCAGCGAACGCAACAGCGGAACGCCGCTGCCCAACAGCGCGGAGAGCTGGCTGTACGTGGCCGCCATCACACGTGCCCGCACGCGCGGCGAACGCTTCGCTCCGGCTGCCCGCCCATCGGCTGACGCGACCTTCAGCGGAAACAGATCGCGGCCCGATAAGGTCGCCACGACCTCGCGCTCGTTTCCCGCTGCCAGCGTACCTTCGACGCGGTTTCCGGTCAGATCGCGGGCGATGTAGGCAAAGTCTGGCATGGCAGCGGAGAAGGCAGCATGGCGGATGCCGAATGCAGAGAAGATATCAATCTTGTGTTTTGCGTTTTGGTCGTTTCGTTCCGGCACCCAACATGCTGCGCGCTAAATTCGGTCGCCTTTCGTCACGCGCAGCACTTCATCAATCGTCGTCACCCCGCCCAGAACTTTCAACCATGCGTCTTCGCGCAGGGTGCGCATTCCGGCCGCCCTGGCCGCCTTGCGGATTTCCCAACTGCTGGCCCGGTCGTGGGCCAGTTGGCGAACGGCGTCGGTGGTCACGCTCAGCTCAAAGATGCCTTGCCGGCCGTCAAAACCGAGCTGACGGCACGTCCGGCATCCTCGCGGCCGGTAGATCGGTTTGCCGAGCCGCTCGTACTCGTCCCAGGGAAAATCCTTCGGGAGCTCTTCGCGCTTTGGCTGGAATGGCTCTTTGCACTTCGGGCAAAGGTTACGCACCAGCCGCTGGGCCATGACCGCTTCCACGGTGCTGGCCACTAAGAACGGCTCCACTCCCATATCCACCAGCCGCGTGTAGGCGCTGGGCGCATCGTTGGTGTGCAGAGTGCTGAACACCAGATGGCCGGTGAGCGACGCCTGAATGGCGTTCTCGGCCGTTTCCATGTCGCGAATCTCGCCCACCAGCACGATATCCGGATCGTGGCGCAGAATCGACCGTAGCGAGTTGGCAAACGTCAGACCAATTTTCGTATGCACCTGAATTTGATTGATGCCTTCGAGCTGATACTCCACGGGGTCTTCCGTGGTGATGATTTTCGTCGCTTCGTTCTTGATTTCCAAAAGCGAGCTGTACAGCGTGGTCGTTTTTCCGGAGCCTGTCGGACCTGTCACCAGCACAATGCCGTGCGGAAGGCGAATCAATTCGCCATACTCAGCGCGCAGGTCGGGCTCCATCCCGAGCCCTTCCAATGACAGCTTCATGCGGCCCTTATCCAGAATGCGCATGACGATTCCTTCGCCGTGCAGCATCGGGATCACGGAGACGCGAACATCGATCTCGCGGCCGGAGACTCGCAGCTTAATCCGACCGTCTTGCGGCAAGCGCTTCTCGGCGATGTTGAGCCGGGCCATGATCTTGAGCCGGCTGATGATCGCGGCCTGAAAGCGGTTGATCTCCGGCGGAACGGGTTGCGCGTGCAGCATGCCATCGATCCGGTAGCGAATCTTGATGCCCGCGGCCTGCGATTCAACGTGAACGTCGCTGGCCCGCGAATCAATCGCCTCGACGAGAATCTCGTTCACCAAGCGGATGACCGACGCTTCCTGCGCCTCCTCGGATAGCTCTCCGTCGACATCGATTTCGTCGAGAAGCTGAATATCCTCCTCTTCTTGCAGGGCCAGCAGGTCGTCGATCGTCTCGCTGCCGACGCCCAGATGCTCCTTGATTTGCCGGGCGATCTGCTCCCGCGCCGCCAGCACTGGTTCGATCGTGAGACCGGTCGTGGCGCTCAGCTCGTCCAACGGATAGAGGTCGAACGGGTCGCTCGTTGCCACTCGCAGCGTGCCGTTCTGCCGCTCGAGCGGAAAGAGCGCATGGCGATGGATCAACTTCAACGGAAAACCGCGCAGCAGCGACAGATCGATTTTCTGCTGCTCCAGATCGACGAACGGGATCCCGACCTCGTCGCCCAGCGCTCGCAGCGCGGCCTCCTCGCTTACCAGGCCGAGGTCTACCGCGGCAACATCCAGGCGCATGGCCTCGGGTCGGTCGAGCCGAAGCTGATCGAGCTGCTTGGCCGATATGAGACCCCGCTTCACGAGGATTGAGCCTGCTTCCATGGGTATCCAACGGCAAAAATTGCGTTTATCGGTGAGATCATTCCATTATGCGACTTTGGGCAGGACACCGCAAACGCGGGCGCCGCATATCGTTAGCGCCGGCCGCACGGCCGAATCTACGTGGGCGACGCTTTCTGGTCCCAGAGCCGGCGTGGCCGCGGACGCTACCTTCAAATCGCTTCGGTGCCCTTATTCGCCGGCTGTCCTCCCGGTGGCGGGCCATTACGACCTCGGCGGCTGGAGCGGCCGCGGAAGCCGCCGCCAAAATTCGGCGCCGGCAAGTCGAATTGCTGTCCCAGTAGTTTGTCCAATTGCGTTCGTTGGTCGGGCGTGAGCACATCGAGCATTTTCTTGCGGGCGTCGGCCTGTAGCTGGCGGATTTGCGTTTGCAGCTCTTGCTGCACTTCGGCCGCTCGCTTTTCCAGCTTGTCGCGTTGCTCGTCGGTCAAGTTCAGTGCTTTGGCGATATCGCCGCTAGTTAGCGCCAATGCGCCACGCTGTTGAATACGGCTTTGCAAGTCGATTTGTTTCAGCCGCTCAAGCTGGTGTGGCAAAAGCACCTTTTCTAATTGTTTTTCCGTGTCGGCGTTGACCGCTTCGAACTTGGCTCGAATTTCGCCAAATTTGGCGCGGCGCTGTTCATCGTTCAGGTCGCGCATCTGGCTAAACACGTCGCGCATCTGGTCGCGAAGCTTGTTGCGCATGTCATCGCTGATTGCCCGCACCTTATCCTTTTGTTCGTCAACGAGTTGAAGTTCTTGCTGAACTTCATCGCGCGTCACAATGCCGAGCAATCCGCCCCCGCCGAAGAACCGCGGCCCGCCGGGCCCACCCGGGCCGCCGCGCGAACCCTGATCCGCGCCCGGCTGCGGTGGCTGTGCGAAGACCGGCGACGCCAGGCACAGCATCAAAAAAACTACGGCCGTTGATAGGTCGCACAGGCGATTGCGTTTCATGCGGTTTAACTCCAAGAAAAGAAAAAGTTAGTCCTCAGGGCGAGGAAGGTGATTTGGAAGCCATTCGCAACATCACTATTTGACTTAACCTCAAACCCAGTAGAAAGTTTCTCCAATTGCCGCGCCTTTGACGAGGGGCCACATGCATTCCGCCGCTGTCCCCTGTTCGTTCGCAACGGAAATCCTATTGCTGATTTTACCAGTTGCGGTGAAGCCGTCTTGTGGTGCCCGTTCATTCTGCGTAAAGTATGATAGTAACCGGGTTTACGTCCACAAGCTGGCATTCAATTCATGGATCCATCGGAATTAATGGGGCTGGCCATCGAAAAGTGCCGCCACGGGCTCGCCTTGGGGCAGAGCCCGTTCGGCTGCGCCATTGCGCGCGACGGCGAACTGCTGTCTTGCTCGCACAACACGGTTGTGCTGTCCACCGACATCACGGCGCACGCTGAGGTCAATGCCATTCGCGAGGCCTGCCGCAAGATTGGGGACATTTTTCTCGATGGCGCCATCGTGGCCACCACCTGCGAGCCGTGCCCCATGTGCATGGCCGCGCTCCATTGGGCCCGCGTCGAAACCGTGTATTACGGCGCGACGATTGCGGACGCCGACGCGGCCGGATTCAACGAGCTGCAATTGCCGGCCGCCGAACTTTTGCGGCTGGGGGGCAGCAAATTAAAGCTCGTGCCCAAAATCCTCGCCAAGGAGTGCTGCCAGTTGTTCGACGAATGGAAAGCCAACCCGCAGCGAATTGTGTATTAGGTGATGGAGGTGCTGGGGCTAGAGACTGGGACAATGCAGACCGCAAGCTACCAAGATATCGGCGTTTGGAAAGAAGGCCTTGCACTCGCTGGTACGATCAAGCAACTCCGCAACATGGTAAAATCGTTACGGCTGCGACTGAAACGGTTGGACGGCAGCCCCCAGCCCCCAGTGCCCGGCCCCTAGTCGCCTCTCTCATGATCACCAAAATCGAAATCGCCGCCGATTGGCTTACCCGCTATACGGGGATGCCGCTCGACCGCTTCGGCAATTACGTGCTGCTCACGAATTTTCGCGATTATGTGCAGCGATTTGCGGCTCGCTTCGCCTGCGATATGTACGGCGATAACCGGCCCATGCAGGCCTCGACCAACGACGCCGGCCTGACGATCATCAACTTCGGCATTGGCTCTCCCAACGCGGCCACCGTGATGGACCTGCTGACCGCCTACCATCCGGTAGCCGTGCTGTTTTTAGGCAAGTGCGGCGGGCTGAAGCACGCCACCGAGATCGGGCATTTCATCCTGCCGATCGGGGCCATTCGCGGCGAGGGAACGTCCGACGACTATTTGCCCCCGCTCGTGCCGGCGTTGCCGTCGTTCAAGCTCCACAAATTCGTGTCGCAGAAGCTGGTCGATCGCGGTCTCGATTACCGCACGGGCGTTATTTACACGACCAACCGCCGCGTGTGGGAGCACGACCTCAAATTCCGCGAGCAGCTCCAGGAATACACGCCGATCGGCATCGATATGGAAACGGCCACGATCTTCGTCGTCGGCCACAAGAACCAGATTGCCCGCGGCGCTCTGCTGCTGGTTTCCGACAAGCCGCTGGCTCCCGAAGGCGTGAAAACCAGCGAAAGCGACGCCCGGGTCAGCCGCGATTGGTCCGACGTGCACCTCTCGATCGGCATCGACTCGCTGACCGAAATCGGCGAAAAAGGCGAGACTATTAAGCATTTTCAGTATTAGTGCGAAGTGAAGCGACTTTTTAGGGATTTTGCCAATTTATTACACCGATTTGGTTGCATCTTCACATAATCCGAGTAAAATGTCGCGTAGATAGTGGTGGTGGAGTCCTGGATACAGGCGTCTTAAAAAGCTCGAAGCTTGTGGAGGAGTTCTAATGAAGTTAGCCGCACTTGGAAGGCTTCTTTCGTTTGTTGGTGCATTGATCATGTTCGCCATCGCCTCAACGGCCGATGCGAGCATGTTCTATACTGAACCGTTCAATTACGCCGATGGTAACCTGGTCAATGGAACCAATGGCCCGAATGCACCGAGTCCGCCATTTTGGTTAACCCACAGCGGTACAGGAACACCCGTACAAGTTAGCAGCGGGACGATTTCGACCACCTCTGGTGCCACATCTCGCCAGGACGTAAATCTGCCAACCGGTTCTGCGTTGGCGCAGGGCCAGACATGGTATGCCGGTTTCGATCTTACACTTAACGGTCCTTTTACTTTGACCGGCACCAGTGAGGAATACTTCGCGCACTTCTATCAAACCGTCGGCGGCGGTTTTACTGGCCGGGTATATGTTTCCGCCCCCCAGTCGGGCGGAGATTTCACCGTCGGAGTCGTCGGCGCCTCGAATACGCCGTCCGTCAAATGGGGCAGCGATCTGGCCTTGGGGCAAACGTATCGCGTCGTTGTTTCCTACACGCTCGATCCCGACAACGATCCCCTAACCGAGGATTCGTACGCGAAGCTTTGGATCGATCCGATCAACGAATCCAGTACGTCGATACTTTCCGTTGCGAACCACAGTAATGCCGTCGATGCGTTCGCATTTCGCCAGGGCAGCACAGCGGGAAGCGGCACTCAGGTAATCGACAACTTATGTGTTGCGACTACGTTTACTGAGGCCTTAACTTGCGTTCCCGAGCCGGCGTCAGTCGGTTTGTTCATGGTCGCTGGTCTGGCCCTGATGTTTATTCGCAAGCGGGCGAGCTAGTTTCGAGCTTGCCTGTCAACCGTCCGAACAGTTGACCGCCGCGCTCAGGCTTGGGCGCGGCGGTTTTATTTTGCGTGCCAGAGTTGCGCGCTCGCCCCCTCGGCTTGGAACTGATTCAAGTCTCGCTCGATCCGGCTCGCCGGTTGATCGCTTCGCGCCGTTTCTCCCCAGGAGCAGTTGGCCGAAAACTCGGCGAAAATCTTTACCGTGGAAATAGACGTACTTCCCTTGGGCACGGTATGATACAGCGAATGGGCCGGAGTGCCGCCTTGATGCGCGGCGAATTGTCATACCGCTTAGATCACTCAGGAGCGAGAACGAGAGGATGCGTCCAACTTTTGCAAGAATCTGCGTGTTGCAGCGGGCCGCGCTGTGTTTCACTCTCGCGGGGCTTCTTACATTAGCCGGTTGCGGCGACGGGAAGATTGCCCGATATCCGGCTAAGGGCACCGTCACCATCGATGGCAGTCCGGCAGAAGGTGCGATGGTCATGCTTTGTCCTATCGATCCGGGACCGGAGTTGAAAGACTTGCGGCCTTCCGGCATGACCGATGCCCAAGGCGTATATCAACTGACGACTATCGATTCCCGCGATGGGGCGCCGGCCGGCCAGTATAAGGTGCTCGTGAAGTGGCCCGCGCCGCCGCCGCCAGGTGCGCAGGATCGCGATGGCAGAGGGCCCAGGCCTGGCCCCGATCGGCTCAAGGGCAAATACTATAATCTCGACAGCACGCCGCTGAGCGTGACGATCGAAAAGAAGTCCAACGAATTGCCACTCGAACTCTCGTCGAAATGACCCGCTACTAATCTATATAGCTCTAGCTCAGGTTTATCCACATTTCATTCTTCTTTTTCCATTTCACGGTCGGGTGCTAAGAGGCCAGGCGTTTGCATCATCAAATCGGAGTCTTATTATGCGGAATCATACTTCGCGAAATAGCGGTTTCACGTTGGTGGAATTGTTGGTTGTGATTGCGATCATTGGAATTTTAGTTGCGTTGCTGCTGCCTGCAATCCAGGCCGCTCGCGAAGCGGCTCGTCGCACGCAATGCACCAATAAGCTGAAGCAAATTGGACTGGCAATTCTGAATTACGAGTCGGCAAGGAAAGTGTTGCCCCTGGCGTACACCCCAAATTACACGGCAACTCAAGCTGCGGGCCCGTGTCCTGGCATGAACAGGCCAGGCAATCCATCAAACGGCAAGCAGTATCACTTCATTCTGTCGTTCATTTTGCCCTACATGGAGTTGCAAAATATATACGATCAAATCGACTTTACGAAGGCATGGTACGACAACACGACCAATAGCAAGGGCACGACCAACCTGGCGGCAACCGCGGTCGATATTCCAGATTTCTTGTGCCCGTCGGCCGAAAATCGTCCCGGCACGTACACGACCGATTATTTTACTCTTGTCGACATCCAGGACACCAATTACTGCGCCGACTTCGAGGCTGGTTTGAAGCTCAGCAATCAAAAACGTAACGTCGAAAAGCTTGCTGGCATGCTCACCGACCTTCCGAATCCGATCCGAAAAGTTACCGACGGCCTGTCGAAGACGTTCATGTTCTATGAGTCGGCCGGCCGGCCAAATAACTACGTCAAAGGAATCTTCCTGGCCGATATGGGTCCGATTACCAGGAGTAGTGCTTCGCCTTCTACACCGTCGGTGCAAATTCCGCACAAAGATACGCAATGGGCAGACGACAGGGTTTATGCGATTTGGGGCAATCCTTTTATCAACCCGCCCCCCGCTCCCACGTGCGCTATTACCGATGTGATGAATTGCGACAACTATTCCGAGATCTACAGCTTTCATCCCAGCGGCGCCCATATCTTGTTCGGCGACGGCAGCGTAAGCTTTGTCTCGTCCGACATCAGCCCGGATGCGTTCGTGTCGCAATTTACCGCTGCGGCGGGCGATATTGTCCAGCAATAATATCGCCGCGCGTCGAGAGATACTCCGTTGGGGTGGCATGCGCCGAGCGCCGCGTTTGATTCGCCGCACCAATTGATCGCTTTGCGCAGGAAGTTCTTGCCCTTGCGCCGCGCGCCGCAGCCGCAAAAAAATCTTCGCTAAAACCTTCTTTGGGAAATAGACAAGCTCGCGCGGCTGTCGCTATGATACGTTGCACTAGCGGGAGAGGCCCGAAGCGCCCGATGAGCTTTGGTCCCGCGCAGGAACAAGGAGCGAGGAGAGGATGTGTCTACCAGGGCAGCAGGAGCGGTCTGCGCATTCCGGCCGGCCCGGCCGTCTCTTAAAAGGCCGGGCGATTCGACAGCGCGGGTTGCAGCGACGGAACAGTCGTTCGCAATTCAGCTTCCAGCAGGAAGCTTTTCTGTGGCAGATCGGCCTGCAGCGCAATCGTCAGATTTGCGCAGGGCGGCTTCCAGAAACGCCGCCATGCGCCTCTGCCGGGCCGATCGCACGTTCAATCTTGCGCACTTGTGGCAAAGGATTCACCGCAATGATGAACGATGGCCCGCATGGTTGCGGTGCGCCCCGATGGAAGTCTTGCCAAACCTGCGCCTACGGATCAATCGGCCTTTCCTCGCAATCAACGACCCAAAGTGGGTAAATCCAAATCTCTGTCATGGTCACTTCGACTTTGATCACGGAACCTTTAAGAGGATGCAGCATGAATTCGTCTCGCTCTCAATCGCGTGGTTTCACGCTTGTCGAGTTGCTAGTGGTCATTGCCATCATTGGAATCCTGGTCGCGTTGCTGCTGCCGGCCATCCAGGCGGCACGCGAAGCGGCGCGGCGCTCGCAATGCACCAACAAAATGAAGCAGCTTGGCCTGGCCATGTTGAATTACGAATCGGCCAGAAAGTTGCTTCCCTTGGCGAACACTCCCAATAACACGACCGCGCTGAAAACCGGCGCTTGCCCGGGCGCCACGGGCACGGCGGTTCCCTCGAACGGACTCAAGCACCATTCCTTTCTCAGCTTCATCCTGCCCTATATCGAGCAGCAGGCGATTTACGACCAGATCGATTTCAAATTCGACTGGTGCGATCACACAACGAAGACCAGTAAGGGAATCTACAACATTGATGCGGTCTCCAAAGATATCGACGATTTTCTGTGCCCCTCGACGGAACGTCGGCCCAGCACCTATACGACCGACTACAACATCATCGAACGGATCGATCAAGACCTGTATTGCAGCCAGATCGATGGTGCGGCCAAATCGAAGCGCGCGGTCGACAGGCTAAGCGGCATGCTGAGCGATACGTCGAGTTCCATTCGCAAAGTGAGCGATGGAATGTCCAAGACTATCATGTTCGTTGAATCGGCAGGCCGGCCGAATCATTACGTCGCAGGCCGTACCGTGAAAAACCTGATGTGGGAAGAAAACACGAACTTGAAAATGCCCGGCGTGGGGGGCGGCCTTACCGACTACCAATGGGCAGACGGCGGCGATCCGGCAAACGCCAATGGCACCGACGGGCTGTACGCCGTTTGGGGTCAAGCACCCCCAAGCGATATTCAGACGCGTTGCCCACTGACGACCGTTATGAATTGCGACAACTACAAGGGCGTTTATAGTTTTCACTCCGGCGGTTGCAACATTGTCTTGGGCGACGGGAGCGTAACGTTCGTTCGAGAGGATGTTGATGCCGATACGTTTGTATCGCTAATCACGCGGGCAGCGGGCGACACGGCCAGCGATTACTAGTAGCGGGTTCGCCGCGGAGTGTAGCGCCGGACCAAGGTCGGCCAGCCGGTTCGGTCGGTGGCCTAACCTTTTGCGCCATCGCGAGATACGTCGCCGCCGCGTTTGACATCCCAATTCGCCCTGTTTACTATGGAGCCGTAGCTCTCGCGAACTCCATGCCGGCGGGCTCGTCCACCTTCTCTGATGCAAACCGTAGCAATTGGCGCTGATCACGGCGGGTTCGAACTCAAGCAACAGCTTGCCGAACACATCCGCTCCCGTGGTTTGGCGGTCGATGACTGCGGCACGCACAGCACCGAAGCGGTCGATTATCCGAAAATCGCCGCGGAAGTGGCGCAGCGGGTGGCCGATGGGCGGGCCAGCACGGGCGTGATCGTGGACGGAGCGGGGATCGGCTCGGCCATGACGGCCAACAAGTTTCCCGGTGTGCGGGCCGCCTTGTGTTACGACTTGTCTACCGCACGCAACAGCCGCGAGCACAACAACGCCAATGTGCTGACGCTGGGCGCGTCGCTGATTGGCGCCGGCCTGGCGCGGCAGATTGTCGATACGTTTTTAGACACAGAATGCACGGCCGAACGGCACCTTCGCCGGGCGGCCATGATCGACGAGATTGATCAGCGATTACGCAAGCTCGGAGGGGGACAGGCACAATTTGCTCCGAAGACTGCGCAAATTGAGCCAGTCCCCGACACAGCTTTGACGGAGGCCGCATTGACCGAATTGTCTGAACCCGATCTCAGGCGCGTCGCGGATCGCATTTCTCAGTTGATCGGCGCCACGGCCGGCAACTCCCATGCGATGCACGCCTGCACCGAAGCTTGCGGTTTTTGCCAGAGCTGCGCGGAGCTTAACCCGGAGCTCGTGCGCAGCTTCATCAATTTGGGGGCCGATCGGATCATGCACCGCGGCGGCGGCGAGGCCGTTCCCAAAGACATCGCCAAATACATCGATCACACGCTGCTGCGGCCGGATGCCACGTTCGACCAGATTACGAAGCTGTGCAACGAGGCGCGAGAATTCGGCTTCGCTTCGGTCTGCGTGAATCCTTGTTATGTTCGCCATTGTGCGGGGATGCTCCGCGGCTCGTCAGTGAAGGTTTGCACGGTAATCGGCTTTCCGTTGGGGGCCAATGTCACGGAGACCAAGGCACTTGAAGCCCGGCGGGCCATCCGCGAAGGGGCGACCGAGGTCGACATGGTGATCAACGTCGGCGCGCTGAAAAGCGGCCGCGATGAAATCGTCTACCGCGATATCCGGGCCGTGGTCGAAGCCGCGATGGATGGCGGCGCGATCTGCAAGGTCATCCTGGAAACATCGCTCCTGACGGATGAGGAAAAGGTACGCGGCTGCCAGGCCGCCAGGCGTGCGCGGGCCGATTTCGTCAAAACGGCCACCGGTTTTGGTCCCGGCGGCGCGACGGCCGACGACGTGGCCTTGATGAGCCGCGCCGTCTCCGGAACGAAGATGGGCGTCAAAGCATCGGGCGGCATCCGCAACCTGCACGACGCCAAGCAAATGATCCGCGCCGGCGCCACTCGCATCGGCGCCAGTGCCGGCGTTCGAATTGTCAAAGAGTCGCAAGGCGTGACGGTTTCGGACGGCGCCGCGGCGAAGTATTAATTGGATGTGTTTAGCGTCGGCGGCCACGCCGAATTTGCCCGTTATAGATTCGGCGTGGCCGCCGACGCTTACCAGCGAATAACCATTCAACCGATTGGGAAACATCCGTGGCCGAAGTTGATTTAAGAACTTACGTATTCCTGGACAGCATGCAGCCCCAGTACGCGTCGTTTATCGCGACGATTGCGCAAGGCTTTTTGCCGACGCAAGGCATGGCCGCCCTGTACGTCGAGATTGCCCCGGGCATCGAGATCAATCGCATTACCGATATCGCCCTGAAGAGCAACCAAGTGATGCCGGGAATGCAGATCGTCGAGCGGCAGTATGGCATGCTGGAGATTCATTCGGAGTCGCAAGCCGAAATCCGCGAGGCGGGGCGGGCAATTTTAGACGCGCTCGAATTGAAGCAAGAAGACCGGATTAAGCCTACTATCGCTTCCAGCCAGGTCATTCGGCGCGTGGACGACCATCAGACTCAGCTCATCAATCGGATGCGTCACGGCAACATGATTCTGGCCGGCCAAACGCTGTACATCATGGAAGTGGAGCCGGCGGGTTACGCCGCGCTGGCGGCCAACGAAGCGGAAAAGGCGGCGAACATCAATCTGCTGGAAGTCCGCACGTTCGGCAGTTTTGGCCGGCTGTATCTGGGCGGCGAAGAGCGCGACATCGATGTCGGCTACCGGGCCGCCGTGGCCGCGATTGAAGGAGTGACCGGTAAGAGCTCAAAACGATAACTATTGATTCGCGAGGTTTCAGGTGTCGGATGTCGGAATTCGAATATCCGACACCCGACACCTGTCATCCGACACCCGACACCTGGAGAATCCCATGTCTGAAGCGCTTGGAATGATTGAATGCCGGAGCTTTCCCACGATGGTGGAAGCGGCCGACGCGATGGTCAAAGCGGCCAAAGTCGAGCTCGTTTCCTATGAGAAGACCGGCGGCGGCTACGTGACGGCCGTCATCCGCGGCGACGTTGCCGCGGTGAAGGCCGCTTGCGACGCGGGTCAGGCAGCGGCGTCACGAATCGGGGAAGTCGTTGTGACCCACGTGATCGCGCGTCCGCATGCGAATGTAGACAGCGTCGTGCCTTTGGGCCGCGGTGAATCGAATAAGACAAAGTGACCGTAGCCCGGGTGTGCGACCCGGCGCGGGGGCCGGATCGGCCTCACAGCAGCCAGCTACAGTCGGCGGCAAATCGCAGGAGACTTCTCGCCATGATGATTGCCCGCGTGATTGGCACGGTTGTCTCGACTCGCAAAGAGCCGACGATCGAAGGCCTGCGCTTATTGGTCTGCCAACCGGTGAACGCCGCGGGCGAAAAGGCCGGCACTGCCGTGGTGGCGGCCGACGCGGTCGGCGCGGGCGTGGGCGAAATGATTCTTTATGCCACTGGCAGCTCCGCCCGGCAAACGGTCGCCACGCAGAATCGGCCGGTGGATGCGGTCGTGATGGCCATCGTCGACAACTGGGAAGTCGCCGGGGAGTACAAGTACCGCAAGATCGACGATTAGTTAGCGTCGGCGGCCACGCCGACTTCGTTTTCGGATAGATTCGGCGTGGCCGCCGACGCTAAACGCATACTGCGATTTTCCTTGTATGTCGCGACTTTCCGATCAGCAAGTCGACGCGATCGCCCAGCAAGTTCTGCAAAGAATCTCTGTGGGGCAGGGCGAGGCTGCGCCCACGGGCCGAGATGATACCGTCGGCGGCGGTCAGCATCGCATGGGCGCGTTCCGCGACATGGATGCAGCCGTCAAGGCCGCGCAAGCCGCGTTTGAAGCGCTCGACAAACTGCCGCTGAGGAAGCGCGACGAAATCATCGCCAATATTCGCAAACGAACGCTCGAACAGGCCGAGTCGCTGGCGTTTGCCGCCCATCGCGAGACGGGCTTTGGGCGCTACGAAGACAAGATCATCAAGAATCGGCTCGTTTCCAATAAAACGCCAGGCACCGAGGTGCTGCAAGCCGAGGTGAAAACGGGCGACCGCGGCATGTCGCTATTTGAGCGCGCCCCGTTTGGCGTCGTCGGCTCGATTACGCCCTCGACGAATCCAACCTCGACGATCATCAACAACACCATTTCGATGGTGGCCGCCGGCAATGCCGTGGTGTTCAACGTCCACCCATCGGCTAAAGAATGCTCGATCCGCTGCGTGGATATCATCAACCGGGCGATTGTCGAAGTCGGCGGCCCGGTCAACCTGATCGTCACCATGGCCGAGCCGACGCAGGAATCGGCACAAGCGCTCATGACGCACCCGGGAATTCGGTTGGTGGTGGTCACGGGTGGCGCCGGGGTCGTCACAGCGGCGATGAAGAGCGGCAAGCGGGCGATCTGTGCCGGGCCTGGCAATCCGCCGATCGTCGTCGATGAAACGGCCGACTTGGAACAGGCCGGCCGCGACATCGTGCTGGGCGCGTCGTTCGACAATAACGTCATCTGCACCGACGAGAAAGAAACGTTCGCGGTCGCCGGTATCACTGACAAGCTGTTGGCTGCCATGCGGGCCAACGGCGCGGTGGTGCTTACCCAATCGCAGACGAAGCAACTTGAAAACTTGATCTTCACCGAAATCCGCGGGCCCCGTCAGGCGGCCAAGATCAACCGCGAGCTGATCGGCAAGAATGCCGGTGCGATCCTGCAAAAGATCGGCATGAATGTGCCCGAGGATTTGCGATTGGGCGTGATCGATGTGGGCGTGGATCACCCGCTCGTTTGGACCGAACAAATGATGCCGATCATGCCGGTGGCGCGCGTGCGCGACGCCAATGAAGCGATCGACCTGGCGGTAGCGGCCGAAGGCGGGCGGCGGCACACGGCCGTCATGCACTCGATGAACATCCGCAACCTGTCGCACATGGCTCGGGCCATCAACTGCAGCATTTTCGTGAAGAACGCCCCGTGCTACGCGGGGCTGGGCGAAGGGGGCGAGGGGCATACGTCGTTCACGATTGCCTCGCCCACGGGCGAAGGTATGACCGACGCCCGGACGTTTTCCCGGTTACGCCGCTGCGTATTGGTCGATATTTTCCGCATCGTATGACGAAACTTCCGGCCATTGCACTGATCGAGTTGAGCGGCATCGCCGCCGGCGCGTACGCGGCCGATCGGATGGTGAAGCGCTCGCCCATCGAGCTGCTGCACGCGGGCACCGTGCAGCCGGGCAAGTACCTCATTCTGATCGGCGGCGGCACGGCCGAGGTCGAAGAGAGCTACCGCGAAGGCATGCAGGCGGCGCCAGACGATATCATCGACGAAGTGCTGTTGCCGCAGGTGCATCCGCGTGTGGTCGAGGCGCTCGATGGCGAGCGGCGGTTCAAAAACTATGAATCACTGGTTGTGTTGGAAACATCGACGATTGCTTCGATCATCCGAGCGACCGACGCCGCAGCGAAGGGTGCACTGGTCGAAGTGGCCGAATTGCGGATCGGAAACGGGCTTGGCGGGCGCGGCATCGCAATTTTGACGGGCGACCGCACCGACGTCGAAGCGGCAGCCGAGATTGCCACGCGGTCCCTGGCGGGCCGGAATGTGACGTTGTGCCATTCGATCATCTCGAATGTACACAAAGAATTCGCATCGCTGCTGGGCGAATCGAGCCGATTTTTTGGCCGGAAGTAAATGAAGTATACAACCGAACGTTGATACGCCGAAGCGTTGAACTTCAAGCCCAGCGTCGCCGCTCCAGCGGCGCACGCTGGGTAAAGACTGTGCGGTTGTGGAGAAGCCATGTTACTTGGGCGAGTCATTGGCACCGTAGTTCCCTGCGAGGTTTACACCGGCCTCGAAGGCGTGCCGATGCTTGTCGTACAACCGCTCACGAAAACGTGCGAGCCGACGGGCGAAGCGATCGTGTGTGCCGATTCCACCTCGATGGCCGGGCCGGGCGAATTGGTGTACTACGAAGGTGGTCGCGAAGCGGCGCTGGCGCTGCGCGAATGGTTTGTGCCGGTCGATCACACGATCATTGGCATTGTGGATGATGTGAATGTGACGTAGGTCAGGCTTTAGCCTGACGCGATTTTGTAATTGTCAGGCTAAAGCCTGACCTACGAAAATGTTCATTGGCCAGGTCACCGGCGAAATCGTCTCGACGATCAACCACCCCGATTACGACAATCGGCGGCTGCTCGTGGTTGACCGGCTCGACCCGGCCGGCAAACCCAGCGGCGGCTATCTCATCGCTGTCGCCGCGATCGACGCAGGAGTAGGGCAGCGCGTGCTCGTGCTCGACGAGGGAAATGGGGCGCGGCAGATTCTTGATAACTCGCAAGCCCCGGTGCGGTCGGTGGTTGTCGGGGTCGTCGATTCCGTCGACATCGAGTAGGGTGTACGGCCCACCATCTATTTCTTGTCTTGACCGCTCATTCCAGTTGATGGCGATGCCCACTCTTCATCGGGCCATCCGCTCATTGCTTAATCGATCTGGAGCCGATAAGTTAGTTTTCATGCTCGAACTCTACGACCAAATCGAAGCCGCCGCGGCTGCAATACTAGACAATTTCAAAGAGACGCCGCATGCCGGCATCATTCTGGGCACCGGTTTGGGCGGGCTGGTCGAGGAGATGGAGATTGCGGCCGCGCTCGATTACGAAACGATCCCGCACTTTCCAAAATCGACGGCGACGAGTCATCGCGGCCGCCTGGTTTGTGGCCGTTTGGCGGACGTGCCGGTCGTGGTGATGGAAGGACGGTTCCATCAGTACGAGGGTTACCCGCTCAAGCAGATTACGCTCCCCGTGCGGGTCTTCAAGCGGCTGGGTGCGAAGCTGCTGATGGTTTCGCAGGCCGTGGGCGGCCTCAACACGATGTACCGCGCCGGCGACGTGATGATCATCGACGACCAGATCAATCTCATGGGCGACAACCCGCTGGTGGGCATCAACGACGACCGGCTCGGCCCGCGGTTTCCCGATATGTCGCAGCCGTTTGATCCGGAACTGATCGACGCCGGCCTCGAAATCGCCCGCAAGGAGAACTTCGTCGCCCATCGCGGCGTGACGGTTGCCGTCACGGGGCCAAATCTGGAGACGCGGGCCGAATACCGTTTCCTGCGGCGGATCGGGGCCGACGTCGTCGGTATGTCCACGATTCCCGAGGCGATCGTGGCGGTTCACTGTGGCCTCCGCACGTTCGGCCTCTCGGTCATCACCGATATGTGTTATCCGGATCATGCGGAGCCGGTAAACGTCGAGCAGATCATCGCCACGGCCAACGCGGCCGCACCGAAGCTGCGGGCGATCGTGTGCGGCGTGCTTAAGTACGACGCGGCGGGGAAGCGGGGCTAGCCACAGAGGTCACAGAGATCACCGAGAGCAGATAGGAAACCTTCTAAATGTCGGATCCTTGACTGAAAAGATCATTGGAGCTGCAATCGAAGTTCATCGAATTTTGGGGCTTATTGGAATCCGTTTATGAAGAAGCGTTATGTTACGAATTGGATTTGCGGGGCATAAGATATCGTCGCCAAGCACCATTCGAAATGCACTACAAGGACAAAGCGATCAAAGACCAGCGGATTGATTTGATTGTTGAAGACGAAGACGATCGAGCCGTCGTTGAATTGAAGTCCGTGTCGAGATTGCCAGACGTCGCAACTGCCCAGGTTCTTTCCTATTTAAAGGCAACGCGCCTAAAACGAGGACTGGTCATAAACTTTGGTGAAAAACGTCTCGTCGACGGTGTTCGACTCCTCTCTCTGTGACCTCTGTGTCCTCGGTGGCAAATAAACAATGCTTCATCCCTCTCAGCAAATTGCCGAAGCGCGTGACTTTGTCCGCAGCAGGTGGGACGGCCGGCCGCGGAGCGGGATTATTCTGGGATCGGGATTGGGCTCGGTCGGCGAGGCGATCGATGTTGATGAGGCAATCGATTACGGCGACGTACCGCATTTTTTGAAGTCGACGGCGGTCGGGCATCGCGGGCGGCTGCTGTGTGGAAAATTGAACAGCGTCCCTGTCGTGGCGATGCAGGGCCGGTTCCATTGCTACGAGGGTCACTCGGCCGAGCCGGCGACGTTTCCAGTCCGCGTGATGAATGCACTAGGAATCGAGTTGCTTGTTGTCTCGAATGCGGCCGGCGGGCTGAATCCGAATTTTGCGCGCGGCGACATAATGGTCATCGACGACCATATCAACTTGCTTAACCGCAATCCACTCGTCGGCGTTAACGATGACGAGCTTGGCCCGCGGTTCCCGGATATGTCGCAGCCGTACGACCGCCGGCTGGGGGACCAGGCGCTGGCGATCGCGCGGCGGCACGACTTCGCCTGCCATCGCGGTGTGTATGCGGCGATGCTCGGCCCGACGTACGAGACGCGCGCCGAAATCCGAATGCTGCGCTACTTTGGTGCCGATGCGGCCGGGATGTCGACGGTTCCCGAGGCGATCGTGGCGGCGCATGCTGGACTTCGCGTGCTCGGCCTTTCGACGATTACCAACATCGCGTCGCCGGACAAACCGCAAATGACGAGTGGGGAAGAAGTGGTCGCCACGGCCGAAGCCGCTCGCGACAAGTTGCAAGCGATTGTGACGGGGATCATTACCGAGGAATTCTCATAGGATGGAGGAGGCCGGATGCGGGGGGCAGGGAAATCCATCGATGCCTTGTCCCTGCCCCCAGCATCCTGCATCCCGCGTCCTCATACCATGAATGTTGTTAGCCTCATATCGAAGAAACGCGACGGCGGCGAGTTGACCGAGGACGAAATCGGCTCACTCATCACCGGCTACGTGCGCGGCGACGTGCCCGATTATCAGATGGCCGCCTGGGCGATGGCAGTGTACTTGCGCGGGATGACCGTGGCTGAAACGGCTGCGCTCACCGAGCACATGCTGCACTCGGGCGCTACTTTCGAATGGCCGGAGGGCGAGTCGCCGAAAGTCGATAAACACTCCACCGGCGGCATTGGCGACAAGGTTTCGCTGCCGCTCGCTCCGCTTTTGGCCTGCTGCGATTTGCAGGTGCCGATGATTTCCGGCCGCGGCCTCGGTGCTACCGGCGGCACGCTCGACAAGCTCGACGCGATTCCGGGCTTCCGGACGAATCTCAACACGGCCGAGTTTCAGCAGGTTTGCCGCGACGTCGGTTGCGTCATCAGCGGTGCGACGGCCGACCTGGTGCCGGCCGATCGCAAACTTTATGCGCTGCGCGATGTGACGGGAACGGTGCCATCGATCCCGCTGATCACGGCCAGCATCATGAGCAAGAAGTTGGCCGAAGGACTCGATGCGCTCGTGCTCGATGTGAAGCATGGGACGGGTGCGTTCATGAAAACGCTCGACAACGCTCGGGCGTTGGCCCGCTCGATGGTCGACACGGGCAAGCGCATGGGCGTTCCCACCGTGGCGCTTCTGACGGATATGAATCAGCCGCTGGGCCGGATGGCGGGCAACGCAAACGAAGTGAACGAGTCGGTCGACGCACTCCGCGGCAAAGGCCCGGCCGACTTGATGGAAGTCACGCTTCAACTTGGTGCCGAATTGCTCATGCTGGCGAAGCGCGAGACATCGACTGCCGCGGCATGCAAGCGGTTGGAGAAGGCGATTTCATCGGGAGCGGGCCTGGAGAAGTTCCGCGAGATGGTGGCTGCCGAGGGAGGTAACCTTGACGCACCGCGGCCGGTCGCGCCGGCGCACGATATCGGCAGCCCCTGGGACGGCTACGTCACGCACGTCGACACCGAACGGCTCGGCTATGTCGTGATTAACCTGGGCGGCGGCCGACGACAACTGGGCGACAAGCTGGACCTTTCCGTCGGCTTCGAAATGCTGGTGCGAATCGGCGACAAGGTCGACGCCGGCCAACCGCTGGCTCGCATATTCGCCGGGCCCGATGCGGCTCACCACAGCAAACGCGATGTGCTTGCGGCAATCACCGTGGGCGACGAACCGGTCGAAACGCCGCCGCTCATCGTCGAACGGATCGCGTAATACCGCGGCCCTTGATAGTGTGAACGATTATGAACAACGCGACAATCGACGAATTGATTCAGTCCGCGCTCGAAGCGCAGAAGCGCGCCTACTGCCCGTTTTCAGATTTCCCGGTCGGTGCCGCACTGCGAACCGCGAGCGGGCGCATTTACCAAGGCGTGAACGTCGAGAATGCTTCGTTCGGGCTGACGATTTGCGCCGAGCGCGTGGCCGCCTCCGCTGCCGTGGCGAATGGCGAGCGAGAATTTACGGCAATCGCCGTGGTGAGCCGCGGCGGCGTATCGCCCTGCGGCGCTTGCCGCCAGTTTCTCGCCGAGTTCAGCCCCAGCTTGCTAATCGTGATGGTCGATTCGCTCAAGCCGACGGAAGTGCATCGCGCGACGCTCGAGCAGCTTTTACCGGGGCGTTTTGAAGGGCCAGTGTAGTCGTCTCGCTCGGCGAGACGAGATTTCCTTTTGCCGCGCGAGGGGTCTGCTGTTCACACCGCCTGATTCGCGGTCATCGTGACTTTGTGCCGCGCGATATCTTCCGGCTCTAGAGCGGCCAGGTACGGCAGGTTGCGGTACATATCCTCGTAATCCAAACCGTAACCCACGACAAATTCGTCCGGAATATCGAACGCGACGAAATCGGGCAGGTAGTCGACCTCCTGCCGCCCATGTTTCCGCAGCAGAACGGCCGAGCGGATCGACGTCGGGCCAAATTCCCGCATTTTCTCCATCGTTCGCACGAGGGTGTGGCCGGTGTCGAAGATGTCGTCGACCAACAGCACGTCGCGCTCCGAGATATCGAGCATCAGCTCCGAATTGATCGCCAACTCACCCCGTGTCGTCGTGGCGCCGCGGTAACTGCTGGCCTGAAGGACGCCGACCCGCATCGGCAAATCAAGCACCCGGATCAAGTCGGCCATCAGCACGACGCTGCCGGTCAGCACGCCGACGATCGTTAATTGCCGGTCCTGGTAGCAGGCCGCAATTTGATCGGCCATCCGCGTCACGCCGTCGTGCAGTTCTTCCTTGCTGAGTAGAGTCCTCATAAGAATGACACTTCCTTTTTCATAACGAAGAGATTAAACCGCCAAGAACGCAGAGTTCGCCAAGAAGATCGCTAAGGGTGCCGCTCATTTTTGGCGTCCTTGGCGGTTCAACAATGATCGTCTATTCGCCTACCGTGTTAAAGATACGGTCGCCCGCATCGCCCAGGCCGGGCACGATGAATTTGCGGTCGTTCAAATCGGGATCGATCTGGCAGACGTAGATTTGCGCGTTGGGGAATTCGCATTCGACGCGCTTGACCCCTTCTTCTGCGCCAATGAGCGAGAGTAGCTTGACGTGCGGGACGCCCCAATCGCGTAGCGTGCTCAGCGCGTCGACGGCCGAGCCGCCGGTGGCCAGCATGGGGTCGAGAATGAGGGCCACATCGACGGGCCGCTCGGGTGGAAGTTTGGAGTAGTACCTCACCGGTTTGGCCGTCTCTTCGTCGCGATAGAGTCCCAAGTGCCAGACCTCGGCCGTCGGAATCAGCTCCAGCACGGGATCAATCATGCCGAGGCCCGCGCGCAGGATCGGAATGAGGCCGATCCGCTGCGACAGCCGGCGGCCCTCCGTTTTCGCCAACGGTGTTTGAACCGTGACCGGTTCTGCCTGCAAATCTTTCGTTGCCTCATACGCCAATAAGGAGGCAAGCCGGTTGACCAATTGCCGGAACTCTGCGGGTGGTGTGGTTTTGTCGCGGAGCCGGGTAACGTGGCACGCGATCAACGGATGCTGAACTTCAAATACCCCGCTCATAAATGCCTCGGATGCCGCCTCGGAGGTTTGCCGGGCTGGAGGAGCTTCTGCAGTCGCTGTAGCAGACATGGTCGACTTCCTTTTCCATGGATCATGCTGGTCGCCGCGGAGATGTAGAATACCGGAGCGGGGCGCTTTGCCTGGTGCCCGGCGCGATCCATTTTAGCCGCCATCGCAGCGCATGGAAAGAATCGGATCGGCGTGCGACGAATTTTTTATGGTGCACTGGTCGCCGGCGCATCCTGTCAGCCGATACAATGCGCCTATTCTGTATGTTTTTGCCCGGATAGATCAGTATTTTCCACGGCGCAATGGCGAATTCTCATGAAAACGATCCGATTTCTGCTGGTTGCCGCGGCGTTCGTCCTCGATGTGCTGATGAATTGCACAATGGCCGCCGACTCCACGATCCGAGTGGCGACGTACAATGCCTCGCTGTTTCGCAATGCAGACGGTCAACTGGTTCACGATCTCGAAGGCGGGAACAACGATCAGGCGCGTAAAATCGCCGAAGTCATCCAGCGTGTCCGACCCGATGTTTTGTTCGTCAACGAGTTCGACTTCGACGAATCAAAACGGGCCGCCGAGTTGTTTCGCACCAAATATGTGGCAGTTGAGCAGAACGGTTGCGAGCCGGTCAGGTTCGAGCACTTTTTCACCGCGCCGGTCAACACGGGCCGGCCGAGCGGCCGCGACTTGAACCATAACGGAAAGCTCGGCGAGCCCGACGACGCCATCGGCTACGGCCGGCACGAAGGCGAGTACGGCATGCTCGTGCTGTCGAGATTCCCCATCGACAGCGAACACGTCCGCACCTTCCAAAAGTTTTTGTGGCGCGACATGCCCAACGCCCTGCTGCCGACGAACCCGAACACGCAGAAGCCGTTCTACGGCAATGAAGACTTGGCCGTGCTCCGTCTGTCGTCGAAAAGCCATTGGGATGTGCCAATCCAAGTGCCGGCGGCGGATGGACGCAAGCCATTTGTGCTTCACCTTCTGTGTTCGCACCCGACTCCACCTGTTTTCGACGGCCCCGAAGACCGCAACGGCCACCGAAACCACGATGAAATTCGTTTGTTCGCCAATTACGTCGATCCAGCAACGAGCGATTACCTGGTTGATGATGCTGGTCAGCACGGCGGACTGGCGGCCGATGCGATGTTCGTGATCGTCGGCGACCTCAACTGCGATCCAGTCGATGGCGAAGGCATGCGTACAACGATGGACCAATTGCTTAAGAATCGGCGCGTCAACGCGTCATTCACGCCCACGAGCGAGGGCGGCCCGCTGGTCGCGAAACGGCACGCCGACCAATTCATCGAGCATCACGGTGAGCCGAGCCGCGTAACGGCAGATTTTACGGGCGAACACCACGGCTGCCTGCGAATCGATTACGTACTGCCTTCGCGCGGCTTGGAGGTGGTGAAGGGCGGGATCTTCTGGCCGCCTCCCGGCCAGCCCGGCGCAGACGCGATCAACGCCACGGATCACCGCTCGGTATGGATGGATATCCGCCCCTCGCGCGGCTAGCCGCTTGGCGGCATCGCATGCCGAAGGAGCACCGGCCGTCACTTCACGAACCGGAATTCCCCGCCCGAATTGCGGGCGATGGTCCGCATCAGGCCCACGGTCGCCCGGTCGAAGAACGCGATCGTGTGGATCGGAATCGCCCGCGTGCGGAGTCGCAGATTTGCGCGATTGCGAAACCGCAGCTCTGGAATCGTCATCGGGTCGAACTGGCCGTCGGACAAAAAGTAAATGGCATCCGGCCGCATCGACAGGGCGTACAGCAGCGCCGGCAGCGGATTCGTGCCTCCACTGGCCTCCGCGTCGTTGATCCACCTGGTCGTCTGTGCGATCTGCGCTTGCGTGGCGAGGACCGGCCGCTCGGCATCCATCGGATGCGCTTCGTGGTTGTAGAAGATCACAAAGTACCGCTGGTCATTACCAAGCTGTTCGATCGATTGCAGAAGTTCATAACGGGCCCGCTCAAACTTGCCGTTATCATTCATACTGTCCGAGCAATCGACGACATACACGAACGATTGGCCAAATCCGCCAATGCCGAAGAATTCGGTGGCGGCCTTGACGGCCGTACCGTCACCCACGCGCCCGCCGCCGAGAGCTGCGCCGTCAAGTCCGCTCGGCGCGCTCGACTTTTCCGAAAGCGCCGTCAGCGCCGCGAAGTCGGTCGTGGCCAGCGCCGGGTCCGCGAAAAGTTGAGTCGGGCCCATCGCCGCCGCGGGTTCGGGCGCAACCTCTAATTTGATCTCATCCTGCAGCGGCGCATCATCGACTACTGCCGAATCCTGGCCGTCGCCAAGATTCACGAGCAACTTCACGCCGTTCCAGGCGTCCGAGTGGGCGGCCGATAAGAGCCCGAGCGCCAGAAGGAGCGTCAGATTGCAAAACGCCGACAAGAGCATCGAGTTGGCGTCTTGCAGCCAGCCCGCGCGTTCGGGGATGAGCTCTGTCCTGGGCATGCCTCGTTCCGTTAGCCCGCCGCGTAAACGTAGCGGACCTACGAGTTATCATAACGATTCATGCGTGCCCGGCAATAATATTCCCGTCGGGTAAGTGTTCACAACCCGCCCGACAGACGTCAGTCTGCCGCCCACACGGCATCAGTGCCGCTTGAAATACTGCACTTCGCGCTCGTGTTTCTCGGCGGCCGTACGCGTCTTGAACGTACCCAGGTTGCGTCGTTTGCCGGTGCTGGGGTTCTTCTTTCTCGAGTAGAGCCGATACTCACCAGATGCAAGTTTACGGATCATGGCCGAATCCTCCTTCGGTGCTTCTATCGTGCAATTCCTGCGCCGAGCCCCGGGTACGGGGCTGGGCCGACGTCGGCCGCCGGCAAGTCTGGTCGGGAACTTCCACGGCGCACGTTTTGCACGCCTGGATGAAGAGAGCGTCGCAACATGGTAAATTACCGACTGCGGCAATCTGGCACGGCGGTCTAAGCGGTCGCCTGCAGCAATGGGTTTCCGGGAGCAATTCAATGAAAAAACTGAGTCAGATGAACCTGAAGAAATACCGCAAGGCGCTCGAAGCACTGGCTTCGCGTGTTCGCACCGATGCCAACGGTATCGTGGAACAGGTACGTTCCAGGAGCGGCGGGAGCGACCTGTCGAACGCGCCATTTCATCTAGGAGACATGGGAACGGACGAATTCCTCTACGATATGAACGCCACGTTATTGGCTAACGAGCAGTACATCGTCGCCGAAGCCCGGGAGGCGTTGAATCGCATGGACGGGGGCACATACGGAATCTGCGAGTCGTGCGGCCGGGCGATTGCGATGACCCGGCTGGACGCAATTCCGTTTACTCGGTTTTGCGTCAAGTGCGCCGCTACGAACGATCAAACGCCGCAAGCGAACCTGGACGAAGGCCGCCCCCATTCGCCCAAAGATACGCTCGCGCCGGAAGGCGAGATGGACGAAGACGGCATGAAGCGGACGGGCCCCATGGACTTTTCGCCCCAACGCTTGCATCGGGGCGACGTCCACGCTGCCGGCACCGCTGGCGGCGGAACAGCCGTGGGCGGCTTGGCCGGCGGCAACGAAGGTGATGGCGACCCGATCGTTGCCGAGCTGGACGAAGCGACCGCCAGCGGCAACTTCGACGCCGAAGACGACCGCCTGGACGATCGCACCCCGCTATCCGGCCCATCTGGCGGCGCCGTCGGCGGAACACCGGCACGGAAACGAGCGAAGTAAGGTTTATCTCGCCGGGCGGCCTCGTGCTCCTCGTGCGGGTAATACGGGCGACTTGTTAGTAGCTTTTCGTGCCGGCACCACCCCTTGCGGTGAACAGTGCGTTCGCACACAAATTGCGGCCGAAAGTCGATCGGCTCTTGTATCTACTTCCGGCCGCCGATATAGTACACATGCGTACACCACGCACTTGCACTCTCCTCCCTTTATTCGGAGGGGCCTGGCAGGCTGGATTCGTCGCATGTCACTCGGCGTTTACCCACCTCCTGGCCCCGCCCGAAGGGAGCCGAATCGCAAGGTACTTGCCGCAACGCTCGTTTCGCTAGATAAAAGGATTCAGTTCATGGTTACCGCCGCCCCAACCAATCATCGTCCTGTGACCCAAACCGCTCCAACCAACCGTATGGCCAAAGCCGATAAAACTGCCAAAAAGCCGCCAAAGCGCGGCGATAACAGGCCCACCAACATCCTGGAGTTCAGCCCGGAGCTCCGCAACACGGTTGCCGCAATCGAAAAACAGTTTGGCGAAGGGGCTATCATGCCCCTGGGCGCGGATACGGTCTACGTCATCGAAGGTATTTCGACGGGCAGCCTCTCGCTCGACATCGCGCTGGGAGGGCAGGGGATTCCCCGCGGCCGCGTGATCGAGGTTTTTGGACCCGAATCGAGCGGCAAGACGACGCTCGCACTGCACGTGGTGGCCCAGGCGCAGAAGGCCGGCGGCATCGCCGCCTTCATTGACGCGGAGCACGCCCTCGATCCAAGCTGGGCCAAGAAGCTCGGCGTCGATTTGGAAATGCTGCTCGTGAGCCAGCCCAGCTACGGCGAAGAAGCGATGCACATTACCGAGATGCTCATCAAATCGAACGCCGTGGACGTGATTGTCGTCGATTCCGTGGCCGCACTGGTCCCCAAGAAAGAACTCGATGGCGATATTGGCGACACGCACGTTGGTTTGCAAGCCCGGCTGATGAGCCAGTCGCTCCGCAAGCTCACGGCCGCGATCGCCAAGAGCCGCACGTCGGTGATCTTCATCAACCAGATCCGGGAGAAGATCGGCGTGATGTTCGGCAGCCCGGAAACGACGCCCGGCGGGCGGGCGCTCAAGTTTTACGCCTCCTGCCGAATCGACGTCCGCCGCATCGGCCAGTTGAAGGAGGGCGAGGACGTTGTCGGCCAACGCGTGCGTGCCAAGGTCGTCAAGAACAAAGTCGCCCCGCCGTTCCGCTCCGCCGAGTTCGACATGATGCACACCGACGGCATCAGCTACGAAGGCGATATTTTGGACATGGGTCTGGAACAAAAAATCGTCGGTCGCACCGGAGCCTGGTTCCGCTACGGCGACATGCAGCTCGGCCAAGGTAAGGAAAAGGCCCGTCTGTTCCTCAAAGAGAATCCGACGATTTCCCAGGAGATCAAGGAGAAGATTCTGGCGGCAGGCGGCCACATTGGGCTGGCAAATTCCATCAGCAGCGATGGAGATACATCGGACGATACGGAAGCGTAGGCATCTTGCGTGGGAGGGCGATGCGTTAGCTGCGCCGGTCGATTCCGGCTCGGCAGGAGCCTCGCCCTCCCGTACCATTGATGCTGTGACACGCTTCTCGGCAATTCTAGTCCTCGCTGCTGTGTGGCCCGCGGCCGGCTTTGCGCAACAACCGCGCAGCCCAAAACCCGACGGCGTGGCCTCCGCCACACAGCTCGAACAAGCTCTCGTCGATGTCATTGCCCGAGCTGAGCCGAGTGTTGTAGCGATCTCTCGAACGCCACCCCAACAAGCTGCGCCGGCCGAACGTCGGCTGGGTGATCTGTTCGCCGACCTTCGCGAAAACGGGTCGAATGCGAACGCGCCGGTCACCGTTGGCGCCGGCATGATTATCGATCCGGCCGGACTCGTGCTAACACACTACCGCGCGGTCCGCAAAGGCGACCAACATACGGTTACCACCATCGATCGTGTCACATACCGCGCAACCATCCGTGCGGCCGACCCGCACAGCGGCCTTGCCGTCCTTGCAATCGACACCAAGGCGAGCCCGCTTCAGCGACCGGGCGCCCAACCGCGCCCCGCAGCCCCCGGCAGCTTTCCCGCAATGCGCCTCGGCAACGCCGAAACGCTTCGCAAGGGACAGTTTGTCGTCGCCATCGGCAATCCGTACGCAATCCAGAGCGACGGCCAGCCAACTGCAAGTTGGGGCATTGTGACCAATTTAGCCCGCAAGGCGCCGACCGGTAGCAACTTCAACGACACACCCGGCCCCGTCGGCGACTACCGAACCACACTTCATCATCTCGGCACGCTCATACAAACCGATGCCAAGCTTGGCTTCAGCGCCGGCGGCGGAGCACTGGTGAATCTTCGTGGCGAACTGGTGGGCGTCACGACAACCGCCGCCACAATTGCCGGCCACGAACAGCCCGCCGGCTACGCGATTCCGATCAATGCCGCGGTCCGCCGCATTATCGATACGCTTAAACAAGGCCGCGAAGTGGAGTATGGAATGTTGGGCGTCAGTTTTGGCCAATCACCGATGAATGCGCCGAGCGGCAAAGACTCCCGGCCAACGCTTACGCAAGTGCTTCCCGGAAGCCCTGCAGCGCGGGCCGGGCTGCTTGCGGGGGATGTCGTCACGCGCGTCGGCGATTCGATCGTGGACAACGTCGACGCCGTGCAATTGGCGGTGAGCGTGATGCCGCCGTCTTCCACGACGACCATCGGGTATCTTCGCAGCGGCCAGCCGGCCAAGACGGGCGTCACACTCGCCAAACTGGCGGTCGCCGGTAAAAAGATTGTAACCGTGCAGCCCGATGCTTGGCGCGGAATTCGCGTCGATTACGCCACCGCGCTCGACGCCGCCGATCTCACGCAAGCCATCGCATCGGGTGCCTATGATCCGCAGGGCTGCGTGTTAGTGGCCGATGTAGAAGAGGGGAGCATTGCCTGGAACTCCGGCGTGCGAAAGGGGATGTTCATCAGCCACTTGAGCGAGAAGCGAGTCACCACCCCCAAGGAGTTCCGAGCCGCCACGCGCGACGCCGGCGACAAATTTGATATTCGCCTCACGCAGCCCGCCGTGCGCGAACAGAAAAAAGAAACACAGTAAGTGCTAACAATGCCAGGATGACCGATGCCGGTTCGGGCACGCCGCCGCCCAGTTGCAGCGATTGACCCGTGTCGAGCGGCAGCGATGAGCCGGAGCCAAAGAGAGAACGGCCGAAGTTCTGGCGCCAAACGTAGTAGTCGCCGGTATCGACGATGCCATTGATGTCTCCGTCGGCGTCTAGCGAAGTCGTCGAGCCGAATTTCTGCCGCCAGATGATATAATCGGCCGAGTTTACCGAACCGTTGTGGTCGTAGTCACCGTCGACGGCAAGCTGAAAAAAGACAGGCAGCACCTGCGTATCCTGGAGAATATTGAAATACAAATCTGTCCACGCGACCACGTCGGGATTCCAGATCGCTCCCAGGCTCACCGAGCGATGGGCCAAAAGGCGGCCACCCGAGCCAGCGAATACGCCCTCAGCCAATTGTGTTGACGTTGTTGAAATCTTCGTCCAGTCCTCGCTCGGGTCGATGAAGCCATTGCCACTTGCGTCGTAGAAATCCGAGATCGACTGCCATGGAGGACCCGTCGGATTGAGTGCACCGCTATGAGACGAAATGGACGAAATCGAGTAGTACACGAACCGCACGTCATTGGCGTTTGGATTCTGAAAACGAATCTCGCCAGTGAGCGGGAAAAACTGAGCGACCAGACTGTCTGCGGCGGCGCGCGGACCCAGCGCAAGGCAAATGAGTCCGACCAGCATTAGTCGCTTCGACATCGCCTACTTCTCTCGTCGACAGTTGACGGCGATAAACCTAAACGCCGATCAACCTTTACCGGACGCAGCCCCGGCGGGGCATAAAGTGCGTCAGGGAACGGGCCGTTCCGTACGCCCAAAGTCGCTTGGTACATCGTATCAAGTTGCGACGTCCCCGACAACGAAACGGGCCGTTTAAGCCGGCTTTGCCGGTTGGTCCGACTCTTTGCCGTGCCTGTGCCGGCCTTCGCAATCGGCCTGCCAGATTTGCCCGGTTGTAGTGTCCAGCGCCGTGAGATAGCCTGTACCCCAACAATAGGTGTCGATGCAGATGAGGTAACCAAGATCGAGAATCTCGCCGTCCTTGAGCGACGTGTGGCCAACGACGGCAGTTTTGCCGGACACATGAGGCGCCGGTACTCCATCCCTGAGCGATTGCCAACGCATCGTTTGCCAGTGCTGCTCGGCAAGCCGCCGTTGCGGCTCGTAGCTTGCGTGGACAAAGAAGTGCGTATCCGATTCGAAGTAGTCGCCCCACGTACGAACGAACTCGATGTGATCCGGCGAAATCTCTCGCGGATCCAATTTTGGGCTGTAAGATTCCAAGGTCGCCATGCCGCCAAATTCGAGCCAGTCGTCCGGTTGTGTCCGGCCGTCCAAAAAATTCAGCATCATCTCTTCGTGATTGCCCAATAGCGGCACCAGGTGACACTTTTCGCGAAGCGACAGAAGCTCGTCGATAACGTGCCGGCTGTCAGGGCCGCGATCGATGCAGTCGCCCAGCGGAATCAACGTATCGTCGCGCTGCGGCTGCACGATTTCGATGATCGCGCGCAGCGCCCGCGCGCATCCGTGGATATCGCCGATAGCTATCACGCGCCTGGGCATAGAAAAGGGGTCAGAACTATTTTTTCGGAATCATGGCGTCCTTACGTGGCCTGCCGCGCGGGCGAATTATCAGATCAAGATCCAATCGCTTGGCCAAGCGCTTCACCCAGGCGGCGTCGCCGTACGGCAGGCCGGTGGCGCTGGAGCGGCGGATGGCGTCGAGGCTTGCCCCGTCGATGGGCCGATGCACCTGCTGGGCCCACTTCCGCTGCCGCACCTTGGCCAGCGGCGACAGCTCTTCATAAGTGATCAGCGAATCGACCAGCTCGTCCGCCTCGCCCATGCCATGCACGCGATAGCTGCTCCACTGGTACGCCTCCGCCCGCCGCACCAGCTTCGCCCGCAGCGGGTTAGCCTCGATGTACCGCAGCACCGTGAGCAGGTGCTCGTCGTTCTGGATCACCGGGCTCTTGAAGCGGCCCTGCCACACATGTCCGCCCGAGCGGTAGTGGCGATGATACCGCCGCGTGTGCGACACCAGCAAGCTCTGCATGATTCGGCTGATCGTCGCGCCGCGCTTCGGCCGCAGCAACAGATGAAAATGATTGTTAAGCAGGCAATAACCATAAAGCTCAAACGGCTTGCGTTCCTTCAGCTCGGCCAGCGCCACGAGAAAGGCCTGAAAGTCGGCCCGTTTGCGGAACACGTGTTGCCGGTTGTTGCCACGGTTGATTACGTGGTAGATTAAGCCATCGTCGATCGGACGCAAGGGGCGGGGCATGGCCCACAGAATAGCAGAACGGCCGCCGGTCAGTCAACAAATAGTTCTGACCCCTTTTCTAATCCAACAAACCCGGAGGGTTTGCAGCGACGGGCGGGGA
Source organism: uncultured Planctomycetota bacterium (assembly GCA_963807935.1). Lineage (GTDB taxonomy): Bacteria > Planctomycetota > Planctomycetia > Pirellulales > Lacipirellulaceae > JABDGM01. The sequence goes on from CAWEDY010000022.1 coordinate 211,352, forward strand.
AAGCAACAAGCGAAACGAGCAGCAGAACGATTGTCGTCGGCTCAGGCACGGCAGTGGACAAGACACTCGCCCCGCTCCCCGCAGCGTAAGTTGTGCCGAACTTCGCACGCCACACGTTGTAGTCGCCGTCTCCGATAGTTCCATCGCCATCACCATCGGCGAAGTAGCCACGCGACACCGTGGAGCCGACCGTTCTCCGCCACATCACGTAGTCAGCCGCATCGACTTTGCCATCGTCATTGAAGTCGCCGGGGTTGATGACACGAGCTTCGCTAATCGCCACAAGGCGGTAGGATTGGTTGGCGGCGACGGTTCCTTGGTTAAACCAATTTGAGGTTGCCTGCGAAAGTCCGAAGTTGACGTTTTGGGTTGCTGTCTGCTGCCAACTATTAGCCGTCTGACTAGCAATACCAAATTGGTTCGAGCCAGTCCAAAATACCGTGTTGTCTAAGCTCGCCGTGCCGAATTCAGTGTAACGAACGCCGGTCGCTATGGTGCCGTCCCAGAGGTCATTAAAATCGTTCGCCAGAACCTGGCCCGTTGCGTTAATCACCCGCCCCGCAATCGACACTCGATCCCTGGCATTGGTCGAGGCATCAGACAAAAGTGCCTTGAATGTCAATGAACCAAACGTCGCCAACAAATACGGAGCTTGGCCACGAGCATTACACAACTGGTCAGCCGCAACCAAGCTGCCAAATGAATTACCAATCGGGGCAGCAGTTGCAGCCGGATTGATCGAGTAATTCGGCGCAGTGATAAACATCACATGCTCCATCTGTGCCCGCACTGAACCGGCAGCACCAACGACCGCAACAAGGACCAATCCGAAGCTCAACAAGTAATTCCGTCGTCGCATGGCCCTATGATAACCAAATCAGTGAAATTCGCCCACAAAAAACACCCCGCAAGACCGCACCCCAGCACCCTTTCGTGCTTTTCGTGTTTCTCGTGGCTAACTCTCGGGAATACGAACGATTTCGCCTGAGAGTCCAAGAGAAAAAGAGCACATCCTACAATCTCTCAAAGCGTCGACCGCGATCCAACCGCGGCGCCCCTGCGTTTACCTGGCACACTACCCACTTTTCGAGATTTCCCCACGCGCCCGCTTAATCGCCCAATCTTCACCGCGCCCTTGGGGAATCGTGCGACCAGTTCCAATTCGCCGCCCAGCGCACAATGATTTTTTGAAGCGTCGAGATTTGCATATCCGACTGCTTCTCCAACTTGGCCAGACTTGGCTGCTTGATGCCAATGATCTCTGCCAATTCCCGCTGGCTCTTGCCGGCCAATTCACGCAGTTGCCCAACAGGCAATTCAGTAATCAGCTCCTTGGTCCGCGCGATCGCCCGGTCGCGCGTCCGCTTCGTCGTCGTTCGCTTTATCAGATCATCGAATGACTTCGCCATATTACTTGCCCTTTCTCGTATCCCTCGCCTTGATCGTTTCCAGATGAACGTCGTACAACGCGTCCGCCTTGGCAATAAGCTGCTTGTAAAATTGCTTCTGTCCCACGCCCGATTTGTCGCCGCCTACCAGCAAAATTGCGGACCGCTGGGGATCGAATGCAAAGGCAATCCGTAGAACCTCGTCCTTTGTATCTGCCCGCAGCTCTTTCATGTTCGCATGCTTCGAGCCTTTAAGCGTATCTGCATGGGGTCGACTTAGCCGCGGACCAACTATTTTCAGCAGATTCACTTTGGCAATGATTTCCGCCTGGGCGTCCTCCCCCAATTCGGCGAACCAGTCATCAAAGGTATCGGTCGTGGCAACCGTCCACATCACTGAATAATAGCTTATAGGCTATCTCGTGTCAATAGCTTATAGGCTATCGCCGGGCCCCGCTGCTGGCTGGGCACCGCCTGAAGGGTGGTCCAGCAGTGCTCTTCCGCAATTCCCTTGTAGCAAGCCCCAAGTATTCTCTCTCCACCGCAAACGGCTCAACACAATTGAATGGCGTATTTCGCTCTCCCGCGACACGATCCATTCACTCCATCTCAAGCTTCCACGGGCGGCCAAAAATACTCGTTGACATCGGTCAAGCGATGGTATATGTTCATCTGTTCAGTATACCCGTTAATAGCGACTGCTATAAACAAGACACCAGCTGCCACTAGCTTCCCCTTCTCACTGACACCGTTCGCCAGCTCCTTGACAACCTAAAACCCGCGCTACGCCGGTGAACAATCTTCTTCGGTGCCGGTTCCGCTACGCGCCGAGCCAAAAAATTTCAGCGATAGGGACCTACTGTCCAAAACCCCGGTGGAGAATTTTGGACAGTTGGGGAGCAGAAAAAGGGGTCAGAACAGGTCAGAACTATTTTTGTCGTTTGACGTCGGGGCGCGTGGACCGCGCTTCAGCTAGAAATCGTTCTGACCGGCTGTGTAGAAAACCTCGACTACCACAAGAATCATGATGTTGTGGGTGAGGACGAGCAAGCGGAGTTCGCGGCATTGGCTGTGGTAGGAGCGGGCGTGGACGTGGGCACCCTGGCGTCGCTTAATCATCGAGATGACTGTTTCTACTTGTGAGCGGCGGCGATAGGCCGCGCGATCGAAGCGGACGTTCATCAATCGCCGATAACGGCCACTGGGCAACTTGTCGGTCGGCCGGCCGTGCTTGGCAGGTATGATCGTGCGAATGCCATGTTCGTGGCGGGCAAACTCATGGTTCCCTTCCGAGTCATAACCGGCATCGGCTGCCAGCTGTGCAAGACGCACGACTTGGGTCGCCGCGGCCACGAGCGGCCGGAATTCATCCACATCGGGACGCGGGCCGCGGCCGGCTGCCAGCGCGAATACGAAATGGTCGTCGGTACTGCACACGACGCCCAGCTTGGGGTAGCGATGATAAACGACGGTTTTCCAGGGGTTTTCCACCCGACTTCGGCGGCGAACGAAGTAGCCACTGGCGCACGTACACTCCAGGCCGGTCGAGTCGATCGCCGCGCGTTTCACCCGCCGCTTGCGGCCCAGGTGCAAGCGCACTGTGGATTCGAGGAGTTTTCGCAGGGGTGCTGTGAGCAGCAAGCGGCGTGACGCCTTTTGAAACGTGGTGAAGTGGGGAACTTGCTTCAGTCCCAACGTTGTCACGAGCGACGGATTGTCGGTCAGATGGGCCGCCAAGCCCCGGTAGTCGGTCCGCAAGAAATGCTTCAACACCAGACACGCGAAGAGTTGATGCTGCGTGAACTTTTTGGGACTATATCGATGGGCGTACTCCGGCAACGCCCGCCGCGCCGTTGCCAACGCCGCCAAAACGACTGCCCGAGGTGATTTACTCGTCCGCGCCACTATTGCTGTACGCAGCAATCATGCACGGATGTTTAGCTAGCACTCGTGGTTTTCTACACAGCCGTTCTGACCCCTTTTCTGCACCTGCACCGTTGCCCTCGACAATTCAATAGCACCAGCGCGAACGCGAGATACAGTAGACTCGCCGGCTCTGGCACGGGCGCTCCGCCGCTCAGCGCGGCGCCGGATCCTAGAATGTTCTGGCCGAAGTGCTGCCGCCAGGTGGAGTAGTCGGTGCCGCTGAACGGGACCGGACTTTGGCCTTTGCGCCACGCAAGGTAGTCAGCCACATCTACCTCGCCGTTACCATTGAAATCGCCCGGCAACGGGGGTGCGAGTGTTAAATAATCCTCGGCGCTCCAGCCGGTGTGCCCGTCGGCGTATCGGATTTGCCAGCGCTGGTAACTGGCGCCGTAGATGGGGCCCTGCAGAATGGTGCCAATTTCCCCGGCCGGCTCGACGACGTATGTCCCGTTCGAGGCGGATGTGTTCCAGGCCTTGAGCGCCGCCGTGGTTTGCACGAACGCCCCATCGTCGAAACGGCCGGCCGAACCGATGATGTAATCCTTCAACACGTCGGCGCCGCCATGGAGAACGTCGGCATCGCCGGGGGCGACGCCGGCGTCGTCGTACTGCCAGAACTGCCAAGCCCCGGATTGCCACGGGCTGGTGCCATTGGGCGCGCCGGTCTGTGGATTCTGCCCGTTGTAATTCGCCATCCAGAGCGGCCAGCTTTGCGCTACGCTCGAATCGAGCCAGGTGGAGGCATACGAGATATAGGTATAGACGACCGGAGTGACGGTGAGGCCCGCACTGGCCGCGTCAGCTTTGATGTCGTTGCACCAGCGGTTTACCCATTGCGATAAGGTCGTCTTGTTGTACGTGCTGCCTGGCGCCTGCTCGATATCGAGCATCGGCATAAGATAGGCATTGCCGCCTTTGATATAGTTGCTGGCGATGCTCCAGAAGTGGGCCGCTTCCATATCCGCGCCGGCCAGTCCCAGTTGATTGTCGGGGCGGGCGTAATGATACGCGCCAATGTAAACGCCCGCCGACTTGGCGTGCGCTTCATTGGTGGTGAAAGTGGCGTCGTTGTAGGTGTAGCCTTCGGTGGCCTTGGCCCAGGCAAAACTGATGCCGTCGGTGTTCTTGACCGTCGACCAATTAATATTAAAGCCCTGATAGTTGGAGACGTCGATTCCCAACAGCCGTTGAGCGCGCGCCGGACTGACAATGAGGCCCAAGCACACGGCCATACACGCAAGGCTGCCAATCAATCGGTATTGTTCCATGCCGTTGATATTTATCGCGCGGCGACCGGCGACAGCGAGTAGAAGTTTTTGCCCCTTCACTGCCTGATTGTAGGGTCGAAATTGGGCACCTGTCAAGTATTTGCGCGGTTTCGTATCTGATCCTCCACGCAGAGCCCGTTCTCGACGGTCGCACGGAGCGAGGCGTGGCTTACAACGAAGGCGTTCGTTGACATAGTCGTTGCCACAGCGATACCATCCACTTAGCGCCACCAAACCCTCACGAGGCCCCAGCGTATGTCTGAACCCATTACCCAACTTGAACACGCTCGTGCCGGACATACCACGCCGGAAATGACCTTCGTCGCCGAGCGCGAGAATCTCGAACCGGAGACTGTTCGCAGTGAAGTGGCCGCCGGCCGGATGGTGATCCCAGCCAATAAGGTGCATCTTGCGGGCCGGCTCGAGCCGATGGGTATCGGCATTGCGGCCCGCTGCAAGGTGAACGCTAATATCGGCAACTCGGCCGTCACGAGCAGTCTCGACGGCGAAATCGAAAAACTGCATTTCGCGGTTCACTACGGCGCTGACACCGTGATGGACCTCTCCACGGGAAAAAACATCGACGCGATTCGCGAGGCGATCATCGCCGCTTCGCCCGTTCCGATCGGCACCGTGCCGATTTACCAGATGCTCGAAGAGCTGGGCGGCGAGATCGAAGATATGCGGCCGCAACACTTCTTGGACATGGTCGAGCACCAGGCGAAGCAGGGCGTCGATTATATGACCGTGCATTGCGGCGTGATGCTCGAACACCTGCATCTGACGATGAACCGCGTCACCGGCATCGTCAGCCGCGGCGGGTCGCTCATCGCCAAGTGGATGATGACTCACCGCCAGCAGAATCCGCTCTACACGCACTTCAACGACCTGTGCGACATCATGCGGCAGTACGATGTCACCTGGAGCCTCGGCGACGGCCTGCGCCCCGGCTCGATCGCCGACGCCAGCGACAAGGCCCAATTCGCCGAGCTCGAAGTCCTCGGCGAACTGACCCGCCGCGGCCAACAGCGCGGGACGCAAGTGATGGTCGAAGGCCCCGGCCACATTCCGATGGACCAGATTCAAATGAACATCGAGAAGGAAATCGAAATCTGTGGCGGCGCACCGTTCTACGTCCTCGGCCCGCTCGTGACCGACTTCGCCCCCGGCTACGACCACATCACGAGCTGCATCGGCGCGGCACTCGCCGGCTGGCACGGCGCGGCAATGCTGTGTTATGTGACGCCGAAGGAGCACCTCGGCCTGCCGGAGAAGGAAGACGTTAAACAAGGCATGATCGCGTACAAGATCGCCGCCCACGCGGCGGACGTCGCTCGCAAGCGAAATGGGGCACAAGACCGCGACGATGCGCTTTCGCGCGCCCGCTTCGCGTTCGACTGGAACGAGCAGTTCCGCCTCGCGCTGGACCCCGAAACGGCCCGCGCCTACCACGACGAAACGCTTCCCGCCGACACCTTCAAAAGCGCCCACTTCTGCAGCATGTGCGGACCGAAGTATTGCTCGATGAAAATCACGGAAGAGATTCGCGCGATGGCGGCGGAGAAACCGTTGGAACTACCCGTGGCGGCACAATAGCGCTAAATGACTTACGACATCGAGTTTAAGCCGCGAGCTTTCAAGGACTTGAAAGCGCTGCCGAAGTCTACGCGGCAGCGTATTGTTGATAAAATAGAATAGTTGGCGGAAGATTTGACCGGCGACGTGAAACGACTGACCAACTTTACACCGGAATACCGGCTGCGTGTCGGAGACTATCGCGTGCTGTTCGAAACCGAGGGAAGTACGGTCCTTGTGTATCGTGTCCTGCATCGCAAGGATGCGTATCGGTAAAAGACGCTTGGAGGAGAGAATTGTTGAAGCTACACCCCGAAATATTGACGAAGAACGGCAAGAAAGAATTCGCCGTGCTGCCGTACGAAGAGTTTTTGGCGCTGCAAGAAAGGTTGACGGACGCCGAGGATGTGCTCGAAATCCGTAAGGCCAAGCGCGCCGAAGGCAAGAAAAAGTCGATCCCATTGGCCGAAGCGAAGCGCTCTCTTGGTCTGCGCTAAGGGCACGAACACCGGGGGCACCTGCTACTGCGGGCATGTGCGATCCCAAATGCTGCTCGATGAAAATCACCGAAGAAATCCGCGCGATGGCGGCGGAGAAGCCGTTGGAGGTGCCGGTATTAGCGAAATCGCAATAACAATTCCTTGTTATTCTTCGTCATCTTCGGTTCCAAAGAACTCGGCGGTCTTCTCCAAGAAGTCGGGCTTGAGGGAGTCTGCAAGCCCTAACCTTCGGATACCTTCAACTTTCTCCATAAGAACGGAGAAGGCAAGAAAACCACAAACCTCATGCAGGGGCTTGTCTCTCAACTTAAAAGTTGGACGCAGGATTTCTCGTTCCACCTTCTCGCGGCGTTCATCCGGCGCTACGAGGTATAAACTGATTTCCAGATTTGGTTGGAGCGCCAGCAGGTCGCTCATGCGCAGCAGGCCAGAATAAACGGCCGTAGTGCATTCAACTTCAAATGCCGCGACGATCGAGTTTCCTTTGAGCCAAAGGACATCAATCAATTTCGATCGTGCGATTTGTGGCTTCGTTAAACTGGGTTGGCAGGTGGCTACAAATCTTGTCCATCTCCTCAAGAACCTGTCCATTGCAGTTCCTAGAGCGGTCATTGCGAGCTACCCACACGTCGAAGCCCATCTCGGCCCCCAGCGAAAGTAAATGATGCTGGATCTGCGTGTGTAGGGAAACACCGTCAGTTTCGGCTGGCGGAGGGGCGGAGTTTGTAGATTGCTCCGACTCGTCCGGCTCCGGTACGCTTACGACCGTAGAGACCTTCTGCTTGCCCCTTCGTTGCTCCACTTTGAAGAAAGGTTGGCGGGCGAGTTTTTTGGGATCAACAGGGCGATGGATTGGAGTTCGTTCTGCATCCTCTAACAGTTGCATTACGGCTCGTCCGTCCGCCTCATCACGGAAGCGATTCGGACTACCACGAACTATTCCCTTATATTTTCCCTTATCGCTTTGGTCGACATAAAAGCTGACAAGTCCTTCCAGGGACTCCATCGGAACGCCCCACTCGGCGTCGAGCACTATGAGCGGTTTAACTTCGAGCCGGACTGGGAAGTCATCGGTCCAGATTGGTCGAGTATCATTGCTAGGTCCTACGACCTCCAATGCACCCACCCAGCGCATCACGCCAGTGAGATAGCAAAGAAACACGTCCCCCCGTTTAACTTTACCCGCCCTTGATCGTTGCCTCTCCCGAAACCCGGTGACGCTCGCGCCTGCTCGGCGGAATTCGTCCCAAGTGGTACCAGTAAAAAGGTCAAGCCAATAGGTCATCGAAATACGCGTTAGGCCGAAGAGTTGGGTAATGTGTTAGGCCGCCCGTTCAGTCTATCAAGTGTAGCGCCAAGTTTTCAAGTTGCGTGAGTAGTTGTATACTTAGATGTGTGCAACCTAGGATGAGGAGTGGTCGATGCTCAGCCGCGAAACGCTCGAAGAATACCGCCGGATGACGCCCGGCGAGCGGCTTGCGCTCACGCTTAAGCTCACGGAAGAATCAGAACCGTACTTGTTTCACGGTACGCCCGAGCAAGTGAGTCGTAAGTTCGAATTGTTGAGGCGGGAGAATGACGAACGCAATCTTCGGATGCTGGAGGCGTTGGCTCGCACGAAAAAAAAGCCATGAAGGATTTAACGCCGACACTGTTTTCCCTGGCGGAGTTGTTGGAGCGCATGTCGGTCAAGTATGCCGTCATGGGTGGTTTGGCGGTCCGTGCCTATGCGATACCTCGCGCAACCGAGGACATTGACTTCACAATGGCAATAGGTCGAGAACGATTGCCGGAATTATTTGGTGCTTTGGAGGCCCAGGACTATGCAATTCCCGAACCCTATCAAACAGGGTGGGTAGACACGCTCAACGACGCCACTCAGTTTCGATTGGTAAAGCTAAAGAGGTATCTCGCCAACCATTCGATTGATGTTGATCTATTCTTGGCCGAATCACCCTTTCAGGAAGAAGTACTGCGACGACGCCAACTCGCGGACGTCGAAGGAAGGAGATTATGGCTTGCCAGTGCGGAGGATCTGGTGCTCCTCAAACTGGCCGCAGGTCGTCCACGAGATTGGATTGACGTAGCCGATGTGTTCTTCACGCAAGGCCCGCTGGATGAAACCTACATGCGCCGTTGGGCGGTGGCACTTGGCATCGAAGCCAAGTTGGAACGGGCGCTGGCGGAGCAGCATGACGAACGTTCTTAAAGGAGAAACTGCAATGTTTAAATGCGCATTCATTATCGTAGCCTTGGCGGTAGTCTTGCCGGGGTGCAGCAACGATCACACGGCCATGCCCGAAGTCTCACCGGCCGCCTTCAATCCCACCGGCGCGCCGACGGTCGAGTTCAGCGTGCCCGATATGATGTGTCCCGAGAGCTGCGCCGAAGGTGAAGGAGATTCTTTCCAAGCAGCCGGGGGCGAAGGACGTGATCGTCGATTTCCCCCACAAGACGGCAACCGTGGCGGTCGACAAGGACAAGTTCGACGCCAAGCAGGCGATCGCGGCGTTGGCCGACCACCAGTTCAATCATTCGACGCTGAAGGACGCAGTGGCCGCCGGGCCCGATGCCAAAGTCGCATGCGACGAGCGGCAAAACGGTCCAATAAATCACGAGCGGCCTCACACCGCGTGTCCCAAGAGTTTGCGTCGTCGTATCGCTTGCCACAGGATCAGGCGCCAGCGGCCGCGATTCCTGCCGCCGACATTTTCAACCTGGTCCAATGCTGCGGGCCTTGATTCTTGCGATCACTTCGGGCAGCGGGTAGTCGATGATCGGAATACCCAACGTGGCAACTTCTTTGAGCCGTTTCCACCCGCGGGTGGTTAGCCGCTCGCGCTCGCGGACATATTCCGCGTCGAGCTGTCGCTTGTCGAACGGCCCTTCGACGACAACCGGTTCAAAGTCGTCGGCCACGATGTATTGCGCAAGCGTCGGATTACAGCGGATGTGGCGCTCCGCCGTTGTGTGCAGCACCTCCGGGTCGAGCATGCCGACGACGTAGCGCAAGTACAAATCGCTATCGGTTAACTCGGCCACGTCTTGGCCGCACACATCGCACAGATATCCTTCGTCGCATTTGGCCATGCGTAGGTCAGGCTTTAGCCTGACTAAATGGGGGATTTGTCGAAGTCAGACTGAAGCCTGACCTACAGTCCGAGCACATCATTCATGCCGTAAAGTCCCGGTTGCTTGCCGATAAGCCACTCGGCCGCCAGCAGCGCGCCCTGTGCGTAGCAATCGCGATTCGAGGCGGCGACGCGGAGCTCGAGCGTTTCGCCTAACATGCCGAAAATGATCGTGTGCTCTCCCGGGTTGTCCCCGGTGCGCACGGCGTGATAGCCGATTTCATTGCGCGGTCGCGGGCCCGGCCTGCCGGAGCGCCCGTGCGTGTGCTGCGTGAGATCCATCGCCTCGGCTGCGATCTTGCCGAACTTCAACGCCGTGCCGCTGGGTGCGTCTTCTTTGAAGCGATGATGGCACTCGATGATCTCTACGTCGACGCCGGTTGGCAAATCTTTCAGCGCGACAGAGGCGACTTCCGTAAGTTTCATCGCAACATTGACCGCCGTGCTCATGTTGGGCGACCAGACAATCGGAATTTTTTTAGCAGCTTTGGCAAGGTACGCTTGCTGATCGCCGTCGAGGCCGGTCGTCGCTACGACCACCGGCCGCGACGCACCGGCGCAATGCGCCACGACCGCTACTGCCGCATCCGGAACCGAGAAATCGATCACCACATCGGCATTCGATTCGCCGACAACACCCAAAGGCACGCCGATCTCCCCAACGCCCGCGACCAGGCCGGCGTCTTTACCCAACAGCGGGTGATCGGCCGACTCGAGCGCCGCGACAATTTGAAACCGCGGATCCTCGACCGCGAGCGCCGTAACCCGCTGGCCCATGCGTCCGGCGGCACCGTGTATGGCAAGCTTCATTTTGCTCGTCCTGAAGTTGTTTTGGAAGCCTCGGCCTCCCGCACGATCAACTGTTCAGAGCAATCGCCCGTATGATTTCGTCCAGATCGTTTTCTACTTGCACGGCTCGATTGGCAAACGCGGCCCGGTTCACGCCGCGGCTGCCGAGCACGCGATTGAACTCCGCCTGATCGGCCGTGTGATAGGCCACGGTGGCGGTGGGATCTTTGAGCTGATGCCCAGTCAGGATGCACACGACTCGCTCGCCGGGCTCGATCACGCCTTCCGCGCGCAGCAGTTTAGCACCGGCGACGCTGGCGGCGCTGGCCGGTTCGCACCCCAGTCCGTTGGCGCCCACTTGGGCCTTGGCATCGAGCATTTGTTCATCGGTCACTTCGCGCACTACGCCGTTGCAGCATTCCAACGCGCGCAGGCACTTGTGCAAATTCACCGGCCGGTTGATCTCGATCGCGCTGGCGATCGTCGATGCCCGGCGATTCGCGTTATCGAGCTCGGCGTAGTACTTGTCGATGATACGGGCATCTGGCCGGCCGCCATTCCAGCGCAGGTTGCGGCGCTCATACAATTCGTACAGCGTGCTCGCTCCGGTGGCGTTGATCACGGCCAGCCGCGGCATGCGATCGATGAGTCCCATTTGATGCAACTCATGGAATGCTTTTCCGAATGCGCTGCTGTTGCCGAGATTGCCGCCCGGCACAACGATCCAATCGGGCACGCGCCAGCGAAGTGCCTCCAGCACGCGATACATAATCGTCTTCTGCCCTTCGAGGCGAAAGGGATTGATGCTGTTGACCAGGTAAATGCCCTGCTGGGAGCTGACCTGCTGGACCCGGAGCATGGCGTCGTCAAAGTCGCCGGCGATCTGAATGGTCAGGGCGCCGTAATCGAGCGCTTGTGAAAGTTTGCCGTAGGAAATCTTGCCGGAGCCGATGAAGATAATCGCCTGCATCAACTTGCTGACGCCGCAATAAAGGGCCAGCGATGCGCTCGTGTTTCCCGTCGATGCGCAGGCTGCACGGCGAGCGCCCGTGGTATGGGCGTGAGTGAACGCGGCCGTCATGCCGTTGTCTTTGAAACTGCCCGAGGGGTTCATGCCCTCGTATTGCAAGAATAAATTTCCCGGCTGAACGCCGACGAAACGCGCGACGCCATCCGAAGAATGGAGCAGAGTTTGACCTTCGCCGATCGTCACGATTTTGTTCGGCGGAGCAAAGGGCAGCAACTCGTAGAATCGCCAGACGCCGCTGAAACAGAGCGGCTCGTTTCGTCGCGACCATTTTTCTTCAAATGCTTCGAGCGAATCGGGGACGGGCAGCAAATCCCAATCGTAGTCCACGTCCAGGAGCGACCCGCACGCATCGCAACTGGTTCGCACGTCGCCGACATCGTAGGTCGCCGCGCAATCGGGCATCACGCAGCGCTGAAAGGCGAGATCAGTCTTCGTTGACACCGTAGATGCCACCGCAATTCCTTCTAGTCGCAATCGCGCGGAGGCCAAAACGTCGAATTGCGGCGGTGCGCAACGTGCTCTTCGCGACTCAAGAATTGGTCGTCCGCGGCGACTTTTCAAAAAAATTCTCAGCCTTGCCCTGGCGGCGCGACTTATATGTCAGTCTACCCCACCGCCCAAAATGCCGCAACCAAATCCAACGGCCGCTACAGGCCGCTTTCGGCGCTAGACACCCTGATTGGGTCGATCTAGAATAACAAGTCTTCGCCGTAAATGACCGCATTGGCTGGCGAAGCGATTAAGCGCCCGGGAGACCTCATCATGAAGAAGTCCGAAATGCTCGCGTATAAGGAAAAGCTTCAAGCCATTCGCGCCCGCTTGCGCGGCGACGTTACGGCCATGGCCGAGGTCGCGCTGCGAAAATCCGGAATAGAAGGCAGCGATAGCAACGCCATGCCGATTCACATGGCCGAGCTCGGCAGCGACAATTTCGAACAAGAGTTTACGTTGGCCTTAATGGAGGCCGAGGGTGGTACGCTCGACCAGATCGACGGAGCACTCGCGCGTATTGATGACGGTCAATACGGTCGATGTATCCAGTGCGACGGTCCGATTGCCAAAGCACGCCTTAATGCAATCCCCTATACTCCCGTTTGCATCAAGTGCGCCGAACGCCAGGAACACAATGGCGAGCGGATTCCGCGTTAGTGGGCTGGAGACTTATCGCCTATCCAAAAACCTTCAGCCGGGAGGGGGACAGGCACATTTTGCTCCGAAGACTTCGCACGACCATCGCGGCGGTGGTGCCCGGCCAGTCCCCGGTGGTTTCGGGATATGCTCTTATTGCCATGGACGGGTTTGAATGTGGATCGCCCCATAAGTATGAAAGCGGCGCCGGTTTTGGAATCTTCCAAGCGTAGCGCTACCGGCCTGGTTCCGCTCAATCGGTACATCATGTTCGCCGTCATCGCCATCGGCGGATGTGCGGCCGACCTGGCGACCAAGGCGTGGTGCTTTTCGTCGCCGCAACTGCGCGCGGGCGATATCTTCTGGCTGTGGCAGGGCCACATAGGAATTCAACTGAGCCGGAATTTGGGCGCCTTGTTTGGCATTGGGCAGGGAATGGTCGAGTTCTTTGCCACGCTGAGCATCGCCGCGGCGATCGCAATTCCGGTATGGCTGTTTTGGTTTCGAGCGGCTCGCGATGTGTGGCTCACATTTGCACTGGGATGCGTGATGGCAGGCGTGTTGGGCAACCTGTACGATCGACTTGGCATGTCCCACGAATTGTGGATGGGGCCGGGCCCCAGAGCCGCGCGTGCGATCCATGCCGTGCGCGACTGGGTGCTTTGGCAAGTGAACGACCGCTGGCGGTGGCCTAATTTCAATATTGCCGATTCACTGCTGGTATTCGGAGTTGGCGTTCTATTGCTTCACGCTGTAATATTTTCTTCGTCATCGGCAGACGAACATTCGGGCCGACGCGGCGGCTCCGATTCGCCGGCTATTCGCTGAGCGATTCGCTGCCGTGGCGTGAAGCTCCCAACGGCATCCCCTTGGGGAGCGGCCTTACCGCAATTTGGAAGCCGAGCTCCCGAATCGCGCGCTTCAGTTGTCTCAGCCGTTCGTAATTGCCCGGATAGGTCCAGATGGTCACGGTGGTTGCCTCGGGCCGAAGTTGTTGCAAACGTTGAAACAATTCTGATTTCGGCCGCATCGATTCGGCGGCCGGTTCGCCAGCCGGTGGCGTCACTGGCAGAAAATAACAGTGCGAGAATCGGGAAATGCTTCCCGTCATATAGGTCCCCGCGTCGCTGCTCCGCATCACATCCTCTTTCACAAAGCAGTAGCGCAGCCGAAAACCGTTGATCGGTCCGATCGTTCGCTCCATTTCATCCTGGTCACGCAGCCGCCAGGCATTCGAATTAACGTCTTCCTTCATTTGTTCTAGTAGCTCGTCAAAGGGAACAACCGCCACGTGGTCGTCGGAGAGCAGCAAGTGAAGCTCCTTGCCGGTGACGGCCTTGGCGAGCGCCGTCGGCTGGCACTCGATCTGCTCCGTCGGGGGCTCCTGCGACATCAGCGCGATTTGCTCGCGGGTTAGCTCGTCGAGCGTCGTTTGTGCTTCGCTTAGTTTCCGTCGCAGATCGAAGTCGCGCTGCTGGTCGGAAGTTAGCTTCGCTCGGCGCTCGGCAATTTCTTGCTCCGCCTTGGCTACCGTCGTGCTTAGCCATACTCGTTCCTCTTCGCGGAAATCGGCTTCATCGTGGGCGCTTCCGACATGATAGACCAAATCTCGGACGTTGCGCTCCGTGCGTAGCGCGCTGCTATACGCCTGGCGCAGCTGGTCTTGAGTGCGCGCCTGCTCGGCCCGTTGCAGGTCGGGCGCTTCGTGGACCGCCCGCGACGTGCGCAACCCAACCACTAGCACCAGCAAGATCAAGATCCCGACGATATTCGTAATAACGTCGAGAAACGAATCCTGACCGGGCATCTGGTCGGCTTCCATTTCAACGCGTTTCATGGGAGCTTCCTTGCGGCAAGTTTCTTGCGGTTTCGTCGGCGCGAATTTCGAGGCCGCTGTTTTTAAGCAATCTCGCTAAGTCGTTCGCGCGTTGTTGTCCGTCGGGCCCGACGTTCAACAGGAGAACGGGCCGCCAAAAGAGGCCATTCCCGGCCATACCCCAGCTATCGATTTGCTCGCGGACTTGCTTTACGAACTCATCGAGCGATTCCACTGTGTCGCCGGGCAGGGGAATGACTTTAGCGGCGGTTGCCGCCGGCATGCGTGCGGAGTCTGGTAAAATGGTCAGCCTATCGTTGCGGACCGCCACGTGGATCGTTCGCCGCACCGCCACCGATCTCGCCGGCTTCTCGCGCAACGCCCAATCCTTGCCGCGAGCCTCGGTCTGGTTCTGTCGTTCTCTTTCTCTACGCGAATCATTTGTCTGATTGAAATCGGCCGGAGCCGACGAACCGACGACGGCGGACGTATTTTGCGGCGCTTGATATCCGTCTGGCACCAAGTTCTTATCCGGAGCACTTTCGCCCGGCGCCGCGTTCCCCCCGCCGCTGCCGATGGAACCGCCCGCGCCGGCGCCGCCGTTCTGACTGCCGCCGACGTGTGTATCGCCGGTAGACATAGCCCCGCCGGCGGGGTCACCCGTTCCGGCATTTGACGGACCGTTCTGATCGGATTCCCCCGCTAGTCCGCTGGCCTCGCCCCCACCGGAGTCGTCGCCGGTTCCGCCGCCAACTCCGAGTTCCGCGCCGGCCGCGTGTCGGTTGCTGCGGACGAGATATGTGCCCGAACCGCCTGTTCGGCCGCCGCCTGGTCCGCCGCTTCCTGATCCTGCGCTGCCCGCTCCATTACCATCGCCTCCGAACGCACCTTCGTTGCCGTCGAATTCGGACTCATCCACGGTGGTCAACGAAGCATTGCGGTACGCTCGCGGTGCTGCCGCCGCGAGTAGCACCTGCCGGGCGCGCGACTGTTCTATCGCCTGTTGTTCAACTTCCGCAAGCTGCGGATCGGGTTGAGGGAATTTTACTTTCCAATCGCTCTCGACCAGCTCGAACCCGAGATCAAAATCGCCCGACTCAATTGCCTGCCGCGCGCGATCGAAAATAAGTAGCCCCTCCGGCCGGACGAGAAGCAGCGGATAAGGCTCAGTATCGCGACTTTTACCCACTTGCGGATCGAGCCGAACGAGGTGCTCGCGAGTGGCGCAGAGCCGACGCCAGCGGATTGCCTGGACCCAGCGGCGGCCGCAGGTCATCGATCGTGATGCGGACCCCTTCCGGTTGAAAGACCAATTCATTCTTTAGGCATTCAACGTAAATCGGCCGGCGATACGTGCCGTTAGGTCCTTCGTACGGGACAACCGCGTACGAATGGGGTGCTTTGTTTTCTGATTCGCGTATCGACGTAATCGTCCTTTGCGACTCCCCAATGAGTTGGTGAAGCCGCTCAATTTCATGTTCGGCTTGCTTCCGGTCGTCGTAATGCTCTCCTTCCATTGCCTGGAGCTCGATGGCCGCCGACTGCAACGACTGCATCTTTTCCTGCAGCCGGCGGATGTGATCCTCAAGATGGCTCAGTCGGCCTTGTTCGTCGCGAAGCTTGCTCTCCGCTTCGCCGCGCACCGTCTTGAGGCTGGCGACGTAGCGATGTACCGCGTCCAGTTTTTGATGGACGGCGTCATTGGCAGGCCCCATCGCGGATTCTTGCCCGCTTTGCACTTGGCGCTGCGCCGTCGTGCGCGCCGATTTGCTCACTGCCACGAGGACCACCAGCAGTGCGCCCATCGTGCACAGCAGAATCCCGATGAAGGGAAACAGCGAAATCGGGCTTGAAACTTCGTGAACTCGGGCACGACTCATGCGGCTTGACTGGCAGCGTCACCGCCAGCCACCTCCCTGAGCCGGCCGCCCGACGGATAATGCCCCAGGCGCGCACTGAGCAATTGAATCGCGGCCGATAGATTGATCGCCATTTCTTCGAAGCTGTGCGTCTTTTGGACTGCATCCAGGTTTTGAGCGAGCGTTTCTTCAAGAGTTTTGATTTGTCCCGTGGCGTCCACCACTTTCAGCAACACATCTCCCTGTCGGATGAGCTGTTCCTGCTGCTGGACGGTGGCGCCCGCGGCCTCGACAAGAGCGATCTGCATCTCCTTGAGCAGGTTTTCGCTCTGCCGGATGAGATTCTCTTGGCGTTCGGCCGCGCTCACCATCGACGCTCCTAGCGCGGCCTCGACTTGGGAAAGGTGCTGCCGGTTTTGTTCTGCCAGCTCTTTCTCGCCGGTGGTCATTACCTCGCCGTGTCGCTCCAGCGCTTCGATTAAAAGCTCGGCAAGTTTTTCCAGACCTTCGCGCAGCCGTGCTGCCGTTTCTTGTGAGCTGCGATCGAGCTGCTCTGCATGTTGCGACGTGCTGGCGTCCAACCGATCGACAAGCTTCAGCGCACCGGCGTTCAGTGTTTCGGCGTGTCGCGCGAGGCTTTCTGCGACCGCCGTACCCAGGGCGGTTTTTATCGTCTTAGCCGCGGCGACGCTCACTTCGAGCCATTGTTCCTGTGCGCCATCGATCGTCGATTTCCAAATTTCCGCTTGTCGGCCGGCCAGCGATTCGATCGCCTCCACAACCTGGTCGGACATCCGGCGAATCGCCCAGTCGTTTGGATTGTCGCCGACGGCAGATTGCCGGAATCGGCCGACCAGCTCCTCGGCCACCCGCTCGTCCACGCGGGACAGCAAGATATCTTCCAACCGCTCGATGCCGGCTTTCACAAACATCAACACCATGGTTAGCGACAGCGCCGTCGCCGTGTGATCGAACGCCACTCCCAGGCCGTGCGTCACCTTCGCCATCGATTCTTCCAGCGTTTCAGGATTCAAGTTCGCCACGGCAATCGTGATGCCGATCACGGTGCCCAGCAAACCCAGAATCGGAATTGCCCAAATAATGATCCGCACCATGGAATAGGCGGCATTGACGCGAACCGCCTCCAACTCTTCCAGGTGGCGCATATGGTGGTCGAGCGCGTCGGCCGAATTCTTGCGCCGCACAAAATCGATGGCCTCGCGCAGCCGCCGCACGACGTGCGTCTGTTGAATACCCGGCCGCTCGGATAGTTGAGCTAATAACCGACCGCAATCATCGACCTGCTGCCCGCCAGCCGGAATGGGCGGCAGCAGCACTCCGCGCAGCGAGGGAAACTGGCCCAGTACGTCGACGAACCGCAGCAGCAGTGCCGCCAGCCCGATGAAAAACACGGTAAGCTCAATAATCTCAATCGGGTGACCGGCACAATACCGCGACAACAGCGGGCTATGAAACGCTCCCTGATGGAGCAACCCAAAAAAGTTGGCAACGAATACCACGCCCCACACGAGCGGTTGTCGAAGAATTGACTCAGCAATTGGGTGCCGCTCGCGCGACGTTCGTTGTTGTAGCGCATCGACGATGCCTATCACTGCGCCCGCGACTGCGCACAGACGCAGCACGACGACAATTAAATCGAGCTCTCGTCCGAGCGGCAACCCATCGGGATCGGCGAGGGCGATCGGAAGCATCGATGCCCACGTGAATAAGCAGGCCGCCAAAATCGACACGGTTCCCCGTGGCCCTTTGCCAACGAGCGCGTTGAATCCCACGAGTGCCGTAGCGACAGCCGCCAAGGCGAGCCCCAGTTCCGTCAATTCAATCGCATTCATCGGCATGCTTTCACCTTTGTAAGTCAGGCTGCAGCCTGACCAATGAGCTAGCATCAAAATTTGGCAGGGGACTGGCTCATTTTTGCCGCTTCATCAGCGCAATAATGTGCGTGTTCTCCTGCCTTCGCGTTCTTTCCCCGGTACCCAGGCCTTCGGCGCGCAGCTCCCCAACGCTGGGCTACGAACCCTTGTCCCTCAAAATCGACCTAATCGGCAAAGTTGATGAGAGAAATCCGCGTCGAGCTTCCCCGCTTTCGCCAACCGGCACGCATGGCAGAACCGTTACGGTTTTGCAAAGGTTCTCGCCCCGGTTGCCGATAACCTCACATGCCCAGCCGCGACGCATTGAAGAGCATTCCCAGGGGCGCAGTCCGGTGCTGTCTCAATCGAGCCACCCGGACTGCTTTTTTTGCTGGCAACGCAATTGTTCTTATCCTATTAAGAACGTAATGCGTTTCAGAGCTACCACTCATAGCCCATGTCTTCCGCAATTCGATAAATGGCAGTTAGCAGCGTCGCGTGCTGGCGTAGAATGAGCGCCGATGCGGTGTCCATTCCTTCTTCCGCGGCGACGGCACCGATGTTCGCTTGCGAAATGGAAGGTATTGCATGGCCCGCTTCAAGGATCGTGGCGACTCGCTCCGGTGTGTTTCCCGCCGCAAGTCCACTGAACACCGCGCCGAGCGTCGCATAATCTAAACGCCGAAAGAACTCGCGCAGCTCGAGACTCGCGCGGGCTTTTGTGTTCCGAAGCAGCCAAGTCGCTACATCTTGCTCCGTTTTTAGCGATTGAGCAACATCGAGCACGGCTTCATACGCTGCATCTTCCGAGGCTACGAGGTTCCAACTATTCAACCTCAAAAAGACAATACACGTCGCGAGAGCAGTGCGCTTGTTGCCGTCCACGAACGGGTGATTGGCGCAAAGATGAAAAAGATAGGCCGCCGCCATTCCAAATGGGAACTCGTGAACGTATTCTCCGCCAAACGCTTGGCGAGGTTGTGCCAGCGCGGATTCAAGCAGCCGCACGTCACGTATTCCGGACGAGCCGCCGTACGCGTCAATGCCCGTTTCGTGCAACGTCAGCACTTCATCGGCGCTGAGAAAGCGCGGCTCTCCAGGCAAATATCCGCGGATCACTGAGCAAGCCTTCGCAATGCGTTCGGATACTTAGAGAACGCGAATTTGAGCGCATCAATGAATTCGACATCGTGCTGACGAGCCGCCGTACATGATAGAAGCGCTAAGTATGCCGGCAGCGCCAGACCCGAATGCTTGGCCTGCTCATTTAGCTCTTCGACCAAATCCGTTGGCAACGAAACGTTCGTGGTCGCGACTTCGCTCATACTTTAATTATGCGGTCAAAACTCGAAACCGACAAGAACAGCAGAGCAGCGAAAGCCATATCTTAGTGTTTTCGCATCGGTTTCAGCGGGCCTTCCGGAATCGGCTTGATCTCAATATTCCGATAGAAGACTTCCGCGAATTCCGCCTGGATGGCAATCCGACCATGCCCGAGCGGTTCCCATTGTTTGTCGGCCGGAGCTGAACGCGCCGTTGCGCTCCCGGCCGCACTCTTAGCCGACGTCACCAGCTGTCGCAGCTTTTCCGTTCTGAGCACTGGATGGCCGTCAACGATGTGCTCCGATCCTGCGCTGCCGCGTGCGATAACTTCCACCGTGTTCCAGCCGTCGTGTTCGTGCGTGCTCAATTTAATGACACGGTTGATGGTTCCGTCGCCGACCTTGAGCGGCACGCCGCCCTCAGACCTGGGCTTGTAGCGGTATATCTTTTTAGGTCCGTCAACAACCTCGCCGCTGGTGCCGACTTGTGTGCGCACCGTAAAGCAATCGCCCACGTCATTCTCTTGAATCTGGCACTCGATACTCTGCGGCCAAACCACGTCGGGGCCGAGCACGTGATACAGCACACCCGCATCGCGGCGCACGTCGGCCCGCGGCCGAAATCTTTTGGTGCCCCACTTGTACTCAAGCCGCAAGTGGTAGTACGCGTACTCGACATCCGTTGCCATGTAGCCGCTCGCAACCGCGCTACCCTCGGCCTGGTCCTTATACACGTGAATCACGCCATCTTCGATCTGAAAATACTTGCCCGGGTCCTCGCCCTTCTTGTGGTTCTGAAACTTGGGATACCATCCGTCGAAGCTCTTCCCATCGAACAACCGAATCCAACCGGCATCGGATGAGGCTTGCGTGCCCTCGTTAGAAGCCTGCTCGGCAAAACTGCCATGCGGTTGACCGAACCAAAACAACAAAGCAAACGCACAAATCGATAAGCGCCGCATGATCGGGCCCACGGGTTGTTAGAAAGCTTTTGGTTCGTCTGGCAGGCCGGTGGGACGGTCGACACGTTGTTAGACAGCGAGGCGGCCCGTGCGATAGATTGCGATTGAGCAGAAAACGGCGAACAACATCATCAAACGCCCGTCTGGCTCTGGAACGGTGCCGACGGAACCCACGGATGTTCCAGATCCGGCACTATAAGTGCCCCCAAAATTGGTCGTCCAAACGCGGTAATCATCGCTATCGACGATGCCGTTCAAGTTCCCATCCGCTGCCGTGCCCATGTTAACGGATTGGCCGAGGGTCTTGCGCCAGTAAACGTAGTCGGCCGCATCAACTTTGCCGCTGCGATCGAAGTCGCCCGCATGGTAGGTGGGAATGAATTGGGCCAATTGCTCCATTGTGCCCTCGAACGCATCTCGATCAACCGGATTGATGCCGGCAACATTCCCTACGTCGCTCCACTGCCAAAATTTCCAATTACTCCAAATCCCCAGATCGCCTGCCGTTGGCGGTGAGTTAGGGTTAAACGTATTGCCTCCGGTGATCTTCCTGATCCATAAGTCGTGATCGGCGATGTCTGCCTCCAAAAACGTCGACGTATGGAACCCGCAGCAAGTGTAAATAATCGGTGCGAAACCCAGTCGCTGCTCGACGACGCCGCTGAAGTCGCGGATCCATTGTGAAACGTACTCTTTCACACTAGGCGATACGGGGTCGTTCGGCAATTGCTCATAGTCCAGCACGGGCCGCAACACCATTGCCGGCCCAGTGTAGTACTGCTCGATCGCGTCGACGAAATCGTTGGCTTCGTCGATGGCGTCGGTCGGAATATTCTCGCCGCTATTTAGGCGGCCGAAATGATATGGGCCGATCGGCACGCCCGCCGCAATCGCGTCGGCCATGTATTGATGGAAATTCACGTCGACGAAGTCGACACCCTCCGTCGCCTTCGCAAACGTGAACTTGATGCCGGAATTCCGAACGGCGTTCCAATCGATATTTCCCTGGAAATGGGAAACGTCCAATCCTTGCTGGTATTCCACGGCAGAGGACGAAGACGCCATGACGAGAATTGCCGCCGCCGCTATCGCCGCTCTGTACATGGTTCACCCTCCCTCTGTGGTTACGACGGCTGAAGCACTAACCGCCATTTCGCATGATCCCGGCAGAGGCTCCAACTCGGCCGTGGCCGTTATTGTAACACCGCGGTCTTCACGTGCAATCCGTGCGTCAGGGTGGCGCGCTTGCGTGTAGTCCCGTTGCGAAAGTATCTGGAATGCAGTCGCGAAGGGGTTTTGCATCCATCACGTACGTCAGGCTCTGCCTGACGTACGCGGCGAATCGAACTGTCAGGCGCAGCCTGACCTACCGGCTCGCCGCGCTTTCGCTTGCGTACTCGGTTGGATCATCGATCCCAATCGCGCGGAATGCACGGTGCCGCTCGGCGCACTTGTTGCAACGGCCGCAATGCAATCCCTCGGCGGGGTTCAGGCAAGAGAAAGTAAGCCCCAGCGGCAAGCCGCGCCCATCTGCAAAACCCGCTGCTTGGTGAAGTGCTCGAACGGTCGCGAGATTTGCACTTGGACATGCATTGCTGAGTGCAGCATCGCCTCGAAGCGTGCGAAGAATTCTGGCATCGCATCAGGAAACGGATTATTGGCCAGCGTCGCTAGCGCAAGATGCTTCACGCCGTTCATCGCGCACCAGATGGCCGGTTTCAACAGCATCAACGGGTTGCGGCCCGGCAGAAACACCGCAGCATCGGGTGAGGTGTCGTCGGGCACTCCGACGCCGGACATGCTCCAATGATCCCTGTAGAGGTCATCGAGCGGCATGTCGAGCACGACCAGTTCACTCAACCCCGGCCGTTCGAGTCTGGCCAAAAATTGCCTCACGGACTTCAGCTCGCACAATTGCCAAACGCAGCCGGTCCTCACGTAAAAGGGCACTACCTGCCAGCCGCCGACCAGAAGTTGGTCCAGCAATACGGCACTATCGATGCCCCCGCTGAGGAGCAAACCGGTCCCGAGCTGGTGCAGTTGGTTTGGCACGTCTATCGCCTCGCCGCGATGTTCCCGCAGGTCGTCAGCATAATAATGTGGCCGAAACTCGATCGGCGTGCGAAGGCAGCGGCCGAAGCAGCGGCGGTTGGGATTGTGTTACGTGCATCGTACCGCGCCAGGCGTTGAGGAATAGCGTTCTTTTCATCTCTTTGCCCGCTTTGCCACGCGCAGTATCATGACGACATGTCGTTCGTAGTTCGTCGCAAAAAACTTCGATCGCTCATCGATAAGGCTGAAGCCGATGCCCTGCTGGTCACCAATTTCACGAACGTGACGTATTTGACGGGTTTTACCGGCGACGATAGCTACCTTCTGGCGACGATCGACGGTGAAATTCTTATCACCGACCCGCGCTATACGACACAGCTCGAAGAAGAATGCCCCGGCTTACCGCTAGACGTTCGCGCCCCGGGCGTCAAGATGTTGCCGGCCGTTGCCCGGGTGATTCAGCGCGCGAAAATCGAGCGGCTAGGCATTGAAGGAAACTCGGCCACAGTTTCATTTCAGCAGTCGCTTGCCAAAGCGCTGCCCAACCTGCGCATCGTCGTTACCGAGAGCCTCGTCGAACGACTCCGCATTGTTAAGGACAAGGGCGAGATCGATGCGACGCGGGTGGCCTGCCAGCAAGCTCGCCGGGCGTATGACGTGGTGCGTGCGAGTTTGACCGCCGGCATGACCGAACTCGAGGTGGCCGCTGAATTGGAATACCAGGCCAGGCGCTTCGGCGCGAAGGCTCTTAGCTTCCCGGCGATTGTCGCCGTTGGCGATCGCGCGGCACTGCCACATGCGACGCCAACCAAGCGTCGGCTGAGCGAGAGCGATTTCACACTCATCGATTGGGGAGCCAACTCGGGCCTCTATATGAGCGACTTGACGCGGATCATCATCACCGGTAGAATCTCGCCCAAATTACGAAAAATATATGGAATTGTGCTCAAGGCGCAGCTCGCGGCGATCGGTGCCATCCGACCCGGGAAAACGTGTGAACAAGTTGATCGCGTGGCGCGGAAAATCATCACGCGGGCCGGATTCGGTAGGGCGTTCGGTCATGGCTTAGGGCACGGCACCGGACTGGAGATTCACGAAGCGCCGCGGTTAGCCGTGGGACAAAAAACGAAGCTGCGCGCGGGAATGATTGTTACCGTTGAGCCAGGCGTTTATGTGCCGGGCTGGGGCGGCGTGAGAATCGAGGACGACGTGCTGGTTACTCGCACGGGTCACGAGGTTCTCTCCGACGTGCCGAAGCAGCTCGACGACTGCGTTTTGGCGTCTTGACGTCGACATCGTGTGAAGGTGCGGTATTTTTACGCGCCGGCGGCCACGCCGGTGTTATATGTACACGGCCGGCGTGGCCGCCGGCGCTAAACTTATTAGAAGACCTGCATGAGTTCGAATCCGGGACCCATCCCTGGCGACGTCTTCGATGTAAAGAAAAGTGCGCAAGTTCATCGAGCTGATGAATGAGCACGACCTGGCCGAAATCGATTTGCGGCAAGGCGATCAGAGAATTCGCTTGCGCCGGGGGCCGGAAATGGTGACCATGTCGGCGATGCCCGCGGCGCCCCACAGTGCTGCTCCCAGCGTTTCCGCGGGTCAAAGTGCGAGCGGCGAAAAAAAGGCGTCCGAGGCGGCCGCCGACGACGGTAAGATCGTTCTCATCCGCAGCCCCATGGTCGGTACTTACTATGCTGCCGCGAATCCCGAGTCGCCTCCATTTGTCAAAGTCGGCGATCGCGTCGGCCCGGAAACGACCGTATGCATTGTCGAGGCGATGAAGGTCTTCAACGAGATTCCGGCCGAGTGCACGGGCGCATCGTTGCCGTCCTTAGCCAAAGTGGCGACCCCGTCGAGTTCAATCAGCCCTTATTCCGCGTGGAGCCGAGTTGAGGTGTCAGGTGTCAGATGACAGGTGTCAGTAGACCAACCGAAACGTGACACCCGACGCCTGAAACCCGACATCTTTCGTCCATGTACCAGCGAATTCTCGTAGCCAATCGCGGTGAAATCGCGTTGCGGATTATCCGGGCGTGCCAAGAGCTGGGCGTCGAGACCGTCGCAATTTTTAGCGAGGGCGATCGCGGCGCACGATATTTGGATCTGGCCGATGAGGCATACTGCGTCGGGCCGGCAAAAGCGGCAGATAGCTACCTCAAAATCTCCAGCGTGATCAGCGCCGCCGAGGTGGGCAACGTGCAAGCGATTCACCCGGGCTACGGGTTTCTCGCCGAAAACGCCCACTTCAACGAGATTTGCCGCAGTTGCAAAATTGATTTTATCGGTCCAACTCCTGATGCAATGGCCCGCCTCGGCGACAAAAACGCCGCCCGCGACCTCGCTCGGCAAACGGGCGTTCCGGTGGTTCCCGGCAGCGAAGGCATCGTGGCGGACGAAGGAGAAGCACTTCGCTTCGCGCACGACGTCGGCTTTCCCGTGCTGATCAAAGCTGTTGCCGGCGGCGGCGGGCGCGGAATGCGCGTTGCATCGAACGATCTGTCTCTCAAGTCGGCACTGCAACAGGCGCACGCCGAGGCCGAGGCGGCATTCGGCAACGGCGAAGTCTACCTCGAGAAATACATCGAGCACCCGCGGCACGTCGAAGTGCAGGTGCTCGCCGATCACCACGACAATGTGGTACACCTTTGGGAGCGCGACTGCAGTGTGCAGCGGCGCCACCAAAAACTGATCGAGGAAAGCCCCAGCACCAGCATCACACCAGAAACTCGCACTGCTATGTGCGACGCGGCCAGGCAACTCATTCGCGCCGCCAAATACACCAATGCGGCAACCGTTGAATTTATCGTCGATAAGAGCGGCAAATTCTATTTCATCGAGGTCAATGCGCGAATCCAGGTCGAGCACCCCGTGACTGAGATGGTTACCGGTATCGATCTGATCAAGTCACAAATCCGAATCGCAGCGGGCGAACCATTACCTTGGCTGCAGCAAGACATCGTGCAGCGCGGGGCGGCCATCGAGTGCCGCATCAATGCCGAAAACCCGCGCCGCAATTTTCAACCCTCGCCCGGCCGGATCGAGCAGCTCATCGCCCCCGGTGGGTTCGGCGTTCGCTTCGATTCGCACGCGCATAGCGGCTACGTCGTGCCGCCGTATTACGATTCCATGATCGGCAAGCTCATTGTCCACCAGTCAACCCGGGCGGAAGCGATCGCCTGCATGCAGCGCGCCCTTTCGGAGCTGCTCGTCGAAGGGATCCATACGACCGTGCCGATCCACCAGGACATTCTCAGCCACTCGGCTTTCGTCGAAGGCCGTATCGATACGACATTCGTCGAGCGAACATTGCTGCCGCAATAGCTGTTCGGTATTTGAGGCGGTGGTTCGGATCCGCTAAAATCCTGGGAGGGCGATACTTGAAGGGTGGAATCGAAGGAGCAGTCATGTCGGAACTAAACCATTCCACAATGTCCCGTCCACCGCGGGTGGGGCACAATTTTCATCGCGTCGCGATTCTGTTTGCCGGCGGGCCGGCGCCGGCGGCCAACGCGGTCATTTCTACCGCGGCAACGGCATTTTTGCGCAACGAGATTGAAGTGGTGGGAGTCTTGCACGGCTATTCGCACCTCGTTGAGTATTCGCCGGAACGGCCGCTCGTCGAGGACCGCGATTACGTGATGGTTACCCATCGCATGCTCGGCCGCACGCGCAACTCGCAGGGAATCCTTTTGGGCACCGCCCGATCGAACCCTGGAAAAGATATATCGCATCCAACGCACCTCGACGATCCCGCGCGCTAAGCCGCTCAAAACGGTTTACGAGGCGCTGCGTTCAATCAATGTGGACGCCCTCATATCGATCGGCGGCGACGATACGCTGAAGACGGCCAACAAGTTCAAGCTGTATCAGGAGAAATTGCCGCCCCAAGCCCGCCGGATTCCCGTCGTCCATCTTCCCAAGACGATCGACAACGACTACCGCGGCATCGATTTCACGTTCGGCTATTTCACGGCCGTCGATTTTTTGGGCAGCGAAGTTCGCAACCTGATCGCCGACGCCGAAGCGAATCGCTCGTATTTCCTGGTCGAATCGATGGGCCGCAGCGCCGGCTGGCTGGCCTATGGCGTGGCCATCGCGGGCGAAGCCAGTTTGGTGATCAGCGTGGAGGACATTGAAGGACCGTATGCGGCGACCGAGGATATCGCGGATGCAACGACCGGGCAGGTACGCAAGCGAAAGATCATGGACATCGATAAGGTCGTCAAGCGCATCGTGCTGACGATGACCACCCGTGAGCGCGAGGGGAAAGAATACGGAGTCATCGTTATCGCCGAGGGCCTCGCCGAGCTGCTGCCCGAGAAATACTTGGAGGGCATCGGCCGCGACGAGCACGGACACATCATGGTCTCGGCCGTAAACTTGCACGATACGTTTCACGACCTCATCTCGAAGGAATACACCGCCCAAACCGGCAAGAAGCGGAAGATTACTTCACTTCAGTTGGGTTACGAATCGCGGTGTGCCAAGCCGCATGCGTTCGACGTCATGCTGGGCTGCCAACTGGGGGTGGGGGCCTACCGTGCGCTGGTGGAAAAGCATCTCGATGGCGTGATGGTTTCTGTGTCTGGCCAATTTGCCTTGCATTACGTCCCATTTGAGGAATTGGTCGATCCCAGCACACTGGTCACGGTTGTGCGCCAGATTGAACCGGAAAGCGATTTCCAGGTGCTCACGCGGTTTCTGGAGACGTACGTTAACGAAGAGGAGCTAACCCGGCGACAAATCGCGGCGCCACACCGACCGTAGGATGGTGTCACCCATCTTTAGTGACGCGCGAGTTTCGGGTGGGCGATACTCAACCTAAGGCTCCTACCCGGCGAGCGTTCCCTTGGTGCTGGGAACGCCGCTCATGCGCGGATCGGCTTCGACTGCCATTCGCAGCGCCCTGGCGGTCGCCTTGAAGATGGCTTCGCTGATGTGGTGACTGTTGCGACCGTAGTGCACGAGAATGTGCAGGTTGCACAGTGCGTTGGCTGCGAAAGCTTGCCAGAAGTCCTCAACGAGCTCACTGTCGAAGTTGCCGATCTTGGCCGACGGAAAATCGGCACGAAAGACCAGTGCAAATCGCCCGCTTAGATCTATCGCGACCGTCGCGAGCGCTTCTTCCATCGGCAGCGTGAAGTGACCATAGCGGCGAATTCCCGCTTTGTCCCCAGCCGCTTGCTTAAGAGCCTGGCCCAGGCAAATGCCGACGTCTTCGACCGTATGGTGCTGATCGACCGCCAGATCGCCTTCGGCGCGCACTGAAATATCAGTGGCCGAGTGCTTGGCAAACAGTGTCAGCATGTGGTCCAGAAAGCCGACGCCAGTTGTCACGTCGGCCTGGCCGGCGCCGTCCAAGTCGAGTTGCAGCCGAATATCGGTTTCGGCGGTCTTGCGTTCGATCGTTGCGGTTCGTGCCATAGCCGTTCGTTGCCGAAGGAGGGTCTCTATCACATCGTAGCACCCTGGATTTTACGCCGCGAGGGTGGCAACTACTTGTTGCCGAAGTGGAGACACAGATGGTCGGCCAATTGTTCTGGCTCAACCGGATTCTTCGCTACAACCGCATCGATTGCATTGACGAAGACAAGCGCCCGATTCCGCGGCTCAATGATGGCCTAGGCCCAATCGAGCCCTGTTTCGCGGCGGATACGTTCATCGAATTCGCCCAACAGGCCCCCAATCACATCCCAACCGCCCGGGCGCCGCACCTCAATGTCGCCTTGCCGGTTGACGCGAACGATCGTGTGGTCGTTCACGCCCGCCGCGGCCAGGTCGTCGTGATGAAGCTCGTCGTCCGCCACGATTCGCTCCAGCGTAGTACCGGTCATCTCGATAAACGACATGTCGCAGCTTCCCTAAATTGCCCACCGCGGAATGGAAGAAAACGTTTCTTTCCCGCTATTCTAACGCGCCGTGAAAAAGTTGTCAGCAGGCTTTAAGGCCCACGATCAAACGTCCATCCTCCCGAATTTGCGCACAGCATGGGTGGGCGGCGCTCACCCCTACAGTTTCCAATCCGGCGCTACCGCACGGATATCGTCCGCAAGCTTGATCAATGTGTTTACATCTAGCTGCTCGGTCCGCGTATCGGTCGCAAAACCCATGGTATCAAACAGCACATCAATTTGTTGCTTGTTCAGGTGCCGTTTCAGCGCCGCGACTAGATTGGCCCGCAGAAACTTGCGGCGATGTAAAAAGAGAGCCTTTGTTATTCCGTGAAAGAAATTCAAATCGGCGATCCGCGACCGCCGCTGCGGATCGACGACGATGCGCAGAATGGCCGACGAAACCTTCGGCGCCGGCCAAAACACCGATGGCGGCAGAATACGAACAATCTCGGTAATGCATTGGCTCTGAATCCACACGCTCAGCGCACTGTAATCTTTGGTCGATGGGGAAGCAACAATTCGCTCGGCCAGCTCCTTCTGAATCGTGACCGTCATCGATTGCGGTACGTGCCGCGACAGCAACAAATTCGATAGAAGAGGGGTCGCGATGTTATACGGCAAATTCGCCACCAGCTTGAACCGTCGGCCTTGTCCAGCGGAAAGCTGCTCGCCCACCGCGGCCATCACGCGATCATCGATCGTGTTCTTGTTGCGCAGCGCGTCGAGCCGCAGCATCGTCACGTTCGGAAGATCGACAAGCTGCTCGCTGGCGAGCTCGAAAAGGTGAGAGTCGACCTCCACCGTAACAACGGCTGCAACCTGAGCCGCCATCATCGCCGTAAGCGACCCCGTGCCGGTGCCGACCTCCAGCACGACGTCGTCCTCCGTCAGTTCGGCGGCGTCAACGATGAGCCCCACCAGATTGAGATCGATGAGGAAATTCTGGCCGTGTCGCGTGGCGGGCCGGATGCCCATTTCACGAAACCGCTGCAGCAGAAACGTCTTGGTTTGGCGAGTCATGGGAGAAGCTATTCGCGCTTGGCCGTTAGCCAGATTCATTGCCGTTTCGCTAACAACCAATAGCTAACAGCTTCAATTGTCGTTCCACGTATTTGGCCAACACGTCGGTTTCGATGTTCACGCGATCGCCAACCTTCCGGCGGCCCAACGTCGTCACCGACAACGTGTGAGGGATGAGCGCCACGCTGAAGCGGCCGTTGTCCACGTCCACCAATGTCAGGCTCACCCCATCGACCGCAACCGAACCCTTGCTCGCCATCTGCCGAAGTTGCGCCGCCGGAGCGCGAAACCAGATGTAACTCCAATCCGCATCGTCGCGGCGTGCATCCACGGTGCCGACCGCATCGATATGACCGGTAACGTAATGCCCTCCCACTGCATCGCCCGCCCGAAGCGATTGCTCGAGGTTAACCATGGTGCCCGCCGCGAGCTCGCCCAGATTAGTCCGCGACAGCGTCTCGGCGCCTGCCTGAAACGATAGCCGATCGCCGGCAACTTCGACGACGGTCAGACAACAGCCGTTGATGGCGATGCTATCCCCTGTCTTCGCCTCCGCGGCAATGTGTGGCTCGCTAATGCTTAGCCGGACGCCCGGCGGCTCGGCGATTACATCGGCCACCTCGGCCAGGCTTTGGACAAGTCCGGTGAACATCACTGTAGGTCAGGCTTCAGCCTGACAATGCTTGCGCCGTCCACGTCAGGCTAAAGCCTGACCTACTCAGAACAACGGTTCTTCCCGCGCCCGCCGGTGCCACACGAAATCCCAGGCATAGCGCACGGGCGGCCAGCACACGAACATCACGCACAGCAGCGGTATCGCGTAATTCCGGACAATCAAAATTGCCATTAGCGAGAACACAATTCCAATGAGCTGAGCAAACGTCCGGTGGCCACGCACAAATTGTGTGAGCGGGTGCGGATAGGGTATCCGCGATACCATGAGAACCGCAATCACCATGGCGAACATCGGCACCAACCGCTGCATCCACCAATCGTACAGAATGAAATTCAAGTGCGTGACAACGGCCGCTTCGTTGCGCAGCGAATACGAAAGGATGGCGAAGCTGCCAATGGTGGCAGCAGCCGCCGGCGTCGGCAAACCGGCGAACATCGTGTGCTCATCGTCCGAATCCGTTTCAACGTTGAATCGAGCCAGCCGCAAAGCTGCGCAGCAGGCGAACACGGCCGCGATGCTCCAAATCGCCTCGCTGTGCAGATTTGTAAACTGCGGACACATTTTCACCAACAGGATGGCAGGTGCGAGACCAAACGATACCAAATCGCACAAACTATCGAGCTGGGCGCCGAAATCGCTCGTACCTTTGGTGATGCGGGCGACCTGGCCGTCCACCGCATCGAATAGCATCGCCAGCAAAATGAGCGCACCGCACAGCATGAGGTTGTGCGTTGGGTCGTCGCTATCGATAAGTTCCTTTTTCAGTGATTGCGGCGATTCGAGCTTGAGCTCGATTTTGGGCGTAGTCTGAAAATTCGCCGTCGTCGGTTTCTCGATTCGCGAGAGGACCACGATCGCGAAAAACCCGCACACCAGGTTTCCCAACGTGAACAACGTCGGCAAAACGGCAACGGCACGAATTGGTTTCATCGATCACCCAACGGATTCGTCCAAGGAATATCTCACGCAAAGGCGCAAAGGAATTCTGATCATCTATTGAGAACTGCGCAGTAAATGATACCAGCGGCTCATGCTACTTGTCATTCCCGCGAAGGCGGGAATCCCGCCGATAGGGCCGAATTTCCGGATTCCCGCCGGCGCGGGAATGACGCATTCCGATTTCAAGGACCAATGGCCGCGCAGTTCTCAATAAAGCAGCAGCGATTAACGGGATGCATTTGCTTTTTTACACGACATAACGGAGAAAACAGAGATGGGCGAAGAGCCGCGCCCGTCCTCTCCTCTCCTCGGTTCACTCTGTTGCCTTCTGTTCGAACGGATTTCGTCCGGCCTTTGCGCGAGATCATTTCCAGCGTGCGACAACATCGCTGCCGGCCCGCACCTTGTCGCCTGGCCGGACGACGACCTCCACGGCATCGGCCGGCAGAATCAGCTCGGTTCGCGAGCCAAGTTTGATCATACCAAACTTCTCGCCGCGTGTGACCGTCTGCTTCGGCTTCAGTGTGCAGACAATCCGCCGGGCCAGCATTCCGGAGATTTGCCGCACTGAAAACCGCCGCACCGGGAGCTCGGTTTGCTCGAAGCCGATCCACATGAATTCATTGCGATCCGCGCTTTCCGGCCGCATCGCGTTCAGGAATTCGCCTGGATGGTAATGCATTTCAACGACGCGCCCAGCCATCGGCGCTCGGTTGATGTGGACGTTAAAGATTGAAAGAAAAATGCCGATGCGGACGGCCGGACCGCCAATGAATTCGTATTGCGCAAGCGGCGTGACATCGACGACCGTGCCATCCGCTGGCGCGACGATCGCAAATGAGTCTTCCGGAATCGCCCGCCGGGGGTCGCGAAAGAAACTCACAAGCCAAACTAACAGAGCCAGCGGCACGATCGCCAACCAGCACCAGGGTTTCCCAAGGAGAAGCAGTCCGATAAACACAGCCAACAATGGCCAGCCAAAGAGATTGATCTCCTTCCAACCCCACGGGGCGAGCGGCAATTTTCCAACCATAGCCCGACACCACGGACAGCCTGCGGTCTTTTCAAATGGATTCATCGCCCCGCATCATCCAAAGGCCCGGCGCTCGACTCTCAGCTCTCGACTCAATGCAGCACCGGACAAATATCGAACCATTGCCGCCCTTGATCAGCCATCCACCGCGTCGATTCTTCTGGCCCCCATAAGCCAGGCTCGTAGATATGCAGCTTCGGCTCGTCGCTTCGCTGCCACTCCTCCAGAATCGGGTCGCAAATCGTCCATGCCGCTTCCACCTCGTCGGCACGCGCGAAAAGACTGGCATCGCCTTCCAGCGCATCGAGCAGCAATCGCTCGTAGGCCTCTGGGATCATGCCGCGAAACTCGCGCTGGTAGCGGAAATCGAGGTCTGTCTGCCGAAGCTTCATGCCCGCGTCTGGCACCTTCGTCTCAAATTGAAGCTGCATTCCCTCGGCCGGCTGCACTTGGATTACCAGCCGATTCGATTCGGCAACGCTCTTTGGCCCATCGGCAAACAGCATATATGGTGGTTCGCGGAATTGAACGACAAGTTGTGTCGTCCGGCACGACATCGCTTTGCCGCTGCGCAAATAAAACGGCACGCCATGCCATCGCCAATTATCGATCCAGAGCTTGATCGCGGCGAAGGTTGCCGTGCGGCTGCCCGGTTGAACACCGTCGGAGTTTAAATACCCGCGATATTGCCCACGCAGCGTGTCGCGGTGCACATCTTCGCTCCGCATTTGTCTGATGGCCTGCAGCACCTTTACCTTTTCGTTGCGCACCGCATCGGCCTCATAGCGCACGGGCGCTTCCATCGCCGTAATCATCACGAGCTGCAACAAGTGGTTCTGGAACATGTCGCGCACGACACCGGCCGAATCGTAGTAACCAGCTCTCCGGCCGACATCGACCGCCTCAGCCACGGTGATTTGTACGTGATCGATAAAATTGCGGTTCCAGATCGGCTCGAAAATCGTGTTGGCGAACCGCAGCACCAACAAGTTCTGCACGGTTTCTTTTCCCAGGTAGTGATCGATGCGATAAACCTGGCGCTCGCTGAAAACCGCGTGAACCGCCGCATTGAGATGCTGCGCCGAGGCCAAGTCGGTGCCGAACGGCTTTTCAATTATTACCCGCCGCTGTCCGCCATTTTCGCTGGCCAGCCCCGAGCGGCCCAGTTGTTCGACGGCCGCTTCGTAGAATTGCGGCGCGGTCGCCAAATAGTAAACTCGCGTGCTGCTTTCCGATTTTTCAATGTCCTGCAACAGCCGGGCCAACGTCGTGAAGTCCTCTCGTCGCCCGATGTCGCCGGGGTGATAGTAAATGTTTTGCGAAAAGCGGTCCCACAGGCCGGCGTCAAAATCATTGCCCACATAGCGAGCCACCGCCTTCGCCAGATCGCTTCGCCAGGCGTCGTGCGTGAATTCGGTCCGCGAAAAACCGACGATCCGCGTATCTTTTGGCAGGCGCCCCTTGCGGAACAAGTGATATAACGCCGGGACGAGCTTGCGATGGGTTAAATCGCCCAACGCGCCCAGGATGATAAACGTATGGGGCATATTTCAAATGGTCATCGCGGTGAACCCGCCATCGACGTAGATGGCCTCGCCGGTTATGAAACTGCCTGCCGCCGGCGAAAGCAGCAGCAAAGCCGCTCCGACCAGCTCCGGCGCATCGCCCAGCCGGCCCATCGGCGTGTGCCGAATGATCGAATCAATGCGCGACTTATCGAGAATTTTGCGGTTTTGCTCGGCCGGGAAGAAGCCCGGACACAAACAATTCACTCGCACGCCTTGCGGCGCCAATTCGCGCGCCACATTTTGCGTCAGGCTCAGCACGGCCGCCTTCGAAGCGGAATAAATGAATACCCGCGACAACGGCCGATAACTCGTCACGCTTCCAACGTTCAGAATCGACCCGCCGCCGGCATCGACCATGTGCCGGCCGAATATCTGGCAGCCCAGGTGAGTCGCCAGCAAGTTCGTTTTGATGATCCGCTCAAACTCTTCGTCGCCGATCTCGAAATATGGCGTCGCCGCATTGACGCCGGCGCAATTGACCAGCGCATCCACGCGGCCGTGCTGTTCGATTACATTTTCTAGAAGTGCTGACACGGAATCGCGTTCCGCTGCATCGACTTCGGCGAACGTCGCGTCGCAGCCCAACTCTTTGATTTCGGCAACGCACGCCTCTCCACGCTCGGTGCTACGACCCGCGACGACGACCTTGGCCCCCGCCTGGGCCAAACCAGTGCAAAGCTCGCCGCCCAATACGCCCGTGCCGCCAATCACGACGGCCACACGCCCATTGAAACCAAACAGTTTTTGCAAAAAGTCGGACATAACCTGTAGGATGGGCATCTCCCATCGCGACTAAACGTTTGGTGGACGGTGCCCACCTAAAGTGCGCGGCGCTGGCGAATCCAATCGGTATGAAATGCGCCGGCCTTGTCGATGCGCTCATACGTATGGGCGCCAAAATAATCACGTTGAGCTTGCAGTAAGTTCGCCGGCAACCGGTCACGCCGATAACCGTCGTAATACGAGAGCGCCGTCGCAAACACCGGCACGGGGATACCCAGCTCGGCGGCCGTCGCCACCACGTGCCGCCAGGCATCCTGGGCGTCGGCGAGCGCTTTGGCAAAGTACGGCGCGAGCAACAAGTTTTCAAGTTTCGGATTCGAGTCGAAGGCCTCTTTGATGCGATCGAGAAACACGGCCCGAATGATGCACCCGCCGCGCCACAATAGCGCGCAGTCGCCATAGTTTAACGGCCAGTCGTTTTCCGCTGCCGCGGCTTGGAGCTGCACGAATCCCTGGGCATAGCTGCAAATCTTGGATGCATACAATGCGTGGCGGATTTGCTCAATAAACTTTTTCCGATCCCCCTTGTATTTCGCCGATGGGCCTTTCAGCACCTTGCTCGCCCGCACCCGGGCATCCTTCATCGCCGAAAGGCATCGCGCGTACACGGCTTCTGTCACGAGCGTGCTGGGCACGCCATGATCAAGCGCCAGTTGGCTCATCCATTTGCCGGTCCCCTTCGCCCCGGCGCGATCCATGATTTGATCTACGAGCCAATCGCCCGTATCGCGATCTTTCACGGTGAAGATGTCGCGGGTGATCTCGATGAGATAGCTATCCAGCTCACCGCGGTTCCACTCGGAAAACACGCCGTGCAGCTCTTCGTTCGACACGCCGAGCGCTTCGCGCATCATGAAATAGGCTTCGCAGATAAGCTGCATGTCGCCGTACTCGATGCCGTTGTGGACCATTTTCACATAATGCCCGGCCCCGCGTGGGCCGACCCACTCGCAGCAGGGGATGTCGTTCTTCGGCCCGACCTTGGCCGCAATTGCTTGAAAAATCGGCTTAACCGCGGGCCAGGCATCGCGACTGCCGCCGGGCATCATGCTCGGTCCCTTGAGGGCGCCCTCTTCACCGCCAGAAACTCCGGTGCCGATATAGAGCAACCCCTTTTCTTCCACATACTTCGTGCGCCGTTCTGTATCGGCATAGTACGTGTTGCCCCCGTCGATGATGATGTCGCCACGATCGAGCAGCGAGACGAGCGATTCGATGAGCTCATCGATCGCCGGGCCGGCCTTCACCATCAGCATCACTTTGCGTGGCTTAGCAAGTTTCGCCACTAGTTCCTCAATGGAGTGGCACCCCACGAACTTTTTCCCCTTTGCGCGCCCGGCAATGAGCTCATCCACTTTGCTCGCCGTGCGGTTGTAGACGGCGACATGGTAGCCGCGGCTCTCGATGTTGAGCGCCAGGTTCTCGCCCATCACAGCGAGGCCGATCACGCCAATGTCACAAAGTTGCGTCATGATAGTTTTTCCCATCGCCGAATTGCGGATTGCAATTGGTTTTAGCGTCGGCCGCAAGGCCGAGCAACTCCGCGTTGGCCAGACGAACGCATCAAATATTCGGCGTTGCCGCCGACGCTAATTGAAATCGCAATCCGGAATCGAATTCAATCCTCCACGCGCCATGGCGGCCGTTCCGGCAGGAATGTGTCAAACTCTTCCAGCAATTGCTGCTGATATTCACCCGCGAAACTACCCTCGAAGAAGCGTGCTATCCCCTCGTCGAATAGCCGGCGCCAGCTCGTTTCCTCGGCGCCCGGGTTAATCGGA
This sequence comes from uncultured Planctomycetota bacterium, assembly GCA_963807935.1. Lineage (GTDB taxonomy): Bacteria > Planctomycetota > Planctomycetia > Pirellulales > Lacipirellulaceae > JABDGM01. The sequence goes on from CAWEDY010000022.1 coordinate 247,675, forward strand.
AAGAACAAGCAATTGTTGGCGACTGCGGCATTGTAGTCGCCTGGCGCGTCGCCAATCATCAGCGCGTGGTTGGGCGGATACTGCTGTGCCGCAGTGAGCGCTTCGTTCTTGCTGGCCATTTCTTGTCCACAGATGGCCACAACGTACCGCGCCAGATCGTGTTCTTTCCACTCTGCTTCCAGGGCCGCGCAGGGCGTCTGCGAGCACACCAGCATATCGGCGCGACCAGCAAACCGCTCTAAACATTGCCGCACGTATGGAAACGGCGGCAGACCGCGCACCATTTCCGCGATTGATTCGTTGACCGCCACCGACCACGCCAGGGCTTTCTGCAGATCGGCGTCAAGGGTTTCCGCAACTGCCTTTTCTAGCGCCGGGTTGCCCAACTTCGTCTCACGCGCCACCCAATCGATGAGCCCAGCGGGCCGGGGTACGTCAACGCCGCGTGCCCGTACTTCCACGCGCCGCCGCAGCCAATCGAGTTGCTCGATCAGAGCCGGGAAGCGGTTTACCCCCCGGCTCTTCGAGTACAGATTTACAAACTCCGCGGCCTCGCGAGCATATTTGCTCACGCCTTGCAGCCCGTAATGATTAATAAAATTCGGAACGAAGCACTCCTTGTGCTTCAGTTCCATCGAATCGAACACGCAGCCGTCCGAATCGATGCCGACCAAAAAATCGTGCTGCGGCGTAATTGAAAACATCGGCCGCATTTTACCGGCCGCTGCCGTAGTGGTCGAGGTGCGTGTGTAGTCCTCTCGCTCCGCGATAGGAATTCCGGCCGCCGCGTTGGACGTGAGCTCACCCGAACGACATAAGCAGGCTTCGCTCCAAACGTCCCTTATCATCTGGGCTAATGTCCGAACGGTGCAAAACCGGTCGAGCGATACCCCGGCAACAGTAGCGTCTGCTGATCGATTTCCCGAAGCTGTTTTACCAAACGAGGATCGTCCTTTTTGCCATATTGCGATGCCAGGTCCTTGGCCGAAACTCCCTCCGGAAGCGATTGGATGTCCGGCATGAACGCCGCTACCGTGAACGTCGCAGCCAGCCGGTTGAGCGAAAATCGCTTTTCCATCAGGCTCTTACCGAAGCGGGCACCGGCCCGGTCGGCCGCGATAGCCTTGAAGTTCAACCCGCTCGGCTGCTCTGCCTTCTGAAGCTCCGCTTCGAGCGCTGCCGTTTGTGCAGCGTTGGCGCCGGCCGAGGTCGCCAGGTAGGCCGAGGCGAAAAAATGCGGAGCCAGGTCGAATCGGCCGCGCAGTGTCGGTTTACCGAGCACCGTTAGGCGAATCATGCGCTCGCTCGGAGCTTCCACCGTCCGCAGCAAGCTTGCTCCGATGCCCGGCATGGTGGCGAGTGCGTTGGAATCGTCCAAACCAATCGCGGCGCCAAACAAAAACGCCTGCCGACCAACGTCGTCGGGCAGCGCACGCGCGGCCCGCGCCGCTTCGCGCACATAATATTCGGTAAGCGCATCGCCCTGTCGACGAGTCGCAAGCGCCGCACCCTTGATGGTACTCGGGGGCAGCCCATGGTTATTGATCGCCGCACGCACGATTTGTTGCAGAACTTGTTTAGCTGCCGTAGCCAATGGTGTTTGAGCCGTCCTCATGAGCATCGCGTACTGCAAGCCGGCCGGATCATCCGGCAACGAGCGGGCAAGCTCCAGGTAAATCTGTTCGAGCCGTCGCCTGGTGACGTACTGCAGATCGGAAATCTTCGTCAGGTTCGAACGCCGAATCTCTTCGCCAATCATGGCCATGGCGAGCGTATTGACGGGATCGAACTGGATTCGAAAATCGCTCCTTCCCGCCCGCTTGTCGCCGAGTACCGGCCGCATCACGCTCTGCGATTCCGGACTGTGCGCAGCGCCCAAGTAGTGACCCAGCTCGTGGACCAGAAACTCCAGCCGTTCCGGCTCGCCGATTTCCGGCGATCCTTCGCGCACCAAGATATGACTGTGCAACGGCCCGCGCGTGCCGGCCATGTGGATTCGCCCACGAAGCATCGGCCATTGGCTGGTGAAGCCAATAGCGAGCTTCGCAGGCGACGGATTCACTTTGTGTTCAAACTCGGAAAGCGAGTCGAAAAAATCGGTCGTCGCGTTGTTGGAATTCCAAGTACCGACCGCGACCACGCGAAATCCAACGCGGCAGTGTTTTTCCAAAATGGCTGATGCGGCCTCAACTCGCCGCCGCAGCCGCTGCTCCCACAGTCCGCGCCGGGCAGGCTCCTCCTCATCGACAAGAATCTTCACCGGGATCGTGATTGTCGGTGCGCGGCTGGCACTGCCCGGTAGTTTTCGCCCATCGGCCGCCGTGCCGTCGCCGCCCAGACCGATCTTTTGCAAATCGACGCGACCGTCCGCGCTGCGGCCGAAATAGTACGCGCAATTGGCCTCCAGCGAATAATGCTTCCCCGAAAATGATACCTGCGCCTTGCCGTCGAGGAACATCGGCATCACCTCGCCGACCGGCAGCGTCACCTGCTCTGCCGCTCCCGACAAGGGTACAAAACGGAGCGAAACCGGCACTCCCGTGCGATTGGCAAGTACAATTACATCCGCCCGAACTGATTGAAGCATCGAGGCAGAGAGCACCAACGCGAATCCGATCCAATTTCGAGCCATGCCTTCATCTTACCGCGGCGCCCCTGAAGCCGTCAGCAGTTCCTGCAATTCCTGCATGGCATATAGATCTCGCTCGCGGCCCGTATGGGCGAATATCGCCTGGAGATTGTTGAGCATCCGGCCAAGCCACTGCCGATGGGTCGCGGGAACTAGCCACTGCGACGAATCGACCGGCACGAGACCCGTCGTCTCTGCAATGCGTCGGCAGACATCGGCGCTGTCGAGCAACTCGCCGCCATAGAACGGATCGACATACATCCACGGCGAGGATTTCTCCGGCGAGTCGTCAGGGTCGCTGTTTCTCACCGCCGCCAAAAAATGCCCCGGTGAATTGATGCCTCGCACTTTCAGACCCACCCGCTCCGCCACGCATTTGTAAATGAGCACCAGCGTAATTGGCAGGCCGCGATGCGTCCGCAGCACTTCCGGCACGTAGCTATTAGCCGGGTTGTAATAGTCCGCGGCATTGCCGACAAATCCCACAACATCGAACAGCACATCGTGCAAGTGCGCGAGCTTGGCCTCGACGTTCGGCGACCGCACTCGTCTCGCAACCGTATCGGCCAAGTCCACAATCGTCGCTTCGGCTCGCTCGACGTCGGCGTGCGGCTGCTCGTGCCGCGAGATGGCAAACGCCGCGCGAAACAAACCTGCGGTCGTATCGACCCGCGGGCATCTCCATGGCGAACGCATCGATACGCGGCGGTATGGCAATAAGCAGGCATGAACCTCATTGTAGCCGCCGCAGCGACGCAAGCCGCAACAGTGGGCCGGAGCGGAGGCACTCGGCTCGCTACAGGTGCTTCATTACGTTACCCGCACCGCTTCCCAATGGGGTGCCTCGCCACGCGCGGCATACAGCACGATTTTTCCCTCCCGGTAGTTCGGCCGCAGACGTTTCCCGACATCGACCGTTCCGGCAGTAAGCAATTCGTCGGAGTCGACCGTGCGGATTTCGTCGACTCCCCGGCCCAAGATATCATTCACTTCGAGGCAACCGGTGACGTCGTACCAATCCTCGCCGCCAGCTTCGAAATAAACGACACGACCATCGTTCCGGGTGGCCATCAGTCCGACCGCGGCCAGAGCGCCGATGACGCCATCGTTCGTGCCGCCAAGTCCTTCCAAATAAATACCGTGCTGTGCCGCAATTTGCCGCGACTCGGCTTGGTTCACCAGCTCCTGCTGGCAACGCAATCCCCATTCCACCACGGCAGGTGGAACTTCCTCGGTGACGCACAATCCCGGATCGCTGCCGCGCGGACACCATGGCAGCATGATCGAGCGGAGTCGCTCGATTAGAGTGCCTGTGACGACCCCACCGGTTCGAACGCAATCGAAGCGCAACCATTTTTCTTCGTGCATGGCACGCGTGGATCTTCGAGCAACTGGTGGCGAATAATAGTTTGCCCTTGAACTCGCCGGCCAGCTCGCGCACCAAGTGCCGCGCCAACTGATTGGTGCCGGGATCGTCGAGCGTGTCCGTATCGTCAATTCCGACGTAGATCATCATCGACTCGCATTCGAAACCATACGGCAGCGCACCATGAAACCGGCCAGTGCGCCGCAAATAATGTACGACGCGAGGATGATGGGCAATGCAAAGCTCAAAAATTGCCCCCCGCCCACCAGCTCGATGCCTAGTTGAATACCCGCAGCCCGAAGCGCAAGGGCGAGCAAGTTCGCGACGGCCCCCGCGATAACGAATCGAGCATACAGGCGCCAACCTCTTGACCGGCCGAGTAGCGCGATATCCATCACGGGACCAAGTGCGATTACGCTAAGCATCGCGGTCGACGGAAAATTACCAATTGTGCGACGCTCATCGCGGTCGCGCTAAAGCCGCGCCTACCGCCATCACAATTCCGGCCGACCGTCGGGGCACGAGAGCCAGCCCCATAGCCATCGGCAACGCGCCGCGGAGAATGGCATGTCCCGGTACACGGAGCGATAAATGCAGGCATCCGATTGCGGCTGCCGCCGCTGCGCCGCACGCCAGCAAACAAGCCAATTCCACCGCCGATAGCCCGGCAGCACGCGATATTGCCGGCACCCGGCTGCTGTCTCGCAGACTCAATTGCGGTGCGAACGCGGTGGCAAGCATGGCCGATCCCTCCTTATCTGTAATCTCTTCTAACGTCGTTCGAGCAAAAATACCAGCGGCCCGGCTACGAAGATCAAAAAAGCAGTTGCCGGTTCGGGGATGGCGCCGCCGCTTCCGAGTCTGTTGACTGGATTGCCGAAACGAACTCCCCAAAATGTGAAATCGCCGCTGTCGATCATGCCGTTTTGGTTGCCATCGGCGCCGCTGCCTGCGGGCGAAGCTGGCAGGTCGAGCGTCTTCCGCCAAACCACATAATCGGCGGCGTCAACGATGCCGTTGCCGTTGTAGTCGCCGCTTGGCGTGGCCGAATTCGTATACGTAATGGCCAGGCTCGGCCGCCAGTTCGGGTCCAAAGAATTTGGTACGCCGCTCGAATTTTGTGTCGCCTATCGAGAATAAAACACCTTTTGCGATCGGATTGTCTCTTCCTGCACATTGATCAGCGCCCAGCCAAAATTCGTCGCGGGGGTATCGAGCCAACTTTGCACGTCGGCTATCATCGTCGCGGTTGAGGGCCAAGTGAATGGCGCGTTGTCCGGTCCGCTGACCGATGTCGTCGCGCTGGCCGTCGCAGTAAAATCACCGGTCGCTCCGGCGGCCGTCCAGCTTACGGTGCCAAGCATCGCGTCGCTCCAGGTTGCGTCACCGGCGCTAGCGGTGAAGCCCATCCCGCTGCCACCAAGCGAAAGGTGGTCACCGCCGGCCGTGCCTTCTCCCCAATCTCTCGTGAGTTTGTGCAATTCAATGTCCTGACTGTTTAAATTGGGCGCACTACCCAAATAGAGTGTGAGTTGGACATCCGTAATAATGGATCCGCCGGCACGTATCCGGCAACATCAAAGGCGATTAGCCCCCGATGCGGCGATCCGCTCGCATTGCCGCCGGCATATACTCCAGCCGCGCCGCCGAAGCTGTGGCTCGGATTGCCCTGATAAATCGTGTTGTCTTTGGCGGCACCCATGGTTGCCGTTGCCGCCCGAACTGTGGCCGACGCTAAGACGAGTACGACCGCCAATGCATTGAGTGCCGTCCGACTCATTGTTGCTGCCTCTTCTTCTGGCAGTGCTCGTCTATCGTGGTCTCAGAAACAGTAGCAGCGGGCCCGTGCAAACGAGCAGCAACGCGGTCTCCGGTTCGGGCACAAAAGTTATCGACAGTGTGGGGTGCCACGCGGGATCGAGCGAATTCGCGACGCCGCTCGTGTTTTGGGTGGCCGATCGTGAATAAAAAGTCTTAATCGACTGAGTTGTACCCTCGCTATCATTGATCAAAACCCAGCCGAAGTTGGTGGCCGGCACGTCGAGCCAACCTTGTACATCGCTTACGAGCGCCGCCGTTGAAAGCCACGTGTGGCCGGTGTCTTCCGGACCGCCAACAGCCAGACTCGCACTTGCCGCGGGATTGAAATCTCCGGTTGCACCTGGGTTCGACCAGGCGACCGAGCCAAGCATGGCGTCGCTCCATGTGGCATCGCCGGGGCTTGCCGGAAAACCCGAACCGGTGGAGTTCAGCGCGAGAGCCGTGCTTCCGGCGGTTCCTTCACCCCAATCCCTGCTAAGTTCATGCAAGCCAATGACGCGGCTCGTCGAATTCGGTTCGTCACCCACGTACATCGTCAACTCCACATCGGTGATCGTCACCCCGGCGGGTACATTGGCGGCTATGTCGAAAGCGATAAGGCCACGCCGCGTCGAGCCTTGGCCATTAGTCCCCACATGAATGCCGGGAGATCCACCGCCACTGTTGATCGAGTTGCTCTGGAAAATTTCATTGTCTTTTAGTGCACCCATTGTTACCGTAGCCGACCACGATTCGACAGGGATCAATGCAATTAAGAGCAGGGCGGCAAGATAAATGCGAACTATCATTAGCACGATCCCTTTCGTTGCCAATCTTGATGGAGCAATTCAAACAGCTATTTGGGCGGTCCCGGCCACGTCGAGTTCGGCGGAAACCAGCGAATATCCGGTCGCTGCGGATCGCCGATTCGGCAGCCAACCTCGTCGCCCGGGTAAGATTCCACGCGGCCATCCAGAAACGCAATGTTCACCGTGTTGCCGATATGTCGTGCGATGGGCGTGTAATCATATTTGCTGGGAATCACCGAACAGTAAGGCCCCAAGCCGTCGGCCATGAACACCATCGTTTGCAGCGGTCCGACGCGATCGATGTGGTCGGGCCGCCCCATGTAAGGCGTCGAAAGTGCCATGTTCATACCATAGGCGAAGAAGGTAGGCGGATCAAAGGGTTTGGCGAGGGTGTTTCCAAGCGTTCGGCGTCGGGACAAATCCAAATACTCGAATTGCCCGCCTGCGGCCGTGTGCCGGCGCGTACAAAATCGATGTAGGTCGAGCTCTCGGAAAAGGCGGCATCGCATTGATCCAATCGTCCATCGAGTCGAGTCGCGTGGTGGGTTGAACTCCTTGGCCCCGGTAGGGTAGCCGGCCATGATGCACATCGACGTACATCCGCGCGGCCAGTGCCCATTGCCGCAAATTCGATTGGCAAACCGTTCGCCGAGTGGCCGCCCGCGATTGAAGAATGGCGGGTAGAAATATTGCGGTCAGCATCGCGATTATGCTGACGGTCACCAGCAATTCAATTAAAGTGAAACCAGTGCGATGACCGCGAATAGGATGAGACATTCTCGTTTCCTTGCAACCGGCGAATGCGCCGCAACCGAAAACTAAACGAGCCCGATCAACGCGCTAACTGCCGCGACGGCGGTTTTCCGCGCGCACGATAAACCCAACCACAAATGAAGGCCAATATAGCCAACACAAGCCCGGGCGGTTCGGGAACAGACGCCGTCGCAACCGCACCGCCTGCGCCGGTTGCCAAATCCTGCCACGTTTTGCCGACGTTCTTCAGCCACAGAACATAGTCGGCCCCGTCTACAAGATGGTCGCCGTTCCCGTCGGCTACCAATGTCGTTGTATCGCCAAAGTAATCCCGCCACATGTTGTAATCACTCCCGTCAACCACGCCGTCGCCGTTGTAATCGCCGGGCAATGTCACAAAAGGATCGGAAAACAGCGAGCTCGTCAGAAACGTGTTGTCCGTGAGCGTGTTCAAAAACGCCACAATCTGATCGATTTGCTGTTGTGTCAGATTGAGCTGCAATGGAGTCTTGAGCAGCGGGTCCAAATACTGGCTGTCTTGAACCCCCGTGCTGTAAAATTCGACTACTTCTTCCAGCGACGTGAACCGGCCATCGTGCATGAACCGGTCGCTCACAGCGATGTTGCGCAACGACGGGGCTTTGAATTTGCCATCGTTGTTGGCGCCGGGATCGGTAATCGTCGCATCCAAGCCGATATTGTGGACACGGTTGCTGACCTGCGCATTAGTTGTATGGCATGCGCTGCAACGGGCTTCGCCGTTAAAAAGCTGCTCTCCCGCCAGCTCGTCCGCCGTGAATCCGGCAGCGGCAAAGTTCGGTGTCGTAGAGCCTGGAGCGAACGCAGAGTCGTATTTCGATTGATAGGAAACCATCGAGTGCTCGAATCGCCAGCGCTTTGGAGATTCGATCGGACGTTACCTCGGGAGTGCCGAACGCGGCTTCAAAGAGCGTTGGGTAAAAAGTCGTCTGGCTGAGCTTCGCGACCACGTTGGTGAGCGTCTCCCCCATCTCCACCGGGCTCTGAATGGGAACGAGGGCTTGATCCTCGATGGAAGCCGCCCGTTCGTCCCAAAATGCTTTGCCGTTTGTGTAGTAAGTTACATTGGAGAGCCCCGCGCATGACGTGCTGTTTGCTGGCCGTCGAACCCGGAGCTGAATTTACTGGAGTCCGAAAAGCCTTTGGATTGCTGATGGCACGAGCGCACGCGACCGTCTTGTTTATCGACAATCGCTTATCGTAGAAGAGCACGCGACCGAGAGTCGCACTGGCATCAGTAATCGGGTTGGATGGCGGCGTGTTGTTCGTGGCAGCGACTGCGCCAGTGGCGTACTCCGCCGGGAGATTGGTGATCGCGTAATCCACGTAGCCGGCCGTCTGGAGTGGCAGGCTAGGAACCTGCGGCGGCGACCCAATTACCGTTTGCGCGTGCCCAATCACGATGGCGACAACAGCCGCCACAGTCCAATTTCGGTGCCCCTGTTCCATGCTGTCTTCCGCGAATTCGACTGAAGTCTCATTGCGGCCGATTGGCCTGCGGTACGCAAGTCGCTTCACTTTAGCCTGCCGGATAACCCAAGGTATTACTCTACTGGTGATTGTACTTGTGCGCTGCGAAATCTGAAACTAACTGCCCTCTCTAATAATGAGGGTGGGGTGCTAAAATCGCTGAAGAAAGCAACAGTGCTATCTGCTCTGCACTCGCATCTGCTCACTGATCCAGCCTTCAAGCTCTTCCCAATTCACCGGCGGCAGCTTGCACAGATCGGGACGCAGCTTTGCCGCGTCGCGAATATAGATATGTTGGATCGCATCTTGGGGCAAAACAGTGTTCCAATGCACCAGCACGCGGATGCACCGCGGCAGCGAACCCGGTATTGCCATTTCGTGCCCGCACAAAAGAGGCACGTCGAGCCAACCTAGCTGCCGGGCGGCCAGGGCAGGAAACTCCGCGTCGATGTCCGGCGTCGTCGTGAATATGGCACTTGCCACATCCTTGCGGTCGATCCCGTTGCGTCGAACCATCAGGGCCACGAGCTGCCGGGTCGCAGTGAGGATTTCCTCCCGCGTGTTATCGGCGACGGTCGTTGCCCCGCGAACTCCACGGCAAGCCATGGCGATGCGTTCCCCCGATTTAGCGATAAGTAACAACCCAATCGTAACGCTCGGCTGCTCGATAGTCGCCCAAAACGAAACACGGATCCTTCCTGATCAATGTGGATAGGAACCGTCGTCGTACGTCTACATCCAAATCATCGCTCATGCTTATTGGCGCGATTGTTGGGAGCAGAAGAGCAGACAGAATGGAAGAGAATACGCACGGCTCATGAGACACCTCCACAAGAACCCTTTTGGCGCTAAAAGAGCCGAGCCCAGGAGACAAATCGAAGGCAATTACCCGACAATTTATCGCGGTCACAGCCTCACGGCAAAGGTTTTCCCGTTGTTTTTATTGAATTGTTCGCCAGC
>CAWEDY010000022.1:260000-419275 GCA_963807935.1 uncultured Planctomycetota bacterium
AATATTCGGCGATCCCGGCCTCGGCGTAGTCGGCCAGCTTCTCGTCGTAATCGCGTTTGCGATCCTTCGGATCGGGACTGACAACCTCCATGACCAAATCCGCACCATTCCAGATACGATTTGTCCGCAAGTGAAAGTTCTCCTTGCGGAGGAACATAACATCGGGTTCACGATAATGGCCGGTCGGTATCCGAACGCGCAGCGGCGCATATGGCACGATTCCCAAGTTGGCCTTCATTACAAAGCTCAACAGCGCGTGATAGAGAAATCCCGACCAACGCTTGATGCAGCTCGGTTGGCATAGGCAGAAACTCCAATCGGCCATCGACTAATTCGATCCGCCGATTCGTGCCGTCCGTCAGATCGAGATATGCCGCCTCGGACCAACGGCCTTGCTCGGGAAAGAGCGTAGCCACTTCCCAGGCGTAGTCGAATTCAGATTGTTGAGACGAAGGAACAGTGGCCATGACTTAAATCACTTTGCGCACCAATCGACGGCATTGGACGCTTTCTAGTCTACCAAATGGCAATTCTACGGCAAATTGTACGGAAAATCAGCGGCGCAGTTCAGGAAAGTTCCCGCGAGCGATTCCGATTTTTAAGCCCCAAGCCTGCCATCGCGTACCAGATTGATATCGAGAAACCCGGCGCGGGGATTAGCCTCCTCACCGCCGGTTTTTTATTGCGATCACGTTTCGGCCATTTTCGCACCACAAATGCTTGACACGCGACGGGGGTGGGTACATTATGCCGCTACCCGCCGTCTTGTTGATTGCTGCGGCGAGGCAAGCAGTTCGGCATGCGTTTCAGGAGTGTAAATATGGCCCGCTCGATTCCGCCACTGGCGCTTATGATTGCCATCGTGACAATGGCTTCGACCGCAACAGCCAGCATTGTCACGAACGGAAGTTTTGAGACTTTTGTTTCGGGCACCGATGGTGGGACCGGCCGGCAGGTTTTTCAAGTCGGAATTCACGATACAAACATTACTGGCTGGACCTTGGAGGGCTCCGGCGACGTCTATCTTCACATCACTCCCGACATCGGAGTCGCAATCGGAGAGAATTTTAACTTCGCCCAAGCGGGCAACGTATACCTCGACTTAAGCGGCGGCATCGGCGGCGGTGTAAGCGGCAATGTCTTGGCTCGCAGTTCAAGTGGAATCGGGGGGCTGATTTTGTGAGAGACCTCGATCACGATTTCGGTTTCTTTCTGACGAACACGAGAAGGGGCTAGCCGGGGGTCCAGGGGGCGGCAATGGGCGCCCCTGGTCGCTGGCACGACGCCAGCGAAATCCCGACAGGATGTCCCCCTCATGCGGCGTCCTCCATCATCTTTTCCAACTTGGCTTGCGCCGCGGGCCCAGGCCTGCCAACGCGGAATCTGGATCTTCCGCCGCATCGCGGTAAACTTCGATCGGCACGAGCACATCGCCGCCTTCCTCCGGAACCAAGGCCCAATGCGGCCGACGCTCGTTGTAACGAGCGCGGAACTCGGCCAGGCACTCGCGGCCGTGCTGTGGATGATCGTACAACGCCAGTACACTTCCTCGGTCTTCAAGGTCGCGTGGAACCGCTCCAACAGGCCCAATTGCTGCGGCGTGCGGTACTGGATCCGCACGTGGCTGAACTGATCCTTAACGAACGCCGTGAACCGCCGGGCCAGGAACGACGGCCCGTTGTCGGTCACCAGGAACGGACGCTTCACGAGTGGTCCGCCAATCCGCTCCGCTTCTTCCCGCGCGATCTTCAAAGCGTAGGCCGTTTCGGCCGCGCTGTAGCTCGGCGTGAGGTGACAGGCGAGCAAGTACCGGGAGTAGTAATCGATCACCGTCACCGCGTACCACCAGCCGTAGCCGGGAATGTGAATGTAGGTCACGTCCATCTGCCACAAGTCGTTCGGCCCTTGCGGCAACAGCTCGAACAGCTTGGCCGCCTGATAGACCTCGGCTCGCCGCGTCTTGCGTTTCTGCAATAAACCGTGGTCTTTCATCACCACGTACGCCTCGCGGTCCTTCACGGCTGAGCGCGCTCGCCGGCACATCACGGCGATCCGCTTGTAGCCGTACCAGGGATTCGTCGTGGCCATCGTGACCACCGCCTGGACCACCTCGCCCGCGATCATCCGCCGCGCCGGACCCGGACGTTTTCGCTCTCCCTCACGCGGCGGGCGATGCCAACTACTCGACGCCACACCCACCAGCCGCAGCACCTGCGTCTGCCGTGCTCGGGGCGGCGGCATCTCGGTCCGGAGTTCGGCGGCAATCATCTCGCGACTCTCCCCGCTCAAACGGACTGGCCCGAAAGTTTTTTTAAAATGCGGTTGGCAATCGTGTATTCCCCGATCACCTGGTCCCGCTTCTCGATCTGCTGTTCCAGCTCGGCGATCCGGCGCTGGAGTGGATCAGCGTTCTTCTTCCCGCTGCCATTGGCCAGCGCCGCCTCGCCCGCCGCCAAGAACTCGTCTCGCCAGCGGTACAGCGTCGGCTCGCTCACGCCGATTCGCCGAGCAATCACTGCCGCCGGCTCTTCTCGCCGCAGCAAGCTCAGCACCGCCTCTCGGCGGTCCTTCACGTCCACATTGCACTGTCTCGACATCGCTTCGACTCCTTCTGGTCATGGGTCCATCAGCCCCAATCTACCAAAGAAGTCTCTCACATCGCGATTCCCTGGAACCTTGAGCTATACAGCAACCATGCGACGATCTATCAATTTTTGCCTACGATTCCGGGTACCACTTACGAGCTCAGTTTTTTCATCGGCGCGGCATTGTCGCCGTCACCGACTATCAATGTCAGGTTGGATGGCTCGGTGCCAATCCTCAATCAGGTACTGACCGCTGACGCGCCGTCGACAAATATCGCCTGGAAGCCCGAAAGCTTTATATTCGTCGCTGATTCGCTATTGACCAAACTGAGCTTCCACGATATTTCGAGTTTCGACGATAATGTGAGCTTCGTCGATAGCGTATCGGTAAACGCCGTGCCCGAACCACGGAGTATCTTCGTGTGGTCGCTCCTGGTGCTGCTGGTTGTTGGCGGAGCAGCTGCGCTTCCGGCGGCAAATAGTGACGGCTTAGCGATTTGCCATCCCCGAAGTCAAAGACGCGCCGCAGCATTTTTCGCGCATCGCGGGAATCAAGTTGACATGGGCCGGTGAAAGCGCTCTCCACGCCTTCAGGTGGAACGTGCACAGGTGCTGCATGGCCTTCGTTAGGCGCGCGATCGTGAGATGTCGCTCGTAAGTCCCTCGGGCGAGCGAAACCCTTGTCGCGTTTTTGCCAGCGAGTCAGGTCGCAGGCTCAGCCCAGCTGCGCCGCCAAGTCCGAGGGCAAATCGGCCTTCAATTCCGGATGCGATTCAACAAGCCGCATAACGTCCAGCAAATCCTTCTGCCGCTTGCTGGGTCGGCGTTCATGGTCATGCCAGGCGATGATTTTTCCTGCCAACGTGTCTTGCAACGACGCGACTCGCATCAAAATCCCGTGCACGTCGGCCGTGAGGCTTCGCGAAGGGAATTCCTGATAACGATCATCCGTGCTAATTTGCACGGACACCTTCGATGCCCCCTTCAGGTTGATCGACCAGTCGAAGCGCTTTGCCGTAAAGCCGCTCTCCTCTAACGCGTTAACCGCTTCTTCGACCCGCTCGTGCGCAACGACGACATCGACATCGGCCGTCGCCAGCGGCTCCGCCGCCCAATGGTTTACCGCCAAACCACCGATCATGCACCAGGGAATTTCCAGACGCTCCAGCACTTCGACCAAGCGCAGAACATCTCCGCCGCCCCCTGCCGTTTGCCAGTCGTAGAATTGACGCTCGGTCATGATTCTCGCTCGTCGCAAGTGGACGCATTCGCTGTTTTTATTCTATCACGGGCATCCGATATCGAACAAACGACGTCAAGCAAGTGCCCGCAGCAGTCCCGCTGCTTTGTGCCAGGTTTCGTCGTATTCCTCGCGCGGATCGGATTGGGCAACAATCCCGCCGCCGACCGGAAGTTGCCACCAGCCGCGCGCGGCCGTGATGGTGCGGATGAGGATGCTCGTATCCATTCGGCCGCCGACGCCAATGTAGCCCAGCGAGCCGCAATACGCGCCGCGGACCGTTGGCTCCAGTTCGGCAATGATTTCTATCGCGCGGATTTTCGGCGCGCCGGTGACCGAGCCGCCGGGAAAGGACGTCCGCAACACATCCAGCGGCGCACATTCGGGCCGCACCGTTCCTTCAACGACCGATACCAAATGCTGCACGTACTCATACGTTTCCAGGCCGCACAACTGCGACACGCGCACGCTGTCCGGGCGGCAGGTGCGCGATAAGTCGTTCCGCAGCAAATCGACGATCATCACATTTTCGGCCCGATCCTTTTCGCTTGCCCGCAAGTCGTCGCCGGTAAATAGATCGGCTACTGGGTGCGGCGACCGACCGCGCGTCCCCTTGATCGGCCGCGTCTCGACGCGGCCACCTTCGACACGTATGAATCGCTCCGGCGAAGCGCTCGCCAGTTGCCAATCCCCGCCGTCCAGGTAACCGGCAAACGGGGCTGGGTTACGCTCGCGAAGCCGGCAGTACAAGTCGACGGACGGCGTTTTGGCCGGGTGAAGCAGCCGTTGCGAGAGATTCACTTGGAACACGTCGCCGGCGCGAATGTAGTCGATCACGCGCTGCACCGCGCGTCGATATCCGTCGGCCGAAAAGTTGCTGCTGATTCCGCGTCGGCCATCAACGTCAAATTGCGGCGCAAGCTGTCCGAGCGATACCGGCGGTGCCATCAATACATCATTAGTTTCATGTGAATCCGCGCAGTCGCTGTCGAAATTGCGCCAATCTGTCGGCCGCCCGTTCGCGACGACTCGATTGATCGCATTCGGGAAACCCTTGCGAGACGAGCCACGCCGCGCCGGCCTGGTGATCGAACGCCGCCACAACGTCGTACAGTCCGACCGCCAGAGCGGCTATTCCAAACTCGTCGATCGCGGCCCGCGGCACGCGCTCCAGACTGCCCGCCAATTCGTAGCCGAATAATCCGGCATAACCTCCCTGAAACGAGGGCAGATCGTCCCGTTGCGAATTCGGCAATCTAGCAATGCGGTCGGCCAATTGGGCAAGCGCGTCGCTGCCGTCAGCGGGAATGGTGAACCACTCGACCGGATCGGCGGCGACGAATGAATACCGGCCCAACTGCGGATGCCGCATCGCGCTGTCGAAAAATACTACATGAGGCAGCCCGCTCATTCGGCGGAACAGGTCCACCGCTTCCAGCGACGGATCGAGCCGTTCAACCAATGGTAAGGCTTCGTGGTCGGTTCGGGATAATGTCACGACCCCTCCGAATTGTCCGGCTGCGATCGCAAATAATGCCGCGACTCATCGCGGGTCAAAAATCCCCAATCGAGCGCCTCATCCTGCCGATATTGCTTGCTCAATGCCAGAGCCGTCGCGGCTTTGCACATTTCATAGCCCAAATAAAACGAATGGGCGGCGTCGAGGTTTTTCGGCAACCCGCCGCCGGGGCCGCTCTGTCGCAGCCGTTCAAATAAAAGAAACGGATCCGAGCCGAACAGGTGAAGATCGTGGCTTACAACGTGTACCGCGTCGTCTGAAACAAAGACCCGATAGTTTGCGTCCTTAATCGTGGCCGCCAGCCGATCCAAGTCTTCCGGTGGTGGCTCGACGACGGCCGGATCGCGCAGCATCACCAGCCGAGGCTCCAAGTGCTTCGGCAGCACGCGGTGCCGGATGGAATGATACGCGAGCCGCCGCGCCAGATCACATTCCCGCACGCTCGAGCGGGCCCAATTGATCACCTGCGTCGTCAACACGCTGCGAATGCCCAACTCCTCGCAAAAACCTAACAGCACGACGTTGATTGCAGCCGAATCGGCATCCGTCAATTCGGTGAGATTACCGATGCCCATCATCATTTCAGCATCCGGATACCGCTCGCAAACCTGCAAGTAGCGGCCGATACTGGCCGCAAAGCCGAATCCAATCGGCTCCAGCACGGGATCGATCCGCAATCGAACACGGTGCGAGGCCAGTTGCTCCACCGTTTCGTCGAGGCCAGCCAGCGAGCGCGAATCATCCGGCACCACCACCACTTCGCACCCCCAATCGCGGGCCGCGTCGCGGTTCGAGCTGTTTACTGAAAGAACCAGTTCGGCTCCCTGCTTCACCGCGGATTCGATCTCGCGCGGATCAAGACTGTCGATGGAAACACGATGGCCATCGTCTCGCAGCGCGCAGACTATATCGGCGACGCCGGTCCACGGTCCATCCGGCTCGCAGCCAACGTCGATCAGGTCGGCGCCGGCGGACGCCAATTGCTTGGCCTGCGCTCGAATTTCAGCCAGTGACAAACGAGGGCAGTGATTGATTTCGGCAATGATTTCAATATCGTACGCGCCATAGTCCGCTGGTTTCGGTTCCCGGCCGAAGAATGTTGGAAGCTCTCGCAAGTCGCGCGGCCCACGTTCAACCGGCACGCCGGCAGCTTTCTGAATGAGCGTCAAATCGCCAGAGCAATAGCCGGGCACCAATACCTGCGTCGCCCCCGGCGCTAGTTTGACATGCCGGGCGATCCAATCCGGCGTCATGAGCGCAGCCACCGTTATCGGCAGCACATCGATCGAGTATTCAAACCCGATCTCGCCAGCCAGCGGCTCCACGATCTTCCGTAGAGAGTATTCCGCCAATCGACCGGTGATGAAGTGGATATGTTCTCGCGGCATCGTAGTAGCCAGTGTCTGCGACCCCAGCCATGTCCTATCCGGCCTCACAAGGGCCGGCTACAACTATTGACGACAGCGCGGCCATTGGTCCTTGGAATCGGAATGACAAGTAGCATGAGCCGCTGGTGTCATTTACTGCGCAGTTCTCAATAACACGCCCGTCCGCCATTAATTGAAATTATTTGCCCATTAACAAACTCAGCCGCCGGCGAAACCAGAAAACATGCGACGCGAGCCACATCGAGCGGTTGGCCCCACCGCGCAAGTAGCGATTCGCGCCGGGCCCGTTCCTGCCAATCTGCAGACGCCTGTTGTCCCCACTCGGTACGTATCCAACCGGGGGCAATGCAGTTCACGCGCACCTCGGGTGCGAGCGACTTCGACAGACTGCGCGTGGCCGCAATAACGGCGCCTTTGGCAGCCCCAAATAGTTCGCCGCTGTCGCCCGCCATTCCTGTCTCCGCCTGGTCCCATCCCATGTTGAGGATCACACCGTGGCCGCGCTCGCGCATTCGCTGCCCGACGGCCCGCGACAGCCGCAACGTGGCGACGACATCTACTTTCCAAAGCGCGGCCAACTTATCCTCGAACGACCACTGTCCCGCTTCGCCAGTCAACACATCCGCCCCCGCGTTATTGATCCAAATATCGACCGGTCGCCAACTCCAGGCACGTTCAACCAGCCGATCCTGCTCGATCGGATCGCCAAGATCGGCTAGCATCACCCGCGTTTCCCGGCCTAGCGAGCCCGCGTGGTGGGCGACGACCTCGGCGCCTTTTCCGTTTTGCCGCGCATGCACAAGTATGTGAGCGCCGCGCTCGCCAATTCCGTCGCGATTGCCCGGCCAATACCACTGGAACTGCCGGTCACTACGGCAGTTCGGCCGTGCAGTGATTCTTCGGTTTTTTCCACGATAATCCCATGAATTCAATTATGGTGACGAGGGTTAAGCTCTATCCTATCACGGCCACACCTCGGCGGCAGCCGCCTTGTCGTCTAAAGGTCCACCCTCTACGATTCGATACCATTTCACGGCAGCACCTAAACCAGTTCGGTATGGCCCAAGCAATGGACGCTTTTCAACAGCACGCAGCGCGGACGCGGCATAAGTGGTTTCCCGCACTTGTGCTTCTCGCCGCTGTCGCATGGTGGTTGTGGCGGGCCAGTTACGCGCAGTATCACACGCTGTTTCATCTCGTGGTGCCGCTGGCCGGCGGTGTCCTTATCGCGATATGGTTTTTGCTCTACGGGGGCGCATTGCGCCGATTAAGGCGGATGATTGTCGGCTGCCTGGCCCTCGCATTGATTGCTTTTTTCATTACATTTCGTCCCGTTTACAACGGCGATATGGGCGTCTATCGCTGGCGATTGCGCTTTGCTCCCGACGCCGACGAGTCGCTTGCACCGCTCAACTCATCGCGCGAAGCCAACGACTGGCGCACGACGCCGCAAGACTATCCACGCTTTCTGGGCAACGCTTATTGGGCCGAGGTCAACGGCGTTGAGCTGGAATCCGACTGGCAGGCCGAGCCGCCGCTAGAGATGTGGCGTCGCGAGATTGGCGCCGGTTGGTCGGCATTCTCCATTGCGGGCGACTACGCCGTCACGCAAGAACAGCGCGGCGAGAATGAATTGGTGACTTGTTATCGCGTGCAGACCGGAGAGCCGGTTTGGACGCACGCCGACGCGGCACGGTTCGATCCGCCCGGCACGATCGGCGGCTTGGGCGACGTGGGCCCGCGCGCCACGCCGACGATTCGCGGCGAGCGAATCTTCACACAAGGCGGCACTGGCATCGTCAATTGCCTGGATGCCCGCACCGGTCACGCGCTGTGGTCGCACGATACGGCCACCGAATTCGGCGCCGCCGTCACACTGTGGGGCAAAGCCGGATCGCCACTTGTGGTAGACGACATGGTCGTGGTCAGCGTCGGCGCTCCCACCGGCGCATGGGAAACTGACGGAAGGACCATCGTGCGCAGAGAGTCCACTTCAGCCGGCGGCGAATCAACGCAACCTCAGCCATATAATTCCTCGCTGGTGGCATACGATATCAACACCGGTTCCGTCCGCTGGACTGCGGGCGCGCGTCAAGCGAGTTACGCCTCGCCAGTCGTGGCTACACTCGCCGGCGAGCGCCAAATCCTCGTCGTCAACGAAAGCTGGGTCACTGCCCACCGCCCAAGCGACGGCAAAGTGCTGTGGGAATATCCCTGGGCCGAAGAACACGATTCTGACGCTTCCTGCTCGCAGCCCGTGCCACTCACGGGCGATCGCTTATTCCTGTCGAAAGGCTACGGAGTCGGTTCGTCGTTGCTAAAAATCCAGCGAGATGCCACGGGCAGCATGGCCGCCGCTCCCGTCTGGGACCCGCCAATCAAAAAAGTAATGAAGACCAAGCTTTGCAACGTCGTCGTTCGAGACGGATTCGTTTACGGCTTGGACGATGTTTTACTCGAATGCATCCAGCTCGAAACCGGCGCCGTGCAATGGAAGAAACGCCGGCGACCGGAGTTTGGCCACGGTCAAATCATGCTCGTTGGCAACACGATCCTCGTGCTGTCTGAAACCGGCGAGCTGGCTTTGGTCGAAGCCAATCCACGCAGGTACCACGAATTGGCGAGCATCCAAGCATTGGATGACGCGAACGTGACCTGGAACAACCCGGCATTTGCGCCGCCGTACCTCATCATTCGAAACGCCCGCGAAGCGGCCTGCTACCGCCTGCGGCTTAAACGTTAAGCGGGTGGCCCTGAAACTGCATCGGCGTCACGGGCCGATGCCGCTACGTTGGCGCATTTGCCAACAACCAATCTTCGAGAATGATGTGCCGCAGCAGCGGTGCGCGGAGCAGGGCCGCCCGGCTGGGCAGTAGCGTCGAGAGCCACGGCCGCCGCGCCAAGCCGGCGGCCGCGCGCATTCCCATACGCCCCAGCGAGCGGCCCGTCATCTGCTGACTCACATTTTCGCTCAAGCGATGAAATGTCGCAGGTATGACGTTCGGCTCGGGGCCAACGTGGATCACCGTGCTGATCCCGTTGGAAAGCGTTTCGTAAATCGCATCCCACAGTCGTTGCGGATGGTCGACCCAGTCGCGCAAGATATCGCGCGCATGGTAATCGTCGTAACTCCTCTCGCCAGTGACAAGCGACAGCACGGGCGGGCAGGGGGGCTGCAATCCGCCGCGCATCGAGGCCATCATCACCGCCGCTCGGTCCGTGATGTGCCGTTGCCGCACAATCGGCGTGTGCAGTGGTGGCCAGCGTTCGGGATTGAGCTTGATGTGCGCTGGACCGGGCAGGAATTCATGCATTTTGGCTTTGAAATCAGCGATCGTTCCATTCTGCCCCAACAGCAAATACGTGTTCGGCGTCAGTATCGCAGAGATGGCGATCGTGCCGTTGCCTTCCGACGTGATTAGCCGGCAGAGGCGGTGCACGTCCATCTCATCGATTACCGGCCCGCGCAAAACAAAATTCCCATCACCACGTTTTCGGCAAGTGCCGCCGCGTCTTCCGCCATAGCCACCGGCACGCTCAGCACCTCCGCCATGCTGAAGACGCCGGCGCACGCGACCGCCGACAACTCGCCCAGGCTATATCCGAATGCCAGCTTCGACTCGCGGAATCGCACATCGTGGAATTCCTCGAGCAGCTCCACCTGCGCAAGGTCTGCCGCCACGATCAGCGAGACCGCTTCAGCATACCGGTCCATACCGTATTCTTTGCGCTGGGCGACGGCGGCGGCAAGATCGACGGGCCGGCCGATAATCTCGGCGCATATCTCGCTGCCGCGCTGCAGATATCGGCGGATCGTCGGCCCGTACGCCGGGTGTACCAATAGATCGGGCGTGCGACCCAGATTGGTAGTGTTGTATCCGCGAAATGCGAACGCCGTCGTGCCGATTTTGGATTGCAGCGAGTTGGCCATAGTAGAGCGTCGCGTCTGCCATGCAAAACTGGCGGGACGCGGCTGTAGAAATTATTGGCCCAGATCGAATACCAGACGAACAATATATCGCAAATTGGCTATTTCGATTGTTCCAGTTGTAGTGAATAGGGCCTGCACGAGGCGCTGCGACCGTCGTCGAAGGGCCCGAGGCTGGACAGTGTCCTTCCGGGGCATCCACGGCGCACTACTGTTGTATGGCTGGGGCAAACGGGTGCGCGAATGCGTTTGCCCATGGCGAGGCTTTAGTCCCCCTATATCCTCCATTTGCTTTTGCCAATCTTCAATCGCACGCTGGAGTATCTGTCATGATGACCGCTGGAGCAATCGCGACGACCGACCTGGTTACGGTGCGGCCAGATGCATCTCTCGAGGAAGCCATCGAAATACTGCTAACTCAGCAGATCAGCGGCCTGCCCGTCATCGACGACGAAGGTCGGCTCGTGGGCGTGATCACCGAGTTTGCGCTCCTGGCGGTTGCCTACGATCGGCGCGTCAAGAATCACACGGTCAGCCAGCATATGACGCGCGACTTAATTACGGTGGACGTCGATGATCCGATCAGCCGTGTGGCCGACCTGTGCATCGTTCACCGAGTGCGCCGCGTTCCCGTGATGAAAGATGGCCGGCTCGTGGGTGTCATCGCCCGCCGCGATGTGCTCCGGGCGCTGGTCGAAAGCGCTGCCGTTTGCGTGGCATAGCCACATGTGGGCATGTGCGTGTGCGCTTTCCCGTGCTTCCGGCCAAGGCGAACCACGAGCGTCGCAATACAAGAGGGGACTCCTGCCCTCGTCACGCAGATAGACTCTTAACCGAGAGCGGCGCCGACACAACCTGGAACCGTGTTCCGTGCGCCGCAAGCAGCGAGACACCTGGCTTCAGGCGCTCGCACTAAGGGCTGTGGTCGCCGCTGTTCTCGTGTCCGACAAGTCGATGCGTCGCAGGGTCTAACCGATAAGGTTGCCCGCTTACAGGGCAGGTTGGCAGGCCGTCAGGAAAATAATTCGGGTCGGCGCCTATGTCCGATAGGTCGTCCGCCGGCCAGGTGCCAGTATTCAGATAGTATTGCTCGACCGTGATGTTGATCTCGGCCCGGTTGTGCAGGCAGGTTTTTTCTTTAGCCAGGTCCGTGCTCACCGCGACGCGCGGAACGATCAACGCCGCCAGGATCCCCAGGATCGTTACGACCGCAAGCAGCTCCATGAGCGAGAAAGCACTTCGATTTGAACAGCCGACGTTCATAGCAAATATCAACGAGTCTGCCGCGCGGCGGCATGGGGGCGGCCAAAAACCTGTCTACGCGAAATGTAGTTTTTCAAACATACGTCGCAGAACGGGTCGATCGGCGGGGAATGTCCCTATTTTGCCGAGTCTGCAACCCCATAGTCGCAACGCCGCCGTTTTTGTCCGTCGTAACGACCCTATCGGAGAAATCGGTTTTTTCACCGGGGGACCAGCGTGGCTTCGCGGATTCCCACTCACCACGCGCTATGCCGCACGACCGTTTTTGACTGCCCCCCGGAGCGAGCTACCTATATCTAGGTGCTCGCATTGCGCGCCGGATGATTCACACGAGATATCCACCATGCCCGATCGATCCCCGCAAATCCTGTTGATCGAAGGCGATTCCACGCTCTTGGAAATCACGGCCTTCCGCTTAGAGCTGCTTGGATACGAAGTCGTCAGCCTGGATTCGGCCGAGCGAGCGACCGAATGGTTGCGCGACCAACTGCCCACCTTGATCATCGCGAATCACGTGCTGACGGGCATTGACGGGATCGAATTCATCAACCGCCTGAGCAACGATACGCGGACAAGCGACATTCCGATTATGTTCCTGTCCACGAACGGCGACCTGGACGACGTGCAACGGGCGTACAACGCCGGCGCCGACGAATACCTGGTAATTCCATACGACCCACTGGTACTCGAGTCGAAAGTAGAACGCCTAGCCTCGGCCGTCACGCAAACAAACTAACAACCGCTTATGGTTTAGCGCTAAACGGCGGGCAATGTGTTTCCCCAAGTCTGACCCTGACCCCTGACCTCCGACCTCTCCCACTATGGCCCGTCTTGGCGATATCCTGATTCGGCGCGGTTACGTGACGCAGGTCCAGCTCGAAGCGGCCCTTTCCGCCCAAGGCTCGGAGCGCGGCATGCTGGGGCGCATTCTTGTGCGCCGCGGACTGATCTCCATGGATCAGCTTGGCGATGCGCTGGCCGAGCAGTTCGGCGTTCCATTTACCGAGGTCGTGCCGCAGACGGTGAACCCACAAGTCGTACGGTTACTTCCCGAGCGTTTGGCTCGCCAGCGGTTGTGTGTTCCACTGTCCGTTGCCGGCAGCACCATGCAACTTGCGATGGTCGCTCCGGACGACATCGAAACGATTTCCGAAGCGGAGTTGATCACGGGGTACCATGTCGACCCGGTTGTTGCGTTGGAACCACCGGTGCAGGCGGCGCTCGATCGCGGATTCGACGAACGCATTGTCGCCCGCCAGACGATCGTCGATATGAAGATGGCCGATCTCGAGGCGGCTGAAGACGCGGTCGACGATGAGCTTGCCAACGACGCGCCCGAAGAACAAGAGCAAGCGCCCGTCGTCCGGCTGGTCCGCGCGATCCTGATGGGTGCGATCAACGCCAATACGAGCGATATCCACTTGGAGCCGCACGTGCCCGAAATGCGCGTCCGCTACCGGGTAGATGGCGAGCTTCAGCCCGTGATGACGATCCCCAACCATATTGAAGAAGCGGTGGTGGCCCGCATCAAGGTCATGGCGGACATGGATACGACGGAAAATCGCCGGCCGCAAGACGGGCAACTTAGCGTGCAGGAAGCCGGCACCAAGGTGAATTTCCGCGTCAGCACGATTCCCACGGTTGGCGGAGAAAAGGTCGTGATGCGACTGCTCGATGAAGGCAGCAAAACCTTCGAGCTCCAGCACCTGGGAATGTGCGAACGCGATCTGAAAGCAATCCAAACGCTTATCGACCGGCCGCACGGCATGATCGTGGTTACAGGTCCGACGGGCTCCGGCAAATCGACGACGATGTACGCGCTGTTGTCGAAGCTCAATTCGATTAGCCGCAACATCGTCACCGTCGAAGACCCGGTTGAATATCGCTTGCCCGGCATTAACCAGGTGGCTTCCGACAACGAGCACGGGCTGGGTTTTGCCAACGCCTTGAAGTACATCATGCGGCAAGACCCGGACGTGATCATGGTCGGCGAAATCCGCGACCACGAAACCGCCTCCACGGCCGTCCAGGCCGCCCTCACGGGCCACTTGCTGATCAGTACGCTGCACGCCAACGACGCCATCGGCGCAATCGCCCGGCTCGATGACTTGGGCGTCGATAGCTTCAAAATCGGCGGCGCTTTATTGGGATCGGTTGCTCAACGTCTGCTGCGACTCATTTGCACCGAGTGCAAAGAGCCCATCGAGCCAAACATGTCGCTGCTCAAAACACTTTGCAAGGATGGTAATGCACCAACCGATGCTGTGTTTTATCGAGGCCGCGGCTGCAAAAAATGCGTCGGCACCGGTTATTCCGGGCGACTCCCGATTTACGAAATCATGATCGTGACGCCCGCCATGGCCGAGGGCATAGAAAGCGGCCTGCCGGCTACCAAGCTTCGCCAGATTGCTGTTTCGGAAGGCATGGTGGAACTTGCCGCCGCCGGCATGGAACAGGTTCTGGCCGGCCGCACGACCTTGGAAGAAGTGTTCTACAAACTATCCGGCTAGCGTCGTCGGCCACGACGACGCCGCACCGACTTTCGCCGTTTTAGATTCGGCCTGACCGCCCACGCTAAAGCCATTTAATCGAACGAACATCCATGCGTCGAGCGCGGAAACAATCTTTGGCCAACGCCTCTGCGATTGCCGTCGGCAGCGCGGTCGCTCAGCCTCGCACTGCGCCCGCGGCGTCTGGTTGGCGACGGAAAATGCCCGGGCGCCAGCGTAAAGGGCAGTCCAAACTCAAGGACCGCGACCTGGTATTCATCTTGCGGAACCTTTCTACGCTCACCCAAAGTGGCGTATCGCTTCCCAAAGCACTCAGCACGCTCGCTGAGGAAAAAGCGCTGGAGAAGCATCGCGAGATGCTGCACTCGATTCGCCGCCAGTTGGAAAGCGGCGTAGCCTTCAGCTCGGCCCTGGCGCATTTCGGGGCCGTTTTCGATGCCGTGATGGTCAACCAGATCAAGGTCGGCGAGCATTCCGGCACGCTGGGGGATACGCTGATCACGATTGCTCGCCACTACGAGGACGCCCACCGCCTGCAATCCGAAATTGTCCGCAAGCTCGCTTATCCCGTGATGCTAGTCGTTATGGGGTTTGCCGTTATTACGTTTCTACTGACGTACGTCATCCCGGTTTTCAAAAAAACTTACGACGACGCCCACGTCTCTCTGCCGTTCATCACCAAGTTATTGATCGCGGTGGGGGCGTTCGCCAAAGGTTACGGTTTGATCATAGTGGGTCTGGTAGTGGTGGCTGTTGTCGTCGTGCGGCAATTGCGCAAGCGAGCCGATTTCGCGTTCAAAATGGATGGGGCAATCCTCCGAATGCCGCTGCTCGGGCACTGGCTGCGCGACATGGCCGTGCTGCAGTTTATGGAGATTCTCGGCAGCCTTATGGAGGCCGGGTACAACCTTGCCGAGGCGCTTGGTGAGGCCGGGCAAGCCGTCGGCAATCGAGCCATTCGCCAAAGCGTCCGCGATCTTCAAAATGCTATTCGCCGCGGCGAGAAATTCAGCCGCGAGCTGGAGCATCACGGCGATACCTTTCCCCCCATCGTCAGCCAGTTGGTGATCGTCGGTGAGCAAACCGGAACGCTCACGCGGGCGACGAACCATATCCGCGACCACCTGAAGTACGAAATCGAACGCAAGACAAATATTTTCGTCGGCGCGATAGAGCCCGCCCTCACCATTGGGTTGGCGGCCGCGATTGCCGCCATCCTGTTGGCAATCTATCTGCCGATGTTCGACATGGTCAACACGATTAAGTGACGATTGAAGGCGCGGAATGCACAGCGGCGGGATCGACTCCGAATGCCTTTTCCTGCCCCTGGCAACCCGCATCCTCAATCCCAACATAAATACCGGCAAATGCGACTGATCCAAAGCACGTCACGGCGAACGGCGAGAAAACCAATTGGCTTCTCTCTCGTGGAATTGATGGCCGTTGTGGCAATCCTTGGCATTCTCGCTGCGCTCGTCGTGCCGCGCCTCGCCAGGCCCCAGGACGACGCTAAAAGGTCGGCCTGTTACGCCAATAAGGGCGATATCGAATTACAAGTGAGGCTCTGGAGGCGTAACAACGGCTCGTACCCCGCGGCCGATCTCAGCGATGTCGGAGCCGATACGTCCTACTTCCCAAGCGGTTTGCCCGTTTGTCCGGTCGATGGCGCCGCCTACACAATCGATACAACCACTGGACGCGTTATGGGCCATACCCATTAGCCCTTACCGCAGCCCGAAATTATTTCGCAGTTTCAATCAAGCACTTCTCTTGTGAACTACAGTTACATAAACGCTTGCCGGAAAACTATCGCATCTGGTCAATACGGGTCATTTTTTCCGCGCGAAACGCATACTGTGTCGATTCGGAGAACTGCTATGACATCGATTGGTAATCGCAAACGAGCGGGCTTCTCGCTCATGGAATTGTTGGCTGTCGTTACGATCCTCGGGATCATCGCGGCCATCATCGTTCCGAGGGTCGCAGTTTCCAGCGACACCGCCAAGGCAAAGGTCAATTCCCACAACAGGGCCACGCTCAATGCCGCTGTCGAACGGTGGTACATCGAAACGGGCACATGGCCCGCCAATGACCTGTCCGACATCGGCGCCGATGTGAACTACTTCCCAGATGGAATCCCAACGAATCCAACAAACGGCACGGCCTATACGCTCAATGCCGCGACCCACCGGGTCAACTAACGCGGCAACGAGGTTCGTGTCAGTCTGACAAAGGAACGCCCATATGATGCGCAAAGCCTGTAAACGGTCTGGTTTCTCCTTGATGGAATTGTTGGCTGTCGTCACGATCCTCGGGATCATCGCGGCCATCATCGTTCCGCGGGTCGCAGTTTCCAGCGACACCGCCAAGGCAAAGGTCAACGCCCACAACAAGGCCACGATCAACTCGGCGGTCGAACGCTGGTACGTTGAGCAAGGGACCTGGCCGGCGGTTGACCTGTCGGACATCGGCGCCGACACGAATTATTTCCCGGACGGAATTCCGGTAAATCCGACCAACGGCGCCGCTTACACGCTCAATGCAGCAACGCACCGAGTGAACTAGCGCGAATGAAGGACGGGTGTGATGAATCGCTCGCACCTTCACGGCAAAATCAAGGTCATGGCACGGCAAGCTGCGGCATGCCGTGCCATGACGCTTTTTGAGATTATCGCCGTCACCTTCATTATCGGCATCGTCAGTCTGATGGCGGTCACCCGCTACTCGACCACCACGCTCGCCGATATCGGCGCCACCGGGTTTGCACGCCGGCTGGCGCTCGATTGCTCGCAAGCCAGGCGGCGGGCGATCGCCACGGGCGATAATCATCTCCTGCGCTTTACGCTCTCCGGCGGCAACGCGACCGAATATGCTCTCTATCGCCGGCAGGGTGCCAACACGAATCTTGTGGACGACATCCACGCCGTGCCCGCCAACGTGACCGTCAATACCGGCGGCGCTACCGATATCGAATTCCAATTCACCGGCGAAGCGTTAGCCTCTTACACTGTCACCATTACGTCGGCCGACCGAAACCGCACAGTCACGGTAACGCAAGTTACCGGTAAATCGTTTGTGCAATAGCCAGCGAATGGGACCTTCTAACGGCTAGGCGACTCCTTGTCGCCATTGCGGTGACGCTCAGACCCTCTGTCCCGTTCAATCGCTGCATCCCGCATCCTCTGCCGATGCGGTTTTTTTGATTGTCCCCCGGTAAGAGCTACTTTTTCTTGGGTCTCTGCGCTCATGCGCGCCAGTAAGTGGTTGCGCCGGCGCACGTTTCTTGAATAGATCAAAAATGTTGTCGCTCGCTTTACCTATCCGCCGGCGCCGCACGAAATGCAGGGCACCGCTGCGCTATGCGTACTCCATGATCGAGGTCGTATTGGCATCCTCGATCTGCGTTACCGCAATCGTACCGGCTCTGGCCATGCTCCGAGATGGCATGGCTTTGGGCGACTTGATCGATACGCGTCACCTCCTGCTCACGTACGCCGTGAGCGAGATGGAGGAGCAGCTTTCGATCGTCGGGGCAACGTGGGCAACTGGAACTTTAACCGGGAATTTCGCCGCCGACGGCCAGTCAAATATTCGCTATACCGTAACGCGCTCCGACGCGGCCGTTGATGGCGGAATCGTCGATAAACTGATGGTTGTTTCCGTCACGACCTACAGCGACGACAACGGAAACAGCTTTATGGATACAACTGAAGCGCATACGACCATGACAACAAAAATAGCCAAGCTGGTGAGTTATGAGACCAAAGCCGGCAGCTAAAAATCGGCCGAGCGGTTTGTCGTTGCTCGAAATGATGGCTGCGACAGCCATCATGTCCACCGTCACGGCGGCGGTCGTCGTCGTGATGAGCTCGGGCTTTGCCGTGTGGAACGCCCAGGAGGCCGATATCGACGTGCTGGAGAATGCCTATGGCGTACTCCGTCATTTCGTGGAGCAGATGCGGCAAGCCACTTTGGTTACGGCAATCACACCCGCAAACGACACCACGGGCAGCTTGTCGTTTACCACTGCCGCGGGTGTAACGTGTACATGGGCGCGCAATGCATCCTCGGACGTGAATTTCGACAATGGTGTCAGCAATCAGCTCTTGGCGAAAGGCATCGATGCCCTGTCGTTTACGGGCTACAAGGCCGACGGAATTACCCCAACGACGACTGTTACGGACATTCAGGTGGTTGAATGCCAGGTGCAGGTCACGCTCCCGCGTGGCGCCGGCGTAACGCGAACGATAACCACTCGCGCATGGCTCCGGTCGTGGTGAAACACATGCTCGCTTACCGCACAAACGTACTGAAAAATGCCTCACAACCCTGTCCGAATTGGACAGCGCGGGAAGAGAGTGTATGGATTGATCGTGATTCACCCTCGCCCCAACCGACGCCCAGAGGGAGACGAGAGATTCGCCGTTCGCCGCGAGCCGGCATTGCGCTATTGATTTGCCTGTTCGTTCTATCGCTCATGAGCGTGTGGACGGTCGATATGCTCGAGTCGGCTTCGGTCTATCAATCAGCGCTGCGAAACACGATCGAGTACGAGCAAGCGTTGTATCAAGCCAATGCCGGCGTGCAGCAAGTGCTCTCACAATTGGAAACCGACACTAGCTGGCGGGGCACGGCGACCGACGGCGGTTATCCTGCCAGCAACTCCTATTCGGCCACTGCCGCCGACGGCGCCACCCCGGGCACCGTCGATGTCACGTCGAGCGGCGTGGCCGGTGCCACAACTCGTCGCGTGCAAGCGACTATTTTGGTGAATTGAGGTTGATACCATGTCGAGTCAACGCACATCCGACCGACGTCAACGAAGCGAGCGCCGCTTTGGCGGCGAACGGCGCAAAGCCTCTGAGGGGCGTTGCGCAATTTTTGAAGTTTGCCGCTCTATGTTGCACTTGGCTTTGGTCGTGCGCAATCGTGGCGGCGACAGCGCCGGCGATCGCATGGTTACGCGCTCCGTTCGCTGGCGCAACGAGGCTACTTCGCTGCACACCGATCAAGGCATTGGCGAGTTGACCGAGGCGTTTCGAACGCTGGTTGCCGAGGAGCGGCTCGCCGGCGCAAGGATCCGCATTGCACTGGGGGGCGAGTTCTGCGTCACCCGCGTTATCACCGGTCCTACCGAGGATGTCCGTCGCGAATTTGCCGAACTAGAAGAACGCAGCTTGCGATATCTGACACTTGGCCCGGGCGCCAAAGCACTGGCCGGCAACACGCAGCAGCTGGATGCCCGGCATCAGCACGCACTACTAGCCGTCGCCAATCAACGGACGCTCGATCATTTGATGCAGATTGCCGATGCAGTCAACGTGCAGATCGAATCCATCGAGCCGTCGCTGATCGCTCTCAGCCGCGCCCAAGCGCACTTGCGCAACGCCTGCCAGGAAGCCTGCCTGATTGTTCAATTGGATGAAGACGTCGCCGAGCTCGGCATTTGCCACCGCGGCCGGCTGCTGCTGGATTACCGCCCGGGCGGTCACACCAACGCGGAAAACGTAGCCGGCGTCGCGGCCCAACACTTGTCGCGGCTGCAGCGCTACCTGGAGCGTTATCACAGTTACCTGGATGCCCCGGTGCGCCACGTGTATCTCGCCGGCGACGCCGATGCCGTCGCCCAAGCCCGCAGCAAGTTCCGTGAACTCTCGAATTTCGAAGTGCACGTACTCGAGCCGGTCGATCTCGATATGCCCTGGATCCATGCAGCAGATATTCCAGGCACCGACCTGGCCGCGACGCTCGGAACGGTCATGGCGCTATATTCGGAGTCCACAGAGCAGCAAGGCCCCAATCTTATTGAAAGCGCTCTCGCGCTGCATCGCGAACCGATGCGGCCGATACTGTTGCGCAGCTTGATGCCATTTGCCGCCATACTGCTGGCAGCAGCCACTTTGTTATTGTTCCAGTTGCAGCAATGGCATGAAACCTCTGCGTTACGCGTGGAGCTCGATAAACTCGCCCCCTCCGTCACCCGCGCCACCGAGCTTCGCCTGAATCTCGCCTCGGCCGAGCATAAACTCCAACAGCTCCAATCGCTGCAAAAACAACTTCCCCAGCCGGATTGGCAGCGAGTTTTCAGCCACATCAGCCAAAGCATGCCGGACGACGTCTGGCTTGATCGGCTGGCAATCCGCGACGGAGCCTCGGCCTCGCTCACCGGTGCTAGCTACACCGACGAAGGCGTGTACGGCTTTGTCGGTTACTTGAAGCAGGTCCCAGACATCGCTGAAATCGCGCTGGAAGGCACCGGGGTCGGTCAGAGCTCGACCGGGCCAACTACTAATTTCACGCTTCAACTCACACTGGCAAACCTTGACGGTCGTAGCGAGAAGGGAGACCGACATGATTGAACAAACTCTACGCAGATTCTGCGAATCCAAACACCGCAAGCTAATCGTTATAGCCGGTACGTTTATTGTAGGACTTTTGCTGGTAATGCCGCTTGTCGATGTCTACTCTGCTGGACGCAACGAAAAGGAGGCATTGCTCACCGAACTAGAGTCGGCACAAAGTGTGGCGGCGGAACTTCAGCCGTTCGAACGCCGGGTCAACGAAAAAATTGCCGAGTTGAAACTCCTTGAAGCGCGAACGGTAGACGACAATTCGTTGCCGAAGCTACGCGGCAAGATTGTGGATTTCGCCAAAGAAACGGCTTGCAGCATTCGGCGGTTCAACGTGGGCGTCGCCGCTTCGCGTGCCTGGCAACCGGGCCAAAACCCTTTTACGACTACGCCTGAAAAAAAACCGATCGACGCAAGCTCGAGTTCACTGTTGGAATGGCGGCCTGTGAACCTCTCACTCAGCGGCTCCAGTGCCAGTTTGAGAAGCATGGTCGAAAAAATCGCCGAATCCGGAATGTTCATGCACATCAAGAGCCTGGAAATGTATCCGTCCAGCCCGAAGCGAGAAACGCTCACCTTGGAAATGGAAATCTGGTATTTCACGTTGGCACGCAAAGGATAGTTCTTACACATACTCGTGTGCCCAGTGCACGGTCACACGAACAAGATGCGGACGTGTCAAGGAGGACACATGCTACGACGGAGCGTATCGAGCGGCATGCGACGCCGGATGGCGTTGCCGCAAAGCTGCTGCGCTTTCGTCGCGCTTGCGTTGCTGGTGCTTGTTCCGCGGCAAATCGCCCTCGCCCAATCGCCTGCGTTGAGCCCATCGAGTCCCGCCGGTGCCGATACTTCGGGCGCACCTAAATTGCCCGCGCCGCAAGGGCCAAGCTCCCAAGAGGGCTCGTCGGCACCCGCCATCGAAACCAAACAGGAACCGCCCGCCGCCGCGCCAATCGCGCCCACCCAAAAAACCAAGGCCAATACAACGCCACCCGCCAAACCGAGCGCGGATCTGGCCACCGCACTGGAGCGACCCGGCGACTTGAATCTGCACGGCTTGTCGCTCGAAGCCGCTCTGTTCACGATCAGCGAGCAGTGGAACATCAACATTGTCGCAGGCGACGTAAAAGGAACCGTCAACGGCGTGTTTAAGCAGGCGCCGTTACGCGAAATCCTCGATGCTATTTTGCTTTCGAACGGTTACAACTACCGTGCCGTCGGCAAGAGTCTGGTTATCAGCTCGATCGAACAGTTGGGCCAAATCAACCCGTTCTTCCAGTCCGCCGTGATTCCCGTTCAATCCGCCGACATCGACGAAGTGGTCCAAGGCGCGCAGCTGCTCAAGACGCCCAAAGGCGAAGTGCGCCCATTGAAATCGGTGCATAGCATCGTAGTGCTCGATTTCCCGGACCGCGTGAAGATGATTCGCGATTTCGTGGCCACGCTCGATAGCGCCGGCAGCGGCCGATTTGCCGCCGGCGAAAACCGTGACGGAATTCCGCTCGAAGTCGGCTATTTCCGCACACAGCACATCTCCGCCAAATCGGCGGAGCAGGCCATTCAGGCCGTATTGAGCAAATCCGGCCGCGCCGCCATTTTGGATAAGGAAGATCGATTGCTCGTGACCGATTATGCGGACAACCTCACGATGGTTGAAAAGGTGCTGCACAGCATCGACCAGCCACGGCCGCAGGTCCGCATCACGGCATTGATTTATGACATTAGCCTCCAGGACATTGAGAAGTTGGGAATCAACTGGAACCACGCCATCAAGGCGAACTTCGACGCCAGCGGCGACCCGCAATCGAAATTAGCCGTCGATTCGCTTACGCAAGTGCCGTTTGCGGCCGGCACGGCGGGTAGCGCGCTCACGTTCATGAACTTGAGCAAGCATTTTGATATTACCGCGGTCGCCGTCGCTCTGCAGGGCGCCAACGACGCCCGCTTGCTTGCCGACCCGAATGTCGCCGTGCTCGAGAACGAAGACGCCATCTTCAAGAAGGTCTCGGAAATTCCCTATCAGCAGCTCACGCAGACGGCGCAGGGCGGCAACATCGGCACCACGTCCTTCAAGGAAGCCGGCATCACACTCAAGGTCACGCCCAAAATTGCCTCCGATGGCATCATTCGCTTGACCGTCAACCCGGAAGTGAGCCGGCTCACCGGTTTTACACCCGGCGATAACCAACCGATTATCGATACAAGCTCCGCATCAACGGTGTTGAGCGTTGCCAATCGCCAAACGGTCGTCATCGGCGGCCTGCGACAACGCAGCGACGTTGGCAATTTCAACGGCGTTCCTTATCTGAAGGACTTCAACTTAATTGGCCGGCTTTTCCGCTCCCGCGACACGGATGTCCGCGAAAGCGAGCTGGTCGTATTCATCTCGCCCGAGATCATTTCTTACTCCGACGAGCCGAACTGCCGCCAAAGAATCGTCCAGGACACAATTCGCTGCCGCCTGGACCAAATTCCCCAGGCCGAAGGCTGCCCGCCTTGCTGCCTGCGCTTGCCGCCCGGGCCAGATGGAGAACCCCTGCCACCTCCCGCTACGGATGGCCAGCGCACCGATGACAGTGCTACTTCGGCGGATGAGCAAAACGATGTGTCCGCCAATGCTCACTTCAACCCCGCTGCTGCAGCCGCTGCACTAAAGCAACCCGAGTCCATCGAGCCGCTGTCTGCCACGCACATCCCATCGGCCGAATTCCAATTTGGCGCCGCTGGCCGGAACGAGCAAGTCCGCGTCTTGGTGGCCGAAGGCCGCTTGCGCCGCCTGCCGCTCGTGTTACCGCCCGACGCTCGGATCGTAACTGCCAACCCGTCCGCCGGCGGTTTGTTCGCCGCGCCTCCCGCGGTTCGACCCACCATCATCGGCCCAATTGACGACGACCCACTCAGCGTCGCCGACCGCGTCGATAGCCAACTTCTTCGCCGCTAGTCTCATCGTTACGACCGGCACAATCACTACGGTAATTACGGCCCACTGCTTATCGGCGCGTCGTCGGGCAATCCCCACGCTACAAGTCGCAACCGCGCCGCCGCAAGCTAAATTTGTCCAGAGGGTCCGTACGTATGAATTTTCTTGCGCGCCACTTTTATTGGCTGCTATGCCTCGGCATCGTTGCGGCAGGCTGCCACTCGGCGGAAGAGCCGGCGCCCAAGGCTGCCGTCGTGGCCGAAACGCCAGCGCACGTCAAAGCCAGCCCCGTTTCGACCCCAACGCCGGACTTGGCCAACCCGAAGGCCACTTCGGCCCACGTAACCCAGTTCAAACCGCCGTTCCCGGAGCGCCTCGAATTATTCGCACCACCCAAGGGCGCCAAGAGCACGGTTCGACGCGACGGCGAACACGGCCAAACCGTGGAGCTAAAAGGTTTCATCAACGTTGATGAGCCCCGTGTCGTACTTTCCATCGACGGCGTGATTTCGATCATCCCCGAAGGCGGCGAAAAATACGGCGTGCGGGTCCGATCCATTCAACCGCCGACCGTCATCTTAGAGCGCGGCCGAAACCGCTGGCCCGCGACGCTCGAGTAGGGCCCAGGTTCCTGGGTTCAGCATTATTGAGAACTGCGCAGTCAATGACACCAGCGGCTCAGGCTACTTGTCATTCCCGCGAAGGCGGGAATCCAGGCGATAGGGCCGAAATTCTGGATTCCCGCCGGCGGGAATGACGCATTCCGATTCCAAGGATCAATGGCCGCTGTCCTCAATGGAAAGCGTTGCCTTGTTGCGTTCTGAACCCTAAACTCTGAGCCCTGAACGCTCCCTCACTCGGCCCAAGGGTTCGTCGCCGATGGTTCCGGCGGCGGATGAATCTCCCTTTCGTCCTCCACAACGCGCCGCGGCGCCTCCTCCCGCACGACTCGCAGCTCTCGAATCACGTTCGGCATGTTCGCCAACAAAACGCACAGGGCGACACTCGGCAGTATCACCAGCAGTTTCCGGGAATCTGCGAGAACGCCGCCGTTCGCGACATGATACAAAGACCAAATCGGGTCCGTAATCTGCAAAAAGCTGTAGTCGGCATCACGAAGCTGAACCGACATCGACTTAATGGCATAAGGAATTCCAAACCCGGCCAATACCAGCAGGAAGTGGATCAATACGCTGGCCAGCATCGTCACCACCGCGATCCGCCGCAGCGCGCCGATCACGAGCAGCCCGATGCCCAAGTACGCCACCAGGTAGCTCCAGCCGATTGGCAGCAGATACATCGTCGCCGCGAGATTATTCCAACGCCCCCAACCGCCCATCCTTGTTACGACCGCAGTCTGCGTCGCCAGTACACAGATCAGCACCATCGATGTGGCGTTAGCAACGACAAACATATATCCGCTTGCCGGGCCCGGATTGAGCCACGAAAACAAGACCCGCCCCAGAAAACTCTGCGGCAACCGCCGCTTCACGCGTTGCGACATGCCGGGCCGCTCCGCGGTCAGGAACGCTCCCATCACGTACCAATAAATTCCAGCGATCGTGGCGGCGACGAGCACCACGAACGGCTCATAGTCTGAAATGATAAAGATGTACCCCATCAAGCCGACAAATGCCGCCACCTGCACGAGCATGCAGATCCGCAACGGCGTCGAGCGGTTCTCGCTGGTAAACGTGATCATGCTCGCGGCCGCAAAATATGCCAGCGCGAAAAATGTTACGTAAAAGATTGAAATCGGCACCATTCTGATCCAAAACTCATGCCAGCCAAGATACAAATAGCTCGTTTGAATCATCGGAAGCGATGTTCTAAGGATCGCGGCGCTAAACAGCCACAGCAAGCTGCCCACGAACGCGACCGAGGCGAACACGTGGGCAAATCGCCGCCGCGTGAGTGTCGCCAGCAGAATGCCCACCATCGACAGCCCGAGCGACCAGAAAAATAAGTAAGCCAGCAGCAGCGCGATCGTCGGCAGGTCGATGCCGCGCAGCAAATACGTAAATGCCAGGCAAGGCGTGATCGCCGAAAAATACACGCCCATCTGCACGACCGAGCTGCCCAATTTGCCGCTGATGATCTGCCGGGGCCGCAGCGTGGTGATCGATAGCAGCTCGTACGTATTATCTTCGCGCTCCGCCGCCAAAGATCGAAACGCCGCGTAAGGTACGACGACTGCCAGCGGAAATGCCAGAATCCCGTAGTACCATAGCAGCAACGTGCTCCCCTCGGCCGCGTAAAAAATCCGCGGGCCAATGATCGCCACCCCGCCCATTGTCACCACCCAACAGGCGATCAAGAGCAGGACGAACGTTATCGTGAATTGGAAGCTTTTGAGCGCCTGGCGCGTCTCCTTGACGAGAATCGGGTTAAGCCAGTCGCCCGCATACACCAAAAACCGCTCACTCCATTGCCAGGCAGCCCCCAGGCGCACGGTGGTGCCGCGACCTTCTGCGAAGCGAGCCGGCATCTCCGTGGCCCGGACTGTTGTACCAGTAGCATCCATCTTCACTGTACACGCCCCTCCGTCACGTGCAGAAACACATCTTCCAAACTCTTGGCCTGCGCTCCGAATTCGATCACGGCAAAGTCGGCGCCGATAATCGCCCGCAAAAGTGCCGCTTCGGACTCCCTGCTCCCCGCGTGGCTGAAAGTCGCCCGGTCGCCGTCGATGTGCAGCTCTTCAATATCGGCGCGCGCCGCAAGCCAACCATGCAGCCGCTCACCTTCGCTAAGCACGCGCACACGCACCGTGCTCCGCATTTGGACGCCCGCACTGATTTCCGCCACCGAACCGACCGCTAGCAAGCTTCCTTGTTCCAGAATCCCCACCCGGTCACAGATCTCGGCCAGTTCCGTCAAGATATGCGAGCTGATGAGAATTGCCTTCCCCGCCGCGGCCAATCGCGAGATCATGTCCCTCAGCTCGATCCGCGCCCGTGGATCGAGTCCCGCTGCGGGCTCGTCCAGAATCATCACCGACGGATTGTGAATCATCGTGCGACCCAAACACAGCCGCTGCTTCATGCCCTTCGATAATCCGTCGATCGGCTTGTGTGCCAGCCCACCGAGCTGCGTGAATTCCATGACTTCGCCAATCGCGCTCTTTCGCTCGCGGCCAAAGAGCCCGTACGCCCTTGCAAAAAAATCCAGATATTCCAGCACATTCACGTTCTGATACGTGCCAAAATAATCGGGCATAAACCCCAGCCGGCGACGAACCCGGTCGGGATCTTCCACGACCGAAAATCCATCGACCAATGCGTCGCCCGACGTCGGCTCGTCCAGCGTCGCCAGAATTCGCATGCTTGTCGTTTTGCCGGCCCCATTCGGCCCGATGTAACCAAACACCTCGCCCGCATAAACCTCGAACGACACATTGTTCACCGCGTGCGTTTGATCGAACACGCGGTGCAACCGGCGAAGCTCAATCTGCGGCGTGGCCGTGCGAATCATCCGTCACTCCTGTTCCATCATGTTCGATGCACTTCGTGGTTCGCTCATGCGCCACATTGCGCCTTAGCGACTTTGCGTGAGATAAATGGCAGTTTCATCCTATCTACCATCGCCCCACAATTACGTGGAAGCTTGCCTCCTCTTTGGCGTTCGGGATTCCGATGACAACTTCTGGACCACTAGTAGTAACCGCGACGTACGAACGCGGCGGCAGGTCGAGCGCAGGTCGGCCGTTAAGACCCGCCAAGTCAGATATCGCGATGGCAGCCAGATTCTCTGTCAATTGCGCGGTGCTATCCTGCTGAGAGTAACGCCGGTACATTCGCCTGCCGGATCGCGCACGCATGCCGGCGAAGTCTCGATCGCTTCCGGCTAAGGCTGCTGGCGATTCCGGCTGATTATCTCGCACGAGGTTACCAATCCGCTTTACCGCTTCCTCGCGCGAAATCGCCTCGAGCGGCGCCGAGGCATCGCTGGCGAGTTTCTCGCCGCCGAAGAATTTTCCCGCTTCGTCGATCAGCAACACCGATTCAATCTGAGTTCCGAGCCGGTTCGATACGCGCACGTTGCCGCCGCCGGAAATCACGTCGAGCCGACAGGGCGACTTGCGGGCTCGCAGCGTGAGATACTGCGTCGGCGTGCGCGAGCTTAGCCAACCTCGCGTGAGCTGCACCCCATCCTCTCGCCAAACCGCATCGCGCTTCGCGAGTCGATTGGCCTCCGTGCTCCAGCTTGGCAGAATCGGATACACGACAACGTCTGCCGGCATGGAAAGTCCTTTCCCAGGCGCCAGCCCCGCGTAATACGATAGCCGAGCCCAGCACGCCGCCTCGCCCGTTCGCTGGTCGAGCGTCGTAAAACTACGGGCTCGCACTGTTGTGCTGAAACCATCCGACACGATCGCATACGCGAACAAGGTTGCCGTCATCAGACCGGCCAAGAGCGGCACGGTAAGTACCAGCAAATGCAGCCGTTTGAACCGCTTCAGAAGCCAATAGTTGAGCGGCCCGATCAACAGCACAAACACGCTGATGAGCACTTGAAACTCAGTCACCGGCGCCAGCCCGACTCCCGGAACCAGCAGGTTGGCGAACTCCTTGTTGGTGGAATCGGGAGCCATCCCGTGACGACCTTCCCAGTGCTGCGTAAATTGCAATCCCATGGCGAGCGCTCGCGGAAGCTGGCCACCGGGTCCGCCGTTGGTCGCCGCGTTTGCATTTACCGCCGGCGCAGCTTGCGAAAACAACGCCGCTTCGTTCGCGCCGCAAAATGCACGCACTATGCCCATGCCAAGACGCTGCTCGACAAATATTTCGCCCGAGTCTTTTGGCCAACGTCGGGCTCGGGTCGCATTGTCCGGACCTTCCTCCTCGCTCGTCATTGTGAAATTCGGATCACGTTGCAACGCGGCAATATATGTTGGATCGCGAACAATTCGCTCTCTTCCTGTCCTCGTGTCCAAAAAAGTAGCTCTCTGGCCATTCGATGTTCCGGAGCGAAATTGCACCGGTCTCCAGCCAACTTCGGCGGGGCGAACTTCAACGGCCGCCTTTACCTTATCCTTCTCGTTTGTTTCCTTCGGGTCGTCATTCGACATCGCCGGCAGGAGTACGCCAGCCATTTGCAGAAGCTTTGAGACTTGCGGCAGTTGGTCCAACTTGTCGCCGACATCGCTGACCCAAAGCTGGCCGCCCGTCCGCACCCAGCGCTCAAGCGCCTCGAATGCGGCTGGATCTGCTTGCGACAGAAACTGCAATTCGACCGTCGAAAGCGATACCACGTCCAAGCAGGTGTAGTCGATCCAACGACGCGGAAACGCCCCGGGTTTCAGCGTCAGCACTTCAAAGTCCGAAGCGTTTGTCGCATACAACGATCGATGGTTCTGCGACCGGCCGGCCACCAAAAACTTTATTCCGGAAACTGAACCCGCCGAGCCGCCCATTACCTGTACCGCGTCAACCCTATCGAGCGTCAGGTCCACGTCCTTAACGCCATCCACCCACACATCCCACCAGAAATAGTTCGACATCTGCTCGTATTTCGGAACGGCGACGGTCGTCGAAGCCTTCGTGAGGCCGAGCGGAAACTCGAAATCCTGCTCAACGCTGATCTCGTTCTCCCAGCCTGAATGCAACTGAATCGTAATCAAATGGTCGGCCGTCGTCGGCTTCGGCGACGAAATGCTGACCTCGACTGGCAGGTAGCCGTAGCCATTCGCCCACCGAGTATCGACAGAGAGCAGCAGCCCGCTCTTCCGCGACGCAGCCCCTTTGAGCGGCATGCTGACAACGTTTCCGTTCACTTGCTCAATCGGTTGCACTGCCGCCGCTGCTCCCGGGGGAGGCGGCTGAGCGCGCACGTTCGACCCCAGCGCCACACTCGCGGCGATTAGAGTCCAGCGCAATATCACACGGGTTTGATGACTACAGTAACTCATCATTCAAATAAACGACGCCCGGCTTTTGGTTCCGCCGTTTTGGTGGCAGCAGCGAAAACAACCACGCCACTCCGAACCACGCGGCATGTACCAGCGCCGTAAACGCCAGGCTCAACAGACCGATGGTCACCCCCGCCGCCCAGTGCTGCCCGCGAATCGCCATTCCCGCGATGACGAAGACCACAGCGCAAATCGTAATCAGCACCAGCAATGCGCGGATCGTAAATCGCGGCAACAGCATCGAACCAGACCTTGAGAGGACCAACTCAGTGAACAAGACACTTTGATCGCAATTCGTGGCAAACCTCTCTGATTCTCGCATACGCCAACATCCCCGCAAAGGCTTGCGGTTTGGCGATATTCTACAGCGTTAAAAAAGTGTCGTCCTCTCGCTCGACGAGAGGTAATTGCGCCTCGCGAAGCGAGGCGCTGCTCGAAAGTCAACATGTGCGATAGCCCCAGTTTATCGAGAATTGAGTGTTGGATTGCTTGCGGACACTTGCCAGTGGCGATTCGCGGCGGGTAGCATGGGCACATCTGGCCAAGAAGCCCACGCCTCTCGGAGCACCCGCCATGCACCCCGCCATGCATTCAGCTATCGACCGCCTTGCAGCTCGGCCGCGCCCCGGCTCGTCGAATTTCCATGTTGCGTTTCGCGCTCTCCATATTGCAATTTGCTTGCTGATTGCGCCGCAGCTTTGCCGAGCAGCCATCCGGGTGGAAGCCTATCGCGGCGAACCGTTCGGGGTAGGTCGCGTTACCGTCGATTTGTCGCCCGGTGCATCCGCTGCGCCCGCCGGCGACGACCGTTTCGCGCTTGTTGAAGACAACGACCGCGTACTCTATCCAGTGCTCGAGAATAAGTCGTCGCGCCGCTTCTTGCGAAGTCTCTTGGGCATCGAAACTCCTTTGCATGCCACATTCATTTTCATGTTCCGCGGCGACGATCCACTCAACCTGGTCGTATACACGCCGGCGCCAGAGAAAGCCACCGCTCGCCCCGCCGACAATGCCAAAGAATTTAACAGGCTCCTCGACGACTGGTGGAAGGCGACGGAGGACCGCTACCAGCAAGTGTTTCGTTCGGCAGAATACCCAGTGGTCGTCGAAAACTATTTGACTGCCACCTGGGCTCGCCGACTCAATCGCGACATGCCCGCGCCATCGCGCTACTTGTTCCAGCGCATTCGCTTGAGCGAGCCCTGGTTCTCGCAACTCATGGCCAATGAAGAGTACCAGACCCAAGTCGAACGGGATTTGCTGCTGGGCCGTTTCAGCGACGCCGACGCCGCCACAATTCCGCTCCCCGCGCCGACTGCCGGCGAGCCCGCGGGTGAGGGTGCCTTCTCGGCGGACGGGGCACCAGCGAGACAGGCAAAACCGGCACATGCCCCCGCACCTCCCAACGAACTCCCTGCTCCCGCCTCCGCTGTGCCCGCTTCGATCGAGCCCCTCGCCTCACACGTGCCGCACGAATGCTTCTACTTGCGATTCGGCAACTTTCCCAACTATCTCTGGTTCCGCGACTTCATGCGACACTGGCAGGGCGACCTCGGCAACATGCTCGTCAACCAGAGCGTGGACCACAATAACAGCGAGCGGTTCCAGCAACAAATCGCCGTCGGTGAAACCAAAATCGCCCGCGTGATGGGGCCGACTGTCGTTCACGACGTGGCGATCATCGGCCTCGACCCGTACATGCGCGACGGTGCGGCAATGGGCATCCTGTTCTATGCGAACAACAACCCGCTGCTGAAAAACAATCTCAGCGGCCAACGTCAGGATGCAAAAAACCACCATCCGGATGCCGTCGAAGAAACCGTCCGCATCGCGAACCACGATGTCTCGTACTTTTACACGCCCGATTTTCGGCTGCGATCCTACTACGCGATCGATGGCGACTACCATCTAGTGGCCAATAGCAGGCGGCTCATCGAGCGGTTTTACCAATCGGGCGCGGGAAACAATGCGCTCGCCGCCTCCGCGGAGTTCCAAGATTGCCGGGCCGCCATGCCGTTGACTCGCGACGACACAATTTTCCTGTTCGCCCCGGCCGCCTTCTTTCGGAACCTGGCCAGCCCGCATTACCGGGTTGAACTCGATCGACGCCTGCGATCCATTGGTGAGATGCGCTCCCTGTCAATCGCTCGGCTCGCCGCGAGAGCCGAGGGCCGCAACGCGACGACGACTGACGACTTGATCGCCGCCGAGCTGTTGCCCGCCGGCTTCGCAAACCGCGCCGATGGTAGCAAGCTCATCGAAATCAATACTCAAGCCGCCGCTTCTGCCGGCGGGCAGGCTGAGACGAAACAGCCCTCGCCTTCGACAGTCGTGCAGCGCACATTCGCCCGCGATTCCCTCCGCGGCGAGCCCGGTTGGATGACTCCCATCGCAGATGTTCCGGTCGATCAAATCACATCGGCCGAAGCCCGCCGCCTCGCAGATTTCCAGCGCAGCTTGCAAGGCGCCGTCGGCCAATTCGCACCTATTTGCTGCGCGCTCAAGCGCATCGATTCGCCGGCCCAGAAAGGCTGGGATCGTATCACGGTCGACGTCCGCGTCGCCCCCTATTCACAAATGCCGATCGCCCGCTGGCCCAACATGCTCGGCCCGGCCGCTCCGTCGCGCGTCGCCCCGATCAAAGGCGACGTTGTTTCCCTGGAAGTTGTTCTCGACGCGCTCGGCCAGCCGGTACACCTGTTCGGCGGCCTGCGCGATTTCCGCACGCCCCTCGTCGTTCGCCAAGGCGAAGTTGCCGCCAACGCGCCGACTTCGGAATTCATTCGCGGCTACATCGGCGGCTGGCCACGCCCGCACTTGATCGACCGCTTCGTCCGAATCCCCGATGGCCCGTTAGATGCCGACGGCATCACCCACACACAAGGACTGTTCGATCTTTGGCTCCGCCGCGCCGACGACTTCTTCCTGTTCTCTTTCAAGCGCGACGTGCTGATGGAAGTCGGCCCGCAGCTCGCGATCGTCCAATCCCAACGGCCCGCACAAATCCGCTTGGCCATCGACGACCTGTCTAACAAACAAATTTCCACTGCGGTGAGCGGCCTCGGCTACATGCGCGCCCGCAATACCTCCGCCAGCGCGAGCCGCTTCATGAATTCGCTCACCACACAATTGCACGTGCCGCCCCAGAACGCCCGCGCGCTTGCCGAATCGCTAACGAACGGCCGCTTCACTTGCCCCCTCGGTGGCGATTACAAATTGATTTCCCTCCCCGTCGCTGGAGAGGGGGCAGGGGAGGGGCAGCGCAAACTCTGGGCCTCCACCGCCACATCGCCGCAAAACCGCTTCCTCCTCACCGAGATCCCGGCCGACTACCAAATGCCGCTCATGAATTGGTTCCGCGGCCTGTCCGCCGACGTGGCCCGCGCCAATGACGAACTCAATCTGCACGCCGCGCTCGACATGGTCCACATCAAGGTCGGCCCACCCGAAGACCCAGAAGATGCCGGCGGCGGCCTGAAACTTCCCGGCCTCGGCAACCTCTTCAGCGGCTTTGGAGCAAAGAAAGACGAAAACGTCAAACCGGCTTCGGCGACGGGGCAATCGCCACCGGCAAGAAGTAGCAGTAACACTTGCACCGGTACTCCGTACGAAGTACTGAGTACGGACCAGTGGTCGACTGCACTGGCTTTTTCGCGGCAGCCGAATCACTACTTCTTTTCGGCTGCCCGCTTTTCGTTCACTAGTCGAATGACTTTCGGGAGCGATCCGCAAAGCAAAATCTCAACAATTGAATTCACATCGACTTCGCGTCAGCGTTCCGCCACGAATTATGCTATTCACCCGATATCGTCACACGTCAGAACGAATTCCGTGAAACGACAGCCGGCTCCCCGATCGCATCGCAATAAAGGATTCGAGTTGCATCTCGGGATACCAATCGCGAAGCGTCTCCGCCGCTCGGCGAAGATCGGCCGTTTGGGCAGATAAGCATTCTTCCGGCGAACCTTTCAATTGTTCGCCATAGTACGCACATCCGTAGTGCGTAATCAGCACAATCCGCTCCAGCC
Source organism: uncultured Planctomycetota bacterium (assembly GCA_963807935.1). Classification (GTDB taxonomy): domain Bacteria; phylum Planctomycetota; class Planctomycetia; order Pirellulales; family Lacipirellulaceae; genus JABDGM01. Next base: position 293,646 of record CAWEDY010000022.1, read on the forward strand.
CGTGGACCTGCACTAAAAAATCAAGCTGTTGCCGAGCGGCCTGCGAAAAACCGCTTTCATTCTCGCTCGGCACGAGCCATGCCGGTCCACCCGGCACCGCTAACCGATCATATCGCGGCAATTCGCAGGTGTTGTTGGCAAAACTCGTCAAACGCCAGCCCCAACGGCCGTCGCTGCAGTACACCGCCATCGCGTGGATTCGCTCGCCGTCCCACGCCAAGCTGCTCGTGAAGTCGGTCAACGGCATGTCGGGACCCAGGTCCATCTCGCTCCAGTTCAATGTGAGTTCAGAGACAACCCGCCCAAGACGCGAGGTCCGCACAACTCCAACCGTGATGTCCAGTTGTCCGTATGATACCGGCAACGAACGGAGCACGCGAGGACCTGATCGCAATTAGGCTCTCGCCGGCACGTGCACGGTCCGCTGCTGTTCGCCGCGAATGATCGTCAACTCGAAGCCCTGGTCGGCAGGCACCGTCATCAGGAGCCGGTGAAGATCGTCAATCGACGTCACCAACCGGCCCGCGAGTGCGACGATCACATCGCCCGCTCGAATGCCGGCAAGCTCGGCCACGCTCCGTGGCGCAACCTCGCGCACCTGCACACCGGAATCCGCCACCAGATCGAGCTCGCGCACGAGCGCCCGCGGCAACCGCGTGACATCGGCGACGATGCCGAGCTGGCGCCGCCGTACGCTGCCGTGCACGAGAATTTCTTGCAGCACCCATTCGGCCGTGTTCGACGGAATGGCGAACCCCAGTCCCTGGGCCATCGCGATGATCGCCGTGTTGATGCCGATCACCAAGCCACGCGAATCCACGAGCGGCCCGCCCGAATTGCCCGGGTTGATCGGCGCCGCGTGCTGCACGACGTTCTCGATCAGTCGACCGTCGCGTGCCCGCATGCTGCGGCCCAGCGCACTTACCACGCCGGTCGATACCGTGGATTGAAATCCAAACGGGCTACCCATGGCAATGACGAGTTGCCCGACGCGCAGCGCATCGCTATCGCCAAGCTGCGTGTACGGCAAACCACTCGCCGCCAACCGCACCACAGCCAGATCGGTCGCCCGGATCATCGCCAATGATCTCCGCGCGCAGCCGGTCGCCATCGGCCGTTTCCGCCTCCAGCTTCGGCCGGTCGTCGATCACGTGACTATTCGTGATCGCATACCCGTCCGGCGTAACAATAAACCCGGACCCGCCGCCGCCGCGCCCGTTCGCACCGCGGCCCGTAACGCTAATCACCGCCGGCGAAACCGTCTCCACCACGTGAATCACGGCTTGCGAATACGCATCGAGCAACTCGGCATCACTCGCCGCCGGCCGATTCACCGGCCGCGGTGCACCCGCGTGCGATTCCATCGAACCATCCGTAAAACAATACCGTCGCATGTTCATCCTCCAAATCGGCCCATCACGAGCCATGATGAATTATGCGGTGACGGTCAAGTCGCACGCATCTCCGCCAGAAAGCTGCGACGGCTGGTCGCGGATCGACGGGCGGCATAGCGCTATCTCGCAGCAAGAATTTCCGCGACCCGCGGTCGCGGCTTTATGCGACACTCAGATAAAAATCGTCGCCGGGAATTCCAGATAATCCTTCACGCACTGGATGAACGTCGCCCCATCGGCGCCGTCAACCACGCGGTGATCGAACGATCCGGAAAGGTGCAGAATGCGGCGAATGGCGATCTGGCCCTTGTGGACGACCGGCCGGTCGGCCGCCTTGTTGATGCCAAGAATTGCCACCTCGGGGTGGTTGATGATGGGCGTCGCCGCAATGCCGCCCATTCGCCCCAAGCTGGTGATCGTGAACGTCGAATCGGTGAGCTCGTCGCGCGAGATGGAATGGTTGCGCGCCGCCTCGGTAATCCGCCGCATCTCGCGAGCCATCTGCCAAAGGTCCATCGCCTCGGTGTGCCGCATCACCGGCACGCACAAACCGCGATCCGTCTGCGTCGCCACGCCCATGTGTACGGCCTCGAACCGCGTAATCACTTCTCGTTTCACGTCGTAATGCGCATTGAGTTGCGGAAATCGGCCCAGCGCACGCGAAACCGCCAGCATGATGAAAGGCAAATACGTGAGCTTGGGCTGGCCATCGGTGCGACTGGCATTGAGATGTTCGCGCAACGACTCGAGCTCTGTAATATCCACTTCCTCGATGTACGAAAAATGTGGAATCTGCGTGTTGCTGACGACCATCTTCTCGGCGATGCGGCGCCGCATGCCCACCATCTGAATTTCGGTCGTGTGCGAGCCGTAGGGCCGCCGCGGCGATGCCGTGGGTGAAATCTCACTACGCAGGTGCACATCGATATCGGCATGCGTAATGCGCCCATTCGGGCCGCTTCCCTGCACGTGCTGCAGATCGACGTGCAGCTCACGCGCGCGCCGCCGCACCGCCGGGCTGGCCTGCGGCTGGCTCACATTCCTCGACGCTTCCGTGGGCGACAATGCCCGCTGTACCAAGGGCGGCATCGAACCTGCCGACATCGACAGCGGAAGACACGCCGAGCCTTCGATCACGCCATTCCCGTTACCGACTGACCTGCCTGTCTCCTTGTCGTTGGTCGTTGTATCAAAACTTACGAGCTGTGCGCCGACCGCGACCGTTTCACCCACGCTACCGTGCGTGCGCACCACGCGCCCCACCAAGCCACTGGGAATCGTGACCGTGGCTTTGTCCGTCATCACATCGACGAGCGGCTGGTCGACGCGAACTTCCTCACCCGGCTTTACGTGCCAGGCGACGATCTCGGCCTCGACCACGCCTTCGCCCAAATCCGGCAATTTGAAAACGACGTTTTGCATGGTGTCAAACCACTTAGCGTCGGCCGCAAGGCCGAATCTTGTTCATGTTGGTCATACCGACTCGCCGACATTCGGCGTTGCCGCCGACGCTAAATTCCAATTCGCAATTCGAATTCTACAATCGATGCACGCACCTACGCCGCGAGTGTCGCCCGAATCGCACCCGTAATCCGCTCCCGGCTCGGCATGTATTGCCACTCTTGCGCGTGCGGAAATGGCGTGTCCCAACCGGTGACGCGACCTACAGGTGCTTCCAAGCTCCAGAAACAGTGTTGTTGCACGAGCGCCACAACCTCCGCTCCGAAGCCGCATGTCCGCGGCGCTTCGTGGACGACGACGCAGCGCCCCGTTTTCTCCACCGATGCCGTGATCGTCTCCAGGTCGAGCGGCACCAACGTGCGAATATCGATCAGCTCGGCATCATATTTTGTTTGTTCAATCGCGGCCCGCGCCACGTGAACCATCGTCCCCCACGTGATGACCGTAACCTCCTCGCCCGGCCTTACGATTGCGGCCTGGCCGATCGGCGTGCGATAGTAACTGACCGGAACTTCGGCTTCAGGCTGGTCGCGCCACGGCAAAACGCTTTCCGGATCGCCGTCGAATGAACCGCGATACAGACGTTTCGGTTCAAAAAACACCACCGGGTCGTCGCATTCAATGCTGCTGACGAGAAGCCCCTTGGCATCGTGCGGGTTCGATGGCATCACTACGCACAACCCGGGCGTGTGCGTGTAATATGCCTCGGGCGACTGGCTGTGAAATAACCCGCCGCGGATTCCGCCCCCGCTGGGGGCGCGGATCGTCACCGGCGCCGCCCATTCGCCGCCGCTGCGATATCGCAGCTTCGCCAGCTCGTTCGAGATCTGATCGAACGCGGGATACATGTAATCCGAAAATTGAATTTCGGGCACCGGCCGCAGGCCGTTGATCCCCATCCCGATTGCAATGGCGATGATTCCGCCTTCGGCCAATGGTGTATCGAACACGCGCTGCGGGCCGAACTTGTTTTGCAGTCCCTGCGTTGCCCGAAACACGCCGCCAAAATATCCCACGTCCTCGCCAAACAGGCACACGTTCGGATCGCGCTCGAGCATCACCTCGAGTCCGGAGCGGATCGCCTGAATCATGTTCATCGTCGACATGGCAGAGGGTTCGGCGTTCGGCGTTTCGAGTTAAAAGTCGGGGTTTATGTTTTCAGACGGTGTGCCCGCTTTATTGGGCGCGGATTAACGCCGCGCGCCTCACCCCGCCGCTCGTTGACTCGCTTCCTCAAACGACAGTATCGACGGCGCCTCTTTTTGCTGTGTTGCAACGTCGCCCTGAAGCTCGTCTCGTTGACTCTGCAAACTGGCCGGCAGCGACGCATACACGTCGTCAAAAATGGCGTCGCTCGCGTGTCCCAAGCCATGCGCCCAGGTGCCGTAGGATTCCGCATATTGAAACGTCGCGGCCGCCTCCTGCTCTAATCCGCTGCTTAGCTGGCGATGCGACTGCTCGGACCACTCACCAATCTGGATCAAGTGGCATTTGAGCCGCTCGATCGGGTCGCCGCCGGGCCAATGTTCGGCCTCGTCGGCGGCCCGGTATTGGGCCGGATCGTCGCTCGTAGAATGGGCGTCTCGCCGATAGGTCACCAGTTCCACCAGTGTCGGCCCACCGCCGCGACGCGCTCGCTCGATCGCCCATAACTCCGCCGCGTATACCGCCAGGTAATCGTTCCCGTCCACTCGCAGTCCGGGCAGCCGATAGGCGTCTGCCCGCGCCGCAAATGTCGCCCCGCCGGTCGAAGCGTTGCGGTGCGTGCTGATCGCCCATTGATTATCCACCACGTGCAAGACGCACGGCGGCCGAAACACCGATGCGAAATTGAGCGCGTGGTGAAAATCGCCTTGGGCAGCCGTGCCGTCGCCGACCCACGCTCCAACCACCCGCCGCTCGCCCCGATACGCGAACGCCATCGCCGCTCCGACCGCTTGCGGCAACTGTGTGCCGACCGGACTGGAAATCGACACAACATTTCCGGCACGCCAACTGTAATGGACGGGCATCTGTCGCCCCTTGGCGTTATCGCCCACGTTGCCGATCAACTGGCACATCATCGTCAACGGTGGCATGCCTCGCACCAAGAGCAGACCCGGCTGCCGGTAACTCGGAAACAAGAGATCGTCGTGAATGTACGGCATCGCGCTGGCCACAGCGGCGGCTTCCTCGCCCTTGGACGACACAAAAAACGATAGCCTTCCCTGGCGCTGCATGGTGACCATCCGCGCATCGAAATGCCGCGCACGCAGCATCACTTCCAGACCGCTGCGAAGCTGCTGCGGACTGAGCTGCGGTTGCCAGGCGCCGGCCGCCACATTGTCGTCGCCCAGAACGCGAATCATGCCCGCGGCGTGTTCGCGCAGCGCCTCGTGCGATGCCAGCGTATCCGGTCGGGGTAAGTCGGCCGGCTGATGCCCGACAGGAGCGAAGCACGGCATATCGCCCGGTCGGTGCGGCGCCCGCGGCACGTGCAGCATCATCGGCAACGGGTCTTTTAGCGGCACGTCTGCCCGCCGCGTTCCCGGATGCGCTCTTCCGACAAGTTGTGAGCCGTCGTCCATGACCCAGCCTGTGTCACAATGCCGAACATCGCAGGCCAACACCTGCGGCCAAAAGTACTATCGGGGATGTTGCTGAAGACACCGTTCGGCCTCTTCCAACAAGAGTCCCGCGCGGTAGGAGCTGCGCACCAGCGGTCCCGACGCAACCGCACGAAAACCCAACATTTTCGCTTCTTCCGCCCAGCCGGCAAAACGCTCTGGCGTCACGAATCGATCCACGGGCAAGAACCGTTCGCCCGTTCGCCCCGGCGGCAGATATTGGCCCAGCGTCAACATGTCCACGCCCGCATCCCGCAACTGCCGCATGGCTTCGCTGACTTCGTCGTCCGTTTCGCCCAATCCAACCATGATGCTGCTCTTCGTCCACACATCCGGCCGCAGCTCTTTCGCGCGTCGAAGCACCCTCAGGCTTTGCGCAAACGAAGCGCGCGGGTCGCGCACGATTCGATCGAGACGCGGCACGCACTCGACGTTGTGCGCGAACACCGCCAGCGGAATGCCATCCAGCAGGTGCCGCAGCGCCGTTTCAACGCCGCCCAAATCGCTCGAGAGCAATTCAATCGTGACCTGCGGTAGCCGATGGTGTACGGCCGCGACGCAGCGCTTGTAATGATCGGCCCCCCCATCGGCCAGGTCGTCGCGGTTGACGACCGTAATTACGACGTGCGCCAGCCCCATGTGCTCCACGGCCGCCGCAAGTTGTTCCGGTTCGCCCGCATCCGGCGGCGCCGGATTGCGACTTGTTTCTACGCTGCAAAACCGGCAGCCACGCGTGCACTCTTTCCCAGCCACCATAAACGTGGCCGTGCCGCGCGACCAGCAATCGTTGAGATTCGGGCATCGCGCCTCTTCGCAAACCGTGTGCAATCCGTGATCGGCGACCGCATGGTGCGTGGCATTGAGGATTGTCAGTCGCTGCCCCGCCGGCAGGTTCACACGCAGCCACGCCGGCAATCGAGGCCGGGCGGAAGCGAAATCGTCGGTGATAGTGGCAGAGGACGTCAATGAAGTAGCGAGGCAGGATGCTGGCTGGGAACGCGGAAGTTTATCGGAATCCTGAACTGGAACCAATGCCGGGCCGAATATAAAAAAGCCCCCCGGCGCGGCGTCACCGCAATGCTAGCTAGCTCCCCGCCAAAGTAAACCCACCGTACGCGACCTACACGGCTTGTGGTTTAGCTCTGCTTGCCGCCCCGCTAGCCCGTCAATCCTTCAAACAGCGGCGTCGATAGATACCGCTCGCCAAGGCTCGGCAAGATTGCGACAATCCGCTTGCCTTTGTACTCCGGCCGCGCGGCCACTTTGGCCGCCGCGCAGATGTTGGCCCCGCTGGAAATGCCGGCCACGATTCCTTCTTCTTTCGCCAGGCGGCGTGACCATTGAAATGCTTCTTCGTTGCTTACCAGCACCGTATCATCCACGAGCGACGTATCAAGATTCCGGGGAATGAAACCGGCGCCGATTCCTTGAATCTTGTGTGGTCCTGGCTTGCCGCCCGAGATCACCGGCGAATCCGTCGGCTCGACGGCAATCGCTTTGAAATTCGGATTCTTCGGTTTGATGTAACGCGCCACGCCGGTAATCGTACCGCCGGTGCCAACGCCCGAAATAATCGCGTCAATATTGTGCCCCGAATCTTCCCAGATCTCCGGGCCTGTCGTTTTTTCATGAATGGCCGGATTGGCCGGATTATCGAATTGCTGCGGCATCCACGCGTTCGGCGTCTTCTCCACTAGCTCGGCCGCCTTGGCGATCGCGCCCTTCATGCCTTCCGACGCCGGCGTGAGTACCAGCTCCGCGCCCATGAACCGCAGCAGCGCACGCCGCTCGACCGACATCGATTCCGGCATGGTCAAAATCAATTTGTAACCCTTTGCCGCGCAAACGAACGCCAGCGCGATTCCCGTGTTGCCGCTCGTGGGTTCGACGATGACCGTATCTTTCTTCACTTTGCCGTCGCGCTCGCCGGCTTCGATCATCGACACGCCGATCCGGTCCTTCACGCTGTTGAGCGGCTGGAAGAATTCGCACTTTGCGAACACGGTGGCCTGGCCCGGAGGGACGAGGCGGTTGATGCGGATCATCGGCGTGTCGCCGATGGCTTGGGCAATGCTGTCGTATGTTTTGTTGCGTGGCATAGTTCACCTGCTGCGTGAGTCGGGAATGGTAATTGCCGGCCCGATTCCGGAACTCTCCCGCCGACAATGTCTCTGTGCTAACCCTGGATTATCGCGATTCGCCGCCGCTCGACAAGATCGCGCCGTAAGCCTGCCGCACAATCGCTCACGCCGTCGCAGCGCCGCCCCGAACCGCTGGAATCAGCCGCCAGTGGAGTTCGATCTGCCAACTGGCCGCGGCCATTTCCCGCCACGAAGCGTACTGCGAAACCGGCGCGACGGTCGCCCGAGCCGTCAGCGATAGCGGCGCCGTTTTGCAGGGATACGGCTCGATCGGCACGATCCACGATAACGCCTCGACCCGCTTCTTCGATACCGATTCACGGATCGTACACTCCGGAGACACGAATCGATATCGCTCTAGCAGCGAGTCGGTGCGCAGTTTCATCGCCGATTGGCGGAGCATGCTCCCGCTGGATCCGTCGCCCCCTGGCAGAGGGCTGGTTGAAGGCACTTCCACCGGGCAATCGCAGCACAACCACAAACTGAACAAATCGGCTAGCGGCAACATCTGCTGCGCCCGCTTGGCATTGTCCAACGTGTGGGATGAGTCCGCGCGGATCCATTCGTCGATCCAGGCCGTGCGCACCTTGCGCTTGGCGGTCAGCCAGGCAATCGCGGGCGGTTCGTTCGCGTGCTCCGAATCGGCCAGCAAACTGTAAAAATGCCCTGCCACGATCCAGCCGGCCAATGATCCGAACCTTCGCGCCGCCGCGATCGAGTTATCCCAAATCACGAGCGATTCGGCGAGCGGCATTTCGAGAAACGAATACGGCGCAGCGAATTCGGGATTCAACTTGGGAGCCGCTTCCCAATCCGCCCAACCATCGTCGTGGTGGGCGATGGCATCGATCACATCCGGCGAAAATTCTTCGCGCCAATTCGCGACTCAGCGCACCGCTTACGCGCGCATGGTCCACCTGCGAAACCAACAACCAAATAGCCGCGCCGTCGTTCGTCCTCAATTCGCGTCGAATCATGTCACATGCTCGGTCATTTACCGGGATTACCGAATCCGCCGCCCCCCGGGGTTTCCACGACCAGTATATCGCCGGCTGCCACTTCCAACTGCGCGATTCCGCCAAGTGGCAAAACAGATCCATCCGCGCGAATGAGCCGGTTCACGCCGCACGCGCCCGGCTCGCCGCCAGCCATACCGTACGGCGGATACGGCCCGCGCCGCTGAGTCAGCAGCGACAGCGTCAAAGGGCGCAAAAACTCCAGTCGCCGGACTACCCCGTCCCCACCGCGATGATCGCCGGCGCCGCCCGAACCGCAGCGAATTGAAAATTCCCGCACGCGCACCGGGTAGCGACGCTCTAGTATTTCCGGATCGGTTAACCGTGTATTGGTCATGTGAACTTGCACGGCACTTGCGCCTGGTCCGGCGGCCGTCGCGCCGCTGCCGCCGCAAATGGTTTCGTAATAACCGAAGGTCGCATCGCCGAACACCACGTTATTCATCGTCCCCTGACTGGCCCCCGCGACACCCAGCGCGCCCAACAGCACATCGACAATCCGCTGCGATGTTTCCACATTGCCGCCGGCCACCGCCGGCGTTGCCTCGGGCGTCGTCCCGGGCTCCGGGTTCAAAAAGCAACTGGGCAGGATAAGTTCAATCGGCCGCAGCACGCCATGATTCAATGGAATATCCTCGTCTACCAGGACGCGCAGCGTATAAATCACTGCCGCCGTGACAATCGCCCGATTGGCGTTGAGATTGCCGGCGATAACCGGGCCGGTGCCGGTGAAATCAATCGTAGCTGCCGCCGCGTTGCCACCCACAGAAGAACGCGGAACCGCGGCGTGTATCGTGAACCGAACACAAATGGGCACGCTGGCTCCGTCCGACGTCTCCAGATAATCGGTGAATGTGTGCGACCCAGCGGGCAACCGCGCAGCGCCAATCGAACTTTTCGATCGGCCGCATCCTGTACATATTCCATATATCGCCGCGCCACCGGCCAGGTGTACCGAGCCAGCAGGTCCAATAGATCGTTCGCTCCCCGGCGATTCGCCGCAATCTGAGCCGCGACATCGGCCAGGTTGGTCTCGACATCGCGCGTCGGGTAGGGCCCAGCCAGTAAAACTCCGCGGAGCTGATCCAGCCGCGATTTGCCCGCAGCTACCAGCTTGAGATTGCGGATGAGAACGCCTTCCTCGGCGAGGTTCTTTGAAAGCGGCGGCATGGAACCCGGCGCGATCCCGCCAATCTCTGCGTGGTGTGCGCGGTTGGACACGAGAAAACGAAGCTCTCCGGTGGCCGGATCATGGACCGGCGTAATCACCGTGATATCCGGCAAATGTGAGCCGCCCGCATAGGGGTCATTCGTGGCAATCACGTCGCCCGGCTGCAAAATTGGATTCGCGGCCAGCGTATAGCGGACCGTTTCTTCCATCGCGCCAAGGTGCACCGGTACATGCGGCGCATTGGCCACCAGCCGCCCATTCGCCGTGAAAATTGCACAACTAAAATCCAGTCGCTCTTTCACGTTCACACTGGTCGCCGTGTTGCGAAGCGTCGAACCCATCTGCCCGGCGATATTCGCAAGATGATTGTTGAAGATTTCGAGGAACACGGGGTCGGCCGAGTTCCCGTTTCCGACGTTTCGTTCCGCGAGCCGGGTCGTCCACGACCCCGGCCGCGGCGAAGGACCGGCCGGCTCGCCCCCGACGTTCCGCAACGACGGCATTGCAACAACATCGGTGAGCAGCAGTTCTCCTTGCGAAAGCACCTCCGCTTCCCAACCCGGGTCGATGACCGTTGTTGAAATATCTTCCGTCACGATGGCCGGCCCGGCGATCCGATCGCCAGCGATAAGTTTGCTTCGTTCGTACAGCGGCACGGTGCGGCGAGCGCCATCCGAGTACGCAACGGTTGAGTGATACGAACGCGGCGCTCGGCGCGCTGCTCGCTCGCTTCTCGGCAACTCGTTGCCCACCAGGCCAACCACGGCAACACGAGCCGCGACGATCTCCAAAGGTCGCCCCGCGTGGGTGTAACCATACCGATCTCGATGCGCGGCCGAAAACGCGGTTTCGAAGTCATCGTCCTTCGGCCACACGATCGTCAGATAACTCTCGACACCTCGATAGCGCACATCAAGCGAGCGCGTTGCCTCGATCCGCTCAACGCCTTCGGCGCGAATCTCCTCCGACGCGGCGCTCTCCATTTCCTCGAGCTGCCGACTGGCGTACGCCAGCGACGCGTCGTCGAGCGGCCGTTCGATGCCGCAAGATCGGTGTCGCGCCACGTCCGCAAGCCCGATCCCGAGCGCACTCAAAACGCCTGCATCGGGATGGTTGAGCACCGTGCGAATCCCCAGCTCGCGAGCCACCGCACACGCATGTTGCGGCGCCGCGCCGCCGAACGCCACGAGCAAATAGTTCGCCGGGTCCGCCCCCTTAGCGACGGTCACACTTCGAATCGCCGCCGCCATGTTCGCATTGGCAATACGCAACAACCCATCTGCCAGCTCCTCGAGCGAATACCGCTTCCCCCCCGGAGTGGCCGCTTCAGCGGCAAGTTTTTCCAGCCGCCGCTCCGTCGCCTCCCGATCCAGCGGAAACGGAAACCGCTCTTCCACAATTCGCCCCAAATACAAATTCACATCCGTGATGGTCAGCGGCCCTCCGCGCCCGTAACACGCCGGCCCCGGCTCCGCATCCGCACTCTCCGGCCCAACCGTGAGTTTCACACCGTCGAAACGACAGATCGACCCGCCACCTGCCGCAACGGTCTCAATCGCCATCGTCGGCGTCACAAGCCGCACGCCGGCCTTTTGCGTTTCATATTCCAAATCGAACTGCCCGTCGAAACGCGAAACGTCGGTGCTCGTGCCGCCCATGTCGAAACCGATTGCGCGCGAAAAGCCGGCAGCCTTCGCCACGTGCGAGAAACCGACAACTCCGCCGGCCGGCCCGGAAAGAATGCTGTCCTTGCCGCAAAAATGTTCGGCCTCGATCAAACCACCCGCCGAGGTAAGAATCCGCAGCTTGCTGCCCGGCAGCGCCGTGCGGAGTCGCGCCACGTAATTTCGCAATACGGGGTTGAGATAAGCATCGACAACCGTCGTATCCGCGCGGGCCACAAGTTTCGGCAGCGGCGTCGCCACGTGCGATAGACTAACTTCCCTGAAACCGACATCGCTTGCAACTCGTGATACGAGTCGCTCATGCGCAATGCCGGTCTGCGTGAAGCAAGCACACCGCAATCGATTCGATGCCCGCATCGGCAAGCGATTGCAATTGCTGTCGGACGAGCGCTTCCCTCGGCGCCGCGATCACTTGTCCATCGTGGGTGACGCGCTCGTCGATTTCAATAACTGCCGCCGTGAGCGCGGGCGGTTTGCAAATCGTCAGGTCGAACAACCGCGGCCGAGCCTGGTAGCCGATCTCCAGCACGTCGCCAAAGCCGCGTGTGGTGACCAGGGCCGTCCGTGCGCCGCCGCGCGTCACCAGTGCGTTCGTGCCGCGCGTCGTGCCAAGACGCAGATGAACCATCGGGACCGCGTCGGTTAGCCGTAACCCCAGCAGATACCGAATGGCGATAATGGGCGCTTCTTCTTCGCACCGCAGCTCGTAGCTCGAGCCAACGAGCGGATCCTTTGCCAATCGCGTTAAGTTCAACCGGCCGGTTGTCGCGTCAAAACCGACAACTGCCGCGTCGTCGATCTCCTCGCCGTCGCTGTTGACAAGGGCCACTCGCCAGCCAATCCAGAATGCTTGTGGATCGCCACTTCGCGTTGGATCGAGGATCGCTTCGCGCGACGAACCCGGGCCAACCCGGCCCTTCGTCACGCCCGAGCTGAGCAGCTTATGGCGCCGGATCGAGCCATCCGGCGCTTTGGCCAGGCAATCGGTGAACGTGCCACCGACGTCGATCCAAAACTCCCATCTCGCAGCGGCCATCGCCGCATTTTACCGCTCGCTAAACAACGGTTCTACGTTACGAATCTGCCCTACCGTTGCATCTGCCTGCGCGAATTCTGATTCGACCGCGACGCCGATCCATTCGAGCCCTGCTGCCGCGAGCCGTTCTTCGTAACTTGCCGCCTTTGTGGCTGCTTCTTCACGCGGTACAGGTTCGCCACATTTTGACCCAGCGGCGGGATGACGTAGACCTTCGGGTCGTCGATTACCCACGGCGTGCTCCACGTGTGTCCGTTGTCCCAATTGGCCACGTTGAAGAAAAAGTTGTTGAACGTCATGCAGCGCTCGCCGTAGGGGTAGCTGGACATCAAATGGTCGTCCGCTGTCAGCTCTTCGACACCCTGGTGGGCGTAATAATGAATCTGACCATCGTCGGAGAACGACATGCCGAACGTCCACCAACCCGGCTCCGCGATGTCCAAACTCCGCACGTCGCGACCGAGCCGATCGCCGCGGATTGTGATCTTCGCCGCGTGGACCACCTCGCCGTCTTTATTCTTTTTGTCGTTGCGCAGGATAAACATGCCGGGCCAAAAGGCTTCCGTGCTGCTATCCGGGTTCCGCCCCATGCAGTCGCCGCGCATGCCGAACGACGGACCGTTGCGCTTCTCCCAGTCTTCCCACGGCGGCAGATACACGCGCACGGTGCAGCTTGGCTGCCACGACATCGGAATGCTTCGCCCCAATCGCCGGTTGAACATCATCAGCAGGTCGTCCTGCTGCTGCTGATTGCTATAAGTACCTGGTATGCCGGAGTTCTTTGTCGCGATTAACAGCGCGCCCGTGCTGCCTTCAATGCCACCCGGCGGCGTTTCGATGCGGCGCACAACGTCCGGCGTGCCGCGTTTGCCGCCCTCGTGCCACAGGCCATTGTTCGACACGCCGCCCGGCGACCGCTGCATTTCGTCCTGCTCGTGGCTGCTCTTCGGATGGTTGTACCGGTAGCTCCACTTCATATCTTCAAAATTGTCGCAACAGTCGGAAAGAAACTCACCGGTTCCCGGCACAATCGGCTCGCCGGCCCTCGCACGTTGAGCCAACGAGGCGGCCATTGCCGCTAGAAACAACAGCGCAGTCACAGGCAAAGAGCGGTTCATGCTGATTCCCTTCCTTGGAATTTGAAGATAAGCGGGCACGACTCCTGGCAACGGCGATTCAGCAAACGGGGTCCGCCGCAATGCCGGGTCGGCATTCATTCCTTATCGACCGTGCGGGCGGCCGACTCAACGCGAAGCTTCGCGTAGCTGGCATCGATCCGTGCCAGCACACAACTCGCAAGCATCGGCTGCGCCTTGCGTGTGAGCCAGGCAGTTCGCGATCCGCTGTCGCATTACTTCTGCCATCAACGGATGCAACCCGAAGGGCGCGGTCACCAGATAGCGAATACCCGGATGGTTTTGGGCCGCCGCCGCTGCCAGCCTCGGGATGTCCGCGTTCCAATGTCGCCCGGGAAGCAGGAAATAGGGAAACACGATCACGGTAGTCGCCCCGCGCGTCACGCACCGACCAAACGCCGTCGCGATGGAAGGCTCGGCCAGCTCCATATGTGCCGGCTCGACAATCGCCATCCCCGTGGCTTGGGCGAAATCCCGCACCACGTCCGTCAGCATCGCATTGCTTTCCTCCCGCCGCGACCCATGATCGACCACGATTACGCCCAAATCGCGCTCATCAACCAGCGATGTCGCCGTACGTTCGACCATGCTCAATCAAGCCTCTTTTACCCGAAAAATTCAGCTTCGGCCGTTCGCCGATAAAACCGGTTGTCCGTTTCTCGGCTTGCTATCCGTCGCCCTTTTCTTTATCGTCGCCGTGCTTTCAGATTTTATTCTGTCCTCGACTGCAGTTGAAGCAAACCGTGTCCCTCCGGGGTCGCAGGCCGACTTAAGGAATTGGCAGATGAATCTGATCGAACGTCTGCATATGGTTCACCGCTTGTGGCGCTATCGCTTACGCTCGGAGCGGGCTGAGCTGCGATACCTCCTTGGCCGAAACTTCCAAGGCGGAGCGGTTTTTGATGTGGGCGCCCACCGCGGCGTGTACAGCTACTGGATGCATCGGCGCTTCCGCGATATGCCGGTGGTCGCTTTTGAACCACAGCCGGAATTGGTGGAATTTCTTTCGGACTTCAAGCAGACATTTCGCCTGGGGCGGTTGGAAATTGCCCCGCTTGGCGTATCCTCCCGCAGCGGCACACTCCGCTTGCACCGTCCGCCAAGCCATTGGGGAGGTGCGAGTGTCGATCCGTATCACAATGGCGACCACGACGATGCCTTCGATGTGCCGGTGACGACCATCGATGAGTTCGTAGCTTCCCACCGCGCGCTGCGACCCGTGCGATTCATCAAATGCGACGTTGAGTACCACGAAGACGAGGTGATCGCCGGCGCCGAGCGGACTTTGCTCGAAGATCGACCCGAGTTGCTTATCGAATGGACAATAATGCAGAGCGACCGTCGCAACCGCCTGTTCAATCACATACAACGGCTCGACTACGTCGTTTATCAATTTGAATACGGTCGATTAAAGCCTTGCACGAGCGCCGAACGCCAAGCCCCGGCCTCCTGGGAATTAAGCGGCAACTATTTATTGTTGCCGCGTGAGCGGACCACTTCGGTCGCGGCCTGAACAAGACCGATCGCGCACCGGCCCACGCGGACGATTCCGACGGCTACTCGGCAATCAATCCGGCGGCCGAACATCTGCACGAGGTCCCACCGTAATTGTCGTGATTCGCGAAAGTGGAAACCGGCGAAGCACCGATCCTACCGACGCGATCGTCACATCATCCAGCGATTTGAGGTCATCGGCCACCGTGCGATATTCGTGTCGCTGCAGCCAGTTTCCGCCCACGTTGAACAACCGGTTCTGCGGCCGCTCGCTCCCCAATACGACGCGTGCCTTGACTTTGTTTTTCGCTTGCCGCAGCTCCTCTTCGGTTATCCCGTCCATCTCCACCTGCCGATAGATACCCCGCAGCCGCTTGAGGTTTTCCTCAACCAACTCCGGCTCGCAAGCGAGCCAGGCATAAAACATGCCCACCCCCAAGTATTCGTAATGTCCGAGCGTGGCCGTTTCAGCCAGCCCGGGGTCAGTCAGCTCCCAGTACATTCGGCTGCCCGAGTCATCGCCCACGATCGTCGCCAATAGCTTTGCCGCGTAGCGATCGTCATCCTCCGAAGCGGCGCATCGGCAAGCTGCAGCACGTATTGCTGCGTCGCCGTCGGCCGATGCACGACCTCGAAGCGTGTTTCGGAATGTGACTGCGGTATTTCACGCCGAGCATCGTGCGCTTGCCAATCGCCGCATCGCCGGGCAACCTGTTCGACCAGCGCATCGAAATCGACTTTGCCAGCCGCGGCCACGAACACGTTGTCCGCGCTGTACCGCGATTCGAAGTATTCGCGCATCTGCGCGGGGGTCAGGCCCCCGACGCTTTCCGATGTGCCGAGCACACTCTTGGCCAGTGGATGCCGGCCCATGTGCAGTTGTTTGATCCGATCGTCCATGCCGAACGGCGGCTGGTCCAAATACATCTGGATTTCTTCCAGAATGACTTTCTTTTCCATGCCGAAGTCATCCGGCCGCAAGCTCGGCCGCAAAATATCGGCCAGTATATCCACGCTCGCTTCCTGGTATTCCGGGAGCACCGAGGCGTAGTACGCCGTACACTCCTCGCTGGTGAATGCGTTGTAATGAGCGCCAATTTCATCGAATTCGCGGTTCACGTCATCGGCACTCCGCCGCGGCGTACCCTTGAAGCACATGTGCTCCAAAAAATGGCTGACGCCCGCCACCTCGTCCGTCTCATCGCGCGAACCGGTGCGCACCAAAAACGCCACGCTCATCGAATGTGCGTCGTCGTTTGTTTCCGCGATGACTTCCAGCCCATTTTCCAGGCGATGACTACGAAATTCCATCCGGTATCTCCAGCGGCTCGGGCCCCAGCGTAACGACCAATAAATCACTCGGCGGATTTTTCTCCAAGAAGGCGTTAATCGTTTCGGCCGACAGCCCATCCACCAGCCGGCCCACTTCATCCAGCGAACGCGCCCGGCCCAAATGATACCAATCGCGGCCAATCGCGCCGCTGCGGGCCGACGTCGATTCCTGCTGCATGATCAGCGAACTTTTAATGCGTGCTTTCAATCGATCGAGCTCGCTTTGTTCGATACCGCGGCCGAGCCGCTGCAATTCGCTCACCGTTACGTCGAGCGTTTCTTGCGCCCGCTCGGCCGTTGTGCCGGCGTAACACAGCACGCTGGCCCGGTCGCGCTGCGTGTGCAACGATGCATAAACGGTATAGCACAGCCCGCGTCGCTCGCGGACTTCCGTAAATAGCCGCGAGCTGGAACCGCTCGATAAAACGCCCACCGCCGCCCACGCCTGAAAGTAATCCGGGTGTTTGTACGGAATCGTCGGATACGCGATGCCGACGTGCGACTGATTGGATTGAAACGTGATATGGTTTCCCGGCTGCCGCCCGTTCTTCGCCGCCGGTTGCGCTGCATCGAGCGGCTGCCAATCGCCAAACAATTGTTCGATCTCGTCGCACAGCCGGCGCCAATCGAAATTGCCGGCCACGGCGAGAATCGTGTTGCCCGGTCGATAATGCCGCGAGTGGAACTGGCGGACGTCGTCAATCGTCGTCACCCGCAGCGATTCGTCTTCACCAAGACTCGATCGGCCCCACGGATCGGGATAGCGCCTGCGGCGGAGCTCGATCATTAGCTTGTGGCTCGGCTCGTCGTCGATGGCCCGCAATTCCTGCAGGCAAACGCTTCGCCCAGCCTCCAACTGATCGGCGGGCAATAGTGGTCTGCGGAGCAAATCGGCAAACAGACCGATCGCCGCGTACAGATTGTCGCGCAGCGTGGCGCCGTGATACGTCGCTTGGGCGACTCCCACCGATTCGCCGCGCTCGACTCCCAAGTTTTCCAGCTCCGAAACCCACGCGCGACTATCCCGCGGCCCTGCGCCGCGCAGCATCATTTCGCTCGTCAGCGAAGCCAGCCCCGCCCGTTTTGGCGGATCGTAGCAGCACCCGGCCGGCATCAAGAAGGTGAACGCTGCGGATTCCACCGCCCGCGTCGGTTCGCCGACGAGCACCATGCCATTCGTCAATTTGTGCGAAAGTATCTCGGCCGACATATTTACACTGCTTGTTCCCACACTCCGCGTGGGAACATCGTACCCCGCCGCTCAAGCGGCGAACACTCAATATTATCTCGGTCCAAACTCACTGACCAATAGCGACACGGCGCGTTTACACCGTGTGTCCCAACGCCAAGCATGAGAGCAAGCGGCTCGCTCGGCCAACGGACGTCAAGAATAGGCAAGCTCGACCGCCTTGAACAGCGTCTTCGTGCGGCGAAATCCTAAACGCTTGTATAGCCGCACGGCTCCGTCGTTCTGCGCCGTCACTTCGAGATACACTCGTGGCAGGCCGACTTGCTGAAACCCGGCCAGCGCGGCGTAGATCAGCGACGAGCCAATGCCCCGGCCCCGGTGCACAGGTGTCACGCCCACGTTCTGAATCGCGCCATACTTGTGTGTGGCGCGAATGCCTTGAATTGTGCCGCAGTATTCCACGCCGCCGCCGCCCACGTACACAGCCAGCCAGGTCGCCTCCGGCAGGAAGCCATCCTTCAAACTGATCTCGTGCATCAGCCGCTGGCAGCCGTCCAATTCGGCCAGGCAATCGAACACGTCGGCGTCGATCTCGTTGCGAAAGCTTAAATATTTCGCCTCAGCATGACCGGCCAGAAGCTCCGGATGCCAGGCCAACAGCCTGTAACCCTGCGGCACAAATACCGGAACCGATCTGCGACCACGCAAATCGAACTCCATCCGGAAGCGCTTGAAGTAGCTGACGCCCATTGCCCCACCACGACAACGACCGCTGAGAATTGCCCCGTAACCGGCCTCCTAACTGTACCGCGTGGCAGTTCCAGCGTCAAATTTCCGCCTGTCCGCGCACCTGCGTATCCGTCGTACGAGCAAATCAGCCAGTAATCTCGGCATGTACCGGCCGAGACATTGCGACCGCAACGTCTCCTTCGTGAAATTCGTCGCATAGCTCCGGCCAATCGATTCGCCGCTGGAAGCCGCACGGTCGAACCGTCTCAATCGCATCAATCTTGACAAAGTTGCGCGAACCGGCAAAGATTTTGATGAGTCAAAAACTCAAGGGCCGCAGTGGGCGGCGCCACCCCCAGCGGGAAAAACGACCGGCAAACGCTCCCTCTACTTAAGTCCTAATGCACGCGGTACTTGCAGCCAGGGGCCCTAGATGCCCGGGTAAGCACCCGACGACGGTCTGAAATTCGCAGCCATGCACAAGCCATTTATCGAGAGCCCGGCGGAACAGGCCCGCCAACCGAACCGAGTCGCTGACGGCCCCACCCGGCGGGCCGTCGGAGTATCGCTCGAAGGCATCCACGCAACCGTTGCGGTTCCGGAGTCTCCCGCGAAATTCTGGCGTAATTGGCGCGCCTATGTCGGGCCGGCGCTGCTCGTCAGCGTTGGATACATGGACCCCGGTAATTGGGGAACCGACTTAGCCGCCGGTGCGCAGCACAAGTACGCGCTGCTATGGGTAGTGGCCGTCGCCAGCCTCATGGCGATCTTTTTGCAGGTCCTCTCCGCAAGGTTGGGAATCGTTACCGGCAAAGACCTGGCGCAGGCTTGCCGCGACTGGTACCCGCGCTGGACACGCTGGCCCAACTGGCTGATGTGCGAGGTGGCCATCGGAGCCTGCGATCTGGCCGAGGTACTCGGCAGCGCCGTGGCGCTCAATCTGTTGTTCCACATCCCGCTGTTCTGGGCCGTCCTCATCACGGCCACCGACGTATTCCTATTGCTCGCCCTCCAGCGATATGGCATCCGTACCATCGAAGCTGTCGTTCTCGTTCTGGTGGCCACGATCGGCACCTGTTACTTCATCGAACTGTTCGTCCTGCCACAAACGACGCCGAATTTCCTCGAGATGGGACGCGCTATGCTCACCCCCAGTTTGCGAGGCGCCGGCATGGCCTACCTGGCTATCGGAATCATCGGAGCAACGGTCATGCCCCACAATCTGTACCTTCATTCGGCGCTCGTACAGAGCCGCAAGTTGCAAAAAAATGCCCGCTCGATTCGCGGTGCCGTTTTCTATAACACCGTCGACACGACGATTTCGCTGTTTATCGCGTTTCTCATCAACGCGTCGATCCTCGTCCTCGCCGCGGTTGTATTCTTCGGCAAGCAAAGCGTAACGGCCGCCGATGGGCAGGTGATCACGTTCGGTGCCGACAGCGATTGGATTCGCATCGCCTACCTGACGCTCGCGCCGCTGCTCAACACCGCGGCTGCGAGCACCTTGTTCGCCGTCGCCTTACTCGCCAGCGGACAAAGCAGCACGATCACCGGCACGCTTGCCGGCCAGGTTGTCATGGAAGGCTTCATGCACTGGAGACTTTCGCCCTGGGTTCGCCGGATGATCACCCGCAGCTTGGCGATCCTGCCGGCGGTCCTTATCATTGGTATCCGCGGCGACAGCAGCGTCAACGACCTGCTTACCCTGAGCCAGGTCATACTCGCTTTGCAGCTTCCATTCGCCATCTTTCCGCTGCTCCACTTCACGAGCTGCCGAAAGTACATGGGTGAATGGGCGAGTGGGAAGTTCCTGCTCATCGTCGGTTGGGCCAGCGCAATCCTCATTACAGTGATGGACGTTTACGGACTTCCGGAATCGCTCAAGTCGGCTTGGCAGGTCGTCATCGGCGGTTAAAGTAGGTCAGGCTTTTAGCCTGACAAGAAAAACGCGAAAGCGTCAGGCTAAAGCCTGACCTACGAGCACATAGCCGACCCATCCTGGGTCGGAGGAACGACCTCCTCCTCCAGCGAGGCGAAACCATGTACGACAAAATCCTTCTGGCACTGGACCTGTCGCCCGCCGACCGACCGATCATCGATCATGTGAAACAACTTGCCACCATCATGCACAGCCGCGTTGTATTGCTGCACGTCGCAACCGGCGCGGCCGCTCAGTTCCACGAAGAAGACGCCGCCGGCAAAGAGGTGAAGGAGAGCCGAACGTATCTCAAGCAGGTGCGCACCGAATTCGAAGAGGCCAAAATCCCCGTCGAGCTCGAAATGGCCTTTGGCGAACCCGCCAATCAAATCATCAAATGGGTCGACCAAAAAGGTTGCGACCTCGTGGCCATGGGCACCCACGGCCACAAACTCATCGGCGACCTCTTCTTCGGCGCCACCGCCAGCCGCGTGCAGCACAACATCAGCGTACCGGTCCTGCTGCTGCGGGCAAAATAACAGATCCCGGTGATGCCTTGACATCACGTGTCGTGATGCTATGATGTCAGTATGAGAACGACTGTACGGATTGAGGACGATTTGTTACGCGATCTCAAAGGCCTCGCCCAATCGGGGAAAAAGCCTCTTAATCAAGTTCTCAATGAGGTGATTCGGCAGGGTCTGCGCCGCCCCGAATCTCGTCGGTCAAAGAAAAAGTTTCGCCAACGCACCTTCGACATGGGCCCGCCCTTAGTCGATATCACCAAGGCTCTTCAGCTTGCCGGTGAATTGGAGGATCAAGAGATTATCGCCAAAATGGCCCGCGGCAAATGAAGATCGTCGACGCAAATGTGTTGCTTTACGCGGTTGATGATCAATCCATTCACCACGAGCGAGTTCGCAACTGGTGGCAGACTGCATTGAATGGCGAAGAGCAGTCGGCCTCGCCTGGCGAACGCTCGTCGCCTTCTCGTCTAAGCACCCGGCCTGGCATTTTTCGCCAACCGTTGAGCATCGATTTGGCCATCTCTCTCGTCGATGAGTGGGTGGCACAGCCGAACGTCAAAATTGTGGCCGAGTCACCCGAGCACTGGATACAACTAAAAGCAATGCTGAGAGAAATTGGCACTGCCGGAAACTTGACCAATGACGCTCACTTCGCAGCTATTGCTACCGCTATGGGAGCAACCATCGTATCCTGCGATTCGGACTTCAACCGGTTTAAGACACTTCGCCTCGATAAACCCCTCACCATGGCCTAAGTTCATCGATTAATCTTTAGCCAACCGCCTCAATGTTCCGGAAGTTAATCGCGTCCAGGTTCTTTCCCTTCTCTCCTCGCCCTTTGGCGTTTCCAAATACATCGGCACGTTGCGAAACCGCCGATCGTTGACCAGCAGCCGAAACGCCTCCTTGCCGATCAACCCCTTGCCGATGTCCGCGTGCCGATCCACCCTCGACCCCAGCGGCTTCACGCTGTCGTTCAGATGAATCGCTCTCACGAGCTTGACGCCAACGGTCTTATCCAGTGCCCTCATCGTCGCCTTGTAATCCTTCTCCGTGCTGATCGGATAACCGGCCGCAAAAATGTGGCAAGTGTCGACACAGATCCCCAACCGATCGGGATCCTGCACCCCATCGATAATCGCAGCCAATTGCTCAAACGTGCGGCCCAAGCACGAGCCTTGCCCGGCCGTCGTCTCAAGCAGGCGTTCGTTTTCATGCCGCCGTCTGCCGATGCGTCTCATCGAGCCGCCGCACAACCGCCGCGATCCCCGCCTCCTCGCTGCTAGTGGTGTGGCGCCCGGATGTGTGACCAGATAAGGAATCCCCAGCGATCCGCCCGAAGCATCTCCATCACAAACGAATCGACCGATTTCTTCCACAGCACCGGATCGGGACTGGCAAGATTGATGAGATATGAATCGTAGGCGAGTGGATGCCGAACGCCCAGTTCCTTCAACTTGCCGCGTAAAAGCTGCACGTCCTCATCCGAAAGCTCCTTCGCATGCCACTGGTTGTTATTCTTCGTTTTTTTTTTTTTTTTTTTTTTTTTTTTTTTTTTTTTTTTTTTTTTTTTTTTTTTTTTTTTTTTTTTTTTTTTTTTTTTTTTTTTTTTTTTTTTTTTTTTTTTTTTTTTTTTTTTTTTTTTTTTTTTTTTTTTTTTTTTTTTTTTTTTTTTTTTTTTTTTTTTTTTTTTTTTTTTTTTTTTTTTTTTTTTTTTTTTTTTTTTTTTTTTTTTTTTTTTTTTTTTTTTTTTTTTTTTTTTTTTTTTTTTTTTTTTTTTTTTTTTTTTTTTTTTTTTTTTTTTTTTTTTTTTTTTTTTTTTTTTTTTTTTTTTTTTTTTTTTTTTTTTTTTTTTTTTTTTTTTTTTTTTTTTTTTTTTTTTTTTTTTTTTTTTTTTTTTTTTTTTTTTTTTTTTTTTTTTTTTTTTTTTTTTTTTTTTTTTTTTTTTTTTTTTTTTTTTTTTTTTTTTTTTTTTTTTTTTTTTTTTTTTTTTTTTTTTTTTTTTTTTTTTTTTTTTTTTTTTTTTTTTTTTTTTTTTTTTTTTTTTTTTTTTTTTTTTTTTTTTTTTTTTTTTTTTTTTTTTTTTTTTTTTTTTTTTTTTTTTTTTTTTTTTTTTTTTTTTTTTTTTTTTTTTTTTTTTTTTTTTTTTTTTTTTTTTTTTTTTTTTTTTTTTTTTTTTTTTTTTTTTTTTTTTTTTTTTTTTTTTTTTTTTTTTTTTTTTTTTTTTTTTTTTTTTTTTTTTTTTTTTTTTTTTTTTTTTTTTTTTTTTTTTTTTTTTTTTTTTTTTTTTTTTTTTTTTTTTTTTTTTTTTTTTTTTTTTTTTTTTTTTTTTTTTTTTTTTTTTTTTTTTTTTTTTTTTTTTTTTTTTTTTTTTTTTTTTTTTTTTTTTTTTTTTTTTTTTTTTTTTTTTTTTTTTTTTTTTTTTTTTTTTTTTTTTTTTTTTTTTTTTTTTTTTTTTTTTTTTTTTTTTTTTTTTTTTTTTTTTTTTTTTTTTTTTTTTTTTTTTTTTTTTTTTTTTTTTTTTTTTTTTTTTTTTTTTTTTTTTTTTTTTTTTTTTTTTTTTTTTTTTTTTTTTTTTTTTTTTTTTTTTTTTTTTTTTTTTTTTTTTTTTTTTTTTTTTTTTTTTTTTTTTTTTTTTTTTTTTTTTTTTTTTTTTTTTTTTTTTTTTTTTTTTTTTTTTTTTTTTTTTTTTTTTTTTTTTTTTTTTTTTTTTTTTTTTTTTTTTTTTTTTTTTTTTTTTTTTTTTTTTTTTTTTTTTTTTTTTTTTTTTTTTTTTTTTTTTTTTTTTTTTTTTTTTTTTTTTTTTTTTTTTTTTTTTTTTTTTTTTTTTTTTTTTTTTTTTTTTTTTTTTTTTTTTTTTTTTTTTTTTTTTTTTTTTTTTTTTTTTTTTTTTTTTTTTTTTTTTTTTTTTTTTTTTTTTTTTTTTTTTTTTTTTTTTTTTTTTTTTTTTTTTTTTTTTTTTTTTTTTTTTTTTTTTTTTTTTTTTTTTTTTTTTTTTTTTTTTTTTTTTTTTTTTTTTTTTTTTTTTTTTTTTTTTTTTTTTTTTTTTTTTTTTTTTTTTTTTTTTTTTTTTTTTTTTTTTTTTTTTTTTTTTTTTTTTTTTTTTTTTTTTTTTTTTTTTTTTTTTTTTTTTTTTTTTTTTTTTTTTTTTTTTTTTTTTTTTTTTTTTTTTTTTTTTTTTTTTTTTTTTTTTTTTTTTTTTTTTTTTTTTTTTTTTTTTTTTTTTTTTTTTTTTTTTTTTTTTTTTTTTTTTTTTTTTTTTTTTTTTTTTTTTTTTTTTTTTTTTTTTTTTTTTTTTTTTTTTTTTTTTTTTTTTTTTTTTTTTTTTTTTTTTTTTTTTTTTTTTTTTTTTTTTTTTTTTTTTTTTTTTTTTTTTTTTTTTTTTTTTTTTTTTTTTTTTTTTTTTTTTTTTTTTTTTTTTTTTTTTTTTTTTTTTTTTTTTTTTTTTTTTTTTTTTTTTTTTTTTTTTTTTTTTTTTTTTTTTTTTTTTTTTTTTTTTTTTTTTTTAAAAAAAAAAAAAAAAATTTTTTTTTTTTTTTTTTTTTTTTTTTTCTGTATAGCTCAAGGTTCCTGGGAATCGCGATGTGAGAGACTTCTTTGGTAGATTGGGGCTGAAGGACCCAAGACCAAGAGGAGTCGAAACGATGGCTAGGCAGTCGAATGTGGACGTGAAGGATCGCCGGGAGGCGGTGCTGAGATTGTTGCGGAGAGAAGAAGCGGCGGCGGTGATCGCTCGTCGGATCGGTGTGAGCGAGCCGACACTGTACCGCTGGCGAGACGAGTTTATCGCGGCGGGCGAAGCGGCGCCGGCCCAGGGCAGCGGCAAGAAGGGCTTCGTCCTGCGTGATCGCCGGGATCGCCGAGCTGGAACACCAGATCGAGAAGCGGGACCAGGTGATTGGGGAATACACGATCGCCGACCGGATTTTAAAAAAACTTTCGGGCCAGTCCCCTTGAATGTGGAGAACCGTGGCGTGATTACCGCCAATTCTCAAGTTAAGACGACTCCGCCGCATCCGCGGCAGACGCGGGTATTGCGGCTCGTTAGGGTGGTGCCGAGCAGTTGGCATCGCGTGCCACGTGAGGGAGAGCGTAAGCGTCCCGGTCTGCGGCGGCGGCCGCTCGCCGACGAAGTGATAACGGCGGTCGTCACCATGGCAACGACGAATCCTTGGTATGGCTACAAGCGGATCGCAGTGATGTGCCGTGCGCGGGCCAGGTGGTGAAGGACCGCGAGGCCTATGTGGTGATGAAAGACCATGGTTTACTGCAGGATCGAAAGACGCGGCGGGCCGAGGTCTACCAGGCAGCCAAATTGTTCAAGCTTTTGCCCCAAGGCCCCAACGACCTGTGGCAGATGGACGTGACCTACATTCACATCCCGGGCTACGGTTGGTGGTACGCGGTGACGGTCATCGACTACTACTCGCGCTACTTGCTCGCTTGCCACCTCACCGCGAGTTATAGGTGCGGCCAAGACGGCCTACGCTTCCTGAAGCTGGCGCTGGAGGAAGCTGAGCGAATTCGATGGGCCATTGGTGAAGCGTCCGTTCTTGGTGACCGACAATGGACCGTCGTTCATTGCGCGGCGGTTCACGGCATTCATCAAGGATCAGTTCAGCCACGTGCGGATCCAGTATCCGACGCGGCAGCAATTGGGCCTGTTGGAACGGTTCCACGCGACCTTGAAGACCGAAGAAGTGTATTGGCGATTATACGACCATCCGCAGCATGCTCGTGGGTGCCTGGCCGAGTTTCGCGCTCGATACAACGAACAGCGGCCTCATTGGGCATTGGTACCGGAGGAAGGCGGCGACGTGCTCGTGCCGGTCGAAGTTTATTGCGACGGCCTCAAGATCCAAGATTCCGCGCTGGCAGGCCTGGGCCCGCGGCGCAGGCAAAGTTGGAAAAGATGATGGAGGACGCCGCGTGAAGAGGACATCGTGTCGGGATTTCGCTCGCATCGTGCGAGCGACCAGGGCGCTCATTGCCGCCCCTGGACCCCGGCTAGCCTCTTCTCCTGTTCGTTGAAGCGAGGATTAAACCGTGATGGAAGTCTCTCACAAAATCAGCCCCTCCGATTCCACTTGAACTGCGAGCCAAGACACCACGCCTGACATTTTAGGTGATGGTCTCAGCCCATCAGTTTTTTATTTCGCGGGGTGCGCAAATCAGGTTCTGACATTTTCATCAGTCACCGGCACGGTCAATGCCTTCGGCGGTACAGAACCAAGCACGGAAGGCCCAGATGGGTACGGCCCAAGTTTCTATCGATTTCCACCAGGCGAGTTCCCTACTGCACCGGCTGATCATGCCGGCTTCATGGGCTTGTCTGGATTGCGAGATATCAACAACGCGGGCTACTTAATTGGCGTGTTTTTGACCGACTGGCGCCGCCAGCCCAACCAGCGCCGTCAACACTCGACTTTTCTTTCAACAAGTCATTCACGTGTCTTGCGCCGTTGATTGGCCAGCTCTTTTTCTCATCGGCGACGTGAGGTGGACCCCATTGGTTGGACAGCTTTTGGGGTTGTATAAGGTAGTGGGGCTGGCGGCCCGCAAGACCCTCATAGGTCTTGCGCGGCCGCTGCAGCGGTTTAACTTTCTGATGTGTTAACCAGCTATCAACTTGTTGTGCGCGATTTCAATTCGTTTTTCGTCCGGCGACTGTCCGCCGCTTGAGCCTCGATTGCAATAAACTTCCCATGGGGTGCCGTAGCCGAGCGCCTGATGGATTCGTTCGTGGTTGTAGAAGCGGAAGTACGCGGCCAGCTTCCGAGTGACTCTTCGGCCTCCCAGCCGTCCGTGTAATCCCTCAGGTAAACCTCTTCGTATTTCACACTCCGCCACAGCCGCTCGATGAACACGTTGTCTATAGCTCGGCCTCTCCCATCCATGCTGATCGCGATGCCGCATCGATTCCAGTCGCTAGGTGAATTCCATGGCCGTGAATTGACTGCCTTGATCGCTGTTGAAGACCTCGGGCTGTGCGTTTGACAACGCTTCCTCCAAGGCTTCCAAGCAGAAACTGCCCGTCAACGTATTCGACAACCGCCAACTGATCACGTAGCGGCTGTACCAGTCCATCACCGCCACGAGATACAAAAATCCATGCCGCAGCGGCACGTAAGTGATGTCGCTGCCCCACACCTGGTCGGGCCGCGTGACCTCCACATTCCGCAGTAAATAAGGGTAAATCTTGTGCCCGGCGCCGGGCCAGGTCGTACGCCGCTTCGGTGTCGATCGCTTCGATCCCCATCACCCGCAACAAGCGCTGCATACGTTTGCGATTCATCGCCGACGGCACTGCCGCACAGCTCCTTGCGGCTGCCGTACACGGGGTCCGCAGATACTCTTCGTCGAATCGCCGCATGAGCGCCAGATTTTCTCCGCGTCTGGACAGCAGGTTTCCGTAATACCAAGTGCTGCGCCCAAAGGCCCAGCAACTCGCACTGTGCCGCACGTCTCAAGAACCGGGTGATCCGGTTCGATGCATGGCCTTCAGCGCATCTGTCTAAAGCCCGTCAGCTTTTGGCTTTTTTTTAAGCCACTCCAGGTCCATCGTCAGTTGCCCGATCTTCTGGTAGAACTCTTGCTCACTGGGGCTTGATCATGACCCGAGCGCTAGCAGCGGCCAACCGCAAAAAATTCCGGCAGCGCCCTACGAATAGTCGCTTCTTCCATGGCGTGATTTGGGTTGGGGTGAACGCCATATTCCGAGAGCCAATTGAGCGGTCGTTTTGTCTCCCTCGGATTGCCGCCAAAGCCACTTTGGCCTTGAATGCCGCTCCCAATGTGTGACGTTTCCTTGTTTCATCGATCTGAACTTCCTCAATGCGACATAAATTATCAGCAGACGCAAAAGTCTATACCTTAATGAGTGGTCCAGTTTTTGGGGTCCACCTCTTTTTTTTTTTTTTTTTTTTTTTTTTTTTTTTTTTTTTTTTTTTTTTTTTTTTTTTTTTTTTTTTTTTTTTTTTTTTTTTTTTTTTTTTTTTTTTTTTTTTTTTTTTTTTTTTTTTTTTTTTTTTTTTTTTTTTTTTTTTTTTTTTTTTTTTTTTTTTTTTTTTTTTTTTTTTTTTTTTTTTTTTTTTTTTTTTTTTTTTTTTTTTTTTTTTTTTTTTTTTTTTTTTTTTTTTTTTTTTTTTTTTTTTTTTTTTTTTTTTTTTTTTTTTTTTTTTTTTTTTTTTTTTTTTTTTTTTTTTTTTTTTTTTTTTTTTTTTTTTTTTTTTTTTTTTTTTTTTTTTTTTTTTTTTTTTTTTTTTTTTTTTTTTTTTTTTTTTTTTTTTTTTTTTTTTTTTTTTTTTTTTTTTTTTTTTTTTTTTTTTTTTTTTTTTTTTTTTTTTTTTTTTTTTTTTTTTTTTTTTTTTTTTTTTTTTTTTTTTTTTAAAAAAAAAAAAAAAAAAAAAAAAAAAAAAAAAAAAAAAAAAAAAAAAAAAAAAAAAAAAAAAAAAAAAAAAAAAAAAAAAAAAAAAAAAAAAAAAAAAAAAAAAAAAAAAAAAAAAAAAAAAAAAAAAAAAAAAAAAAAAAAAAAAAAAAAAAAAAAAAAAAAAAAAAAAAAAAAAAAAAAAAAAAAAAAAAAAAAAAAAAAAAAAAAAAAAAAAAAAAAAAAAAAAAAAAAAAAAAAAAAAAAAAAAAAAAAAAAAAAAAAAAAAAAAAAAAAAAAAAAAAAAAAAAAAAAAAAAAAAAAAAAAAAAAAAAAAAAAAAAAAAAAAAAAAAAAAAAAAAAAAAAAAAAAAAAAAAAAAAAAAAAAAAAAAAAAAAAAAAAAAAAAAAAAAAAAAAAAAAAAAAAAAAAAAAAAAAAAAAAAAAAAAAAAAAAAAAAAAAAAAAAAAAAAAAAAAAAAAAAAAAAAAAAAAAAAAAAAAGCTGCACGCAATCGCACTTCAGCTGGTGCGCGGGCTCCACTGCTTTGTAGTAGCCGCCGGCAATCGATTGATGGGCACCCACAATCGCCATAGGTTAGAATCCTAGAGCGATGGCCGCGAGTTGACAACGATGGGCGCAGATCAAATTGCCCACCACTGTTTGAATGCGAGTCAGTCAGATGCATTTGCGTTTCTCTTTACGCACGCTCTTCATCGTAACGATGGTAGCCTCCGGGCTGTGCCTCTGGTTCATCCTGCCTTCATTGACTGCCAGACGTTTCCTGGCTGCCGTCACTCACGAAGACTACAACACGGCGGACAAATTCTTCCTGAACGCCGACGACCATTTTCTCGCCGACTGGTCCGACAAACGCTGGGCGTTCCGATCGTCCGGCGCATTGGTCCCGCTCACCTTTGGCCAATTTTGCCGCAGTCAACGAGCGGTGCGAATCGAACTCACTTACATTCAATTCGATCAGAGTTTTAAACGCGATGTGCTTGTCGTGGCGACCCCCTTTGGATTGAAGAAGCCCCAGATGTCGTCCGCCGTGCGCGTCGGCATCATTTACGATGGCCGCGGCGTACCAGCCCACTAGCCAGTAGCTCATATTGACCTATCCATGCGATTGCGGTTCTCTCTACGACTGGTTTTCGCCCTCGTCACGCTTTCAGCGATCGCGCTCTATTGCTTCATCGTTCGTCCCACGATGCTGGCTCAGAAGTTCGTCGCCGCCGTGTCGCGACAGGATTATGGCACTGCAAAGCAGTTGATGATTGGCGATGTAACGTGGCGCCGCATTGTTGAGCAAGACAATTTTCCCGTCCCAGACCGCATTTACGCCGAACTGGTGCCGAGGGAATGGCAGGACGTGTGGCGTGGCCGGCGCCGCATCCTCTTCCGCGTCGCGCGCCACAACGACTTTCGGGGTGCTCACGTCGAATGGACGGAGGATACAGATATTGTTGCCGGTGCGCGAGGGTTGGAGGCACCGCTTACAGGACGGATTGATTACAATTGGCCGACCATCAAGCCACCCAAATCGACGATCATGCCCCTAGTGAGCTCATTCGCCTTGAGTGGAACGCCCGACAAACGTAAAATCCGTCGTTCTGGCCCCTCGACTCTTGACTCTCGACTCTCGACCATCCATGGAACGCACGCTTATCCTTCTAAAGCCCGACTGTGTTCACGCCGTCTCATGGGCCGAGTGATCGCCCGCTTCGAGGACAAGGGTCTCAACATCATCGCGATGAAGATGATGTGCGTAACGCCCGAGCCTGGCCAAAAAGCACTACGCCGAGCACGTGAAGAAGGATTGGTATCCCGCGCTCGAAGGTTTCATTACGGGCGGACCAATCGTTGCGGCCGTGGTCGAGGGCCTCGAAGCGATCCGCGTCGTCCGCGAGATGCTCGGCGCCACGAGCGGCCTCAAAGCGGCCCCCGGCACCGTCCGCGGCGACTTCAGCTCCAGCCGCCAAATGAACCTCGTCCACGGCTCCGACGGCCCAGACGCCGCCCAGCGCGAAATCACCCTCTACTTTCGCGACGAAGAAATCTGCGCGCAGGAGCCAACGATCACAAAGTGGCTGCGCGCGAGCGATGAGCGATAATTGGGCGGCCGCATCGCTACAGCGCAGGGCTTGCCATTCAGTGCGGCACATAGTTTTAAATTTGAGGGCCACTGCCCCTGGGCAATGGCTTGCTCGGCGAGAAATCCGATTTTCTCAGAGAAATCGGTTGATGCATCCGGTTTGGGCACGTAGATTCGTTATGGGCTTTCAACCTAATTTCTCGCGAGTTGCTCATGACGGAGAACAGCAGCAGGTTCGCCTTTGTATTCGTCCGCGTTCTCTTGATGTCTTTTGGGGTCGGGGGAATCGTACACGCGCAATCGAACGAGGTGTTTCTTACGACCACATCCCGCCTCGTCCGCTTTGACATGGGAACGCAGTCGTTTGCCGTCAACTCAAATCACGGCGATGTATTTCAAGGCGTGACGGTCTTGAACGGTCAAGTTCTCGTCGCCGATTATGCCAATGATACGATCAGGCGTTTCTCGCCAAATGGGGTCTATCAAGGAACGTTTGCGAGCGGGTTCAGTCCTGCGTATTTGGAATCGGACGGCGGCGGCAACGTGTATTCGACGCCAACGCACACGTTATTTGAACCGCAAATTGGACGACGATTTGATGCATCTGGGGTTGTGACACAGACATTCAGCAATCCTGGGATCCAACGGCCAGAGGGAATTGACGCGGACGCTGCCGGAAACGTGTACATTGTGGACGATCATCCTTCTCTGACGGCGAACCGGCTGTTCAAGTTCGCGCCCGATGGAACTTTCCTCAATAGCATTTCGCTGGGGACGACGACTGCCGCCGACTTGGCAATTGATGAAGCCGGCAACCGCTTGTTTGTCGCGGTTGAATTTAGCGCCGGTCTGGGTGTCAAGATATTTGACATCTCAGGAACTGTTCCAGCTCCGCTCGGCAGCATCGTCACGCCGGCGAATGCCAATATATTCGGCGTGTATTTCGCGCCAGAATCGGGAAACGTGCTGGCCACTGATGATGGAGCGGGCAGCGACGATCCGCGGGGTTTGGAATACTCGCCAGCCGGCGTGCTGCTGCGAGAATATCGTGCGGCCAACCACGAACTGGCGTTCGACATTGCCACGTTCGCGCCGGTTCCGGAGCCCGATTCGGCGACTCTCGCACTGGCCGGAATGATTGCATTCCTCCTTTGCATTAGTAGGTCGCGCACTGCTGTTGCACTCGTCCGTTAAGGGCGTACTGGATTTTCCAACACTCGCACCGTCTGGCTTTGGCATCGAGCTCCGCCATCGCCCCTTCCGGCAGCGTCGCGTTATACCGCACGTGGCCGAATGGAAAGTGCGCCAATACGGGCACGTGCAGCTTCGCGAAGTAGTCCTTCAGCACGTCGTCCATTGACTCATCATCGTCCCATTTCGGATCTGTCTCGTGCCGGACGAACTCGCCCAAGATAATGCCCGCCGCGTGATCGAATTTGCCGGCCAAACGCAGCGTATTGAGCATGCGGTCGACGCGGTAGGGGTCCTCGCCGACGTCTTCCAAAAACAAAATTTTGCCCTCCGTTTGAATCTCGTACGGCGTTCCCATCAGTGCATTCACCACCGATAGGTTGCCGCCGATCAGCCGACCACGCGCAATTCCTGCGCGCATGGTGACGGGCGGAGGCGGATTCTCCGACGACTGTTCGTCTCCAGGTGTGTCGGCATCAACTGGTGTCGGAAAGATGGTGTATCCCGCGCGAGGCACCAACGAAACTTCGCGGGCAGTACGTTTCGTATAGCTCTTCGCCAGAATCGCGCGCAGAACCACTTCGCCGCGAACGGCGACAGGTTCTCTTTGCTGCCAAGCCCCCACTCCGGCACCGGCGAATGAAACGTGACGAGCCCCGTCTGCTGATTGATCGCGACGTGCAGGCCCGTGATATCTGAAAAGCCAACGAGAATCTTCGGATTGCGGCGAATCACGTCGTAGTCGAGCTTATCGACGATCCGTGTCGTCCCGTATCCGCCGGTGCCGGGAAAGATCGCATCAACCGTGGGATCCTTGAACGCCGCCATCAATTCCCCGGCACGCTCCTCGTCTGACCCGCCGAGAAATCCCTTCTTGCGAAACAAATTCTTCGGCAACCGCACCTTGAATCCCATCGCCTCGAGCCGCTTCTTGGCCAGCATCACGCGATCTTTGTCGAGATACTTGGCCGGTGCCACGAACATAATCGTGTCGCCCGGCGCGAGCGCCTTGGGAAAAATCGGCGCCAGTGAGCCGTCCTTCGCACGGACCACCGCAACGCCGCTAAACCAAACGGTTGCAAATAAAAGAAAAGAGAAGTGCTTCGCTAGGTGAGAATTGACGGAATGAAGCATCAGTCGGACCACTCTTAATCCTTTGCTGCCGGAACGATTTCCACGGGAATTTCTTGTGCGACGAGCACGACCGGCCGCGAGAAATCTTTCGATTTCACGTCCCAAAACATCAGCCGTGCTTCCAATGTCAATTTGTAATTGCCCGGCTTCAATTGTTCAAACGCATCGGCTAAATCGTATTTCCAGTGCCGCAAGGTGCCGGGGCGAAACAACACGATAGCGTACTGACCGCGACTCAGTTCGTCGCCACTGAACAAGTAGTGGCCGTGCCGCGTGAAATTCACTCGCTCGCCGTTTTGTGTGTCCAGTTTCAGTTTGCAATCGAGGGTGTAGCCCGTTTCGCCGGCCCGAAATTCATCGTGTCCAGCGTTGGCCAGTATTATCTCCAACGGCAAATGCGAGACCCGCGTTGTCGCCGGTAGTGAGACGAACAATGTCGCCGACTCGGCCTCGATTTTCCGCGACCGCCACTCCTCAGCGGAAGACACAGTCTTTGTCGGTAAACTGGGCCCGCTCACTTTCCGCTCATGTTGCGCCCTCACTTCATCGTCCGTCGGCTCGTCGATAACCGGCCGCTCCACGGCGACGCCCCAATTCTTCAGCACGTCGTAAGCCGCCTTGCGAACGAAGTATCGCTTTTTTTCTATTTCCGTGCCATCCGCGCGCTCGAACTCGTAATTCGACCACGCGGGATCATTCAGCAATCCGCGAAGAAGGACAATGTTTTCATCAGACTGAAAATACTTGAGTGCTTTTACGCCTTCCCGGCGAAGGAGGCTGCGCTCGAAAGCACGCCAGCCCTCGCGCTGCTTCTCGTCGCGCACTTGGTTGAAATTGA
This sequence comes from uncultured Planctomycetota bacterium, assembly GCA_963807935.1. Taxonomy (GTDB): domain Bacteria; phylum Planctomycetota; class Planctomycetia; order Pirellulales; family Lacipirellulaceae; genus JABDGM01. The sequence continues at coordinate 327,103 of CAWEDY010000022.1, forward strand.
GTTGCCGCAGCACTTCGTCCGGCGCGGTAATCCACCGCCGACCGGATTTTTCCAAGCGATCATCGACTGGCACGGTGACGGTGTTCACACTGCCGGCCGAATGCGATAAGTGCGCAAGCGCGTAGCTCATATTCATGCGATGACTGCGCTTCGCTTTCGGCGAGACGCGTTTAAGTGCAGCTTTACGCGCAGCGGCAAGTATCTCTCTTCCCGAATCAAGCAGCGTCAAGTCCATCGAGAAAATCGGCGGAGGATCGGTCCAATGCAGCCGCTGTTTGCTGTGTGGCACCAGTTCGATGCCGTACCAACCGAAGGAAGGAATCCACTCGGCAGGAATCGTCCTTCCCTTTGCCTCAGATTTTAGAATCGCTATCTTTGCAGTGTCGCGAGAAAGGAACCAAAGGGCATCGCGCTGAGAATCTTTCCACTTTGTGATAAGGTCCACAGGTCCATACGACCAAGCCGCAAGTTCGACCTTGTTGACTTGCGCCCTTTCAGTGTTTCTTTGACATCGAGCGTCACTCGCAACCAGCCGGAGTCCTCGTGCCGCCGTTCGAACTTTACGTCCGCAACCTTAGCACTCACCACGAGATCGGCATCGGCCACTGCCCATTCGATGCTGTCAAAATTTCGGCCGTATTGCGCGAAGCTGCTGCATGTCAACAGCGCGAACGAGAAGAATGGCGATACGGCATACCGATTAGTGCGCTTGCATTGGCGAAGCATGACTCGCCTTTCTTGAAGTCAATCGAAATTGAACTGGACCACCGGTAAGTAGCCAGACCGCGCCTCAATCGTTGTGCGCCCGCTCTTCCACCAGATCGTACCGCCGAATCTTGCGATCCAGCGTCGAGCGCTCGATGCCCAGAATAATTGCCGCCCGGCTCTTGTTCCAGCCGGTTTGAGTGAGCGTTTCCAGAATGTGCTGCTTCTCGATGTCGGCCAGCGACGCCGGCTCGCTGCGCCCATTGGCGTCGTCCAAAATCCCCGAATCGGTGTCGCCGGCCGTCCGCAGCGTGGAAAGCACCAGGTCGTCGTGATCGATGTATTCGCTCCGCGTCAGCACCACCGCCCGCTCGATCACGTTTTTCAATTCGCGCACGTTTCCCGGCCAACGATAGCGCAGCATCTCTTCCATCGCCCGCGGCGTGAAACCTTTGATCTTGCTGCCCGTCTCCGCGACGAAGCGATGCAGGAAATATTCGGCCAGCTCGGGAATATCTTCCGGCCGCTTGCGCAGCGACGGCACGACGATCTCCAGCACGTGCAGCCGGAAATACAAGTCGCGGCGGAACGTGCCCTCGGCCACGTCCTTCTCCAGGTCGCGATTCGTGGCCGCGATCACGCGCACGTCCACCTTGATTTGCTCGCTGCCGCCGACGCGCTCGAACGGATGCCCTTCCAACACGCGCAAGAACTTGGCCTGCGTCTTGGGACTCATCTCGCCGATTTCGTCGAGCATGAGCGTGCCCTTGTCGGCCGCTTCGAACTTGCCGATCTTGCGTTCGGTCGCGCCGGTGAACGCGCCCTTCTCGTGACCGAACAGTTCGCTTTCCAGCAACGTTTCCGAGAGCGCCGCGCAGTTGATGCACCCAAACGGCGCTTTGCGCCGCGGGCTCGAAAAATGCACCGCCCGCGCAACGAGCTCCTTGCCCACGCCGCTTTCGCCGCGGATCAGCACCGTTGCCCGGCTGGCGCGGCCCGCGCAATCTCGCGCGCCACCTGGTTCATCGCCTCGCTCGCGCCGATGATCTCGCTCTGCACTCCCAACCGCTCGCGTAGCTCGACATTCTCGTCGCGAATTTGGTTCAGATTCTCGGCCAATTCCTGCTGGCGGCTCAAATTCTCCAGCGCCACCGCCACCGTATCGGCCACCGCCAGCGTGAATTCCAGATCGTCCGGGATCGGTCGGCTTCCCGGCATCGGTCGAATACAAATGGATGACGCCCAGCACTTTGCCGTCGCGACGAATCGGCGCGCAGATCACGCTCGTCGCCAGGATATCGCCTTTGCTGTCGCGGCTGCCGAGCTGGCTGTCGTCCATCACGTTGCGGGCCAGCACCGCCTGGCCTTCGCGCATCACCGTCGTCGAAAGGAATTGCGAAACGCGATGATACCGGTGCGGCGAATCGCTTCGCGAGGCAATCACTTCCAGCTTGTCCACGTGCTGCTTCGGCGACGGCCGGCGTGCCTGCAGCAACACCGCGCCCGCATCGACCTGCGTCCCTTCGAACAACCCATCGAGCGCCACGTTCGCCAGCGTCACCACATCGGTCGCCTTCGCCAGCTCGAACGCCAGCCGGCACAAATTCGCCGCCGCCCGCCCGACCTTCGGCAACGAAACATCGACATCCTCTTCTTCCGGCGGCTCGAGAAATCGGCTCTGTCCGCGCCGATGCGTGATCGTCGTCGGCTCGTACGTTTCCAGCACGCTCTCGTTATCGGGCGGCCCGACCGTCATCTCGCCGCTCGCTTCCTGATCGACCGCCTGCGCCGAACGCAGCACCGAATGCGAATCCGGAAACGCCTGCGACAAATCGTGCACAAACGCCAGATGCGAATTGCCGATCCGAATGATTTCGCCCGGCTGCAGATGATAATCGTGCTGAATCCGCTGGCCATCGACGAGCGTGCCGTTGCGGCTATCCAAATCGCGCAGCATCCATTGCCCCTGCGACTGGAAAACCTCGGCATGATTCCGGCTGCACCGCTCATCTTTGACGACGATAGCATTGGTCGGAGCGCGGCCAACCGTGATCGATTCGCCATCCACCAGACGGAAAACATCCGTCCATTTCGAGCCTTCGCGAATAACCAGGTATGCCGTCATCGAATATACAGGCAGACGATCCAAGCAGGCTGCATCGCTGCACGAGCGGTCGCGGGCGCACCGTGCGCGCCGCGCCAGTTTCCAGACAAGGCCTCCCCCGAGCCACCCGCAGCCCAACCTGCCGCGTGGCACCCTTATTACAACTTATTCCCCGCGGGGGTCCATGTTCAAGTCAAATTGCACAGAACCACTAATGCGGACACGGTTTAGGGCGAAATTCGGCTGCAAAGGCGAGAACTGGCGTTCCATCGCTCGGCGATAGGATCTTCTCTCGCTAATCCGAGCCGGCGACAGGGAAATTAACCCACGACACCGCGTGCGAAACTGTTGAAACAACAAGAGTTAGCGATTAGTCTGAAGATAGACAGAGAGTGTTTGCCCGGAGCAATTCCTTTGCGGCGGTGCGCATCCGTGTTTGCATGCGCTGGCCGAACGGCGGAGGCCAATTTCATGTTGTGCGCGTTGAATTCAAATGCCCAGCGGTATCTGGTCGCTGCCGTCACCCTTGCCGCGTTTTGCATCATGAGCGGTCCAGCGGAGGCCCAGTTCGGTTTCCGCTCCGCGGCTGTCGGCGGTGTGAAGATCGATGCCGACGGCGTCATCTCGAATCCGCAAGTCGGCGAACTGAAACAGTTGCAGGCCGCGTGGCAAAAGGGTTTGCAGCAAGTTCCGGGCGACCTGGAAAAGTGGACCGATTTGCGGTTCGTTTCGCTGCGGCAATTGGAAGCCGAGATCGCTGCCGCCAGGGCGGCCGGAAAGCCGCTGCCCGATGCCGTTCGCTACCTGGCCGGTTTGCAACGAGTGCGATACGTGCTCGTGTATCCCGACCGGCAAGATATCGTGCTGGCTGGTCCGGCTGAAGGTTGGAAAGTCGATCGCCTCGGCAGCGTCGTTGGCGCAACCAGCGGCCGCCCCGTGCTCACGCTCGATGATCTGATGGTCGCGATGCGCGTCGCCGAATCGGCGAACCCAAGCGGCATCAGTTGCTCGATCGATCCGACGCCCGAAGGCTTGCGGCGGATGCAGCAGCTCGCGGCAAACTTCCGGCCCGGCATCACTCCGCAGCTTGCCGGCCGGCAAATGGAAGAAGCCGTCGGAATGCAAACCATCACGGTCACGGGCATACCGGCGACGAGCCATTTCGCCCGCGTCATCGTTGCGGCCGATTTCCGCATGAAGCGGCTCGCGATGAATTTCGAACCGGCGCCTGTCGATGGCATGCCGAGCTTTTTCGTCATGCTGAAAAAAGGGGCCGGATCGGCGCGAATGCCTTGATGCCGCGATTTTGGCTCGCACCGAAGTACGAGCCGCTGCGGCGCGACAACGATGGCCTCGCCTGGGAAATTCGCGGCCAGGCCGTGCGCTGCCTGACCGAGCAGGATTTCCTCAACGACGCCGGCCAAAAACAGCATTCCGGCAAAGCCGACCCCACCGCCCAAAAGTGGGCCGACACGTTCACCGCAGAAATTCGAAGATCTCGCTCGCGAGGATTCGAGCTTCGGCCAATTGCGGAACGTCATGGACCTCGCCGTTGTCGGCGCGCTCTTGGTGAAGGAGCGGCTCACAGAGAAATCCGGTCTTCAATCGCCGAATCTCATGAACGAACAGCCGCTGGATGAATACCCGGCGCCGCGCTCGGTGCCGTCGCAGGCCAGCTTCGTGATGGCAGGTCGCAGACCGATCGTCAGCGTCTCCGGCGGCGTGCAAATCTTCCCCTGGCAAGTGGCCGACCGCACGGAAGTTTCGAAAGACCTGGCCAGCGCCCGCGACCAGCACCCGGCCGCAAGGCGTGGTACTGGCAGCGGTGATTGCGAGCCGGTAGAAATTGGCAGGCACATCCCGGCCCGCGGCATATTGCAATCGGGAAAATCGCGAACGGAATCATCGCCATTGGTCAGATTGCAATGGGGCTCATCGCCATCGGTCAATTGGGCATCGGTATCGTTCTCGGCATCGCTCAAGCCAGCTTCGCCACGATCTGCGTCGGCCAACTTGCAATCGGCGTCCTGTATGGCGCTGGCCAATTTGTCTTCGGTCAAATGGCAATCGGCCAATTCACTTACGACGCCTAGGCCGGCTCAGCAAGGTAGTGGGTCAACTGATCTATCGGCGGGCCTTGTCGAATGTCGCTGTTTCGCTACTATTACTGGTTCCTCAAAAATCAAGGCTGCGAGACCATGAAAGAAGGCATCCATCCCGAATATTTTGAAACGCAGGTCTCCTGCGGCTGCGGCAACAAGTTCACCACGCGCAGCACGCGCAAGGAACTGAAGGTCGATATCTGCAACGTCTGCCATCCCTTCTACACGGGCAAATTGAAGTTCGTCGATACGGCCGGCCGGATCGAGAAGTTCAAGAACAAGTTCGCCGCCGCCGGTTACGCCAGCCTCAAACGCGGCAAGAAGTAGCTGCAGAGCTGCTGCGCTTCCCGGCGACATAGCCGCTTTTCCCGCCTCGCGGTAGAATTTCCACCATCGTAGCCGCGTTTCTCCGAAACGCGAATTGCGAGTTTCGGAGAAACTCACCTGCGGTACGCCCGCGTCATTCACCATGCGCGAATTACTCGATCAAAAACTGGCCCGCTTCGAGCAGCTCGAAAATGACCTCATCAATCCCGAGGTGCTGGCCAATCCTGCGCGCATCACGTCCGTCGCTCGCGAGCACGGCTCGCTCGGCAAGCTCGCCAAGAAGTATCGCAAGTTCAAGCAGATCACCGGGCAGATCGCCGAAGCCCAGCAGATGATCGACGGCGACGATGCCGAGATGCGCGAGCTGGCCGAGGCCGAGCTGCCGCAGTTGCGCTCCGAGCGCGAGAGCGTTGTGGAGCGAGCTGTTGGAGCTGACGGTCGGCGGCGAAGACGCGAACCGCTCGCGGCTCATCATGGAAATCCGCGCCGGCACCGGCGGCGACGAAGCGGCGCTGTTCGCCCGCGACCTTACGAAATGTACCGCCACCACGCCGACGCCAAAGGTTGGAAGACCGAAATCCTCAGCCATCAGCGCCACCGAGCTCGGCGGCTTCAAAGATATCGTGCTGGCGATCGAAGGCGAGGGCAGCTACCGCGAATTGCAGTACGAAAGCGGCGGCCACCGCGTGCAGCGCGTGCCCGATACCGAAACCCAGGGCCGCATCCACACGTCCGCCGCCACGGTCGCCGTGCTTGCCGGAGCCGGAAGAGGTCGAAGTCGATCTGAAGCCCGACGACTACCGGCTCGACACATTTTGCGCGAGCGGCCCTGGCGGGCAGCACGTCAACAAAACCGCCTCCGCCGTGCGGCTCACGCATTTCGAAACGGGCATCGTCGTTCAATGCCAGGACGAAAAGAGCCAGCTCAAAAACAAGAACAAAGCGCTGCGCGAGCTGGCCGCCCGCATCTACGATTTCAAGCTGCAAAAGGAGCAGGCCAAGCGAGCGGCCGAACGCAAGAGCCTCGTCGGCTCCGGCGACCGCAGCGAGCGAATTCGCACTTATAACTTCCCGCAGAACCGCGTCACCGACCACCGCATCGGCCTCACGGTGCACAACCTCGACCAGGTGATCGCCGGCAACCTGCAACCGATCACCGACGCGCTGCTCGATTACGACCGCCAGCAGCTCCGCGACCAGATGGGAGGCCTGGACTGAAAATGGTCGATGTCGGATGTGAGATGTAGATGTAAGATTTCAGATGTCAGAACAGCATCGATGTCTGTTCTGACATCTTCGATCTTACATCTCACATTAATTATTCATGCCTACTTCCAACGAGCCCTGGACCATCGGTCGCCTGCTCTCCTGGACGGTGGAATACCTTAGCAAGCACGGCGCCGAAAACCCGCGACTCGACGCCGAAGTGCTGCTCGCCGAAGCCCGCGGTTGCCGGCGAATCGATCTCTACGCGGCTTACGGCGACGACGCCGATGAACCGACTCGCACCGCGTTTCGCGAACTGGTACGCCGCCGCGCCGACGGTACGCCGGTGGCCTATCTCGTCGGCCGCCGCGAGTTCTACGCCCTCGATTTCGAGGTGAATCCAGACGTGCTCATTCCCCGGCCGGAAACCGAGCTGCTGGTCGTCGCGCTGCTGGATCAATGTGAAAAAGCGACCAGCGAGTAACACCATGATCGAGATTGCCGACGTCGGCACCGGTAGCGGCATCCTCGCCGTATGTGCGGCCAAGTACGTGCCGAATTCTCACGTCACGGCAATCGACATCAGTCCTGCGGCACTCGCCGTCGCCCGTCGAAACGCCGAGCGGCACGGACGTCGCCGATCGCATTACGTTTGTGGAGGGCAACTTGCTGTCGGCCGAGCCGGCCGAGCCGCGGTTCGATTACATCGTGAGCAATCCGCCGTACGTCTCAACATCGGAGATGGAGCAGCTCGCGCGCGACGTCCGCGACCATGAACCGCACGTTGCACTTCGCGCAGGCGAGAGAGGAACAGATGTCGTCGCCCCGCTGATCGAACAGGCCGCCTCTCGGCTTAAGCCGGGCGGCACGCTACTCATCGAAGTCAGCCCGATGATCGCCGGTGAAGTCGAGCAACTGATCCGTCAACAGACTTCGCTTGAACTCGGCCAGACAATCCGCGATTTGGCCGGCCATCCGCGTGTCGTGCAAGCGATCAAAAGGTAGAGCGGGCAATCTGGCGACACGCGCCGAGGGCAGTTCCGATGCTACTTATTGCCGCGGTAGAACTGCTGATTGAGCGCATTGCGTTTCGAAGTCATGGGCCCGTTCGCCGGCTCATCTCGAAGCGCGCAGACCATCATCTGCAGCTTCGCATCCAAGTCGTCAGCATAATGCACGATCAGCGCCTCGGGCGTCATCGGCGGCTTCGGCGCGCCCCACTCCGGCAGCCGCTGGTGCGAGATAATCACGTGCTCCAGCCTCAGCAAAATCTCGGGATCGATGTCTCGCCCCGCCGCCGCTTCGCGCACAATGTCCCGGCCCTGTAGCACATGGCCGACGAGGCAACCCGCCGGCGTGTAATCGGCGCCCGCGGGCCCCACCGCCAGCTCGCGCAGTTTGCCAATATCGTGCAACGCCCCACCCGCCACGACCACGTCCTGATTGAGCGGCGGGTCGAGATCGCTATAAAGCTCGCCATATTTATCGGCAAGATGGCAGCATGTTCGCGTCACATTCAGCACATGTTCGAGATAACCGCTGACGTATGCGTGGTGATTTCGTTTGGCGGCCGGCAACCAAAGCAACTGTTCGCGATGCTGTTCGAGAATATCGGCCACCAATTTTCGCAACGCTCGATTTTGAACGCGCGATTCGACCAGGTTCATCAGCTCCGCGAACATTTCGACCGCGTCGAACCGGGACGTTGGCTGGCACATGAGCGGATCGAACCCATCTTTGCGGTCGGCGTCCTCAACGAGCCGAATCTTCTTGATGTCGAGTTGCGGCCCAAAGTTCGTTTGCCGCAGCACGGCCCGCATCTTATAAAACTGCCCCGGCGTCCATTCACTTTGACACGACTCGGCCAGCGGGGAATCAGACCAAATGGGGAACCCAACTTCGCGCCGCGCATCGCGAAATGTCACGCGATGATACGGTTTGCCATCGCGAGTCTTCAACTCCTGCTTCTCGGACAATAGCGCGAAGCAATCGGCTTCTTGTCCTTCAACCATTTCGCAAAGCGGCAGCGTAGCGACCGACATAGGAAGCGACCTTTGAGCCATAGATACCTCGAAAAGCGATTTCGCGCCCATTGTAGCCAACGGCGCCCTTAGGCCGCCAGTATCATCGCTCGGTACGAAGTTCCTTAAAGATTGAACCTACCGTGAGTTGACCGCGTAGAGGGTTTGGATTGAGTTTTGATCGGATCCTTGTTTTCACGGAGGTTTATCTTGGAAGCTGCTCCGCGGGGAGTCTGCTGGCGTGCTTGCGGCAGGTTCCCGATCCGCGTGGGGCTCATGGAAGGCGCCACTCATCTTCGGCCATGCTGGCCACAATTGTCTGCGCCGTGTTGTGCGGCGCGCGAGGTTTTGACGCGATTGCCCAATGGATTCACTCCCAGCGAGCGGAGCTGTGGTATCTGTTGGGTTACTTTCGCCGCCTGCACCAACGGCGCGAATCGGTAATTATTGACCAAGCTCTGCCCGGATGTGTTGGAATCGGGCAATGACAAGTCGGATCGAGCCGCTGGTCGAAGATCGGCTCGATCAAGCCGCAAGCGCGGTAGCGATGGACGGTAAAACGCTCTGCGGCACGCTGGGCGAGCACGGCCGCAGTTTGCAACTGCTCGCAGTTCATCAGAAGACCTGCATGCTGAGCCAACTGGAAGTTCCGCAGGATACGAATGAAGCCAAGGCGGCGCTCGCGATCCTTCGCACACTGGTTCTCACAGGACGCGTGATCACGGGCGACGCGATGTTCTGCCAAAGGGAGATTTGCCGGCAAATTGTCGATTCGGGCGGCGATTATCTGATCGTCGTCAAAGGCAACCAGCAGGAACTGAAAGATACGATTGCCGGCGATTTCTTGCCGGGATTTTCCCCCCGCGACGCGGCGTGAGCGCTTCCGATCCGTCACCCAGGCCAGCGCGACCGACAAAGGACACGGACGCCTGACGCGACGACGACTGGAGGCGAGCACGCGTATTGTGCCGCTTCTCTCTCCCCACTGGCCGGGCCTCGCTCAAGTGTTGCGACTGGAACGCACGACGCTACGAAGATTCGCACGACCATCGCAGCGAAATCGAGTGCGCCATGCCAGTCTCCCCGATCGGGCAGGTTCGGTGGAGTAGCTCGCTCTGTGGCGTGGCCATTGGGGCATCGAAAATCGCGAGCATTGGATTCGCGATACGCATTGGCGAGAGGACCGCTGCCGGGTCCGTCTTTCCCGAGGCGCTGATAACTTGGCCGCCTTCCGCAACGCCGCGATCAATCTCCTCCGTCTGGCCAAAACTACCAATCTCGCCGCTGCCCTCCGGGAAAACGCCTACCGAGTCGAGCGCCTCTTCGCCAGGCTCGGTATACTCAAACTTTGATTAGCCCTGGCTTGGTACGCACCGTTAATCTTCGCTTACCATCGCTAGATTAACCTGCAACGACATTAGGCAATTAGCGATTGTTAGCGTCTATCATTGGCCTTCGACCGACCTACACGGGCGTCCGTTCCGACGCCATCTCGTTAATCATCGTTTGCAATTGCCGCCTGATTTCTGCCATCACGGGGTCGCCGAGCTCGTCGCGGATGCGCTCAGCGCCCACACGAATGGCCTCGCCTACCTGGATTACGGCATGATACGGCCTGTGAATCCGCATGTTATCCGTGAAATCTTCCTGCAGCCGCTCGACTGTCTCCACCACGCGCTCCGGCAGATTTTTTTCGCGCAGGATGTAATCGCGCGGATAGTGTGAAACCTGCTGCGCGTAATACAGCGCCGCCAAGTCGCGCCACCGCCGCTTGCGCTCCTCCGGCGTCACGCGGCCGGCCATCATATCGGGCAGGATCGCGGTGCGCAGCCGTTTGACCCGGATAGTCGCACTCCCCGAAGTGTCCTTGATTTGCCATGTGGCTTCCAGCGGCGCCAGCAACTCTTCGACGAGCTTCTCGGCCCGCTCGTAAATATTGCCGCCGCTCAGCTTGCCGAGAAACTCAATTTCCTTCAACGACAACAGCGCCTGCCCGATTTTGTCGATCCGGTCCACAAGCGACAAATGCCCTTGCGGTTGCCATGTTAATCCAATTTCGAGCGCTTCGAGGTCCGGCCGCAGCGTGGTCGTCAAATCGCCTTGAAAGGCATAGCGCATGGCGACGGGGTGAATGACCACTTCGCCTGGCTTGTTTTCTTTCTTCAGTCGCTTCGCCGCCTGGCGGGCGATAAACGACGGCCCTTCCATCATCTCCTCGATGAGGTCATTGTGCCGCGATATCGCTCCTTCGGGAAACATGATCAGCGGCCGCTTGCGATCGATGAGGATGTCGATTGCCGTATCGATGGCCTGACGGTCGTTGCCTTCGCGCAGCACACTGAAAGCGCCCATGCGCCGTGTCATAAATGTTTGGAAACGGCTCTGCTTGAACACGTGCCAGCTGGCCATTGCGAACAAGTGGCAATCGGCCTCCATGCCCAGAATGCCGAGCACCATCGGGTCGGACAATCGGCTATGGTTCGGCGCGAGCATGATGCTGTGCCCCGCCGCGAGCGAGGCGCGCAACCGCTCGACGTTCCGGCATTCGACCGAACGTACCCCGAACGCAGTCCACAAATAACGCCGCAGATAGAAGCGCAAAATCGTCGGCCACCACTCGGAATACACCGGCGGCACGAACTTGTATGGCTCGTCGATGACGACTCTTTGCATTGCGCGTAAGTCAGGCTTCAGCCTGACATGATTCCGACATACCTGTATGCAGCCGGACGGCTGCCTGGAAACGCTGCCCCACCGTTTTGCCCAACCGGCACAACCGTAACATGCGGCGATAGCATACCTAACGCCATCGCACTTTGCCCAGGGGAGCCCGTGCTGCGCCGCGTCAGGTGTCGATAGTGTTCCAAAGGTTCCCCGTAGCTGGATTCCCAAGAATTCAGCAGGGCTCCGCAGTTTGGCAACTCCAGCAACAATTCATGCCCAAAAACCGCAAAGAAATCAAACCGCGCCGGCTGGCCGCGGCGGAAGACGCCGTCCGCTGGCGCGAGGCTTTCGTGCGCTATTTGCGTAGCGAATGCCATCTGGCAGATAACAGTGTGATGGCTTACGAGCGCGATCTGCGACGTTTTTTTGATTGGCTCCGCGGCCGCCGAATGGCCGGGCTGGGCATTTCAGAGCTGTCCGATTATCCGGCCTGGCTCACGGCGCAAGAGCTCGCGCCCGCTTCGATCAGCCGGCATGTCGTTTCGCTGAAGGTATTCTTCCGCTATTTGCAGTTGGAAGGCGTGCTCGCCGACAATCAGGCCGAATTGCTGGGCACGCAGAAACTTTGGCAGCGTGTGCCGACCGTGTTATCCCAATCGGAAATCGAAGCGTTGCTCACCGCGCCGCGGCCGCCGCGCCCCTGGTGGCGACGCGATCGAGCGATGTTGGAGCTGCTATATGCCACCGGCTGCCGCGTTTCCGAATTGTCGATACTGCGGCCGCGAGACGTTCACCTGAGCGAACGATACTGTATTTGTCACGGCAAGGGCGACAAGCAGCGAGTCGTGCCGCTGGGCCGAAAGGCAGTCGAGGCAATCGAAACGTATGTACAGCAGGAACGCATGAAGTTGGTCGAGCGACGCGAGACGCCTTCTCAATTCCTGCTGCTCTCCTCGCGCGGCGGGCGTCTGCGACGCGAGCGCATTTGGGAACTGCTGAAACTTTACGCGAAGCAAGCCGGTTGTACGGCGGAGCTAAGTCCCCACTCCGTGCGCCACACATTTGCGACTCACCTGTTAGCGGGCGGCGCCGACTTGCGACAAGTGCAAGAAATGCTCGGCCACGCCAGCATCGCCACGACCCAAATCTACACGCACGTGGATCATTCACGCCTCAAAAAAGTCCACGATGCATTTCATCCACGCGCGTAAAACAGTGCCGCACCTTCTTGGCCTGAGCCTATCTATCCGGTCGGCTTTTTCGGCGGCGAGAACTTAACCTTCTCGATCAGCTTGTGCGGCTCGCCGTTTTCGATATAGCCCGTAATAGCCGTGATTGCGTCCATCGTACTCTCGTAGTTTAGATCGTAGTCTGCGTCGATCTCGACTTCCATATCGGAGGCCGTGCCCGGACCGCCCGCGTCGTTGACCGCGCTGCGAATTTTTCGGCGAAGCCGCGTGAACGCATCGGGCCCGTGTCCGAACGACCTGCCGGCTAGCCGCAAGTCAGCTAGTTCGCCGTTCGGCCCCGCTTTCATTACCAGCGTCATCGGCAGCGTTTCGCTCTGCTGCATCGACCGGGCGGCCGCGGCCGATGGCATGCGAATATTGAAGTCGCCTTCCGGAAGAATGATCTTGAACGTGAACAAGAAAAAAATGTTGAGCTGAAACACGATGTCAATCATCGGCGTCATCTGCAGCTCAATCTTGTCCAGCGTCGTAGGGCCGTGGCGAAAGCGCATAGCTGTGCGTTCCATTACGTAAGCATTCATTCGTGGGTCAGCGTCGGCGTATCGCTCTGTTTGCCGCGGAGGGCGAACGTGTCGAACTCCGCTTGCTGGCAGAGTTGGATAATCTCTTGCACCTTTCCGGTTTTGGCGCGCTTGTCCGCACGAATGATGACGGTCACATCGGAAACCTTTTTCTTCGGACTCGCCTTGATAATTTGGGCTTCCCGCAACAGCGCCGATTTCAGCCCCGCCGACGACAGCTCATCTCCCGCGAAAATAATTGATTGGTTTTTTGTCAATTGAATCGTAATCGGCTGTTCGTAAGCAACGTCCGGTGGCCGCGCCAATTCGCTCGCCGGCAGGTTGATCCGCTGGTCCTGATCGACTTCTGAAAAATTGAGCACGAACATGAAAAACGCGATAAGCTGAAACGTGACGTCGATCATCGGCGTCATATCCATCTCGGCCTGCGCCATCGTGTGTTTGGCGTATCGCATAGGCGGGCGACTTATTTGCTAAATCCGTAGTGCCTGTAATTATTCGGTCGCTTACTACCGACTTGTTTTGCGCGTGGCTCACGGCGTCCTTGGCCCGCCGACGTTCTGGAATCGTCCCATCAGATTCTCGCTTACAATTCCAACTTCCAATACAAGTCGGGATACCCGATTTCGCAATATGTTGAAGGCCGCGATTGCCGGTATCGCCAACCATAGGCCGACGAGCGTCGTCACCAAAGCCGTCGCAATACCACCGGCCAACTGGTCGGGCTTGGGTGAAGTTTGCGAATGCGCGATGACCTCAAAGGCTTGCACCATGCCGTGCACCGTGCCGAGCAAACCAAACATCGGGCTGATCGTGCCGATGAGCGCTAAGTAACTGAGCCGATGCTCCAGCCGCATGTTCTCATCCTCGCCGACTTCCTGCATGGCCTCGATCGCCTGCGGGTATCCGGTCGAGATCCGCGCTAACCCAGCGGAGAGCACTTTGCCCAAAAACGATTCGTCGTTCTTCGCCAGCTCATAGGCTTCTTGAAACTTCTTGGCGTTCAGATAAGATTCAAATCCCTCGATTAGCTGTGAAGGGATGATGTTTTCGCGGCGAACCGAAAGAACGTTCATAACGAACACCGCGACGAGGGCGAACGATAGACTAAGAAAAATGACGCTGTATAGCAGCCCGAGCGATTGATACAGCCAAGCCAGATAACTTTGATGCTGCGGAACAGGTGCGCTTGTCGCGCCGCTGTTAGTCGGCGCAGCTTCCGGCGCAGGCGCGGCCGGCTCGGCAGCCGCCTTTTTCTCTGCAGCCGGTTCCTTCACCACGTCGCTATCTTTTTCTTGCGCCGCGGCAACCCGTACGTCGTTCGGCGCCAGGGTCATCGCGGCCGCAATCACCAACACGATCCACGACGAAGCGAGTCCCGCAAGCCAGCTTCGTTCCGCAATTTGCCGCATAGTCAACTCCTACAATACGACCGTAAAGGTGATCCGCATGGAAAAGCCGCTTCAACCTAGAACGTAGTCTACCGACAGGTCCGCCATTTAGTAAAGCGGATGAGACTTTGTAATGGATGCCAATGGGCGGCCCGCTCTGAGTCATCAAAGGGCGTGGCTGTCACCGAACGTTCGAGAGAATAGCGCCGGTCACCAAGCCGAAAGGTGGGCATCCTTCCAAAATCTATTGCACCTGCTTCGCCCAACGGCTGTTCCCATAGCGTTGTTGCAACATCTCGCGCGCTTTGCGCGACCGCTCTTCCTGTCCGACTGCTTTCCACAACGGAACCAGATGGGCGAGCGCTTCGGCGTGAGCTTCCGGCACATTGTTGTATAGCACATCCACGTGCAGAAATGCGAACAGCGCATCCTTGGTTTGTTTTGCCTTTTCGTAACAAGTTCCCAAGGCGTTATAAGCTCGCGCGTGAAGCTCTTTCTGCTGCGGATCGGCGTCGCGAATGACTTTCTGGATGATACCGACCGCTTGGTCAACTTTTCCGGTATCGGCGAGGCTGACCGCCTTGCCCAATGTGGCCAACAGTTTTTGGTTCTGCGCTTCGGCCCCGTCATCTGCCATCGCCAGCGCCGCGTCGAATTGCTGAACCGCCTCGGTGTGCTTGTTCTGCGCTTGCAGCGTGCGTCCCAAATTGACGGCGGCTCGCATCTTGTAATCCGGCCAGGGAGCCTTCGCCAGCTCGGCGTATTGCTTCTCGGCGTTTTCGAATCGCCCACTTGCCATTAACAGGTCGCCCATCACCTCCGACGCTTCCAGGTAATGAAAATTGTTGGGATGATTCCGGACAAACAAGTTGAGCTGCCGGCCCGCATCGGTAATCTGCCCTTCTCCTCCCAGTGCGAGCTGCGACGCGCAATACGCCTGGTAAAACTCGATATCTTGCTTGATGAAATCGCGCCGCACTTGGCCGACATCGATCTTCTCCAACAACTGCAACGCCTTCGAGTACGCTCCGTTGGCCGCGTTCACCCGGGCCTGACTCAGCTCCGGCGGCTCGCCCTCGAACTGAATCGATTTGATCTGGTTGACGGCGATCGTGCGGCTTCCGGGCAACCCTTTGTTGATCGTCACCTCGAGCGGCGACATGTCCGAAACTTCGCCGTTCTCGCTGCCGCGTACCAACCGCACTCGATCTTCCACGCCCGCGGCAACGGCGCGCGGTAAAACCGTGCCGCTAACCATCGTGACCACAGCACAGAACCAAATACACTGCTTACAATACATGGCAAACCCTGCGTCTATAAATCCGCCGTGCGGACGAACTGTCGGCTCGGAGCGCCGATTAGCGATTCGCCTGAAATCCAATGGAAAGCCGTTGAAACCCGCATAATCGAAGCTCATGTCCGCTAACATCATGAGTTTGCATTGTTTTGAGTTTTGCTTTCCTCACGTCGTATGTCCTTCAGCAATGCATCGAATTGTGGTTTCCAGCGTTCGCCGCCCGCGTCCGGATACAGTTGTACGAGCGATTCAATGCCTTGTTTCGCCTTGGCCAAATCTTGCCGGCGGGCGTCGCCGCTTTTCTTCAACGCGGCCCAATACCGGCAGCGCGCAATGTTGACTCGAGCCTCGTAAAACGAGTCCCGAAGCTTGTTATCGGAGCGAGCGGCACGCGCGGCCACTTGTGAAATCCTCACCCAGCCCCAGATCCGGTTCTGACCGGTGGATTTCAATTGATATCCGCCCTGAATGGCATTCTCGAACCATTTGGGATCTTCGTGCAGCCCGCGCTCTTGGTACGTTAGAGCGGCTGCACGCTGGACCGCCAGAGACGCCTCTTTTAGCTTCAGAATCTCTGAAAATGTGTCGAGCGCCTGCTGGTACTGGCCCAACTCGCGATAACACTCGCCTAGCTGCATCTTGGCGGCCAGCACCGCCATGTCGCTCGGCGCGAGCTTTGGATTATGAGCTGCCTCGTTGAGCAATTGCTGGTAGGCGTCGCGCGACTTCGTAAGGTAGTTGCGGGCCGTTGTGGTGAGTTTCGTCGTGGCCTCGGAAGACTCGCCTCGCTGCTGCGATACGGGTTGTTGTTCGGTTGCCATCGTGTAGTACGTCTGCGCGAGCCAGACTCGCGTCGGCCAGTTCGCGCCGCCCTGCTGCGCACTAATGCGGTCCAGGAATTTCGCAAACGCACTGGCCACCCGCTTCGCCTCTTGTTGCTGCCCGGCGGCGCGGAGCTCTTCGATCTGCTTTTGCAGAGCCATGCCCATGCCGATGTAAATGCGGTTCAATAGCGCGGCTGCTTTTGCCGCGTCACCGCCGCTGGCGTGAACGACGCGATCCAGCGCTTGCATCGTGTCAACCGCCTTCTTTTCTTGCGGCGGAGTTATCGACACGTACGCCCGCAGCGCCGCTTTGTATGCTTCGACCGCATATTGCGGTCGCGACGCCGTGGGATGCTCGCGCCAATCAGCGTGAGTGGGCCCACCTTGCTGTCTTCCAGAACGTCGATGGCTTCGGCGTACTTGCCGTCGCTCAACAGCGCTTGGGCCAGGTACAACGCTGCGGTGGCAACCGACTCGCTCACCGGAGATTCTGTGCGCATTGCCTTGAATCCGCTGTGGAGGTACTTCACCGCCGGCGTTTTGAGTTTGGCCAGCGCCGCATCATCGGGCGGCGTTGCCTGGCCCGGCTGACTGAGCTCCAAGTATCGCGCCCACATGGCATTGCCAAGCTGCAGCTCGAGCCGTGGCCGCGATGTGGCCGACGCCTCTCCCAGCAGCTTCTCGGCATCTTCGATTCGGCCGCTGCGAATCGCATAGCTCACGAGCACCGCAAAGGCCGCGTCGGCATCTTCGGTGCCGGGCCAACGCCGCGTGATGAATTCGGCCACTTGCGCCATGCGACGAGCTTCAAAATCGCCATTATCGTGTGTGCTGTTGGCAGTCGTTGCGGCGTTATACAGTCGCTCGAACGACGCCATTGCAATCTTGGCCGCCGAGCTGGCCGCCGGTTGATCCGGATAGCGCTCCGCGAGGAATTCGCCCAACACCGCCGCACGATAATAATCCTCGCTTTCCCAATACAGCCAGCAGAGGAAATAGCGCACCTCGTTGAGCAGCTTCGGATCCGTGTCCTCTTCAACCAGTGTTGTTGCCATGCGGAAGTAACGCCGCGCATTCTCTTTGCCGCGATCCATCTGGGCCTGCAGTTCGGGCACCGCGGGCGGGTTGTCTTTTTCGGCGGTGGGCAGCGCCATTTTCGCCGCGTTGTACGATGCCAGTGCGTTTTTGCCCAAGTCGTAGGCCGCCTGAAAACTCTTCGGATCATCCTTTTCCTTCTCGGCCGCTGTTTTTCCGCCACTCACTGCTGCCGATGCCGTGCGCGCCGCGGTCTGGTATTCGCCTGGCCACTTGGCAACCGTTCGGTATGCGTCGCGCGATTCGGCCAGAAGCTTGCGCTGTTCGGTCGATTCGGCTGGCAGCGACGCGGCTTTTTTCGACAGGGCGTCTGCTAATCGGAATCGCACCGCGAGCCATTCCGGTTGTTTTTCCTCATCCTTGTGCGCGTCCTTCAAGCAGGCCCGGCACGCGTCAATGGCGGCGTCATATTTTTCCTGCGCGATCAAAACTTCCGCCTTCCGGTGAATCGCGCTAGCGATCAGCTTGCGGAATGGCGGCAACACGTTGCCTTTGCCGATGATTTCCTCGTAGCAACCAAGCGCCAACTGATAGGAGCCGAGCGCTTGGTAGCAGCGGCCCTCGTAGAGCCGCGCATAGAGTCCCACTAACAGCGTGCGCCCGAACTCATCGTAGATGGCAGATAGTTCCTGCGCCGCCGCTTCATTGAGCTTGCGGAATTCGTCCGCTTCGCCGGGATAGGATTGAGCCGATTCAAATTGTGTTTGAGCCGCCAAAAATCGCAGCTGCGCAACGCGCGCCCGGTATTCCTGGCGCCGGCTGCCCGTATCGCTACGCGCTTCCGAACTCGAAGTGGGCGGCAGTTTTTCGAGATCGGCGCTGTAAATGGACTCTGCCCGCTGGAACATGTCGCGCGCTTCGGCGAACAAAGCCCGGGCTTCTCCGTCTACCTTTTTTCGCTCCGCATCGTACGCCGCATCGTTCGGTAGCTGGGCCGCCTGCGCCGCAAGCTGCTGGCCACGCGACATCTGCACGGTGGCCAATTGGAGCTGCGCCTCGGCGCCTTCCACGCTGTGCGGGTTCGACTCGGCGAAGCGCACTAGCTCCTGCCGCGCCTCATCGAGAAGCTTGTTTCGCGCCGCCGCGTCGGCCGACTGACGCGATTGCTCGATCAGTGCAACGCCGCGCAGATATGGAATTTGCTTGCGAAGCGCATCGTCAGCCAGCGGACTCGTTTTCAATCGTTCCAGATATTCGAGCGCCAGCTCGTGCAGCCCCCGTTCCTGCAAGCCTTTGACAAACGCTTCTGCCGGCTCGACGGCGACCGCCGTCCAGGGCAGCGCAGCTGCGAACAGCAGCGCTGGCAGAATTCGCAGCGGCGTCGACGAAAATCGCCGGTCCCGGGGTTGGCGCTGAATCCCTACGAGCACAAATCCCATGCTTCAATTAGCCTGTTCTCTGCAAAGATCCGGCTTTCCGACGAAGAAAGCCTGAGGAAAAATGCCTGTCGATGAGCCAGATTGCTCAGCATCGCGACGAACGCGCGACGCTTGCTCGGCCAGATTCATTCTAGCGGAATGGCGGCGCGCCGCTAGCGCTGCCCGACGACATGCCGCTCCGAGACAGTCCACCGCGGAGTCGCTCAGCAGCCCAAATAGTCGACCTGGTCGGCTGCTTCGTCCGGCATCGTGTACACCAACATACTCAACCGCGTCAGTAGGCCCGCGGGCAGCGGCACGCTACGCAATGCGGAATCGATCGTGCGGTCGGCCTTGAGCAGGGACGGCGGCCATCTGTCAGCGAATGGCAGACCGTGGTCCGCATCCGGTCGCGCATCGCCGCCCGCAAGCGGTTCCGAATCAAAATACGACATGCGCATAAGTCCTGAACGACCGAGCCGTGGCTGCCGCCCACCTGGCTGCCTCTCGACTCGTAGGCGAGCACGCTCGCAGTTCCTGCGGCGTGTTTACTGGGGCGGGAGCGCTCCTGCGGAGCCTGATTGCGTTGCTCGGCTCGGCGCGAGCCTCGCCGTCCCATAGTGATCTATTTCAGGCGTGGCTCAATGCCACGAGGTGCTTTCGCAGACGCTGGCGAGCCCGGCTAACGCGCGACAACACGGTGCCCAGCGGCACGCCCAATGTGTCGGCTGTTTCTTGATGCGTCAGTTCGCCAACCACAACTAACAGCAGCGACTCACGCAATTCCGAAGGAAGTTGAGAGAGAGCATGCTGCATTTCGTCGGTGAAATCGTTCATGGTCGGGTCCTCCGCTCGCACCGGCACGTCTAGCGGCGCGTCGCCGACAAGCACCAACCGCCGGCCCGCACGTCGCCAGCGATCGATCACGCGTCGGCGCAGGATCGCCGCCAGCCATGCTCGCTGACCGCGTCCACACGTAAAGCTTCCCCGGCTCTTCCACGCACTGCGCAGAGTGTCCTGCACGACGTCCTCGGCATCGTGACAATCGCCCACCAGGCGGTAAGCGATACGATACAGTGCCGGGGCGTGGTCGTGGATCAGGACGACAAAGTCTGTCCGCGAAAGCGCCACCCAGTGCCTCTCTCTGTTAGCCTGCTCCGCATGATAGCCGGCGCGGTGACTGTGACGCATTGTATCACACGCCGGTTATCGCAATACTCTTCGCGCGAGATGCGGCGGGTTATTCCCGCCATTCACCCAAATCCCGGCGATGGCGCACCAGTTGTCGCAAGTGCAAGCTACAAATAGAATTAGAATCGAGCCGGCTGCAGATTCGGTATGCAATTAGCCTCGGCGGCAACGCCGATTACTTCATCGGGCGTTGCCGCCGACGCTCACGACCGCCTCTCGGCGTACTCATCTCTCCTCCTGATTCGCCAATGGTTCGACTCATCAAACACGACCGGCCGCGGACTCGCAATTACCTCTCGCGTCGCGAGCAATGGCGCCTACTGTTGCTGATTGTGCCGCTGGGGCTGGTAATGATTGTGATCGCGCGGCTTCGGAATCCCGATGCGGCGCGCGCAATCAATAACCTTTTCGCCGATGCGTCCATTCCAAAATCCGGTCCGCAGGGACCCAGTAGCGAGACGCCAGTGCCGGCCGGGGCGTTTCGAAGTGCGTCGAAGGAACCACAGCGTCCGCCCGCGACCGCGGCGTCGGACAACCCCTCGCGCGGCAGCGGCTTATTTCACGGCGTACAGGCCGAATGGTTGAAGTCGATCCATGACAACACCTATTTTCGCAACTCAGAAAAGGACGCTTGGTTTCACTTCTTTGAAGCACTGCAGCGCGCACCGGACGCGCAGGTAGAATCTGCCCACAGCATTGAAGCGACCTACGTCCAGCTAGTCGATCAGCCGGATTTCTATCGAGGTAAGCTCGTAACCGTTTACGGTTACGTGCGGCAAGTGACCGAACAAACGCCGGCGCCGAACGATCTGGGGATCAAGTCGTACTTTCGCATAGTCGTGCAGCCGACAGACGGCAGCTATTGGCCGATCTTCGTGTATTGCCTGAAGTTGCCGCCGGACCTGTCCATCGGCGAGAGCGCTGCGGGCGGCAATATGAAAGTCAAAGGACTATTTTTCAAGGAGCTTTCCTATCCGTGGAGGAATGGCCTCGGCACTGCGCCCGTGATCGTTGCCAAAACGATTGAATATCACGGTGCCGCGCCATGCGGTCCCGGCATGGCGGATATCCACCCACCGGCCGCCGCAGATGCCTGGGCTGATGCGAATGTCGCTGCTGCGCCATCGGCAAACAACACGCCCGCCGTAGAAGCGCGCCGCGAGAGTACTTCCTTTCGAGCCATATTGAATCTGGCCGGTTGGGATGTGAAGCAACTGGCAGCGCTCGACGATGGTAAGCCGTTGTCGGAGGCACAGCGGATCAAAGCGCTCGAACTGCTTCGCCGCATCCGATCATTTGGATCGGGAAGTCTCGAGCTTTGGGTACACGCGGGCTTGGACCCCTACACGATGTTGACCAATCCCGATGACTACCGTGGTCAGTTGGTGCGCCTTGAGGGCCGCGTCACCAAAGTTACCAAACATGTGCCCGACGCCGCCGATGCCGAGCGGCTCGAAATGTCGGAATACTTCGACTGCCGGCTCGTGCTCAATAAGCAGGCCGGCACGGCCACGGTGCTGACAACGCGCGTGCCGCAAGCCTGGCTTGGAGCCGACAAGCTTGACGAACCAGCATCGGCCGTTGCGTTGCATCTGAAGCGCACGGCGGCCGGAGAGCCGCCGCCCGCGATCTGGCTGGCCAAGGAAATCGCGTGGCATCCGGGTAAACAAGCGAACGATGATTCGCCATTGGGACCAGGTGTGGGCGAACTCTTTCATGGAAAAGCCGACAAATCGTTCGGCAAAGCGCTGCTCGGAAGTATCGGAATGGACGTTGGACTCTTGGATATGATTCAGAGTCGCGGCCCGATTCGGGTCGAAGAACGCGACGCGTTCTACAAAATGCTGCAATCGGTTGGTGAAGTTGGAGAGCAGCAATTGGTGCAATTCGCACAGCAGAATCTGCCCGCGGTCCGGCACGATTGGGAGCTGCAAGGGCAGGCCGCTACCACGCGACCCCGCCATTTACTTGCGATCGAAGCCGTGCGCCGCGCCGCGGCCGGCCGCTACAGCGTAGCGCCCTTGTTCAACGACGCCGAGCGGCAAATCGGCCGGTTGTTCGTCTTCGACGGTTCGGCTCGCCGCGCGGTTCGGGTCGAAACCGGATCGCAGGCAGAAGGCGACCGCGGCGAAATAGCCAGCCGCTTCGGCATCGATCACTACTACGAGTTGGAAGTATTTACCGACGACTCGCAAAACTATCCGCTCGTCTTCTGCGTGCGCGAGCTGCCGGAAGGTTTTCCGGTTGGCGACTCGATTCACGAACCGGTACGTGTGGCCGGGTTCTTTTTCAAGGATTGGCTGTACGGCACGCGCGGCGGCGGTGAGGATCGCAATGCTGCACACACAACCGGCGATGCGGATCGCGCCCGATTCGCGCCGCTGTTGATCGGACGCGCGCCCATCGTGTTGGAACCGGAGCAAGGCGGGGCGGGCGTCGCGCAATACGTTGCCGGCGCGGTTTTCGTGATGGCGCTCGCCGGCGTTTGGGCAGCCGCGGTGATTTATGCCCGCGGCGACCGCCGATTCCGCCAACGCACGTTGGCAGAACGTTTTTCCATTCCTGCCGGCCAATCGTTGAATGATATAAACCTGCAGGATCGCAGGTGATGTTGCAAGACCTCGGTCGTGCCGCGGGCGAAGCTGAAATCGCTGTTAATTCCCCGGCACACTCCCAGCCCACTTACGAGCTTTTTTGATTACAATGTAAAGGGAACGCATTCAACGAGCCGATCATCTTGCCCGCTCCCGTCATGAGCGCATCGCCCGACCAATCAGCCTCTGCTTCGTATAGCGATGCGCCGCTGCACCGCTATCCGCGTTGGGCAATGCGATTCTGGCACGGCATGGATTTCTTCACGTGGATGAAACTGCTGGTGCGGAATCGGTTTGCCGTCGCACCGATTCGGCTCTCGATGGTCGCGTCCGTAACCGTCGCCAGCCTGCTCAACACATTTTCCAGCGTGTTCGAATGGCTTTTGTTTAGCTACGCAATTCGCCGGACGAAGTTGAACGAGCCGCCACTATTCGTACTTGGTCATTGGCGGAGTGGAACCACGCTATTGCACGAGTTGCTCATGCTCGACCTGCGGCACACGTGCCCGACGACGTATCAATGCCTGGCGCCACATCACTTTTTGTGGACCGAGTGGTTCCTGCCGCCGATGCTGCGTTTTTTAATTCCGGCGCGGCGGCCGATGGACGATATGCAGGCAGGGTTCGACCGGCCGCAGGAAGATGAGTTCGCGCTGGTGAATCTTGGCGTGCCGTCGCCGTATCTCGCGTGGGCGTTTCCGAATCACGGGCCGGTCGCCGACGAATATCTCGATCTGCGTACGCTGACGAGCGCCGAGCGCGAAGCGTGGAAGCGAACGTGGCAGGAGTTCGTGCAGAGGATCGCGCTAAGGAACAATGGCCGCATCGTGCTCAAATCGCCCACGCACACGGCGCACATTCGCACGATCTTGGAAGTGTTTCCGGATGCGAAGTTCATTCATATCGTTCGCGATCCGCTCGTGCTGTTTCCTTCGACCGTGCGATTGTGGAAGTCGCTCAGCCTCGTCCAGGGCTTCCAAATTCCCCGCGACGACGCCGGTTGGGTTGAAGGCCACGTGCTCGATACGTTTGTGCGAATGTACGAATGCTTCGAGCAGGACCGCGAGTTGGTGCCGTCGGGCCATTTGATCGACCTGCGCTACGAGGACCTGGTGGACGATCCTGTTGGGCAGATGCGTTCTATTTACCAGCGGCTCGACTTGGGCAACTTCGCCACCGTGGAACCCGCGCTGTTGCGGTACGCCATGAAGACTCGCGACTATCGCCCGAACAAATACACTCTTCCGCCCGAGGTCGCGGATCGCGTTCGCGGTCGTTGGGCGCCCTACCTCCAGCGTTATGGCTATAGCGGCAAGCCGGTGAGCGCTTCGGCCTAACGAACTCTAACAAAACCGACTTCGGGAGAGGGGACGGGCACAATTTGCTCCGCGGACTGTGCAAATTGAGCCAGTCCCCGGCGGTTATGAAAGGCCCGCACCCGTCTGGCATTTACTATACGGACGGAGGCGAAACAATCGGCGGGAATAGTTGAATCGCAGCGCGCCAGAGTGTGGCGAAGCAGCGCCCGTTTTTCGCGTGACGTGCGATCGGTGTAGCAATCGGTGATTACCACTTACGCCGCCCGCGGCGGCATCGGCAGCTTCTTGCCTTGAAGCTGGTACACATAGGCCAACACTTCGGCCACGGCTGCGTAGGAGTCGGTCGGAATCGGTTTGCCGACATCGACCTCTTTGTACAGAAGCTGGGCCAACGGCTTTCGCTCGACAATCGGAATGCTGCTCTCCAGTGCCAACCGGCGAATTCGCTGGGCCAGCACTCCCGCTCCCTTGGCAACAACCACCGGCGCCGCCATCTCTTGCGGATCGTACTGAATGGCCACGGCCAGCTCGGTGGGATTGGTGATAATAACATCGGCCTTCGGCACGCTGCTCGAAATTCGATTCAGAACCATCTGTCGCTGAATCGTGCGGCGGCGCGCGGCAATTTGCGGATCGCCCTGCAGATTCTTCAGCTCGTCGCGCACTTCCTGGTGCGTCATCCGCAAGTCCTGTTCGTACTTCCAGCGTTGCACGGCATAGTCCAACACCGCCAGGATCAATAGCACGAAACCAATCCATAGCATTGTGCTTAGTGAAATACTTACCAGGAATTTGGCGAGCTGTGGGATGTCGAGCGCACTGCTTCTCAGCACGTCGTTCCACCGCGTCCAGAGCACCGCAATTGCCACGCAGCTTACTAACAGCACTTTCACCAGACCGAAACCGAGCCGGGCTGTCCCGCTCAACGAAAAGATTCGCTTCAGACCCGCGATCGGGCTGATGCGGCTGAAATCGGGTGCAAGCCGATCGGGAACCCAAAGCAGCCCGACTTGAAAAATGCTCGCCAGGGCGCCGCCGAGCAACATCAGCCCCAGGATCGGCAACAGGACGACTCCCAGTTGAAGCGCGATGCGAAGCCATTCGTGCAGCAGTGAATTTCGAGTAGCGTGGAGCTCGGTCACATCGCCCAACTGATGCTGCATGAGCTTCGCGCAGAACTGCAGAACGCCGCCGCCGAGCATCATCAACAGCAGCACGGCCAACATCAACAGCGCGGCGGAGCTAAGGTCCTGGCTAAAAACGACCTGGCCCTGATCGCGCGCCTCCTGCCGGCGGTGCGGTGTGGCGTCGAACGATTTTTCGCCGGAGTGCTCGGCCATTGCGAAGTTGAGAATACAATGTCAAAGGTTCTGCCGGTGCTTAGCTAATGGCTCGCGACAATCGCTTCGCGAATTTGCTGCAACACGTCGAGGGTTGGATCCTGAAATGTCCACGCTGCCGCCCCGATCGATAGGAACAGCACACCCATCGCCAGCAGCGAATTCAACCCGAAGCCAACTACAATCACATTGATCTGCGGCAACGTGCGGCTAATCAGACCCAGCACCAGATTCGACAACAACAGCGCCACCAGCATCGGGGCCGCGGCGCGAATTCCCAGCGTGAAACTTTGGGCGAGGATGCTGGCAAGCACATCAACGAAATTGGTTCCCAGGGCCGCATGGCCGGGCGGCGCCGCTGCAAATGTTTCCAAAAGCGCTTCGGTAACGATGCGGTGGCCGCCGACCGCGACGAACACCGCCATCGTCAGAAAATAGAAGAGCTGCGAAAAGACCGACTCCTCCTCGTCGAAGGCTGGATTGAATACTTCGGCCAGCGACAACCCGCTCATTTGACTAACGAGCTGACCGGCGACCTGAATCCCAGAGAACAGGATGTTTATCCCCAGTCCGAGCAACAATCCGACGAGCGCCTCGTTCGCGAGCAGCCGGCCATACGCAACCGTGTTCTCGACGAATGGAATCGATGTTTCCAAAAACACCGGCGTGACCAGCAATGTAACGGCCACAGCCAACAGTGCCCGCACTTGACGCGGCAAGGTTTGCGCCGAAGATCGGCGCAGTCATGAGCAGAGCGCCGGTGCGGGCAAGCACCAACGTGAACAGCATGAACCGGCCGACAAGAAAGGTTTCGAGAGCGGGCATAATAAAAGTCCGCCGAGCCGCGGCGGACTATAGCGAGCTGGGGATGTTCGAAATCAGCTCGCGCGCATACTCGACAAGGCGTGTGAGCACCCAGGGCAGCGACAAGCCGAGCGCGAGCACCATTGCAATCAGCTTCGGCACAAACGCCACGGTCTGCTCTTGTATTTGCGTGAGGGCTTGGATCAGCCCCACGATCAGCCCCACAAACATTCCGGCCAGAAGAACCGGCGCGGCAATCAACGTCGCCACGACCAGTGCCTCGCGCGCTAAATCAATCGCATCTTGTGGGTGCATAAAAGCTATAGCTAAGAGTCGAGTGTCAAGAGCCGGAAGATCGTTACTTCGTTGCGCAAGCACCGATTCCTGGCTTGCAGTTTCCTACGAAACCAAATGAAAACTCTGCATCAACATTTCGACTACCAAATGCCAGCCATCGACCAGCACGAACAACAACAGCTTGAACGGCAGCGACACGAGCACCGGCGGCAACATCAGCATTCCCATTGATATCGTCACGCTCGCCACGACAATGTCGAGGATCACGAACGGCAAATAGATTTGAAACCCGATGAGGAATGCGGTCTTCAACTCACTGAGCATAAAGCCCGGCAAGAGGGCCAGCAGCGGCACCTCGCGCTCGCCATCGGCCGGTTCGTAGTACACGTAATTTGGCAAAGTGCCCGTCGTCGGGTCGGCCTCTTGCGGCATGTAGCGCAGGAACAGATAGACGTCGTCGTCGTTGCCCGTTCTTCGAATCTGATGCGCCATAAATCGCCGGACCGGCGCAACGCCGCGGTCGAACGCCTCTTTCAGGCCGATCTCGCTGTTCGTGTACGGGCGGATGCCTTTTTCATAAGTTTCGTTCCACACTGGCGCCATGAGCAGGAGCGTCATGAATAGTGCGATCGAAGTTACGACCTGACTCGGCGGCAATTGCTGCGTGCCCAACGCCTGCCGCAACAAGCCGAGCACAACGATGATCCGCACGAAGCCCGTCGTCATCAGCAAGATCGCAGGGGCCAGGCTGACCACGGTCAGCAAAAGCATGACTTGCAGGGTAGATGCCAGGCCCTGTGGGCTCGTCCAATCTGCCGGGCCGCCAATTCCTTTCGGCAACAGCGACGTGGCCGGCGAATCAGCCTGCGCGAAAACCGGCGCGGCGATCAAGAGAAGCACGACCACGCATGTTACGAGCCTGGAGATCGACATCGGTGCAGTTGGCTTCGCCAGCGCCGTTTGAATCTTCCGCGCAACGAGCACCGCGCACTGGCGAAACCAGTGGCACACACGATGCCGATTTGAGAGGCCGCTCGTGCTAACCACGCGCGCTGTCTCCTCGATGTGAGCGGTATGCGGCGGCGGCCGGCGCTAGCGATGTCGGCAGCGAATCGGCCCCCAAAAATCCGCCGGCCACCGGCTCGCGCGACAAGTGTTGGAATACCTGCTCGAACGCTTTCGTAGTGCTGTGTGGGCTATATTGTTGGCATAAACCTACAAGCCGATCGACTTCCACGGGGTCGGTAACTTCTGTGAGAGTTTCGGCGCCGCCCGGCGTTAGCGCCACAAGCACGAGCTTGTTCCCGACTCGCAGCAGCTCAGCGACTTGTCTTCCGGCGAGCGAGACTCGCCCCAACACGCTGACCGCATCTGCCGGCAACGTCGCGCGACCGCCTGCCGCACCGCGACCGCTGCGCCGCAGCATCCATACAAAAACGAAAAACGTGCCGATGACAATCGTCAGCGCCGTGGCAATTGTGTAAATCGAGTGCATGGGAATTCCGAAATCGATAAGCCGCCGCGGCCCGATGTTCGCGCGGCCGTTCGAGCTGGCAAGCTTTTCGTTGGGTTGGCGATTGCTGGGCGGCGCAAGCCGGCGAGCCGAATCTGCCGGCGGCAGTGGCTCTTCGTGAGCCGATGGGACGATCGCGCGATCAAACTTGCGCGGTCGCGATCTCCGGTGCCGACTCAGCCGTGGTATTCAATATGGGCGGTGCGATCGACGCAGGAGCCTGCAATGTAGACGCAGTCGATTGCGCTGATTCTGCGGCAGCCGTCGAGGATGCGATCGGACCGGCAGCCGACTGCGTTTTCTGCCCCATCGGCAAATACACCGAACCACGACCATCATTCCAGTCTGGCGGCCCGGGCGTCGTCTGAGCCGGAGCTCGCGGCGCGAGCGCGGCCGCCAACAGGCCGAGCGCAAGATATCTCAGTGAACGATACATGAAATTAAGGCGCGGCCATTCGAGCACCGCCAGCACGAACTATAGATGAGCGAGGGGAGAAGAGTGCGCCGTTTGTCATGCGACGCTCCGCGGTGGCGGGCGCATCCCGCGCACGGCCGTAGCTTATAGTTCGATGCGCTGCAATTGGCCAGAGCAGAGTGCTGCAATCATTAACAACCTGGCAGCATCGCTGGCGGAATAACGGGCAGACATTCCGATTTGCCCCGTGCACTCAAGCCGCGGCATCGCTCGCGATCAGCTCGGCAACGCGGACGCAGAAGTTATCGTTCAGCACCAGCACCTCGCCGCGCGCGATGAGCCGCCCGTTGGCGTAAATATCGACCGGGTCGCCGGCAAGCTTATCCAGCGTGACGACCGCCCCCTGCTTGAGGCGTAGTACATCGTCCAGGTGCATCTGCGTGCGGCCGAGCTCGATCTTCAAGTCGAGCTGCACATCGCGCAAAAGATCCAAGCTCGCCTGTTCGTTGGCCGGCGCCGCGCCGAACAGGTCGGCCAGCTCAAACGGCTTCACGCCCTCCGGCAGCGGCGCGGGAGATTCGTTGAGCGATGTGAGCGCCGATTGCGCCTCATCGAGAAGCGATTCGATGCTGCTCCGGTCGGCATCGGCCGCTGGCGCAGCGACATCGTCCTGAGCGGGTTGTTGCGGCTCGTCCGGCATCGAAATCCATTTCGCGTAGGCAAGTCTTTCCGAGACGCGCCGCCACGTGTTACCGCTCCACGAAATTAAATTTGCTGAACAGCACTTCCTTGAGCAGCGGCTGGCCCAATGCGCGGTTGGTTTTCTCTAATATCTGGCGTTTGATCAACCCCAACCCGGCGTCGGTCAGATCGGCCGACTCGGCGGAGTGCATGGTTAGGGTAATCTGCTCCTTGATGCGTGCATTGTTGGTTTCAAAGTGGTGTTGAAACGTGCTGAGGTCATCCGCTAGCACGGTGCCATACAATTCGAAATCGATGGCCAACGTGGTGTTAGTCGCCGGATTGAATCTCGTGATGTTGTAAGTACCCAGCTCGACTTCGTGGAGGTCTTGCTCGCGTACAGCCTGTTCTTTGGCATCGTTGGACTGATCGTCTTTTGCGTCGGCTGATTGACCCTTGGAGGCTGCCACCAGTTCATGGGCGAGCCGAGCCGTGTCTTGCGCCGATGGTGCTAGCATCGAGGCGACGACGATCTGCACAACCACGATGACCGATACAAACGCCACCGCTTTAATGATCCGAAACACGCCCCGGCCCTTGCGCCGGGCGCTTCGACAGGCGTTGCTTCAACTGGCTGCTCTTCCACTTGTTCGTCGGCCACCGCACGAATCTCCAATAACCGTTGCAATGCTTAGCTTCGTTACAAGCGGACCGCGCAGGGTGCGCCGAACGCGGCCTTCTGAAAACGTAGCTTACGACTGGAGCCGGAGCGGAGTATTTCCCATAGTGCGTGGGCGAACGGTGGGTCATCTCCGCAAATTCAGCAGTTCATCCAGCAGCTGTTGAGCCGACGTAATGACTCGCGTACCGCCGCGGTACTGCGTTGAAGCCAGGATCAAGTCAATGAGGTTTTGGCCGATGTCGGTGTTCGAAAGCTCGACCGCCCCCGCAGTGAGCGAGCCGATTCCGGAAGACCCGGGAATGTCTGTAAGCGGCTCGCCGGAATTCACGCCGGTGGCAAACAGGTTGTTGCCGACCTGTTGTAAACCGCCGGGGTTATTGAAGCGGGCCATAAGCATCTGCCCCAAGTCGCGCGTCACGCCGTTCGAGTACACTCCCTTGATGCGCCCACTTTCGGTAATCGAAAAGCTCGACAGCGTACCGGCCGCGAAACCGTCCTGGCTCGATGCTTGCAACTGGCCGTCGCCCGCATCGCTCAATGCCGTGATTTGAGAGAAATCAAGGTCGAACGTGACGGGCGAATTCGACGCCACATTGCGGCGATCGATCGATACGGAGTTGTCGGTAGCGGAGATATACTTTCCGGTTCCGCCGAACGTAATCAAGCCGGTGCCCACCGTTGTAGTTACGCCCGACGCCGGTTGATTATCGGCCGACGTTGCATACCAGCGATAGGTCGTCACACCGTTCGCGGTCGATTCCAGGGAGGTCGTCAGCCGCACGGTAAGCGGAATGCCCAGGCTGTCGTAAACCTGCATTTCCGACGAAGTACCCGCGCCATCGGCCACCTGCGTCGGCGAAAAGTTCAGTGGAATCGTTTGCGGTGTCCCGCTCGCCGAAATCAGTCGAAATGCATTCTGGCTGACGTTCACCGCGTTGTTGACACCGTCGTTGGATTCGAAGTGCAAACGGCTATCCCCCGTCAACGAGCCGCCTGGACTACCGGTCAGCGGGTTGGCTGGATCGGGTGAGGTCAATTGAATGCCGAGAGCCTGTTGCATGAAATTGATCAGGTCCTGTACGGTTGTTGTGGCGGAGATCGTCAACTCCTTGGTCGCCAGATCGAGACCACCATCGGCCCCCTTGCTGCCGGTGAATTGCAGCGTGCCCGGTTGGAACAGGTTGACATAATTGGTGCCATCGAACGTGGACACATTGGTAAGCACAAGCGCCGTGTTCACCGGCGGGCCATTGCGATCGAGCAGGCTCAGCGGATTTGTTATGTCGACATCCGGCGACGTGTCGATGTACGAGGTTTGTCCAACATTGAGCTGATCGACCAAGTAGAAGTTGCCGGGCTGATTTTTCACGTTGCGATAGATGTTGACGGTCGTAAAATCGGGATCCGTTGGCTGCGGAATGTTGTCGAGACGAATACGACGATTGCTCACGGAGAGGGAGATCGTCGGGCTTTCCGAGGTCGGCCTGGTTTCGAGGCCAGGTTTCGAGAAGGTCACAAAGTAGCTGTAGTTGGCCAGATCGAGACTGTCTTCGTTCAAGTCTCCGCCGAGGGCGGCAGCTGCTGTGTTGTCGTGATACGTCAAATCCGCGGCGGGAATCTCATCGACGTATTGATAGGGATTCGTCCCGTCGCTCCGGTAGATACGTTTCATCGTGTAAACGGCCGGGTCGGGCGACGTCGGCAAATTGCTCAAATCAATCGACTGAGTGCCATCGGAAGTTTCGGAGCCGAACGCAATGGATGGCGGTCCTTCGTCGTGTCCAGTCGCGGCCGTTGGATCGACAAACACGATCTTATAGCTGTACGTTCCAGCGTCGATGGCACCGGAAGCGGGAGCGTTCGCAGTGGCGATGCCGGCCGCGGGAGCACTCACCTGTTGAAGGTCGCTCGCTCCAAAGTTAGTCGGGATTTCAACCGAGTTATCGTTGAGCACCACCGATTCGATAATGCCCGGCTGTGTGGAAACTAGTTCGCTGTCCGGCTGCAAGTTGCCGACGAGCGTGAGGTTGTTGGTTTCCTGGGCGACCGCCGAGCCGCCGAATGGAATCGTTAACGGCTCGACGGTGTTTGTATCGATCACAAACTGGTCGTTGACGCCGTAGCCCAACACGCGGTCGCCAGAAATCGACACGAGCTGGTTCACGGCATTGGTCTTGAACTGACCGTTACGCGTGTAGTACTGTTGCGAACCGCCGTTGGGGCCCTGCACGATGAAAAAGCCGTCGCCCTGGATGGCCAGATCGAGCGGGTTGGCGCTGACTTGAATCGTGCCTTGCGTAAAGTTGGGCGCGATCTCGCTCACTTTCACACCGAGGCCGATTTGCCGCGGATTCGTACCACCGCTGGATGTGCTCGGCGATGAGCCGATGCTTTGCGTCTGCAAAAACTGCGTGGCAAAGAGCACGTTCGATTCCTTAAAACCGACCGTGTTCGAGTTGGCGACGTTGTTGCCCACGACGTCGATCGTCGTTTCGGCCGCTTGCAGGCCGGTGAGAGCCGTCGTCATTGCGGATTGTAAACCCATGGTCTTCTCCTCCCCGGGAAAGTAGGTCAGGCTTCGGCCTGACGAGTGATTCTCATTTACTCTTAGTCAGCTCCAAGACTGACCTACGTGGTTCAATGCCGCCTACAACGACGGCGGGCGGATCGTCGAAACGTTATTTAGGGTCACGTCGTACGAACGAGCGGTAACCGCCACGCGTTGGAATGGTTGAGTCAACTGCGTGCCGTTGCGGTCGCTGTCCGCGAGACCATCGACGACCGTGCCTTGAGTGCCGTCGGAGATAATGCCAATAAGCTGATACGTTCCGGTGCCGCTGGCGTCGGTGCGATAGACGTACTTCGGCCCGTCGGTAACCGGCAGGTTACGAATTTGAATTGCTCGATCGACGCCCGGGGTGCCGGTCGTTTTAATCGCCTGGTCGCCCGAAAAGTCCATGCCCAGGAGCTGATTCTGATCACCTTCCCACACCACGTGGTAGCTGTAAGTACCCGCTTCGATGTCTCCGTCGGCACTCGACGGCACGACCGCCGGCAGGTTATCGACGTGTAACTTGGGCACGCCCTTGTCGATCGTCACACGGTTGACGGTGCCGGTGACTGACTCTCCGTCGTCGGTAAGGGCCGAGATGTCGGCGCCGATCAGATTCGTCGCGCTGGCGACGTTCTGTCCCAGCAGGACCGAGTCGAGTGTCGAAGTGAGTTTATCTGTCGCGCCGATGGAACGGATCTGGCTGATTTGATCCAGCATGTCCTTATTATCCATCGGATTGAGTGGGTCCTGTTGTTGCAGCTCGGTGATCATGAGCTTCAGGAACGAGTTCAAGTCGAGATCGTTGATCGCGTCGGCCGTCGTCGGCACCGACTGACTTTTTGTAGTCGCGGTTGATGTCGGTAAAATGGATGCCATGGTATTGACCTTCCCCTCTCTATTAGGGAGGGATTACGGAATGGTTTGTTGTAAGTTCTCTTTCAGTTTTCTCTTACACAATCAAATTGAGCCCGGTGTCACTCGTCTTCGGCGCAATCGCGGGTGTGTCCTGCGGCGCTGCTTTGCGCGGCTGTGGCAGCGGCGCCGCATGCCGACGGGGCGCGGGTTGTTGCGGTTGATAATGGGGCTGTTGTTGCGATCCGCGAGCATCGGCCTGGCCGCCGGAGCCGTCGCGGCGCACATCGACGTCGAACTTTTCGACGCGAATGTTTTGCTCGGCCAGTCGATCGCGCAGCGCGGGCAGGTGGTCTAGCAATAAGCGGCGCGCATGGGCGTTATCGGTTTGCAGGTTGGCCGACATTACGCCGTTTTTAACCGTCAGCTCCAAGTGAAGCGCGCCAAGCTCTGGCGGACTGAGTCGCAATTGCAGTGTGCCGCCCCGGTCATTGGCCGTTTGGAACGCCTTGGCGACACGGCCGACAAAGCGCTCCGGATCAACGCGCGGCGCATCTTTTTCGCTGCCTCGGTTGCTATCGTTGACCGCGACATTCGGGCGAGTCAGACGCGCAAGCGAAACGGTGGCGGTTTCGCCATTACGTGGAATTGGTTTGGTGAGCGGCTCGGTTTTGTCGCCCTTCGGATCCGCATCCGCAGAAGTGTCGGCCGCATTTGTAGCCGTTCCGTTGATCAGCAACACGGCATCCGCTTTAATTGCTTGACTCGCCGCATCGCTACGATTGCCCGTGCGAGCTTGGCGGCGTGGATTATCGGGCGACGCATCTTCGGAATTCGACGCGCCTTTCGGCATGGTGGAAACGCTAGTACCGATATTGGGTGCGGCTGCCTGCGCCTCATCGGCCGCAGTTTCGGCGTTCGAAAGTCCCTCCGGTAGCGTGTCGTGACATGCGTCACCATCCTTCGTATCGCCGTTCGATTTCGATTTCAGGCGCAGCGCGGCAGCCGCTTTCTCTTTCAATTGTTTGATCGACGCCACCGAATCGTTCGAATGCTCACTGGCCCCGGCTGCCGCGGTAAGATCGTTTGGAGCTTCCGTCGCGGCAGCGGCTGGCGCGACGAGGTTCGCACTCAGCTCGGAAGTTTGCGCTTTGGATGACGATGTAAGGGCGCTGTCGCTCGTTATTTTCGAATTAGCATTGGCCGCAGCTTCTGATGCCGCCGATAAACTTACCGCCTTGTCATTTGCGTTCTTCGTTTTATTGGCCGCAGCCGACGCCGTATTTGCAGAATCGGCTTTGGCAGTCTTCTGCGCCGCGTTGTCGGGCTTTACCTGTGCGGCGCCGGCAACCTCGCCCGCTAACTTGTCATCCGGTTTGTCGTTGTGCTGGTCGTCGGCATCGTGTGGTTCGGTCGAATACGATTCGCCATTCACCGACTTAGCGGAGCCATCTTGCACGGGCGACGACGACTGGCTCGGTTGCGCGGTTTCCTTGTTGTTGCTTATTGGCCCGGCAGCTCCGGAATCTCGCGGGTCGTTATCGTAGGAATTCTTGTCCGGCTGCGGGCCGCGGTAGGCTGGCGGCTCGGGTCCTCTGACGGCGTTGCCGGGCTTGTATGGATCATCGCGGACAATCGTTGACGCCTGGCTGAGGTGGATGTCGAACGTACCGTTGCCGTCGTTCGTCCAGCCGTGCTCTGAAGCGCGATCCGCCACCGGTGCAGTTGATGGAAACAGGTAATCGGTATTTGTTTGGCTCATAAGTCTTTCATGCCGGGCGTTTCAAATCTCACTTCTTGTCGTCGATCGCGTTCAGCTCGCCAAGGGCTTTCTCAATCTTCGAAGTTTCCGCTCCGCCACTCATAATTCGCCGATGGATTTCGTGCAGCTTACTCAGCTCTTTTTCTGTTTGAAACGTTTTGAGTATTTTCGCCAGCTTGTTTTCCGACATTCGGCTCATCAGCAAGATGGCATCATCCATGCGGTCTTCGTCGATCCATTTCATCAACGAATCCTTGGCCACCTCGGGCGTGACTTGTTCGAGCTGGCTCACGACCTTGCCGACGTTCTGCTGTGTGGTTAGTTCCTGTTGCTGGTGTAAACGGCTTTGGATGTCTTGAACGAGCCGGTCGTAACGGTCGATTTTTTCATTGAGGTCGTGCAGCGAGGCGTCGTATTCCTGCTTGCCGCGCTTTAGGGCCAGCAGCTTCACTTCGAAGTTGCGGTCTTGAACTTGTTGATGGTGCATCACTTCGTTCAGGGAAGGTTCTACGGGCGGCACTTCGTCGCCTTTTTTCTGCGGCTCCGCGGCAAGCTGCTGCAGATCGATGTCCTGCAACATGGCGACGATCCGAAAGACTTTCTCGCCATTCAACTGATCCGTGTGCCACAAATAGCCAATCACGAGCGCAAGTGTGATCACTGTCGCCACGCAAACGTAAGCGATGAGCCCCAGCACGATATCAATGAACTTGCTCATTTCTCTGTGCCTTGAGTGCGACGCCATTGGACCGTCGCGGCTTCGTCGAGCCGTTTTGTTTCCGTTCGCTGCTCTTGGCGGTCGTGCGCTCGGCGATGCCGTTCATCCAGTAGTTCCAATACGCGAACGTCGCGATCGGCTTCCACCAATACTTGTCGGCGGCGCTCGGTTTCGGCCGCCAACAGCAGCGCTTGTTTTGCCAGCTCCCGGCTTTGCGCTTTCAGCAACAGGTCGTAGCGCTGCGCTTCCAACAGGCGGTTGACATTGAGATACTGGTCGGCTGCCGCCGAACGTTGCAGTTCGCGAAGTGCTTGTTCTTCAGCCATTATCTGGGCTTTTTTTTCGACTAACACTTGCTCGGCGCGAAACGCCTCGGCCAACGACGCGCGCTGCTGATCGCGGCGAACCTCGCGCACTTTTTGCAATGTATTCAGGCGAAATGTGTATTTGGCCATCGTTATGCAAATCCCGATTTATGCCTGCGGTTGTGCCAAGCCGCTCGGGCCAACAACGGCGGGGGATGTCGCCGGCGCTGCCGAATCGGCCAGCTTCACCTGGCACTGTGCTGCCAGATTCAGCAATTGTTCGACAACTTTGTCGTAAGGCAGCGCGATATCGACCGCTTGCCGCAAAAGCGATTCGATCGGTTCGCGCATTTCCACGGCGGCATCCACCGTGCGATTGCTGCCGCGGCGGTACGCGCCGATGGACAGCAGATCCTCGTGTTCGGCATGTGACGCCAGCAATTGCCGAATCGTGAGCGCCGCGGCTTGATGTTGCGGCGTGGTAATATCTTTCATCAATCGACTGATGCTGGAGAGCACGTCGATCGCCGGGTAATGCCCGCGGCTGGCCAGCTTGCGCGACAGCCAAACATGTCCGTCCAACAGGCCCCGCATCGCGTCAGCGACCGGTTCGTTTTCGTCGTCGCCTTCAACCAGGACGGTGTAAAACGCCGTGATGCTACCGGTGCGGCTTTGACCGGCGCGTTCGACGAGTCGCGGCAACAGGGCGAACATGGAAGGCGGATAACCGCGCGTGGCCGGCGGCTCGCCCGCGGCCAGGCCGATTTCGCGCTGCGCCATGGCGAAGCGAGTCACCGAATCCATCAGCAATAGCACGTGTTTTCCTTCGTCGCGGAAGAATTCGGCGACCGCCGTTGCCGTCGAGGCCGCATGGACCCGGTTCAGCGCCGGCTCATCGCTCGTGGCGACTACGATCACGCTTCGCGCAAGCCCATCGGCGCCCAGGTCGCGCTCCAGGAAATCGTTCACTTCGCGGCCGCGCTCGCCGACCAGGCCGGTGACGATCACATCGGCGTTGGTGTATCGGCTCATCATTCCCATCACGACGCTTTTCCCAACGCCGGAGCCGGAAAAAATACCCAACCGCTGGCCGCGACCGCATGTCAGCAGCGCGTCGATCGTATGAACGCCGGTCGCCAGCGGCGTGCGGATGCGCGGACGTTCCGTGGCTGGTGGCGGTTGGCGGTCCAGCCGCACGCGGAACGGCAACGCGGGTTGCGACCGGCCGTCGATGCATCGGCCGTGGGCATCGATCACTCGTCCCAACAGTGCCGGGCCGACTTTCAATGAGCGAGTCGTCCGCAACAGCCGGACGCGATTTCCGCGGCGCACTCCGTTCGTTTCGCTCAACAGATAGACCAGTGTGTATCCATCGCGGAAGCCGACGACCTCACCCTCGCTCGCCGCGCCGCCATCGCGCTCGATGCGAACGACCGCGCCAACCGGCGCAGGAAAATCGGCGACGCTCACGGTCATGCCGATCGTTTCCGCAACCGTGCCAATCAGCGACGCGGTCATAGTTGCGTTCAAATTATCGAGCATCGCTTCCATGTTTCGTGGCGCGAGTAAAAATTACGCGGGCTTAGCATCGGCGGCTGCGCCGGATCTTATCCATTCGGCGTGGCCGCCGACGCTAAAAGCCGATTCTCCTACTTACTCCAGTTCCTCTTCGATCCGCCGAAGTTGTGATTCGATTTGTTGATCGATTTCGCCGAACTTGGTTTTCACGCGACACCCGCCGGGCGTGATCGCCGGGTCGGCCACGATCGAACTGGGGACGAGTTGCGCCACCGTGTCGGCCAATCGAGTAATTTGCGTGCCCAGGTTTTCGTAGTCGGCTGGACTGACATGCAGGGTGATTTCAGTCATGCCGGCCGCGAGCTGTAGCGCGTCGGAGATCAGGTCGAGCGTGATCTGTGGCTGTTGCGAAAGCTCGCGGCGGATGATCCGCTCAGCGATAGCGGAGGCAACCTTAAGCGCCGAGTTCTCCCAACGAGTCAACAACTGGGTTTTGGTATCGTTCATTTCCGCCAGCAAGTGTTCCAATGCAGGGAGCAGCGTTTCCATGCGTTTGCCGACGCGCTCGTCGAGCACGCGCTCGATCGCCGCCTCGGCCGCCTTGCGTCCCGCGGCTTCCGCCTGACGGCGAATCTGCTCTGCTTGCTGGTGCGCTAATTGCACGATCTTTGCCGCTTCAGCGCGGACGGTGTCCAGGTAGTCGTTCGCCTGGCCGCGCATGTCGGCAAAGCTGAACGCCACCGATTGAACCGCGCGCCCGGAGTGAATTTCAAGCGGGCTATCTTGGCGAATGATCGTGGCCATCGTGGCGATTGACTTTGCGTTGGTTCGGTTAGCAATGCGCGGGGAGCAAGGCGCGTTGTTGTTCGGCGAATTGCCGTTCGGCGATATGTGCGACGGCTTGCTGAGCGGCTTCGACGTCGCTGAGGCGCGTCGGACCCAGTCGCCTCAGCTCGCGTCGAAAGGCGCGGGCCGTGCGCTTGGGCATCTGTTCACAAATCCGATCGACCAGTTCATCGCGAGACCCCACTAACGCGAGGGCCAACACGTTCGCATCGGCTTGTCGCAAAATGGACGCCAGGGTGCGCGAATCGAGGTGAATTAAATCGTCGAACTTAACGCGTGGAAGCGGTAGGGCGGCGAGAACGGCGGCACGGTCAACACGATTCTCGCGTCGCGCATCGACTTTGCCTGCGCGGATTTGCTTCTGCACTTGGCTACGTCGCTTTTGCGCCGAATGAGGTTGCGCCGGTGGGTTCGCCGACACTTGATTCGCAAGGGCAACGTCGTGATTCTTCAGATTGCTCAAGAGGCGGCTGCGAGTTTTTGCGTCTGCGGCGGCAAGTATCGCTGCCATCGTATCGCGGCGGACGCGGGGGCGCCCACCGCTGCGCAGAGCAACCCATGCTGCCAGCTCGCGTTCGAGCACGACGACACTTTCAGGATCGGTTTCACCAAGTGTAGAAAGGCGTTCAGACGTTTCGGCTTGAAGCTTTTGCGGTAACGAATCCAGAATGGCTGCAGCTCGCTGCGGCGGCAAATGCGAAAGCACAACGGCGATTGTTTGCACATGTTCGCGAGCAAGGTAGGGCACGAGCGCGGCGGTGGGCGCACGCTCCAGGAACTCGAATCGTTTCGATCCGCCGGCCGTGCCCGAAACGGCGAGCTGTTCGGCAATCTCCTCTTTTTTGTACGACGACGAAAGCGACAGCTCGACGTCGGCGGTTGTCGACGTATTCTTTTGTGGGCGATCTCCGCGTAGTTCGGCCACGACTTCGGCCTGTTCGTCCACGTCAATGGGTCCCAACGCCCGCATTGCGCTGCG
The DNA here is from genome assembly GCA_963807935.1 of uncultured Planctomycetota bacterium. Lineage (GTDB taxonomy): Bacteria > Planctomycetota > Planctomycetia > Pirellulales > Lacipirellulaceae > JABDGM01. Next base: position 366,338 of record CAWEDY010000022.1, read on the forward strand.
AATCGCCGCCGCCTCGTTTGGCGAAAGCTGGCCCAACATCAAGGCGGCCGTATCGCCATCCAGGGTGCGAAGCATTACAGCTGCTTTACGCATATTAGGAGTGATATTTGTCATCTCGATCGTGCCCGCCAATTCGATTGTTCTCCGAGCTATTTACCATCACCCCGCCTTGGCGATCCACGAGCGCAGGATATCGGCCGCCGCATCGGGGTCCTCGCGGACGACCTCTACCAGATCGTCTTTAAGCGATTTGCCTTTTTTTAATCGCAAGCGCGGCCTGTTGTCGTCGGTTGTGGCGCCGCCCGCGGAATCCGATTTAGGCTCATCGGCCTGCAGCGTGAGCGGCGCGTTAGGCGCGGCTGCGATGGCCGCGTCGCCAGGCTTGCCGTTGACGACCGAGCGAAGCACCAAGAGGCTGAACATCGCGACTCCAAGCATCGCCAGCGTGCTCCAGTACCGGCCGGTCCATGCGACCGCCTGGCTGGTCATGGAGGGCGGCTCGATGGCCGGAACGGGTAGTGAATCGAGCACCACGACCCGCACGTGTTTGTAGGTGTTCTCACCCTTGTTCGCTTGCAGATACAACAGCGGATCGACGATGTTCTCGACTTTCTGCACGACTTCGGACTGAGCTTTCGTTAAGTCTTCTGGTTTTGGCGGCGCCGTCGCTGTCGGATTTTGCGCCGTCCATAAACTCTTGATGTACGAGCCGGGAATCGTCACGGTCGCCCAAACCTCCCGAGGCGTGTAGCCTTTCTTGAGCACGCGGCTGTCTTCCATGCCGACAACGTTATCCGTATCGGTTACATGGTTCGTCGTCTCGCTTTTGTTTTCTTGCGGCGATATCGTGGCGCCTTGCCGACTCGGGCCCTGGGCGGTGAAACCCGGCTGGCCGCCGGAATTTACAGTTGTCTGCGTCGATGTTTCGTTCGTTTCCGATTCGCGTCGCACGGCGGGTTTCGGATCGGGCTTCACGTTATGCGTCGTTTCTTCGACCGTATCATTGAAGTCGGCGTTGACTTCGACGCGCACGCCCGGAATATCGCGCAGCGAGCTCAGAATGCTCTCGCGCTTCTGCGATTCGAAGGCGACCTTGGTCTTCATGTAATCATCGTCGAAGATTTCCCACGAAACCTCGCCGTCGGCGCCGGCCGATCCGCCATCACCCAAGTTCGTGATCGCGACATCGTTGGGCTTCATGTTAACGGCATGGGCGACCAGTTTCTGGATGTTTTTGCGCGCAGCGGCGTAAGCAATTCGCCGACGATCGGCTTGATGCTTACCGACGCCGTGACTTGCTTGTTGGACACGAAGTCGCGGAGCCCGCGCGTTTCGTGCTCGTCATACAGCACAATTGCGTTCTCGACCCAGGACATTGCCCGCACGATTTCGGAAAGCGTTTGCTGCCGGGCAATTTTGAGACGCTCGCGCGTCGCTTCGCGAGATTCCCACGGGCCGCCTTTATCGAGCGCATTTTCCAGAATCGTATTGAAATTGGGGGGCAGCGCGCCGGCATCGGCCACGGCTGCAAGGTATTTTGCCTGTTGACCCGAGGGGACGCGGATGCGATTGCCTTCGCGTTGATAGCCCGAAAGACCGGCTTGCGCGATGGCGGCTTCGGCCCGCGTGAGCTGGCCATCGGAGAGTGGCTCGCCGCCAAACAGGTACGCATCTGGGCCGGCGGCGCCTTGACGGAACAGGTAACCCATGCTGACGACGACGACCGCCAGCAGCAAGCCGGCCGTAATCCGCGCACCAGGCGTCATCGAGCGAAACAGCTCGCTTATCTGCGCAATTGATTTGTTCAAAAAATCCATCCGTGGACCTCAGAGCGGAGGAGCGTAGAGCACGGAGTCGGAAGCTGCATCGCGCTTCTTGCTCCTTGCTCGATGCTCCGTGCTAAATCCGTATGTCCTTGATTTCCTGGTACACTTCCATCAGCTTGTTTCGCATTTGCATGGTGAGTCGAAAGGCGAGATCGGCCTTTTGCACCGCGGTGAGTACTTCCGCCGGGTTAACTTCGCCGCCGCTGAACATCGTTTCGACCGCCTGGTCGGCCTGCAATTGCATGGAATTGACCTGTTGAATCGAGTCAACGAGCACATCCTTAAACGAAACTCCGCCGGCCTGGTCGCCGATTTTCGGCGCCGTGGGTTGCGTCAACGCTTGGCCAATCGAGATGTTGTTGATCGTGTTCATGTGTATTGCAGCTGGCCACTGCGAGGCCGGTGTCCAACGCGCTTTCGGGTCATGGAACCGGGGTTACGATCCCCGGCTGCAAGTGTGTCACGCAATGATTCGCAGCGCTTGGTCGGCCATGTTCTTGGTGACTTCGATCACACCGATGTTGGCTTCGTAGGCTCGAGTGGCCTCGAGTGAATCGACAAACTCACTCGTCATGTCTACGGCCGGATAGCGGACGAACCCGTGCGCGTCGGCATCCGGATGACCCGGTTCATATTTCATTTTTGGCGGCTCGGTCGAATGTTCGACGCTGCCGATCTTGACGCCGGCCCCGCCGCCGGGCGTTGTGAGCTTGGTGTCTGTTTGGAACGTGACGTAACGCGGCTGATAGGGCTCCGGTTGACCCAGCTCGTTTCGCGTGGTCGACATGTTGGCGATATTCGATGAGATCGCGTTGAGCCGCGCCCGCTGTGCGACCAAACCACTCGTGCTGACATCGAGACTTGAAAACATGTGATCGCTACTCGGTTTCGTAGTATTATTGAGGCGTCAGATGTGAGCAAACCTGTTTTCTGACACCTGACACCTAAAATATTCACGCCACTCGTTCGGTAATCGCGGCCTTGAGCAGACGAAACTGCGCGCTCATGATGTTGATCGCGAGGTTATGCTGCTGTTGGTTTTTCATAATTTCGTTGACTTGCTGTTCCATGCTCACGTCGTCGCCATCGTGTCGCAGAATGGTCTTCATCGATTCTTCGACTTTATGCAAGGCGGCGATTTGCTTGTCCTCGCGACGCGCAGCGGTATACGTCGGCAACAGATTGATGGCATCGCCCTCGTAGGTGGGCGAAATCGGTTCGTGCCGCGTGTTCGATCGCTTCTTTGAGCCGCTGTTGAAATAAAGCCGGCGACAGGTCTCGAGTTTTGTAGCCGGGCGTATCTAAATTCGCGATGTTTCCCGCCAGCACGCCGTGGCGGGCTTCGGTAAAATTAACGACTTGCTCCAATATGGGTATCGTGGATGACTGAAACAACGACGAAAGCATTGCAACCTCTGTGCCGCGTAGTGGCACGACAAGCCGTGGTATGGTTCTCAGGCACACGCGCTAGTCCGCAAAGAATACGGAGTTTCTTTGCGCCACTTCGACGTTGTGCGACTCACTAAAAGTTTTTTCGCTTCGATAAGTGACCGGGGGTGAACCGGCAAAAATTGCCGTTTGCTGGCGGCATTCTTTGCCGACTACATTTTCACCCTGCGTTTGCAAAATCCTTTTCTCGGGGCGCATAACCGTAGGCTCGAAGCTTGCCGCTTAGCGTGCGGAGGCCAATGCCGAGCGCCTCGGCCGCTTTCGCTCGATGACCGTCGCAGCGTTGCAGGGTCGCAACGATAAGGCGGCGTTCCATCTCGTCCAGCGTCAAGCCGGCGGGGCAGGCGCAGGTCTCGTCGTTGGTCGGCAATGGAAGTTCGCTTTGTCCATTCTGCTGTAGCCAAGGCCGCAAGATGTCTGCCGCGATCGGTTCGCCCTGGTTCAGTACACATGCCCGCGTGATGATGTTTTGTAGCTCGCGAACGTTGCCGGGCCAGGCGTAGCGCGTAAGCAGATCGCGTGCAGCCGGTTCGAGATTGAACGGCCCCCGATTCAAACGCTCGGTCGCGTGGGCGAGGAAATGATCGGCCAGCTCGAGAACGTCTGCCTGTCGTTCGCGCAGCGGCGGCACCACGATGGGGACGACGGCCAGGCGAAAATACAAATCTTCGCGGAACCGTCCGGCCGCGATTTCGGCCAGCAGCTCGCGATTGGTGGTGGCGATCACGCGCACATCGACCGACTGTGTTTCACTCGCACCGACCCGCTCAAACGATCGCTCTTGCAACACGCGGAGCAATTTCGCTTGCAAATTCAGGTCGATCTCTGTCACTTCGTCCAACAGAATCGTGCCGCGGTGGGCGGCCTCGAAGCGGCCCGTGCGATCGGTCTCGGCGCCCGTAAATGCGCCGCGTTTGTGACCAAACAATTCGCTTTCCGTCAATTGTGCCGAAAGCGCCGGACAGTTAAGGCTCACGAGCGGAGCGGCCGCTCGCCGGCTCATCGCATGGATGGTGCGGGCCACTAATTCCTTGCCGGTTCCGCTTTCGCCGCAAACGAGGACGGTTTCATCGGTGGCGGCGACCTGAGCGATTCGTTCGTGTAAGCGCTGCATGGCGGGGCTGCCACCAAGTAACATCGGCCCGCCGGGCCTAGGCGGACCGGAAGGCGCTGCTCGGCCGGCGGCACCGGCTTCCCGCTCGTACAGCCGCCCGCGGTCGCACGCCCGGGCGACCGATTGTTCCAATGCGATCGCATCGAACGGTTTCTCAATAAAATCAAACGCGCCGAGGCGCATCGCCTCGACGGCCGACGATACCGATGCATGCGCCGTGATCATCAGCACCTGCACGTCCAGGCGACGTCGCTCGATTTCGCGAATGAACTCCAGTCCGTTCATGCCGGGCATTTGCAGATCGGTAACGACGACATCGATTTGTTCCGAGGCCAATTTCGCCAGCGCTTCCATCGCGCTGGCGCAAGCGGCCACATCGTACTGAGCCTGGCGTAGCACGTCGGTCACCGCTTCGCGGGCCGAGGCGTGGTCGTCGACGACCAGCACGCGGAATCGTTCGCAGGTTTTTGGTTTTCGACTCATGCAGCAGCTCGCATGGAACGCCGGGGAAACTTGATCGTGAATGCGGCGCCGCCCTCGGGGCAATTCATGGCCGTGACCGTGCCGCCGTGCGCTTCGGCAACGTGGTACACGATGGCCAGTCCGAGGCCGGTGCCGTTTTGTTTCGTGCTGTAGAACGGTTCGAAGGCCCGTCGTTTGACGTCCTCTGTGAGACCCGGTCCGCTGTCGGCAACTTCCAGCTCGAAGCCGCGCGCACCGTCGTAGGAGGTGATGACGAGCGATCCGCCGTCGGGCATGGCGTCGATGGCGTTCAGCACGAGATTCAAGACCGCTCGGCGAATCATTTCGCGATCGGCCGAAAGCAAAGTGTTGGGCGGGACATCAATATCCAGATCGATCATCTGCGCTTGAAGCTGCGGCTCGAGCGACTCGCAGACTTCGTTAACGAGATCGCCGACCAAAAAAGTTTGCCACTGCGGTTGCCGATGTGCGGTGAAACTCAGTAGATCGTTCACAGTTGCATCCAGGGCGGTAAACCCTGCCTCGACCTTTGCCAAGATGTCCAGACTGCCCAAGTCGTGGGACAGCCTCCGTCGTAACAAGCTCATGTAGAGCGACACGGGCACCAGGTTGTTTCGCACTTCGTGGGCGACGTGCGAAGCCATTTGCCCGAGATCGGCCAGACGGTTTTTGCGGGCCAATTCGCGGTTTTTAGTTTCTAGTTCATTGGTGAGCCGGGCAACTTCGCCGCACAACGTCTCGTGCGTGCGTTCCAGGCGTAGCGTTGCGGTGTGCCAGGCGGCGAGCACCGCGTCGAGATCGATTTCCTCACCCAGTGCGCACATCGCATCAGCGAGCAGCGTTGTGTCGCGCGTCTCGCCGCCGCGTGGCGCCGCCAGGTTCGATTCATGATTTGGTAGTAGTGGGACCATCACTGTTGGGCCTGGTACGCGCTGCGCACCTGGGCGGCGGCGTGTACCTGCTGCAATTGTTCGGCAACTTCGTTCTTTCGCTCGTTCATTTTTTCAGCGCCGAGTTTTTCAATCCGCACGATTTCCTCGAGCAGCACGTTGCACTCGCTGGCTTGCTTGGCGCAATGTGCTCGCTTGTCTGGAGTACTCCACGCGCGTCTTTCGGGGTCGTGCGCATAATGCGGTTTCAATCCGCGTTCCAAGTCTTGAAGCCGTGCGATTAGCTGTTGCTTGACGGCCAGAAGCTTGAGCAACGCCGCGATGTCGCCGCCCGCGACTAAGTCGGTTTGTCGATGGCCGATCGCACGAAGCTGCAGCAATACGGCGTGCTTCTGTTCGATCAGCGCGGCGAGTTGTTCGGTGGCTTGCATGATTCGCGTAGCCGGCCTCTGCGAGGCCGGCGGTGCATTCGGCCGGAGTCATTCGGCCGGGGTGATAGACCCCGGCTACTGGTTTACCACTTGCTCATGTTTGCCAGCAGCAGCCGCCATTCATCGCGATTGAGGACGGAGGTGCTGGCGAAATCGGAATCAGGCGGCAATCGGTCCAAGGCGATTTGCGCCTGTTGAACGGCGCCGCGGGCGTTATCGCGTCTATCGAGCCGGCGCCAACAATTGGCGATTTGTATAAATGTTTCCAATACGAATGGTTCGTCGGGATAAAGCGACGATACATTGGAATAGGCTTCGATCGCTTCCTTGTACTTTTTCAGGTCGAATAGCACGGCGCCCTCCAGCATGTAGCAGTTGCGCAGCATGGCGCCCATCAGCGGGTCGCTGTGAATATCGTGTGTCTTGAGAGTGATTGCCCGTTGAACTTCTTCGAACTGATTGAGCGCGGTGTTTAGTCGCTTCGTGGCCTCTTGGAGTGTCTTGTCGTGCTCACCGGAAGTGGTGGAGTGTTGGGCGTCGCTCAGCAGGTCTTGGGCCCAGCGGCGATATGATTCGCCGATCATGTATTGAGCAACGAGCCGCTGGGGGTCTTGCGGATAGCGTTCCACGGCATCTTCCAGGGTGCCGATGGCTTCCTCGTACTTTCCTTGTTCATGCAGCAGCATGCCGAGTTCAAAGAGCGAATCCTTCCACTCGGGGCTTGCCGGTTTGAGCGAACTGCCGGCGATGTTGTAACGGAGCAGTTGCTCGGCTCTCGCGGTGTCGCCTTGCTGCCAACAGGCCCTGGCACAATCGATCCGGGCTTGAAAGGTGGCGCCATCGAGCGGATGAAATTCAATGCATTCGTCAAACGCCGCGATGCTTTGCGGAACTTCTCCCAGCGCCAGGTGTGCCTGCCCCAAACGCAACAGGGCTTCGGCATTTCGCAGCTCAGGTTCATACTCGAGATATTGATTCAACAAGCGCACTGCGCTCGAAAAGCTTTGACCACGAACGAAGTCTTGGGCGCCGCGCCACAGGTCGGCCGTGTAGGACCTGGTGGCAAAGCGCGACTGAGCCAACTGTTCGAACACGACGCCCGCCGCGCGCCAGCGTTGGAGCCCGGAAGCACGATCCGCGCCGATCGATTGAGGTTCGTCCGCTTGTTTGCCCACAAGGAAAGTGCCCCATTTTTCGAGCGCGTCTCCGCGAAGTTCCAGTTGCTCGGCGCGAGAAGAGCGGTGAAAAGCGATCGACCAAAGTAAGCGCAGCGTTGAACCGCTGGTGTTGCAACACATCGGTGAAGGCGGCCATCAATCGATCGCGAAGCTGCGCGACGGTTAGCACGTGACTTCGATACACCGGGATTGCCGCGTAGGCCTCAAGAACACGCCGATAGCCGACTAATGCGCCGTCGAAATCGCCCTTCTTGCGGAGCAGGTCGGCCTCACGAAGGGAGGCGGCCAATCCTTCGTAGGTATCGCCATAAAGCTGGCGCGTATGGGCATATTGCTTGAGCGCGCCATCGCTGTCGCCCTTCAGTTCCAGGCCGCGAGCGAGCTGGTAGCTCGTCAGGTGCGCGAGTTGTTTCTTATGTTGATCCAGCGAGTTGGCTTGTTGTAAATCGTGCAGGGCCGAGTCGACTTTATCGGTAAATTGGGGTGTGGCCTTTTGGCGGTCGAGCGCGGGAAGCTTTTGCAACGAGGACTCCACTTCGTCGAGCAAGATTTTGCCGGTAAACAACGAGATCACCGCGGCGCGTAGCGCAGTTGCGGGAATCGATGCAAGGGTCTTCCTGCTATCGCCGAACCGGTCCAACCGCGACAAGCATTCGGCCCGCTGGAACAAGGCGTCTGCGCGCTGGTCGTCGGAAAGGTTCGGGTTGGCCAATAGGATTTCGGTGTGATGCAGGGCCTCCGGCAATTGCGGATTGGGCATCCAGAGACACGTGTCGGCCAAGAGCTGCTGCGTGTGGATCGCAATTGCCGGATCGCCGGGAGGGTTTTGGGTGGAAAGCTCATTCAATACCTGGACGCCGTCGGTGAATTGGCCGCTTTCTATCAGGCTCTTGCCCAGGAGAAACAGGCCGTAGGCTTCTCGGTCGGCCGGCATACCATAGGCGCGGGCTTCGGTTAAATAACGGGAGGCGATCAAGTATTCGATGCGGCGCCGTTCGGGGGTAGCCTGGTTCTCTGCGTCATTTGTTTTGATTGCGCCGAGCACTAGCAATGGCCCACCGAATTCGGAGCGAGGCAATCGCCCGCCCGTCAGCATGCGGCCGACGGCGGTCCGCGCTTGTTCGTAGCGACCTTGGTCAAATGCCTTTAGCGCGCCTTCGACGGACAACTCGCCCGTGTGAATCGCCAGACTGGCCAGATAAGCCCAGCCGCCAATGGTTGCACCAATCAGCGACAAGATCGCGACCGCGACGACGACGCTGCGCATCCAATGGCCATAGGCCCACGAGCGCAATGCGCTCAAAACGCGAATAAGGCGCATGACGATCGCCAGGATGCGGCCGGGGCCAGCGTCCTGCGATTTTGGCGGTTCGTCGGTCTGTGGTGGGCGCTCTGGCACGGTAGTTCGCGCGTGGTTAACGAGTCCGCGCAACGGCGCGGCGTTGATAAAAAACTCTCTCGGGATGCGTTCGAGTCGCGTGAACGAACGTTCGAGTGGTAGAAACGGTAGAAAAGTGCGGCCGGCTTGTACCGCAAGTCGTCGGCGGATGTCAATGCGCGTTGCCCCATCGCTGTCAACGACAGCGAGAGGTGCGACGCCCAGAGTCTGCGAGAGGCGTGGAAAACTCCGATGTCTCCACGCCCGTCACCAAACTTCCGGGCTTGCCACGCTTGCTGGCGGCGATAGCCCTGCAACGGCGCCAGCCGATCAGCTAACAGGCACGGGGGCGCACACCAGCTCCATCAGCCAGTTGTTCAGATCTGACAGGACGCTGGTGGTCAGCCCATCGTCTCCAGGGTACTGCCGGAGAGCGACGGTGCAGCCGGCCACGTGCAGCAAACGCAGATCGCGGCAAACATGACTGGCTGGATATGCGGTGCTGTCGCGCGAGGTCGTCAACAGGCAGGGAACGCGGCGCAGCTCGTTGACGCGACGCAGCGGACTCAATCGACTCGGTAGCGGCCCATTGATCGCGGCGACGCCTGCAAATTGTTGTGGGTCGTTCCAGGCGATGCGGAGAGCCATGGTGCCGCCGCTGTCGCGCCCTACCAGGAATATTCGCTGCGGGTGGATGTTGAATCGTCTTTGCGCCACGGCAATACAATCGGCAATTCGAGATTCGGCCGATTCGATCGCGTCGGGCGTTTGGCGCCAATGGTAACGACCGCGATTTCGCTCATCGGCCAGCGAACCGCGCGGGGCGATTGCCACATAGTTGCGCATACTCACGAGCGGCATCACCTGTCGCAGCTCCTGCTCGCTGCTGGCATCACCGTGCAGCCAGACAAGAAGCGGATACGCATACCGCTCTTCGTAATGCATCGGCGCAAACGTGGCGTACGAAAGATCAGTTTGCCGATCGGCGGGCGGAACTGCCGTGGCAATCAAATCATGCGAGTTTTCAATGTTTGATAGTGGTGATGGAGAAACTGTGCTGGGAGCAATGGCAATACGATTCATGTTAAAACTAATCGCGGGTGAGAGATGGTAGCCCAGGACACGAGTGACATGTCCGCGAAACGTTTTCAACCGAACGGGCTTCCGTGCTAGCAGCAGACCAGGTGGGGATGGCGCTTGAATACGCGTAACGCTTGGCGACTGTAAACAACTGTGCGGCGAGTGTCAACCGGAGCCTAGGAAGCGGAAAAGCCAATGACCAAATCCCAATGACCAACCTTTTGGCGCATGCCTCGTAAGTTGGTCATTGGTCGATTGCTACACCAGCTCGGCCATTTTGGCGACCAATTGCTTGACGGCGCCAACACTTTTTTGGAACGCGGCGCGCTCGTCGTCGGTTAGTTCCAGTTCGATCACGCGCTCGACGCCGCTAGCACCGAGGATTACCGGAACACCGACATAAAATCCACCGACGCCGTACTCCTTGTCGCAATACGCCGCACATGGTACGAGCCGCTTTTGATCGCGGACGACAGCGGCGACCATTTGCGTGGTGGCCGCGGCCGGGGCGTAGTAGGCGCTGCCGGTCTTCAGGAGCGAGACGATTTCGGCCCCGCCGTTGCGCGTGCGATCGATGATCTCGTCCAATCGTTTGCGGTCGATGAGTTGCGTGACGGGAATGCCGCCGACCGAGGTGCAGCTTGGTATCGGCACCATGGTGTCGCCGTGGCCGCCCATGAGGAGGGCGGAGATGTCTTTCACGCTGACGCCCAATTCCATGGAAAGAAATGTGCAGTAGCGGGCCGTATCGAGAATGCCGGCCTGACCGACGACGCGGCGCGGTTCGAAGCCGGTGACTTGCAGGGCGCGTTGCACCATGGCGTCGAGCGGGTTGGAGACGACGATCACGATGGCGTGCTCGCTGGTGCGCTTTACCTGCTCGACAGACATCGGTCATGATTTTCGCGTTGGTCGAGAGCAGATCGTCGCGGCTCATGCCGGGTTTGCGCGGGATGCCGGCGGTAATGACGACGACGTCGCTGCCCACCGTGTCGTCGTAATTCGTGGTCCCGAGGATGTTGCAGTCGAAGCCGACGATGGGGGACGCCTGTAGCAGGTCGAGGCCTTTTCCTTTGGGCATGTCGCCGGTTTGGGGGATGTCCAAGAGGACGATATCGCCCAACTCGGCGGCGGCGCACCAATGGGCAGTGGTGGCGCCGACATTGCCGGCGCCGATGATGGTGATTTTCGCACGTCGCATGAGGGGAATACTCCGGGTCGTTATTTAGGTGTCAGATGTCAGGTGAGGTGTCAGGTTTCGGGTGCCAGTCATATATTCTGACACCTGACACCCGAAACGTGACACCTAACGCAACGAGTATCGCGCGTGTTGGTTTGGTGTGCAAGGGAGCTAAACCGCAAGCGATTTGACTACTGTTTTAGCGAGCCAATTCTCCTTCTGGCAGACGACTGACAATTGCAAAAAAAGAAATGAAGGTACCTCTGGACCGGGGGACCGGCGCAGGCGGAGTGCGCGGTCGATCTCTATATCCAACCGACGGGGCGCAATTTGCTGGGGTTCCCATGGGAGGCCGGCGGCGGGCCTGGTTGGCCGTACGCGTCTTCCGCCTTTGGGCGGATCGCATCGTGGCTGTTCCTATGGCCTGCTGGAGCGGCGAGCGCTACGGCAGCTACGTCCTGGCGGTCATCTCACGTGTGAACCTAGCACAGGTCGTGGCACAAAAACAAGAAAAAAGTTTCGAGTTAAAAACCGGCCAAGAATGTTGGGTTGACGGACGCAACGCATCACGCACGATCATTCGTCGCCGCTGGGGCCGTAGAGGCCGGGGACGGGGATGTCGTTGAGGCGCAGGTAGACGCAGAGGATTGCGCGGTGGTGGATGATGTGATTCATGAGGAAGCTACGAAGGACGGCGCTGCGGGGCATGGTGAAGATGATGCGTTCGCCGCCGCGGAGGGTCCACGGATCGTTAATCGATTCGTCCTTTAATCCAGCGATTGCCTGGCGGGCTTGGCCACGTTGCGGTCGAAGAGCTCGAGAATTTCGTGGCGCGATTTGAGCTTGGGGCTTTGGTACTTTTCTCCGTTCACCGGTGCGAAATCGAAGCCGGGCTGCGTGACGATCGAGATGCTCCAGCCGGGCAGTTCGGCGAGGTGATTGGCGTTCCAGCCGATCGTGTTCGACTTGGGGTGCGGCCGCCAGTCGAGCTTGTCTTCGGGGATGCGCTCCAGCACTTTGCGTGTGCCGGCCATTTCTTGATCGAACTCGGGCAGGATCGTTTGGGCGTAGGACATGGGTGGTCTCACCTGGGAGATATTTGATGTGAACGAAACGGCAGCATAACTTGGAATGGAACGGGTGTGAAACCCCCGCAGGGCCGGGGGGCTGTCGACGTGATATGATTGCGACTATGAAATTCAGTCTGAAGGCTTTTTTGATAACATTGTGCGTGGTGGGCGCGACGGTGGGCGTATTGGGAACACTGTCGTCGAGCAGCCAGAGTCGTTCTTGTCGGTGGTGGTTATGCTGTCGACGGTGTTGCCGTTTCTGTTGGCGACGGGGACGATCATTTGGCTTGGCTTGCGGCGGGAGCGTCGGCCGCGGCTCGCGATGTGGGGAGTGTTTCTGTTGTTGTGTCCGCTGGCGGTGCGGTTTGCGCTCTCGCTATTCTGGCCAACGGGCGATCTGCTACGGTTTTTATCAACCAATCGCTTGATCACGAAGCGGTTGCCCGATCGGACCAATGAACCCTGGATCTGGAACGAGCTGAAGCGGCGGTTGGACAGCGGTTCGCTATCGCGCGAGGAAGTTGACGAGTCGATCGAGACTTTGATTGCGTATATGAAGAAGTCGCGGCCGACCGGATGGGATCAGCCGCTACCGTGGCCGGATCAGTTTGTGAAAGCGGCGCTGAGCGCGAAACTGGTTTCCGACGAAACGCTGCTCGATTTGTGCGATGCGTTTTATGGTACGAAGCCAACGATCAATCCGTTGTCGGCGACGACGCCGGGGAAAAGAAACATCTGGCTCGTAATGCATAATGGGAACCCATTTTCGCAGGGTTCCAGCTTGGGGGTGGATTTATATTGGGATGTGACGCAGGTTGCAGTCGACGGTAAAGTGGTGGCGCCGACATCGGTCAACCGATTCGCTCAACAATGGAGCGGCAACTGTTTGGTGGATCTCGAGCCGGGCGATCATGAAGTGCAGATGGATTTGGTGTGCGAGTATGCAGATTCCGGCAAAGCGACGGGCGGGAACTCGTGGCAGGTGCCGGTGGCGCGTTGGCCAAAGGCGCGGAAGAAATGGACGACTCGTGTGACGACGCCTCTGAAGGTGCAGGGGAAGTGAATTTGCGGGCGCGGTGCGGGCGAAAGCTAAACCGCAGGCGCTCGGCAGGCGGCTATCCTGCGAGGAGCTTGTCGGCAGGTTTTCGATGATGGGTGCCGGCGATGAATATGCCATATATCGCGATGCGCCCGGCTCCTGTTGCAAGCAATGCGAACGTTTGGTTGTCTGGAATCGACGAATAGCAGATCGCTTTTCGGCACGTCGAACCAGTTGCCAGCAGCGCAGGCGGCATTTAGAGGTCGGTCTGGACATTAGGGGGGGCCGCCGGTAATGTTCGGCCCGCTCATCTGAGTTTCCTTTTACTCATCGACACGTCGACCGTTTCGGCGGGCCATTGTCAGGCTAAAGCCTGACCTACGGGACGTGCGCCGGTCGGCGTTGGGAGATTGTTTTGGCATCGGGCACTATGTCGACGGCTCAAGGTTCCGCGCCGGGAGTCCTGCGCAGGAACTTCGTGGTTGGGTCGCAGCCAGGATTTGATTTTGCCGATCGCCATTATCGCCAGCGTGCTGGTGATCATGGTGCCGTTGCCGGCTGCGCTGATGGATGTGCTGCTGGCGGCGAATATCACGGTCGCGGTGCTCGTGCTGCTGACGACGATTTACGTTCGGCAGCCGCTGGAGTTCAGCGTTTTTCCCTCGCATGCTGCTGGCGACGACGCTGGCGCGGCTGGTGCTCAATGTGGCGACGACGCGGCTGATTCTGACGCGCGCGGGAACCGACGGGCTGAACGCGGCCGGGCATGTCGTGTCGTCGTTCGCCGCGTTTGTGGCGGGCGAGCGGATCGTCGTCGGACTGATTATCTTCGTGATCATCGTGGTGATTCAGTTCGTGGTGATCACCAAGGGCGCCACCCGCATCAGCGAAGTGGCCGCCCGGTTTGCATTGGACGGCATGCCGGGCAAGCAGATGGCGATCGATGCCGATCTCAACGCGGGCATCATCGATGAGCGCGAGGCGCAGAGCCGGCGGAGTGAGATCACGCGGCAGGCCGATTTTTACGGGGCGATGGATGGTGCCAGCAAGTTCGTGCGCGGCGACGCCATTGCCGGCATCATCATCACGGTGATCAACATCGTGGGCGGGCTGATCATCGGCATGGCCGAGTTGCACATGTCGCTGGCCGATGCGGCCAAAGTTTACACGCATTTGACGATCGGCGACGGGCTGGTGAGCCAGGTGCCGGCGTTTTTGATTTCGCTGGCGGCCGGTTTGCTCGTGACGCGAAGCACGCAGCGATCGAACATGCCGCGCGAGTTCATGCAGCAGATTTTCTCGCGTCCGCAAGCACTGGCGGTGACGGGCGGATTCCTGGGGATTTTGGTGTTCACCAGCTTGCCGCGACTTCCGCTGTTGGTGCTTGGCGGATCGTGCCTGGGCTTGGCGCGGATGGTGACTAGCCGAGAATCGCAGGCGGTCGAGTCGGCGGCTCAACAAGCCGACCGCGATCAGAAGGCGAAGCAATCGGAAGAGCGAGTCGAGGATTACCTGGCGGTCGATCCGATGGAGATCGAGCTAGGCGTGGGGCTGATCCGGCTGGCCGATCCGAATCGGAGCGGCGATTTGTTGGATCGCGTGCAGCGCGTGCGGCAGAACATTGCGGGCGAAATTGGCATCCTGATGCCGAAGGTTCGCATTCGCGACAACATGCGGCTGGAAGCGACGCATTACCGCATCAAGATCGCCGACATCCCCGTTGCGCAAAGCGAAATTCAACCGACGCAACTGCTGGCGATCGACTCGGGCATGACAACGGGAAAAGTGGACGGCATCGACGACCAAGGACCCGGCATTCGGCACCGACGCGAAGTGGATCAATCCGGGCCTCGCGGACCAGGCGGAGCTGTACGGCTATACGGTGGTGGAACCGGGTGCGGTGCTGGCGACGCATCTAACGGAAGTGTGCCGGCGGCATGCGGATGAAATTCTCACGCGCGATGCGACGAAGCATCTGATCGACGAGCTGAAGACGTCGTCGCCGACGGTGGTGAGCGAGCTGATCCCGGGCGTGATGAGCCTGGCCGAGGTGCAGGCCGTTTTGCACTTGCTGCTGCGCGAGCAAGTATCGATTCGGCAGCTCGGCGTAATCTTGGAAACGCTGGGCGATTATGCGCCGCGTTCGAAGGACCCGGTCTTGCTCACAGAATACGTGCGGCATCGGCTGGCGCGGCAGATTTGCACGCGGTATCGAAATGCCGAGGGCGAGCTGCACGTGGTGGCGTTCGACCCGGCGCTGGAGGACCGAATTCGGGCGGGCTTCGAGCACACGGAGCGCGGGCTGTTTATTCGGATGTCGCCGCAAAGCGTGGAGGCGGCGTGCCGCGCGATTAGCGCGGAAATGGGCAAGCTGACGACGCGCAGCCATTCGCCAATCGTGCTCGTCAGCCCGCAGATACGGGCCGCTGTGAAGCGGCTGACGGAAAATCACCTGCCCCATTTAATCGTGCTGAGTTTCAATGAAGTAACGCGGGATACGAAGATCGTGACGATGGGGATGGTGGCGGATGAGAAGGCGTAAGGTGTTCGCAGTAAGGAACTCATCACAAAACCGACTTCGGGAGAGGGGGACAGGCACAATTTGCTCCGTGGTCTGCGCAAATTGAGCCAATCCCCGGCGGTTTTGTTAGCGTTCCTAAGTCGTAAGTGTCGGACGACGACATTGCGACTTGTGTCTTATGCCTTTTACCTGCAACTTAAGCCTTGCGACTTAAACCTATGGATATTAAAACATATCGTGCGAAGACGATGCGTGACGCGCTGGAGCTGGTTCGGCGCGAGCTGGGGCCAAGTGCGGCCGTGCTGCATACGCGGGAAGTGAATAGCGGGGCGCTGAGCCGGCTCGTTTTTGGCAGGCAGTATGAGGTGGCGGCGAGGGCGGCGGTGAATGTGCCGAGCCGGTTGCCGGAGGAAATGCAGGAGGTGCCGGGTGCCGGAGGGCAGGTGCCAGAACATACGTTTAGCGTCGGCCGCGCGGCCGAACCGATACGAGGATATTCGGCGTTGCCGCCGACGCTGATACGTCGTCCGAGACGTGCTTCGATGACTATCGGGCGCGGTATCGCGATGATTTTCGGCGGCAGGTAGCGGGGCAGCTCGATGAGCTGCACGCGATGGTGGAGAAATTATGCGACCATGCGGCGTCGGCGCCGGCCCACGATCTGCCCGAGGCCTTATTTCATGTGTTCACGAGTTTGATTGAGGCGGAAGTTGATGAAGCGATCGCGCGAAGTTGGATCGACGGCTTCGCGAAGACAATGAGGCACAATATCTGGATGATGCGTCGCTGGTGATGAGCCGCGTGGCGGAGTTGCTGGAAGCCGAAATTTCGGTGAGTGGCGCGATCAAGACCGAGGCGGATAAGTGCCGCGTGGTGGCGCTCGTGGGGCCGACGGGCGTGGGGAAAACAACGACGATCGCCAAACTGGCGGCCAATTATCGGTTGCGCGAAAAGCGGCGCGTTGGGCTGATCACGGTCGATACGTATCGCGTGGCGGCGGTGGAGCAATTGCGGACGTATGCCGACATTATCGACCTGCCGATGGAAGTGGTGGCCACGCCGCGAGAGATGCGCGAGGCGGTTGCGCGAATGAATCACCTCGACCTGGTGCTGATGGATACGGCGGGCCGCAGCCCGCGGGACGAGGTGAAGATTCAAGAACTGAAGTCGATGCTTGGCGAAGCGGAGCCGGACGAGGTTCACCTGGTGCTGAGCAGCACGGCCGGCGCGAAAAGTCTGATATCCACGGCGGAGCGGTTTGCGGACGTCGGCACGACGGCGCTGTTGCTGACGAAGCTCGATGAGGCGCACAGCTTCGGTCACTTGGTGTCGGTGGTGCGTTCCGTGCCGCTGCCGGTGAGTTATCTCACCGATGGCCAAAACGTGCCCGACGATATTCAGGTGGCGCAGGCGGGTGAGATGGCGGCGATGTTGTTGGGAATTGGGCAGTGAAGCTCGTTTTGCGGCGGTAGATTCGGCCCAGTGGCCGACGGTAAAAAATGGATCGCATCGAATGATTTCCGACCAGGCGGAAAAACTACGAGAGCTGAAGCACTGCCGCCGCCACCGTCGTATGACACGGCTGCGCAGGTGCCGATGATTGTCGTTACGGGCGGCAAGGCAGGAGTCGGGGCGACGACGGTTGCGGTGAATCTGGCGGCAGTGCTGGCGGATCGCGGGGAGCGGGTATTGGCGATTGATGCGGCCGAGCACCGCAATGACCTCGCCGAGTTGGCTGGGCTCGGGCGCGAATCGAATTTTTTGTTGTCCGACGTGATTTCGGGCAATTGCGGCGTGGCGGATGCGATCGTGCAAGGGCCGGTGGGAATGCAAGTATTGGCTGCACGTGGCCGTGTCTCTCCGAGACGCGGGATCGAGTCTCGGCGCAACTCGTCGCCGAGTGCGGATTTTTCGCGCGGCGCGCCTCAGCGACTGCTGGCGGAATTGGAAACGCTTCGCGGTGCCGTGGATCTCATTGTTGTGGATGCCGGCAATGGTTTGACGGCGTGGACGCGACGGTTCTGGCAGCGGGCCCAACTCGTTGTGCTGGTGGCCACGACCAGCGATGCGGCGCTGCTGGCGACATACGCGGCAATCAAACTTAGCTCGGCGGATGGAATTCGGCCGCCGATGCGAATGCTGGTCAATCAATCGGCCAGTGAAGGCGAAGCGGACGATGCTCATCGTCGCGTGGACCTGGCTTGCAGCCGTTTCTTGTCGCGATCGATCGAAGCTTTGCCTGCACTGCCACTGAACGTTGACGGCGGTTCGGCCGGCGCGCATCGAGCGCCGCGCGTGTGGGAGATCCCGAATTCGTCGTTCGGACGAGCAGCGCTGTGGGTGGGCCGGGCTGTGAGCGACGCCTTGGCGGCGACGATAGCGGATCGGGGATGCACAGGGCCGGGGCTCGATTGCAAACCCCGTCGGCTGCAGCCTGTATCGTGCATCCTTTGATCAAACGATCTCACGGTAAGACGGTTTATGAAAATCATTAAAGCCGCGATTCGAGTTCGGCCGATAATGTGCGACATCACACCGGCGCGCTGTGTGTTTCAAACTGGCGGGACTGCGGCAAGTTTGACGGGCCGCCCCAGTTGGGCGGCGTGCCAAGGAAGGCTTATGGGTCGTGCGTACGCCGGAATTCTCGGACCGCTGGCTATGGCAGTTGTTATCTGCCGAGGGTGGTTCGAATCCGGCGGCGTGGAAGGCACGCTTGGTTTGGCCACGCTTTATCTGGCGATTTTCTCTGTCGTGGGCGCGCTCATCGGGCATCTCGCCCAAGCCACGATCGACGAATCGGTTCGCGCGAAGCTCCAGCAGCAGTTAGCCCAACAGCCCGGGAAAAATGAGTCGTAGCCGGGCTTTCTGAAGCCAGCTACCAAAAGCAATTCGACATAAATCATTCGACTATCGAGAAGGATCTCGACGACGCTCCGAGCGAGCGGGGATCACGGAGGATCACATGGCGACGGCGATGGCGACGGCAACGGCAACGCGTAAGGCAGCTTCACCGGAGGAAATTGCCGAGATTTGGAAGGAATTTAAAGCCGACACCTCGAACAAGGCGCTTCGCAATCGGCTCATCGAGCAATATCTGCCGCTCGTGAAATACAACGGCGAGCGAATCTGGTCGCGGCTGCCCGATGGCGTGGAGCTGGACGACCTGGTCTCGGCCGGCGTGTTCGGCTTGATGGACGCGATCAACGCGTTCGATCTGACGCGCGGCGTGAAGTTCGAAACGTACTGCGTGCCGCGTATTCGCGGGGCGATGCTCGACGAGCTGCGCACGATGGACTGGGTGCCGCGGCTGGTGCGCAGCAAGGCGAGCAAGCTGAACGAAGGGATCAAGACCTTGGAGGCCAAGCTGGGCCGATCGCCCAATGAAAACGAGTTGGCTGCTCACATGGGGCTGAACCTGGCCGACTTAGAGAAGATGATCACCGACGCCAACGCGGTGAACCTGATCAGCCTGAACAAGAAATGGTACGAGACGGACAGCTACAAGGACGTCCGTGAGATCGATATCCTGGAGGACAAAAAGGGCGAAGACCCCACCAAACGGATTCAGAAGTCGGACCTGATGCGGCTGGTGACCAAGGGCCTTAATCGCAACGAGCGGCTGATCATCATTTTGTATTATTACGAAGAGCTGACGATGAAGGAGATCGGCGCGACGCTCGATCTTTCGGAAAGCCGCGTCAGCCAGATGCACAGCGCGATCGTGCAGCGGCTGCAGGGTCAGCTTGGCCGGCGCCGGCCGGAGTTCGGGGCGACGGCATAGGAATAAACGTCAATGATGAAGCACCGATGACCAATTTGCATTGATTGGCCATTGGTGATTTAGGCGAATCGTAGTTCATGATGAATGAAGTTAAATTTGCCGGCAGCAACGATGAGCAATCGTTGCGGATGCTCGCGCGGCGCGTCAAGCGGCATCCGGCGTTTCGGGTATGGAAGTGGCCGTTTGATTTGGCGAAGGAAGCGCCGCGTTCCGCCTGGCGGCTGGCAACGCAACGGGTTCGTCATTTGCCGACGGCGGTGATTGTCGGCGCCCAGAAGGCGGGAACGACGCAACTTTACGCGTATATGGTGAAGCATCCGCGATGTTTTGGCGCCGCGGAGAAGGAAGTGAATTACTTTTCCAAGCACGCGCATCGGTCGGTCGCCTGGTACCGGTCGCGGTTTCCGTGGCGTCGCCGAGTATGGCGGCGGCGGGCGCAGGTCTTGGAGGCGTCGCCTTCTTATCTGGCGACGCCGAGCGCGCTGCGAAAAATGGGGCAGGTGTTGCCGAATGCGCGGGTGGTCGTGCTGCTGCGCGACCCGGTGTCGCGGGCGTTTTCGCACTATCAGCATTGGAAGACGCGGCACATGGAGTCGCGCAGCTTCGAGGAAGTCGTAGAGGAAGAGATTTGCGCCAATGCGTTCCCGGCGAAGTGGGGCGTCGCGCTGGACGAAAATTGTCCGCGGATGTGGGGCTACGTTGCCCGTGGATATTACGCCTTGCAGCTCGAGCTGCTGTACAAGGTGTACCGGCGCAACCGGGTGCTGGTGATCGACAGCTCGAGCCTGTTTGCCGACACGGCCGCGGTCTGCAACCGCGTGTTCAGCTACTTGGGGCTCGAGGACTTCGATGTCGAGCCGACCAAGGTGTACAACCGCGGCTTCTACCGAGAGACGATCCATCCGCGCGTGGCAGAAAGGCTGCGCGAGCATTACCGGCCGTACGACGCGATGCTGGCGGAAATTCTGGGACAGCCGCCGGGATGGATGGCGTCGCCGCGCGCTCAGGCCGCCTGATTAGGATGTCGGCCCGTGGTTGGAATTCCCTCGGGGTCGTCGATTCCAATAGCTTCTGCCTTGGCCGAACTGCGAAGAAGCTGGTTCCACGTGCGCTGTTGATGGGCGCGGCCGCTCGCGCATGGCGGTGGAAGTAGCTCCTATCTAGATCGATAAGCCAAAGTTGACCGCTGGGTGCAATGATGAAATTGCGGACGTTTGCGTCGCCCAGACTGGCGTGCAGCTCGCGCAATTTGTCCCAAAGCTGGTGAAGCTGCGACCACAATCGATCGCGGAGAGCCTTGGACTGTTTGGCTTCGCGCACAAAATAACTCCGCAGCGTGCGACCTTCGACGTACGGATACATCAGGAACGAATCGCGGCGCAAGGGTCCCCAGCGATTTTCTATGCAGGCAACGGGCCTGGGAGTGGCGACGCCGGCGTCGGCCAGCCGGTGCGTGAATTGCCAGGTGCTCCACGCTCGCGACGGTTGCACGAATTGCTTGAGGGCATGCCGGCGGGATTGGTGCACGTAGTGCTTGAGGACGTATGGCTGCGATTTCCAAGTGAGGCGCACCGTTTGCCGTGCGCCGCCGAAACGCAGCAGATCGCCGTTTTCAATCAGCGATTCGGGACGCGTCCACAGCGCCGCTTCCAGGTCTTCCGGCATGGAGGTGCAGTAATGCGCGACGCGCGCAAACGACCGGCGGCATACGATTTCGGGGCGGGCTGTTTCAGCGGCGTCGGCAGGCACGGTAAATCCTTGTCGGTGAAAATCGGTAGACGAGATCCTGTAACGATAACATCGCAGAAAGTAGCTGGTGGCTTTAGAGCAATTCGGCAACGTAGCAGGCCGCTGAGCCGTGCCGTTCGCTGGTTTTGTTACGGCACACGGAGCGTGCCTGCTACGATCTGCGCCGGTTGCCTGAAAGAGCGGGCAGGGAATATGATGGCGCAACGAACTGCCACCGCCGCTGGCAATTGGCCGCTCATATCGCACGGGGAGCTATTCCACAGTGCTACTGCTTGCTGAATTAGCCAATGGTGCTATCGCGGCGCCGGGCCAGCATTTGCCCGTGGGCATCGAGCATTGGATTGCCTTCTGCGTGGGGACGGTGATCCTGCTGGCGCTGGATATGTTCGTGTTCCATCGCGATGCGCACGAGCCGACGCTGCGCGAATCGGCCCTGTGGACGCTATTTTGGTGCGCGCTGGCGATCCTGTTCAATCTGTGGCTGTGGTGGTGGGCCGAGCAAGTGCGACCGCCCGGCTCGCAGGACGCGCTGGCGTTTTTGACGGGCTACCTCGTCGAATGGTCGTTGTCGATGGACAACGTGTTCGTGTTCGTGGTGATCTTCGCTTATTTCGGTGTGCCGCTGAAGTACCAGTACCGCGTATTGTTTTGGGGCATCATTGGGGCGATTGTTTTGCGGCTGTTGTTCATCGTGGCGGCCGCGGGAATTCTGCATTACTTCGACTGGGCGTTTTACATCTTTGGCGCGTTTTTGGTGTACACGGCGATCAAGCTGGCTACGTCGCACGGAATGGAAGGGCATCCGGAAAAAAATATTTTCGTGCGGCTGGGGCGCGCAATATCTCCGCGTTGCGCCTGGCTCGCACGGCGAGCGATTTTTCGTGCGAGTTGACGGCAAGCTATTTGTCACGTCGCTGTTTCTGGTGCTGTTCGTGATCGAGTTCACCGATGTACTGTTCGCCATCGACAGCGTGCCGGCGATTTTCGGCATCACCCAGGATCCGTTCATCGTGTTCACGTCGAACATTTTTGCGGTTATGGGGCTGCGGGCGCTGTACTTCTTGTTGGCGGGCGTGATGACGCTGTTTCGGTACCTCAACTACGGGCTGGCGGCGGTGCTCGGCTTTATCGGCGTCAAGATGATTGTGAAGGAAATGACCCATTGGGAACCGAATCCGTTGCAGTCGCTGCTGGTGATCATCGCACTTTTGGGGACATCGATCGTGGCGTCGCTCGTGGCGGCGAAGCGGGAGAGGTCGCTGGAGGCGGGGCAGGAGGGTGAAGGATTGTAGATTCGAGTGGGGTCGCTTCGCCGAAACGAGTGCAATCCGCCCGCTCTGCCACAGGATTTCTGCTCCCGGCATGCCACCCGTATTTGCACGAAAAGCCTCGACCTTTGTGCCGTCCGGCGGCATAATGGATAGTGGAACAGGAGCGCGGAAGGGGCCGCGGCTCTGACGGAGAGGACTTTTCTGATGACACGTCGAATTTCGCGTGGATTCACGCTGGTTGAAATGCTGGTCGCGATGGCGATCACGCTGGTGATGATGGGGGCCGTGGTGACGCTGTTTGCCAACATCAGCAACAGCGTTCGCAACCGCCGGGCGACGATCGAGATGTCGGGCCAGCTTCGGCACGTGCGCAATGTGCTGCAACAGGACTTGCGAGGGGCGACTTGCCCCGGCGTCACGTGGCAGCGGCCGGAATCGAACCATGGGTACATTGAGATTATCGAAGGGCAATATCGCGAAGGGTACGCGAGCAATTTGATTGATGCCGATCCGAGCACAGGCACAAATTGGCCGCCCTCGCCAGCTAACCCGGAAATAGATCACAAGACGTCGATCCTCCCATCTAGCAATTTGGCGTTTAAAGATCCAACGTGGGCGACCGATGGCGGCGGATTGGGCGATTACGACGACATTCTCATGCTGACAGTGCGGAACGAGCACGAGCCATTTGTGGGGAAGGGGCCGGACGGCTTAGACAGCACGGCTGGCTTTTCGGGGTGGACATACAAATCGATCCAATCGCCGCTGGCTGAGGTGGTGTGGTTCGCGATGGAGAATCCCGGGTAACCGACGCAGCGCTGACGGAGAACTGACAGCAAGTTTTTTGGTGAGCCGGGGATGCGGACGATTTATCGGAGGACAATGCTGATCGCACCGTGGTTAAATCCATATTCGAGTCCCAGTATGTTGAAAACGACGGGTTGGTTAAAGCGGCGTCGGAGTAAAGCCGGTACCTGGACTGTTGCGCTTGTTGCCATCGACACGGTCAAGCAGACGGATGTGGCGTACGCGGTCGCCGCACTGATTGCGTTTCAGGATCGATACGATATCTCGTGCCGAGTGGAATGGGACTACAGCATGCAGCATTGGAAGATCGTCGCCAATACGCTGAGCGATTTGACCAAGCGCGAGAATCGATTTGGCCATTACGGTTACTCGTGCGGCAAAGCCCCTTCGAAGGGGCAACGTTTTTCCGTTTGCGCTGGTATCGATGGGAAGTGGTTATCCAGGATCGGAACAGCGTGGAATTTGTGCGTGGATCCGGAAGTCGCCGGGACCAAGCGCGAAGGCGACGGCGAATATTCGAAGCGCGGAACGTCGTAAAGGCACCGTTATTTCGTATACCATCGACGCAGTGAGTTACACGGATACACGACGGTATAACGTCCGGCCGTTCGCTTACGTGAATGCGAGGCCATAGATGCCCGCCAGTACGGGGCCATGCAGGAACAACGCTCGCGACGGCGCAAGCGGTGCTTAATGACGACGGGGCAGGTCGTGCACGTGGTTCACGGCCCCGTGCCGCTATGGGGAACGCGCCGGGGTGAGGACGTGATGATGACCGATGTGTTGGCGTTTGATTTGCGGGTATACGATCCGGGTGCGCCCTGTTTGCAACGTGGAAGCACCTCTTCTTTAACAGACTCTACAAGGTCTTGATGTCGTACTTACGCCAAGCGACCCTGGTTGGCTCGCACGCCGTAAACGGAGGCGACGGGGCTTATTTGAATCAGACGATAATATGGGTTCGGTCCGGTGGAATCGGAATGATAAAGGTGAATGTTATCCTTACGTTGGACAAGGCGCGTATGTGGATTTGGGCTACGGATTTAATTCTCGCTTTACCACGCCGCTTTTGCCTCCGGTCTATGCATCGTCTTTTGCGTCATCTGCTCCGCCATGGTTCTTCACCGCCCGCGCCCTGAGCGACGTATATCGGCAATTCGCTTGCGCCGGGCTACTCGGTCTACGATACGTGGTCGTTCCACTACGAGAATGACGGCATTAACGAAGACAATGAGCGGGTTCGTCCCCGATCAGGGCACGAACGGGTTGGATGACCTGGCAATATATGCCGATGCGTGGCAATGACAATTCGCCTTGGTGTTGACGAGTCGGCGAGCGGGAGACGACTCCGCCGTATGACAAGCCGCTGCGGGGGATGCAGGTGCTCATTCGCACCTACGAGCGCGATAGCCGGGCGAATTCGGCAAGTGCGCGTGAATCAGCATTTTATGCCGGAATAGGCGTTAGGCTTGGTCGTTAGTCGTAAGTCGTAGTCAGGGTTGGGGAGTGTACGTTCTTTTGCTACACCAACGTTTAAGGCCTAACGCCTAACGACTTTCATGCACACCATTCGTCTTCGTGGGCCGTGGCAGGTGGAGCCGGTGGAGCGGTTATTCTTCAGCCGGATGGGTATCGTCCGGAAGCGGGTGATCTTCCGACCTGGTTCGGCGACGATGCCGGCCGACTGGTCTGAGTTTTTCGGTGCGGATTTTCTTGGCCGCGTGGTGTACCGGCGCAGCTTTCAGAAGCCGACGGGGCTCGATTCGGGTGAGCGGGTGTGTGCTAGTGGTCGAACGGCCGCGATCCGAGCGCGTGTATCCTGTGGAAAGGCGATGTCATGCGATTTCGTGCCTCCGGGCGAGCGAGTCGGACGATTTGAAATTACGGATCGATTGGAGGATCATAACGAGTTGGAAATCATCGTCGATCATCCAGACCTGAGCGATGCGAGCTGCGAAGGAGCGATCGGCGAGACGCCATTTGCCACCTGGCGGATTGGTGGGGGAAGTGCGGCTGGAGATCGAGGATTGAATTTTGCTACAGAGGACACAGAGTCAATGAGGGATGAACGATGAGAGATGAATGTCACACTGATCCGTCGTACCGGACGACCATCTTTCATCTTTCATGCCTTCCGTTTTTTCTCCGTGCTCTCTGTGTTCTCTGTGGCAAATACTAAGGAATGAAATTGTGAATAGTCTTTCCCCGCGTTGTTGCTGTCTACTTGCGAGTTGTTCTGCATTCGGGGCCGAGCCGAAGCTGTTGCCGTAGAAGCTGTTGGATGAGGGGTGGATTTCGTTGTTCGATGGCGAGACGCTGTTTGGTTGGAAGCCGGTGGGGGAAGCGAAGTGGGAAGTCGTGGATGGCGAGATTCGCACGAGCGGCGAGAAGCCGGGGTTTTTGATGACAACGACGCGATGGGCGGATTACGAGTTGCATGTCGAGTTCAAGGCGGACCCGAAGACCAACAGCGGCGTGTTTTTGCGGACGGCGTTGAAGCCGACCGAGCCGGCGAAAGATTGTTACGAAGTGAACATCGCGCCGCAGGACAATCCGTTTCCGACTGGCAGTCATTGTCGCACGGCAGAAGGCGAAGCGCTGATCGCCGCATTCCGTGCCGAAGCCTGACGAAGCTGGCATGCACGCTTGGACGGCAAGTGGTACGCTTCGAGCGGAGATGGCGGCACGATTAGCGGTGCAACTGCGACTGAACTCGAATGCGGTCTTGACTACGTGGATTCCATCGGCCGATTCGGATCGGTTATATCGGACTTGCAATCGCGCGAAGGGGCGGTGGCGTTTCGCAATATGCGACTGCAGCCGATTGGATTGAAGCCACTGTTTAACAGGGCGACGATTTAGAGCGGCTGGAGCACCGCGCGAGGCGGAGAAGTGCAAGTTTAAAGTGACCAAAAGATGGCGAGTTGCATTTGACGAACGGCCCAGGGCAGATTGAGACCGATCGCGATTTCACCAATTTCGTGTTGCAGCTCGATTGCAAAGTGAATGGCGATGGGTTGAATTCGGGGATTTTCTTTCGCACGCTGCGCAAAGGGCGATGGGCCGGGTATGAGAGCCAGATTCAGAACGGGTTCAAGGATGGCGATCGCACGAAGCCGAAGGATTTTGGGACGGGCGGCCATTTATCGGCGGCAGCCGGCGCGGCGGGTGGTGGCCGAATGATCGCCGAGTGGTTTACAAACACGATCGTGGCCGATGGGCCGCACATGGCCGTGTGGGTGAACGGGTATCAGGTGAGCGATTGGACCGATACGCGGCCGGAGAAGGAGAAGTGGCCGCGAGGGGCAAGCGGCTGGGCGGCGGCGCGATCGCGATTCAAGGGCACGATGCGACGACGGATTTCTCTGTTTCGCAACATTCGCGCGGCGGAGTTGCCGCGGTGAGCGTCGGCCGCCGGAGGCCGGAGTCAGGCGTCGCTGAGCGCTGCCTTGTCAGTCGTTGGTGGCCGAACCACAATGGGCGGATTGTGTCTTTGGTCGATGTTCGCACGGTGCGAGCGTGGGCTAAGCTTTTTCGCAATCGATTCGTCCCTGGCTCCTGATCGCTGAATCATCTATGGCTTCTTGCGTTCTTGCTTATTCGGGCGGTCTCGATACTTCGGTCATTCTTGGGTTGGCTGCAGGATGAAGGCTACGAGGTGCATTGCGCGTACGTGGACCTGGGGCAGCCGTGCGAGGATCGCGAGGCGATTTTGAAGAAGGCACGCGATTGCGGGGCGGCGTCGGCACGGATTGTGGATGCTCGGGAGGAACTGTGCCGCGATTTTGCGTTTCCGGTGCTGGGGTGGCAGGCGAAATACGAGGGGATTTATTTGCTGGGCACGTCGATCGCCCGGCCGCTGATTGCGAAGTGCTGTTTGCAGGTCGCTCGCGAGGTGGGGGCCGAGGCGTTTGCCCATGGGGCGACGGGGAAGGGGAACGATCAGTGCCGGTTTCAACTGGCGGCCGAGGCGCTGGAGCCGGGGATTAAAGTGGTGGCGCCGTGGCGAATTAAGAAGTATCGCGACAAGTTTCCCGGCCGGAAGGAGATGATCGATTTCTGCGCGGCGAAGAAGATTCCGGTGAAGGCGTCGATCGCCAAGCCGTACAGCTCGGATGAGAACTGTTTGCACATCAGCTATGAGGCTGGGAAGCTGGAAGACCCGGCGGTGGACGGCGTTTCGATCATCGAATTTGGAATGACGGTTTCGCCGCAGGAGGCGCCGGATAAGGTCGAGGAAGTGACGGTCGGTTTCGAGCAAGGGCGTGCCGGTGGAGCTAAACCGCAAGCGGCGGTCGGCGCTGGAGATGGTCGAGGAGATGAATGAGATTGCGGGGCGGAATGGCGTGGGGCGGATCGATATTGTGGAGAATCGTTTTGTGGGGATGAAGAGCCGCGGCGTGTACGAGGCGCCGGGGATGACGGCGCTGTACGCGGCCCATTTGGCGATCGAGCAGTTGACGCTCGATCGTGATACGGTGCATCTGCGCGATCGGTTGTCGCCCGAAGTGGCGGAGATGGTTTACTACGGTTTTTGGTACGTGCCGAAGATGGACGCGCTGATGGCGTTTTCGCGCGAGGTGCAGCAGGCGGTGAACGGCGAAGTGACGCTCGGGTTTTATAAAGGCAATGTGTTGGTGCGCGGCCGAACGAGCCCGAACAGTTTGTACGATGCCGCGACGGCGAGCATGGAAGCTGGCGGCAGTTACGACCAGACCGATGCGGAAGGGTTTTCTGCGAATTCAGGGGTTGCCGGGCCGCGTGTTGGGCCGGGTGCGGCCAAGAAAGTACTAAGGGACTCTAACAAAACCTCTATTGGAGCATAACAGGCGGAGCGGTTAGGTTTTTGGTGTTCAAGGAGGAACACATATGGCCAAACCGCTGCTTGCAGAAGACTTGTGGGAACGAATCGAACCATTGCTGCCAACGGATCGTCCGAAGCCCAAGGGTGGGCGGCCCCGAGTTTCCAATCGGCAAGCGCTCATGGGCATCTTGTTTGTGCTGCGCACCGGTTGTCCTTGGGAGTATCTTCCCCAAGAACTGGGCTGCGGCTCGGGCATGACCTGTTGGCGGCGCTTGCGCGATTGGCATGCGGCCGGCGTGTGGGAAAAAGTGTGGCGCGTGCTGCTCGACGAATTAGGCTTGGCCAACGAGATCGATTGGTCGAAAGTGGCGATCGACAGCTGCTCGGTGCGAGCGCTTTTTGGGGGGCGCAAACCGGTCCCAATCCCACGGATCGCGGCAAAAATGGCTCGAAGCGGCATGTTGTCTGCGATGGCCAGGGAACGCCATTGGCTATCACGCACACCGGCGCGAACGTCCACGATTCTCAAGCAGCGGTCCCATTGATCGACGCGATTCCAGCGATCAAGCGTCCTGGCGGTGGCCGCCGCAAACGTCCCGACGCAGCCTTCGCCGATCGCGCTTACGACGCCGAAGAAAAAATCCGCGTGCCTTTGCGTCAGCGAGGCATCCAGCCGTTTATCGCCAAGCGAAACACGGAACACGGAAGTGGCTTGGGCGTTCATCGTTGCGTTGTCGAATGGGTCTTCAGTTGGTTATTCAAATTCCGCCGCCTTCGCGTGCGCTACGAAAAACGAGACGATATTCATACCGCTTTCCTCACCATCGGCTGCCTGCTCATCTGCTGGAACCGATTGGAAGGGTTTTGTTAGAGTCCCTAAGTTCTGAGTACTCACTGCGATGTACGTTCGCGAAAACCCTGTTCTCCAGCGCGAGCTATTGACCAACCTGCGGATGTCGCGGGCGTTTGTGCTGTTGTTTATTTATGTGGCGCTGTTGGGCGGCGTGGTGTATCTGGCCTGGCCGCAGGAGCAGCGGCTGGATATGGCCAGCCGGAGGCGGCGAAGCGGCTGGTGAATTTGTTTTTCTTTGGCCAGTACATGTTGGCGTCGCTGATGGCGCCGAGCTTTGCCGCCGGGGCGATCACCGGCGAAAAGGAGCGGATGAGCTACGAGATGCTGCTGGCGACGCCGCTGCGGCCGGGGGCGATCGTGCTCGGCAAACTGTTCGCGGCGCTGTGCCATCTGGGCATTCTCATGATCTGCTCGCTGCCGATCGTGATGCTGTGCCTGCCGCTGGGCGGCGTATCGCTGTACGAAGTGTTCGCCGCGTACTTGGGGATGATCTCTACCGTGGGGCTGTTCGGCATGATCAGCCTGTGGGCGAGCAGCTATTTCAAGCGCACCAGCGCGTCGCTGGTGGTTTCGTACCTGATGATATTGCCGCTGGCGGTGGTTTGCGTGTTGATGTGGAACCAGATGGAGCAGCACGGCCAGGCGCGGTTGTTGGTGGCGATTACCGTGGTGCCGGTGGCGTGCGTGTCGCTATCGGCGCTGATGTGGCAAAACGCGTGTCGGCGGCTGTTGTATCCGCCGGATTTGGGGAGCGAAGGGAAGGAGGTCGTCGATCTGGAGACCGAGGCCCGCGAGGCGGTCGGGCTGTACATCAAGCGCGATGAGTTTCCCGATAGGCTCTTCGCGCCGCCAAAGCGCGACATCGTTCATGGAAGAGGGCGTCAACCCGATTTACGACAAGGAGATGCGGAGCGAGATTTTCAGCCAGGGCACGCTCATGCTGCGGTTGGTGATCCAGATCAGCATGCTGCTGGCGCTGTTCGTGATGGCGGGGTGCTTGTACATCGCGCCGGCGTATGCGGCGTGGTACATCGCGTACGTGATATTGTTCAACATGCTGGTGGGGCCGGTGTTTTCGGCGGGCAGCGTGACGAGCGAGCGCGAGCGGCAGACGCTCGATCTGCTGCTGGTGACGCTGGTGACGCCGTGGCAAATGCTGTGGGGAAAGCTGCTTTCGGGGCTGCGGGTTTCGAGCGTGCTGACGTCGTTTCTGCTGTGGCCGGTGTTGTTGGCGTGCGTGATGCCGCATTGCCGTTCTGGCACAACTTGCCGACGATGGCTGGGTTATGTGCTGATCGTCGGCGCTGACGTGCGTGATCACGGCGGTCACGGCGCTATTTTGCTCGACGATTTTTCAAAAGAGCGCGACGAGCCTGATTTCGACGTATCTCATCATCGTGGTGATGTTCATGGCGCCGGTGGCGGTGAAGTTTTTTGCCGAGACGTTTTTCAAGGGCACGCCGCAAGCGGCCGCGGCGGAAAAAGTGGGCGTGCATGAGCCCGTTTTCGGCGACGTTTGCGTTGCCGCTGAACATTGAAGCAGATGAAATGCGTGCGGCCGGCAGCGCCCCGGCGGCGACTTCGGATTTGCGCGTCTTTTTTGGATTCATCGGCTGGTCGATTCTGTACAACGCGGTGCTGATCCTGGCGATGATGCGGTTGTTTCAGGTGCGGTGGCGCGTGGCGGATTGAGGCGAAGCTGTCAGCTACTCAGGCTGAGAGTCCGACGGTCGGCATTGACGTCGCGCTAACTCGACGTCCATTTCGCTGGCTGAACACTCATCGGCTATAGCACGCTGCGAGTTGTCGGCCTCTTGACGATCTCGCGTGCGCGTCGTGCGATAACGACGGCGAGAACGAACTGCGGCACGGCAGCCGGTGAGATATGTCGAGCGCACCCACGATGGAACGGCCGAAAACGCAGGACGAGCGCGATCTCGTGCTGTACGAGTCGCGTTTGCAGCGGCCGGTGCGGATGAAGACGCCCGAGTTCGAGCGGAACGGGCGGATTCGCCACGTGATTTTCTCGGGGCAGTTTTCGGTGCCGTTTTTGGAAGAGCTGGGCGGCATCGCGGATATGATCCGCATCTTATCGAAGAGCCGCGCGGGGCAGGATTTTCTCATCAATTTGCTGCCGCATCGGCGGGCGATGCTGTATTTCACGCAGCCCTCGACGCGAACGTTTCTGTCGTTCATGGCGGCCTGCCAGATCCTGGGCATTACGTGCAACGAGGTGCGCGATCCGAGCACTTCCAGCGAAACGAAGGGCGAAACGCGGTTCGATTCGATCCGCATGTTCAGCAGCTACTTCGACGTGATCATCATGCGGAGCCCGATCGCGCGGCTGGCCGAGTCGTGCGCTTATTTGATGAACGATCTGGACTCGAGCGGCAATCGCAGCGTTCCGATTGTGAACGCCGGTTCGGGAGCGGACGAGCATCCGACGCAGGCGCTGCTCGATATTTACACGCTGCAGCGGTCGTTCCAGTTCGCCAGCCCGAAGGATTCGCCCGGCGGCGAACCGGTTCGACGAGCTGCGCGAGCGCAAAGGTTACGACGGGCTGACGAAGGGCCTGTCGCACAAGACGTATCGGATTCTGCGGCGATATTGGCCGGGGTCGAACGGTGCGGTCGCTGGCGATGCTGCTGGCGCTGTATGAGGACGTGCGGCTGGTGTTCATCGCGCCGGACCATCCGAAGCTGGCGATGCGCGAGGACTTGCGCGAGCGGCTCGTCGATCGAAATGTGCGGTTCTACGAAATCGAATCGTTGGAGGAAACACTCGACGGCCGGCCGGTGATCGAGCAGCTCGATGCGCTGTACATGACGCGGATCCAGAAGGAGCACAACGATCCGCCGGATGCGGCGTCGATGGCGGCGATCGACTTTTCGCGGTATTGTTTGACGCCGGAGCTGGTTGGCCGGATGAAGGAGTATGCGCCGATTTTGCATCCGTTCCCGCGGGACCAGCACTTCGGCGAGATTCCGCCGGAGATCGATAACGATCCGCGGGCGATGTATTTCCGCCAGGCCCGTAACGGCATGTGGATTCGCGCGGCGCTGCTGGCCCACGTCTTCGACGTGGACCGGCTGATTTCGCGGCATTTTATGACGGAGTATCTGGAGCGGCACAATTATAACGATTGAGTCGCGGGGATTGCCGCCCCAATCCAACGTGTCTGCGCGGGTGGTAGCGTTTGGGTAAGCGGCGCGGTGTGCTAGCTGTTGACTGCTTGTTTGCTCGAGTGCCGTTCGATGCTTTACGAAGAGGATTCTGTTTTTCAATTGCGGTACGGGAAACACGCTATGTGCCGGCAAAAGTTAATGGCGTGCTTGGCGATGGCCACGATGCTTGTGCTTGCGGCCGGCACGGGGCCGGTGCGGGCTGGTGGCTACTGGAACATGCCGGGCACGCTGTCTCAGCGCACCGGCCATGGTTACAGCGGCGGGTATCATGCACCCTTCATTCTTGGCCCGATTAGGTTTGACGGCTGGGGTAGTTCGAACGAAGTTCGATGGCCATGCGCGCCATGTTGCTCGTGCCCCCATGCGTATTGCCGCGAATGCAACACGACTCTCGATACGCCCAGCACGTTAGAGGGAACAGTGCCGACGGCCAAGGTGCCGGTTGTGGCGCAGCCCGCGCAATCGCCGCCTGCCGCGCCTTTAGTGCCCGATGCGACGCAGATTGCAGCGCCGGCGCCGCGCGGCCACTCTTTGATCCGCCGTACAACCCTAGCTCGATTCGTGCTAGAGTGGCAGCGGCGTTGCGCTAAACCGCAAGCGGTCGTTCGCACCGATTGGAAACGCAGCGCGAAGACGAGACGCTCGGGTTATAAAGTGCGCATGTGTTGATCTACCTTTTTTGGTTGCTTGTACTTGCGATCGTACTTGCGGCGTGGCTTGGTTGGGTCACGCTGCGGCCGAAGCTAGTTGCCCGGCGGATACGCCAGGTGCAACGTGAATTTGCGCAGAACCGTGGTGCGCTGGAGTCGCAGTTTTTTCAAGCGGCGGCCGCGATCGGCAAACCGCGCGGTTTGGCTTGGAGACAATGCTCGTTTCAAGACGGTGTGATCTTAGCCCGCGATCGAGCGAACGGCGATTTTGTCGGACTCGTGGGCGTCACGATCGGTTTCGAAGCGGTGGAAGGGGGCGGGATGGAGGATGTGGAAGCGGTCGGCAATCTACGGGCGGCGACAGCGGTGTTCACGCACAAAGGGCGTGAGTGGACCACGCAAGGACGGGCGGTTTTCAACCTTGAGCCGCGGGAGGTGCTGGAGAGGTATGGAGATAGCTTGGAGGCGGTTGAGGGATGAGGAACCAAGCAATGAGTGAGCCGCCGGGCTACGGAGACAGGGATTCTAAGCGGCCCGCGTAGGTTGAGCGTAATATATGGCCATGCGATAATCTTGGTTGCTTGTCAGATGGTAACTGCATGTTCGCGAGGCGGCAACATGAAACGCACAAACGCTGAAAGCCGAAGCATTCAAGGCCGCGCAATTGGCGGCGGCGTGGTCGTCGTCGGCGTCCTGTTTGTGCTTTCCCTTTGGGCGGTTGCCGCTGGCCGACATCCCGAGAGCATCGAGTCGCGGGTGGCGATTTGGTGGTCGCCGACGCCGTACTGCTCGTTTTGTGCGGCGCCGCGGGAATGTGGGCTGCTTGTCAGCGTAACGCCAACATGGGCGTGGCGATCCAGGTTGGGACGCTTGTCGGCATTGTGCTGGGGGCGGTACACGTCGTCCATCACGTCGTCGAATTCTTTGTGCCGCTCAGCGGCCGCATTGGCCTACTCGTTCTGGGAGCTGGGCAGATGCTGACGACGTTGGCGCTGTTCAGCATCGCAGGCTCGACTACTTGGGAGCGCACGCGGTCGATCGCATTGGCGACAGTCGGCGGCGCCTGGTCGGCAGTCGTCAGCGTGTTGATCTTGCTCGCCATTGCCTGTCCGTTGAATTTCGCTTTTGGAAAAGTCCGCGGAACGTCACCTGCACGAGGCCTTTCTTGCCAGCAACATGACTGATCCCGATGCTTTTCTCATAAAGAATTCGTTGGAAGCTGCTTCGGAAGCTCTCGTCAGGATGCCTGTCCTGGGCGTTTTGCTATCGCTTGCTGGCGGGCTCGGCAATGCATGGATGAGTCGTCGCACGCGAAACACGGCGTGTGCCGCCGCCTGGTTGCTGCCGTTGGCATTCGCGGCCGGCGCGATTTCTCTTTGGTATGCTGACTCGCTGGAACGTGCCGCACGGCCGCCGTTTGTTCTGATGGGTCTGGTCTTGGCCGGCATATCCCTGGCCGGGGCCCCTTCGGTTTTGTCCGCGCTGCGCCGGACTCCGCTGCGGTAAGCCCCGCTGCCCATCGGCGAGACCGATCGCGCGCCTCGCCATTGGTCGGAGTGCATACGGCCGCCTCTTCGCGTCGCGCCCCAAATAGCTAACGTACATTCAGATGTCCGCGGCGGCGCTGGGCGGCCGGGAGGCGGCAAGGTCGTCGAGCTGTTTATGGACTAGCTCCAGCACGGAGGGCTCGCGCGGGTGGACCGAGCCGCGGGTGAGGATGACGGAGGCCAGCGGGTTTTCCCAAACGAGTTGCCGTGGCTTGAGACTTTCGCGCGTTACGGGGCCGTATTTTTTGATCGCGGCTTCGCTGACGACGTGGAACTGGTCGGTCGGCAAGAACGCCGCGATGCGGAAGAGTTTGCCATCGACGAATTGGTACAGCAGCAGTTCGGTTTTAACGCCGGCGACGGTGGGCGAATTGTTTTCCGACGGCAGATCGATGCGGGCGTGAATGATGCCGGCCTGTTGGTGCCAGGGTTCGGTGTGAAGCGAGGCCTTGTTTGCGCCCCAGGCGGTATCGGAGCAGAGCGGCAACCGCTGGCCGCCTTCGCCGCTGCGATTGTATTTTCCCTTGAACTCTTCGAGCGCCATGCCAAGTCGATCGCCCTTGAGCTCGTAGAGCTGCTCATCGCGGCGCTGGGACCGGCGGCGGGACTGGGCCTTTCTTGCGCGGTGCGAATCGCTTCGCAAAGCCCGCGACCACCTGCGCGAAACGGGCCTGGTTGATGTCTTCGGTGGCGATGCACTTCAGATCGGCGTCGGGCACGTTCGCGAGGTCGTAGGAGCCATCGGCCGGCGGCTGGAAAATCAATAGGAGCGCGCTTTGCTGGCGGCGATACAGCTCGCGAACCATGTTTTCCGGCGTAGCTTCGAAGAGCGAGGGCGAGAGGCCGCCGAACGCTCGCTCTGCCCGGCACCGTCAGCCGGTGGCCGCAGTGAATGCATTTGCCCTGTTTGCCGGCCAGCTCGTCGGGCACTTGCAGCGTCGCCTTGCAACCGGGGCATTCGATCTGAATGGCATGGCACACCAGCACAGGCGCAGTGCTTGAGACGATAACGATTGGCCGAGAAGTGGCATTCGTTCCAACGCAATGTCTGCAAATCCGGTGCACAGCGAACGCTAAATTAGTTTACACAGCCAGCAAAGTTTCGCGAAACGGGGCGCCGGTTGTTCCGTCTACTGCACAATCACGCAGCCTACCGGAAGATGGTCGGAGTAGCCGTTCTTGTGAAAGTACGTTTCCGGTATAGTCTGATGACGGGGGATTTAATGGCGTCGCGATATTTTGGCTGATAGAACAGCTCGGGGAATTCGAACCGCTGGCTGCTGCCTTTTTTCCAGTGGAAGCCGGCGGGATCCAGCAGGCCGGGGGAAATGATGATGTGGTCGAGCAATTCCCATTTGTTTTTGTAGACGAGCGTGCCTTTGTCCGGCGGCTTTGATCGGGGCGGTCGTGTCGAGCATGGCGTCGGGCGGCAGATTGTCGGTTGCTGTTGCGGCCCGCAGGTGGTCGCGGATCGCTGCGTCGCTCGATTCATCGTTAAAGTCGCCGAGCATGATGATGTCGGCCTTGGGATCGGCGGCGAGGAGTTCGTCGATCCGCTTGCGGGCGACGTCGCCGCTTTGTTGCGGAACGATTCCTCGTGGATAGCGCGACGGCCAGTGGTCCATAAAAACGTACAGATCGTTGCCGTTTCGCTTGAGTTTGGCTTCGACGATGTCGCGGGTGTTGCCGGCATCGACGTGGTGGAACTTCGAATCGGCGAGCGTGAAGACGGCGCTGTCGTAAATGATGGCGCAATCGATGCCGCGTTCGCTGGGCGAGTCTTTGTGGACGATTTCGTATTTGCGGCCCAAGCGGTTTGAGCTTTTCGACGAGCATTTCGACGACTTTGCGGTTTTCGACCTCGCACACGCCGAGCACGTCGGGGCCTTTGCCGTCGTTCATCTTGCTGATGATGTTGGCAAGGTTTTTGAGCTTGATGTCGAGCCGCTCTTTGAGTCCAATGCTTGGCGCAGTCGGGCGTGAATTCTTCGTCGCCTTTGACGTTGGGGTCGTCCTCGGTGTCGAACAGGTTTTCGAGGTTCCAGCTGGCGATGGAAGAATTCGTCGGCGCGAGCGACGGGAGTCGGACGACTGAGAGCAAGATAACAAGTGATAAGTGGGATGGCGAGGTGGAGGCGACTCATTGTTTCGCTCCGATTCAAAGGTGAGATGTTGGTTATCGTCGGTGCGGGATTGACTGGTGAAGCTTGAGTGTGGCGGTACAAGATTCGGCCTGGCGGCCGATCGCTAAACGACGTGGTCGTTTTAGTCAATGATAATATGTGGGTCTGCGGGTTCCGTTACCGACTGCATAACATAGCGTGATATGCCGGACGCTCGCGTTGAGACTTCGACGAGATCGTGCGGCTGCGCGATATTTCGAGCACGCAGTGGAAATCGGGGATCGCCGCATGGCTGGGTTGGTTTTTCGACGGGCTCGATCTGCATCTTGTTCACGATCGTGGCGACGCCGTTTGTCGCGCAGCTGCTGGCGATGGACGAGCATGCGGATGCCGTTCGTGACAAAAGCTCGTGGATTCAAGCGGCGTTTCTGATCGGTTGGGCGCTGGGCGGCGGGATTATTTGGCCGCGTGGGCGATCGGCTGGGCCGCAGCCGGGCCTTGATGCTTACGATTCTTGACGTACGCGATGTTCACCGGGCTGTCGTATTTCGCCCAAACGTGGTGGCAGCTGTTGATCTACCGCTTTCTGGCGGCGCTCGGGATTGGCGGCGAGTGGGCGGTGGGGGCGTCGATGCTTGTCGGAGACATGGCCGGCGCAGTGGCGGCATTGGGTGGCGGCGGTGCTGCAAACGGGCGTGAATCTCGGCATCTTGCTGGCGATGCTGGCCGGCTATTTGCTGCTGCCGCTGCTGCAGTTGCCGGATCGCACGGTGTTTCTGGTCGGCGTGTTGCCGGCGCTGTTGGTGCTGTGGATTCGCCGCGCGGTGCCGGAGCCGGACGAGTGGCAGGCGGCGCAGGAAATGGCGAGCCACCGGCACCCGCCGTTCACTGATTTGTTTCGAGGCGCGTGCTGCGGATCACGATTCCGGCGATTTTGGTGTGCGCGACGTCGCTCACCGGGCATTGGGCGTTCATGTTCTGGTTCGCGCAGCACATGCGGAATCTGGCCGGATGTGGCCGGCTGGTCGGAGGCGGACCAGAAGCCGGCTGCCGATCATCGGCCTGACGATTCTGGTGGGAGTTTCGATCATTGGCAATTTCGTGGCGGCGGCGCTGGCGGGGCGGATTGGTTATCGGCCGGCGGTGGTGGCGTTGTGCCTGGCTTATTTCGCGACGATGTTTTTCGCGTATCGCGAGCCGCGCGAGCATCGAAAGCATGTGGATCTGGCTGCCGCTGATCGGATTGTGTCAGGGAGTGTTCGCGCTGTTCACGATGTACTTGCCGCCGCTGTTTCCGACGCTGCTGCGAACGACCGGCGCCGGGTTCTGCTACAACATCGGCCGACTGGCGGCGGCGTTCGGCACGGTGTACTTGGGCATGTTCGGCGATGCGGGCGACTACCGGCGCGCGCTGTACTACACGAGCTTCTTGTTCTTGCTGGCGGCGGCGTTTGCGCTGTTGCTGCCGGAGTTGCCGCGGGTGCGAGGGACGGTGGAGCCGTGGAGTGATACATCTCACCACGTACGCCACTCTTCGGTGATGTCGTCTCGCGTATCGAGCCCAGCATTTTGAGCGGAAACGAGAAGCAGTTGGCAAATATCCTCACGCTGGTCCGTTTCGATTAGGCGATCATCGCACTGCGAATTGAGAGTCTTGAGATCGAAAACCGTCTGTTCGACTGCGCTGCGGATGTCGAATTGGGAGACTTTAGAACCCGAACGGAGCGACTTCATGTAGCCGTCAATGATTGACATGCAACGGTCAACGTGTGCATTGCGTGTATCCACAGTTGGGCACATCCTTCATGTAAGATACCATCCCATTGAGCACTCGCGCACGAACTGTCGATAGTAGTTCGTCTGGAAAGTTGGGCATATTCGATCGTCCCTATATTGTCGCGATAAATGCGCGATTACGACCTGAGTAGCTTCCGCAGCACCGTCTGCAGAATGCCGCCGTTGCGGTAGTAGTCGAGTTCGACCGGCGTGTCGATGCGGACGGTGGCTTCGAATTCTTTGCGCTTGCCGTCGGCGACGTGGCGACGACTTTCAGTTTCTGGCGCGGCTTGAGGTTGTCGTCGAGCGTGGGGATGTCGAAGACTTCTTCGCCGGTGAGGCCGAGCGATTGCCACGTGGTGCCGGCGGCGAACTCCAGCGGCAGAACGCCCATCATCACGAGGTTGCTGCGGTGGATGCGCTCGAAGCTGGCGGCGATGACGGCCCGCACGCCTAGCAGGAACGGGCCCTTGGCGGCCCAGTCGCGGCTGGAGCCGGTGCCGTATTCGGCGCCGGCCAGGACGACCAGCGGCATGCCTTCGGCTTTGTATTTCATCGCGGCGTCGTAGATCGACATGACTTCGCCGTCGGGCAGGTGGCGGGTGACGCCGCCTTCGGTGCCGGGGGCGAGCAGGTTGCGGATGCGGATGTTGGCGAACGTGCCGCGGGTCATCACGCGGTCGTTGCCGCGGCGGGCGCCGTAGCTGTTGAAGTCGCGCGGCTCGACGCCGAGCGACATCAGGTATTTGCCGGCGGGGCTGTCCTTGGCGATCGAGCCGGCGGGCGAGATGTGGTCGGTGGTCACCGAATCGCCAAACGCGCCAGGCAGCGCGCGCCGCGTGATCGGCTGGATCGGGCCCGGCTCGCGGCGCGAGGTCGACCAAGAACGGCGGCTCCTGGATGTAGGTGCTGTCGGCGTTCCAGTCGTACAGTTCGCCTTCGCTCGTCTCGATGGCGTTCCACTTGCGTTCTTGTTCCAGACGTCGCCGTATTGCTTCTTCGAACATCTCGGGCAGCACGCACTGGTCGACGACCGTTTGCACTTCGGCGTGCGTGGGCCAGATGTCGCGGAGGTACACGGGCGAGCCGTCTTTGCCGGTGCCGAGCGGTTCGTTGTCGAGGTCGATGTCGGTGGTGCCGGCCAGGGCATAGGCGACGACCAGCGGCGGGCTGGCCAGGTAGTTGGCTTTCACATCGGGATTGATGCGGCCTTCGAAGTTGCGGTTGCCGGAGAGCACGCCGGCGACGACCAGGTCGTTTTTCTTGACGGCTTCGGAGATCGGCTCGGGCAGCGGGCCGCTGTTGCCGATGCAGGTCGTGCAGCCGTAGCCGACGGTGTAGAAGCCGAGTTGTTCGAGGTACTTGTCGAGGCCGGCTTTTCGAAGTAGTCGGTGACCACGCGCGAGCCGGGGGCGAGGCTGGTCTTCACGTGCGGCGGCACGGTGAGGCCTTTTTCGACGGCCTTCTTGGCCAGCAGGCCGGCGGCGACCATCACGGTGGGGTTGCTCGTGTTCGTGCAACTGGTGATGGCGGCGATGACGACGTCGCCGTGCTTCAAGTCGAACTGCTTGCCGTTCCAGTTGACGGGCACGCCGCTGAAACCCGGATCGAGCGGCGGCCGCGGGCGTCGGATGGGCGGCGGCTTTGGCGTCGATCTTGTGGCCGCCTTCGCCTTCCCAGCGGCCTTCCGGCGAGCCATTGTTCGCGGCGGTCGCTTGTCGTAAACGGTCGTCGAGCGCCTGCTGCCAAGCGGGCTTCATCTTGGCAGCGGCACGCGGTCTTGCGGCCGCTTCGGGCCGGCCAGGCTCGGCTCGACGGTGGCAAGATCGAGTCGAACGACTTTGGTGAACGTCGGCACGGGTGCGCTATCGGTGCGGAACAGGCCCTGCTCCTTGGTGTAGCGCTCGACCAGATCGACCTCGGCTTCGGTGCGGCCGGTCTGGCGCAGGTAGCGCAGCGTTTGATCGTCGACCGGGAAGAAGCCCATCGTGGCGCCGTACTCGGGCGACATGTTGCCGATCGTGGCCCGGTCGGCGACGGCCATCGTCGAAACGCCGGCGCCGAAGAACTCGACGAACTTGCCGACCACTTTTTCCTTGCGCAGCATCTCCGTGACGGTGAGCACCAGGTCGGTCGCCGTGGCGCCGGGCGACAAGTTTGCCGGTCAGCTCCAAGCCGACGACTTCGGGCAGCAGCATGTAGATCGGCTGGCCGAGCATGACGGCTTCGGCTTCGATGCCGCCGACGCCCCAGCCGACGACGCCCAGGCCGTTGATCATCGTGGTGTGGCTGTCGGTGCCGACCAGCGAATCGGGAAAGGCGACCGGTCCCGCCGTCGTCCTTGCCCAGGAAGACGACCTTGGCCAGGTATTCGAGGTTCACCTGGTGGACGATGCCCGGTGCCGGGCGGCACGACGCGGAAGTTGTCGAACGCCTTCTGGCCCCAGCGCAGGAACTCGTAGCGCTCGCGGTTGCGCGCGAACTCCATGTCGATGTTCAGTTCCAGCGCGTCGGCCGAGTTGAAGTAGTCGACTTGCACCGAGTGGTCGATCACCAGGTCGACGGGGACCAGCGGATTGATCTTCTTCGGGATCGCCGCCCAGGCGCTGCATGGCGGCGCGCATGGCGGCCAGATCGACCACGCAGGGCACGCCGGTGAAATCCTGCAGCACGACGCGGGCCGGCTTGAAGGGAATTTCGACCTGAGCGGGCGCGGCAGCGTTCCAGGCGGCGAGTGCCTTCACATCGTCTTCGGTGACGACGTAGCCGTCGCAATTTCGCAGCAGCGATTCGAGCAGCACGCGGATCGAATAGGGCAGGGCGGTGATGTTGCCCAGGCCGGCGTCCTGCAGTTTGGACAGGCGATAGATGCCGGCTTTGCCGGCGCCGGTTTCGAACGTGTCGCGGGCGGAAAACGGATCGCTAACCGGTTGGTGCGTGCTCATTTCAGGTGTAAGAAATAGGGGTTATTTCCTGCCAGGCAGTACAAACGGGAATATGGTGAATTCTAACGCCATGATGAGGCATGCGAAACGGTAGCCGCCCAAGGTCGATAAATTTGCAGAGCCAAGCCAGATTTTACATCACTTTGCCGGGTCGCCAGTTCGGCGCCAAAGATTTAGAATCATTGACAGTTACGTATTCAAATTGGGGGTAAGTGATGAAACTTTTGCGAATGCTGGTACTAGCGGTGACCGTGCTCGTCGGAAGCGCAGTAGGACAGTCTGCGGTTAGTCAATCTCAAGTGGCGGTCGTGAACGACCAGGGGCAACCGATCACAAACTTCGAGGTAATGGTTAACACAGCCGACGTAGGTTGTTCGCAGTGGGAGAAGGGCGAGCAGGGAATCGAAAACGCGGTACTTGTTACAAAGAGCGGGCGGGTGCTTGACTTGCTGATACGAGCGGACGGGTATGCAAACAAGATCGTGCGATTTGAAGGCAAGAAACGCGACGAATTACTTGCGGGAACGGCGAGGATTACAATGCACCGCGGCAAGCCAATCGAAGTGCGTTTTCAGCTTCCACCAGGGACCTCCTGGCCCGACGACTATTTGCCGGGCGTCTACTTTGCCGATGTCGAATTTCGAGTCAGTATGATGCAGCAACCCAGCAATCGGAAAGTGTATGAAAAGCAGGGGTTAGCGGTGCCGGAGTTCAACATGCTTGTAAAACGTGCGGGAGCGAACGCGTTCGCAGTGCGATTGGCAACCGATTCGCCGCCCTTCTATGTCGGAATACACCGACCAGGGTTCTTGACGTATTTTCAGGCCGGTCCGTTCACCGTACAGAATGCCAAGGACGGCAAGCTGAACGTAAAGGTGCCCAAGCCAGCCCAACTTAGCTTACGATTTGACACGAGCACTGCGACGGATGAAGAGCGGCCAAAGGACGCGATGTTAAGTGTGCTAAAGAAGCGGCCCGGCACTTCAGACGCTTATCTAGAAGTCGGTCGTGAAAAATTCGAATCTGCGAAGGATGCGTCATTGTCGCTTTCCGGTCTTGTTCCCGGCGAGTATCGCTATCAACTATTGACCGACGTCGAACGGGCATCGGGGATGATACGCAGAGAAGACGTGCAGCCTACTCCGTTCCATGATGTGGGTGTGGTAAGTCTCGACGCCGGCGAAGCGAAGACAGTCGAGATAAAGTTTGCTCCCCTCGATAGGAACGTCACGCACGGCGACCGGACAGCGATCATCCACGTAACGAAGCCCAATAAGGAGGGCGCGGCTGGTAAGAAGGTGATCGTCGCATACGTTGATAGACACTACGGAAGACTCGTAGTGTTTGATGGCGAGGTAC
The DNA here is from genome assembly GCA_963807935.1 of uncultured Planctomycetota bacterium. GTDB lineage: Bacteria > Planctomycetota > Planctomycetia > Pirellulales > Lacipirellulaceae > JABDGM01. The sequence goes on from CAWEDY010000022.1 coordinate 408,828, forward strand.
CCGAAAGTGGTGTTATCACGCTTAAGAATATCGCTCAGGGAAAGATAGATGATCACGGGTTCGGCGGATATACAGTTCAAGCGGTCGGGCAAATGCTCGGTTCTTTTGGGTTTTCGGACGCCGAGATGGAGAAGGAGCTCCATTTTCGGCTGCCGTTGGCCATTGGTGATCGAGCACCCAATCTCGACTTGATCGACGTCATCACAGGGAAGCACATGCAGCTGGCCGGTTTCCGAGGTCAACCCGTATGGTTGGAGTTTTGGGCCACATGGTGTGGTCCCTGCCAGCCCGCGATGGACGAACTGGTGAAGAATTACGGCGAACATCGGAAGGAATGGGATGCCAAAGTCGCGGTAGTCCCTGTAAGTGTGGATGAGACTGCGCGAAACCGTTGCGCATCACACGAAAGATCGCGGGTGGGATGTCTTCCCGCACTATTGGTCGGAGAGGTGCCAAGACAGATATGGTTTTGGTTCGACGGCCGCGTCTGAGTTTGGCATAAACGGCGTGCCGACGGCGTTCATTATTGGAGGCGACGGAAGCATTCTGTGGAAAGGCCACCCAATGGGCGCTACGAAGGATAAATCGCTACTTGAATTCATCGACGCAAAGGTCGCGAAATGACACGCGGAAGTGCCCGCGAAAGTAGCGGGTTTCACGGCTTATGAACCTACAAGAAACGTGCTATGTCTTGCTGAAAAGGACTTTGCGTTTGCAGTCGCGAACCGGTGGCAATCTCGTTACAATGTGCGGGAAATGACGATAAAACGGGCCGCTCGCGGCCGGATGATGGAACTTCGATGACACAGCGAGTATTCAATTTTTCAGCCGGGCCCGCGGTGCTGCCGGAGCCGGTGCTGGCCGAGGCGCAGCGAGACCTGATGGCTTTGCCGGGCGTTGGGGCGTCGATCCTGGAGATCAGCCATCGCAGCTCCACATTTGAGAACATTATCCAGCAGGCCGAAACGAACTTGCGGCAACTGTTGGCGATTCCGGATGACTACGCCGTGTTGATGTTGCAAGGCGGTGGCGGCTGATGTTCTCGATGATCCCGATGAATCTCATGGGAGGCGGCCGGCGGCTATGCGACTATCTCATTACCGGGTCATGGAGTAAATATGCGGCGCAAGAAGCGGTGAAGTTCGGCGAGACGCACATCGTTTGGGACGGCAAAGCGACCAATTACGACCGGTTGCCAGCGATAAGCGATATGCATTTGGACGACAAGGCGGCGTATTTGTACTACGCCTCGAACGAAACGATCCAGGGCGTGCAGTTTGCCGAAGAGCCGCGAGCGGGTGACGTTCCCCTCGTATGCGATGCTTCGAGCGATTTCTTGAGCCGGCCGGTGGATATGCGGAAGTATGGGATTTATTACGCGTGCGCACAGAAGAATGCGGGGCCAGCCGGCTTGACGATTGTCGTCATTCGCAAGGAGCTGTTGGAGCGCAGCAGTGAAATGCTGCCCGGGTATCTCAATTTTCAGATTCATGCCGAGGCCCGGTCGCTGTGGAATACGGCGCCGACGTTTGCGATTTACATTTTGATGCTGGTGACGAAGTGGCTGATCACCGACATCGGCGGGCTGGCGAAGATGGAATCGCAGAATCGGGCGAAGGCGAAACTGCTCTACGACGTCATTGACCGGAGCAACGGTTTTTACACGGGTCACGCGCAACCAGCTTGCCGCTCGATGATGAATGTTTCGTTCCGGCTGCCGAGCGAGGAGCTGACCGCGAAGTTTGTGGCGGGCGCCGAAGAGCGCGGGATGACCGATTTGAAGGGCCATCGCTCGGTCGGGGGCATTCGGGCGTCGATATACAATGCGATGCCGGTAGCGGGGGTGGAGAAGTTGCGGGATTTCATGGTGGAGTTTCGCGAAAGAAATGCCACATAGAGAGCTCGCTGTGCGCAGCGAATTACTAGCGTCGGCGGCTACGCCGAATTCTTAATCGAGACGATGGCCTACGAGATTCGGTCTCGCGGCCGACGCTAAAGGGCCCTTTTAATCAACCGGTTCTTCGCCCATGTCACGCGTCATTGTTCTCGATACGCTTGCTCCGGAAGGCCTTGAGCTGCTGGCGGCTGCGCCTGGCATCGAGCACGAAGTTCGCACGGGGCTGAAGGGCGATGCGTTGCGCGAAGCCATGCAGCAATTCGATGGGGCTATTTGCCGGAGCGGGGTGAAGATCACGGCCGATGCGCTGGAAGGGAATCGTCGACTGAAAGCGATCGTTCGTGCCGGCGTTGGCACCGATAACATCGACAAAGACGCGGCGACGCGCCACGGCATTGTCGTCATGAACACGCCGGGCGGCAATACACTCAGCACGGCCGAACACACCATCGCGCTGATGCTGGCCCTGTCGCGCAACATTGCTCCGGCATATCAGAGCTTGATGGCCGGCAAGTGGGAGCGCAACAAATATATGGGCACGCAGGTGGCAGGCAAGACGCTGGGGATTGTGGGGCTGGGGCGAATTGGCGTGGCCGTAGCCAAGCGGGCGCGGGCACTCGAAATGAAAGTGCTCGGTTACGATCCGTTCCTGTCGCGCGAACGAGCCCAGGAACTGGGTATCGAACCGGTTGAGACGGTGGACGCGCTGTTGCCGCGAGTCGATTACTTGACGGTCCACACGCCACTGACGGACGAAACCCGCGGTCTGATTGGTGCGGCTCAGGTTGCGAAATTGAAGCCGGGGGTACGGCTCATCAATGCGGCCCGCGGGGGCATTTATGATGAAGCAGCGTTAGCCGAAGCGATTAAAGCCGGTCGTCTGGCGGGCGTGGCGCTCGATGTTTATGCGACGGAGCCGTGTACCGACAGCCCGCTATTCGGCCTGCCGGGCGTGGTATGCACGCCGCACCTCGGCGCGAGCACGGAGGAGGCGCAAACGCAAGTGGCGGTTGAAGCGGTTGAATTGCTCGTCGCGTATCTCACGACTGGGGCGATTCGCCATGCCGTGAATGTTGCATCGCTCGATTCGAAGACTTTGGCATCGCTTCGCGGGTATCTCGACGTGGCGTACCGATTAGGTATGTTGCTTGCCGGTCTGGAACCGGCCGGCGTAAGAGGATGCCGATTGTTATATCGAGGCGAGATCGCGGAAAAGGAAACGAAGGTGCTTACGGCGGTGTTTGCCGCCGGGTTGCTTCAAGGCGCGCTCGATCAGGAAGTGAACCTTGTGAATGCCGAGTTGCTGTTGCGGCAGCGGGGAATCAAGTTGACTGAAGAGTCGCGCACGGAAATGGGTTCATTCCGCTCGTCGATGACCGCGGAAATTACATCCGATAACGGGCAGCATCGGGCCGCGGGGACAATCTTCGGCCAACACATGCCACGGCTGGTGGCGCTGGATGATTTCCGGCTGGAGGCATATTTGGACGGCCTGCTCCTGGTGTTTCGCCATCACGACGTGCCCGGAATTATCGGCGCAGTGGGCACGATTTTCGGCCGGCATGGTGTGAATATCGCCCAGATGGCGGTCGGTCGAGCCGGCCCCGGGGGCGACGCCGTTGGCGTGTTGAATCTGGACAGCGAGCCATCGGCCGACGCTTTGGCGGAGGTGAGGCAGCTACCGGCAATCACTTCGGCCGTCGTCGTGCGTCTGCCGGCGGCGGGCAAGTTGCCGACCTGGCTGCAGGGGTAGACCATTATTCGAGCTGGGCGGTCCGCTTCCCTGGGCCGGGGTCAAGGACGACCCGGCTCGCAATATTCCTAAGGCTCGGCATTAAAAACGGCAAAGTCGGAATAAGTACGCCGAATTATCTGCCAGCGAGGAAGACATCTTACCGATCGGGGTTGGCGGGCCTAGCGATCTCTGTCAATCTCCGCGGCTGAAAGTTCCAGCAGTGGGCTCGGGCTGCCGATATCGAAAGGACCGCCAACTCGTTGACGAGCAAGCTCCAAAAAAAGTTGCCGGCTTTTCGTCGTCATCTCGCATAGTAGGTGCTACTTTTGAGAGTCAGGTCGCCCGTTCTGAATTCTCCCGCCTAAGCTCTAGCCTCTAGCCCGCCGACATGAGCACCGCCACTCTCAACTGCCCGCTATTTGACCGCATCTACGACGCCCTAACCACGAACCCGCACGTGCCCAGTCACCAGGTACGGGTCGAGGCCCAGGATGGCCGGGTTGTGCTCAAAGGCAATGTGAATTCATTCTTTCAGAAGCAGATGGCGCAGGAGGCGATCCGACGTTTGGATGGCGTGCAGCAGATTGAAAACTTGCTGCAAGTGAATTGGGCGTGAAGAAGGTGGCGGGTGTCGGAGCCTGACACGTCCACACCTGACGACTACTCTTCTCTGCCGAAGCAGACCAGGCACATGTCGTCGCTCTGGTCGTGGCCATTGACGAATTGATGCACATCATCCAGGATGTGCTGACCGAAGTCGCGAACGTTCAGGACCGGCGAGCTGAGTTGGTTTCTCAGCCGGTCTAGACCGTAGAGCTCGCGCTGGCCATTCATCGCCTCGCTGAAGCCATCGGTAAAGATGGTGACGACGTCTCCCGGCTCCAGGCGGTGCGAATAAGACTGGTATTCGTAACTTGCGGTGACTCCGAGCGGCAGGCCGGCCGCGTCTTCGCCGATTTCCGCGACGTTGCCGTCGCGCCGGCGCAACAGCGGGGCCATATGTCCGGCGTTGACCATCGTTAAATCGCCGGTGCGCGGATTGAGCACGGCGGCGATCATCGTGACGAACCGGTCCTGCCAATCGCGGTCGGCGAAGCCCGCATTGATTTGCTGAACGGCTTTGGCTGGATCTTCTTCGCTGGCCAGGGAAAAACGTACGTCGGCCGAAAGCCGCGCCATCAGCAGCGCGGCCGGCACACCTTTACCCGCCACGTCGCCGACGATCACGGCATATCGGCCACCGGGCAGTGGCACGTAATCGTAATAATCGCCGCCAACTTGCCGGGCGGCCTGGTAGTAATCGAAGAAATAATATCCGTCCACTTGTGGCGGCTTGGAGGGCAAGAGGGTCCGCTGCATCCGGCGGGCGAGCTCCAGGTCGCGCTGTATTGCTCGCTGGGCGAGCACCTGCTCGTGCATCTTGGCGTTGTCGATCGAAACCGCCGCCTGGCTTGCTACGCTTGCGAGCACTTCTAAGTCCTGGTCGGTGAAACGGGCCCGCTGGTTGAGAGTGTCGATTTGGATTAGGCCCATGGGCTGGCCGTCGACGCCCATCATCGGTGCACAAATCATTGAGCGAATGGAAAAATCGGCAATGCTTTGCGCCATATCGAACCGTTCGTCGCTCGCCGCGTCGGCCGAGAGAATCGCCTTGCGCGACTTCATTGCTTCCTCGACGATGGTACGGCTGATCCGCATTCGCTCCTCGTCGCCGGGGCGGCGCGTTTTTACGGCGACCGGCACGAGCGGCCCATCGGGCCTGGGCCGCATCACGACGAAGCCGCGGTCGGCCTGTACGAAAATCTTAAACAAGCAATCGAGCAATTTCGGCAGAATGTCTTCGACGGACAGCGTTTGCGCGAGGCTATTGGTGATTTCGATCATCGCGGCGAGCTTCACTTCCGGGTTAGCGGAAAGGCCCCAACTCGCCGAGCCGCCGCTTACATCGAGCGTGGCCATCACGCTGGCCCGGCCGGGTTCCTTCGTATCGTCAACCAGTTCGGCGATGCTCGATTCTTCCAGATTGCGCATGGGATTGAGGATTCCCGTCCCGTGTCCGGTGTGGAAGCGAAATTCCTGATCGCAAATGACGAGCTGATCGCCTTCGTCGAGCGGCGCGCGTTCGGTGACGCGCTTATCGTTAAGAAACGTGCCGTTGCGGCTTTGCAGGTCTTCCACGAAGTAGTTTCCGCGCTCGCGAAGAATGGCCGCGTGACGGCGGCTCACGGCGGGCACGTCGATCGGCACCTCGCAGTCGGCGCTGCGGCCGATGATCGCGCGATCGCCATCGAGCTCGAATTTCGAGCCCGGCATCGACCCTTTGACAATCTCCAGAAATGCCATGCGAATTGACCGCCCGATCGAACGGGCAACGATGTCTGAGCTGGCGCAACGTATACTTCACTCGCCAGAACAAGAGATCGGCGCGATTCGATCGAATCCGTGCGGAACGAGGGGGAATAGCAAACCGCTATTTTAGGGCTGGCGTAGGTCAAACGTCAACTATTCGCGCACTTCGCACACTATGGAGCGGCTGGCGGCGTCGCCGGTTCGCCCGGGGAGCGGGAACCATCTCGTGGGGCGAGAAGACTGGACTCTTTTTGTCAAACGGCCGCACGACCTATTACGATGGCCGGTATTGACCTATGGAAACTGGCCGCGTACCGTAAGCGCATCGGCGCGGCGGCGAATTTCGTTGTCGCCAATCTGGATTTTCCAGCCTCAGGGGCCGCGTTCTGACGGATCGTTGCCCGGCGTTTTTTGGGGAATGGTGTAACGGTAGCACTACGGACTCTGACTCCGTCAGTCTAGGTTCAAATCCTAGTTCCCCAGCTTGAAAATTAAGGGTTTTTTGCAATCGTCGCTTTTGGTTTTCGGCCACTGTTACCTCGAATGTTACCTCGTTTTTGGTCCTGGCGGTCGAGGTTCGCCACCGCTGCATAAAGCACGTCCGCCGTCGCTTCCGCCTCCCTCCCTACGTAGAACTTCATCGTGGTCGATATGTCCTCATGCCGCATTAGTTGCATGAGAATCTGCGGCATAACTCGTGCCGCCCAGCGCTGTCCGAACGATCGGCGTAGATCGTGAGCCGATGCCGTCTTACCAGTGTCGGCGTTAACCTTGACGCCTGCCTCGCGGCCGATCGTGCAGATTGTTTTTGAGACGTGAAGTAGTCGTATCTCGCCGGCGTATCGCTTCCGGCGCCGGTGCAATGGAAACACTGGTCCAGTCCGTTCGGCTTCTCGCGTTGCAAGTAAGAACTCCGCGAACTCAGGGGCGATGGGGAGCACTCGGTCCCGGTTGCCTTTATCTAGCGCCGCCGGGATAACCAGCATCGGCCGCTTGCCCGTCAGGTCCACTTCCAGGCACTTGCCGTCAACGCAGTCGTCACGGTTCCAATACAACGCAATGGCTTCGCCCAGACGCAAGCCGGAATGCCACAACCCGGTTAGTAGTCGCTTCCATGACGGCGCCGCCTCAGTGCCTACTATGGCTTCCACGTTGTCGAGCATGCGCTCGTATTCTTCCGTTGTGATTGGCCTACCTTTCATCGTGGTTGCACGCCTAACCCGTTGCTGACGGGGCAGCTTCGGTATTGATGCCAGATAGCCCCACTCGACGGCGTAGGACAATGCCGCCCGCAAGTGCCCTAAGTAGCTTGCGATGGTGGATTCCGCCAACTCCCGCTTGCGGAGTTTTTTGACGTAGTGGCTTAGCCGGTCCGGCGTGATGTCTCGCACCCGTTGCGGGTTGATATGTTCCTCGATGCCATCGAATACCGTGTCGATGCGAACCAGCGTTTTTGGTGCCAAGTTACTCGCTACTTCACTTCGTACTTGCTGCGGAACTCTTCCCACGTCACTCGGCTTGGCGACTTGTAACGGCCGTTCTGTAAATCGTCCTCCCACTTGGCGGCTATCTTGATGGCTGCCTTTTGGTCACGGGTGCCAGTTGACTTGGCGACGTGCCGCCCGGTGTACGGGTCACGGTAGCGCATCATTAGGTTTGGTCGATCGGGATACTTGACCACGTGAACTGTGATATCGTCGGCCATGGTTCACTCCAAAGGTGCGGCCGTACTGGCGTTAGTCAGGTGGTGTTTGTTGCTACCCGCAAGCCTTACGGTAATTGCACACCAGACGGCACGCATGGTTCAGAAAACAAAAAACAGAATTTGACAGGTGTATCTTGTCCGCAGACAGCGTTTTGGTCAAGCAACTTTCTCAGCGTGTTCGTCGTACCACGCGAGAAAATCACGTCCCCGAATGTACGATCGTCGGCCAATGCGCGGACAACCAGACCTTGCCGACGCATCATGCGGATAGCGGACTTCTGTAGGCCGGTGCGTCGCATGAAAGTTGAGAGGGGGTAAATACAATTTCCGTCGATAGGTTCAAGATGTGTAGTGGCAGTTGTTGCCATGTTCAAGATACGGGGCTCGATTTTCGCGGGCGAAGTCCTACGATTTTGTCCTTCCAAAACAGGGCCTCTCTGGGGCGGGGGTGTAAGTTGGCGGGCTAAGGCGTTACGTTTAGCGCCAAAACCCTATCGAATTTCCCGTGAAATACGCACATTTTGCTCCGATTTTGGGCCAGGTCGACCTTTGATACCCTTTTGCCATTATGCGGCGCGCTGCGCCTCGTTTTCCGCCGTTTTGCGGCTGCTCGTTTTTGACACGATTCGGAACAATACCGCTCGCGCTTCGCCGGCTGGAATGACTTACCGCACTCGGCACATTCCCGCGCGTCGCTCGCGGGTCTCGCGGGCCAACGGGCCCACCATGAACTGGTCAAAGTGGCACGAGACCATGAGCGGCTCCAGCGCGATACTCAACGTCGCTCATGGTGAGCGCAACCAGCCGACGGACCGCCGCCGGTCGAGAGCGCGTACCGCTGTGCCGTGCTGCGCGACCCAGCCCGCGTAACTGCGCGGCGACTGCCCCAGCAGACCAACGCATCCGACGACAATCTCGGCGACGATCACGTCGTCGGTGCCCGCGTAATGTTTTTTTTGGCCGGCCATGCCGACCGTGGGCGGTAACGAGAGCCAATCGTGCGCAGCGTTTAGCCGTTTGATGATCGTGCTGGGCGACACAACAGGCCCGATGTAGCCAGTGGGTTCGGGCTCAGCGAACTCGGGCCGCGCGCTGTAGGCGCCGGCTGCGGTCTCGGCTTGTACTAGCAGATCGTATTCGTCGTCGATGCTGTTCATTATTGATTCCCCTTATTGAATTTGAATTGAATTTGAATTAAAGCGCGCCGGCCCGTGGTCAAGTGCTCGACTCTGCATCCCACCGACTTGTCACTAATCGGGCGCGAGCCGGCACGCTGTACGAGTAAAAAATGTATCTCACGCGGCCGATGCGGCCGTGTCGGCGGCGGCGTTGGCAGTGGGTGTGACATGGGTGTGGGTGTGGGTGTGGGTGTGGGTGTGGGTGTGTAACCGATGTAGCGGTACTTTGCCTCTCATGCTGCCCTTCACGTGCTCACTTGCCTTTTCAAGGATGCCGTCGGCAAGCATCTGGCGAAAAATGGCAGCCACGAAACGACAGTGCTTTTCTGGGTCCAACCCGATCACGCGAGCAGCATCGCGGCAACTCAAAAAAAATACGCCGTCGGCGTCGGCTGCGACCTCCCCCATGCACTTGCAAAGAGCACTAAGCGCCGCGCATTACTCGATTTGTAACCGGTGGGCGGGATGGCTGGTAACGGTCGTTTTCTCATTAGTTCACTCGCCTTATAATGGGGTGACTTTCGATAGACTCGGTAATAAAGACCGACCAGATATATAACCACTCGTCCCACGTCCCATCGAATTCACGGTGGCCGATAAACCTGGATTGCCTGGTCAAGCCACGCTTTGATAATCGGGCGGAACCATTCCGCGTCCTTCTCTTTCAGGTCAGGAATGCCCAGAAACCATCGCCCCAATTCCATGAGACGCCTGTTTCTGATTCCTTCCCTGCGGGGAACTGTCAGGTTGATTGCTTCGATGATCTTCGCGTGCGTCTCTGACTGCACAGATAAGTCAGATAATATCTGACTAGTATCTGGTTTATCTGACTTATCTGTGCTTGGGTTCTCTGCTCTACGATTCACAGTTAACTCTCGATACGTTTCGGCAAGATCAACCTGCGATGGCTTGCTGGCTTGGCACGCTTACCACACTTGCGCGTTGACGACGTACCTTTGGCCCGGTTTGACGGCTCAATTTTGACGAGCTCATTCAACCATTGCTCGGGAATAGCGGAGGATAGTCATCAACCTGACTGACCCAAGCATATCGCGACCAGATTGATGAAGACTCGGCGGGGAACTCCGTATCCGCCGGATGATTTAATATCGACGCCGGGCCAGCCATTTTGGCATCCGATCTTCACGCCCTCGGGCAGAGTGAAGTACAAGTGCATGCCGCCGCCACCCGTGCTAACCATCCAATCGCGCGGCAGAGTTCCTAATTCTGCCTCTGCTTTGGCGAATGATTCGTCGGCGCCGTCGGCGTGAAGATCAACGTCAACGATCAACAGCTTACCACCGACGATGGCGATGTTCGCGCCCCGCCTTCCAGTGGTCACTGTTCCATCCCTTGATCCTTTTATGTTCGATCGTCCCGCCATAGCAACCGTTCGTAGTTCGCGGATGCTTGCCGGCCTTATGGCCGCACACCTGTTTTTTACAGGTGCATTTGTTCAGAAGCGGGATGATGCCGTGAATAGGGATTACCGGTAGGCCACGGCTGGCATAGTGACGCCGCCTGTAACATCTCATACGGCGAGACATCGCGCGAAGTAATTGGCGGGTTGTGGGATACGGTTGC